>NZ_JAVWVO010000174.1:0-500 GCF_036666595.1 Acinetobacter sp. | reverse complement strand
CCATTTTGAAAATGGTCAGTTAGTCAAGGCCGTAAAGTCTCAGCCGAATGCCATGGTACTCTTCATTTCAAAGGAATTAGGTGTGATACATCAAAGACAGCTTGAAACTCAAACTTTAATAAAATGAGTTCTATTAAATACTCAACTTTCGACAGATAAATATTTAATTTAAAAATAGCTATTGAAAAATATTACTATTGACCTAATCTAAGTTAAAAGCCTAGGCCTATTAGAGAATATAAATTCTATGTTATTTCATTTACCTAAAGTACCTGCAGAGATCCATATTGGTCATTTAAATGCACGTATTAACGAACAAAGAAAAAGAATTGCGCAAACAACGTCTTCTAAACTAGAGCTTTTACAACTGACACAACAGTTTTCTAAAGAAGCACGTTTAAGAAAGAAAAATAACCAAAAAGTCTATGTTTTAGATTTTAAAGGTGATGTTCAAGCTTCTGCTGTTGAAAATTTACGTGAAGAAATCACGCTGATTTTGG
>NZ_JAVWVO010000173.1:0-500 GCF_036666595.1 Acinetobacter sp. | reverse complement strand
TAGCGTTTAAGAAACATAGGCTTTGTCTAAAAAATAGCTTATATTTATGAATAGCTTATGAATATGATGGAAGAGATAAATCAACTGAATTGGCAACGGACAAATTTAGAGAATGTTGAAATGTTTGTTAAGCTATCTTAAATTTTTCGGATGGTTATGTTTAAAGAAGAATAAGTAGTTGAATTTTAATGATAATGATAATGATAGGAAATACAATAATATATTTTAGTAACTTATTAGATGTTAAGCATTAGGTAGCTAAATATTTACCAACTAAGGCAACCCATGATTTTAGATTTTCTCAGAAAACCACTTACAGTCGTAGATTTTTTAGTCTTACTATTATTGTCACCAGTAATTATTAGTATTGTGATCTTTATTGCCATAATTTTAGAACCTAGTGATATTCCAAGTATAAAAGATCAGCCTTACGAGTGTGGGAGATTTGGTGATCAACAAATGAAGATCGATCGAAATTATCTATTTTTTGCAAGAGTTGA
>NZ_JAVWVO010000172.1:238-502 GCF_036666595.1 Acinetobacter sp. | reverse complement strand
ACCTGAACATGAAGTTTATTTTGCGTTAAATCCTACTTTTTTAAGATACGGTAGTAGTTCTTCAAATTTCTCTTGATTCTGTAGCATTTCAGCAATTCGAACAGCAAATTGTGCATAGCTTTCGGTACCTTGAGAGTACTTACTCATGTCAGCAAGTTCTGACAGTTTATTAGCAAACAAATGGCGTTGTGCATCGGTCATTTTTGAGAAAAGATCAAGGGGAGTTGGACTTTCACTATTGGCAGCAACCACTTTCTTTGGCTT
>NZ_JAVWVO010000172.1:0-228 GCF_036666595.1 Acinetobacter sp. | reverse complement strand
CCGATCTTTGAAGTTTCCCATTCTGGTGTATTCATCATCGAGAACGCCTATCTTTTTTCTGAACTCTGCTAGTTCAATAACAGGTGTTTGACCTGTACTGCGCCAAGCAATCAAAATTTCATATAAACGTACAGCATATCCTGTACTTAGATAGCTAATTTGTTTCATTTCATAGCTTGTAAAATGTTTTTCAAGCCTTGTAATTAAAGGAATTATGGCTGGTGAAAA
>NZ_JAVWVO010000171.1:0-505 GCF_036666595.1 Acinetobacter sp. | reverse complement strand
TCTAACATTTGTTGCTGAATTGCGAGATTGAGCAAACTAGGTTCAACCATTGAACCTAAACTTTGCTGTGCTGTTGGAAATTTTTCAGAGACATGGCCAAAATTAATTTCACCATAGCCATTTTTATTCCAAACCTGCATCCCCGTATAAGGCATTTGACGTGCAATCTTTTCCCAGACATCCACTGTTTTTAACAAATGAATGGTGGCTTGACTCAATGCAAGTACCCGAGGGTTGGCAACGGCTAACGTCCTTTCAGCATCGAGAATAGGTGCTGCATCAAGTACAGTGGCCTGTACCCCACCTTGCGCCAATAACAAAGCCGTTAAACCACCAACCAAACCGCCACCAATAATGACGACGTCCAATACCTCTACAGACTCATTCACTTGGTTCATGCTTTTAATCCCATTGCATAATTGGCAACCAAAGGCTTAATCCCCGGAATAACATCAAAAGCCACTAGACCTGTATTACGTAATAATTTAAGCACTGGGTTTTGATT
>NZ_JAVWVO010000170.1:0-507 GCF_036666595.1 Acinetobacter sp. | reverse complement strand
TTTCGAAATAACATTAAAATCATCTTCTGCATAAATTTTTAGTGATAAAAAAACAAAAATTAAACAAGCAATATTTTTTTTATTAAGCATTATTCAACCTCCCTTGCATTATTACGTATATGTTCATGCTCCTCTCCACAACCACATCCTGTAACTTCATCTTCATCCAAAGACTCTGTCTCTTGTTCAGGGGGTAAGTCTTTAATTTCTGTCAAATATGCGCCTGGTACTAATGAGAGTTCTACATTATCAACAGCGTCACTATAAACACGTGCACTGCTTTGCAGCTCAAACTCATATTCAGCTTCAATTTTTTTAGAATGATTTATTAATTTATATTTCATATTTTTCAATATATTCGGATCAAAAATTTGGCTCAGATCAAATCTCATACTATACATTCCACTCTCAGGCATTTTAGGTAATTCAGCATTTACTGTAGCCCCACCCACAAAACTATGCTGCCCCGCCTTACTTTCAAACTTTCCACCTGTTGTCGTAAAAATC
>NZ_JAVWVO010000169.1:0-508 GCF_036666595.1 Acinetobacter sp. | reverse complement strand
TATTTCGCCTTGCTCATATTTAATGAAATGTTGCGTTAAACTTTGATTCATTGAAGTGTAAAAGTTGAAATCTTCTAAGCGAATATCAATTTGTTGTTGAAAGCAATCGTTAGATTTACATTGCTTTAAACGGTTGAACCATAACTGATTGGTATCATTGATTAAACGAATAGGTGCATCTGTGATGAGATAAGCCGTCAAATATTTTTCATTTAATTGTGCACGTAAGTCTTTAAATTGAGTCCCACAAAACTTCTTCAAGGTTGAAGCATTTGCTTGCTCGCAGCTCATCGGTAAAGCATAAACAGCAGATGTGCTGATACAGCTTAAAATGAGAGCAGCTAAGCGTGTTTTAGTTTGATTAAATTCTGTATTCAACAGCATGATCGCTTATACTTTCACAATGTTTGCATACGTACTATAGCGAAATAGAAAGTACGAATACAAGATTTTTCAAACTAAAAAATTGCATAAAGAGGCTGAAAATGATCATACCGATTCGTATTGG
>NZ_JAVWVO010000168.1:0-510 GCF_036666595.1 Acinetobacter sp. | reverse complement strand
GCTATGAAGCACGTGTTCTTTATGCACTAGGCGACCCTATCACTTCAGGACTTGAAGAATGGGATGACAGCAAGATTCCAACAGGGGCTTCATTTACTTTACGCTCAGGTGAGTGCCATGACGGCATGACTTTCTTTGGTATGCAAAATAGTACATTTAATGCAACCACATCAGATACTGGTTTGTTGGTGATGAACCACGAATATATCGACAACCCAAATATCCTCCACCCAGCGGGTCATACTCACGGTCTAGGCGAAGACAACATTCAGCTTACAACTGGCTTAATTCCACGCGTTGAAGATGAAGCACTCCGTGAAATTAACTGCCACGGTGTTTCAGTCATTTCAGTGAATAAAAACCCAACGACGCAATCGGTGAACGTAGATAAGTCATCTAATCTCAACCGCCGAATTACAGCTGCAACACCTATGGATATTCGTGGTCCTGTCAAAGGCAATGTTTTGCTACAAAACCGTTTAAGCCCGGAAGGCACCTTTAGCTTTGGTA
>NZ_JAVWVO010000167.1:0-512 GCF_036666595.1 Acinetobacter sp. | reverse complement strand
AAGCGGTTGACAGTCAGTTCAAGCTCTTTCATTTGCGTCTTAGCATAACGTGCCACTACCAAATTCACACCCGCATATTGTGAAATAATAATCCCATCGGTGACCGCAAGAACTGGCGGGGTATCAATCAGAATATGGTCAAACTGGCTCGACAAGTGCGTGAGCATCTCTGCAAATTTTTGAGTACTTAACAACTCTGACGGATTGGCAGGACTTTTACCACGACTAATGACGCTTAAATTTTCAACTTCAGTACTGCGTACAATACTGCCTAACTCGTGTTGACCATTTAAATATTCAGCCAAACCAGGTTGCACATCATAGTTAAAGTATTTGTGCATATAACCACGACGTAAATCGGCATCAATCAATAATACGCGCTTATCACTTTGCGCCAAAATGGTGGCTAGGTTGGTTGAAATAAACGATTTACCCAACTCTGGTGCAGGGCCAGAAATCATAATAATATTGTTTTTGGCAGAGCTTAGAGCGAAATGAATGGCTGTACGCAT
>NZ_JAVWVO010000166.1:0-512 GCF_036666595.1 Acinetobacter sp. | reverse complement strand
TTTTTCGTTCAGTAATGAATCTTGTTGGCCTGATTTAAAATGTTGTTCTTCATATTCTAGTTTTGTGCGGCTTTGTTGCACAAACCTATCTGTAAAGGGTTTTTCAGCGATATAATTTTCAAATGAAGAAGCCTACACACAAAATCTACCGCACAACCAATTGGCCCGCATATAACCGAGCACTCATGAGTCGCGGAAATATTGCCATTTGGTTTGATCCTGCTACGCAATGGTATGCGCCATCAAAAGGCAAACAAGGGCGAAATCAAACCTACTCCGACGCAGCCATCCAATGCTGCTTAATGATTAAATCCTTATTCCGTCTGTCTTTACGTATGGTCACTGGCTTTGTGCAAAGTCTGATTAAACTTTGCGGATTAAATTGGATAGCTCCAGATTACACCACGCTTTGTAGAAGACAAAAGCATATTGATATTGCAATCAGTTACCAAAAAAGTAGCGATGGGCTGCATCTACTCATGGACTCTACAGGCATGAAGTTTCTAGGTGAG
>NZ_JAVWVO010000165.1:0-514 GCF_036666595.1 Acinetobacter sp. | reverse complement strand
ATCACCTTCTTTCACGACAACACTTTCTACCGTACCAGCAACCGCACTTGGAACTTCTACCGTTGCTTTATCCGACTCGACGACAACAATGCTGTCATCAACAGCAATTTCATCGCCGACTTTAACTAAGATTTCGCCAACTAACGCTTTTTCAACACCAATATCTGGAACTTTAACATCTACAATTTGAGTTGAAATCGAAGTCGCTGGGGCAGCAGATACTGCAACCGCAGCTACAGGCTGCACTTCTGTTTGAGTTTCTACAGCAGGTTCAGCTTTTACAGATTCTTGAGTAGAGGCAGATGCATCAGCCGATTCAACTTCAATCAATACTGCACCTTCTGAAACTTCATCACCTTCAGAAACTGCAATACTTTTCACCACACCTGCTGAAGTGCTAGGCACTTCAACAGAGGCTTTATCCGATTCAAGCAAAACGATACTGTCATCAATTGCAATCGTATCACCAACCTTCACCAAAATTTCTGCAACCGTGGCTTTATCTACACCAATA
>NZ_JAVWVO010000164.1:0-517 GCF_036666595.1 Acinetobacter sp. | reverse complement strand
AGCGCAGCACGGAAATTACCTAGAAAGAGAAATAAAATAACAATGACGAGGATTGCACCCTCAATCAAATTTTTCTGAACGGTTTTGATCGCCCGATCAACCAAATGCGTACGGTCATACACAGTCTCAATCACCACACCTTTAGGTAGCGATTGCTGGATCGATTGCACCTTTTCATCAATGGCTTGAGCAACGGTACGGCTATTTTCTCCCATCATCATCATGGCATTATAGGTTGCAGCCCCTGTTCTCAAGTCATGACCAATTGAGACATTGGCGACATCTGCCACCCGAATCGGATAGCCGTTTTTATTGGCAATACTGATGTTCTGGATATCTTCAATCGTGTTTAAAGTGCCAGGAACACGAACCGTTAGCTGTTGTCCATTTTTCTCAATATAGCCAGCACCACGGTTTTCATTATTTTCTGTTAAGGCGGTTTGTAAATCAGTCAAAGGAATTTGCAATTGTTGTAATCGGTTCAGATCAGGGGCAACCACATAGGTTTTATTAAAGC
>NZ_JAVWVO010000163.1:0-518 GCF_036666595.1 Acinetobacter sp. | reverse complement strand
ATTATCATTCCTCAAGTCATGGATGGTTTAGCTTTAAACTTTAAATACATTTAAAGGAGAAATTAACCATAAAATCAATAAAATATTGAAGAATATAGTACAGAAATATACCTTTCTAAAAGGTTGTTTTTGTGTTTTATGTCGTAAACGTTGTTGTGCTAACCAAGCTGCTGGCCAACCGCCTAAAAAGGCAAGTATATGCAAAGTATTCTCTGGTACGCGACGTTGATTAAGCTGAGCTGCTTCTTTATCTTGGGAATAAAACCAATAGGTCATCACATTGATAATACTGATAAAAAGTAATGCTAGACTATTCAGCAAACCTGTAGCGGTCAAAATAACCAAAGCGATAATATAAATCACACACAGAATTTGCATCGGCTGTAATTTTGATGATGATTGAGTGTCTACACTGTTCGATACTTTTGATAATTTCTTTGCTTGATTGGCTTTTAAATAAGTCACTTGCTTGGCTTTAAAGCGTCCTTGTCCATCCAGCTGCACGACATATTCCAGTG
>NZ_JAVWVO010000162.1:0-519 GCF_036666595.1 Acinetobacter sp. | reverse complement strand
TGTCTTAGAAATGGGTCAGGCCATTCTGAATAATAATTTTAGAGCTGAGCTCACTTTTAGAATGAGCACCTAGCTTCTTCATTAAATTGGCTTTATGAACCTCGACTGTACGATGTGACAAGCAAAGTTTTCGTGCAATTTCTTTGCAGGTTAATCCATTTACAATGAGTTGAGTAATCTCAGATTCGCGTTTGGTTAACTTCTGTTTACTTATCAGCGGATGCTGCTCTTTACGTTCAAAATGCCACACCATCAATTGAAAAGGATCTTCAGGGGTGAGTGTACGTCCATGGGTATGTGTCCAGAAAATCTCTCCACTTTTATGCTGCATAAAGCGTTGATCCGAATAATGCAGGCTATTTTTTTGCAATAGGCTTTGCAAAGCATCATTTCCGACTTTCTCATAGTCTTCAATACTGGGGAAAATTTTAATAATGGAGTGATGAAGAAGCTCTTCACGCTCATAACCAAACATCTGAGCAAAGGCGTGATTCATTTCGACCATATGCCGATTACTGA
>NZ_JAVWVO010000161.1:0-522 GCF_036666595.1 Acinetobacter sp. | reverse complement strand
CCAAGAGGGTGGCATCAAATTGCACAGAAGATTGGTGGAGACGTAGAAAAAAATGCGGTCTTTGTTGCACGTCAGCCGACAGGAGAGGTGTACAACCAACAACTTGCACAACAATTTCCACAAAGAGATTGGATTTTATCTCGAATTTTATGGTTAGACGGTTTAGAAGATGGGTTTAATCGTGGAGATGGTTGCGATACATTTAAGCGATATATCTATATTCATGGGACACCAGACACTGAACCAATGGGCATTCCAATGTCTCATGGCTGTATTCGAATGAAAAATCAGGATGTGATTGAGCTTTTTGAGCTTATTACAGCACAGGCATTGGTTTATATTTCTGAACAGGCATTGGAAAATGAATGATAAAATGCCAATAAGTGCTTAAATAAAATACGGAAATCTGGTTTTTTTCAAAGAATTACTTATTTTTTAATCATTCGTGCGCTTTTTTCGGAAAAGAATAGGAAAAGCGTTTGACAGGCTGTAAAGATTCTCTATAATGCACCTCACAAACGA
>NZ_JAVWVO010000160.1:0-522 GCF_036666595.1 Acinetobacter sp. | reverse complement strand
AAGGGCAATGGTCAACGTGGTTTTAAAGATCACGATGTTCCAAAGGATGATGTGAAGCGTGCCTTATATGAAGAAGGTAAAAACAAACTTTTAGCGCATGGTTATCATGAAATTGGCATGGATCATTTTGCTTTAGACCGTGATGGGATGTATCAGTCCTTTAAAGCGGGTACTTTACATCGTAATTTTATGGGCTATACCTCGTCTAAAACCCAAGTGATGATTGGGCTCGGTGTGTCTTCGATTAGTGATAGCTGGTATAGCTTTGCGCAAAATGAAAAGGTTTTAGATGATTATTATGCTCGCCTTGAGAATAATGAACTTCCTGTATTTAAAGGGCATGTTTTAGATACTGAAGATTTAAAAATTCGTCAGCATATTTTAAATTTGATGTGTACTTTTGAAACATCTTGGAAAGAACCAAGTATGGATTTTCCTGAGCGTATTGATGTGATTCAACGATTGGTTGAAATGCAGCATGATGGTTTATTACAGATTGAAAAGGATCGTATTGTGATTACC
>NZ_JAVWVO010000159.1:0-522 GCF_036666595.1 Acinetobacter sp. | reverse complement strand
GACCTCTAGCACTCTATTGTTTCACCCATGATTCAACTGAACGTGACCACATCTTAAAACAAACTCATTCAGGTGGTGTCACGATTAATGATTGGGGCTGGCATGTGGTCAACCATGATGCTCCTTTTGGCGGTATTGGTAACTCTGGTATGGGAACTTATCACGGTGAGGAAGGCTTCCGTGAGCTATCACATGCGAAAACAGTTTTTGCTCGTCATCGCTTCTTCCCAACGCAATTATTCTATCCACCTTATGGTACTTGGGTACAAAAACTGGCTTTGAGTTTCTTCTTGAAAAAAGGCGATCCAAACTTAAAATAAACGGTTTATTCATCAAAAAGAGAGTTTTGCAAACTCTCTTTTTATTTTCAATTTAGGATTGTCCTTGGAAACGTAACCCCACGCCTGCAATGGTAAAAATATATTTTGGAGTGACCGCAGAATCTCCAATTTTGGTGCGGAGTTTTTTCACCAAGATTCGAAGATAATGGGTATCTTCTTCATGACTAATGCCCCATAACTC
>NZ_JAVWVO010000158.1:0-522 GCF_036666595.1 Acinetobacter sp. | reverse complement strand
CAGGTTGAGCAGCTTGCGGTGAGGTCTTAAACCCACAGCTAAGCACGCCTATTGTTACAGCAGCTACACCAAGAGATATCTTGATGGTATTGAAAGGGGATAAGGTTTTGTTCATAATTGATCTCGCAGTTCCTGTAAAAGCACTCAAAGGGTTCGAAGTCTTGAGTGCTTTTTTAATGTCTGTGAGATAAATATAACTATAGTTATTTTTATAGTCAATAGAAAAGCAATTAAAATATATCTTAAGTTATATATAATTATAGCTGTAAGAATTTTTTATGTTTTAATAGACAAAAGAAAACCCACCGCTGGGGTGGGTTGGATGGAGTAACTAGATTGTTAAATCCCTAAATTTTCCTGCTCTTTTTTCATTATTTTGTGCTCAATAACTTTAATTACTTCATAGTCGGATTTTAGTTTGTTGTGAGTAATTGTTTGCACAGTTTTTAATTTAACTTTCAAAATATCACCTTTTCCAAATCTCAATTCTCCAGAATCAATTTTTGCCAGAAAGTCTTCATC
>NZ_JAVWVO010000157.1:0-523 GCF_036666595.1 Acinetobacter sp. | reverse complement strand
ATACCTCCAGTCACACTAATCGCCATACGCCCACCAGTGCTCGCGCAGTAGTTTGAAGCAGAAGCTATTTTATTATCATCACCATCACCACCACCATCACCATCACCATCACCATCACCATCACCATCACAATCATCACCTGTACAATTACCAACAGTCACATTATGAATCCCAATACCAATTGGAGCACCTCTACTCCCCCCATCAGTAGCTGAATTAGATTTACATTGACCATAAGGTAAGCAGAATGAACTTAATAAACTTTCACCTTTAACGCCAGCTCCACAATCACCAGAGAGCCCAGGTTTACTGCTATCAAATGTTGAAACATATAAGCGATAGTTCATAGCTAATGGTGTACCAAAAATTTTCTCACTTTGTAATTTATAATCACTACACCCTGCCTTTGTACCATCGATACCTGCAACACAGTTGTCGAATTCATAATACCAACCATCCTTCCCACCATAAGGTGCAACAAGAGTTGTATTACTATAACGATTAGTTTCAGTCAGCTTACCCA
>NZ_JAVWVO010000156.1:0-523 GCF_036666595.1 Acinetobacter sp. | reverse complement strand
GTATAAATAATAGTTACCAACAAGCATATCCGCAAAGTTATCCATAAGAGAATATTCTTTTAAATTTAATTTACTCGGTTTTTGAATTTAAATTCATAACTTGTGTTTTATCCACAGAATTCTGGATCCTTATAAATAAATTCAAATTTAAATTTAAAAGATTATTATTATTAGGAGGCATTTTTTGTGTGGAAAACCGTGTTTTTCTATTAATTAACATTAATTTAGCTTGTGGATATTGCTGTTTTTATTAATTTGATAGATTGTGGATAAGTTTATGTGATAATTTATCCACAGCTTGTGTAAAACATTATCCACAAGTGCTTTGAATTTAAATTTATTTGCGGAAGGTTGCTTTTTTGAGCAGTTTGGACTGAATTAGTCATGACAGATGTGGATAACTTGGTTAGAATGGCGACCCCTTTATCTGGGGGATTGGTCTTTTTTAAATTTAAAATAGAATGAAGGGGTTTCACATGCTTTGGACGGACTGCTTAACTCGCTTGCGACAAGAGCTCTCTGA
>NZ_JAVWVO010000155.1:0-523 GCF_036666595.1 Acinetobacter sp. | reverse complement strand
CGATCTAAAGTATCTTCTTCACGTTGCTGCATTTGTTGTTGATACTGGGCCGTCAAAAGATGGACTTGTTTTAACATCTGTTCGGTTTCGATAAAATTCTGTTTCCGATCTTTCTCTAAACGATCAATATTTAAAAACTGATCCCAATGCAGTGCTTTGAGTTCACGTAAATACTGATTTCTTGCTTCAGCATTTTGAATCATATCGCTCAGGACAAAGTCTGCCATCACTTTATAATCGCCCTGCAAATGATTATCCGACACATTGATATCGATCGGTTTCGACCAATCTTGGGCTTGCTGATAAATGAGTTCGGCTTTTTCATACAATACCGTTTGATAGTCTTTAATTTGGCTTAACTCGTCTTGTTGTACCGAATACTGATAAAACATCCAACCAAATACGGTACATGTCGCTAACGCTAAGATTAAAAAAATCTTTGGCATACGAGACTCCCTTAGACTGACTTTTCAATATGATAACGCGATTCAGAATACAACTGGTTATTTATTCAGCGAAAATA
>NZ_JAVWVO010000154.1:0-523 GCF_036666595.1 Acinetobacter sp. | reverse complement strand
CTGGAGCATAATCTTGCTCTTCTATCGTTAAGTAGTAGCATCCTAAAACCATATCCTGAGAAGGAGTAGTTATTGGAGTGCCATCTTTAGGAGCAAGTATGTTATTTATAGATAACATTAAGAATCTAGCTTCAGCTTGTGCTTCTACTGATAAAGGTACATGGACAGCCATTTGGTCTCCGTCAAAGTCGGCATTGTATGCTGTACATACAAGTGGGTGTAGCTTTATAGCCTTACCTTCAACTAAAACTGGTTCAAATGCTTGTATACCTAATCTATGAAGAGTAGGGGCACGGTTTAGAAGAACCGGATGACTCTTTATTACATCTTCTAATACATCCCAAACTTCTGGTTTGACTTTTTCAACTATAGACTTAGCACTTTTTATATTATGTGCGTGACCTTCTTTAACTAATTTATCCATTACAAATGGCTTGAATAATTCAAGTGCCATTTTCTTTGGAAGACCACATTGATAGAATTTAAGTTCTGGTCCAACAACTATAACTGAACGTCCTGAGTA
>NZ_JAVWVO010000153.1:0-524 GCF_036666595.1 Acinetobacter sp. | reverse complement strand
TGAAGGTGAACATACAGGCGGTATTATCCGTATTGGTGATGATCGCATTCAATTACCGACATCATTGGAAGCACCGCAAGGAAAAGTCATTGCATTTGCACGACCAAATGAATTACATATTCATACCCGACCTCAACCGAATACCATAGAAGCGACATTTATACGTGAGGTATGGATTGCAGGTAAAGTCATTGCTGAATTACAAGATCGTAGTGGACGCACCATTGAGATTTTACTCAGTGTAGAAGAAGCAAACTTACATCAATTTAGACCAAATCAAACCGTTTGGATTAGTGCGGCTCAACTTCATTTATTTGCAGACCAAACGACTCAAGTTGCTTAGAATAATATCTTGAGAACGGTTAAAATATCCTTGCGAAGCTTTAACCGTTTCTCATCTCTTATGTGGAAAAATTATTATGAACTTTCAACAACTCAGAATTATTCGAGAAACTGTTCGCCAAAACTTTAATTTAACTGAAGCTTCTGCGGCACTTTATACCTCCCAATCAGGTGTCAGTAAA
>NZ_JAVWVO010000152.1:0-526 GCF_036666595.1 Acinetobacter sp. | reverse complement strand
TCCGACCATAATCGTAATTTCACTATATCAACTTTACGCACAGTTTCAGGACATTCCACTGGTACAACACATGATTCAAGGTTTAGCAGCGGCTGCCGCGGGTTTACTTTTTGCAACGGGTTTTAAAATGCTTAAACCCTTAATGAAAAGCAAATTGACCTACTTCACCATCGTATTAACCATTATTTTCATGCTGCTGATTAAATTACCATTGGTACTAACCTTGTTGATTTTAGTAGGTATTAACATGTTGGTTTTAACATTCAAACAACACCAAATGAATAACGTCAAATGAATCAGGAGTAAAACAACATGTATGTACTTTTAGCGCTAACACTGGTGTTTACTCAATTGTCTTTATTGGCTTTTGGCGGTGGAAATGCAATTTTGCCTGAAATGCAACATCAAGTGGTCACAGTTCATGAATGGATGACAGCGGAACAATTCAGTTCAATGTTTGCAATGGCGCAAGCAGCACCCGGTCCCAATATGATGATTGTGCCTTTAGTCGGTTGGCATGTTGCTG
>NZ_JAVWVO010000151.1:0-526 GCF_036666595.1 Acinetobacter sp. | reverse complement strand
ATTTTTCTTAAGGTTTTTAAGCGCCAAAGTTGATGACGGGCTTCGGCAATATCCAGATTTAGTCGCCCTTGTCGCCGCGACTGATGACTACAGAAGTTTGACTGTTCAAGGTATTCAGAAAAAGATCATCTCAATCGCTTCTATGCTAGCGCCTAACTGCTCAGGCTCTGGATATGACTCATTCAAAGGCGACACCCTGAAAATAGTGAGGGCTTAATATGCGCCGCGCAGTGCTAATGATGACCGTGAGTAACTTCGGGAAGGGCTACGGGAAAGTCACCTGCCGTCTTGGAAAGAATACCTACAGCTTTGACTGGGATTCTTCTGTGTGCCAGACGAACAACGAAATGGATCACATCCGTGAAATAGCCCGTCTGGTGGAATCGACTGTTCAGCAGAACCTTCCTGAAGGGAACTATGCGGAAGTTGACCTGGAGGAACTAGCCCTGCCTATGGAATATGACTTCCCGATCAAAACCTATGCGTTTTTGTTCATGATCCACAAAGGAAAGCGCTAGACTTTCAG
>NZ_JAVWVO010000150.1:0-529 GCF_036666595.1 Acinetobacter sp. | reverse complement strand
TATTTTCACACTTAGGCCACACAATAATACACTTCTGTTGAAAAAACATGCATATACTAAAATCTGATAAAAACAATATGGAGATCGAATTATGTTTCGTTGGGCGATTATCTTTGCAGTGATTGCACTAGTGGCGAGTTTGTTTGGCTTCGGTGGCGTTGCGGGTATGTCTAAAGACTTTGCGGTTATCCTCTTAGTTGTTGCTGCTATTTTAGCAATTGTAGGCTTTATTTCCAGAGGAAAAGTCTAGCCAACTTAAAGTTATTATGTGCATTTCAAGTGAATACTTAAAGAAGGGTTTTAATCCTTCTTTTTGCTTTATTGAGGCTTTCATAAATTCTCACATTTCAATACCAATATTCATAAATTAGTCCTTTGAATCTTGCTGATTTATGCTTTAATCAAGTTCATTCTCATTCATATAAGGATTGAACAGATGGTTGCCGCAATCAAAACTCGTGAAATAACCTATACTTCAGCTGATGGGTCAACACTGATTGGTTATTTTGCTGCACCTGAATCTGTAAAA
>NZ_JAVWVO010000149.1:0-529 GCF_036666595.1 Acinetobacter sp. | reverse complement strand
TGGCCGAGAAAATAAAATGGCAACAACCATGAACCACAATGCATTGACTGCACACATCCAAACACCATAAAAAATTTGAAGTTTCATCGGTGTCGTTGGATGAACCAAGGTTGTAAATATAGCCAGAAAAAATAGGGTCGCTTTCGGATTAAGGGCATTCGTCATAAACCCGGTCATAAATGCCTTCCATTTGCTTAAAGGAAGGCTGTCTATATTTTCTGTTGAAGCATCATAATTAAAGGGCTGAGTACGCAATAAACTCCACCCCAAATAGATTAAATACATTGCTCCACAAATCTGTAAAGAAAACAGCAGCCATGAACTTTGCTGAATGATTATGCCTAGCCCAACAAGGGTATATAAAACATGGATTGAAATCCCTGCGCCTATTCCTATCGCGGTTAGGCATCCAATCAAATATCCATAACGGACACTGTGCCTTACGGTCACTGCAAAATCTGGACCCGGTAAAAGCACTGCAAGAAAATGAACTAAAGCCAAACCTAAAAACTCTGAACCATATTGCGCC
>NZ_JAVWVO010000148.1:0-530 GCF_036666595.1 Acinetobacter sp. | reverse complement strand
TGGAATTTGAGTCTTATGGGGCTTTCGGTGAACTGAGTTATGTATTCAATGATCAGCATAAACTGGTGACAGGTGCACGCGTCGATCAAGCGAAGATCGATAACTTAGCTACGGATACAGAGCGTAAAGAAACCTTGCCAAGTGGTTTTATTCGAGTCGAAAGTGAACTTGCGGAACATGTTAAAACATATGCAGGATTGGGTTATGTAGAGCGTGTGCCTGATTATTGGGAATTGTTTAGTACCAAATACCATCAAAGTGCAGGTACGACCTTTGCTGATTTAGAGAATGAAAAAACCGCACAGTTTGATGCAGGTTATCAATATGAACAGGGTGCATTTAAATCATGGGCTTCGGTTTATGCAGGCTTAATTCAAGATTATATTTTGGTTAAATATGTGGAAACTAAAAACCCAAAAAACCAAAAAGAGGAGTTGAAAGCTTACACGCGTAATGTCGATGCAACCATTGCAGGTGCTGAAGCAGGTGTGGCTTACCAGTTGACGGATCAAATTCAAGCGGACATCAGT
>NZ_JAVWVO010000147.1:0-532 GCF_036666595.1 Acinetobacter sp. | reverse complement strand
GCTGCATTAGAACATGCGGATAAAATTGAAGATGCAACCACAAAAACATTCATCTTAGATATTATTGAACAAGTCTATGCATTTCCACTCGCTGAAATTGATGCGGATCCGGAAGCAAGTCGTAATCAGTTTAAGCAAAAAATTACAGAAAAATGTATTGCGACACCGCATGACAAATTACCTAATTACAAACCGTTCTAAGGAACGGTTTTTTTTATCTGAGTAATATTGAATGATCTAAAATAGCCTAAGCAAATTAAGAATAAATTGTCACATTTCGATTAATCATAATTATAGAAAAGCATATCTGAATAGTGAATAATGAAATGAATAACGAAAAATAAGGAGTGATCAATGGACGTTGTGGGGTATCTACATCATGCAGACTTGCTCTTAGAAGATGAACAGGGCGTTGCAATAATTAGCGGAAGTCACTATGTGCTTAGTTTAGGTGATAAAGTTTATATTCAACATATAATTGATCAAGAAACGAAGCTTTATCAAGTTCATGTTTCATTTGCCAGTGCAGAGC
>NZ_JAVWVO010000146.1:0-533 GCF_036666595.1 Acinetobacter sp. | reverse complement strand
CTATCAAACGTAAAGAAGTTAAAGCAAGCCGAGTTACAGAACTCGAATTGCCTGATATTAAAGAAGTACGTGAAAAAACTGGCTTGAGCCAAAATGAATTTGCTGCACGTCTACATATTAGCCCCCGTACCCTGCAAAATTGGGAACAGGGACGACGCTATCCAACTGGACCAGCAGCTACATTGATTCGAATTTTAGATGCTCACCCAAGCCTTATTTGAAAAAATTACTTAAAAAATGGGAGCTTAAGGCTCCCATTTTTATTTCGTATAAGGCGTATTATGTTAATTTTAGAAAATCTTAATCTTTAACTAACATAATCTTCAGTTGATATCACTTGAGCATATGCAAATTCAAAAGCGGCCATTAATGTTGCATGGACATGACCAGCAGGTACTTTAACGCCATTAAATTCCAAGTCAGCTCTGGCCCTAGAATCATTTTTTTAACTTTTCATAACGAAGAATAAAAATAACTCAATGTTTACTTTAGGTTTTATACGCTTTTTCTTTTCAGGAGATAATGCTAGGATC
>NZ_JAVWVO010000145.1:0-533 GCF_036666595.1 Acinetobacter sp. | reverse complement strand
ATGCAATTACTGTCATATTCCAAGTCAATTACAGGCGGTAAGGCATTGGATTTATTTGGAACAGTTTCAATAAAATTCTGTGCTTGTATTTTCCCTTCACGGCATAAACGATAAAAATGATAAGCACCGACATGCATGCCACGTTCACGTGCTTCCATCCAGTAATTTTGAAATTGATCGTCTTGATAATCACCGCCTTCGGTGGCTTTCAGATAAACAAATTGATATTGCTGAGGGGAAATCTTTTTCCAGTCAATCACACCTTGATGGTGAGATACATCAAAACCTTTGATGGGGTAAGTTTCGGCAGAGGCGGAATTATGATAGAAAATGGCCAAACTGATGCTGATCACGCCGCACAATAACGCGATGGCAAATATTGAACCATAACGGGTAAATTGTCGTTGCTTTTTTATAGATCGTTTTGGCATGGGTTTTTTATCTATCAGAATGAGGCTAGTTTAACGTGATCTGTATCTCAAAACTATGACGAAGCAGGTGTAAATGTTATATGGCTTGGTTTTTCGGAATTT
>NZ_JAVWVO010000144.1:0-534 GCF_036666595.1 Acinetobacter sp. | reverse complement strand
AAGAAATTGGTGTTTCAGGCAATTGCTGTGCGATCAATTCACAATGCGGAATCACATCATGCAAAGCTTTTAGCAAATGTTCAGGGGCTTTTTGAAATTGAAAAGTACAGCTCATTTGATTTTTATTCATTTTAAGGTTAAGCGTTTAATTCATAAAAACGCGATATAAGCCTAAGGTCATAATGAAAACTCCCTCTTTTTCTAAAGGATGGGCATTATTTCACATAAGAGCGAGAGGATTTATACCCCTCATCCCAACCTTCTCCCTAAGGGAGAAGGAGTAATCGCTACAATAGACTTCTTGCATAAGTCGAGTTGTGATGAACATTTATTTATAATGGAAGTTCCCTCTCCTTTTAAAGGATGAGCGTTATTACGCGCAAGAGGGAGAGGATTTATATAATAAATCTCCCTCATCCTCTTGCGGAATAATATTCCTCATCCCAAAGGGAGAAGGAATAACCACAACAATATTAACCCAACGCTTTTTCAGCAGCTTCAACTGTTTGACGAATTAATGTCGTAATCGTCATA
>NZ_JAVWVO010000143.1:0-537 GCF_036666595.1 Acinetobacter sp. | reverse complement strand
TAGATTTTGTTATCTGGCTAATAAGCCACCGAATCCATTGATACTTCAAGAGATATTTCGTAAATCTGAGACAAACTCAGTCTTGCGTATGGAAATTCAGGCAATGGGTAAATTGGTAACAAACTAAGCGATCTGATGCATAACATGTTCAGTTCTACACGATGAGTAAACTGAAAGAACGTAATGCCCAATAATGTTTGGACACAGATACGGTTTTTTGAAAAAAATCACAAAACCGCCCCATATTGGCTCAAAAACAACCAATAAAAGTACAATATGGGCGAAAGACCGACATTATGCAGATTTTTTATAGATAATCTTTATTTTTTTACAATAATTTCCAACTATTTCACTTATTCTTTTCTGGCTTAATACTTAAGTCTATATTCAAAATGTATTTAGTCTGTATAAATTTCCTTACTCAAACAAAACAGGAGCCCAAAGCTCCTGTTTTAAAACGATAACTATTTCATCACATGATTAGAAGCTGTATTTCGCCATTAAGCCAACACGGTTGTCTTTGTAACTATCGCCAGC
>NZ_JAVWVO010000142.1:0-540 GCF_036666595.1 Acinetobacter sp. | reverse complement strand
CTTTCTTAGTCTCAGCTTTTTTAACTTCTACCACCTTTTCCACTTTCTTCGGTGGAGGTAACGCTTTTTCAACAATCTTAACTTGTTTAGGTTTTGGTGGTTCTTTCGGCTTAGGAAGCTCTTTAGGCGGTGGCGGTTCTTTAATCTTTACAAATTTAACTTTTAAAGGTTCTTTTTTGATTTGAGGTAATTCTGGTGCTTTCATTTGACTAACAGCCCAGAGAACACCGACATGACCAACGATTACCGCTAAAATAGCCGCAATAACTTTTTTCTTCATTGGTGGAGGCGTATGAAGTGGTGCTGTGGAAGAGTGACTCATAAGAATCTAAATACCTAAAACTGACTCAAACTACAAAACAAAGTATTTTCTAGATCAAGCGCATCGAATAGAACAACTAAAGTGGGCTAATGATAAATGAGAAGTGTTTTCATTTGCAACTACTTTTTCGTTGTAGTTAATCGATTTTACAAATCAAAAATGTAAAAAGGATGCCTAAAGCATCCTTTTCCTTGGAACATTATATACAATACTTTTCA
>NZ_JAVWVO010000141.1:0-543 GCF_036666595.1 Acinetobacter sp. | reverse complement strand
AATTAACAATGAAAGATGTAGATCAAGCTTAATCTTTTGCCTATTCACATGAGCTTACTCATGTGAATTAAAATTGATTAAAAAGGCTCTGAGCTTTGTCAAAGTGATAACTTTGGCTTGCTCAGGGCTTTTTTTATGGCATGATGTAAATTAAGAAATGCCAACAATCATTGCGATTATGCAAACATTTTATTTTTTTCAACATCAAGATGAACACCATACCTGTGTACAGCGAGAGAACAGCTCCCAAGCGGAACAACAGTTTATTTGGATTGATTGTACCCGTGAAGATGTAGTGAATCGTGCTGAACAATGGCAAAAAGAGATTTTGGATGCAACAGGTATTCATTTGAATGAATATCACATTCGAGATATTTTAAATATAGATCATCCTTGCGCATTTGATGCGATGGAAGAATATGATTTACTCATTTTCCGTAAGTTAATTACACCTGATGATCAAATTGATAAAGGTGAAATCGCAACGGATAAGTATGAAAGTGTCTATGGTTTGGCGACTTCACCGATTAGTTTTATTATTAC
>NZ_JAVWVO010000140.1:0-545 GCF_036666595.1 Acinetobacter sp. | reverse complement strand
AGCTTTTTACTTTGGCCACATTTCGATACTCTTTTATGCAAGCTTCAAGTGGTTCTGAATATGTTGATCAGCTTGCAAATAGTAAAGAAGTCGAGCAAATGGCAGATAAAGTGATTGAAGCAAATTGGAAGTATTTTATTAAGAAATAATTGGATTCTGAAACTTAAGAGAAACTAATAATAACCATGAAACTTTGATTAAATAGTAAGCGTGACACGTAAAAAATCACAAAGGTGCCGCCCTGTTACTCTGTGATTCAGGGCGGCACCTTTCAATATACTGATTTAAAAAGATAAATCAATGGCATTTCATATAAGGTGTATTATGTTAATTTTAGAAAGATTTAAAAATCTAATTTATAAAAATCCTGAATAGTTTTAGCGCAATTTTCAATGACTAAGTCATTAACTTTTTTCCAAATTAATTTAACTTCAGATTGATTGTTTTTATCACTTATTGAGAGCAGTTTTACTTTATCTGGAAGAATTGTAGAGAATTCTTCAGGTACGATACAAATACCAAAGCCATTTGCAACCAAATCCAAT
>NZ_JAVWVO010000139.1:0-547 GCF_036666595.1 Acinetobacter sp. | reverse complement strand
CCGCGTAAAGGCGAAGTTTTAGATTTTTGTAATGCATTTGATGATATAAAAAATAAAACATTACGTTTATTGGGCGATCCAACCTTACGTTTTGAAGAAGACCCTGTACGGATGTTACGTACTTTACGTTTTGCGGCAAAATTAAACTTCAGTATTGATCCTAAAATTTTGGAAATCTTTACTGAAGATATGACGCAGTTATTGAGAGATGTGTCTCCACATCGTCTTTATGATGAGTCACAAAAGCTTTTTACAATGGGACATTTGCATCGCGTTATGCCAATGTTGATTGAGTTTGGTGTATGGAAGCAGTTATTTGCAGACATTGATACTGAAATCACACCATTCATTGAACGTGCAGCGAAGAATACCGATCAGCGCATTCAAATGGGTAAAACCATTAACCCTGCATTTTTCTATGCTGTGTTGTTATGGAATAATTTCTTAGCACGTTGTGATGTTTATCATGCAAAAGGTGTTGTAGCAGCGGAAGCACGCGCTCAAGCAGGTTTAGATGTGTTAAAACGTCAAGCGACACGTACAATTA
>NZ_JAVWVO010000138.1:0-547 GCF_036666595.1 Acinetobacter sp. | reverse complement strand
AGATGTTTTTGCCCATTTTAGCGAAATTGCTAATTCAGGTTTCAAAACACTGTTTGAAGGCCAAATGGTTGAGTTTAGTGTAGCTCAAGGTCAAAAAGGACCAAATGCTGTAAATATTGTTGCTATCTAAGCAATAATTGACAGTAATAAAAAGCACTAAACAGTGCTTTTTATAAATTGAAAGTTAGTTTTAAAGTTTTTTCAAATCGAGAAAACCTCCAGAAATAGGATACAAGTTGTTAAAAATAAACGATTTAATTGCAAAATCAAAAAATGGTACAGAAATTATAGTGTCGCTCATCCCTTTAAATAAAATACAAAATACTCGTAATGGGTTAAAAACTATAGAAGTGGGTAAGCGAATACTTCTTCAATCAGGTAAAGAAGTTGATTTGAACCTAGATGGAAGAACTTTTTATACGTCTTTAAATCAGATGTTTAAGTTAAATTATAAAGTAATTTAATCAAGTTATATAATTTCTAAATAATTTAAATTAAGGATCCATCTATGTTAAAAAAAGAAGTCACCGTAAAAGATCAATTTGGT
>NZ_JAVWVO010000137.1:0-551 GCF_036666595.1 Acinetobacter sp. | reverse complement strand
TGTACATTTATATGGACAACTTGCGGCAATGCCACAGATCATGGAAATTGCTCAAAAGAACAATTTACTTGTACTAGAAGACTCAGCACAAAGTCATGGTGCAGAGATTAATGGAATTAAAGCGGGTAACTGGGGAGATGCAGCTGGTTTTAGTTTTTATCCAGGTAAAAACCTCGGTGCTTTAGGTGATGCTGGTGCGATCACAACGAATGATTCTGAACTAGCTAACATGTTAAAGGCTTTACGTAACTATGGCTCACATGAAAAATATAAAAATTTAGTTAAAGGTGTAAATAGTAGATTGGATGAAATACAAGCAGCAATGCTTGATATCAAACTGAAATTTTTAAATCAGGACATTATTCATAGACGCAAGATCGCTCAGCATTATCTCGAAGGGATTAATAACCCCTTGATTCACCTACCGAAAGTAGAAGGTGATGCTATTAATAACAAACAAAATGTTTGGCATCTATTTGTTATTCGTACACAATATCGACAAAACTTACAGCAGTATCTAATAGAACATGGTGTGCAAACTTTAATTCACT
>NZ_JAVWVO010000136.1:0-553 GCF_036666595.1 Acinetobacter sp. | reverse complement strand
TAAGTAATTTTCCTGACTATCCTACTTTTGCGATTTGGATTAGTGGGATTTTACGAGATCCAAAAAGTGTAAGGGAAGAAACGGCTAAACGAATTTTGAAGGCTCTACATCAAAAAACTGATTTCAAACCATAAAATCAAATTATCCATATGAGCTAATAAATTTCGTGAAACATAGCTTAAAAAATAGGCGTGGAACATGAAAAATTATTAAAAAAGCCCAAGTATGCATACTTGGGCTTTTTACTACACGCTAAGCTAATGACTTATATAAAATAAAAAAGAGCATTTCGTATAAGGTGTATTATGTTAATTTTAGAAAATCTAAAATATTAAGTACTTATCTTTTATGATATTATTGATAATGGTTATCGTTAATTATTGAATTATGAAAAAATTAAGTGCTTGGATAAGTAAATTCTCATTTTTTGAATATATTGGCTTATTACCATTCGGGACAATAATCTCTAATTATTTTTTAGATAAACCATTAATTAATATCGGTATTTTCTTTGGCTATTGTTTGGTTGGTTCAGTTTTGTCAATTTCAAAAC
>NZ_JAVWVO010000135.1:0-555 GCF_036666595.1 Acinetobacter sp. | reverse complement strand
ATATAAAATCATATGCACGGTATGTTCAATTGCACGTTGATACATGCTTTTATTACGTAAGGTTTTTCCTGTGACCATTTCTAATTGGGTGCTAAAATCTGCATAGTTCTGTGTTAAACCCCAAATATTGATAATCAATAATTCTGGATCAATTTTATCTGATATTTTACCTTGCTCTTGCCAGTTTAAAATAACCTTGGCTTTGCGTTTAAATAGCTTTTTAAGTGGGCCTTTTAAAATCGGTAAAATATGCGGTGCCCCTTGAATAATTTCCAATGCAAAAAGCTTTGATGCTTTAGGTTGTACACGAGAAATTTCAATTTTTGTCATCAGATAATGTGTTAGAGCCTCTGTGGGTTCTAATTCAGATTCTAAGGATTGTAATGGCGCAAGCCATTTTTGCATGACGGTTGTGAGTACTTCGACATACAAAGCTTCTTTATTTTCATAGTAATAGAAAATATTCGACTTATGCATATCTGCCAATTGTGCAATTTCATCCAGACTTGCACCATTGAAACCGTATACAGAAAATACATCTAATGCAGCATTGAG
>NZ_JAVWVO010000134.1:0-556 GCF_036666595.1 Acinetobacter sp. | reverse complement strand
TTTCCTCAATACTCTCGGGATCTGCCCACCATGACATTTGAAATGGATACTCTTCATCAATGTCTTGAACAATCTCCGTTGCTCGCGGATTACTTAGAAAATGACCTTTAGCCTTAAAGCCGCCATTAACATCATATGAAGTAGCAACCCCAACACGAGTACCACCAAAATGATCTTCAACTAACCCTGTTTTAGACTTAAGCTTCAGACCCTCTAGGTCAATTACCACACCTGTACGCCCCCAGTACCAGTGGTTATCAATCAAACCACCGCTATAGACTTCAGCATCAAAAGTTCGTCGCTTTTTAGCGTCATCGTTATTCACGCTGATAGGGGTACTTATCGCGGTAAATTGATGTTTGAGGTATTCTTTATTTTCCTCTGGCATTTTCATGCTCCATAAAAAAACCGCCCTTTAGGCGGCTTCAGTTAATTTTTAATCATGGTTTCTTAGGTGGTCGAGATAGAGCGCAACACATAGCGCGAATAATATTATTTACTCTTGATGGGCTACTAATCACAACCACTCTTTTCCCGCAACCGCATGGCGAATGAC
>NZ_JAVWVO010000133.1:0-558 GCF_036666595.1 Acinetobacter sp. | reverse complement strand
GCCGTATCTTTAGTGGTTTCCGCATTGGCCTGTTATTTTATCAACATGTCGGCAGCAATTTTTATTGGGATTGCATCTGGGATTTTAGCGGGATTATTTAAACATTATGTTTTAAAGCAAACTGATGAAGTGAGTATTTAAAATGGATTTACAGATTATCTTGGTGGGGATATTGGTCGGTATTGCAAATTTTGCTTCACGCTTTGGTCCATTCTATCTGCTGCAAAAAAGCCAACAACACACACAAACTCGTGGCGCAACATGGTTAAAAATTGCATTAGGCAGTATTGGAATTGCAGCAATCAGTTCAATGTTAATTGTCGCCACTCTTCCACCATTGATCGAAACTCCAAATAAAAGTTTTGCGATGCTGGTGGGCTTTATTGTACTCACAGGATTGTATTTTAAATTTAAAAGAATCGTTTTGGCGACACTCACAGCAGCATTGGCCTATGGCTTGGTCTATACCTATCTGTAGTTTTGTTGATTAAAGCATATTTTAATGCATCAGCAGATCAGCGTGTAAATTTAAAGTCTTTCGGATTTAAAATGCTTTCA
>NZ_JAVWVO010000132.1:0-560 GCF_036666595.1 Acinetobacter sp. | reverse complement strand
GTAAACAAGGTTTAAAAATATTTATTATTTCTAAGCTTGTAATCATTCTGTATTACTATTAACAAAATCCCGGTTACATCCATTACTGTATTCAATTTTAAGACAAATTTAAATGTTGTCATTATTTTGAATACGCAAAGAGCTTAACACGGGTTTCTAACAATTCATACTGTTTTTTTGATTAATCTGCGTTATTAATTTAGCTATTTTTTTACTGATTATTTCTTGTTTTTATAAAAGTATCTTTATGTTGTGATTCAATAATTTTATTTTTGTTTGGCGCTAAATTTGCTAACATTTCAGAAAGTTTTACTGGATATTAAATAAGATGAATGATCTAGCGAATACAGCGATGATTATAGATGCAATGGGAAAACCCTGCCCCATGCCCTTATTGATGCTTAAGCGAGCACTCAAGAATAAATCAGATCATCTATTTTTGCTAAAATCTTCAGATCCACATAGTCAACAAGATGTCATGCGCTATTGCCAAATGCATCAACTCAAATGCGGCATGACAACAATTTCCGATTCGGAATATCACTACTTAATTGAATCTT
>NZ_JAVWVO010000131.1:0-564 GCF_036666595.1 Acinetobacter sp. | reverse complement strand
ATATTTTGGCTTTTATTGTCAGTTTACTGTGGTATTTCAATATTTCTGCAAAACAAGATCGAGAATGGAGCCCTGACGTTGCTAGAGTTTTCAGTTATCAACAGCAAGGCAATGTAATCACCATTCATAATGTGCGAAACTTCAATTGGCATTCAGAAACTCAATATGATGAGCGCTGGGATACTCGTAGCTACAATCTCGACCACATCACTGGGATAAATGTCATTACTTCCTATTGGATGGGGCCTGAAATTGCTCACACCTTAGTGAGCTTTAATTTTTCAGACCAAAAGCCTTTAGTATTTTCGATAGAAACTCGTAAAGAAAAAACTGAAAGTTTCTCTGCTATTGGTGGTTTTTTTAGAAAATATGAGTTGAGTTTGATTGCTGCTGATGAGAAAGATATCGTCTATACACGTAGCAATATTCGAAACGAACAGGTTTATTTCTTCCCCGTTAAAATTCCAAAATCTGAAATGAAAGCGCTTTTTGAAGAATACTTAAGTAAATCAAAGCAGTTGGCGAAACATCCAAAATGGTATAACACTTTAACCAGTAACTGCA
>NZ_JAVWVO010000130.1:0-564 GCF_036666595.1 Acinetobacter sp. | reverse complement strand
ATTAATGCTCCATGACCTGTTTCATGCTCAGAAAAATACTCAATTCGTTCAATCAATCCCAAACTTTTAGACACTTGCTCCAAGGGTAGAAACCATCGTGTAATGGTATAGAGTCCCGGAACATCTTTCATTTTCACAATGTCAGAAGATGACTCAGGATCTTCGGGTCGAACCAAGGCTCTCAGCATCTGCATAGGAGATTCAGCTTGTGGTGGCATTAAATTCACCCCAACCAGCTCTCCATCATTGGTTTTAGCAACCTCCCAAACTTTCATAATAGATTGATCAAATTGATAAAACTCACCACTTTGATTGAGCCAGATAACCACATCACCCGCGCGAATCTCTTCTCCACTTTTATAATGTAATGACATCTCTCACCTTATTTTTTATTGTATATTTCCCCTGCGCAGATTTTACCCAAAAAAAAGCCCGCATAAAGCGGACTTTTTCAATAACTTTCAAATATTAAGCAGATTTTTTCGCTTGTGCATTTTTACGGATCGTAATCATGATCAATTGCACTGCTGCAGGTGTTACCCCCGGAATACGATTTGCTTGAGC
>NZ_JAVWVO010000129.1:262-569 GCF_036666595.1 Acinetobacter sp. | reverse complement strand
AGGGCGCTTAGCTCAGTTGGTAGAGCGTCTGCCTTACAAGCAGAATGTCGGCGGTTCGATCCCGTCAGCGCCCACCAAGCCTTTACGTTAAAGATCTTACGTGCAGCGGTAGTTCAGTTGGTTAGAATACCGGCCTGTCACGCCGGGGGTCGCGGGTTCGAGCCCCGTCCGCTGCGCCACTTAAGATTTTTAATATTGTTTGTACCACATTAGTGACTTTGTGTAAGTGCAGCGGTAGTTCAGTTGGTTAGAATACCGGCCTGTCACGCCGGGGGTCGCGGGTTCGAGCCCCGTCCGCTGCGCCATT
>NZ_JAVWVO010000129.1:0-169 GCF_036666595.1 Acinetobacter sp. | reverse complement strand
CGCCCATTTTCTAGATCCCTTGTGCTAGTAAATGGAATCAAGCAAGATTTCTTTCTTGTATCATAAAAATAGCGAAGCTATTTTTATTTCTCAAGGGCGCTTAGCTCAGTTGGTAGAGCGTCTGCCTTACAAGCAGAATGTCGGCGGTTCGATCCCGTCAGCGCCCACC
>NZ_JAVWVO010000128.1:0-573 GCF_036666595.1 Acinetobacter sp. | reverse complement strand
AAAAACATCAGGCTAAAATTGAACAAGATGCTCGAGTGATTCCTGCGGTATATGACATTGCCAGTGGTTATATATCTTGGATGGATTTAGAAAAAGATATAATCGCTACACCGCATTTATTCTCTCAGTAAACGCTACACACTTTAGCCTATAGAAAACAAATAAAGCGCCTCACGGCGCTCTATTATGCAAAATCCTGAACCAATTTCTTTATGACTGGTCGCTGACGCTGACTTGCGTTCCATAAGTCATGCTGCATTTGTAAATTCAACCAAAACTCTGGTGAGGTTTCTAAAGCCTCGCTTAAACGAATCGCCATATCTGCTGAAATACCTGTATGGCCATTCAAAATACGAGATAGATTTGCTCGAGTAACACCTAGCGCTTGAGCAGCTTCAGTCACGGGGGTTTCACCTATATATTCCCGCAACATTTCGCCAGGATGTGGTGCATTAAACATCATATTCATAGTTCGTACTCCTACACCTTAGTGATAGTCCAGATAATCCACGATGTAGACATCACCATCTTCAAATTTAAAAATTACCCGCCAATTACCGTTTACTGTTAGTG
>NZ_JAVWVO010000127.1:0-574 GCF_036666595.1 Acinetobacter sp. | reverse complement strand
TTTTATAATTCCAATTCATGATTCAGATCATTAAGGAAAACATGAAATAAAAAAAAGTAGATTTACCACGAACCATAGTCTATAGATAAGATGCCGGTAAAGATTCATGCGTGTAAACCCATATTTGTACAAAACCGTCAGCTACGATAGATCAAAGGGTGTTTTAACCAAAGGTGATTATGTATATATGCGTGATCTACTGGAGACAGTACTCGTACAATTGCAAGAATCAGATTTAGACAACGATGCAGAAATCACAAAGTTAAAAATATTGTTCATTCGGCTGGATCATCACATAGCGCGTCAGATTTCGGCATAACGTATATTATGTTATTTAGCTTACTCAACACATCATGAATAAACTTGTCTAGATTCACGATCTGGAGCTGTGGCTACAACTAAGGTTGTGCAGGCCACAGTCTTAGATATTCTATTTAACTTATGTTCACCTAGAATCTAGTTCACAATTAAATTTGTGTTTAATAAACAATAAATTTAATTACTTAGAGCACTACTAATTAAAAGATGTCTACAAAATCGGTGGCTATTCAATAAGTGTAGTTTACTATTTGGT
>NZ_JAVWVO010000126.1:240-582 GCF_036666595.1 Acinetobacter sp. | reverse complement strand
AGATGCAAAAAAGCCCAAATTATTTTGGGCTTTTTTATTTACTGTTTACTCAGCTCAAATAATTTTCTCACATCGTCAGGAACTGTTCGTTTCGCCCCATTACTTTCAATTGCAACAAAAGTGAAAATTCCTTCAGTGACTTTCACTGGCACAGCACGATGATTATTAATACTCCACACTTCGATATGCACCTGAATTGACGTATTCCCAATCTTAATCACATCGGTATAACACGACACAACATCACCGACGCTGACAGGGATTAAGAATGTCATTTCATGAATCGAAATTGTCGCACAACGACCATGACTAACTCGCTCTACATGAATCGCCCCTGCCAAA
>NZ_JAVWVO010000126.1:0-230 GCF_036666595.1 Acinetobacter sp. | reverse complement strand
CCAGTTGGTATCGGCTGGCATAGCAATGGTTTGCAAAGATAGCGTCCCTTTCGGTTGATCATATCCCTCAGTCATTTGAATGTCCTTGATGTTGTTTTAATTGTTGATCTAACCATTGTTGCAATTCTGGCGCACGCAATGCGCCACTGATCCGCGCCAACTCTGTGGTCTTATTCATTAAAACCAAGGTTGGAATACTGCGAACATTGAAGGCCGCGCTTAAACGTGGA
>NZ_JAVWVO010000125.1:0-582 GCF_036666595.1 Acinetobacter sp. | reverse complement strand
CAAAATGATCCTGATCTGTATAAGTATATGAACCACCAACCTCAGCTTGATACGCATGAGCAGTACCTGTTACTGCAAGTGCAGATAGAAGTGCTGATGCTATTGCTAATTTTTTCATGGTTATGCCCCTGTTGAGATAATGAACCAAAAGAATATTAATTACACGTTTTGTTACAACTTTAAGTCTAGTATAAATTTCTCAGTCGTCAATCTTCAGAAAGTAATCGGACTGTACAAATGTAAGAAATAGATGTGACCATCATCGGTCTGTCATTTGGCAGGTATGCGTTAAAAAATACATGGCTGTGTCGTGTAAAGCAGTTATGTTAAAATAATAAATTGAGTGAAAAATATTGTGGGAAAACACGCGTGGAAATTAATCCGTATTTAATTCAATTGAAAGATTTATCTGATCGTAGTCAAACACTACGGGGGTATCTTTGACTACGATCTAAAGGCTGAGCGTTTAGAAGAAGTTTTAAGAGAACTCGAAGACCCGACGATTTGGAATGATCAAAATCGTGCGCAAGCGATTGCGAAAGAAAAGGGCAGTTTAGAAAATACCATTGGCGTATTTGACCG
>NZ_JAVWVO010000124.1:0-583 GCF_036666595.1 Acinetobacter sp. | reverse complement strand
CTTAACCAATCGTGCGGGTTGTATTCACATCTATAGGAAGCTTCGATTAGTATGTGGCAGAGTTCTGTAGCCTATAGCACTGATTGAATAGCCACCAAAATTCTAGACACACATAACCATCTTTTGATGGGCCTTTTCATAATCTAATGGAGAACGTTGTCCATTGGAACCATGTCTTCGTTTTGAGTTATAAAACATTTCAATATATTCAAATATATCCGCTCGAGCATCTGATCTAGATACGTAAATTTTCTTCTTAATACGCTCTCGCTTTAGCAGTTGAAAGAAGCTCTCAGCAACAGCATTATCATGACAGTTTCCTCTGCGACTCATGCTACATTCTAGATTATGTTGTTTAACGAATGCTTGCCATTCATGGCTGGTATATTGGCTACCTTGGTCAGAGTGGATCAGAACTTTATTCTGTGGTTTTCTCCTCCATAGCGCCATCAATAATGCACCTAGCACTAGATCTGTTGTCATTCTCGATTTCATAGACCAGCCAACAACAAGACGTGAAAATAAATCAATCACCACAGCAAGATATAGCCAACCTTCATGTGTACGAATATAAGTAATGTCA
>NZ_JAVWVO010000123.1:0-590 GCF_036666595.1 Acinetobacter sp. | reverse complement strand
ACCATGAGGAACTTTTAATGAGTTATCACGAACTTCACGAGATTTTTCTCCGAAGATTGCTAATAATAATTTTTCTTCTGGTGATACTTCGCTTTGTCCTTTAGGCGTAACTTTACCTACAAGGATATCGCCTTCTTTAACTTCCGCACCGACCATAACAATACCACGTTCATTTAAATGACGGCATGCATTTTCAGATACGTTAGGAATATCGCGTGTAATTTCTTCAGGTCCAAGTTTTGTTTCACGACATTCAATGTCATATTCTTCAATATAATGATTGCATCTTCATAGTTGTAACCATGCCATGTCATGAATGCGATAGTAACGTTTTGTCCAAGTGCTAATTCACCATCTTGCATAGATGGACCATCTGCTAAGATATCTCCACGATTAACTGTTTCACCTGTTCTTACGATTGGGCGTTGGTTAATACATGTACCTGCATTTGAACGACGGAATTTTTGAAGTTCATAAACTTTCTCACCATCTTTTTCACTTACAACGATTTTTTGTGCATCACAATATGTAACGATACCATCACCTGTTGATACGCATGCAGAACCTGAGTCAGCTGCGATACGGTGTTC
>NZ_JAVWVO010000122.1:246-592 GCF_036666595.1 Acinetobacter sp. | reverse complement strand
ATCCACCTTGGTGTCGTAGCAGCACCAAACACAAAACCCAAGTGTAAACTTGGGGGCGTTTTGGTGCTAAAACAGAAATAATAAGGTGTTTTTGACGCAGATTTTGACGATTTTAAACCATCAAGCTGACCAATTTAGCATTAAAAACTCTTAAATTACCTTAATTTTAGCAACTTAACTACTTGATAATTAAGTATAAAATTTTGGTAGGTATATCCAGACTCGAACTGGAGACCTCTACGATGTCAAGATTGCGTCAAAGATGATGTAATTAATTGAATAATAATAAAATAGTATGCTTTTTTTGGCTGAAAATCGGGTCAAAAACCACTTTCCTAAATTCAAT
>NZ_JAVWVO010000122.1:0-236 GCF_036666595.1 Acinetobacter sp. | reverse complement strand
TTCCGAGCATTTTTCGATCACAAATCAAAGCCTGCTCTATAAAATTCAGGGATGAAATTATAGTAATTTTAACCTTTCATTTATGGTTAAATTCCATTGATGAGCATCCAACTTTCTGCGTAATGCTGCTTTCTCAGATTCATCAACAAAGCCCCAAGCGACAAATGAACCATCTATAAAATAATCGTGTACGGCAGAAGCAATATTCGGATTAATCTTACGAATAGCATCACCAT
>NZ_JAVWVO010000121.1:0-593 GCF_036666595.1 Acinetobacter sp. | reverse complement strand
AATCGTTATGCCATTGTCGAACCCAACGTCACGCGTTGAAGCACGTCCAGAAGACATTATTAACTGGACCGATGGCGCGGCGTTGGTCGCTACCGGCAGCCCGTTCGGGCCGGTAAGCTATAAAGATCAGATCTTCCCGATCGCGCAATGTAATAACTCATACATCTTCCCAGGTATTGGGCTCGGTGTTCTGGCCTCAGGAGCAAAACGCGTCACCGATGGCATGCTCATGTCCGCTAGCCGCGCCTTAGCCGACTGCTCACCGCTGGCACAACAAGGTACAGGCGCGCTGCTACCTGATATTAAAGATATCCAACAGGTATCGCGTTCCATTGCATTCCAAGTAGCCAAAGAAGCACAGCTACAAGGCGTGGCCGTGTTGACCTCTGACGAAGCGTTATTACAAGCGATCGACAATAACTTCTGGCAGCCTCAGTACCGTATCTACAAGCGAACGTCATTCTAAGCATTCGTGAAAGTCGCTGAGTGAAATCCAACGAGAGTTATCTCCCAAGCGTGGTGTAACAACCACGCTTTATTTTTTATTTCGTGCCCTCATCGTCTAAAAAATCATCAAGTTAGGAAAATCCCAC
>NZ_JAVWVO010000120.1:0-595 GCF_036666595.1 Acinetobacter sp. | reverse complement strand
TTTGTTTTAAATAAGGTAGGAACTTTCCAGTACCCGCGCCCAAGTCAACGACATTGGAATGGGCATTGAGTTCTAAATCTTCTTTGAGCCAGTTGACCACGTCTTGTGGATAATCGGGACGCACTTGTTGATAAAGTTCAGCGGCAGAACTGAAACCTTTTTGAGCAGCAGGATGTAAGGAATGTGTCATATTTTGCGCTTTTTTATCTGATCAGATTCTATAAAATATGACACTTGATGCAATGAATAGGCAAGCAGTCTATTTATTTAATTTTAGCTAAAATCAGAGAGCCTAAGCTCGGTGTTGCGAATGGATAAGCAAATAATTTTTGAAGATGATCATATTAGAGCGATCTATTTACCAGGCAATTCAAATACTTTAGTTCTCTCATTTGGTGATTTGATCACACGTGCCAAAGGGCTTTCCATCAATGCTGAAAAATCATTGATGAAATATGACTATGCTGTCGTTGGCATTATGCCGAAACAAAAGTCATGGTTTCCTGCATCAAGCATGTCTGCATTATTGGAACAGCTACAACCCATTTTAAATCAATATAAAAATATTGTGGGCTATGGTGGTTCAATGGGGGGC
>NZ_JAVWVO010000119.1:0-596 GCF_036666595.1 Acinetobacter sp. | reverse complement strand
ATTCTTTGGATAAAACTTTTAAGTCGTAAATGGGTGGGAAGAAATTGTCTAAACTACAAGCACGATTTAGAATATTGTCAAAATTAAAAGTAAGAACTTTTCCTAAATAACCATTTTTTAAAAGGCTACCCAAAGCAATATGTGCCCAATTAATTTTGGCTTTAGTAATGTGCTTTTCGATTAGTGTCTTTTGCTCATGTGGAGTGAGCTTACTCATACATAGGCCATAATCTTTTTTTTCTTGGTCTGACAGACTTTTGAGATTACCTTTATGTTTCTTGTTAATTTCAGAAATCAGTTCGCTTGCTAAAGGCATGCCTGCGCTCTTGGAGCAACCAGCACCTGTAAATACAATTACTGGTGTTCCTTGTTTTTTGCTGTCTTTTAATGTTTTTGCAATATCTTTAACTGTGAAGCTCATTTTATAACTTATTAAAAAATATATATTTTTATTATATGAAATTTAAATCAAATTAACACTGATTTTCTCTTAGTAAAAGCCCGCGAAATGCGGACTTTTTATCGTTTAATTTTAAACTATTGGTTTTGACTATGGTTTGATCATAAGGTCTGCTTTTTGTTTTGGCAGATAAACA
>NZ_JAVWVO010000118.1:0-597 GCF_036666595.1 Acinetobacter sp. | reverse complement strand
AGCTACTAATTATTAGCCTTTGCTATAGTCACATACCCCAACTCATACCCCTATCTCGCTTAGGTTGAGGCTGTTCCATTTCCTTTTTCCGTTCATTTATTTGGACGATATTCGCTTCAATAGTTCGGACGTTTCGAGCAAATTCTGCTGAGCTTTGGTCACTTGCAACGAGACTGAATGCTGTACGGGGGAGATTCTCTCCAGTACTTCTTCGTTGTTGGCTGTGATCATGCTCATCTCTCGGACTTTGCCATTGATCTGCTCGGTATAGCTTGCTGTACTGCTTTCTAGCTCGTGAAATTGCTTCTGCATTGTTGCTAATGATTTCTGTGCTTGCTGTAAGCTTTGCTGATCGCTCTCGATTGTCTTTGATTGTGCTGACAAAGTTTGGATAATTTTCTTTTGCATCACGTCTAAACTCTGCTGTTGCTGCTGCAACTGCTTCTGTTGTTGCTGTAATTGCTGTTGTTGTTCTTCGATGATTCTCAATAACTGCGTTTCTAATTCGGTCATCGTTTAATACCCCATCGGAATCATGTAACCGTTCTGCCATTCCCCTGCGTTCTTGTTGATCTGAATACACAGACGTTGGGCTTT
>NZ_JAVWVO010000117.1:367-599 GCF_036666595.1 Acinetobacter sp. | reverse complement strand
CTTGGGGGGATGTATGACAACGGTCAAGGGGTAGCCCAAAATTATGCGAAAGCCTTTGAATGGTATAGCAAGGCAGCGGCACAGGGGCATGCACGTGCGCAATATAACCTTGGGGTGATGTATGACAACGGTCAAGGGGTAGCCCAAAATTATGCGAAAGCCTTTGAATGGTATTTAAAAGCAGCTAATAATGGTAGTGCGATGGCTCAATTTAATATTGGTCAACACTACT
>NZ_JAVWVO010000117.1:0-357 GCF_036666595.1 Acinetobacter sp. | reverse complement strand
ATGGTAGTAATGGATTACCAAAGAATAGAGTACAGGCATTAAATTGGCTAAAAAAGGCAGCGAATAATGGACATGCTCAAGCTAAGTTAGTACTTGCTGGACTTCAATAATTATCAAGATTTTCTAAAATTAACATAATACACCTTATACGAAATTAAAAAATGGAGCCTAAAGCTCCATTTTTTAATAACTTTTTTTAAATTGCTAAGCGTAAATTCAGTGCTTTTACAACTTTAATCACAGTATCAAAACTAGGGTTAACATCACCAGAAAGTGCTTTATAAAGACTTTCTCGGCCTAAGCCTGTATCTCGTGATAATTGAGCCATTCCTTTAGCTTTTGCAATGTTACCTAAAG
>NZ_JAVWVO010000116.1:0-603 GCF_036666595.1 Acinetobacter sp. | reverse complement strand
TGATGGTTCAGGTATTGTCTGTTTAACGCTTACTTCAGAACTTGCTGATCATTTAGAATTACCACCGATGGTAAATGATAATTCGAGTCAGTTTAAAACAGCCTTCACCATTACCATCGAAGCTGCTGAAGGCGTCACCACAGGTGTATCAGCTCAAGATCGTACAACAACGATTCATACAGCCATCAAAGATGGTGCCGTTGCAAGCGATCTTAATCGTCCTGGGCATGTATTCCCTCTCCGTGGACGTGATGGTGGCGTACTCACCCGTCGTGGTCATACCGAAGGTTCTATTGATTTAGCTCGTATGGCTGGCTTAAAACCTGCTGGCGTTTTATGCGAAGTTACAAATCCAGACGGCACAATGGCTTCAGGTGTACAAGTTTTAGCTTATGCACAAACCCATCATTTAACCTTAATTACCATTGAAGAAATTGCGCAATATCGTTTAAAAAACAACATCTAAACCATTGTTATTTATAAATTGACGAGCCTTTAAAATCTCAGTTTAAATCATTAAGCTGGGATTTTTAGTTTTTGCTTCCTATCTTCAGGCTGATACACAATCTTAATTTTTACTGCGCCATAATGCCAAACCATAGC
>NZ_JAVWVO010000115.1:0-604 GCF_036666595.1 Acinetobacter sp. | reverse complement strand
AAAGCTAAAACCTGAGGAATTGCGGCATCTTTATCGGCAGGCTTATGCAATAACGCAGTTTGCGCCAGTAAATAAGCCTTCACTGGCTCATCTAAATCAGCTTGCTGTAAATATTGGGCCAGCTCACTTTGCTGAATATTTTTATCGTATTGAATCGCTTTGGCATAAGCATCATTTTCATCATGCTTTAAATCATATTGTAGATAAGTCAGTCCAGACCACAACACTATAAACGCAATCAACCAGCCGACAAATTTCAAAATAAAAGACTGAAAACGAATATAAAAAAAACGGATTTTTTTCAAAAAATGAATGACAAAAAATGCCCCTACAAAAGAGACAAACAGCTTTAGAATGAGCCAACCAAACCATGACAGCAAACTGGTAAAATAATCTGAATGCTGCCCCAATGCCGCAAGATGGCTATCTATACTGATGGGCATATGTAATTGTTTAAGTTCAGTGGTCACACCAAAAAAACTATAGACAAAATCATGTTGTAAAAATAATGCCACGACAGAAGCAAGAAAAACAGTTGTACTACTGATGCACAATAACATCACATTGCGTTGGCGCTTTTTCAACGCCACGACACCCGATTCAA
>NZ_JAVWVO010000114.1:0-606 GCF_036666595.1 Acinetobacter sp. | reverse complement strand
AAATGTTTCCATAATATTTTTATCCTAATTTAAATTACGCTCAATCCATCCTGAATTGATTCAATTTAAATTAGCGTGAGAAACAGCAGAAGAAAAGAATGGATATGAAAAATTAATCACCATTCTTTTGAATGGTTTACTTTCGTCTGTACATCTTTTTTAAATTTTTTTGTTAAAAATTTAAACTTAATCTAAATGTCCCCATATGAATTCACACCCAAATAGCATATTTTTATATGAATGTAGTTAGGAGTATAAGGTGTGAAATATAAGTTTTGTTTTATGGTTGCATTTGGGGTGTGATGTAGATTGATTAGCTATTATTTTTATGGTTTAGTTTGGTTAATTTTATAAATTAAAAATAGAAAAACGAAAGTATGCTTGAGTTGATGGGGCGCTGCTCAATAAAAACATAGAGCAGCCTGTTTTTATTTACCAATCGACGCGTTTTAATAAAATGTCTTTATACATTTTAAAGTCACACACTAAGCTAAAGAAAGGTTGTTTAAAAGTAGCGGGTTTATTATGTTCAAAAAAGAAGTGTCCGACCCAAGCAAACCCATAACCCACCACAGGTAAAGCCCAAAGTAATTTTGCATTTTTGGT
>NZ_JAVWVO010000113.1:0-609 GCF_036666595.1 Acinetobacter sp. | reverse complement strand
AACCGCTGTACTTTTACAAGAGAAACTTGAACAAGGTGAATGGGTTATTTTGGCTGCGGATCGTGTTCCTGTACAGTCGCAACGTGTACAACGTGTGAGCTTTTTAGGTGTGGATGCTGATTGGCCTCAAGGTGCTTGGATTTTAGCAAGTTTGTTGAAAGTACCGATTTTGGCTGTGTTTTGTTATCGACAAAAGCAGCAGTTTGATGTGCATATTCATTTGCTTGCAGAAAAGGTTGAATTACCACGTGCTAACCGCTTGATTGCGATGCAGAATTTCACTCGAAAATATGTGGAAGTGCTAGAGCAACATTGCATACGCGCCCCATACCAATGGTTTAATTTTTATAATTTTTGGAATAAGTAGTTGAAAAATAAAGATATGAAAGTTTTAGTTGTTGGTGAACAAGCTTTAAAGATAGAACAAGTTGTTGCAGTTGCTCAGAATCAATGTTTGGTGGCATTACCAACTTCACAACAATGGCAAAACTTGATTCAGCGTGGCGCTGATTTTCTAGACCAGTTGTTAGAAGAAGAAGGCGTTATTTATGGTGTGACTACTGGATATGGCGACTCATGTTTAGTGGAAATTCCTCCGCACCAAGTCCA
>NZ_JAVWVO010000112.1:0-614 GCF_036666595.1 Acinetobacter sp. | reverse complement strand
TTTCTGACCTAAACGAGCAGCACGATCTTCCGCTGTCACAGGATTGCTATGCGCAGTCCATTCTACTGCGGCTTCAATCATCCCCGCACCAACAGTAACGTTGCTCAAGCGGTCAATAAAGATCAACGAACCTGTATAACGACTGTCTTGATATTGGTCAAATACCACTGGAGCATCAAACTCAATCACAAGATCTGCAATCGCATTTAACTCAATTTCTTCAACTTGAGTATGTTCAAGTGTATTTACGTTGACACGGTAATTGATCGCACTGACTTTTGCAGGAACAGTTTGCGTACCGATTTTAACGTTATACAATTTACCTTTCACTAAAGGATGTTCATTCATCCATACAACAGATGCACGAACACTACGTGAAATAAGCGGTTGTTCACCTGCGCGAACCAAAACGTTACCACGTGAAATATCAATTTCATCATTTAACGTTAAAGTAACTGCTTGACCGGCAATTGCTTGTTCAAGATTTCCCTCAAACGTGACAATTACTTTAACCGTTGATTTTTTACCTGAAGGTAAGGCAACGATTTCATCACCAACGTTGATTTCACCAAGCGCAATCGTACCCGCAAAACCACGGAAATCAAGGTTTGGAC
>NZ_JAVWVO010000111.1:0-616 GCF_036666595.1 Acinetobacter sp. | reverse complement strand
AAACGCCCATAAGGTTTACAGTGACCCCCTTGTGCCAAAGGACAGAGATCAGGTGAAGGACATGGATGTTGTTCAACCCCTTGATTGGTGAGTCGTTGACAGATTTCACCATTGCCAACACACATGGGACGTCCAGTCTGACGATCAAATAAACTGTACTCTGCACGTAGATTCAGTTCAGGATCATTGAAGATCATCCGTACAGGAATGGTTCTGAGTTTTTGGTTTTGCGCTTTGGCGCGAAGCTGTTCATCCAAAGGGTGCTTTACCCATCCATCTTTACCTTGGATTTGACTGGTAATGGTGAACTGGTCATCCCTTTCAGGAAGTCGTTTACCATTCTTTTCTACCACTTTACCAATGCTGATTCGCCCTAAAATAGGCGGTGTGATGGCTAAACCTTTGATCATGTTGATTTCCTCTGTCGTTTAAATGTGTTGCTTGATTAAAATGCAATTTGTATAAAAAAATCCCATACGCTGAGGCATGGGATTTTAGTTTGTGGGATTGGATATTTTGCTTAGGCTAATCGGTATAAATATTGAAGCGCCGTGAGCCTTGTTTGCTTTGTGGAAATTGACTCAGATATTCAGGATGCTGTTTCAGTAATGCCTTA
>NZ_JAVWVO010000110.1:0-616 GCF_036666595.1 Acinetobacter sp. | reverse complement strand
ATAGTCAGATTCTCTAATTTCTCAATTTAAATAAAGTTTATTTTTTCTCTAAAATTCGTGCAGGATTTCCAATAACAGTTACGCCAGGTGGAACACTTTTTGTAACAACTGCACCCATACCAACCACTGAACCTTTTCCAATAATTAAAGGTTTGTCTGGCGTACCTTGTTTAATAATTGCACCAGTACCGATATAAGCATGGTCTTCGATATGAATATTGCCATTGCATTTGACACCTGGTGCAAAAGTCACATAATCACCAATCACACAATCATGAGCAACATAGCTATAAATTTTAATATTTGAAGTCAGGCAGGTAAATGGACAAAGTAAACTACCTTCACCAATTTCAACCTCATCCAATACAACCGTATTTGATGCTTGAATTGATAAATGTTGGATATTATCTTGGTTCAACTGAGTAACTAATTTTTCACGGACACTACTATTCGCAATTGCGATTGTAACAAGCTTATTTGATACTGGCTGTTTAATAAAATCTGTATAACTTAAAACTGAGTATCCATTTAAATGAGTTCCAGCTCTTCCATCATCAATAAAAATAAAATCGTCCTTACCCAATATTGGAAATTGCTGGCGAACCAAAGGCATGAC
>NZ_JAVWVO010000109.1:0-616 GCF_036666595.1 Acinetobacter sp. | reverse complement strand
TCCTGCGTGCAAAGCAGGCGCTCTACCAACTAAGCTAAGTCCCCAGCTTATCAATAAGTCAATGTTTCTGGTTTTCTGTATTCAGCATTTAACAATGCTTGTTAGTCAGATTTGGTGGGTCTGACAAGACTTGAACTTGTGACCCCACGCTTATCAAGCGTGTGCTCTAACCAACTGAGCTACAGACCCTCAGATACATCGTCATGAAGAACAACTTGTTGTGGATTCTTACCAATCGTCAATCTTTCGTTAAGGAGGTGATCCAGCCGCAGGTTCCCCTACGGCTACCTTGTTACGACTTCACCCCAGTCATGAATCACACCGTGGTAAGCGTCCTCCCGAAGGTTAGACTACCTACTTCTGGTGCAACCCACTCCCATGGTGTGACGGGCGGTGTGTACAAGGCCCGGGAACGTATTCACCGCGACATTCTGATTCGCGATTACTAGCGATTCCGACTTCACGCAGTCGAGTTGCAGACTGCGATCCGGACTACGATCGGTTTTGTGAGATTAGCTCCACCTCGCGGCTTGGCAACCCTCTGTACCGACCATTGTAGCACGTGTGTAGCCCAGGCCGTAAGGGCCATGATGACTTGACGTCATCCCCACCTTCC
>NZ_JAVWVO010000108.1:0-619 GCF_036666595.1 Acinetobacter sp. | reverse complement strand
CCCTGCCATTCAGCATGCTCGGACGACTGAGTTTAGTCTTCAACACTTGCATGTAATTCATCCAATCTTTTTTATTCAACTTCATCTGCAACATTCATTTCCCTGAATTTTGCATTTGGCAAAACATCATCCTCAACCAATCATGTTATGCCATTTTCCAGTCTAAAACACTTATAAATTAGTCGGGGAACTACAGTTAGGCAATGTGAAATTGCATCAAAATCATGCTTTCAGATACCCCAACCTCAAACTATTCATTCGCATATTTATCAAACAATGTGAATTCCATTCTTTCGAGTGGTTTGTGATCTTTGAAACATTGCTATGCTCAAGCTCAAGGAAATCTTAGGTATTGATATCTCATATCATATTCTAAATCAAAGATATATAAGGAGTTTGTCATGAGCATCGCACAATCAGTTAAACATCAGGATCGATTATTAACGATTAACATCAAAGATGGCGAAATCAAAAATGCACTACCGGGTGTGCATGTCACGCCTTGCTTTTTAGACCCTGATAATGGCGTCTGGGTCATTCATGCCCGTTTTGAACCGGGTACCATCCTTCCACGTCACTTCCATACCGGTGTTGTCCATTTCTATACAACAGCAGGTTC
>NZ_JAVWVO010000107.1:0-620 GCF_036666595.1 Acinetobacter sp. | reverse complement strand
CATCAACATATTCAGAAATAATTGCAGTATTAAAAAGCTTTAAGTCATTTTCAATAAGCATTGGAAGTTGATTATATGGATTTAAACTTGCTAAATCCTCATCATCTTCTTCTACAATAATTAAATGATGTTTAATCTGTTTTTCGGTGAGTAGAAATCTAATCCAGTGTGAACGAAAGTCATCCTCGTGGCTATACAACGTAATCCCTTGCTGAGGTGCATTTTCGACTGACATATTCCAAAAACTTGGTTAAGTGAATAGAGTAGAATACTAAAAATAGACAATAAAATCATCTTAACTTTAATATGTTTATGATAAGTATCAATCTAAAAATAGAATTCAAAATTGGGGTGTAATCATGAGTTCAGTGAAAAATTTAATGAAATCAGTCATTATTGTATTTTTAATGATGAATATTTCAAATGCCTATGCGAAAAAGCAGCAATCAGCTGATCATGTAGAAGAAGCTCAAGCTGCTGTTTCTACTGTAGATGCTGCATGTATAGCTGACCAAGCTTGTGATGTTGCAACAGCAGTGCTAGAGGATGAAATGTATGGAGGAATAAAACAAGAATACATAGTGAAGGGATGTAAGGTCACAATTTATAATGATGGACCC
>NZ_JAVWVO010000106.1:0-623 GCF_036666595.1 Acinetobacter sp. | reverse complement strand
AACCAACGAGTATTCCCGATATCATCGCGATCAAAATATATTTGAGCAATTTTTTCTGGTTCATAAAAATAGTTCCTTCTTTAATCTTCTTTGCATCAAGTTTATTGCTTTTATAGCAAGGCATTGATGACATTCCATGTTGATCAATTTATGTAGGCTTTGTTCTAGGAGCTGGGTGCAAAATCACCGATTAAGCAATTAACTGCGGCAAGTGTTACTTTTTTTTGGAAAAAACGATAATGCAAAAATTAATTATGGCATGCAAAAAATGCATAAAATTATTCTTTAGACTTACTTTATAACTCAATCCTAAAAAATATAGCCGCTAAATAAATGGAATATTCAACAAATTTTAAAGAAAAATTTCTAGGCATTATGGTTCGGGGCAAAATACCCGTTCGGAAAGTAATCTTACATTTCGAATGTGTGTATACGTTCGCTTCAACAATGGAAAAAGTCCACTGGGGCTAAGCAGATTCCGGATTATCTCTAAAATTTTTATAGCTAAAATAAAGGCTAACAATGGGAATTCACCAATTTGCTTGGTTTTCTTGAAAAGAAATAAATCTTCCTGATCTCAAATCATTTCAATAAAAGTCTTTTATTTTTTTCATATTGTAGGC
>NZ_JAVWVO010000105.1:355-625 GCF_036666595.1 Acinetobacter sp. | reverse complement strand
TGTAATTTTTTAAACATTATTTTTGAACTGCATGAGTATTCTCTGAGTTCATCTAGTTTGTCTCTGGAGCGATCTAATTATTTGATTAGTAGATGCTGAGTTCAGTAATATGCCAAAACTGCAAAAGCATCTGCCAAGCAATGATGAATATGATTTATAGCCTGAATAAATTTTAGGCAAAATAATTCAGCAGACGAATCAAATGATTAGAAATGGCTGAACAGAAATAAAATTTATTTAGGAAGGTAATGAGAATAAAGAAATTTGAGT
>NZ_JAVWVO010000105.1:0-345 GCF_036666595.1 Acinetobacter sp. | reverse complement strand
CAGACTGGACATACAGAACCAGCACGCGCGGACGCGTCCCCCTCCCGTTCTACCGCAAAGGGGGACGAGAAGGTTTTACGCATAAGGAATACTCAGACGAATATATCCTGATGCGCTGTATGAAACGGTCTGTCAAAACCGACTGGCAATGTAGGCCAGCGATTGAATAATAATAGTTATAGTGACTTGCGTCAATTTGGGTCAGAATTATAAGTTGCTAATATCTACTGGATTCCACGATTAATTTTTCTAAATAATGTACATAAATAGAATCAATATCTTGGAGCTGTTTTTTATTAAATTTTTCTATTATGATGCGGTTTTAGAAATATAAAATATTTAATA
>NZ_JAVWVO010000104.1:0-631 GCF_036666595.1 Acinetobacter sp. | reverse complement strand
CAAAAGCAGGTGGTATTAGCATTTTAGGTTTAGTTGTGGCTTTTGTTGCATGGAAATTTTTTGGCGTTGATCCACAACAGGCCTATCAAGCAACTCAAGCAGTCACTAGTGCGCAATCTTCACAGCAAGGTACTGAACCACAAAATTTAACTGCTGAGCAGAAAGAGGCGAGTAATTTTGTTAGGACTATTCTTGCTGATACAGAAGATACGTGGACACCGATTTTCCAACAACAGGGTATGACTTATAAAGCACCGCGTTTGGTTCTATTTAGTGGTGTCGTTAAATCAGGGTGTGGCACAGCACAAGCAGCGATGGGGCCGTTTTACTGTCCAGCAGATCAGAAAATTTATATTGATACAGCTTTCTTTCAAGAGATGCATCAGCAAATGGGTATTTCAGGTGAGCAGAATCAAACTGAACTTGCTCGTCAAGATCAAGCTGGAGATTTTGCTCAAGCTTATGTGATTGCCCATGAAGTCGGACATCATGTTCAAAATTTATTGGGTATTTCTGATCAAATTCAACAAGCCCGATCAAAATCTAGCCAAAAACAAGGAAATCAGCTGTCTGTCCGTTTGGAATTACAAGCAGATTGTTTTGCTGGTGTTTGGGCACATCAAAATCAGCA
>NZ_JAVWVO010000103.1:0-632 GCF_036666595.1 Acinetobacter sp. | reverse complement strand
GAACTCATGCTCAAGCAAAATATTGAACTCGAGAAAATGCGTATTGAGTTAAAACAGAAACAAGCCGAATTGTCTGCTAAATATACACCGGATCATCCGTTGATGGCTGAAATTAATGCACAGGTAAATTCTTTAAATCAAAAAACTCAAGAATTAAACAAGTCTATTAAACAACTTCCAGAAACACAGCGCCTGTACTTACAACTTTATCGTGATGTCAAAGTAAATACTGAGCTTTATACATCACTTCTTAACAGCTACCAACAGCTCAAAATTGCAAATGCTGGGGAAATTGGTAATGTCCGTATCATCGACACAGCTGTTGAACCTGAACGACCAATCAAGCCTAAAAAATTAATCATTTTGATTTTATCATTATTTGTAGGTGGTTTTATTGGTGTATTAATTGCACTTGTTCGCAACATGATGCGTTCAGGGATCAAAGACTCTGCTCAAATTGAAAATGAACTTGATTTACCTGTTTATGCCACTGTACCACGTTCACCTGTGCAAGAAAGCCGTATTAACATTCTGAAAAAGAAAAAGAATATTCCTATTCTGGCTGTTAAAAATAGTGATGATATTGCTATTGAGAGCTTAAGAAGTATGCGTACAGCCATTCATTTCGCGCT
>NZ_JAVWVO010000102.1:381-635 GCF_036666595.1 Acinetobacter sp. | reverse complement strand
CAACAGTATGCATGCACCAACCACCAAGGCCACCAGTAAGTATTTATCCATTCTTCCTCCCCACTTTTACCATTATTCGAAGTCTTTAAATTTTAGGCTTGATTGCATTATATCGCGTTTTCTTACTACTCAATAATTCTTATGCTACTTCAATATTCTTACTTGGAAGCATTTACTTGATTCTCTTCTATCTGCAATGAATCAATAAATTTTAATGAATCCCTTTGAATATTTTTCCAGTGTGGAAGTAATTC
>NZ_JAVWVO010000102.1:0-371 GCF_036666595.1 Acinetobacter sp. | reverse complement strand
GCCACCAGTAAGTATTTATCCATTCTTCCTCCCCCACTTTTACCATTACTACATCAATGTTCTTTACCCGAAGCATTTACTTTATTTTCTTCTATCTGAAAAGAATTAAATAATTTTAAAGAATCACGCTGAATTTTTTCCCAATGTGGCAGAAGCTCCGCATGGAAATCAATCTCTAAACTACTCGTGTTAAAACCATAATTTGGTACATGACTATTTAATTCACACGCCGTAGCACCACTTGGATATGAAGCACACGCAATGACTACACCAATGCCTTTCCCGTTTTCTTCTTTCCAGTAAATTTTTTTAGAAATATTATCTTGCTCTCCCAAATCTATTTCATAAAGTGACAAACTTGCATTAAATTT
>NZ_JAVWVO010000101.1:0-637 GCF_036666595.1 Acinetobacter sp. | reverse complement strand
GGCCGTTTTACATTTTGTTGCTGCAATTGTTGTTGCAATTGCGCAAGCCGAGCATTTAATAGTTGAATTCGTCGGTTCTTTTCTTGTAAAGCCGATGCAAGTTGAGTTACGTCCCTCTGTAATTTAACCGTTTTTTCACGGGATGTCATAACTTTTGTAGATAATTCAGTATTTGTCTGATTCACCTGAGTATTTTTCTTGGCAGAGCCTTGTGGTACATTTTGCTCATTATCAGCAATTAAACTCATTTCAGCCTGATCTAAACGATACTTTGCAGATCCTGACTGTTTTCGGGTCGTGATTGGCGCAGTTGGTGTTTTGTATTTAACTTGAGGTGTTTGTTTATAACTTGCCGCCAGATTTAATGCAGCACCACGACGAATACGATTAACGTCGCCTTGAATAAATGCATTGGCGTTATTTTCTTTAATTTGTTTCATGACTTCAGGAATACTTTGATGTGTTTCAGCAGAAATTCTTGAAGCGATTGTCCAAAGTGATTCATTGGCTTGAACAACATGTTTAGGGGCATTGTTATTGCTGACTTTTTTGACTTGTTGTTTTTCTGATGGTACCGTTTTTGCTGTTTCAGGTTTTACTTTTGCCGTTTCTGTTCTTTTGGCAATTTCAGGTTTAG
>NZ_JAVWVO010000100.1:0-639 GCF_036666595.1 Acinetobacter sp. | reverse complement strand
CAAGCTGATCAAAATACAGTGATTGAACAATTACGATTATATGCAGATCACATTGAGATCCAAGGAATTATCACCACTCCAGATTTCACACAATTCGCTGAAGATATTGGCGATAAAGAAGTAAAACACTTCATTACACAAAACTTAATCAACAGTTGCCATTTATTTTTTGAGCATGAATTCCAACGCGTAAATCCCTACTATGTTGAAGTCAAACTAAGTGCACCTCAAAAAACCTATGATCTAAAAATTAAAAACAGCGAGTGTCAATTTTAAGATTATAACTTGATACGTTAGCCATCTAACGTATCAAACCTTGAGGTTGCAAAATAATCATCATCGCACCCGATATGACCACCAGACCACCCAACATATCCCAACGGGTTAACACCACCTGATCGACATAACGTAACCACATTAAAGCCGTAAATATATAAATTCCACCATAAGCGGCATAAATTCTACCTGATGCAGCAGGATGCAAGGTCAGTAACCACACAAATATGGCCAAACTTAATGCTGTCGGAAGCCAAAACCAATGCGACTTGCCTTGATTTAAAATTAAATAGGGAAAATAACAACCTAAAATTTCCGCAATCGCTGTGACAAAAAAAAGGCAAAAGGTCGTAATCACCTTGG
>NZ_JAVWVO010000099.1:0-639 GCF_036666595.1 Acinetobacter sp. | reverse complement strand
AAGGAAATTTTGACTTGATACAATTTTGCTTGTTCATCAATCGCTTGTTGAAAAAAGACTTGATCCCCCAAGCTTAAGACGTAATGACTTCCACAAATAACAACCACACCTTGTTCATCTTCCAAGAGCAAATCCGCATTTTGTAAATATGCAACAACTTCCATTTTTACCGCTCCTCTGCTACTTTTTATTGTCTATTTCTATATTTTATATATGCTTTTCTTATTTTATGCTAATCATTTTTTGTGACTAAAAGTATGTAATTTTTCATGATCAATAATATAAAAAAACCGCTCCTTAGAACGGTTTGTAATCTGGCATTTTTTTCGGATCGTGTGGAGTATTTAAACACTGTTCAAAAGCTTGTTGTTTAAACTTCGCTTGTACAGCATCTTTATCAGCTTTCAGCTCTGCTTCAGGTAAAGCATAAATTTTTTCTAAATACTCAGTCACAAATTGCTTTGTCGTCGCATCTTTTACTTTATTCGCATAATCAACAGCTTCTTTATGCGTAATTCCATTCTGACGATCAAGTGTAATCGAACGAGCAGCATTACCTATACTGGTACAATAGCCTTTCCAAATCTCTTCAGGAGTTGCAGGTTTCTTTTCAGTACAACCAACCATCAATAAAATAGT
>NZ_JAVWVO010000098.1:0-643 GCF_036666595.1 Acinetobacter sp. | reverse complement strand
CATGTTCCCTGAAAAAGCCTTTAAATTATTGATGAGTCTTGTTGTTTCAGCCATTGTGATTAACTGGATGGTGCTTTCGCTGACGCATCTTAAATTTAAACAGCGCATGCTTCAGCTTAAAAAAATGAGTATTTTTCCCAGCATTGCTTATCCACTGACTAATTATATTTGCGTGCTTTTCATGCTGTGTATTTTAGTGATTATGTGGATGACACCAGATATGCGCATTGCCGTGATGCTGATTCCTGTTTGGATTGCATGTTTGAGTTTGGCCTATTGGTTAAAAATAAAGAAAAACTGAAATACTGCGAATTTCATTTTGATTGAGTGACTTTCGCATTCTTTTGCTGAAAATGATCTGAATTTGTGTTTTAATACACTCAGTTTGAGATGAGCCTCTTACAGTATATAAGCTTTGACTTGTATACGACTAGCCCCTAACCATGGGGCTTTTTAATGTCTGAAAACAATAACTTATAATTAATTGGCGCAATATTGGCGTAAAGTACAAGTTATCCACAGTCATTTCTTCTTCTATATATTCCATTTTAACATTTATTTTAATTCAAAATTCGAACATTAAAAATGAAGACTATATAATACTCCTCCTCTAATTTTACGCCTTATCTTAGATTCTCAGACG
>NZ_JAVWVO010000097.1:0-648 GCF_036666595.1 Acinetobacter sp. | reverse complement strand
AATTCCCATGTTCAGGTGAAATCAACTTTAAAGTTGCTGATACTCAAACTACGATTCAAAAGATTTTTGATCACTATGATGAGCAAAAACCAGTGATTGATTACACAGATGGTGTGAGTCTAGATTTCGGTGAATGGCGTTTAAATGTCCGTGCTTCAAATACTGAACCACTATTGCGTTTAAACATTGAAAGCCGTCGCGATCAAAATCCAAAAAGCATCCAGGCATATGTGGATGAAGTGACCCAATTGATCGAAGGCTAAAAACCTCAATTAATCAAAAAGGAGCTTTTATTTAGCTCCTTTTTGATTTGATGAACGAGCTACAAAACTACTTAGGATATTAATCACGATAACCATTCGGGTTTTGTTTTTGCCAATTCCAACTATCTGCCAACATATCTTCTAAGCCATATTGCGGCTGCCAGCCCAATTCTGCTACAGCACGCGTATTATCGGCAAATGATGTTGCTACATCCCCTTCACGCCGTGCTACAAACTCAAAAGCAACTGCTACGCCAGTGACCTGTTCAAAGGTATTTTTGACTTGTAAAACCGATGAACCATTGCCTGTGCCAATATTCCATGCACGACAACCTTGAGCATTTAAACGATTATTCAACGCACATAAATGCGCACGGGCTAAATC
>NZ_JAVWVO010000096.1:0-656 GCF_036666595.1 Acinetobacter sp. | reverse complement strand
CTATGTACTCGCTAAAGCTCGTACTCTATTGAAGCTCGTTCCTCGCTTCGTGGGGCAGTTTTTAGTTAATCCTGTTTGTGAAATCTAAAAGCAAAAGCATTTGTAATGTATTCGCTTCGCTCATACTTTTTGAAAAGCAAAAGCTCCAAAGTTCGCACCCATTCGGGATGCTCTGTACGTACCGTTTAAAATCGAAAGGGAGCTTGTAATCAGAGAAAAGGCGGGGGCGAAATTTTGATGATGCTCAATCGCTCGTAGACACTCGCTCGGTTCTTATTATCTAGGTTTTAATTATTTACTGGAGCTAATCAAAGTTGTGAAACATTGATCAAATAATAGTTGTGGAACGTGAAAAATCATAAAAAAAACCCATCTAGGTATAGATGGGCTAAAAGAAGAAACCTACAGCACTGATTTCTAAAGAGAATTATAACGCATTTCGTATAAGGTGTATTATGTTAATTTTAGAAATATTACACATTACTTCTTCTTAGGTTTCATACATGAGGGTTTTGATAGGCTAGCAGGATTTTTTAAATTATGTGCCTTAGCTCCTTGTTCTAAAAGACTCTGCAAACTTTTTTCAGAATTTTTAGGCTGTTTATTTTGAACAGTCTTTTTACTCTGTGGGGGCGATACTTTCTTTTGAGCTTTTA
>NZ_JAVWVO010000095.1:0-658 GCF_036666595.1 Acinetobacter sp. | reverse complement strand
CACCCAAGGCCAAAATAGCACCCTGTGGTGGATTGATAATGGCATCAAACTGTTTCACGCCCAGCATACCTAAATTTGAAATGCTGAAGCTGCCGCCTTGAAACTCATCTGGCGCAAGCTTTCCTATTTTGGCGCGTGTGGCTAAATCCCGCACCTCAGTAGAAATTTCCGCTAAAGACTTTTTATTCGCCGCTTTCACAATCGGCGTGATCAAGCCATTTTCAATGGCAACCGCGATAGAAATATCGGCATGCTCAAATTGTAAAATCTGCTGATTTTCTTCATCAAACTGCACATTGACTTGCGGCACTTTTATTAAGGCAGCAGCGGCAGCTTTAATCAGCATGTCATTTATCGACAGTTTAACTTGCGGAACCGTGGCATTAATTTGGCTGCGCAGCGCCTGAATAGCATCAACATTTAAATCAGCAATCAAACGAAAATGCGGTGCATTGCGTTTCGCAGACTGCAAGCGCGAAGCAATTGCCCTGCGCATGCCATTCATGGAAATTGTAGTCACTGCGGCAGATGGAGCGGGTGCAGAGTCACATGCCGTATCGCACACACTTGGATTGTCACGTGCATAAACAGCTTCTACATCTTCCTTGCAAATACGGCCGCGCGAACCAGAGGTACGGCAATCATGCAAATTGATGCC
>NZ_JAVWVO010000094.1:0-666 GCF_036666595.1 Acinetobacter sp. | reverse complement strand
GTACCAAGTCAAGAAACTTGGAGAAAATTGAACGATTACCTATCTACAGGTACTAGAGTTAATTTAAAATCCTCAAATAGTATTGAAGACTTATCTGTAGAGGACTTAATTAAAGAATTAAAAAATCGTGGTGCTAAAAGCATTAACATTGAATGGTAATTTCGCTTTAAAGAATTAAAAAATAGAGGTTAATATGTTTGAAGTAGAACAAAAATTTAATGAAGAAATGCGACAAATCTACGATAAGTCAAAAGAGCTTACTCCACCGTATAAACCAACAAGATTTAAAAAAATGCTTGATCAGTACGGAGGAATTGAAACAGCCAATCGACTATTAATTTCATCAAGTAAAATACCTGATGGTTTTACAGAACTATATTCAAGAGGACCAGAAGCTTTAAAGTTAACAGTCGAATATCTCATTTTAAAACCTGAATATTCTGCTTTGTTTAATCCTGACCAGCAAGAAATAGCAAAGAAAAGGTTAAAGCAGTTAAATATCGAGTTACCCTAATTTTTCCCCTATTTAACATAATAGAGCTTATACGAAACGCATCCTAAAATAGCTATATATTTCAAAAAGTTATGCTATAAAAAATTGGGACGCAAAACCTAAAAAACCGACTTGGAAACAAGTCGGCTTTTTTATGAACATTTTTGATAGTT
>NZ_JAVWVO010000093.1:0-667 GCF_036666595.1 Acinetobacter sp. | reverse complement strand
CCGACTTGTAATATGATTCATATATCAGCTAACTGGGAGTGCGGCACTATGTCAACAGTAGATCTAATTGATGAAGATGACAATGAATCAGGTATTGCTGCCAAAGCCGCAAATGTACTTCGAGACCGCTTTATTGCCGCAGCGCAAAGTGGAACAGTACTGTATGTAGAAAATGATAATTTAATGAGTAAAATGCCGAATCGAACCCCAATTGTGATTAAACACCTATCTGGGCGTAATCCTGAACTTGCTCAACGAGTAGCGAGTCGTGGGACTTACAATTCAAATTTCGCATAAGAGATTTTATGTTAAATCATTTGAGGATAATTTGATTAAATTTTGCTATAGAGGAAATACTATGAGGAGTGTGAAGAAAGTTTTCATGTTAGAAAAGATAAATTAAGGTTAGAATAATAAAGTTTTGATACTTAAGAGAAAACAATGTTAGAAAAGCAACTAAAAGCTGAAATAACCAAGAAAGTTCAATCTTTTTGGAACGACAAACAATCTCCTTTATTAGTTAGTCAGTTAGGTGGTGAATATCCTAAAGAAGAGGTTAGGAAAGCTACTAAAGGTTTATCACTAGTAAAATGGATTAAAGAAAATCAAGGAGAACTAAGTCTGAAAATAGTAGTTCATCCATCTCAAGATCAAAAAATTGGATTAA
>NZ_JAVWVO010000092.1:377-668 GCF_036666595.1 Acinetobacter sp. | reverse complement strand
GCTAAATGTTCATTTTACAAAGGCGAATACAGTCATCTATATGTAAACAACATGATTAGCATTTATAAAGGAAGGATTATTGCTGTGCTATATGTCGGTAGCTTAGTTGAATGATCTACTTAAACTCAGTTTCATACACTTGAATACCGATAAAACTTAATCAATAAGCCAGCCCAGAAAAGCTGACAAAACTGGATTTTTACTCTTTTTAGCTGAATAGATTCGCCCAAATTAAACTTTATTAAATTTTAGATAGAAAAAAAGAAAGAGATCTCTCCCAAAATCTCTCCC
>NZ_JAVWVO010000092.1:0-367 GCF_036666595.1 Acinetobacter sp. | reverse complement strand
ATCATTATTAGATCCATAGATGTCATTATTATAGTTATCTACATATATCATTAAAAAAGTCTCTCGGGGGAAAGACTTAAAACTGTGGAGCTTTTTTATAAAATCACTCTCTAACTATGCTTTCTACACAACAGCTAGATGAATAAATCTTATACATAAGCATATAGAAATGCAATACGAATGGAAAAATTTAACTCTTGTTTTTATAAGGTTTTTTTGAATTTACTTATCTGCATAACTTATTAAGAATTTGACAAATAAAAAGCAGACCGAAGCCTGCTTTTATTTCAATGTAAGTATGCTGATTTAGTCAACAAATGTAACTTTCGCAATCGCTTTCTTACCTGCTTGAATAATATAAGTTTTG
>NZ_JAVWVO010000091.1:0-671 GCF_036666595.1 Acinetobacter sp. | reverse complement strand
AACGGGCCAATGAACCCTAATTGTACGTTTCAGACTGCAAAATTCTATACTATTCGCGCTATTTAATATAGTTATTGATGTTTTAAAACGTAATTCGATTAGGTTTTTTATAAAATATAAAAAATGTACCTGAGACTTTGATCTTAACAAAATAGCATATAGATAAAAAGGACCATAGATATGATCTGTGTGAGTCGGGAAGTATGGCTTTTTATGTATGTTTAGAACATCATTACACAATCGAAATTTGATTTTCTGATATAATTTAACGCTATTTACAACATAACGATGATTGATGATTCATCGATGACATAGGCTTCAGTATGTTACAACTCTCCGAATTAAAAATTGCCATCATCGGATTAGGTTATGTCGGTTTACCGCTAGCTGTTGAGTTTGGAAAAAAAGTTCCCGTGATGGGCTTTGATATTCACCAGAAGCGTATTGATGAGCTACAGAGCGGACAAGATCATACTTTAGAAGTTTCACCAAAAGAATTAAAGCAAGCAACGCATTTAAGCTACACCACGAACCTACAGCAGTTAGCAGACTGTAATTTCTTTATTGTTACAGTTCCAACCCCGATCGATGAATTTAAGCAACCCGATCTGACTCCCTTGGTTAAAGCATCCGAAAGTATTGCTAAAGTACTGAAAAAAGGCGATGTGGTT
>NZ_JAVWVO010000090.1:0-672 GCF_036666595.1 Acinetobacter sp. | reverse complement strand
ACTACCGTACTTAGCTTTGGCTGAAGGTTTTCGTTTTATGATTGATCGTGAAGATTATGAAGATGTGTGGAAAGAAGATTAAGTCCAAAATTTTGGTCTAGAGATTTCTCAGAGCATACTGAGGTTAATCTTTTAGATATTTATGTCTTTTTGAGCCACTAAATCAGTGGCTTTTCTTTTTTTAGAATAGAAGTTACATCTAACAGTTTTACTGAAACAACATGATTAAATGGCGAATTTATTCAGTTGGTCGTTACATTTCTATGTTGGTGTATAAATAGACAATTATTTGTACTATGTTAATATAAGATGGAAATATACCTTGTGTAACGGGAGTTGTTCTATGACAGCTTATTACAGCCTTATGAAGGCAAGCAAATATGAGGATGATATGATTCCTAAACTTGCTATACATGCCTTTCGTCATGCCTTTAACAAAGCCTGTTCGGTTGCGACCGTTGTTTACGCCAAAGATCAGCAACTTGTACAACGTGAAGTGAATGGGGTTGAGACTATTCTGCAAGACTTATCTCAATGCTATGTCACAGTTGATCATCTTCCTAAAGTATTAAAACGTAAGAAAAAACAAGAGGCTGCTGTATAACTTAATGCCTCAACCAAGAATAAGAATGTTTGCTGGTCCTAATGGGTCTGGAAAAAGTACAGTTAAAG
>NZ_JAVWVO010000089.1:0-676 GCF_036666595.1 Acinetobacter sp. | reverse complement strand
GCGAGTGTCTACGAGCGAACTGATGCAATCAAAATTCTCGCTATGCTTTTTCTCTGATAACAAGCTCCCTTTTACTGCTAAGACTTAGATCCAGAGCATCCCGAATGGGTGCGAACAGACTTAATCTGCTTCTAGACCGAGCGTAGCGAGCATAAAAAACTGATGAGCGTAGCGAATTCCGAGTTGCTTTTGCTTTTAGAGAATTTATTCCAGGTATTTGCAAAAAATTGCCTCAACGAACTGAGCTTTAGCGAAGTTCAATAGAGTTTGAGCGAAGCGAAAACCAAGGGCAATTTTTCATAATGTCTTTTTTATTAATTTTAAATATTTTAAATATTTTAGGCGGCTTGAAAGCCTTTTATATCAATGCTTTCAGCTCTTAAATATGAGGGATTGACTACTAACTATGAGGGATTGACTACTAACTATGAGGGATTGACTACTTAACTATGAGGGATTGACTACTAACTATGAGAGAATTATATTACTCATAGTTAAGTTTATAGACATAGAAATGATGAGTACATATAAAAAAGAATTAGTAGTTAAATCAAATCAAGTAATTGAGGCTTCATATCAATTAAGTTCTACAGAACAGCGTATTGTCTTAGCTGCTATCAGTAAAATTAGTCGGGCTGAAGATATTACAGATGATGAAATTTATCGAGTAACCATT
>NZ_JAVWVO010000088.1:0-676 GCF_036666595.1 Acinetobacter sp. | reverse complement strand
GAAATTAAAGCCGCTGACGTTATATGTAAAGCCCTGTCACTCACTCACACGCGAATAGACACTGTTTTTACTATATACTCCAACAAGGGGGATTTTTATTTTATCTTAGTGTTAATTAAACACGTTCGATAATAGTCGCGATACCTTGACCATAAGATTTATACGTTCTTACGGGGAAAAAAAATTTCAGAAGCATTATTCATATAGAAAAGGAGCCGAAGCTCCTTAAACTATTTTTTAAAATTTCTATAATAGATATCCATTGCGACTTCATTTCTGTATTTCAATAAAAGTTCAGGTTTCTCAATGATTCCTCGTTTAATATTTCCTTTATTTGGCTTATATTGTTCAGAACTTCTTAGATCTTTGCTAAGTACCTGAATATTTCCATTACGATCTCGACTGATACAAGAATCATTAGTAAACATAGCCTGCTTTTTAAAATGCTCTTGGGCAACATGTGTATAGAAATACATTGGATTGTAAGTTGGAACACTAGGAATAAACGTTTTAGGTATTAGAATTAAGAATTCATCTGAGTTGTCAATATGTGGTAAGTCAAAATAATCTGATTTCCATGTACCAGTAGTGACACAAAAATAGTGTAATTTTGATTTAGTTTTCCTGATAGCAATACCATATTTTTGGCACTGTATTTGAGTAAACTCAATTAAAG
>NZ_JAVWVO010000087.1:0-679 GCF_036666595.1 Acinetobacter sp. | reverse complement strand
ATAATCAAATTCACAATATAGTGTGAGAAGCGACAGCTAGCAAAGAAAGGCTTTAAGGGAAAGGTTTGGGGATAAGAAACTCGCGATCGGACCATGCAAATTGCCGAATCGTGGCTGGTCGATGAGTAGAGGAAGTCTGGCGCGGGATTATTCTAGCTGGGAAGGCATGTTGACTATGGGTAACAATATTTTATGGTTAATGAATACTAAACATTGAAATGATTAGTTTGATTAAATTGTATGCGTGGAACGTGAATAATCACCAAAAATAGGCTCTAGCCTACTAAGCACTAGAGCCCATATGACTAAAGCCTTGATCCCTATATGAAAGTTTCAAGAGTTTCGTATAAGGTGTATTATGTTAATTTTAGAAATTCTTAATTTTAAATCACTTCAAACCTTTTATTGTTTTTTGAGCAATTTTTAATATGTATCAAACACAAAAGATTCAAACACTACTTAGACATGTTTGGAATCCTTCACCTTCTTTTTCTAATGAGAATATCGTACATATCGCTGATCAACTATATGAAATTATAGAAAATCTTGGTGATATAAATGACATCAGTGATGCCTTAATGGATATTTCAACTAATGAATACAATGGAAATATTTCATCAGAAAAATGTATGCAAGTAGCTACCCAAATTATAAATTTTTATGGTGGGGAGCCTATAAA
>NZ_JAVWVO010000086.1:0-687 GCF_036666595.1 Acinetobacter sp. | reverse complement strand
TTAGAAATTGATGCATTCAGCCGTGAACGTATGGACAAAACACTTCAAGAACTTGAAGAAGAGCGCGCAGCTATTGCTGATATGCTTAAATAATTAAAAATTAATCTGCTTAAGATTAGTTTTGAAAAGCACTCCATTTGGGGTGCTTTTTTATTTGTAGACTAAAGCCAATCAACAAAAAAATAACAAGAATAAATCAAGAAACAGTTGGAAAATAAAAGAAATATCGATAATTTAAAATCTAATCCTAGGTATTGAAAATAAATAAGGTGAGGGAACCTAATGTTTGATGAACAACCGACTTTAGAACTTTTATTTGAACAATTGGGTTTAGATGCAGACCAAACATCTATCGATCATTTTGTCGCATCACATCAACTGCCTAAAGGGGTAATGATGCATCAAGCAGATTTTTGGAGTGAATCGCAGCGTGAATTTTTAAGTAGTCATTGGCAAAAAGATGATGAGTGGGCAATTGTTGTCGATAATTTAAATGAATTGCTGAGTCAAAATTTATAGAAAAATAAGTAATGAAATCGATATTCAGTTTGTTTACCTTTTGATCACAAATTGAAACAACAAAAATAGCCGAAAGGCTATTTTTTTTCGTGGTTTTCTTATAAGTTAATTGCATAAAGAATGACAATTATATTTATATGAGGAGTGCGCCATGCTCAGGACGAACAA
>NZ_JAVWVO010000085.1:0-691 GCF_036666595.1 Acinetobacter sp. | reverse complement strand
GATGAAATTGGCATTTCAGATCATACCTCTGCCAAGCCATTTCTAGCGGCATCTTCTTCAGCCCTCGCATTTTCTGTAGGTTCATTATTTCCTTTAATTTCAATGATGCTTTTGCCTGAACAATATTTAGATAAAGGTGTCATGCTGATTGGCGTTTTAACTCTCGGAATTATGGGAGCATTGGCGAGTTATGCTGGCGGTGTAAGTATCTGGAGAGGTTCTGTTCGGGTTATGATTTGGGGAATTGTCGCAATGTTATTCAGTGCTTGGATCGGATCACTATTTAATGTTGCTGTGACCTAATATACTTTGTGTATCTGATCACAATATTTTAATCCAATAAATTATTATAGGTTTTGGGTAGTTATTATTCATGAGTTCTCCTAACTTTTAGATACTTATATTACATATGATCTAACCTGATTAGAGGTCAAAACTAAGATACTCAATCATCTGCTTCAAAGATTTTTTAAAATTAACATAATACACCTTATACGAAATGCGTTATAATTATCTATAGAAATCAATGCTGTAGTTTCTAGTTTCTAGTTTCTAGTTTCTAGTTTCTAGTTTCTAGTTTCTAGTTTCTAGTTTCTAGTTTATAGCCCACCTTCCCCAAGGTGGGCTTTTTTTATGATTTTTCACGTTCCACGCTTATTCTTTGATCAATGTTCCACGGGTTTGTGTAGTC
>NZ_JAVWVO010000084.1:0-692 GCF_036666595.1 Acinetobacter sp. | reverse complement strand
CTTTATAGTTGTCATCAAACTCCACTACGCCAAATCGCTCAGGATCCATCACTTGATAGCCAAATACAGTAGCTCCTTGGCTTTTCTGTGCAATTGCTTTCAAGCGAGGACTAAAACCTTGACCAAAGAAGATATTGTCTCCTAGTACCAAGCAAACTGGATCCGCACCGATAAACTCTTCACCAATAATAAATGCCTGAGCTAACCCATCAGGACTTGGCTGCGTCGCATAGCTAAGATTCACGCCTAGTTGGCTTCCATCGCCAAGTAAACGTTCAAAGCTAGTTTTGTCTTCAGGAGTAGTTATCACCAAGATATCTTGTATTCCTGCTAACATTAGCACCGATAGCGGATAATATATCATTGGCTTATCATAAATAGGTAACAACTGCTTAGAAACACCCATCGTAATTGGATAAAGACGAGTGCCTGATCCACCTGCTAAAATAATACCTTTCATATCTTAAACCCTAATACCCCATCCTAGAGATGAAGAGAATGATTATTCCAATGGATTAAATAAATTTATTATAGAGAAGAATATCCGCTACTGCTCAACAGTATTTGTAAAAACATTTCATAAAGATGAAAAACATGCCGCTTTGTCAGATACTTTAACCTTACCGATTCAAGTCTAATTTGGATAATATATTCATCTTGCTTTTATTATTGAAGCGTTACTTCACTAAGGG
>NZ_JAVWVO010000083.1:0-694 GCF_036666595.1 Acinetobacter sp. | reverse complement strand
TATTTATGACGTTGCGCGAGATTATTCAGCATACGTGAGCTATACCAGTATTTTTAAACCACAAAACAGAAAAGATGTAAGTGGCAATTACCTTGATCCTATTGATGGTAAAAGCTATGAAATGGGTTTAAAAGGTGAATATTTGGATGGAAAGCTAAATGCCGCCTTATCTATCTTCCGAATTGAGCAAGATAATGTTGCAGAGCAATTATATGATTCAAATGGAAAAGAAGTAAAAGTTAAAGATAACAACGGGGCTGATACACCAGAAAATGCTTATTTTGCGGCTGAAGGTGTAACCAGTAAAGGGGTTGAACTCAACATTGATGGTGAGCTTAATGAGAATTGGGGGCTTAGCTTTGGTGTTGCCAATTTTGATGCTAAGGATGCTAAAGGTGTTGATTATAACTCTACCAGTTCTCGGACTACGGCAGACTTATTTGTTAAATATAAAAATGAAGCATGGTATGCCGGTGCTGGCCTAAATTATTTTAGTAAAATTTATAAAGGCACAGGTGCGACGCGTGTGGACAGAGGTGATTTGTATCTTGCAAATGCAATGCTGGGTTATAAGTTTGATCCAAATTTTAGTACACAACTCAATGTAAATAATTTATTTGATAAAAAATATTATGATGGAATAGGCTCAGACTCAATGATTTGGGGCGAACCAAGAAATGCAACATTAAGCTTT
>NZ_JAVWVO010000082.1:280-700 GCF_036666595.1 Acinetobacter sp. | reverse complement strand
GAAAATTTCTAAATGTTCGGTTAAGTCTTGAATACGTGCTCTTAAATTTTTAGCCAATTTAATGGATTTTTCAGGACTCTGGCTAATCAATTCTGCAATACTGACAATCACAATTAGGCCATTAATGGGTGCTTTAGGACGACTTTTCTTTAATAAACCCAAAAGTCCTAACCATTCTGAGCGATCCTCAGCATAAACTGAGTAACGCCCCGCTGTATCCAGTAAGACACCTTCAGTTGAGAAAAACCAATCACAATTTCGAGTGCCACTTAATCCAGACGACACCATTTTTTGATGTGATTCTTCAAATGGAAATTTCAGCCCTGAATGATAAATAGCGGAACTTTTACCCGCAGCAGGATTGCCAATCACCATATACCAAGGTAATTCATATAAGGCAGCATTACCCTTTTTATCGCC
>NZ_JAVWVO010000082.1:0-270 GCF_036666595.1 Acinetobacter sp. | reverse complement strand
TAATTTGTTGATTTATCTGTTGTAATTCATCTTTATCTTTTTGCTTCGCATCTTCCGCATGCATATTATTTTTAATCGCTTCAGCAAGCACTTCACCTTGTTTGGAATGATGGCGTTGTTGAATTAACCAATAAATAGCACAGCCAATTAAAGCCAAAATGTAGGCTGTAACCAAAGCCCAAAAAACGTTTCGGGGAAAAATGCTATATGAGGAAACCAATGCGACTAAAAAAGACAGTGCAATAATGGCTTTAGGATTCGTTACATACT
>NZ_JAVWVO010000081.1:0-709 GCF_036666595.1 Acinetobacter sp. | reverse complement strand
GCATGTAAAATGCAAATGTTGTGGTTATGAGGAAGAAGCAAATAAAACTTTCTTTTTGAAAGTTATGGGGGGAAGTTTTGTTGGTGGTGGTTTTACTGCTTGGGTCACTTATTTTTTTGCAGGTACAGGTTTTGCTTTTGTAATTTGTGTCGCTATCGTTACTGGTGGAGTAGCTTTATTAGCATTCTCTGATCAAATTACAAAATGGATAGCTGAAAGATATGATTGCCCATCTTGTAAACATAAAAGTTGGGATCTAGTAAAGTAAAGACCAAACTAAATTTTACCGCATTTATTTTAGACTTAATAACTGCTTTAAGAAGTTATTAAGTTTTAGATTTTCTAAAATTAACATAATACACCTTATACGAAATGCTTTATAATTCTCTTTATAAATCAATGCTGTAGTTTCTAGTTGATAGCCCATCTTCCCCAAGGTGGGCTTTTTTTATGATTTTTCACGTTCCACGCCTATTCTTTGATCAATGTTTCACAACTTTGATTAGCTCAGTTGAATAATGCCTTTAGCCATTCGGCAAGAAAAACCGGCTTAACCACCCTCTTTTCGGCTGCTCCGGTTCAACGTGCTCCGGTACTGGAATACGCTTGTTTTCTGTCTGCTCTGGAGTAGCTAATACCTCAGAGCTATTCTGTCGAACAGTCTGATTTGTATTGATTGTAGTATCCATTGCAGACTGGTTTTGATCTT
>NZ_JAVWVO010000080.1:0-709 GCF_036666595.1 Acinetobacter sp. | reverse complement strand
TAACTAAAAAGTTAAGGGCTTTATTTCTAAAACCCTTAACTGACTGGTATTAACCCACTTGGGTGCTTTTTTATATCCATAAATTCGCTTATTTGATCCATAGATAAAGATCAAATCAAGCCGACATATTTTACCAAGTCATTGGATTCCAAAGTTTAAATGGTTTTATTAACTGCACATCATCCGCTGGATCATATTTTGCAGGTTTCAGCGTTTGAGCTTTTTTACGTACCTTACCTGTATTTTGATCTTGAGCAACAAAGTTAAAACTTTCAGATTTCCACTGGGTAAATGCAATTTCATTTAAACCTGTTTTTTCAGGCACCATAATTAAAGGACCTGAAACTTCACGACGCGTACTGAGATTTTCCTCATCGTATTTAATAAAATAAGTTTGCCCCGCATCTACAGTAAACTCTAAATATTTCGGCTTTTGAAAATGTTGCACCCCCAGCGGACGACTGGTCGACAAACGATAAGTTCCTGCTGGCAATTCAACCCAGTAATAATGATTATTTAATAAACTGGGAATACGTTCACTATTAATAAAAAGACTGGACGCGACTATTTCTTGACGGTTCCATTTACTATCGGGACGGTACATATACACGATTGCAGCCTGATCATTTTGTGCATGTACAGGATGGAAGCGCTGTCCGGGTGTTTGATTGACCCAACCACCGATGGTAAACATACCAAAACGGTATTG
>NZ_JAVWVO010000079.1:0-721 GCF_036666595.1 Acinetobacter sp. | reverse complement strand
ATTGGTGCTAGTATAAATAACGGACATGTTAAACATAGAGTTTCTAAATAAGTTACAATATTGGTAACAGGAGGAAAACTTTATGGCAAAACATTATGATAAAGAATTTAAGGAAGATACCCTTAAGTATCGAGAAGATAATCCACACTTAACTGTAGCCGCCGTTTGTAGAAACTTAGGAATAAGTGTTCCTACATTCTATAACTGGCAAAGATCAGCTCAAGAAAATGATGGGGAAGTGTTACATCGTGGTTCAGGTAACTTTGAATCAGATGAAGCAAAAGAAATATCAAGGCTAAAAAAAGAATTAAAGGATTCTCAAGATGCACTCACGATATTAAAAAAAGCAATGGGTATTCTGGCAAGAGAAGAACAGAAGTAATTTATGAATGTGTTAAAAACTTTGAAGGCAAAATTTCTATTAACAGCATTCTCCCAAAGTTAGGTGTATCAACATCAGGTTACTATGATTACCTAAAACGAGAACCTTCAAAGCAAGAGTTATTAAAAGAAGAAGTAAAAGGTAAAATTAAAGAAATTCATAAACAATCATTTGAAATTTACGGGGCACCTAAAATTGAAAAGTTATTAAAACAATCGGGCTATGAGACATCTTTAAAGACAGTGAGCAACTATATGTCGGAGATGGATATAAAAGCTCGTTACATTAAGAAATACATAGTTACAACAAGAGATAGTGACTTTGGGTCACATCTAACTA
>NZ_JAVWVO010000078.1:0-729 GCF_036666595.1 Acinetobacter sp. | reverse complement strand
AAGCCTTGCTATGATGTTGTACCAGAATTACAAGCAAATTTCGCCTTTACCAAGGCTTATTTGGCAGATGATGCTGGTTCTAAAGGTGGTTTTGGAGGGAATAACTTCTTTGTAGATTCTTCTATTTTTGATAAAGATATGCCCGACTTCATTAAAGTAAGTGATCAACAACCAAAACTAAATATTAAAGGGTTGGATCAACCATTTTTTAAAGTTGTTGAATTCGAAAATTTAAGAATTAATCATATTAATAAGGAATTACTAGATGCTTTCGAAGTTGCAGAGAAGCTCACAAATGATTCTTGTATTAACTTAAAGCTTAAAAAAATTGCTTGGAAAGATATTTAATTTGAAGTTTGTCTAAAATTAACATAATACACCTTATACGAAATGCTCTAATTTATTCTTTTTAATTCATAGTGTTATCGTATATTTAAAAGTCCAGTTCTCACCGATTGGGCTTTTTACGTGAATAGTCGTGTTCCACGCCTATTCTTTAATCAATGTTCCACATTTTTGATTAGCTCAGTTGAATAATGACTTTAGCCATTCGGTAAGAAAAACCGGCTCAGAAAGCCTCTTTTCGGTGGTTCAGGCTCAACATGCTCAGGCACTGGGATACGCTTACTCTCGGTTTCAACCTGAGTAGTCAATCCGTCATATTTAGGCTCTGTTGTGTCAGGTTCGATATCTGTTTTGGCCATATTAGGTTGTACCGGTTTTTGATCG
>NZ_JAVWVO010000077.1:0-731 GCF_036666595.1 Acinetobacter sp. | reverse complement strand
GATGTGACGAATGCCCAAACCTCAGATGACCGAGTGATTGTTTATTCATATATGGGTACAAAACTAGACTCAAATATCAAATCAATTACAGAAACGATGGTACAGCAAACTGAAAAAGAACTATTAAAAAATGGTCAAGCGGTTGATGGTGAAGGAAAGAAATCGCTTGCGATCAAGGTAAATTCATTACGCAGTACTTATACCAATATGATGTTCTGGCGTAGTAAAATTAATTTTGAAGTAACTTTAGGCAACGGACAAGTCATTCCGTTTACCGTGGCTCATACGAGTGGTGTGTTAATACAAGATTTAAATTGCTGAAGGGGTAATGACTTTACTTAACGATGCACGAGTAAGAACCTACCTCGCAGAAAATTAAGAATAACTTTTCCATTTCCTAGATTTTGAAATGAAGTGCAACAACGATGGATATAAAAAAGCCCGACATCCTGTCGGGCTTTTCGTATTTGGTAGCTAGATATGACTCCTGTCGTATCTCACGATCCTGATGCTTGAACTGATTATGTTCCGGAACATCCTGTTCCTGTATAAGTTCATCATAAGGAAAGATGAGAGGGACGCCAATCCGCCAAATCCTTAAAATTTTGTAGGATAAATCATACAAATAACATTTTCTTACATTTATGCCACCACCATTTGTCAGAAAGGTCAATAAACAATCAGTATTATCACGTTATAGTATATGTACCATTTCTAAAATCTATGGAGAA
>NZ_JAVWVO010000076.1:0-736 GCF_036666595.1 Acinetobacter sp. | reverse complement strand
TAAATCATTGATAGTTTCAAACATTACCTTATCCCTGAATTTGTCTTAGTTGATAATACATGAAAAAGAAATATCAAAAAATGTAACGACATATCATTACATTTTGTATTGATTGTAAAAGTGGTAATATTGGTAAACCATTTCAAATCCCAAGACAGGATTTGAACAAGATTGTTTAGTGATTCAATTCAGTAAATCTGATTTGGGTCAAAATTGGGTCAATGATTTTTTTTATTCAATAAAATAGCTTTGGAATGAATGGGTTGGGGTTTGAGTTCAATTGACGCCACCCCAAATACCTTCCAAAACATGGCAAAATATGCCAAGTTTTGGAACTGAAAGGCTTAATCCTAAAGGGGTTAAGCCTTTTTTTATGCCTGAACATAACCAAACATAACTAGCTACAGTGTACATTGTCATGTACATTGCAATATTTATTGAACTTGCTGGTGTACAAGCTCATGAAAAGAACAGATATCAAACGCCGTCCTTTGTCAGATACCGTACTTGCTAACCTTGAAGATTGGTTCAATAATCAAAAAGAAACCTGGTCATCTAAACACATCAGTAATGTTCGAGCTTCATTGGATGAGCTTTACATTGCTCTAGCTAATAAGCGTATTAACCAAACTCAACATTTTAAGTAATTCATTACGTTGTTTTAATGTTTTCAATGTTTTATTGGTGGGTTCTTCACTTGTATTTTCCGATCTGCACTAACTTGCCGGCATTGTTT
>NZ_JAVWVO010000075.1:0-738 GCF_036666595.1 Acinetobacter sp. | reverse complement strand
CTTTAAACAGTCATACTGTATCGCATGATTTTTATATAGAGCCCATATATAACAAAGGTTCACTTCAAAATAGTCTCACAGAATTTTTTATTAGAGAATCAATAAGACACTCTGAATCAAATCACTCCCCATTTTCTAAATTAGATTTTACATATGAACCAATATTAGGTTGGAAAACGCAACTTAATAAATCCTTAAATGAATGGTTCTTTGGTGACGATTTCCCAATTTCAGATGATTATGAGATTGTTAAAAAAAATATAATTTCAAAAATTATAGACCTTCTGGAAAGTATTTCAGAATATGAATTAAATCTATATTTGCTAGATAACAGCTCATTTGATGTTTGCTATCTTGATTATGTAGTTACATATCAAGATGACTATTATTATTTACACTTTTCTTGGAATGATTAGAAAACCTAAAATTAACATAATACACCTTATACGAAATGCTAAAAGTGAGTTTATTTCACTGATTTTTATGTATTTTTTAAAATTTAAAACCTAGGCTGGTGCCTAGGTTTTTTCATTTCGTATAACAGCCATTATGTTAAATAGAATGAAGAGTTGAGAGTAGAACTTAATTGAAGAGACATAATTTGTCGCATGTTTTTTAAACAACATGTTGTAAATGGTTTAAACATAGTAATGTACTCTAATAAATTTTTTATTATTAATATCTAAGAGTTATAAAGTTATGTCACGACCAGAAATACAAAATTTAAGAACTTGGCCC
>NZ_JAVWVO010000074.1:0-752 GCF_036666595.1 Acinetobacter sp. | reverse complement strand
ATAAATTTTATTTGGTTCTGAGTTAAATGCAGCTAATTCCAAATTTACTTGTTCTATTTTATAGTAGCCATAGTATCCCATACTTATGTAACCTTTAGAAATGTATAGGGAAATAGAAATTTTTTGTTCACCAGGCAATACTTGAATTAGATATTTACTACCAAGAATTGGAACTCTTTCATGTACTTTAACATTGTTTATTTCCGTAATTTCAGTTTGCCCTACTCCTTTATAAATGATAGAAGACTCCATCCAATCTATATAAATTAAAGAAAATTCAGCTTCAGTTTTATTTTGATTACCTGTATACATTTTAGTAGGTTCAAAGTGAGGTTTTGAAGCGCATCCAAAAAGTAAAAATGATAAAATCAAATAAATAAAAATCTGCATATTTATTAGTTTCCCTAAAATTAACATAATACACCTTATACGAAATGCTCTTTTTATTCTGATATAAATCATTCGCTTAACTGTTTAAGAAAAGCCCAACCACCTCCGATTGGGCTTTTTTAATGATTATTCACGTTCCACGCCTGTTCTTTGATCAATGTGCCACGATTTTGTTCAGCTCAGTTAAACAATCCTGAGTAATCATAGGGTCTAAAAAACCAAATCTCAAAGTGTCTTTTCTTTGGCTCCGGATAGACTTCTTTTTCTTAAAAATACATGACATTAAATGTGGTTTAAGCTAACTTAAACAGGAAATAATGTCGGTTTTTGGGGTTTTTATGAAGAAGTCCTCTAGTCAGTTT
>NZ_JAVWVO010000073.1:0-753 GCF_036666595.1 Acinetobacter sp. | reverse complement strand
AAACAGTTACCCACTGTTTTGAATAAAAGCCCTATCACTCGATAGGGCTTTTTTGTTCGTTTAAAATATGAAATAACAACATAGATTCATCAAGCAAAAATAAGGAAAACCAACATGGAAACAATATTAGGACTTTGTATCGGCGTAGGGTTAAGCGCAGCCTGTGGTTTCCGTGTCTTTGTGCCTTTATTGGTGATGAGTATTGCAACTTTGTTGGGTTGGTATGAACCTGCCAAAGGCTTTGAATGGTTAGCCATTCCATCTGTATGTGCTGCACTCGGTTTTGCGACGATCTGTGAAATCACAGCTTACTATGTGCCGTGGGTGGATAACTTATTGGATACGATTGCCACACCTGCCGCCGTCGTTGCAGGTACACTCAGTACCATGGCAGTCAGTAGTGGAGAAATGTCACAGTTTGCGACGTGGGCAGCCGCGCTCATCGTAGGTGGTGGCACGGCAGGCATCGTGCAAATGAGTACCGTTGCTGCACGTGGTGTCTCGACCGCAACCACAGGTGGATTGGGCAATTTTGTTGTGGCGACAGGTGAACTGATTGGCTCGATTGTCTTGTCGATTTTGGCATTTGTGATGCCTGTGGTGATGACGGTATTGGTGATTATCTTCGTGATTGTGGTTGCACGTTGGGTTCACTCAAAACGCCAACAAAAAATCAGCCATTCCTTATAAATGTAATAACACCAATAACAACCTGAATGATGAATTAAAGATGATGATAAGAACGCAATGTAT
>NZ_JAVWVO010000072.1:0-763 GCF_036666595.1 Acinetobacter sp. | reverse complement strand
GATATTCCAGAAATAAACACCTAGTAGTTCATTTTGACTCTTAGTACCGAAGACTTGTTCGTAGCTCTTTAATCTTTCTGATGAAATTAAATCTACAATTTTAGATAAATTTTTATCCATGTTAATCAATAAAAAACAATGTCTTAAGCATCATGACATAGAAACTTGTGTTTTCCTATTATTTTGGGTATCATAGCAATTAGGTTGGTACATACATCCGATGGCATCTAATAGATGTGTATGAGTATGCATAAAGACCAAAAATTTCACCCCAGCTAAAGCTGGGGTTTTTAATTTGTATACCTTAAAAATAATTCCATTTAACATAAAATCTCTTATGCGAATCTGGAAGGATTAAGCTATTTCGTAATATTTTATCCAATAAGCATTGTCAAAAATATCTGTGTAATAGCTTGGTCTATTATAATGTGAAAAATAGTCACAGCATAAATCTCTAATAATTTCAATTTCTTCTAGGCTATCGGCAGCATTGACTAAAAATATAAACTTGTCCAGATTAACAAGTAATTTAGTACTATTTCTCAAAAGCTTATTATTAGACATTGAATCCTATGTGTTTTCCTGTTGGAAGCTCTACATCAATACGAAGTTTTCCGCCCATGGCTTCAACATACTTTTTCATCGTTGAAATTTTAAGATCATGACCACGATTTTCGATTGCTGACAATGACGGCTGTTTGATTCCAAGGGTTGCAGCCAGTTCTTTTTGAGAAATCTCTAACTCTTCACGAATAAGGTGAAG
>NZ_JAVWVO010000071.1:0-780 GCF_036666595.1 Acinetobacter sp. | reverse complement strand
GTACAGTCGATGACTTTAGGCCTAATTCAAATTGTAGTCAGTGTTTTTGTGAATGTATTGATTGTCTACTCTGCTGGCTCATTAGCAGCCTTGATGAACCGCAAGCCGATTTGGGCACAAATTCAAAAGTGGATGATGGGAACTGTTTTATCGGTCTTAGCTGTTCGTCTTTTGATGGATGAGCGAAAATAAGTGTGTCAATTTTATCTTTTTAAGAGAGTTCAAAATCAATTCTAGGTGGATCTAGAAGCTCAAATTACAGATTCGGGCTTTGTGGCTTCATATCAACCCGTTAGGTCAAATCGGTGGATTGAATCGTAATTTTTTTATTATTAAACGTTTGAACTCGAACTTAAGAAAAGATCTATTCAAATTGTGGATATACAAAATCGTAATCTCCTGTTTTTATACGGGTCACGATCGCATGAGGGTTAATAACCACACCGATTTCAGCTTTACGGTTTTCTCCCTCTAGCTTTCCAACATATGTAAATTGATCATCATTAATTTGCCATACATACCAGTTTTGAGATATTTTTATTGTTTCCTCTCCTACTTTCGCACCATAATCTCTTGAATCTCTAAATAGAATTTTAGAAACATCTCCAAGCTCTGTACTCTTGCCAACTTTAGTCCACAGATTCATTTTTACTCCCCATCTCGTCACACAGTGGGCATAAAACTCGACCTCATCATGAACAATATCCGATATGTCAGAGTGAGGTCCACATGGATACTCAGTTTTAAATGCCCTAATCACATCACTATTCAGTTGTGTTT
>NZ_JAVWVO010000070.1:0-792 GCF_036666595.1 Acinetobacter sp. | reverse complement strand
CATCGCTTGTTAGCTCAATATCATCACGTGGTGAAATCCAAGAAAACGATGTTGCTGTATTAGCCGGGCAAACAACCTTCGTCTCGGCTGTAATAGAATCTGTTTCTGTTGGGCAGGTTAATTTAAGCGTGATAGGTTTTCGCAAAGAAATTGCCTGACCTCTCGTTTCACCAAAAATCAAAGCAAAATCTCTTGCTGTTGTATCCAATTGTTTTCTTGCAACCAAATCCCCAAAAGAAGGCGCAGCCATCATTGCAATAATCGCCATTACTGCAACAGTCACAATCAATTCAATTAAGGTGAATCCTTGATTTTTTTTTGTTTGCTGCATACTCCCCCCAGATAACAAAATTTTACCCTATTAAAAATAATACCTAACTTAATTACAAACTAAACATATAAAGGATAAAAGGCATAAAAAAACAGATAATTGCCAAAATACAATTACCTGTCAAATTAAGAATTTAAAGAGAATGTTACCTCTTTAACAGTTATGCCTGAATTACGGAGATACGTAACTCTTTCGGCAAACTAAAGGTAATATTTTCTTCACGCCCAGCAAGTTCTTCTGGTGCTTTGGCACCCCAATCCTGTAAACGTTGTATGACTTGTTTGATTAAAATTTCTGGGGCAGATGCACCAGCAGTGACCCCAATTTTAGTATTCTCATTAAACCATTTTTGATCCAATTGGTCAGCATTATCGACCAAATAAGCCTGCTTGCCCATACGTTCGGCAAGTTCACGTAAGCGATTTGAATTTGATGAATTTGGCGAACCGACCACTAAAACC
>NZ_JAVWVO010000069.1:0-793 GCF_036666595.1 Acinetobacter sp. | reverse complement strand
CCATTGGCTGCATGGTAAGTCGATTGCTCTGCGGTAAAGTCAGTTACAGCAATCGCATTCCAATCCCCAACAACATCTGCCGTAACTACTGGATGATCAGCTACATTAGCTGCATTTACATTTAGCAAATCACCACTCTTAAATGCTGTTGCAGTTTTTGGTTTTGCATTTTCTGTGCGAACGCCATTACCTACAACCAATTGATTAACAGTAATCGTTTGAGTAATTGTTCCCATTATTTTTGCTCCATAGAAGCTGCGAATTTATTGAAAGCCTGATCAAGAGCTGACCCTTGCCCTTGTTGCCCACCTTGACTACCAGTTGCTTGGTGACTGAATAAATGCGCCAAGGCTGGATTTGCTCCCGGTGTCTTTTGCTCTGGTGGTTTGGTCACCGAAAATTGACGTAATTGCTTAGCCGAGAATGCAAATGTCGACTCATCAAGAGTCTTCATTTCAGCAATATCTTCAGCACTAAATTCTTTGCCTAAGTCTTTACCTAGTGCAGTGATTTCAGCTTCACGTTTTGCAGCAGCAAATTGTTTATTTTGCGTTTCAAGCTCGGTATTTTTCAGCTTTAACGCAGCAATTTCCGCTTGTGCTTTTTCTAATTCGGTCACGTCTGTGTCCTCTGGTTGATTAAAGTTTTTTGGAGAGTGACTGGCTGCCACGGCGTTTGTATTGTCATCTGCACCCAATGCACAGAAAGACACTTCTCGGATGCGTCCACCACGGAAAACCGCAACAGGCGCTTGGAAGGTTCGACCATTCACGATCACCGAGCCTTCTTTGAC
>NZ_JAVWVO010000068.1:0-793 GCF_036666595.1 Acinetobacter sp. | reverse complement strand
ACAGCATGCTGAGCAATTGATTTACGTTGAATTGGCCTTAAAACTTTTTTGACAGTGCGTCTTGTAAGATATCTGACTTGAGTCGCTCATCGGCATACATACGTTTAAGACGAGCATTTTCAGCTTCTAGCTCTTTCAATCGAGTCATCATCGAGAGATCCATGCCACCAAATTTTGATTTCCACTTATAAAATGTGGCCGAACTCATTCCATGTTCACGGCATAAATTTGGAACTGGAGTTCCTGCTTCAGCTTGCTTCAAAATACTCATGATTAAGCTGTCTGAATATTTAGATGTTTTCATAGAAAATCTCCTTAAGTTAAGGCTATTCGATTTTCTACTTTTAAGTTCAATTATTTGAGGGGAGCATTACCTATCCGCAACCCCCCTAAATTCATGTGCGCTCAGGCGTACAAAATTGGTGGATTTTTATCCCAAGAGTTGTCCGCAGAAATTGGGGATAATTTAAGCCAGCGTTGGCTTGATAACGCAGAGAAAAATGACAAATCGATTAAATATTAATCAATTTTATTGGCTGAAAGTGACAAATCTGTTCAATAAAAAGCCGACTTGTTTCCAAGTCGGTTTTTTGTTGTTTTTCAGGGGGATGAAAATTTTTTAACTTTATGAAAAACAAGGATATTTTAAAAAGCATTTCGTATAACCTCCATTATGTTAAATGGAAGCAAACGACCTCCAAGAAAATCGGTATAGTATGAATAGTTATTGAGTAGATAAGAGAATTAAATTAGTGAAATACTCAAAAGAAAAAATAGTAAAAGCCCTATTACT
>NZ_JAVWVO010000067.1:0-804 GCF_036666595.1 Acinetobacter sp. | reverse complement strand
GGGGTATTTCACCATTTCCCGAATAAAAAAAATTTGATAGAAGAAATGTTCAATCAAATAATTCTTGATTTAGATCAAACAGTTGAATACTTGATTAAACGCGATCAAACAGAATATGGTAAATTCACACGAGCTTATATTCATAGTTCTTTTATCCATCAAATAGATGGGGTGGTTTCTGCTTGGTCAGCGTTATCAATGACTATGATCACAGAGCCTACCTTTAATAAAATTTGGATGGAATGGCTAAAAAATAGATTATCTCAACATGCAGAAACGGATAGTCATCCTGATTTAGAGTTACTTCGTTTAGCAGCAGATGGGTTGTGGCTACAAAGTATTACCGGAGTCATTGATGATGAGCAATGTTCAAAATTAGAAGACGATCTGCTTAATCGAACCTATTTAACATAAAATCTCTTATGCGAAATTTAGGTCTTATCCCAAATAAATCCATTAAAAAGATCTTTATCTTTCTGCCTATTTTCTTCGGTCTTATTTTCCGTATTTAAAAATTGCTCAAAATCGGCTAATTGCTGTTTAAACGATTCATCATTTTTTAATTTATTTAAAGCCCAAGCCCCCAGTAGAATTTTACGTCTCGTATCATCTTTACGTTGCTGATCAGAAACTTTCTTTTTTTCACGAGCAGCAATAGCTTGTTTTTGTGCTTTTAGTTGTCTTAATCGTTCTTCTTGCTTTGCAATTTTTTGCTCTAAAGTTTCAACACTCATACCATCACCATCTCAAGGAATCCCCCTCAAGCATAGGTCTGTTTGAATTGAAATTCAAGACAGCCCATGC
>NZ_JAVWVO010000066.1:261-805 GCF_036666595.1 Acinetobacter sp. | reverse complement strand
GGCAAATAGCAATGGATCAATCAACATTTCAAAACTTTAAACAATCCTTTGAAAATGATGCCATTACGACATTAAAAAAATTTGGTTATATGGTCTGCCAAGGTGTAGAGACAACAAGAACTGATTTTCTAACTTTGCAAAGTTTGATTCAGCCGCAGAAAATTGAGTTGCTTCAAGAAGGTTTAAAGCTTTTAGAAAACTTAAATCTTGTTCATATCTTAAAAAATTATACAGGTCAGCAATATCATCTATTTGCCAAACAAGATTTTTTAGTTAGCTACAAAGTATTAGAAAATTTGCAGAAATTAGATGCAAAGTTTTTAAATGCAGAATTAATCAGTGGCTCACATGGTTTTCCTGTATTTAAAACTGAAGAAACAACTGACAAAATCTGCCAATATTTACAAAAAATGAATTAAATCTGTAGACGAGTGGTGGATATCGCAATTTCTTTTTAATCTGCACAGGTTTAAGATGATTAAATTGTTTTTGCTGTGAAATGTACACGGAGTGAGGGATGGCTGATTTAATGACTGAATTAAAT
>NZ_JAVWVO010000066.1:0-251 GCF_036666595.1 Acinetobacter sp. | reverse complement strand
TTATACTTCTATGACGAATCCGCTGCCGACGTTTAAAGTCAAAAAGGCTTATGGCGCAACGATTGAGCTTGAAGATGGTCGCCAACTCATAGATGGTATGTCGTCATGGTGGTGTGCGATTCATGGTTATAATCATCCTGAACTGAATCAAGCTGTAATAAACCAATTACAAAATATGTCACATATTATGTTTGGTGGTTTCACGCATGACCCTGCAATTCAACTTGGAAAATTATTACTTGAAATTACCC
>NZ_JAVWVO010000065.1:0-806 GCF_036666595.1 Acinetobacter sp. | reverse complement strand
GGTCACGGTAAAGGTACCAAAAGCACCTGAACCTTTAGCGTGCATACGACGCTCTGGAATCACTTCGCGGACGAAGTTTGCTAATTTTTCATTCAACCATAAATCTTGGGCAAGTAAAGGTCCACGCGCACCTGCCGTCATACTGTTCTGATTATCGACCACAGGGGCACCAGCTTCAGTAGTCAGGTGGGTAACAGGACATTTTTTAGGGTCTTGACTCATACTATTAACTCCCGTTTCTTTTAATTTAAATTTCCTGCAGAAATTTAAGATTTTCAATCCCATCTTACCCTTTACTTGCTTATTAAAATATTAAACTAAGGATATTTTTGAAAATTTATAGCCAACTGATTTAACATAAAATCTCTTACACGAAATCCAGATTTAAGACATAAAAAAGCCCGACATCCTGTCGGGCTTTTTTATGTCTTAAATTTCTATAACTGAGTATTGATCTGATAGCGTGTATTACGTCCCCCACCTTCCAATTTGACGATACAACCTTTCTCAAGTAAGTCAGATAAATGACGAGTAGCTGTTGCCTTACTAATTTTAGCAACCTTTTGATATTGTGAAGCGCTAATACCATGTTCAAAGCCATTTTCCCCACCGTCTAATAAACGATTGAGGACTTTGCGCTGTTCTTCACTCAGGGCTAAATTTGAATATTTATGCCAAAACTGGCTTTTAAATAATGTCCGATTGATCTGTACTAAGGTTTTTTCAAGGCTATCATTCAATGTATCTAAAAACCAAACTAGCCAATCGGTGATATCAGAATCATTTTTTTGAGTTTGTTCTAATAT
>NZ_JAVWVO010000064.1:532-806 GCF_036666595.1 Acinetobacter sp. | reverse complement strand
ATGAAAGCGATAACAACAGAAGCTTTCTTATCTAATTTTTACGATGCAATAGGGATGCATGTTGTTATTTTAAAAGATAGTGCTGTAGAGCATATTGGTTGGAATGATCATGTTTTTACCTTAGAAGAAAAACAGAAAATCCTCAATGAAAAAAGAAATAGAAAATATAGAAAATATAAACATATATTGTTAGGTGTTATTTTAGGAATAATAATTGGTGCTTTAGTTATTAATTTTTTCTAAAATTAACATAATACACCTTATACGAAATGCG
>NZ_JAVWVO010000064.1:0-522 GCF_036666595.1 Acinetobacter sp. | reverse complement strand
CGAAGTCGATACCATCCCCATCAGCATAATCAAATTCTAATTGATGTAATTCAGTAAGTAGATTTGGAAATTGAGCCATGAAATCCTCTAATTCATTATTTTAAATAATTTCTAAAATTAACATAATACACCTTATACGAAATGCGTTATAATTATCTATAGAAATCAATGCTGTAGTTACATGATTTTAGCCCACATACCCTCTGGTGGGCTTTTTTTATGATTTTTCACGTTCCACGCCTATTATTTAATCAATGTTCCACGACTTTGTTCATATCAGTTAAACAATCGTGGTTAATCATAGGGTCTAAAAAAACGGCTCCAAAAGCCCCTTTTCTCCGGTTCCTGTTCAACGTGCTCCGGTACTGGAATCCGCTTATTTTCCCTCTGCTCGGGAGTAGTCAATCCGTCATGTTTAGTTTCTGCTGTGTCAGGTTCGGGATCTGGTTTGACTATGCTGGGTTGCACTAATTCTTGATCGGTAAACGTAGTCATATTAGGTTTTGGGGCTTCTAATAGGCG
>NZ_JAVWVO010000063.1:0-816 GCF_036666595.1 Acinetobacter sp. | reverse complement strand
CTTCGATAAAGCATTCTTGAAGTACACGCGCTGCGACATTAGCAATCTCACGTTCTTTGTCACTTTCATCAATTAGATATTGATTTGACATATTTACCTCTATTAGCAAAACACTGGATTAAATTATTTAGTATCAGAGGACCACAAAACAAGAAGAAATAGGGTGAAAATTGGCAATAATATCCTGCACCACCGTTCATATGGATTGTTTAACTGAGATGAACAAACCCGTGGAACATTGATCAAGAACTAATCGTGGAACGTGAAGAATCCATAAAAAAGCCCAATCGGGTGTGACTGGGCTTTCAACATCAGCATAAAACTATGATTTATATGAAATAAAAAAGTGCATTTCGTATAACGTGCATTATGTTAATTTTAGAAATAATTCAAAATTATAGGTTCTTATAAGCACCTCAATAAAAATAAATAAAACCTTTTTTTATTTATTTTGTTCCAACAAAACTTGCTTAGTTATTTTCCATCCTTCATCTTCTACAAGACTAACTGTATAACGAAATTTATTAGCTGGACCCATATTTCCCCCATCAACACCACCGAACTTATCATCGGCATAAGCATATGAGACTATTTCAAATTCATCTGGACTAACTTGTTTAATTGACTTGATAAAACGATAATTTATTGAAGCTTTATCAGTATTCCAGAAAGCTTCATTGTTATCACCAAAAGCATCATTTGTTGTTACTAATAATGGTCTATTTGGTGAAAATCGTGAAACCTCAGAAACATAATAAGAATGAGTTCCTGTTCCCCCATTGCATCCTATATCTCCATTCCAAAGGACATAGTAAG
>NZ_JAVWVO010000062.1:519-819 GCF_036666595.1 Acinetobacter sp. | reverse complement strand
AATTCCGATCTTTTTTGAATATTTCGCATTAGATACAACATCATCACATATTTCATAATTTAAGTCTGATACTGAATTAATTGTTCCATTCATCAAAAAAACTATAGAACTAGGTGAAGTTCCTGCTTTTAGTACCGCTTTACCACTTGGATGCCAATTTAATTCTGAAACAGTATTTATAGAATTTGAGTTTAATTTTACTGTAATATCTCTTCTTTCAAGAACAGCTTTCCCTCTCGCCTCACTAAATAATACCTTTAGCTCTTGAACACTATTATTCATATTTTGTTTCTTTAACAT
>NZ_JAVWVO010000062.1:0-509 GCF_036666595.1 Acinetobacter sp. | reverse complement strand
CCTCTGTATCAGCTAAATCAACATTTAAACGAACTGTAACACTTCTTTTTTTATTCAGAGCTTGGGATTTTGCCTTATTTAATGCAGCAAATAGCTCACCCTGACTTTTATTCAAATTTTGTCTTAGCATCATATCCCCAAAAAAAGGCACAGCCATCATTGCTATAATCGCCAAAACAGCTAGTGTCACCATCAACTCGACTAAGGTGAATCCTCGATTATTTCGCATCGCAACTCCATAGCAACAAAACTTTACCCTATTTAAAATCATAGACCAATTCATTACAAAACCAATACAAGTTGGATAAGTGGCATAAAAAAGCAGATAACTGAAAAATTCAGTTATCTGCTTAAAAAAATAGATTAAATTTAAGCTTGCGTGACTTGTATGCGCAACTCTTTCGGTAAACTAAATGTAATATTCTCTTCACGCCCATTGAGTTCATGTGGTGCTGTTGCCCCCCAATCTTGTAGGCGTTGAATGACTTGTTTAATGAGAATTTCAGGAG
>NZ_JAVWVO010000061.1:0-821 GCF_036666595.1 Acinetobacter sp. | reverse complement strand
AAAATTATTATTTTTAAGCTGTTTTATCACCCTAACAGGTTGTGCAGCAAATTCAGGGATTATACCTATGGGTGGCAATACTTACATGGTCTCCCGTCAAGCAGCAACAGGCTTCACTGGTATGGGCACCCTTAAAGCTGAAGCTATGCGTGAAGCATATTCAGAATGCAACAAAACAGGGAAAATGGTAAAAGTGCTGGAAACAATTGATGCTAAACCTCCGTTCATTTTAGGAAACTATCCTAAAACTGAAATTCGATTTAAATGTGTGGTGGAAGAATAAGAATTTACTTTAAAACTTTCGATCAGACCATGTAAATTACCAAATCGCGGCTGGTCGATGAGTCCAGGGAGTTTGACGAGAGATTATTTTAGCTGGGATGGAATGTTGACTATAAATAATTGAATTAATGTCTAACACTAGATAGTATTGCGAGTTCATTTCTAGTGCGAAGGCGTGGGGAGTTTTGGAAAGGTGCTAAGGTTGTTGCGAAATAACACCCTCACTTGATGGGCTTTTTCAACTATTGAAATCACTGCAGCATGCCGCTGCTGTCAATCTCCATACTTTCGACGATCATCAATCATAATTTGCAGAATGTCTTTTCTAAGCATGGCATCTTTGTATTTTATTTCTTATAATTCATATTAAAATCAATATTGTATAAAATTTACTATGTTTAATGAAGGCAAGATAAAAACTTATAATGAAGATAAAGGTTTTGGATTCATTCAAATTACAGAAAAAAGGAAAGACTTATTTTTTCATATCAGTGATTTCCCCAATAGACAACATCCACCAAAGATTGGTGAAAGATTAA
>NZ_JAVWVO010000060.1:0-824 GCF_036666595.1 Acinetobacter sp. | reverse complement strand
CTCAGGTAGAAATATAAGACAGATTGTAGAAGCATAAGGTTGTTTTTTAATTGATTTACCACCTTATTCTTCTGAGTTTAATTCAATAGAAAAATATTGGACGGTGCTCAAACAAAAAACAAAATTGCTATTATTTCAGCAAATTGCTCTTTTTGGATGCTTTGCAAATCATTTGTAGCTCTTAAAATATTTTTAGCCCTATTAAACTTCAATATAAGTGCTGGAGTGTAATTTTTACAAAGCTATTAAAAAATCAAAAAGATGTTTTAAGTATTTAATATTTATATGTATTTTTTAGGATTGAATTGGTTAACAAATTTAATTAATTTAGTGTTCGCAAATGGTATAAAAATTGCTCATATTAGAGTAAGCAATTATTGCAGGAGAGATGTTCTTCTGTGAACACGCCGAAGGAGCAACGACCCCGGAAACTCTCAGGCAAAAGGACTGTAATAATTTTAAAAATCTGGAGAGAAGCATATAAAATATGCTCACCGAAGGGGATGGTCGGCGTTGAAATTTTTAGCGTCAAGATCGAAGCTCTCAGGTACCAATGACAGATGGGGCTCATAGAAATGCCAGTACATTTCAAGGGAGTGTCGTATGTGTCATATTGTCGTGATTGGATCGGGAATTACCGGTGTTACTTCTGCCTATGAGTTGGCAAAACTGGGTTATAAAGTTACCGTGATTGATAAACATTTATATGCTGCTATGGAAACATCGTTTGCCAATGGTGGGCAACTTTCAGCGTGTAATGCAGAGGTTTGTAATGATATTTCTACGGTGGTTAAAGGCATGAAGTGGTTGTTTAATTAGAATGC
>NZ_JAVWVO010000059.1:0-825 GCF_036666595.1 Acinetobacter sp. | reverse complement strand
AGTAATTTGGCACGGTATGCTCTTATTTTAAAAAGACCAACGCCATCTTATTCTTTTGCTCAAAATAAAAAGGAGCAATGGCGCATTATTTCTCATCTTTCACTCAATACTTTGTCATTAATGAAAGGAGATGCCATCAGTCATATTAAGGAGCTTTTAGAGCTGTATAATTTGCCTAAATTAAAAGAAAACCATCTCATTATTGATTCTATTAAAAAGATTGATTTTTCTTTGACGCAAAAATTGATAGAAGCCAAACCTTTTCCTTTATTCGTGCGTGGCGTGAAGGTGAATTTATCCATTGATTCACACATTTTTAGGGGACACAGCCTCTATATTTTCACTCAACTTTTAAGTCATATTTTTAGTTTAAAAGTTCAAATGAATAGCTATGTCGATCTGCTCGTAAGAGATTCAAATACACAACAGGAGTTATACCAATGCGTACAGAACGTTGGTGGCAAGAAGCTTCTGTAATTGATGATTTGATGACAAGGCCTACATCTTATGCGTTTATTCAGGCGACACGTTTGTTGCGACACATACCTGATTCACCGAAAACACGATATTGGGCGAATGATTTTAAATTCTATAGTTCTTTAAATCTTAATTTTCCTGTTTCTGAAATTGAAACACTCAAGTTTGAAAAAGAACAGATCCATTTAACCAATTTAATGGTCGGTTTAACTGGAATGCAAGGTACTTTGCCTTATACCTATACCCATAAAATTAAACAAAGTGGTCGTCAACAAAAAGTAGAAACTATTCATTTTCTAGGTTTATTTAATCACAAATTGACGGCGCAATATGTAGATGCGAGTTTAG
>NZ_JAVWVO010000058.1:0-826 GCF_036666595.1 Acinetobacter sp. | reverse complement strand
GGTCGTTGCGGTTGAGCGCCGCGATTTAAGCGTTGAACTGAAAGCGATTGGCACGGTTATTCCTGCACATACGGTGAATGTGCAGAGCCGGGTTTCAGGCGCGCTGCAGCGCATTTATTTTCAGGAAGGCCATTTGGTTGCCAAAGGCCAGCTGCTGGCGCAAATAGACCCTGCGCCTTTTCAGGTGGAACTGGCTCAGGCGCAAGGCACTCAGCAGCAGAATATGGCGCAGCTGCGCAATGCGGAAACTGAGCTGGCGCGCTATCAATTGCTGTTTAAGCAGGACTCTATTGCCAAACAGCAGGTGGAGCAGCAGCAGGCTTTGGTGAATCAGCTGAAAGGGCAAATTCAGGCCAATCAGGCGCAAGTGGATGCCGCAAAACTGCAATTGTCTTATACCAAAATTTATTCACCGATTGCGGGGCGGGCTGGATTTAAGCAAAAGGATGCCGGCAATTTAATTCAGGCCAATGAACAGGCCGGCTTAGTCACGGTGACGCAGGTTCATCCGATTTATGTGCAGTTCGCAGTGGCGGAAAACTATTTAGACACCTTGCGCGCAGCAGCCGGCAAAGGGCAGAAAGCGCAAGTCAGTGCATGGGATAAAGCCGAGCAAAAGCAATTGGCTTTAGGACAGGTGCAGGCTTTGGATAACCAAATTGACCTCAATACGGGGACATTGAAATTAAAAGCGGTGTTTGATAACCGCGATGATGCGCTGTTTCCGAACCAGTTTGTCAATATCCGACTGAATGCCCAAACCATTCAGGATGCGGTCAGCATTCCGAATGACGCCATTCAGCATGGCGCAAAAGGCACCTATGTC
>NZ_JAVWVO010000057.1:0-828 GCF_036666595.1 Acinetobacter sp. | reverse complement strand
TATAAAACAAAACCACAAAGGAAATCACCAAGGTCGCAAGACCTAACATATAGTTATGTGTCATATGGAGCATGGTGGGTTCCTCTGTTAATTATATGATTGAAGTTATAAATATTTCTTCAACCAATCCCACGTTGTTTTCTGAAGAAAACCGTAATAGCTAAGATTTACTTCTGAAATCAAAATATTGTCATTACTATCGAGGTGCTTCGAAAGCTTTGTATAAGCTTGTTCTGCAGTACCGTTATAATAAATAAACCAATGGGATTTCATTACTTTTTCATAATCATTGAAGGTTTTAATTTCATTGATTAATCCATCGTAATTTTGACCTATTTTATTTAGGTCATAGCTTACCGAATAAACTGCCATTTATATCTCCTTAAATATCATTCATTAGAGCAGTTGTTACCCAAAAGTCCTTGACGATATTGCGAGATCAGGCGATTATTCACCTGCTTTTAGCAAAGCAATATGTCGAAGAACTCGTTTCTTAGACTGGAAAGGGGATCTGTAGGAAGATTCCCTTTTTTTATGTCTAAAATTTGTCTCTTAGGATTAGTAGTAGGAATTACTTTGCCTTTGAGTTGAATTAACCGTTTAAATAATTAATTCAAAAATCTTTTCAAAAATTTAATCCCCCTAAATCCCCCTTTTACAAAGGGGGACTTGCATCCCGCCATTTGCTTTGAGGAATCGCCCTCCTTTATTAAAGGTGAGAAGCAAAGCTTCGAAAGGGGGGAGGATTTGAAACTCGTCAGATTACTGACAAGCCTCACAGTCTGGATTGTCAATTGAACACGCCATTGGCACTGGAGCTGCTTGACC
>NZ_JAVWVO010000056.1:580-833 GCF_036666595.1 Acinetobacter sp. | reverse complement strand
TGACTGGGTTGATGGCGTATATAAAGCTGCAACAATGGGTTCTGAAACCACTGCTGCTGCTGTTGGTCAACAAGGTGTTGTTCGTCGCGATCCGTTTGCGATGCTTCCATTTGCTGGCTACAACATGGCTGACTACTTCTCTCATTGGTTAGAATTGGGTGAACAAGTTGCAGCTAAAGCTGAAGTTGCGGGCAATAAACTTCCTAAAATCTTTAACGTAAACTGGTTCCGTCGCGATGCTGAAGGCAACTTC
>NZ_JAVWVO010000056.1:0-551 GCF_036666595.1 Acinetobacter sp. | reverse complement strand
GGTGTGAAGGTCGCGCTGAAGCGACTGAAACACCAATTGGTCTTGTTCCAACTTACGAACAATTAAACTGGGAAGGTATTGATTTCTCTAAAGAGCAATTCAACACCGTAACAGCGCAAGACAAAGATCAATGGATCAAAGAGCTTGAAAGCCATACTGAATTATTCAGTCAGCTTGGTGAGCGTTTACCCGCTGCTCTAACAGCACGTCAAAATGAACTTTTAGAAGCAGTTAAAAAATCTGCTTAATCTAAAGTGAATAAAAGGTCGCTTCGGCGACCTTTTTTTAGAATTACACATTACAAAAAAATCTAAAAAACTTTATTACAACAAGGGGCAACTCATGCTAAAAACATTCACACTAACGGCCTGCTTACTCGGCTTATCTAGTCTAGCGATGGCGAAACCAGAGACGACCGAACAACCTGCTCTTCATATTTGTGCAATCAAAGGTACGCCAGATTCTAGCCAATTTCAGATTAAAAAACGTATTAAAGTTGCCAAAGGTACTTACGGCAGCGTCGTAGAGCTGTATCCACGCTTTGCAGAGCG
>NZ_JAVWVO010000055.1:0-859 GCF_036666595.1 Acinetobacter sp. | reverse complement strand
CAATGTAATTTTCAAAAATTGTAATATTTTTACGTTCTTTAGCACGTTCAACAAGCGTGGTTGAAATTGCTTTGCCTGTTGCATCGGCTGAATGGATAATACGGCGTTGTGAGTGACCACCTTCACGGGTGAGATGTAATTGCTCATCATCATCTAAGGTGAATTGGACACCTTGGTTTAATAAGAAATCAACAGAAGGCTTACCGCCTTCGACCGTATGTTTGACTGCATCTAATTCACAAAGATGTCCACCTGCAATCATAGTGTCATTAATATGTTGTTGAATTGAATCAGTCTCGTCTAAGACTGCAGCAACACCACCTTGAGCATAAAAAGTACTGGCTTCTGTGAGCTCTGCTTTTGCTAAAATGGCAATGTTGTAATGACTCGGTAAAGAGAGTGCAAGACTTAAACCTGCACCGCCACTGCCCACAATAATCACATCAAAATGGTGAATTGTTTTTAAATCAGGCATGTCGATCTGCTTCAGTTTTAAACGTTCGCTAATGACAACGCTTTTTTACAAAAAAGGCAAGTGCCAATCTGCTTAGAATTGAACGATTTTTTAGCGAATGTTCACAAATTTTGTTGATATCAATTATCAATAACCTTGAGTCATTAAATGATTATGATTCAATCTATTGTTTTAATCTGGGTTTAAGCTGTTTATATAATATTCACAATATAGAATAACTCATGGATACAAACTCCATAATTTATTCACAATTCATAACGCTAGATTATTGTATGCATTGAAAATATAAACATATTTTTACGAAACCTTAGCTTGGGTTATGATAAAAACATAATCTTAATATTTTATAGATTATTCGCTCGCAGGTTCTCACTTCATGAAAAG
>NZ_JAVWVO010000054.1:0-862 GCF_036666595.1 Acinetobacter sp. | reverse complement strand
GAAAATCAGATTCAGGTCTCTGATCGTCGTTGGCGTAAGATTGTTCACATGCTGAAAGTCTCTGCCTTTACCAATGGCCAAAGTACTGTTTCAATTTGGGATTGCTGGCTGGTTCAGCATTGTATTTGGGAAAAACCTGAACAGGTTGAACTGGTTGCAGCCATGTATGAGCAGTATTGTGGCAAGGCTGTAATTAATGTTGATAATCTAGTCAAAGTGGTTGAAGCTTTAGAGAAAGAGGCTGGGAAGCTACCTAAACCAAACAATAATGTTCATAAAGCTTCTGATCAGCAGCCCAATCGCACACAAACACCAACAGGTGATCTGATTGAAATTAATGCTCCTGTCTTTCCAGAAAGTGTAGCCGATGGAACAATTGCCACTTGGCATGTAGAAATCGAAGAAAGAGTAAGTAAAGATCAAATTATTTGTCAGATTGAAACAGATAAGGTTGTTTTAGAAGTTGTTGCTCCACGTGATGGAATGATCTATGCCATTATGAAAGATGAGGGTGATACGGTTCTCTCAAACGAAGCTATTGCGGTATTGGCTTCTACTGATAATTTAAAAACAAAATCAAGTTCAACTCAAACATCAGCCAATAATGGTCCAAGAACAATTGGTGAGCTAATCAAGGCACGAATGAAATAATTAATTTTATAGGAGAAATATAATGGGCTTTTGGTCACACGTTACTAATCAAAATATTGATTCTTCTGCCTTTTCATCTTTATCACAAAATTTTAGTGATGAAGTACAACGTTTAGCAAAAAACTTAGCTACTCGTTATTCTACTTCAGCAACTAATCAAGAAACATTAACATATATAGCTGATTTTATAGAAAGAGCCAAAAAGAAATAC
>NZ_JAVWVO010000053.1:306-863 GCF_036666595.1 Acinetobacter sp. | reverse complement strand
CTCCTTCAATGCAACACTCGCCTTTGCAGGCGTCGAGGTTACAGAGAAACTTCTCCCGGAGCACATCGAGGCTGATTACAATATCATCTATTTGAATCATCGATCAACACCTTTCCGGTCATCTCCTTCGGAGCGTTCATACCCATTATATGAAGGATAGTCGGCGCTACATCGGCCAGAATTCCGTTTTCGATTTTAGCTTCTTTGTTCTCGGTCACGTATACGCAGGGAACCGGATTCAATGAGTGAGCCGTATTGACCGATCCGTCCTCGTTGACTGCGTTGTCTGCATTACCGTGATCGGCAATAATAATTACTTCGTATCCGTTTGCCTTAGCAGCTTCTACGGTCTCTTTCACACAAGCATCAACCGCCACTACTGCTTTCTCGATGGCTTCGTAAACGCCCGTATGACCTACCATATCGCCGTTGGCATAGTTCACAACGATGAAGTCAAACTTATCTTCATTGATTGCAGCAACCAATTTATCTTTCACCTCGTAGGCACTCATTTCGGGTTTCAGGTCGTAAGTAGCCACCTTGGGCGATGCTACCAA
>NZ_JAVWVO010000053.1:0-296 GCF_036666595.1 Acinetobacter sp. | reverse complement strand
TTCGGCCTTAAACGGAGTTTCACGTCCACCATTAAAGAAGAAGGTTACGTGTGCGTACTTCTCTGTTTCGGCAATGTGCAGTTGCGATTTCTTTTCGGCCGAAAGGAATTCGCCCAATGTATTCTGTACGTTATCTTTATCAAAAAGAATATGTACACCCTTGAATGATGCATCGTAAGGAGTCATGCAATAGAACTGCAAACCGGGAATGGTATGCATCCCCGCTTCGGGCATATCTTGTTGTGTCAATACGGCTGTAAGCTCCTTGGCACGGTCGTTACGGTAATTAAAGAAGA
>NZ_JAVWVO010000052.1:342-865 GCF_036666595.1 Acinetobacter sp. | reverse complement strand
AATCTTTTCTAATATGAATGGGTTGAATCAGGATATCACCAATAGATGTATTAAATAAGTTCATGAAATGATAAGTCCAATCTGAATCATAACTTAACATGACTAAACCGATTTCAATAAGCCAAATATTTAAAGGTGCGGTTGGGAAATTTATTGATTTATTTTATTGTTTTATTTTACTAAAGAAGAAAAGTTCATTTTAGGCTTATCCATGAAATCAAAATAAGTCAATCGATTGGTTTAATTTGGTCTAATGGGAAAAATCAAACACTTAGATTAAATTCGTTTATTCCTCACTGATCGTCCAGATTTTAGTATTGCTAAAATTGACTAAAGCGCTGGATAAAATTAATATGGGCTCTCTGGCCTACATTGCCAGTCGGTTTTGACAGACCGTTGATCCAGCACAGAAAATAGCCTGTCTATTTTTTGTGGACCTTCTCGTCCCCCTTTTATCTTTATGGTAGGACAGAAGGGGGACACCTTCGGGTGTGCTGGTTCCTTGGATCCCAGTCTGTCAACC
>NZ_JAVWVO010000052.1:0-333 GCF_036666595.1 Acinetobacter sp. | reverse complement strand
TCTCATGCTGTACCAATCTTTTCTAATTTGCGACTCACCCCATGTTCAACCTTGTTGTGCTTTGCAACGAGGGCGATACGGCTAATTTATTATTATTCGTCTGTATTCAAACAATATTTTTACAAGAACAATCCAACGGTGGATGGCTAAGTCACGCCTATAAAAAAATAGACCTTTTTATATTTATATCTGCTGGTGATTGTGAATTGCATTGAACATGCGGGGAACAACCATGACTGAATTAACCAAACCTAAAATTATTCCAATCGAAAACCGTCCTCAGAAATCCAAGCTATTTTTAAAATGTGTGGTCTTACCGATTGTGATCTTTCT
>NZ_JAVWVO010000051.1:0-890 GCF_036666595.1 Acinetobacter sp. | reverse complement strand
ATATGCTGCTGGAATAAATGCAGCACCACCAGCAACCAATGCAATAGATGCCGCTAATTGCGTGAACTTTAAACGTTGTGTTTGATTGGACATTTGGAACTTACCCCTATTGAATATTCAATGTCGATTTGTTTAGTTTTTGGTTTTTTCGCTATTAATACGTGTTTGAGCTGAAACCGTGACAGATTTTCCTGCTGGAAGCTCTGCAATGGTCCAACGTAATGCACGATAATCCTTAAGCGGAACATTCACCATTTGGTTACCCTCTTTGCGCTTTAAAGGCATCGGGGCAAAATTCATACCGTCTGTACTTGCTTGCGCATTTTCTGGCTGCGACTTACCCAAAAATTGGGTTTCTACTGGTATTGGTAAAGTCGCCGCAAGATTTTTAATTTTTCCAGCCGTGTTATTGGTATACGTCGCACGATACTCAATCACATCATTTGGCTTGACTTTGGTAACTAACTTAGCCGTCGGCTTCCCATCTGCATTTGCACTAACGAGATAGGTTTTTAATTCTACTGATACAGGGTCTTTTGATACTTTAGTTTCAGCACTTGCATTCACAGCTAAAAGTAAAGCCGCCACTGCAAGTAGACCTGTTTTCCATTGACTTTTTAAATACATATTTCTTGCTCCAAAACGCACGATCCCATTTTTTGAACTGCAGTTTCGACTTTTCGATACCCTATTCAAACAAACGCCTGATAATTACAAAAATACATCATTTCAATACATTTTTGTTGATAAATATCACATTTTTTTACGTTAAACACCAATTGATTCAAGAAAAGCAACTTTTATACCAACTTTATCTATTTTAGTATTCCAGTTGCGCTTGCTTATTTAAAGTTTGCTTGCTCTCAAAACTATTGAGTGACACAGAATCT
>NZ_JAVWVO010000050.1:338-903 GCF_036666595.1 Acinetobacter sp. | reverse complement strand
CGAACTGTATTAGAAGCAATGGCGATGGGACGTGCTGTCATTACCACAGATGCACCGGGTTGTCGTGAAACCGTGGTAGACGGTGATAATGGATTTTTAGTAGAGGTTAAATCTATTGCTGATTTAGCAGAAGCCATGCAGAAATTTATTGAACAGCCTGAGTTAGCGATACAAATGGGTAAACGTTCACGAGAGATCGCCTTAAATAAATATGATGTTCATCAAGTGAATAAACATATGATGACAGAAATGGGATTGTTATAAATGTTGAAACGACTCTTGGATATCATTATTGCATCCACAGCACTCATTCTGCTTGCACCGTTATATGCTTTTGTTGCCTATAAAGTGAAGAAAAACTTAGGTTCTCCGGTTTTATTTCGCCAAGTTCGTCCGGGTTTGTATGGTAAACCGTTTGAAATGATTAAGTTTCGCAGCATGAAGGATGCGGTCGATGCTAATGGTCAGCCACTTCCTGACAGCGAACGTTTAACAGCATTCGGTAAAATGTTACGTTCAACCAGCTTGGATGAAATGCCTGAACTTTGGAATGTGATTAAAGGGG
>NZ_JAVWVO010000050.1:0-328 GCF_036666595.1 Acinetobacter sp. | reverse complement strand
TGTTGGGCCACGTCCACTGCTGACAGAATATTTGCCACTGTATAATGAAGAACAAGCGAAACGGCATAATGTACGTCCGGGTATGACAGGACATGCTCAAGTCAATGGACGCAATGCGATTGGCTGGGAAGAAAAATTTAAACTCGATACATGGTATGTAGAGCATCAATCGACCCTTTTAGATTTTAAAATCATGTTTAAAACCGTGCATAAAGTTCTCGCCAAAGATGATATCAGCGCGGAAGGCGAGGCCACCATGACCCGTTTTACAGGCACAGAAAAAAAGGATGCTAATAAGTGACAATTTATATTGGTGTATATGGTGCAA
>NZ_JAVWVO010000049.1:0-914 GCF_036666595.1 Acinetobacter sp. | reverse complement strand
GATGCAGAGAGTTGCCCTCCGTTTGCGAATGATGTTTCCATCGCAGCATAGCGATGGCGTTCAAACAAGGTAACGGAAAAGCCGCGTTTTGCCAAGGCATAAGCTGTTGTGACGCCCGTGATGCCGCCGCCAATAACTGCGATTGTTTTCATAGTGAATGAGCTTTCAAAAACGTCAAAGTGTTGAGCACCAACAAGCCCTGTGCATGGCTGGTGCACCCCCTCTGTTTAGAACCTGAGAGATTCGTGGTCCATCGTGTTCAATGCAACCACTTGCTCCTGCGGTGTGCCGGGTGACTAAGACCAGCAACTCTTCAGAGATATCAACGATTCAAACCGGTCCTTTTGCCTGAGAGTTTCCGGGGTGGTTGCTCCTTCGGCGTCGCGATTTAACGCGATCTCTCCCGATCTGAATTTCATAAAAAAACTACGCCAGAAAGCGCTCAGTCAACGCGACCCAGAACGCAGCACCCACAGGTATGTTGCGGTCTTCAAAATCGTAATTGGGGTTGTGCACCATGCAGGCCCCGTGACCTCCGTTAGTTGCATCGCCATTCCCGATGAATAGATAGCTGCCTGGCACTTTGTCGAGCATGTAGGCGAAGTCTTCACTGGCGGTGAGCGGTTCAGTTTGGAGCACCACGTTATCTGCGCCTACCAACGCCACCGCCACTTCGCGGGCTATTCCCGTCTCAATAGGGGTATTGACCAGCACCGGGTAACCGGGCAAAAACTCGACTTTTGCGGTCACGCCAAAACTTTTCGCCTGTAACTCAACGAGCTCCACAATGCGATTGCGCAACAACTCTCGCACATCCCGATCCAGCGCCCGTACGCTAAGCTTTAACGTGGCGTTTTGGGGGATGACGTTGTTGACCACACCCGACTGAAAAGAGCCGACCGTGATCACGGCCA
>NZ_JAVWVO010000048.1:0-915 GCF_036666595.1 Acinetobacter sp. | reverse complement strand
GCTTAAGTTGTCGTTTAGCTGACAGATTCTTGTATACGAATTACCTAAAGTACTCTATACACAAGGAATGTATAAGATGACTAAGGTCAGCGTTGCTTAAATATTAATCTTCTTAAAAAAATAATTTTTTATCAAAAGGAATGAACGGTTATGGATTCAGGATTGATCACACTTTTCTTGCCTATGGCTTTGGCTATTGTCATGGCTGGTATGGGGCTAGAATTAACTTTAAAAGACTTCGCACGTGTCAGTAAACATCCAAAAGCAGTTTTGATCGCTTTATTTTGCCAATTGATTTTATTGGTTGGTGTTGCTTTTCTAATTTGTAAAATATTCGCACTACCGCCACTTCTAGCAGTTGGTTTAATGCTCTTGGCAGCCTCGCCTGGAGGAACAACCGCGAATCTTTTTAGCTATTTATATAAAGGTGATATTGCGCTCAATATTACTTTAACGGCAATCAATGCAATTGTTGCAGCAGTGTTCCTTCCCTTTATTGTGAATTTTTCGATTTTGCATTTTATGAATGAAGGTCAGCACGTTGGTCTACAATTTACAAAGGTTCTACAAGTTTTTCTCATTATTTTAGTACCTGTCTGTATTGGCATGCTGATTCGTCACTATACCCCACACGTTGCAGAGAAGCTAAATCGCCCTGTTCGAATTTTTGCAGTGGTTTTTCTACTGATTATTATTCTTGGGGCAATTTTTAAAGAACGAAATAACCTGATCGAATATATTGGGCAAATTGGATTTGCAACAGCACTATTCTGTGCAATCAGCCTACTTATTGGTTACTTTGTGCCACGCATGTTGGGAATTAATTCTTATCAAGCCAGAGCTTGTGCTTTCGAAATTGGTATTCATAACAGTACTTTGGCGATGACCATCGCACTGACCATTATGGCAAGTACA
>NZ_JAVWVO010000047.1:0-917 GCF_036666595.1 Acinetobacter sp. | reverse complement strand
GAAAATTAACTAATCGAACATTTTTTCCTAAAAAATTTGTAATGAGCCAGACTATTTATTTTTAGTCAATTATTTAGATGAGGTTTGAAGTGTGAAGAAAGAGCTAATCTAGAAAAGATATTTAGTAAAAATAGGCAATGAGACTGGTTTGTGTTTTAGTTGTCACATTCAAGTTTCCAGAGTTATCCGAAAATTCTTTAAGCTATGAATACGGAGTTATACAGACATTCATAAAGAAATAGATCAACTCAAATTACTGTTTATCAAATTGGACCACCATATCCATCGCATGAGATAGCTTGAGATTTCGGCATAACGAATATTATGTTCATTGACGTACTCGGCATCATGAATCTACAAAATTATATTCATGATGCCGAGCTGTAGCAACAACTGTGTTGCGTAGGCTACAGTCTTGGATATACTATTTAACATAAAATTACGTTATGCGACATTCGGCTATGAGCTTTGCTTTATCTTCTAAAATTGCTTCGCTAGATAAAATTGCTTTGTATAGAAACACTGGTGTTCCTTCTTCTGTATCTTCTACTTTTAGCTGCTTTGTTCCATCTCGATATTCAAATATAGCAACAGGGTAGTTGTCCCGATCTGCTATATAAAAACGTCTGTCTTTTACAATCAGTTTATGATCTTCAAATTGGTGTTGAAGCAATCTCATGAATTTGCTTTCGTTTGGCGAAAGTAAATTTAGTTGTCTGATTCTGTCCGCATCATTGTGATAGCGGATTTTTTCGCGCTGCCTTTCATTGTAGTTTAGGTACACATTTCTTGTTTTCTGTATGGTTTCTTTCGGTTTTTCTTGCCTAGAGTCTCTAAGCAAATAACCAACAATAAATCCCAGAATAAGACAAAAGATTGCTAGTCCCATTATTCATCTTTTCCTAAAACATCTTGTC
>NZ_JAVWVO010000046.1:0-919 GCF_036666595.1 Acinetobacter sp. | reverse complement strand
TGAGAGATACTCAAGCCTTGGCGATAATCTATCGCCTGATGTATTTGGCTTTTTAAATTTTTGCTTGTTAACTGATAGGTATACTTATATTTAGGTATAAATTCATTTGGGTCATACCATGACTTTTCTTTCGATGTGGTTTTATTCAATACTTGAACTTTGATTGTGCTTTTAGAAATAGTTACAAGTGGTTGAAGTCGGTTTTGAATTTTACGAATTTCTTGATTAAATAAACGGCTGTCTTGATCATAATCAATTTTTTTGGTTTTGGGATTGATGTAGAGTGAGTTGACTTGAATGAGCTTTTCAGGATGTTGATTGTTCTTAAACTGATAATAATAGAGCTGTGGTAGGCGACCACGACCATCTTCATAGTGTTTGAGTAAGTAGACTTTTTGGTCTTGATGATCATAGCCCAATATTTCTATGTTTTGTGGTCCACCTACAGTTGCAAAACTGGTGCAGGGTAGGAGTATTAAACTGAGCAAACTGGTTTTGAGTTTCAACATAGCTAGATTTCCTCAATCATTTTTATGATTTCTTTTGCAACATATTGGGTTAAGACGGCAAGTTTTTCTGATGGTGTTCCATCAATAAAATAATGAAAATTATAGATCTTATTTAAATATAAAATTGAGATAAAAAATGTGCCTTCAGGTTTTATTTCTGTTGCACTACCACCGGGTTTGAGTAATCCAGTACAAGCCACAATAATATCCGCTTGTGTAAATAATTTTTTCCCGTGAACAGCCATTGCTTCGGTTACTTCAGCAGATTCAGCAGTATATTTTTCAATGAAAGTTGGCTCAATTTTGAGAATATTGACTTTTGTGGAAGGGTCGTAACTCACTAAACCACCCAGTAATATCTCAGCACCACTGTTTTTATAAATTGAAAATTGGCTTGAAAGATAGCCTGA
>NZ_JAVWVO010000045.1:0-939 GCF_036666595.1 Acinetobacter sp. | reverse complement strand
ATACACCTGAATACATTGATAAAACAGTGGTAGAACTGAAAAGCCAAATCGACTTCCTAAAAAAACAGTTAGAAAAAGCCGAAGATCGTGAATCCAAGGCGAACGCTCGTATAGATACGCTTTTAACACTCATCGAAATGAAGCCTCCCACAGCCAATATGACTACGTTTACCGATCAGAAATCTAGCCAGGATATAGCAACGGATCCTCGGCCAGAAGCTGAACCGAAAGATGAGGGATTGACTACTCCAGAGCAGACGAAAAATAAGCGGATTCCAGTACCGGAGCGCATTGAACAGGAACCGGAGAAAAGGGGCTTTTGGAGCCGTTTTTTTAGACCCTATGATTAACCACGATTGTTTAACTAATATGAACAAAGTCGTGAAACATTGATCAAAGAATAGGCGTGGAACGTGAAAAGTCACAAAAAAAGCCCAAACAGTGATGTTTGGGCTATAAACTTTGAAATAAGTATTTGAATTTCAAAATAAATTATAACGCATTTCGTATAAGGTGTATTATGTTAATTTTAGGAAATCTTAAAATAGATATTATTTGGTATAATTGATAATTATTCTTACTTATAATTTTTTATGAAAATATTAAATAAACTTCTTAGCCTTGAATTAGCAATTGGCTCTTCATTAAGTCAGAAGACTAATTTGATCTTATCTTTTTTATTAGCCTTAATTTTTACAGGACTTGCTCTTTCTATTGAGAATAAAACTTACATATGTGTTTTTGCAGGAATGCTACTTTTTTGGCAAAGATACGTTGTTTTAAAATTAAGGGACAAAGAGAGAAATTAAATTAATAAAAAATCCTCACTTATTTAACATAATGGCGCTTATACGAAACGCATATAAAAATAGTTTTATATTTCAAAAAGTTATGCTATAAAAAATCGGGGACGCAAACCCGAAAAGCTGACTTGGAAAC
>NZ_JAVWVO010000044.1:0-940 GCF_036666595.1 Acinetobacter sp. | reverse complement strand
GATGCAAAAGAGTTTCGTGCTGAAAGCATTGCAAGTTCTTTTCTAGTGCGTCGACGTGGGGAGTTTTGGAAAGGTGCTAAGGTTGTTGGGAAATAAAATATTCTGATATTAATGCCTATGGGAAAACTTCAAGAATTTCTCATGAGGTGTATTATGTTAATTTTAAGAGAATTAAACTTATAATGAAATTTATCATTGTAGTATTTGTATTCACTTTAATCATATGGGTTTACGGCGATTTTTCTCATAAAAAACGATTAAATTCTGCAATAAATTCAACAAATAAAATTAAAAATTGTGGCTATTTTTTAGGTATTGAGTCAACAAAAGCTAGGTTTCCTCAGGAGTATTTTGTAATACAGAATACTAAAAGTGAAAAAGATACATTCAATTTAGATCCAAAATTTGATGTGCATCTGAATATAAAACAGTCTAAAGAGAAAAAGCAAGGCAGCAAAGTTTGCTACGAATATACTTACGTTAACACTTATATGGATGCTATGAAAATTCTAACCAGCATAGAAAAAGTTAATAAGTTCCCAATCATTTAGCATCGTAAGTTTTATGCGGAAACCTTCACTCAGAGGGCTTTCTCAATTCACACACATAATACAAACATGACATTCACCATTGGTTTAATTAATTTCCGACGTAAAGCTTCACGCATTTAGTATGAGGTGTATTATGTTCATTTTAGAAAAAATTAAACTTCTTAATACGACAGAACCGTTTAAAACCTGTTTGCCTCTGGATTATAGATACAACTTATGAAAAAGAATGATATTCAACATCAAGGAAGCCTGATAAAAGCCACATTAATTTCCTCTCTTGTAGCTCCTTTTCCTTTTGTAGCAACGGTTTTAGCAAACTTTATACTTATGGCCGATTTTCAGCTAACCGAATTTATTCAGACATTCTTAGGTTTTCCATTACTCATTAT
>NZ_JAVWVO010000043.1:0-955 GCF_036666595.1 Acinetobacter sp. | reverse complement strand
TCTTTTCTGTTGGAAGACAAATCACGTATTTTAAGTTGTGCGCATAAAATTAAAGTCCTGCATGTCAACCCGCAAACTTTAAAACAATTTGGGTGGTGTCTCAAAAAGTATGCTGGCGTTAAACAAATCCGTTATTAAGGTAAAAGAAAGTCAAATCAAAGGCTTTAAAATGATTTTCGAGCTTTTTAGAAAAGTTGCAACTTCTCCTAAATCCACGCCTGATTCGATGACGAATTCTACAATTGTTACCTTCAATACCGACGGTAAAAAACTTACCGATCACTTGCTTGCAACATTGAAATGCTGTAATAAAACTATCCCAATGATCACTCGCAATTCGAGCATATTGAACCCCAAGCTTTTTAAGTCTAGCTTTAAGACGTTGAACCGTTGCTAAATCCCGCTTACCCCAAACATAAGCAACAATTTCTCCAGATTCTCGATGGTAGGCATAAATAAGCCATTGTTTATTTTTCTTATTCCCTACAAAAGTCCAAAGTTCATCGACTTCAAGACATTCGTAGTGGCTTTGTTTAGGCTGAATCTGATAGATCGATTCACTTAAGGTTCGTAATACCTTGCCAATGCTGATACGCTCGACTTCAGCAATATCTCTTACACCGCTTCCTCTGACCATTAAATGTAATATCTTGCCGGTAATACCTGAGTTACATCCTTGATAGCTTAATGCATGATCACCAATAAACTGACGTTTGCAATCTTTGCATTGATGGTTTTGTTTCCCATCTACTTTGATGCCATTTCTCTTTATATTGTTACTTAGACAGGTAGGACATTTGATTTGTAGCGTTATTTTCATACCTCTATTTTATCAAAAGCCATATTGTTTTTTTCAGCATACTTTTTGAAACACCACCAAAATACGTTCTGAGTCACCTTGTATGATCGTTTCAAACTCCAATGACGAGCCGAGTTTGAACTTTTGAAAGCCTGT
>NZ_JAVWVO010000042.1:0-967 GCF_036666595.1 Acinetobacter sp. | reverse complement strand
GTAAAATCAGTTTAGGCATTGCAAGTGTGGCATCACGGCGGTTACGCATTGCTACAAATTCAGCCTTTGTTGTTTGATCATTAATATGAATATTTGTGCCCCTCTGCGCTTGAATACTACTTTCACAGCTATATTGATATCGACCTTCAGGTAAATAATCATGACAAAGGAAAACACGAATATTTTCAGCTAATTGATAAAGCATTTTGACCGAATCAAATAAAACTGAAGCACTGCCCTTCGGAAAATCACAACGTGCCGTTCCATAATCAGGCATAAATAAGGTATCACCAACAAATACAGCATCACCGATCACATAGCTTAAACATGCAGGTGTGTGCCCTGGCGTTGGTATGTTATATGCGATTAATTCACCAATTTTGAACTGTTCATGATCCGCAAATAAGTGATCAAATGCTTGCTGGGCATTAAAGTGCTTAATGTCTAAATTATAAATTGAACTGAAAGTCTCTTGCACGATAGCAATTTTCTTACTTATGGCAATTTGACCGCCTAAACGCTCTTTTAAATATTGTGATGCGGTTAAATGATCAGCGTGGACGTGTGTTTCTAAAATCCATTCTATGCTTAGGCTATTTTCTTGAATATAATTAACAATCAAATCAGCATTTGTGGTCTTGGTTGTTGCTGATGCTGCATCATAATCTAAAACACTATCTATTACGGCGCATTTTCGACTGATAGGATCAACGACGACATAACTAAAGGTATTGGTCTGCTCATCAAAAAAATGCTGTACCAGTGGATATTGTGTCATGAATTTCTCCCCGCCCATTGACGATGAATCAATAAACCAGCGAACATCGCGATAATAAAGTAAATCGCTTGATAGTAGCCTAGACCAATTAAAGTTAAACTTGGTGCTGGACAAAATACCCGCAATCCCCCAACCGATTCCAAAAATTAAACTCCCGATCAGCAAGTTAGAATCGATTGCATTGTTTTT
>NZ_JAVWVO010000041.1:0-979 GCF_036666595.1 Acinetobacter sp. | reverse complement strand
AGCATCTTTCATAATTTCCCTTTGAATTAGAGACAGAATGAAGTCTGTAAAAGTCGTTTGCTCTTTTTCAAGGTGCTGCTCAAGTTGTTCTAGCTGTAACTCCGTGATTCTGAAAATTTTAGATTTACTTCGTATACTCACCGTACATCTCCTTAACAGGCTTTGGTTTTGCTTTTAAGTCAATCATGTTGACTTGCCCATCTGTGATGGGCTACGGGTCTTAGGGTGGAACCCTAACAAGTCCCTGTATATCGAAAAACCGAAGGTTTTTTGTATATACAGGTAGGCTTGCTTATCTAATTTAGCCATCTAATTTTATTCTACTATATTGGTCAATATTTGTATGAAAAGATCAAAAAAAAGGTTTATCTGGTGATAGTGCTTAAATTTCGCATAAGAGATTTTATGTTAAATATTACGATAAAAAAGCCTTATAGTCTCTCCCAAAACTATAAGGCTTAGCGGTTGTAAATTTCCTCTATTATCGCTTACATCCTATGTAAGCTCGCTGTCTTACGACGTTTTTATTATTGTATGCAATACTTTCAATCATCCTTGATTGATTTTTTCTAAATATTACATACATTTATTTTTTATAGACATATGTAATATCCTTTTTTATTGTAAGCTAATGCTTACATGCGAGGGTGATAAATTGTCTTTTTTACTGTTAAAACTTTAAAAATGTGAAGGAAATCACGTTTTAAAATTTTATAATAGTTTGTACTCCAAGCGATCTTTGCTTATTTGATAATAATTTGAGTCTTGTTCCATTCCAATAAATTGTCTATTTAGTTCTTTGGCTGCAACGAGAGTAGTCCCACTTCCACAAAAAGGATCAAGAACTATTTGATCTTCTTGTGTGGTCAGTTCGATTAGGCACTTCATCAAATCTATTGGTTTTTGAGTAGGATGCAAGCCTGATTCCCGACGTCTAAAACTTGCGGAAATGATATTGTCTGGTGAATCTACATATTTT
>NZ_JAVWVO010000040.1:0-981 GCF_036666595.1 Acinetobacter sp. | reverse complement strand
GTGATGGAACAACGTGCAGACAACCGTATTATTCGCCCAAGTGCGGATTATAGCGGCCCAGAACTACGTAAGGTTGTTCCGATTGTGGAACGATCGGCTGCTTAGTCAAAGGATATGCTAAGTCTAAAATTTGTAGTTGTGAAATAGGTTAGCGCTTATTTCAAGCGAATGCCTGATGGAATTTATCGGGCATTTTATATTTTAGGGATAATTTTACTTAGAAATTAATTGATATAAGAGTGATTTATGGAAAAACTAGATACTTATATACAATTTGATGCAGCACGTTCTTTTAAAAATCTAAATTCCAAAATAGAAAAACTGGTTCATTTCATTCTTATAACCTTCTTTGGTTTATATCTCTCGTGCTTCATAAATTTGCTTTAATTCAATTAGAATTTTATTTGATTGATGTGTATAAATGTTGAGCACACTTGCCTAATACACTTTTCAGTTTTATATTAAACCTACAGTAGGTCGTGAAGACGCTACGAAGTAGTTGGACGGATCAATGACAGCTCGTTGAGTTTGCAACCTTAGGGTTGGACAAGAAATCAGCACTAGCCTTCCAACATAAAAGCCCGCAGAAATGCGGGCTTTCTTATTATATAAGAAAATATTTTTTTTAATTAAATTGCTTTGTGGGTACGGCAGATCGCTGAGAATATATTGAGCTATTTTTTCATTTTTATTTGAAAGTATCCGAAGTCGATATTATGTCTCTGTTTATAAAACATTACATTGCCAAGAAATCTAACAACTCTAGGTCATGTTTATATAAGAACTTGTGTTATAAAAAGGTCCATTAAGTAAAATAAGACGAGAAAAGCATATGACAGAGGTGATTGAATTAAAAGTGAAAGATCAATTTAGCAATACTCATGAAGCACTAGCATTACTTCGAGATATTCCTGAAAATGCTGAAGCCAATAATCTGTCCATTTTTCAAAGGATTGAACATATTGTAGTGAATGGTGAAAC
>NZ_JAVWVO010000039.1:0-990 GCF_036666595.1 Acinetobacter sp. | reverse complement strand
CTTGTTTCCAAGTCGGTTTTTTAAGTTTTGCGTCCCAATTTTTTATAGCATAACTTTTTGAAATATAAAACTATTTATAAATGCATTTCGTATAAGCTCTATTATGTTAAATAAACTCAATTACTGTCATCAAAAGTGGCATTAATTCTGTCTACAGTCCATTTTACTGTAGTGTTATCTAAGTAAAAAAAATCTCTATTTAAAATATAATCTTCAAAAATTAAGCCATTACTATCTAGCTTTCCTTCTTTTAAATGTCCAATAATTTCATATCTTAGACTATTATCTATTTGCTTAACTTGATGGGGACAATTCACTTCTTCAATAATGTAATCATCAAGAATAGTAGCTTCTAAAGCTATAAGGTAATTTTTTTTGAGATCAATAAATGAGGGTATTGAAGAACTAAATACCTCTAGAATTTCATTACGAATCTTAATTTTTAGAATAAATTCGAGATCCTCATTACATTCTATGATTTGAGCTATATATTTCACTTTAATTAAGATTTTCTACAATTAACATAATACACCTTATACGAAATGCTTTATAATTCTCTTGAAAATTCAACGCTGTAGTTCCTAGTTGATAGCCCGAACATCCCTGTTCGGGCTTTTTTTATGATTTTTCACGTTCCACGCCTATTATTTAATCAATGTTTCACGATTTTGATTAGCTCAATTGAATAATCAGGATGCCTGGTCTTTTTCTTTTTGGCGTTTATGCAGCTCTTTTTTCAGCTCCTTTTTATCCTGGTACGATGCGATCAGCATGATCGGGATCAACAGCGGGGCCACAATAATGCCTAGGGCAATGTCTTTCAGTTTCGGCATGATCTCTCTCCCTTAGTCATTATCAAAGACAGCATTCAGCACACGGCCAAATAAGCCACGTTTTTTCTTTGTCTCATAATGCGTATTTGGTACGTGTTTTGGTGTTTCATTAGGGCGTGTCACCAATGTCTCATGGGATGTTTTAATTTCACTATCT
>NZ_JAVWVO010000038.1:0-997 GCF_036666595.1 Acinetobacter sp. | reverse complement strand
ACGGCTAAGATCAATGCCAGTGAAATCCCACCACGAACACCTCCCCATGACAAGATGGTTAAGCTTCCGTTATAGCTTTTATTACGAAATGAAGGAAATAAGGCAAAAGCCGAAAAGTTTGCTGCAAATCTAGATAGATGGAGGATCAAGAAGGAAATAATCCCGCCAATAATCAAATTTATACTTAAATCTAGAATAAAAAGCTCTAAACCAATCAATGTAAAAAGAAATGAATTAATAATTCCTTCTACTGTATGCCAAAAATGATTGACCTCACGAATTTCACGTTGTTCACGGATTTCTTGCCATTTATTACCCACAATTAAACCACCAATCACACAAGCAATTGGTGCAGAAGCATGTGCAAATAAGGCAACTAAATATGAACCACTGGCAAGTAACGCTGTCGTTAAAATTAACGACTCCATCTCATGCTTACCACGTAATAAACGTAAGATACCAAAACCGAAAGCAAAACCAATAATGACCGCAACAAAGATTTCATATAATAATGTTTCAACTGTTGCCACTAATGAAAAGTGTTCACCTTGTAAAACTTTCAATAAAGTCATAAATAAGGCAATACACATCGCATCATTAAATAAAGATTCACCCTCAAGTTTCACAATCAGATGATGCGGTGCCCGAATAGAACTTAATACGCCTTTAATTCCAATCGGATCTGTTGCCCCTAAAGCTGCACCTAATAATAATAAAACAGAAATTGGAACAGGATAACCTACAGCCCATTGGAATAAATATAATATTCCTGCATAAAAACCAGCACATAATACCAATGCAATCGTCGCCAATATGCTAATTGGTTTCCAATAATTACGTAGATCTGAAATTTTAAATTTTAATGCCGATGACGTTAAAATAAAGCAAATAACACCATTAATTAAAAAATCATAAAAATCTATTTCACGTACTGCAGCTTCAATATTATGAATATTAATCGTCACAAATTCATTACCATTTAATAAACTCGCGCCCC
>NZ_JAVWVO010000037.1:0-1001 GCF_036666595.1 Acinetobacter sp. | reverse complement strand
CCCAGTAGTTTAGTCGCTTGTGGATTTTGCGGAATTCGGGTCACGGGTTGGTCGAAATCAAAATCATCATCGATCATAAATTGATACTCTTTAATATTCTTAAGAGGTTAAAAAAGAAAACTTTTGAAATCATAGACTATTTAATTTATTGTTTTTTAATTTATCAAGCTCTAATTCAGGATCTATATTTTCATTGATCATATTTAGTAAAACTATATTAGAAAACATAATACAAAAACTTGCATTATCAATATGTTCAATCAAATTAGAATCTATAAACTTTCGTTTAGCTGCGTCATGTACAAGCTCATGTCGTAAATTAAATAAAAATTTTAGAGATTGGAGGTACTTATCTTCGTAAATGGCTATTTTTTCAGGCATATTTTTGAATCTAAATTGCATACCATTTAAAGAACTCCAAAAACCTTTTTTTAAAAATTTAGAAAAAACTCTCTCTATACTTTCAATATTTTGAAAAGACAAACCATTTGTTACAAGTTCACATGGATGAATCATATTCACGTGCATATCAACCAATTCATTAATATCATATTTATTTTGATGAATGTGCTTCAATGGCTCTTTGATAAATTCAGAATGGCAAAGTCTAAAAATTGTATCCACTATATCCTTATAGTAGACCTCTACTGCACTTATAAACGATATGACAATTGATCTTTCAATTAAATGACTAAATTCGTTTTCATAATTACTTTCTAATAATTGCTCACTGGCGGTAGAACATTCTATACATACATTACAGAAATTTTTTATGGGTTCTGCCCCTCTTTCTACTCGATTATTTCTATATTGTTTTATTTCTTGTATACGCATAAGGACTATTCAAAAGATTAAACTCTCGTGATTGTAGCCAACAATCTTATAAGTTTGAAAACTTTTCACCGATTCACTTGTGCAAGTCGAGGCTATCTAAGGTAAAATCGTTGACCTTATATAAAATACGAATGAGAGAGTCATATCCGTGCGTAATATTTTAGTCA
>NZ_JAVWVO010000036.1:0-1002 GCF_036666595.1 Acinetobacter sp. | reverse complement strand
GATTATAAGATGCATTAATTAAATCATTTGACTTAACTACTAACTCACCCATGTGATTACCTTTATCAATACTATTCTTCATTTTTGTATCCACAGGCAATAGTTAGTCTCAGTATGGATTAGCCTAATCGTTTTAAAGCTGATGCTTTAAAACCTCTATAATTTAAGCCCTAAAGACTTAAAACGTTTAAAATTTATCGAGATATAATTTAACCAAATTCTATTTGAATAGCAACATATAAAAACCTATTTTAAATAGTGTTTTTTTAAACCTATTCAATAGCTGCACAAACCTATTCGATATGCTGCACAAACCTATTCGATATGCTGCACAAACCTATTCGATATGCTGCACAAACCTATTCAAATATGGTTTCAAGTATATGTAAAATATAAATTTTTTATAAGTTAAAATAATTTAAAATATTAAAAATAATTAAAAACACAGGACATTAAAAATTGCCCTTGGTTTTCGCTACGCTCAAACTCTATTGAATCTCGCTTTCGCTCGATTCGGGGGGCAATTTTTTGGTCAATGTTTCCGTGACTTTTAGAAAAAGCAAAAGCAACTCGGAATTCGCTTCGCTCATTAAGCTTTTTGCTCGCTTCGCTCGGTCTAGGCTCACATTTCGACATCTAAACTTCACTTTTTTAGGTTTGTTAACCTAAAAAAGCGGTTTTTCAGAGGGCCGAGGCGCGACTTTTGGTGATATCGCTCGTAGACACTCGCTTGGTTAAGCCGTTCTTATCGCTTATAGATGTAGTGTTATTTGCTTCTATTTGCGTTTAGAGACACTTTTTTGTTTTTTGGGTACTGATCTCTAGTTCAGTTTGAAATGATCGCACTATGGCGAAAATACAGCGTTTAAACGTGATATTTGTTCATTGTTCTGGTGTTTTGTTGAATGGGTTTCTTGGATCTTGTTTGGCTTCTTGTATAAATCGTTCAATTTCTTGGTATTGGCTTGAGTTGGCAATTTCTTGGGTGACTGTCTGTAGATC
>NZ_JAVWVO010000035.1:0-1005 GCF_036666595.1 Acinetobacter sp. | reverse complement strand
TTCTATTTTTCTTGAGATTGAGTTTTGTTTTTCTGTATAGAAAAAGTATTCCTAAAGCTGAAATAATTAGGGTCTGTTGACATTTACTGTTCATAATTAACCCTATAAAGGTAGCCATAAAAATATACAGGCTAAAGCAACAGAACTTTGATAATTTCTTTTGAGCTTGTCATATCGAGTAGCTATTCCTCTAAATTGCTTTAATCTACAAAACATATTTTCAACTAAATGCCTGATTTTATATAAATACCAGTCCATATGGTCATTGTTCGATTGGCTATTTGTTTTCTTTGGTATATTCGCTTTAGTCCCTGTTTTCCTGATCTGTTCACGCAGTGGTTCTGAATCATAGCCTTTATCTGCACATACCACTTTTGTCTCTTTTAAATCTAATGTTGATATTAAATCAGGTGCAACTTTAACATCATGTGTGGTTCCATCGGTAATCATGAAATCAATAGGATTGCCATGTGCATCAACAATCAAATGTATTTTTGAGGAGTTTCCTCCTACACTTTTAGAAATAGATTGATTCGCTATGCCGGCAGAATGTTGATGAGCACGTACATGAGAGCCATCAATAAAAATCCACTCCATATCGGGGCATGAGGCTAGTAATTTGAATAATCTAAGTAACTTACCGCTGCTTGACCAACGATTAAAACGTTTGAAAATAGAGTTTGAATGACCAAAACAACAAGGAATATCTCGCCACGGACAGCCTGTTCTAATTCTATAGAGAATAGCTTCAATAAAATTGCGTAAATTTGAGTTGTGGTGAATGGATAAATTACGCAGAATAACTTTCAACTTTTGCCAGTGTTGATCTGTCAGCATGGTACGAGGCATAGCGAATAGTAAAATTGGGTTTGGCGATTTGATTTTACTACTTCGCTATTTTTTTAAGCTAAAAGTGTCAACACACCCTATTTATTTTCTAAATAATTGAATCATCTTCACGGCATCATTGTTTATCGATTATACTTTACCGCAGTCATGGTAAGA
>NZ_JAVWVO010000034.1:563-1020 GCF_036666595.1 Acinetobacter sp. | reverse complement strand
GAAGTAAAAAATAAATCATAGTTGGACGTCACCAAATTAAAAGATACGTTCTTCAATCAAAAGAAAAGATCCTGGCAATGCACGAATATGCATATCCCCCCTAATGGAATTAATGCGGAAAAAAAGAAAACGTAAAAAGAAATAGAAAGACAGGAGATCAATTCAAATCTTCAGTTAATGAAATGACCAATGCTGAGAGGAATTTAGAGAAACTAACAGAGAGAAAGCCTAAATTTTTTTATGATCTCCATACAGAATGTAAAGACTTTATCTAATCCCTGTAAAATTTAGCTTTTAAATGCACTCATTTGCGATTTAAGCTCAAATTCACACTGGAAGGTACAGAACGAGTGTCTACGAGTGAAATCGCTGAAATTCGCGCTTAGACTCTCTGAAAAACAGCTTTTTAGGCTTTGAAGCCTAAATAAGCGTAAATCACATGCAGAAAATTGAGTCT
>NZ_JAVWVO010000034.1:294-553 GCF_036666595.1 Acinetobacter sp. | reverse complement strand
AGTAAAAAAGCTCTATGAGCGAAGCGAATTCATCGTGCTTTTGCTTTTTATTGAAGTCACAACGAGATGAGCCAAAAAATTGCCCCGACGAATCGAGCGAAAGCGAGATTCAATAGAGTTTGAGCGTAGCGAAAACCAAGGGCAATTTTTCATTCCCAATGCTTTTAATAATTTTTAAGTTTTTAAATGCTTTTAGATCTGCTGTAAGCCTTTATTTACAAATGTTTCAGAAGCTATAAGACTACAATCTCTTTGCTAT
>NZ_JAVWVO010000034.1:0-284 GCF_036666595.1 Acinetobacter sp. | reverse complement strand
CGTTGAAATTCTTTAATAACAATGATTAAAAGACCTATACCACACCAAAAAGTCACCTATACCACACCAAAAAGTCACCTATACCACACCAAAAAGTCACCTATACCACACCAAAAAGTCACCTATTTACACCATTGATTAATGATGGTGTAATAACACCACGTATAATAAAGGTGTAGCAAATGCCTACCAGTGAATTAATAGTAAAAGATAATGCTTTAATTAATGCTAGTTATAATTTAGATACCGTAGAACAACGGTTAATTCTACTGGCTATCTTACAA
>NZ_JAVWVO010000033.1:0-1137 GCF_036666595.1 Acinetobacter sp. | reverse complement strand
GCTATTTTCCGTGATGCCTTGTCCCGTTTCTCTTGCTTCAGCTATTGCCAAAAGAATAAGACGTTGCTCAACAGTATCTAATGTATAACTTGCTTGAATCAGAGCATTATCTTTTACAACTAACTCGGCCATTTTTTTAATATAAATCAAATTTAACTAGGTCATACCATAAACTATTTTAACTAGGTTGTAAAACAACCTATTAATTAGGTCGATAAACCTAGTTTTATGGGTCGATAAACCTAGTTTTATGGGTCGATAAACCTAGTTTTATGGGTCGATAAACCTAGTTTTATGGGCTTTGAAACATTTGCTATTAAAGGCTTTCAGCCTGTCTAAAAGCATTAAAAACTATTAAAAATAATTAAAAGCCTAGTCTGGTCAAAATTGCCCTTGGTTTTCGCTACGCTCAAACTCTATTGAATCTCGCTTTCGCTCGATTCGGGGGGCAATTTTTTGGTTCTTTTCGTTGTGAATTTGAGAAAAAGCAAAGGCAACTCGGAATTCGCTTCGCTCATAGAGCTTTATGCTCGCTTCGCTCGGTCTAGGCTCAAATTTTTGCATCTAAACTTCACTTTTTTAGGTTAATTAACCTAAAAAAGCGGTTTTTCAGAGGGCCGAGGCGCGAATTTTGGGGATGTCGCTCGTAGACACTCGCTTGGTTAAGCCGTTCTTATCGTTTATAGATGCTGTGTCATTTGCTTCTATTTGCGTTTAGAGGCACTTTTTTGTTTTTTGGGTACTGATCTCTAGTTCAGTTTGAAATGATCGTACTATGGCGAAAATACAGCGTTTAAACGTGATGTTTGTTCATTGCTCTGGTGTTTTGTTGAATGGGTTTCTTGGATCTGTTTTTGCTGTTTCAATAAGTCGATTCATATTTTTTGTGGTTGGCATTCGTTGAACGATGGCCTCGATTTCTTCAATTGTTCCCAGATTCCTTTTGAGCTGTCTAAAACTGAGATATGCATGAATCATGTCGGCCAGTTTATCTAAATCACTATTATCCTGTGAAAAACTAATCGATGCCTTTCTCAAAGATTCGATATAAAGCGATCCTATAAAGTATTTGATCTGGTGTTCTCGTTTTTTCTGTTGTTTCTGGCTTTGTTTTTCCTTTTGTTGTTCTGGATTCAG
>NZ_JAVWVO010000032.1:0-1178 GCF_036666595.1 Acinetobacter sp. | reverse complement strand
AAAGGTCGGCCTAAACTTGGTCCCTGCTGCTGTAAAACAACCAAAGCGGCTAAGACCTTCTCTTGTGTTGATTCGTCTTGCTGTTCAAGCCATTCATTAAACAGATCTGTCGTGATGACTGTCCACATATCACAACCATAATATAGATTATAGTCTATATTGTATAGCGAACTCACTCAGTTTTCAAATAGCAATAAAAAACGCCCGACATCCTGTCGGGCTTTTTCGTATTTGATGCGTTAGGTATAACTCCTGTCGTACCTGCATTCTCCGTTGCTGTCTTTTCTTATTCTTATCTGGAGCATCCTGCTCTCTATGTCCCCATGATAGGAAATTGATGAAGAATGGCATAGACGCAAAGCACCTGAATGAATGTGCGCCAAAACGTACAAGTTTGGTCACTTTTTATCCCAAGAGTTGTCCGCAGAAATTGGGGATTATTTCTGAATCTGGACCATTGAGAAATCAGGAAAAAATACAAAAACGAATGTTTTCTGATCAATTTTATTGGCTAAAAGTTACAGTTTTGCTTAAAAAGAAACCGACTTGTTTCCAAGTCGGTTGAACGAGAACGTTCCAGAGGGTATGAATAACGATAAGATACTGATCTTAAAGTAATATTAAAAACACGTTTCGTATAAGCTCTATTATGTTAAATGGATAAAAATTGAGTCATTTATCTGAAAGGATTTTTAAGATATTCCTTTACCATAGAAATAATTAATAGTGTACTAATCAAAACTTAGAACTGCTATAAGAATCCAGAACACACAAAACACAAATATTAAACATTAATAATACAATAATAATAATATTTTTCTGAACTTTAATTAACTGATATTTAGATTATTTTGCAAGTTTAGGATTTTGTTAAGTTTTAATTAACAGTAATTTTTTTATAATTGGTATAGAATTTAGAAGGAGTAAGCTATTTAATTGTTTCTTATGGAAAAAAAAGTAAAGAATCTCTATCTGAGAAAAGGTGAGCACAAATTTGTTTTGCAATCAATATTCATTTGTAAGGCTAAGTTTCAAAAGTGGACGAATGAAGAGATCAATGAAGTGATAGAGAAAACTTTATATGAAGATAAAATTAGGGTGTATGAGATCTTGAGAGAATATTCTAGAAATATTTAAGAATATTATTTATCAGCTATCAAATATGAGATGCTCAGATC
>NZ_JAVWVO010000031.1:0-1194 GCF_036666595.1 Acinetobacter sp. | reverse complement strand
TGCTTATCTTTTATTTTTACTTATTTATCTTTGTTTTATCAGAAATATACATTAGTGGATCGTATAGTTGTAGACAAGCTTGGAAAAGTTAAAGTCATTGGAGGAGGATTTCCCTTACAGTTTTTAGTAGATGGTGAAGTATCTCCAGGTGGGAGTATAGCGCTAGATCCTTTAAATATTATTATAGGAATAGATCAATTCATTTTTTTATATTTTATTCTTGATTATTTATTTTGGCTTATGTGTCTTTTAGTCAGTTATGCGTTTTTTCGAAAGATAAAAGTGAAATTATAATGTCTAAAATATTTATAAAATTAGGAATTTTACTTGTAGGTCTATGTCTACTTCTAATCATTAATTCATACAAACAGAAATTAAATCATGATAAAGAGATGGCAACACAGACAACAATACTTTTCTTTAATTCACTTGCTAAACATGATCTAGAATCAGCAATCAAATATGTTTGGCCAGATGCGCGATTACATGAAGATTTAAAAAGTTCTGAAAGTTTTCTCTATTTCAAAGACTCAAAAATTTTAGAAGTAGTAAGGATTAATTATGATTCAGCGGAAAGTAGACCTGAGTATTATCAAGAATTTTATAAAATTATTTCAGTGATGGTAAAAGTTAAAGTCGTCCATATAGATGATGCTGGTAGTCCAGTAGGTGACTATATTTTATTTATTACTCTTGTGAAACAATCTCCTCAATCTGATTGGCTAATTACAGAATTTGGTAGTGGGCCTTAAGATAGTAATTATAGAGAAAAGCTAAAATTAACATAATACACCTTATACGAAATGCGTTATAATTACCCTTTAAATTCAACGCTGTAGTTCTTAGTTTTCAGCCCAATCGCCACCGATTGGGCTTTTTTTATGATTTATCACGTTCCACGCTTAATAAGTGAGCAATGTTCCACGGCTTTGATAAGCCCAGGTGAACAATCAGATCAGCCATATGGCTTAAAGAAGCGGCTCCAGAAGCCTCTTTTTTCGGATTTTGGCTCCACTTGTTCAGGGATGAGAATGTAAAAATCTATCAACCTAAGAAATGATCACATTCAAAATTTAGTGTACTTTGAGGAATATGAAGTACCGCATTTCTTACCTCCATTCCATTTGTACAACGTTTTGCCTGGATCTAACTAAAATAGCCATAGCTAAATCCAATAGAAAAATGATTAAAAGC
>NZ_JAVWVO010000030.1:0-1202 GCF_036666595.1 Acinetobacter sp. | reverse complement strand
TCTAATCGCTTAAATGGTGAATTAGAGGTTACGATCAATAGCCCTATCTTGATTAAACGCTTTAAAGATTCTGCAACCTCACTTTTACTAATAACTACTGCTTCAGCCAACCCTCTGATTGATAAAGAATCATAAAAAGCACTTAATTTTAAAAAGATATCTAACTGCTCATCTTCTAATTTATCCCACTCAAGTTGTGCTTCTGAATAGTATTCTTTGAATATCTGGTGCTGATTCTCAATAGAGATCAGTTTTACGAGAACTAGAATGTCTTGAGGTTTAATCATATTAAGTTACCTTGTCCTCAATCCGTGGACTGAATTCATATTTGATCAACTCGTTACACTATTTGCAAGTATTTTTTAAAAATAATATTAAATAAAAAAGCCCGACATCTTGTCGGGCTTTTTCATCTTTGGTGCTAGGTAGGGCTGTCTACCTAATAATCCTGGTGCTAGAACTTATCGTTATTGTTTTATGTTCCGGAACGTCCTGTTCCTGTATGACTTCATCATAAGTAAAAAACCGCAGCTGCCCTAGCCGCAAAATCCTTAAATCTCTGTGCGCCAGGGCGTACAAAAATGGCTAAAAGTTGTCCCGGTTTTATCCGCAGAAATTGGGGATAGTTTCGGGATGGGGCGCATTGATAAGCCAGAGAAAAATGACAATTTGATTAAATATTGATCAATTTTATTGGCAAGAAGTATCAAACCTGCTCATAAAAAAGCCGACTTATTTCAAAATCGGTTTTTTTATGTTTTTGAAATCAGCATAAAACAACTAACCACATGAAAAACAATAATATTTTAAGATGAGGCGGCTTACTTACGTGAAGCCTATCTTAAGAAACGAAAAGGATTAATAGCTGATTGGGTAAAGTTTTGTTCCACGAGCCTGTAAATAAAACGGTATAGGCTACTACAATAACTTAGAGTAAAAATAAATTTTGGTATCAGTGGAACGCATATAGCTAGCTATGTTTTCATTAAAGCAAACATCGCCACTTTGTTTCTACACAAAATCATATAGTTCATATGTCAAAGTACATCACAAAAAGTGTAAATTCAGTCTTTTTGCCTCAGCCTCATCGCCATACCACCACACAGCAATATTCTTAACTTTAGCCAACATTTCTTCATCAATACCATAATACTCCTCAGGATATTTCGAATACGGACTACCGTCCTCAAATCTAGTTAATG
>NZ_JAVWVO010000029.1:0-1249 GCF_036666595.1 Acinetobacter sp. | reverse complement strand
AAAACCCACGGTTTGTTCATCCCACTCGATTATTTATACTCCATCAGTCAGCCCATTAGAGGGCCATTTCGCCTGCGTGTCATTTGGCAAAGCATGCCTGATGTATGCCCATTATTATCAAGATTTGGGCGTGCGCACTAGCTGTGAATTCAATCATTCAGAGCGGTGCGCGATCGAGTGTTTCATCTCTGCAGTCCCACCACAGAAGTTATCCGACAGACAGCAGCTCACTAAGTTGAGGTAGTTCTATGAAAAATAAACACGTTAAAAGCGCCGTCAATGAATTCGGCTGTCTTATCTCGGCGGCAGAGTTCTCAGATCCAACGTTATGGAAATTTTACTGCTTTCACTGTTTATGCCCGATGGAATTGGTGGTGGTACACGGTGAAACAGCGTATTTTGTCCATGACCCTATGCAGCTTACCGAAATAGCTTTCTCAGCGTGTCCTTGTCTGGTGTGCTAACCCTGCTTCACGACGTTGTTAGGCACTTTCCTACAGAAATAGACAGATCCCGATATCACCTTAACCTCAGGCTTCTAACGGTATGAGGCGGATAAGCTATACCGGCTTGTCGGGAAAATAATTATACCGTGGTGGGAATATCCTAAAAGCCACAATACATGATGATGTGATGATGTGATGATGTGATGATGTGATGATGTGATGATGTGATGATGTGATGATGTGATGATGACTCATCATATCGCAGTGAAATCAGAGCCCACGGTCGATAAGGCGTGCCTTCACGCTGTATTGCAGCAAGCTGTGGATCACGAAAAACCGCGAGGGGGCCTGAAGTTTATTCATACCCTGCATGATAATATAGCCATTGTGGAAGCGGTCAGGTGTCCAGGATTACTCGGTGACCGAAAGCCTGAGCTGAAGGCCCCCACGGTAACGAGCAACTGGCAGTGCAGGTCTGCGATACCTGCCACATTGGTAATAAGCAGTGCTCAGGGGACGGTGACTGGAGCAGCACCATGCTGATGGCACCACCAAGATGTGATGCAGCAAATCAGAAGCAGAGAATCTACCGAATCAGGTAAAACCCCGACATTCAGCTTTTTCCTCCAATCTGTCCAACAAGGCTCCTTTTATGAAACAAAAACCCGCTAAAAGTGCAATGAACGAATTGGGTTACCTCGTGAGCGCGAGTGATACTCGTGAGCTCATACTTTCCTATCAATGGACAGTCTACAGTTTTCATTGTCGCTGTTCGATGGAGTTTGTCACCGCAAAAAGCGGAT
>NZ_JAVWVO010000028.1:0-1254 GCF_036666595.1 Acinetobacter sp. | reverse complement strand
AGCGAGTTTATGTTTTAATGCAACCAGTTTGAGATGAGCCTCATACAGTATATCGGACAATACGATATACGACTAAGCCCCCATGAGGGGCTTTTTTATTCTCCAAATTTAATACAAGCTCGCTTTAAATATTATCTAAGCTGTAATCGTCTAATTAATGTTAGTCATCAAAATATAATAGTGATCAAATTTGTTAGTTTCTCAGTAAATTTAAAAATAAAAAATGTTAAATACTGCTACTTATAGTCACTTTTCGTGATAAGTCCAAGAATAATTTCGATTTATGATGATGAGTAGATTAATATGCATCATATATAAATATAGAGTCTATAATAATGCTAAAGAAGATTATCTTGTTGGGTGGGTGTTTATATTTTAGTGGAGGGGCATGGGCACAAGAAACCAAAATTATTGGGTTTGAACAGTTTTTCAATCTTGATAAAGAACATAGCTACCAACTGGAATTGGGAAACCTGAATCCTGCCAGCCAATTTTGGACAGCAGTTTATCTTGTTGCTGTTCCTAAAACCACGGGCAATCAGGAAAGCAAACTTGATTTCTTGATTGTTGGTCAGGGTTTACTAGCAAAAAATCATCCGACTCAACCTGCTGAAGCAGTCACGCTAGTCGCGCAAGATTTACCAATGCGTAAAAACTATTCACTCAAAGAGTTTGATGATTTAACCGATGAAATCGAAGATCAAACTCATAAGGAAATACAAGATCCTATTCTAACTGATGCTAGTAATGTTCGAGTGTATGGCAAAATCTGGGATTGGATTCCTGAATATAATGTAAATCAACCTGCCAAAATTAGCTTTGGTGTAGAAAATGCTCAGGATTTTGATATTAAAGCAGCTTATTTAGTGGTTGGTGAGGGAGAAAAAACCAAGCAAATTATGCAACTAGATATTCAACCTTATTCAAATCGGGGTGATTCAATCGAGAATCCTCAAGTGACGAGAGCAGAACGTAACTTGGTTTGGCTTGAAACAAAATTTATGATTTTTTTTGTGGTAACCGCAAGCTTGATTTTCCTGAAGTGGGGGAAATGGCGCAGAAGAGAATAAAATAAATAAAGCCAGAAGATAAAAGGTGTTTGAAGATTGGGATTCAAACACCAAGGTTATTTATTATTGATCTAAACCTAACCATTGACGTTGTTGGTAAGCGCTATCCCAAAATAACCATTCCAACTTCGCGCCCATGCGATAAGCCGCATGCATTTTCACTAAAGTATCTTCATCACAACGT
>NZ_JAVWVO010000027.1:0-1274 GCF_036666595.1 Acinetobacter sp. | reverse complement strand
GGTCAAAACACCTTTTAAATCCTGTGTAACATCTCGTTCGCATAGTCCGAGAGAAACAGCATAGCGAAAAATTTGACCACATTTAGTTTTTACTTTCTTTGCGGTTTCATGTTTGCCTTCTTTTTCATAAATACGGCATATTTTTAAAATATCCATTGGCTTGAGCTCATGGATAGGTACTTTACCAATATGCTTAAAGATGACATCAAATAATCGTTGCTGTCCTTTAACTGTAGCTTCAGCAAAATTCTGTTTGGTTGCCCATTCTTGAGCTAAGATTGAGAAGGTATTCTTATTTGCATTTAATATCTCATTCTCAATTCTGAGTTTGTCGACTTGAGGATCAATATTCTGAGCAAGTAAAGCTCTTGCTTCATCCCGTCGTATTCTCGCTTCTGCTAAGCCAATGATAGGGTAGTTACCAAAGCTTATAGAATTACGCTTCTTTGTATAAGGACGGGCATAGTCAAAACGCCAGAATTTTTCTCCATTCTTGGTGATCATTAAAAATAAACCTTTTCCATCAGATAGCTTTTGAATACTTTCAGGATCAGCTTTTGTCTTTTTTATTTTTGTATCTGTAAGTGGTACAACAACTTTTGGCATTTTTGCGGTATCAGTTTATACGGTAAAATGAGTTTACCGTATAAATTACCGTAATGATACTCAGGTTTTGGTAGATCAATAGAGATGAATATTAATCTTTTAACTAAATATTTCATTGATTTTTATTGAATTAATTGTTTTAAATATTCTTGTGAATACTAAAGTAGACCACAAAATGGTGCGCTCAGCGGGACTCGAACCCACGTCGGTCGCTTAGGAGGCAACTGCTCTATCCAGTTAAGCTATAAGCGCATAATTTTCTGATTATAAACAAAAAAGTGATTGCTTCGGCAATCACTTTTCATAACAAGATTAAGGTCTGTTGACATTTTCTGTATAAAAAATAGCGAGTAAGTAAAATTCAATCGCCAAACCAAATCTACTACTCGCTATGCCTCGTACAATGCTAAATGATCAACACTGGTCCAAGTTAGAATCTATTCTCCGCAATTTTGACATTTATCTCAAACAAAATCTCAGAGATTTTATAGAAGCCATCCTTTATCGAATTAGAACAGGCTGTCCGTGGCGAGATCTACCTAAAGAATTTGGTCATTCAAACTCTATATTTAAAAAGTATAGTCGATGGTCTAAAGACAATAAGTTTTTGGAAATATTTAAATTAATCAGTAAGCATGCTGATATGGAATGGGTTTTTATTGATGGTT
>NZ_JAVWVO010000026.1:0-1325 GCF_036666595.1 Acinetobacter sp. | reverse complement strand
ATTTGTGGTACTTCTCGTCTTTCCGAGTGTCAATCGATTCGCTCAGTTAGATGATGTATAACTTCATCTAACTAATAGAAAAATTACTCGGTATTTGATATTCAATCAATCAGTTTATTTCGTAATATTTTGATAAATATCACGTTTAATTCACAACTAATCTGATTTTGATGTAATTCCAATTAATTAGAATTTGGTGCGCCATACAGGACTTGAACCTGTGACCATCCGCTTAGAAGGCGGATGCTCTATCCAACTGAGCTAATGGCGCATAAAAAAAGGATGTGGTGATCTGCCACACCCTGCCTATAGATTCGATATTAATCAGCTCGGCAACCGATCTACCGCTACTCACAATCACACAAACCTAACATGCACGGTTCGCTTTACTTGCTTTCATTCTCTTTAAGGTCGGGTTGCCAAGCCCTAGCTGGAATTGCCTAAACCATTTAGGCATTTACTCAAGGCATGTTCTGTAAGCTGGCACACTCACAGGATATGGTTGCCAAATTTCAGGCAACAAAAAAGCTCGATCATTTCACCGAGCTTTGATGTATGTAAAATCTGGGTGGCGGCATTAAAATTTAAACCACTACGAATAAAGTTAAGCCGCCATTGGGTGCCTTGATATTGCTTTCACGGAACATTTCTCAAGGCATTAAAAAAGCCCACCAAAATCGATGAGCTTTTTACGGTAATCAAGTGAATTACTATAACTTCGTCCACTATAACAGAAATATGCCATACCCTGTATTTACAGTCAAGCGGATTCATTATCCTGACTCAGCTCAACCGCTTTTGTAAATTTATCAATCACAAAATGCGGGTAACGTGATTTTATGAAAGCCAAACCACATTTGATATCTTGCTGAATTTGAGAACCATATGTGTCATTACTTACAGCAATATCTCGAATAGACTCACCCATAACGTAATGCCACCAGATAGCCCCTATCCACTCTTGAACCACCTCATCATTAATAGACTGAAGGTCGATTAATAGTTTTTGAATCGCACGTGCTTCATTGCAGTCTAATTGGCAGCATGTTCCTTTACGGCGTACGCATAGGCGATCTCTCAGAGTCTCATCAGACATATACATTGCAAGCAGCCGCTCACGCTGCTGCTGCGTTATTCTTTTTGTTGGCATGGTTTTAACAACCATCACCATTGTCTCATTATCGCCATTTATCCAAGCTCCAAGCTGACGACACCATTCTTCAAAACTGTATTTCGACCAATCCGTCGCTTGCATAATCGTTACTGCTGCCGTCATCCCAAATCCCCTACCATCTTCTCTATTTGCTCAATCGCTTTGCCGCTTT
>NZ_JAVWVO010000025.1:0-1500 GCF_036666595.1 Acinetobacter sp. | reverse complement strand
GCTGTTTCTTTGAGGAAATCGGTGTTTGGTAATAAACCAATTTGCACAAAGATTCCTGCAAGCTCTACCGTATGTTCAATATCAGTGGCACGATCTTTATATTTCAATGCTGTCACTTGCTGACCATCACCCACAACTTCAGTCGATAGTGCATTCAGGATCACTGTGGTATTAGGCAAGCTATGCAATTTATCTTGCAACACTTGGTCTGCACGTAGTTTGGTATCAAACTCAACCAAAGTCACATGTTCAACAATCCCAGCAAGATCAATCGCCGCTTCGACACCTGAGTTACCCCCACCAATCACTGCAACACGTTTGCCTTTAAACAGTGGACCATCACAGTGTGGGCAGTAGGCAACACCACGAGTACGGTACTCTGCTTCACCTGGCACGTTCATTTCTCTCCAACGTGCACCTGTTGAAAGAATCACTGTTTTAGATTCAAGCTTCGCACCATTTTCTAAGGTGACTTCAACCAAGCCATTCGCTGTCTCATCTGCACCTTTGATGTTAGAGACACGTTGTAAGTTCATGATGTCCACACCATACTCACGTACATGAGCTTCCATTTCAGCAGCAAACTTCGGCCCTTGGGTCTTTTGAATCGAGGTGTAGTTTTCAATGTCCATGGTATCCATGACTTGACCCCCCATACGTTCAGCCACGATCCCGGTTTTAATGCCTTTACGTGCTGCATAGATGGCTGAGGTATTTCCCGCAGGACCACCACCAATCACTAAAACATCAAAAGCATCTTTGACATTAAGTTTTTCAGCTTCTTTAGCTGCTGAATTGGTATCCAGTTTGGCAACAATCTCTTCCAAAGTCATACGGCCTTGACCGATATGCTTATTGTCTTGGAATACCATCGGTACAGCCATAATTTTGCGTTCTTCGACTTCGTCTTGGAAGAAGGCACCATCAATCATGGTGGCTGTCGTGCCTGGATTGTAAATGGCAATCAGGTTTAAGGCTTGCACCACGTCTGGACAGTTATGACAGCTTAAAGAGACAAATACGTCAAAGTTAGACTGGATGCCCAAACCTTTGATTGAAGCCAAAATTTCATCCGATACTTTTGGTGCATAGCCTGAGGTTTGTAACAATGCCAAAATCAAAGAGGTAAACTCATGCCCCATTGGTAAACCAGCAAAGAAGACACGCGGCTCTTCGCCGGCTTTTGCCACACCAAAGCTGGGCGCACGTGAGTTTTGACCATCAAAACGTGCAGTCACCAGTGGGGACAGTGCTGCAACCTCTTCAACCAATTCTTTGATTTTGTCTGATTTCTCAGAACCATTCAAAGTCGCAACCAATTCAATCGGACCTTCAAGGCGTTCAAGAAGTGTTTTTAATTGAGCTGAAGTATTTTGATCTAACATTGTTAAGCTCTCCAAAGCAGTCTATAAATTTATTTGATAGAAGAATCATAGAGTAAATCTAAAAATAGATAAAACAGTTTGTTTTTATTTTAATAATCGGTTTTATAGATTTAAA
>NZ_JAVWVO010000024.1:0-1611 GCF_036666595.1 Acinetobacter sp. | reverse complement strand
GGAAAGGACGATGACAGAACAAAAATCTGCAGGCTTAAGATTTAGACAAGCACTAGAAGTGGAAAAACCATTACAAATTATCGGTACAGTCAATGCTTATGCAGCAATGATGGCGAAACAGGTGGGCTACAAGGCCATCTACCTTTCGGGTGCTGGTGTAGCCAACTACTCTTATGGATTGCCTGACTTAGGCATGACCAGTCTGGATAATGTTTTGGAAGATGTACGCCGCATTACCGAACGTGTAGACACCCCGTTACTGGTCGATATTGATACTGGTTGGGGTGGGGCATTTAACATTGCCCGCACTGTGAAACAAATGATTGCTGCAGGCGCAGCCGCAGTTCACATCGAAGACCAAGTGGCGCAAAAACGCTGTGGCCACCGCCCAAATAAAGAAATCGTCACCCAACAAGAAATGGTCGACCGCGTCAAAGCTGCAGTTGATGCTAAAACCGATGCAAACTTTGTGGTGATGGCACGTACCGATGCCCTACAAAAAGAAGGCCTACAAGCGGTGATTGACCGTGCTTGTGCCTGTGTAGAAGCGGGTGCCGATGCGATCTTTGCCGAAGCAATGACCGACATTACCATGTACAAAACCGTCTGTGATGCAGTTGGTGTCCCTGTACTGGCGAACATTACCGAATTTGGCGATACCCCATACTACACCAAAGAACAACTGGCAGAACAAGGCATCTCGATGGTGCTCTACCCACTGTCACCGACCCGTGCCATGCAAAAGGCAGCACTGGAAGTCATGCATGCCATTCGAAATGACGGCACCCAAGTCAACGTCCTCGACAAAATGCAACAACGCAAAGAACTCTACGAATTTCTCGATTACCACACCTTTGAAAACACATTAGACAAGCTGTTTAAACAGGAGAATTAAAAATGGCTGAAGGAAAAGTCCTCACAGGCGCAGGATTGCGCGGACAAGTCGCAGGAAAGACAGCACTATCAACCGTAGGCAAAAGCGGAGCAGGTCTAACCTACCGTGGTTATGACGTCCAAGACCTCGCTGAAAACTGCCAGTTTGAAGAAGTGGCTTACCTAATCTTCTTTGGTGAACTACCAACAGCAGAACAACTCACAGCATACAAGGCTAAACTCAAATCACTGCGCCAATTGCCACAAGCACTCAAAGAAGTACTTGAGCGTATCCCAGCAGACTCACACCCAATGGATGTGATGCGTACAGGCGTATCAATGCTGGGCAACCTAGAAACAGAACAATCTTTTGCAGAACAGCAAGATGTTGCAGACCGTATTCTCGCAACGCTTCCAGCGATCATTTGCTACTGGTACCGTTTTAGCCATGATGGCGTACGCATTGAAGAAAATACCGATGACGATTCAATTGGTGCTCAATTCCTACACCTGCTGCGTGGTGAAAAACCAAATGAACTGCATGAGCAAGTGATGAATGTATCACTGATCCTCTATGCAGAGCATGAATTCAACGCATCAACCTTCACAGCACGTGTATGCGCATCAACCTTATCGGATATGCATTCATGCATCACGGGTGCAATTGGTTCACTGCGTGGTCCATTACATGGTGGAGCAAACGAAGCAGCGATGGAAATGATTGAAAACTGGACGTCA
>NZ_JAVWVO010000023.1:0-2357 GCF_036666595.1 Acinetobacter sp. | reverse complement strand
GGTGGTTTTGGTACAGCAGGACAACCTGCTGAACTGATCGATGGCTTAATTCAACTCGGCATTAAAGACCTCACCATCGTCAGCAACAATGCTGGTAATGGCGACTATGGTTTAGCCAAGCTACTCAAAGCCGGTGCCGTGAAAAAAGTCATTTGTTCATTCCCGCGTCAGTCCGACTCTTGGGTCTTTGATGAACTCTATCGTGCAGGCAAAATCGAATTGGAACTGGTGCCGCAAGGCAATTTGGCCTGTCGTATTCAAGCTGCAGGTATGGGACTCGGTGCAGTCTTTACTCCTACAGGCTTTGGTACTTTATTGGCTGAAGGCAAAGAAACCCGTCACATCGACGGTAAAGATTATGTACTGGAATATCCAATCAAAGCCGACTTTGCTTTGATTAAAGCCCAACAAGGCGACCGTTGGGGTAACTTGGTTTACCGCAAATCGGCGCGTAACTTTGGTCCAATCATGGCCATGGCCGCAGGCGTGACCATTGCACAAGTCTCTGAAGTGGTGGAACTGGGTGAATTAGACCCTGAACACATCATCACCGCAGGTATTTTTGTTCAACACGTGGTGCAGGTTCAACCTGAACCTGTTGCTGTGTAATCGGGAGAACATCATGAGCTATCAAAAACTCAGCCGTAACCAAATTGCAGAACGTGTGGCACAAGATATTCCAGATGGCGCTTATGTGAATCTTGGGATTGGCTTACCAACTAAAATTGCCAGCTACCTGCCTTCAGACAAAGACGTATTCTTACATTCTGAAAATGGCTTATTGGCTTTTGGTCCACCACCTGAAAAAGGTCAAGAAGACCCTGAACTGATCAATGCTGGTAAGGAATATGTGACCATGCTGCAAGGCGGTAGCTTTTTCCATCACGGTGACTCTTTTGCCATGATGCGTGGCGGTCACTTAGATATCGCAGTCCTTGGCGCCTTTCAAGTGGCAGCCAATGGTGACTTGGCCAACTGGCATACAGGTGCACCCGATGCGATTCCTGCCGTTGGTGGTGCGATGGACCTAGCCGTCGGTGCCAAGAAAGTCTTTATCACCACCGACCATGTGACTAAACAAGGTGAACCGAAGATTGTGGCTGAACTGAGCTACCCTGCGACAGGTTTGAAATGTGTCGATCGTATTTACACCGACCTGTGTGTGATTGATGTCACCGCAGACGGCTTAAAAGTGATTGAGAAAGTCGACGGTTTAAGCTTTGTAGAATTGCAGGCGATGACGGGTGCTCCGTTGGTGGATGCGACACTGTAAATTTCAGAAAAATTTGCTAGAGCTTATAGTCATCAACAACCTGTCGAGCGCTTTAACAGTATTGTTTTTGCAACAGCAGTGGAAAATTGTTGCGAGTGAACAGTTTTTGTTGATGACAAAATTTTTGGTCACTTTTTTAAAAAAGTGGCAAGAACGAGCTACTGGTATTTGACTGAACACGGTAAGACTCCGTCGTGACTAGATACAGTTGATCTATCAGCAGAGTCCCGTTTTAAAGGACAAGATTAAAAATGAAAAACGCTTATATCATCGATGCCATCCGCACCCCATTTGGTCGTTATGCCGGTGGACTCGCCCCAGTCCGTGCCGATGACTTGGGTGCAGTGCCGATTCAAGCCTTGATGCAACGCAATCCCAGCGTGGATTGGACTCAAGTCGATGACGTGATCTACGGCTGCGCCAACCAAGCAGGTGAAGACAACCGTAATGTCGGTCGTATGTCTGCACTGCTTGCAGGTTTACCCGTTGAAGTTCCTGCCACGACAGTGAATCGCTTATGTGGTTCATCCCTAGATGCCATTGCGATGGCAGCCCGTGCAATTAAAGCAGGCGAAGCAGATTTAATCATCGCAGGTGGCGTCGAAAGTATGTCTCGTGCACCTTTTGTGATGGGTAAATCAGAAACAGCTTATGGCCGTAGCCAGAAGATTGAAGACACCACCATGGGCTGGCGTTTTATTAATCCTCAGCTCAAAGCGATGTATGGTGTAGACACCATGCCGCAAACCGCGGAGAACGTGGCACAACAATTTAATATTGATCGCGCAGATCAAGACCAGTTTGCCTTGGCGAGTCAACAGCGCACCGCAACCGCGCAAGCTCAAGGCTTTTTTACACATGAGATCATCCCTGTGAATATTCCACAGCGTAAGGGTGATCCGATTGTGGTTGACACGGATGAACATCCTCGTGCATCGACCACCTTAGAAGGTTTGGTTAAATTGAAGCCAGTCGTCACAGCAGAAGGCACCGTCACAGCGGGAAACGCGTCAGGCATCAATGACGGTGCGGCTGCTGTACTGATTGCGTCAGAACAAGCCGTTGCACAGTATCAACTTAAACC
>NZ_JAVWVO010000022.1:0-2469 GCF_036666595.1 Acinetobacter sp. | reverse complement strand
GTGTAAAAGTTATAAGTATCATTGCTTGCAAAAAATACCTTTGGCGTACTTTAAAGCACCATCCACCATATATTGTTCTTCAATATATAAGCTAAGTAGTTAGATTATAGAAATTAGTAAGAAGTAGACATTGGTTTACATTTTATTAACTTCTGTGATTTATCACAGTTTCCTGACCTGACGAAGGCTGGAAAAATCATTAACAGAATATATTTGAGTTGAAATAATTTGTTCATACTCGTTTTTAAGATCGACATTAACAGTGATTTATTACTGGATGATGAAGATTAAAGAAATGAGTTACTAGCGAAATTAACTGAATCAAGCGTTTTGGTATGTGAATTGAATTGAAGCTGTACAGTGTTTAAGTACACAGAGCAACAAACTGTATGATCGAGCAATCGATCTGTCCTAGTACTACTTGTAGGTGCTACGACTGTTTGGGGTTGTATAGTCAAGTAATTAAGTGCATGTGGTGGATGCCTTGGCAGTCAGAGGCGATGAAAGACGTAATAGCCTGCGATAAGCTCCGGGGAGGCGGCAAATATCCTGTGATCCGGAGATTTCTGAATGGGGAAACCCACCTGTCATAAGGCAGGTATCGTATGATGAATACATAGTCATACGAGGCGAACGAGGGGAAGTGAAACATCTCAGTACCCTTAGGAAAAGAAATCAATTGAGATTCCCTTAGTAGCGGCGAGCGAACGGGGAAAAGCCCATTAAGTCATATAAGTTCTAGTGGAATGCTCTGGGAAGTGCAACCATAGTGGGTGATAGTCCTGTACACGAAAGGGCTTATATGATGATGTCGAGTAGGGCGGGGCACGTGAAACCTTGTCTGAATATGGGGGGACCATCCTCCAAGGCTAAATACTCCTGACTGACCGATAGTGAACCAGTACCGTGAGGGAAAGGCGAAAAGAACCCCGGTGAGGGGAGTGAAATAGATCCTGAAACCGTATGCGTACAAGCAGTGGGAGCCGGCATTGTGTCCGGTGACTGCGTACCTTTTGTATAATGGGTCAGCGACTTACATTCAGTAGCAAGGTTAACCGAATAGGGGAGCCGTAGAGAAATCGAGTCTTAATAGGGCGTTTAGTTGCTGGGTGTAGACCCGAAACCAGGTGATCTATCCATGAGCAGGTTGAAGGTTGGGTAACACTAACTGGAGGACCGAACCCACTGTCGTTGAAAAGCCAGGGGATGACTTGTGGATAGGGGTGAAAGGCTAATCAAACTTGGTGATAGCTGGTTCTCCCCGAAAGCTATTTAGGTAGCGCCTCGGACGAATACCATTGGGGGTAGAGCACTGTTTCGGCTAGGGGGTCATCCCGACTTACCAAACCGATGCAAACTCCGAATACCAATGAGTACTATCCGGGAGACAGACTGCGGGTGCTAACGTCCGTAGTCAAGAGGAAAACAATCCAGACCGCCAGCTAAGGCCCCAAAATTATAGTTAAGTGGGAAACGATGTGGGAAGGCATAGACAGCTAGGAGGTTGGCTTAGAAGCAGCCACCCTTTAAAGAAAGCGTAATAGCTCACTAGTCGAGTCGGCCTGCGCGGAAGATGTAACGGGGCTAAAACTATATGCCGAAGCTGCGGATTTGCAATTTATTGCAAGTGGTAGGGGAGCGTTCTGTAAGCCGATGAAGGTGTATTGAGAAGTATGCTGGAGGTATCAGAAGTGCGAATGCTGACATGAGTAACGACAATGCGAGTGAAAAACTCGCACGCCGAAAGACCAAGGGTTCCTGTCCAACGTTAATCGGGGCAGGGTGAGTCGACCCCTAAGGCGAGGCCGAAAGGCGTAGTCGATGGGAAATTGGTTAATATTCCAATACTTCTGTGTAATGCGATGAGAGGACGGAGAAGGTTAAGTCAGCCTGGCGTTGGTTGTCCAGGTGGAAGGTTGTAGGCATGTATCTTAGGCAAATCCGGGGTACTCTATGCTGAGAACTGATAGCAAGCTGTACTTGTACAGTGAAGTGGCTGATACCATGCTTCCAGGAAAAGTCTCTAAGCTTCAGTTACATAGGAATCGTACCCGAAACCGACACAGGTGGTCAGGTCGAGTAGACCAAAGCGCTTGAGAGAACTCTGCTGAAGGAACTAGGCAAAATGGTACCGTAACTTCGGGAGAAGGTACGCTGCCGACGGTGATAGGATTTACTCCTTGAGCTATTGGCAGCCACAGAAACCAGGCCGCTGCGACTGTTTATTAAAAACACAGCACTCTGCAAACACGAAAGTGGACGTATAGGGTGTGATGCCTGCCCGGTGCTGGAAGGTTAATTGATGGGGTTAGCTAACGCGAAGCTCTTGATCGAAGCCCCGGTAAACGGCGGCCGTAACTATAACGGTCCTAAGGTAGCGAAATTCCTTGTCCCCAAGACGAACATGTTGGCTTCGATAAGCAACCACGTCGTTTAGGTACCTTTGCCATCATGTGTCAGCTGATTATT
>NZ_JAVWVO010000021.1:0-5967 GCF_036666595.1 Acinetobacter sp. | reverse complement strand
TTGATTCTTCCTTTTTTATTAAGTTGTATATTTAATTACCTACAAAATTGTAAAAGCTAACTGGGCATTTATTGTATTACGAATATACAAAGTTTGATCTTCTATCTTCTCAAAATATTGATATAATTTAATCACAAGTCAAAGGAGACACAACATTGAATAATTTAATTGTTCAGATTTCACAGATCTTAAAAAAACATGGAGGCTCAGTATCCCTAGATTTAGCATGCGAAACATTAGGGGTTACTAGAAGAATGCTTAATTATAATTTGAAAAAACTGAATGATATTTTACTCGATTTGAATGAAGATATTGTACAACTTGAAGATGGTGATTTAATTATTAGTATTGATAGCGCTGTCAAGTTAAAAGAATATTTTATTACTATTAAGATGGAAGATTACATTTATTCTTCAATTGAAAGAAGAGGACTTGTGTTTATTATAATTGCTCTGTATCCTGGAGTACTAACAATTGATTTTTTATCCGAGATTATAGGTGTCAGTAGGAGTACACTAACTTCTGAAATCACTGATATAAAGAATTTTTATTCTAAGCAAAATTTTACTTTAGAATACTTACCTACTCAAGGATATATTATTGTTGGTTCTGAAAGCGAAATAAGATATAAGGTCGTTGATCTATTATATAGTTTCGAAAACTATGTAATAAAAAACATCTTAGATGAAGCTTTTCTTAATTGGAGTTCAGGAATTTCACAAATCTCAAACGTTGATCTCATTGATGTTATAGAAAGCATTATTTTGGAGAGTGAAGAGAGTGCTCAAGTCAGTTATATTATGAGTTCAAGATATGAACTAGTTCGGTATATGTTAATTATTTATTTAAGAAACAATAAAGACGCTAATTCAAATATGTTTATTGATGAACTCCAATTTAAAGAAGTGCACGCTGCTAAATATATAGTGAAACGACTCCAAAACAATGGTATTAAGATCGTTGATGATGAAATTAGTTATATAACATCACTACTTCTAGGGACAAAGCTGGCGGGTTTAAATAACCAACCCGTTGAACAAGATATTCTAGAGATGGCTACATTATTATTAAATTCATTCATTAGTAATTGCATGATGGAAACTGAAATTAAAAATGATTTGTTCAAAATATTTGTGATTCACATCAGGTCGATGATTTATCGGATAAAGTTCAACATTAAAATAGACAATGATTTTACTGAAAATATATTGCTGCAATTTCCATTTTTGACTCAATGGGCAAGACTAGCAGTTAATGATTTTGAGAAACGCTTTGGCATCATTATAGAACAAGACGAATTTGTTTATTTGTGTATCTATTTTGGAGCTTTTATTAAAAGATCTAATGACTCTTCAAAGATAAATCAAAAAAAAATTCTAATAGTTTGCGGAGCCGGAGCAGGAACTTCATACTTTGTCAAAAACCAACTTGAAACTATATTGGGCGATGGCTATAAATATGACATTGTCGATTATAAGAATTCGTATGAAATCAATAAAGACTTATACGAGTTAATTGTTACTACTGTTGATTTTAAAAATACCAGTGATTATTATATTAAAGTAAATACAGTTTTAACAGAACTACAAAAACTTAAAATTTTGAATTGGGGTTTGTATGAAAGGAGTGAATCTTCAAAAGCAAATAATATAAGCAAAATTATTGACATTGTGGAGAAATATGCAGATATAAATGATAGAGTTAATTTAGTAGGAAGTTTGAGAAGAGAGTTTAAAGCAGAAAATGAAAAAAAATTAACATTAAGAGAAATATTTAAAGAACAACATTTCCAAGTCATAGAGGAAGAAATCAACTATAAGGAAGCAATACGACTAGGATGTCAACCACTACTAGATGACGGTATAATTGATAATGTGTATTCTGATGAAATCTTAGAAATAACAGAAGAGTTGGGGCTGTACGCAGAATACGTTCCTGGAGTATTACTCGCTCATGCAAAAAGTGATGGTCACGTACACGCTGTAGGGATAACAAGCACAATTTTTAAAAAGCCTGTTCAATTTAAAAAATGGGGCAAGGAAATTTCAGTAATTATTACTTTAGCTACATATAATACAAAGGCCCACTTGGTTGCTTTAAACGAACTATTTGAGTTATTAAAGAATAAAAGGCTTTTAAAATTGATGCTTAATTATGAAGATGTAAATGAAAATGAAATTAAAAATATATTCGGAATTGGAAGAGGAGAAAAAAATGAAAACTTGGATTAATGATGTTTTTGGTAAAGACAAGGCAATTATTGGATTGTGTCACTTAATAGCACTACCCGGAGATCCCTTATACGATGAAGAAGGTGGTATGGAAAAAGTTTATCAGTTAGCAAAAAATGATATATTGGCGCTACAAGATGGAGGAATTGATGGTATTCAATTTACAAATGAATTTAGTCTTCCTTACACTTCTAAAGCAAATTTTGAAACTGTAAGTGCGATGGCTCATATTATCGGTCTTTTAAAGTCAGACCTTAAGGTTCCATTTGGAGTTAACTGCATTGGTGATGCCATAGCGACAATTGGCTTATGTGCTACAACAGGAGCATCATTTACAAGAGGTAGCTTTCACGGTACATGGGCAACAAATGGTGGACTAATGAATTCTACGTGTGATCAGGTTTATCGTTTGAGAAATAATTTGCGTTATAATGATCTCAAACTTGTCCATTATGTTTTGCCAGAGAGTTCAGCTGATATTGGAAATAGAGATATTGTTCAAAGTTTGAAAACACACGTATTTCTAAATTCGCCAGATGCACTTGGTGTTGCAGGAACGGTTGCAGGGCAACCTGTAGACATAAATTTGTTAGATAAATTTAAAAAGGAATACAAAAGCATACCATTATTTGCAGTAACAGGCGTGGGTGTTGATAACGCAAAAGAAATAATGGCACATGCAGATGCTGCATTTGTAGGAACTTCTCTTAAAATTGATGGAGTGTTTAGTAATCCTATTGACATTGAAAGAGTTAAAAGCCTAATGGAAATAATGGCTGAAATAACTGGAGGAAATTAAAAATGAAAAAGGTATTAGTAGCTTGCGCGAGTGGTATTGCTACCTCGACACTTATAGTAAATAAATTGAGTAACCTGTTTAGAGATCAAGGTGTCAAAGTTGAAATTGTACAGTGTTCGTACGGGGAAGTAAACAGTTATGTTAAAAATGTAGATCTGATCGTTACAACTCAAAAGTTTCCTGTAGATTTTAAAAAACCTACACTAATAGGATTCGCGTATCTAACAGGTATGGGGGAAGCAGAATTAAATGGAGAAATTATGAGGATAATCAATGAATCCTAGAAAAGTAATTTATCCATCAATTTATTCATCAGATCATTTATATCTTGCCTCAGAAATGAGCAAAGTACAAAATTTGGGATTCGAAACTTTACATGTTGATATACAGGATGGAGTACAATCATCAGAAATATCATTTGGTATTAAAGTTTTGCGAAGACTAAATCAAGAATGCAAAATGGATTTAGACGTCCATTTAATGGTTGATGATATCGAAGGTTTTGTCGAGAAGCTTAGTGATTTAGATAAAATTACTACTGTTTCTTTTCATCCAACCAAGACAGATTATCCACTAAGAGTTATAAATAAAATTAAGAGTTTAGGATTTAAGGTAGGATTTGTTTTTATGGTAAAGGATCCTATTGATTTATATAACGTGTACAGTGATCAAATAGAACAAGTAATGATTGGAACTTCAGAACCAGATGGCCAAGCTAATTTGTTCTTAGAGAGTTCACTAGATGTTATTGAGAGTGCGAAACGTGTGTTCCCAGGCAAAGATATTTTAGTCGATGGAAATATTAATGTAAAGAATTTATCGAGGGTTAAAAAAGCTGGGGCTAACCACTATATTATTGGTAGAGAAATATTCTCGAACACAAGAATCAAATTTTTAATGGGAGAATATGAAGAAATTTTAAAAAATAAGGAGGAAATTAAATGTTAAAAGTTTTGGAGTTTTTTAAGGGGATTGGTGACGCAGTATCAGGTATGGGTAGTGTTGTAATGGTTCCAGTAATCATTATATTTGTAGGGCTATTCTTTAGAGTAAATTGGAAAAAAGCAATAAAATCAGGGCTACTTATGGGGGCTGGATTTCAAGGTATTAGTTTAGTAGCAGGACTATTGGGACAAACATTAAGCCCCGCAGCAGCACTATTATTTGAAAGATTTAATATAAATTTACAATTTGTGGATGCTGGATGGGCAGCAGCAGCTGGTATTGCGTACTCAACGCAAATTGGAGCATTTATTATACCAATGATTATTTTATTCAATATTATAATGTTATCATTGAAGTTAACTAAAACAGTAAATATAGACATTTGGAACTATTGGCATTATGCATTTATTGGATCATTAGTATTCGCAATGACAGGCAGTTTATGGCTTGGAGTAGTTGGAGCACTAGCGTATTGCGCATTCGCGTTGAGAATGGCAGATTACAATGCTCCAGATGTACAAGAAATGTTAGGTATACCAGGAATATCTATTCCACAAGCAGCAAGTATTTCCACAGCTCCTGTTGCTTATGTTATGGAATGGGTTTATGATAGAATTCCAGGATTTAAGAACTGGAAATTAGATGCGACAGAATTGAATAATAAGATGGGGCTTCTGGGCGACCCAATAACTATTGGATTTATTTTAGGGGCAGCATTAGGATTCTTAGTAGGCTATGATGTAAAAGCATCATTAGAAATGGGTGTTAAATTAGGTGCAGTAATGTTATTATTGCCTCGTATGGTAAAAGTCATTATGGAAGCTTTGTTACCTGTTTCAGAAGCAGCAAAAGAGTTCATGCAAAAACGTTTCTCAGGAGAAGAATACTACATTGGTCTTGACTCCGCAGTTGCTGTAGGTCACTCCAGCGCAGTTGCAACAGCTGTACTAATCATTCCGGTTTATGTTTTATTCACAGTCTTATTACCATTTAATCAAGTATTACCTTTCGGAGCTCTAGCTGGGACTGTCTATTTTGGAGCGATTATAGGTATCGTCCACAAAGGAGATTTCTTAAGAACATTTATTACAAGTGTTATACTAGTTGTAATTGCATTTGCTGCTGCGACATATATTGGCCCTATGGTTACAGAAGTCGCACAAGGTATTAATTATGCATTCCCTGATGGTGCAGCGGGTATTACTTATTTTAGTCCAAGTGGCTTGTCATATTTAGTGATATTAGGCGCGCTAAAGTATGAAATCGTTGGTACGGTTGTACTATTAGCAGTATTAGTTGTATTCTTCTGGTTAACAAGAGATAAAAAGGTTAAAAAGACAAAGACAGTTGAGTAAATGAGGGTAGCTATATGAACAATGAACAAGAAATAATTCAGAATCTCTTTGACTCAGATTTAGTTTTTTATAAGCCAAAGGTTGAAAACTACACTGAACTATTCACAATGATGTCAAAAGAATTGATGAAAAGATCATTGGTCAAGGAAGGATTCCTAGATTCTATATTGCTTAGAGAGGAAAATCATCCAACTGCTATACCATCTGAGTTCGTAAATTTTGCTATACCCCACACATCTCCAGAATATGTGTTAGAAAATAGAATATGCACTATTGTATTGGAAAAACCAATGAAATTTCAAAATATGGTTGATAAGAGTTTAGATGTAGAAGTAGAGATTGTTTTCATGATATTAATTACTGATGGAAACAAACATGTTAAAGCTCTTAGTAAAGTTATGGACTTAGTTGAAGATAGAGAATATGTAGATAAATTGTTGAATAGTTCATCAAAAACCAATCTACAGGATGTGTTATCACAAAAATACTAATATGAGAAATGAACAGTATTATAATTCTAATTGATAAAACCTCTATTATTTAAGAGGTGACAGCAGAAATGTTTTAATTTATTTAGTTGATAATTGTATAGTATAATAATTCTATACAATTATCAACTTTTTATCTTATAATGTAT
>NZ_JAVWVO010000020.1:0-9536 GCF_036666595.1 Acinetobacter sp. | reverse complement strand
AATTTACCAGTGCGCCAAAACTATTCTTTAAAAGAATTTAGTGGGCTGGTAGATGAAATTGAAGTTCAGACAGGACAGAAGGTTCAAGACCCTAATTTTAGTCAAACAGGGAATGTTCGAGTATATGGGCGAATTCTAGATTGGATACCAGAATATAATCTACAGAAACCAGCCAAAATTAGTTTTAGTGTTAGTAACCCAAAGTATTTTGATATTAAGGCTATTTATATGATTGTTGGTGAAGGTGCTAAGACATCGCAATTACTGGAATTGGCTATTGAAAACAAAGAGATTGCTAAACAACCACCGCAAACAAGTTCTGAATCAAAAGAGAATGATTCTTTCCCTTTAGCAATGAAATCACTGTTTCTGCTAATATTTGTTGCTTTAATCAGTTTTTTAGTTATAGCAAGAAGAAAGAAAGCTTAAGAATGTAAGGTTGAAACTTAATGCTTAAGGAGGATTAACCCTCCTTAAATCGATCTTAATCCAAACCTAACCATTGATGTTGTTGGTAAGCGCTATCCCAAAATAACCATTCCAACTTCGCGCCCATGCGATAAGCCGCATGCATTTTCACTAAAGTATCTTCATCACAACGTGCAGCGACTTTATCAATGGTCGCAATTACATTACGTACTGCTGTATTAAATTCTTCACCTGCATAAGTATCAATCCATGCTTGATAAGGATTGTTTTCAACGGATTGACTCACGATGTCTTTCCCCACTTCTGCATAAATCCAGAAACATGGGAGTAAGGCTGCCAAAATCACAGGATAGCTTTCCGACCAAGCCGTAGCAGTTAAGAACGACGTATAATGATGGCAGGCGAGTGTTAATGGCGTATTTTCAAACTCAGCTTTGCTAATTTCAAACTCCTGCATAAAGTCAGCGTGCAAACTACGCTCCACAATAATGGCAATTTTTGCTGCTTCAGAAAACTGAATCACATCATCGGCTTCATAGGCTTTTGCAGCAGCTACAGCCAGTGCACGTCCATAAGCCAGTAAGTAATGCGCATCTTGAATGACATAATGGCAGAATACCTCACGCTTCAACGTGCCAGAAGCAAGTTCTTGATTAAATGGCAGTGCTAATATTTTTTGATATAAATCGTGATTACGTTGCCAAACATCTTGGGAAAAAGTCATGTATTTGAACCTATGAACAGCTTATAAATTGAAGAATGACAAAACTATAGCAGAGTCTTTATCTCGATCGCTTTTTCTCAAAATAAGTCTAACAATCTTTTTTATTTTCTAGCGCAAACTCACCTACAATAGGCGCATTTTTATCACCCAACGATTTCACATAAAAGGCTGTTCATGAAGCATTTTCGTTTTTCAATATTTTTTACGGTAGTGTGTTTGGCACTATCTGCCTACTGGGGCTATACGCATGGTCCTGAAGCAGGCGTAGCGACGATGCTTAAAGCATTGACAATTACTGCGATTTTAGCAGTGATGGAGGTATCACTTTCTTTTGATAATGCTGTTGTCAACGCATCAGTACTACGCGGTTGGGATCATTTCTGGAAAATGATTTTCTTAACGGTGGGTATTTTGATCGCCGTATTTGGTATGCGTTTGATTTTCCCTGTGGTCATCGTTGCAGTTACAGCAGATATGGGAATGGTCGAAGTCGCTAAAATGGCATTGAACGATCCAAAGAGCTATTCAGAACGCTTAATGGCGCATCATGCTGAAATTTCAGCATTTGGTGGCACATTCTTATTGCTCGTATTCTTAAACTTCTTCTTCGATGATGGTAAAGAAACGCATTGGTTTAAGTGGTTAGAAGCAAAATTGGCAAATTTAGCCAGTGTACCTGCGATGTCAGTTTTTCTTGCCTTGATTGCCATGATTATTATGGCAGCCAATGTTGACGAATCTATTCGCTTAGCGGTGACGATGGCAGGTATTTGGGGCATTGTGGTCTATATTGGCGTGCAAGTTCTCAGTCACTTATTGGGTGGTGAGCCAGAGATTGATGAAAATGGTAATGCTGTTACTCATGATGCAAGTGGTGCAGCTTCAGGTGTTGTGAAAGCTGGATTTGGTGGTTTCTTATATCTTGAAGTCCTTGATGCCTCTTTCAGTTTTGATGGTGTGATTGGTGCATTCGCAATTACTAGTGATGTTGTCATCATTATGTTAGGTCTTGCGATTGGTGCGATGTTTGTCCGTTCAATGACGATTTATTTAGTTGAGAAAGGGACTTTGGATGCCTATGTTTTCTTGGAACATGGTGCACATTATGCCATTGGTGCTTTGGCATTCATTATGATCGCAAGTGGTACGGGTTTACATGTACCAGAGGTTGTAACGGGTCTGATCGGCGTTGCATTTATCGTTTGGGCGGTGGTTTCTTCAATCCAATATAGCAAGCGCGAACAGCAAACCTCTTAAGCTTATTTTCAGTTAATGAGCGTATTTTTAGTAAAGGAGCGAAATCGCTCCTTTATTTTTTCTCCTAAAGGTTGTGTTTTTCATAATCTACTTACAACCTTGTTAAGCGAATCGCTTATAATTCGCTAAGCCAGTTATAGTGTCTTATCAATAATGAATGCTTTAGAACGCCGTTCAACCTTTGCCTTAAGTAGCATTTTTGCCTTACGCATGTTGGGCTTGTTCATGATTATTCCTGTATTTTCTGTTGCAGGACAGTCATATCAATACGCCACACCTGCCTTAATCGGGCTAGCGGTTGGGGTCTATGGTTTAACCCAAGCCATTTTACAAATTCCATTTAGTCTCTTAGCTGATCGCTTTAGCCGTAAGCCGCTCGTTGTACTCGGTTTACTCCTATTTGCTTTAGGCGGTGCAATCGCGGGCTTGTCTGACACGATTTATGGTGTGATTATTGGGCGAGCAATTGCAGGCGCAGGTGCAGTTTCAGCTGTAGTGATGGCATTGCTTGCCGATGTAACACGTGAAGAGCAGCGTACCAAAGCCATGGCTGTGATGGGGATGAGTATTGGCTTGTCTTTTGTGGTGGCATTCAGTTTAGGGCCATGGCTCACCAGTCTAGTTGGTATTTCAGGTTTATTTTTTGTCACAACAATTATGGGCTTAGCTGCCATTTTAATGCTGTTACTGGTGCCTAAAGTCACTCGACATCATCGAAATTACCAACAAGGCTATGTATTGCAGCTGAAACAAGTCATTCAAATGGGCGATCTGAACCGATTGCACGTTTCGGTTTTTGCACTACATTTATTACTGACAGCGATGTTTATTTATATTCCTTCCCAGTTGATCGAATATGCCCAAATTCCTTTGGCAAAACATGGTCTCATCTACTTACCGTTATTGGTTCTCAGTCTATTTTTTGCCTTTCCAAGCATTATCATTGCTGAAAAATATCGCAAGATGCGTGGTATTTTCTTATCTGCGATTGTAGGCATTATTATTGGATTGCTGCTGCTGATTTTTGGATATGAATCTAAATATGTATTGCTTGCTGGATTGGGGATTTTCTTTATCGCATTTAATGTGATGGAAGCGTTATTACCTTCTTGGTTATCAAAAGTTGCACCAATTCAATCTAAAGCCACGGCAATGGGTATCAATGCCAGTAGCCAGTTCTTGGGGGCTTTTTTTGGGGGTACTTTGGGCGGACAGCTTTTGATGTTACAGAATACTGCACTTGGGTGGAGCGTACTCTCTGGGATTGCTATACTGTGGTTGCTCGTGAGTTTTGGCTTGGCTCAACCAAGATATTTGTCTTCAATTGTGTTGCCTTTACCTCAAATGGCACAAACGGATGAATGGACTTCAAAACTATTGGCAATTCGTGGTATTGAAGAAGTGGTGGTGATGCCCGAACAACAAGTTGCCTATATTAAAGTCGATAAACAGCGGATTGATGATGCTGGGCGACAAGATTTAACGCACTTGATTGGCAAAGAGGTAGCCATTTAAGTATAACTCTTATAAAGTAAAACATAGAAATACATAGGATGAAGACAGCTAATGCGTGGTGTGAATAAAGTTATTTTAGTCGGTACTTTGGGTAAAGATCCTGAAACAAAAACCTTTCCAAATGGTGGATCGTTGACTCAATTCTCGATTGCGACAAGCGAATCGTGGACAGATAAAAATACAGGTGAACGAAAAGAACAAACAGAATGGCATCGTATTGTATTACACAACCGTTTAGGTGAAATTGCTCAGCAATATTTGCGTAAGGGCTCAAAGGTGTATATCGAGGGTTCATTGCGTACACGTCAATGGACAGACCAAAATGGTCAGGAACGTTACAGCACTGAAATTCGTGGTGATCAAATGCAAATGCTTGATTCACGTCAACAAGGTGAGCAGAGCGGTGGTGACTTTAACCAACCACGTTTTAATAACAATAATAATAACCAAGGTGGCGGTTACCAAAATACGGGTTATAACAATAACAACAACCAAAATGGCTATGGTCAAGGCGGTGGCTTTGGTGGTGGAAACCAAGGTAATTACGCAGGAAATCCTCAAGCAGGTAATGGCTTTAATACGCCAAAAGCTGCACCGCAACCTACTGCGTCAGCACCAGCCGATTTAGATGATGATTTACCGTTCTAACTTTTATCTAGTCACGAGAAAGGCATAAACTCAGTTTATGCCTTTTTTTATTGTTTAGATGCTCAATAAATGGTGAAAAAACTTTCTTATTTCTGTATTACAAAGTGTAACCACTGTCAGTTTTTGCCAATTCACGTAGACCATCTATCAAGGTTTCGATGAGTTTCTCAACCACCAAGCGTTGCCCTTTACGAGAAGCATAAACGAGCTGTACTGTGCCACGATTCGATTTCCATTCAGGCAAAATATGAATGAGTTTACCTTTCTCGATATCTGATTGAACGGTTAAATAAGGTAAGTCTGCGATACCTAAGCCATCACTTACAGCATAATAGACACCAGCTAAATCATTACTTCGAATCCTTGGTGAATAGGCAACATCAACAGTTTCATCATGATTTATATTGCATAAATGCCAATGATATTGGTTTTTTTGGATACCTAAAGCCACACTTGGATAGGAGTGCAATTCTGAATAATGTTCAATTTGATTGTTTTGCAATAATTCAGGAGCAGCAACAAGACAATGCTCTGTCCGAATAACCTCTCGGACAATCAGGTTAGAGTCTTGATTGGGTTCGAAGCTGGTTCTGATTGCAATATCAATATCATCATGTAGCACATCAACTCGACGGCTAGTGAGTTCTAGAGCGATTTCAACTTTAGGGTAGTTTTTTAAGAACTGACTGAGTAACTGCCGAACCTGAAAATGCATCATTAACGGTGGACAACTTATTTTAACCAGACCTTGTGGTTCACTTTTTTGTTTTAATAAAACATTTTCAGCACATTCAACTTGAGCAATCACTTTACAACATTCTTCGTAAAATTCTTGTCCTAATTCGGTCACTTTAAAATGACGTGTTGTTCGTTGAATGAGATTGAGATTAAACTTTGTTTCAAGGTCAATAATACGACGGCTCAGTTTAGATTTACTGATATTTTCAGCTTCACTGGCAGCACTAAAACCGCCGTGTTTAACCACGAGATAGAAATAATGAAAATCATCAAATGAATTAATCAAGGTGGGTCGAGTCCTATCACTATGCAAGATTAGAATAGCATTAACGCTCCTAATCTGTAGATGTGGTTTATCTTTTTGAGGTATTTTGAACCGCACTGTTCATCAAGTTGCGATAAGCAGGAGTGTTCTTGATCATGACGTCGTTTGGAGTGTTGTTTTAAATGATGCTAATCAAAATATTCAGATGTCAGAAGTACAAAAGATGAGATGAACAATATTGAAAATAGGATGATGAATGAAAATATGAATTTTAAATACCTATAAAAAGATAAATTGTCCTATTTATAGAATAATGTGTTGCCAATCCATCTCTATAAGCTTTAATCACTGAAGCGTAAAATGAATCTCAAGAAAAGAATTTCCTGAATAGGAGAAACTAAAATGAAGAAAATTCTTGGGATCTATCAAAATAAACATATGCATTGGGTGGGTGATGGTTTCCCAGTGTACAACTTGTTTTCCTATGATCGTTTGGGACAAATGATCAGCCCATTTCTACTGCTAGATTATGCTGCACCTTACCGCTTTGAGCCGACTACTGCTCAACAAGGGGTGGGTACACATCCGCATCGCGGTTTTGAGACAGTCACGATTGCTTATCAGGGCGAAGTGACACATCAAGATTCAAGTGGCGGCGGTGGCACAATTAAAGCTGGTGATGTGCAATGGATGACGGCTGGAGGTGGAGTCCTACACCAAGAATTTCATTCCCCTGAGTTTGCGCATCAAGGTGGTTTGTTTGAAATGGTGCAATTATGGGTGAATTTGCCTGCACATTCAAAGATGACTCCAGCAAAATACCAAGCCATTGAAGCCGCTCAAATTCAAAGCATCAGCTTAGATGATGTTGGTAGTGAGTTACGTGTCATCGCAGGGCAATACCAAGAGAGAGCGGGCGCAGCAACCACGTTTAGCCCTGTCAATGTTTGGGATGGTAAAATTGTGGCAGGTCAAGCACACACGTTTTATGTGACCGAAGGACATACCACATTGTTGGTGGTACTTTCTGGTGAGGTGATTTTAAATGATGCTCAACACATTGAAGCACCAAGCTTGGTTGTACTGAGCCGTGAAGAAATTGATTTTACGATCAAGGCTGAGCAAGACAGTAAATTCTTGATTTTAACGGGTCAGCCTTTAAATGAACCGATTGAAGGTTATGGGCCATTTGTTATGAATAGCAAAGCTGAGATTAAAGACGCGATCAATGATTTCAATCATGGCAAATTTGGCAGCATGTAAAGCGCATTTTGCCCCTATATACAGACATATAAGAAAGCCCATAACTCCTTTAAAGTTATGGGCTTTCGCTATAAGGCTCTCTATTGATTGTTTTAATATTAGGTCACTTATTATTGTGCAGTTTGTTACGTGACTCGATTCTGATTATTGTTTAATCACAATAGCGCTAAATTTCAGCTTTGCAAAGTCCTTGAGATCGTAAAAATGATGAAATAAAGAATGTTCTGTCTACTGTGCTTGAATAAGTGAATATTATCATTAAGTTAAGAGCAAAATAGAAAGCATGCTAAAATGTAACAAGAAATGACCGATGTTGCTAAGACAAAAGTCTAGCTTAAATGCAGAATCTGGTATTTTTTAATACCGTGTTTAAGTTAACTATCAGTCATAATCAAGAAAAATCATCAACTGATGGGACATAATTTTGGATATTGCAATAATCGGCAGTGGAATGGCGGGACTTGCCTCAGCCAGAATCCTACATGATGCAGGGCATAAAGTGACAATATTCGAAGCACTCGCAGGGCGAGGCATGGATAGTCACAGTATTGACTTTGATGGTGGCATAATTGATGCGCCATTACGTGTGATGAATCCCAAGCTTTGGAAAAATACGCTAAGCCTAGCAAGTTACTTAGGCATAGAAACTTTTCCAGTACGCACATTTATGGCCTGTAGTTGGCTATTTGAAGATAAAACAGATACTTGGTTGACCACTTCTCGCAGCCGTATTGGTAATTTCCCAATTATTAATAACCGTAAAGGCATACAGCAATATGGTTGGCGTTTAGTCAAAGGCATGTTGCAATTAAAAACCGCCGTACATCAATTTTTCAAATCAGAGAATCAAGACATCACCTTAGCCGAATTCATGAATCAATATCATATTGAAGAAGTGTTTTGGCATGGGACGGTGATGCCTGTTCTTTATACGATTTGTACATGTCATCCAAAAACGATTGGTGAGTGGCCAGCCAAGCCCCTATTAGAATTTATTCGCCAACTCACAGAAGGTGAAGCCTTATTAAGAATGAAAGGTGGAACACCTGCTTTAGTAAATCGTTTAATTGAGGGTATTGCAATCCATAGTGGTTCACCTGTTCATAAAGTCGAGGAACAAGGCGATAAAATTTTGGTAGAAAATGAGCAAGGCGAAAGCCAATTATTCGACCGAGTCGTGATCGCAACACCAACGCCTGTGATTGAAAATTTCTTGAAGCAACCACAATTTGCAGATGATCTTGCACTATTGAAAAAGTTCCGTTTTGAACAAGGTGATTTGGTTATTCACACAGATCCAATCGTGATGCCGCAACGCCGTAAAGATTGGGCGGTATTAAGTTATATGATGGATCGGAATTTTAGTCGCCAGCAATTTACAGTGTGGATTAATTCGATCGAACCAAGCTTGGTTGGCAAAAATGCCGTATTCCAAACATGGTGTCCTGTGATTGATATTGATCCTAAGAAAATTATATCTAAGGTGCAACTCACACGTGCTGTTGTCGACTCTGAAACGGTTGCATTGAATAAACAAATCCAGGAACGCCATTTAGATTTAAATCGTAAAGTGTTCTATTGCGGTTCATGGTCATGTGATGGTTTGCCAATTTTAGAGTCAGCAGTCACTTCTGCAATGCATATTTCTGAAATCTTAGGCGCACCATTACCTTTCGTTGGGCTTAAACCAAAAGTTACAGTTGCACCTGAACTTGGTTATTAAATATGGCTTACTTCAAGCAAAGATTGATTGAGAAAGTTTTCGGACATAAATATGCAATTGATGCAAAACGTCTAGGAGATGATTCTCTACTTGCTTGGAGTAATTTAGGCTATTGGCAAGACCAGCATCATGATTATCCACAGGCTTGCCAAAGTCTAGCTGATCAAATCGCTACTTCTGTTCAACTCAAAAAAGACGATAAAGTGTTAGATCTTGGTTGTGGGCAAGGTGCAAGTCTATTGCACTGGCTTAAACAGTATCAACTTGAACAGTTAAGTGCAGTTGAATTACAAGCGGATTGCGTCAAACGAATTCGAAAACAACTCCCACAAGTTCAAATTTACTGTGAAAATTTTTTGAATTTAAACCAACAGCATTTTTTAAATTCATTTGATGTGATTGTCTGTATTGATGCGGCTTACCACAGTGATTTGAATTCATTTCTTAATTCAGTGTCCCCAATTTTGAATTCACAAGGTCGCATCGCTTTTCATTATTTAATGTGGTCAGATGCTTGGCGAGAGAGTTCAAATTTAAAAAAACAACAATATCGTTATGTGCTTAAAAGTGCTGATATGAATTGGCAAAATTTAATGGATGAGCAACAACTCACTCAAAACTTAATACAACAGGGATTTACTGAGATAGTCATTCAGGATTTTTCTGAACCTGTTTTAAATGGCTTTGCTGAATATATTAAAAATAAGGGAACTGAGAAAAAACACGTTGACTTGGCACAATTAAAAATCGCAATGACAGCGAGATTGTGTCGAAAACTTTTCGAAGATGGTTTAGTTCATTATGTTCAGGTGAGTGCGGTTAAGTCCGCATTTTAATATGCAATTATAAAAACTAAAAAACCTCATAAAGCGTTATGAGGTTTAATAATGGTGCCGACACACGGATTCGAACTGTGGACCTACTGATTACAAGTCAGTTGCTCTACCAACTGAGCTATGCCGGCGTTTCTTAGT
>NZ_JAVWVO010000019.1:0-17249 GCF_036666595.1 Acinetobacter sp. | reverse complement strand
GTTGTTGTTTCACAATCTGCCGCAGTGGTACAGGTTGGTTTATCCGTACCTGTTGCGACGACTTTGTTGACCACATTATTAATGGCATCGGCACCAACAGTTGCGATGTACTTCACATCGTAAGTACCTGGCACCAGTCCTTTCGGCGCAGTCATGCTAATCGCTTGGCCTGAACCTGCGATGGTCCAACCACTTGGAGCAGTACCACTTACATACGTTAAGCCTGCGCCTAATGTATCGTTTAGGGTAATCACATCCGTGGTTTGAGAATTGGTTACAGTCACACGCACGGTAAAGTCGATGTTATCGCCGACTTTGGCAGCGGTAGCTGTCGTGGTCTTCTTCACATTGACTGCAGGTTTGGTTACTGGCGTTGTTGTTTCACAATCTGCCGCAGTGGTACAGGTTGGTTTATCCGTACCTGTTGCGACGACTTTGTTGACCACATTATTAATGGCATCGGCGCCAACAGTTGCGATGTACTTCACATCGTAAGTACCTGGCACCAGTCCTTTCGGCGCAGTCATGCTAATCGCTTGGCCTGAACCTGCGATGGTCCAACCACTTGGAGCAGTACCACTTACATACGTTAAGCCTGCGCCTAATGTATCGTTTAGGGTAATCACATCCGTGGTTTGAGAATTGGTTACAGTCACACGCACGGTAAAGTCGATGTTATCGCCGACTTTGGCAGCGGTAGCTGTCGTGGTCTTCTTCACATTGACTGCAGGTTTCTTAACAGTAACTTCAGAAATTGCACAATAGCCTGTATTCACACATGATGAAGATGGCGTATCAGGAGTATTTTTATCGGGGTCGCTACCACCGCCGACACTAGCATAGTTTGTAAATATGGTTGGAGAAGCAGTTACGGCTTCACGAGGTACATTTACTGGCAAGACTATAGCTGAGGTGCTTGATGGCTTTAATGCAGTACTATTTTTACAAGTAATGAGTTGGTTACTGTCAAAAGTACACGCCCATCCATTCGTGTTATATGTACCTGTCCATTTTGCAGTTAAACCAGTAGGCATTTGGTCTAAGACAGTAATTTCACCGTCCGTATCCACATCACCTTTATTTGTTACTGTAAGCGTATACTCCGCATCTGTTTGATCAATGGTCCAACCATCTGCGCTAGCATTATTGGCCTTTGTGATCTGAAGCTTAGGTGCTCCAATTGTTAAGATGCTATCTTCGACTTCGCCATCACTAGCCCTACCAGTAGGGACCAAAATTTCAGAGTTGTTTGATGCAATACGTAAGCGAATAAAAGACTGACCAGCCTTAACATCATTTGGAATGGTCCAATTTAATGTTGTTTGACCACTACTACAGGCAGATGCAGCTCTTTCCCCGCCATCAAAAACTCCATTTCGGTTGAAATCAACCCAGCCAGCAACTGTGCCATTTCCTGTACATGAAAAAGTTGCTTGATAAGGTTTCCCTTTATTTACCGTACTTATTTTTTTATAACTCGCTGATGCTTCCCATATCTGCCATGCATCTTCATCGTCTTCTCCATTTTTATCATCGCCTGTTGCATCAGTACTAAAGAGTGCACCAGGTTCGACATCTGGGCCTTTTGATCCTAAATAAAGTGTATGTTCAGGAGAAAGAATAGAAAGACTATCAGATAGTTTAGAAGTAGATGTCAGTGGGCTACCTGTTATGGTCATACTATCCACAACATGCATAGCACTATCATATGATTGGGGAGCATCACTAAAATCGGCGTATGGCACAACTAGTCCAATAGCCATTGCCGTTTTACCACCACCCTTAAGCCTAAAATTCATTGTTTGGCTAGCAGCTGGAGTAGCAAACTTTAAAAATGTAACAGCCGACTGTTTTGCATCACCTTGTGTTGTGGTTATTCTAAGCGTTTGATTACTACCAACAGATGACGCTGCAAGGCTATAACCAGATGCCTTAGAAGGGGTATCAACGTATTTATCAATTAAATACCATTGCCCATTACCTGTGCCTTCAAAAGACTCAGTTGTGGCCATAGATTCTGCATCAGCAATAACAAAACCTTGAGCGTTAAAAGCAGCTCCACCGACGGTAGTAACACAAGTAATATCAAAATTAACTGTGGCACCATCAACAGGGTTAACGATGCCAGAAATTAGCTGATTCGCACTAGCTGTGCCACCAATATTATATAAATAATCTAGACGGTCACCAGCAGGATAACCGCCAGGTCTGTAACTTTGTATGCGATTAACAATATTATTAATTGTACATGTAACATTTAAATTTTGAGTGGCAGAAACAGCAATAGAGGCCGAACTGCTATTGCCATTTTGTATATTTACGCCATGGGTGCCATTAGTTCCACCGCCCCATGTGAGCCATAATATTTCATTTTTATATTTACCAGTTCCCCCAGTTGCATAGGCAGCAGCTAATGCAGTCTGTGAAAATCCGTACAACATTAAAATACAAAAAGAGGTAATAAACCTAAGAAATTTCATAAGTTATTTTTAAATGTACATAATTGGTGATAATTCTACTATTAAAGTGAGAAGTTTGTACATTTTTGTTAAATAAATGCTGCGTATTACATTATTTTAATTGTAAAGCTTACGTAAGTTATTTAACTTAAATAAGCTAAATAACTTACGTAAAATAATTAGATTTATTTTATTTCTTTTGAAACAACCTGCTGAAGTTCATCAGGAGATAACAGTGTTAATTGGTGTAGCGCGGCTTTTAAAATTAATGAGCGATTTGCTTTTGCAACTCGGCAATTAATAACAAGATCATCAATTTCCTTATTAATGTCTTCAGTCAAAGAAAATGTAAATCTCTTATATTTTTGCTGAGAAGGTTCAATCTCTTTTACTCGGTTAGAAGCACCTTTAATAAAATCATCTATGGAAATCTGATTAGCAGTTTGATCAGATTTTTTTAGCCCTTTTAAAGTCATAAAGATTCTCCAAAAAACTCATTAGCAATATATTCAATCTCTTGTTTTGCTTTTTCATCTGATTGCATTTCAAATACAGATAAACCATTTTCATCAGCATCATCATAAATATTTCGATTGCATGTAAAGTTTTTTAAAGGTTCAAGATCGAAGGATTCACAAGCTTCTTTAGCATCGAGAATTCTTTGAACTTGGCTCGGAAGAGCTGGGCATTGTGTAATAACAGCCCTTGTGTAAAGTTCTGGATTTACAGCTTTAGCTAATCGGATCAGTTTTTCTACATGGACTAATGTTTTTAGATCTCGTCTTTTAGGTCTGAATGGTAAAAGCATGTGAGTTGCAATCGTCATTGCTGAACGCAATGCCTCCGAATCTTGACCGCCAGCATCAATAATGATGTCTTGATATCTTTTAGATAGATCCTCTAATACTTGTCTGATATTACCCGCTGCTTGAACAGAAGGAATATTTTTAAGGTCTGAGTTTTCATCTCGCTCTTTGATCCAATCAGTAGTAGTTCCTTGTGGATCAGCGTCTAGAAGTAAAATATCACGCTCTTTTTTTTGGAGATAAACAGCTAAATTTTGTGCGAGGCAACTTTTTCCAGAGCCACCTTTTTCTCCACCAACCAGAATAATCATTGTTATGTAACTTACGTAACTTATTTAACTTTAATAATGCGTTGTTAAATCTTATAAATCAATATTATATATGTGATATATTGTTACATAACTTACATAACTTACATAACTTACATAACTTACATAACTTACATAACTTACATAACTTACATAACTTACATAACTTACTCTTGATTGCTATTCGATAAGTATCCAACTTTTTCTAGAAAAGGAAATAACTCCTCAAATTTAGTGTTATCAGTTAACATTTCAGCAATACGTACAGAGAATTGCTGATAACTTTCGGTACCTTGAGAGTATTTAGACATCTCTGGCAGCTCTGCTAATTTATTAGAAAATAAGAACCTTTGCTTATCTGTTATCTTTGAATAAATGTTTCGCATACTCAATTCTTTTTTGCCTGATAGCTCATTTCGGGCCGATTTTTTGTATTTAAAGTTAAATGAGAACCCTAAGATTGAGCGTCCATTTTTATGTTGTTCGTATTCAACAGTGATATCAGAAAATTCATTAATCTGGTCGATAGCAATATCTAAAACCCGTCTCTTAAATGCTTCCATTCGAGTATATTCATTAACAGCTATACCGAGTTGACTACGAAATTTATTTAATTCAAAAATAGGAGTTTTCCCTAGAGTTTTCCACTGCATTAATAATTCATATAAACGAACAGCATAGACACTTTTAAAATCAGAGGTTTTTTTCAAATGGTAACTTGTGAAATATTGTGAAAACCCATCTATTTTAGTTATATGTTCAATAACAACACGAGTCAAAGTAACTAAGATTCGCCCTTCACCTTTTTTATAATTAGCATCTTGAATCCAGCGACTTTTTGTTAAGCTACCATCTTCATTTGCAATCGTGAATTGTCTTTTAAATAAAGAATCTTCTGCTTCAATTAATGCTAGATAAGCAGTATCTGGAGAAACGTTAAAAGCTTTAGCATACCGAAGAGCGCTCAATTCTAGAGGTTCATCTGCAGATAATCCTTGTCCTGTTTCTCTTGCATCTATAATGGCAAGTTGAATTAAGCGAGTCTCTGATAAAGTTAAGGACTGAAGTGCTTGTACTAATTTATTAGATTTAACTACAAGATCTGCCATACAAGTTATAAAGCAACAATTTAATATTTGTTGCTATACAAGCATCATTGATTGCTTCTGTCAACAAATTTGATCTAATTTTAATCATTATAGTTAGTTTGAATTAATCTAGCTACGTTTGAGGGAAAGTAGAGCTTTTCGTCAGATGAAAATTAATTTCTATAATTATTATTTAAAAGCTAACTTCTTATAAGCCGAGAAAACGTTGTCATATGCCATGTTTGAGAGCAGATTTGAATTGATACAACCACTGTAAATAATGCTTATTCTTAGCTTAAAAGCAAAAAGTATTAGAGCAGGCATGGGGACCGAGGAAACGTTGTCATATGAGATGTTTTAGAGTGACTATAGGTAAGGCTTATTCTTAGCTTAAAAGCAGAAAGTATTAGGGCTGTATGTGAACCGAGGAAACGTTGTTATATGCCCCTCATGTTTGAGGGGAGTAAAGATAATTACAATGATTTACTCCTAAGAGGATTGATTAATATATAGCAACAGAATTATACCTGTTGCTTTAAACCGAGGAAACGTTGTTATATGACCGAGGAAACGTTGTTATATGACCGAGGAAACGTTGTTATATGACCGAGAAAACGTTGTTATATGGCCGAGGAAATGCTTGTTAATAAAGGCTTCAAGCAAATTTAAAAACATTTAAAAACTTTAAAAATTATTAAAAACCTTAAACTGGAAAAATTGCCCTTGGTTTTCGCTACGCTCAAACTCTATTGAATCTCGCTTTCGCTCGATTCGTGGGGCAATTTTTTAGATCATCCTCTTGTGACTTTAAGAAAAAGCAAAGGCAAGAGCAAAACAACTCGGAATTCGCTTCGCTCATAAAGCTTTTTTACTCGCTACGCTCGATCTAGGCCCAATCTTCTGCATGTGATTTACGCTTATTTAGGCTTCACAGCCTAAAAAGCTGTTTTTCAGAGAGTCAAGGTACGAATTTTGGTACTTCGCTCGTAGACACTCGCTCTATTCATCCCGATTAGAATAAAAATAGCTTCTATTTGACGCTCATTTGCGTTTTTAGCTCAATTTCAATATGAGAGCAGGAAGTGTGGGTAATTTTGATCTAGACTTGTTTCAAATAGATTTTAAAGTGTGTTTACAGCGATATTTTTCTGTATTTATGAGAAGGAAACAGTTGTGCTAAATACATTGACAGAAATTCAGTCCGATTTGCGTGGAAGTATTCGTATATTGACAAAATTTCAGTGACTGCTTTCGTACTGATAAGGTTTGATAAGGTTCCAAAGTTAATTAGGTGCGGTTTGATAAGGTTCGATAAGGTTTCAAAGTTAATCAGATGCGGTTTGATAAGGTTTAGGGATGTAAAGTACAAAATATGAAGTTAATAAGATAAATTTTGGCGGGGTTTTACTATTTTTATTTAGCGCAGGATAGGCTGCCGCCGCTAAAAATGATAGCAAATGTCCAATTCGTAATTTGGTGAAATATAGTGATATGCTTATGATTAAGCCCAAAAAGCTGCATCTTAAAGTTGTTACCTCATTTAAGAATGCTATACCTCACTTTTTGGGCGCCTGAATTTTTGTCCATATATGGAGTTTTTCTAAGACTATCTCTAATTCTAATGGTCAGTCTTTTATGAAAAAAATGGAATTTAAATATGATGGTTATCCCCCTATTTCTAAATTAAAAAACCTAATTAAATTGATGAAAAATATAAACTATTAAGTGAGGTCAGTATGTCTATAGGGTTTGAATTAGAAGTAACAGACGATTTATTAAATGAAATTGAAATTGCATATCGACAATTTGAAATTCACGGATACATTAGTGATGAAAATACGTCATTAGGTTCTACTATTTTTGAACATGAAACTGACTTTTTATATAAAGAATTTTGCAAATTAGGGTATGACGGTGAAAGATTCACTTGCTATGGTGACTACTATCCCAGTCTCGGAGCAGTTTACTGGATATGTGACAGTAGAGTGATGTCATATGAAGAAAGTAGAAAGTTCACAGGTCAGTTGATTGCTAATCAGGTTTAAACTGAATTTTTGTCAATGTATGAGCTTAGTCATGACTAAGTTTTTAAATTTCGCATAAGAGATTTTATGTTAAATGGAATCGAATAGATTTGGGAACGTGTAGATGCGGAATGTGAATCATAGTCTAAGCCTATATAGGAAAACACAATTACCTACTGTCATTGACGACCGATGTGTGGCTCCGTCAGTCCGAAATTGGTATTCGGCAATACTTTAAGAGTAAGCAATTTTTGTAGGCTCTTAGGTTAAGTAAGAACATTTCTAAGATAAAATATTATAAAAAATATTTATATTTTTGTATATTTATATGAAAATAAAAAAAATTTTTATATAAAGATTGTTTTTAATGGAAGATTTAATGATTGAAGTTTTATCAGTAGCAGCTGTTAGAGGTGTAGCAAATACGGTTATAAAAGAGACTGCAGATTTTTTGAAAAATTTTTATAAAGAACAAAAGTCTCTAAAAAATTTATCTATTAATAATAATGATTTAGTTTCATCAATTGCTAAATTAATGCAGGTAAAAACTCTTTATACTGGTTCAGATAAGTCTGTCAATTTATTTGATTTTTTCCAACAGCCTAAATTAAGTTATGAAAAAGAAATCTATGTTATAGAAAATATTGAAGAATTAAAGGTAAATGAAAATATTGTTTTTGTTGGAACAGTAGGACAGGGGAAATCTATTTTAATGAAGTACTTAGCTGTACGTGATTTAATTGATAATAATAGAATACCTGTTTTTATTGAATTAAAAAATATTGGAAAAAGTAGGAATATTAAAAGTTTAATAAAAGACTATTTAGGATCTTGGATAGGATTTGATGATTATAATTTGGATTTAATTTTAAAAAGTGGAAAGATTTCACTATTTTTAGATGCATTTGATGAAATTGATTTGGAATTAACTCAAGAAACATTACATGATATTGAGTTGTTAAACCAAAATTATAGTAATTTAAAATTAACTGTCAGTAGTAGACCTCAAACAATAATAACTAAAAGCTATCTTTTTAATAATGTGTATTTGCAACCATATGAACAAGAAGAGCAGGAAGGGCTTATAAGGAAGTTAGTTAATAATGAAGAAAATATTAGAATATTAGTAGATTCAATAGAAAAATCAAGTCATGAGGTTAAAGAAGTATTAACAACTCCATTGATGGTTGTGCTTTTCATAAATCAATATAATGTAGGATTCTCTGTTCCTCAGCATGTAACTGATTTTTATAAAAATATATTCGATGTGGTAACCTTCACACATGATAGATCAAAAGGTATCGAAAAAAGAAAGTCATTCTCTAGCTTAAATCAGGATCAGTTAGAAAAGATATTTGAAAGATTTTGTTTTGAAACGTTTTTAAAAAATAAAAAAGTTTTTGATAGACAGGAATTTGTAGATTTATTAAAAATAAGTTTAGAAAAGAACAACATTAAAGATTTTAATGATTCCTATAATTTAATATCAGATTATACAAGATTTGCATGCTTAATATTACAGGATGGAAATAAATATACTTTTATTCATAAAAGTATTCAGGAATTCTATGTAGCAAAATTTATAGAAAATTTACCTGAAAATTTAGCAAAAAATGTTATAGCAAAAAAATTCTTATATATCCATATGGGTAATGAAAATTATTTGAATTTCTTAAAAATATTAAAACCATATTATTATAATAAGTATTATATTCTAGAGACTCTAGAAGAGTATAAGAAAAATATGAGTTTAGAATTTAATAGTGATAATTCAAATTATCAAAAATTTATCAATAGTCTTCGGTTAGTGAAAGGTGGCGGAGATCGAAATACATTTTGTGTTGGTTGCTTTGGAACTGCATTTATTAATCTCTTTGACGAAGAACTTTTTCAAATTGTTGATATTCTTATTCAAGAGGAGTTTGTTGTTGAAAAAATGATTAGATGGGGAGGTAGAGATGACGAGGATACCCTGTCTAGAAGAAATACAAAGATGAAAGTTTTCTTATCTACTGATAATCGAGCTAAGGACACTTGGGCACTGATGTGTGCAAAAGTTGTAGCTTGGAATGATGAAGTAATAAGAATTGAAAATTTAGTTGTAGAAGAAGACTTTAATATTTAATTTTTTATAATAGGGATTATGCGAAACGAGAGCTGTAAGTTCTCGTTTTTTCATTCTAAAACTGCTAAAATTCTTATACGCCATTGACGTACTTTAATTTATGTTATTCATTGAAACCAGTATTTTTACTAAGCAAATCAAAGAGCTTGTGAGTGATGAAGAGTATCGTCAGCTCCAGCAAGATCTTTTGGTACAGCCAGATAAGGGCGACTTAATCAAGAATGGTGGTGGAATTCGTAAAGTACGTTGTGCTCAGGGCAATAAAGGTAAAAGTAGTGGTATACGTGTGATCTATTATTGGGTCACAGAGGATGATCAGATTTTTTTCTTGGTGGCTTATCCAAAGTCTATGAAAGATAATCTGACAGACAAAGAGACCTCGATTCTGCGTCAATTAGTGAAGGAGCAATTTCATGGATAACAACTTATTTGATGATTTAGTTGCTTCGATCAAAGAAGCAGGTGCCATCAAACGTAATGAGTTAAAGGCAAGTCGATTCACAGAGCTTGAACTGCCGGATATTAAAGAAGTACGTGAGAAAACTGGTTTAACTCAGGCAGAGTTTGCTGCACGTTTGCATATCAGCGCGAGAACGTTACAAAACTGGGAACAAGGCCGTCGCTATCCGACTGGTCCTGCAGCGACTCTAATTCGCATTCTGGATGCTCATCCCACTCTGATTTAAAAGTTTAGATAATAAAAAAGCCCGACATCCTGTCGGGCTTTTTCATATCGGGTTGCTCGTCTTACTGATCTCGTGCTGCCCATTCCTTGCGCAATTTTCTTATTCTTGTTGTCTGGAAACATCCAGTTTCCTTATGTATTCATCATAGGGCTAATGACTTGAATTACCAATCCGCAAAATCATTAAATTTATGTAAGTTTTAGCTTACAAAGTTGGCCTATTTTTATCCCAAGAGTTGTCCGCAGAAATTGGGGATGATTTAAGTCCTGAGTGGGTTGATAACACACACTAAAGCTTCATTTTGATTAAATATTAACCGTATTTATTGGCAAGAAGTATCAAATCTGCTCATAAAAAAGCCGACTTGTTTCTAAGTCGGCTTTTTGCTGTTTTCGAGGTTGGTTAAAAATTTTTAACCGTATGAAAAACAACGTTTTTTTGTATTGCGTTTCGTATAAGCTCTATTATGTTAAATGAATCTTTTAATAAGGACTAAATTTATAGCCAAAATGATTTAGACATACCTTAATTCCATTAAGTGAATAGTCCATACATCCGTTATGAATACACTTATTTTCTGAAAAGCCTTCATGAGCTAAAACAACTAAGAATTGTTTAATACTGTTTATTCGGTTTTGGCTTAATACTTGGCTCATATCTGGAATTTTGATTCCAAAAATTGGGCCTGTTGGTGTTTCTGGATAACATTCAAAATACCAAGCTTGCTGACACTCGGTACAAACATAATAAAACTCACCATAATCAAATTCTGGTTTAGCTTCCTCACATGGAGGATCTTCAATGAAGTAGTGAGGAAACTTATACTTCATATTGTAGTTATGACTGAAAACATCTGAAAAACTAGTAGGACATACAAAAAAATTATCTACAGATTGGCATTCACACATATTTTTTTGTTCTTTAAAGTTTATCTAAAATTAACATAATGCACGTTATACGAAATGCACTCGATAAGTTGTTTTAAATCAAGATATTGAGATCTACTAAGAAGCCCCATTTGACTAAACGGGGCTTTTTAGTGGATATTTCATGTAATTTGGGTTTTTTGTAACCAAATTACTCTTTTTCTTATTAGCTTCTTTAAACAATCAACGCTTAAATAAGTTCTTTATTCTGTAAGCTTATTCAAATAACTCTAAAAGCTGAAATAACTAAATAGATGTTAGTCCAGCCTTAAGTTGAATTAGTAATAACCTACAAAGTTGAGGAACCATCCTTTATTTTTGAAATCATCGACTCGTGTTAAATCACCACTAAACTCCGTAAAGTTATAACCAACACCAACACGGAAATTTTTAGTGATATCTTTGTCTATACCTACAAGAAAGCCTTGTTTATCGCCACTGTCTTGAACATTTAGCCAACGATATTCACCTAATGCATGCCAGTTATTTATTACTTCATAACGAGCTTGAACAGCGGTAAATGTAGTATCGGAATCAAACCACTGTCCTTGATCTCGGCCCATTCGTACTTTGCCAACACGATCAGCAACTTTTAACGCTGTTTCAAAGCGATGATTCCAACGATAAACGCCTTCCAGTGATGCCACATGAGCTTGCTGATCATAATATGATGATGAGGTAATATTCGTCTCATCATTACCAACCTGCCCTAATGAGGATAAATCATATACATAAGTATAGCGACCAAAAACACCCCAACGAGAATCGTTCCAAGGACGGTATGCGAAACCTAAGCTACTTTCAGCAAATTTGGCACCAGCTTCCGAATTCAAATGATCTTTTGTTTCTGAATAATTTGCTTTAGCAGCTAATGTCCAACTATCGTTAATTTTATGACGAAGCGTATTCGTTGTTACCCATTGAGTTCGTTCTTCACTGCCAGAGTCTTCTCGCCACTCAAGCTTACTTTGCCAATTTGTATAAGCTGTCGTCCTTCCACCATAGACACTAATTGCTTTACGCTTTACTTCACCACTAGTAGCATCTAAGTCCCCATGTTGCAGAGAATAACCAAGATTCCAGTTGTCTGCAGGGTAAAAATCCATACCAAAAGTATGCACTAGTGCATTCCCATTATGTGGGTCTTTTAGATATTGGCTCTCATTATATAAGTTGGTCTTTTGGGTGAGACGCCAACGTTGTCCCAAAGTCCAACCAGCCTGATTACTGTTATTAAAGAGACTATCATACTGAGTGGTGTCCGTAGCGAGTGTATAAGCACCATACAAACTATGCTCTGGTGTCAGTTGGTATTCTCCAGAAACTGTCGCCGAGTCCCCTCGACTTCCTTGGGTAGCTGATGCACTTAGTGACGACTGGTCCCCAAATAAATAGCGACCACCTAATGTTAAGGCATCATTATTTTCATAGAGCCCTTCTTTATCGATAGTCGCTTGGCCTATACCATATAGCTCTAATGATGGGGTTAGCCTTTGACTATATTTTATAGCCGCAAGTGTTCCAGCAGCATCACCATTTAAACGCTCTTCATCAACACGTTTGACTTCAGCTGTTAACGTTTTTTCGTCTTTAAATCGCCATTCTGTTGTCACCTGATTTTGTGTAAGAGATTCTTGTCCGCGCTCAGCCTGACTATGTTTCGTATATAAAGTGAGGTCTGGTTTTATTTCACCTAATACTTCTGCTCCATACTCTGTAATGTCTTGACCAAAATAATCTGTTCGAGATGAAGAATAGCCAGCATCGAGATTTCTCCACCATGCTCCAGCGCTCCATTCATTATTTGTCAGACCTTGCTCTTTAAAGTTAATTCGAGCTTCTACAGAGGTAGCTTTCCCATCTCGTGGTGCATTTGAGGTTAACTGTGTAAAGCTTAGACCACCATTATCAGAAAAGAAGATAGGAACGCTTGTTGACTCACTTTGGCCATGTTCTACTTTTAGATAGGTACCACGACCAGCCTTCAATGTAAGATCAGCTGCTTTTAGGTTATAGTCATCGCCTGAGTTTTCTTCATCAACATAGGTAGCCCCAACGCCAATATGGTCATTTAACCAGTGTTTAGCTCTGACCCCCATCGTTAACTGATCATCCATACCTTTTGGTGCATATTCATAATCAACAATCAAGCGTTGCTCGTAACCATCTAAAGGCTTATCTATCGTAATACTATTTCGATCTTCACGTGCAATTTGAGACAAAGGTCGTCGGGTAATAATCCTGCCTTGATACGCATCAAACTCATAGTCGGCACCGCTGATTAATTGCTTTGTTGAAACAGTTCTACCAGTGGCCTTATCTCGAATCTCCAATGTGACACTATCAGATCCAGGTAGAATATCGGTATGACGTAAGTAGTACAAACTTCCGCCTGTTCCCAACAATTCAGTATGACCATGAGCCGTATTTGCATCTGAACCAAATAGACGCACACGAGTTTTTTCATCACCATAAATTGTCGAGCGATTACTGCGCCAATCTAAAGCTCCGCCATATAGTGAACGTTGGTATTGAGCGAGCTCTGTACCGGTAAAACCAGTTGAGTAATTACCCCATAATGCTTGGTTTTTGTCCCAATCTACTCGTAAATACATTCGACCTTGGGTATCAACATCTCGAGTTGTCGTCGAATCATCACCATATGTTGGATAATATTGATCAGGGTCTAAACGACGAAATACATCTTCAGGGTAAGAATCCGTAAACCCTGTGAATAATTCACTGATTTCTTTTTCAGTCGTATCTGCTTGAGCAGTAATCAAATATTTTGCTTTAAGTTTTGATTTAATATAAAAAGCCAATCTTGCATCAGTTAGTAAATCATCATCTCTACCTGCAGCAGCCGTTATTTCATGAGAGCCAGTGATATCCTGCTGCTGGATGGTAAGATCAGCAATAGCCATACCAAAGAAATATTTCCCGGTCACATTAATAGGCAATGTTTTTTCAATCATTTCCTCATTATTGCCAACGCGGATATTAAATTGATGCTGGCCAACAGGCATAAGATACTCAGCAACAAATTTTCCTTCTAGATCTACTGGATAGCTCTGATTGTTAATCTCTAACCGGCTATTTGAGGGGATATTTCGGCCTTGTACGCGAATTTTTGATCCATGAAACAGGATGTTTTGCTGTCTAAGACCATTTCCCGCAAACACATTATTAATCAGACTTTGCGTTACTGCATCTTGAGATGTCAAAGATGTATTCATACTTTTTTCAAGATTATTACGCAATAAGGTGTTATTACGTTGTTCCTCTTGAGGAGTAACTAACTGAAATTGTGAAGGATAAGTTTCATCAAACTGTCCGTTTTCGTCATAAGCTCGAACGATATAGATGAGCTGATCACCTTCACGATATTTATATGCAGAAGACAGTTGGCCATTCCATTCAGTTTCGATCACGCTTCCTGGCGTAAGAGGAATAGTAGCCAAAGGAGTCACAAAGTCAGAATCATTGCTTCTAAAAATCAGTAACTCCATTTTTTTAATAAATGAAGAATAGTTACTTCGTGCAAAGAATGTGACAGGCTTAGTAATTTTTCCATCTGAAAAAGCAACAACCGACGGTCCAGAGACTGTGAGTTCAGCTTGACCAGGCGTAGGGTCTTCAGTTGCCCAGACTACTCCGCCATGAGGAAGCTCTGCATAGAAACTTCCTTTCACTTTGGCGATACCTGGCTGTGCTTCTGGAGTAAGTTCTAAGGTGACACGACGATCTGGAGATAGCTCTTCAGAAGACGACTTCTTAGATAACCCTTGTGTAATAGGCTCATCATAACTTTGAGACGCCAATCGGAAGAGCATCTTTCCATTATCGAAGCACTGATTATCCTGACAACCTTTCTTTAAATCATTTTCACCCAATGATTGGGGCGCTTCATGAGAAGCGGCCCAGACAAGTGAAGTTGACCCAGCCATGAATGAGGCAATCATATAACTCAATAATTTAACTTTCATGGTGGCCTCTTATTTATTATCTGCTTTTTTCTGGGTTAAAGGCTGGCTCGCTTTTGAAGAGCCAGTTTTTTTAACATCGTCAGCAACAGTGACCTGTAACGTCTGTCTTACCTCATCAGATAGATATGGCAATAACGCTTTGTAAACAGATTCAGCTCTTCTTAATCCAAGTTTTCTATTGTATTCATGGTTTGCACGAACATCCGTGTGACCAACAATAGATACAACTTTTACCCCTGAACGATTTAAGTGTTGAGCAACTTGTTTAAGCATCGGGATATAACGTGGATCGACATCTGCTTTATCGGTTTTGAATAGTACTGTTCCAACTACAACACCTTGCCCATTCACGCCTCCAAGTAACTGATTCTGATTTTGTACAGTTGTACGGATAGAGATTTGAGTCTGTGATGCAGTTTCCTGCGATACATATTTTCTCAATGTATTTTGAACAGCCTCAGCTCTTGCAAATGCAAGTGCTTCACTCTCACCATCAGCCATGATCGTTAAATTACCCCCATGGAATTTTTCAACTTTTTCCGCAATAGTTTTTAATACAGGAACATATTTTTCTCGAATTACTGCTTGATTAGGTTCAAATAGAACTTCCCCTAATTCGAGTTCTGTAATAAATGTTTTCCCTTGTAATAACTCAGGTTGTGTGTAAACACCAAAGTCATAACGTGTTGGAAGTCCTGGTGTAATACGACGCAACAGTGGGTTATTCGTTGTGAATTCTGAGCCTGCAGGTAAAGTGCTTGGGTCTACTTTTAGAATAAAGTTTCTACCACGCTCCCAATTTCCTCCATCAATACCAACAAGGTGATAACGACCGAACTGATCCGTTTCCATCAGTAGACCTTCGACTGAAGCAACGCGAACACCAGGAATTCCCTTTTCATCAATCCCTACATTCTGAATAATATAGTCAACTTGATAACCGTCAGAAACAGACGTTACGACCCGCTGAACATGTAATTCCACAGCATTACGTCCAGCTTTCGCTTCTCCAGATTTCTCGACTTGAGCCTGACCATCTTTTGATAAACGAACAGTTACACCTTGGTCATTTTTCAAGACAAAATCATCTGTGAATGAAAGAGCTTTTAACTTTTGGCGAATAATAATCTGATGTTTACTGACTGGATCGGCTTCAGATTGACGTGCAGTAATGTTACCCAATGCAATCCCATGTAGCATCGGAGAACTTGCATCTGCCTCTGCCTCAAAACCATTTCCGCGATCAACGACGGTTGAGTTTGGAACATATACATTAGGCGTAAATCCACCTTTCACATTCAAACCACTTACGGCAGCACTGTCTTGCCATCCATCACGGTCAATATCATTAAAGACTGTTCCGAAGATCAATGATTCATCTAGCAGAGGATCATTACCAGACTGTACCGAAGCTGTGGCTTTATTAGAAATATCATCGCCATCAGAGTTTTTAGTGATAGCTGTATTTGTATGTGTACCCTGCTGGATACCCGCACCGACTTTGGTTAAATAGCTAATTGTGCCGGATTGACCAGCAGCAAGATTTAGCCCATTAAACACTACAGGTCGTGTTCCAGTTGCTGTGATTTGATTACCCAGTCCAGAACTTGTTACAGAACCTGAAACATAGGTAAAACCAGTTGCTGGTGTATCTACAATATATGCATTTTGTACATCCACCTGCCCAATGTTCGTAACTTGGATACTGTAACGAACGAGATCACCTACCTGTACATTTTTTACAGCAACCGATTTGACAATGCGCAACTGAGATTCGTCGGCCAAAACTTTGACTCTAATATAAGCAGTAGAACAGTTAGACAGCTCTAGATTGTCACAAATCTGATAGTGAATGATGTAATCACCCGCTGGTGTGCCAGCTGGAAGCGTAACGTTCGCTGTAACTACGTCTAGCACTGGAACTAAAGGGTTTCCATTGATAGGAGTTGCAGGTGTTAATACTTTTCCTGTGACATTAGAAACATTAAATGAAACTTGATTTAAGGTGTCATTTTCGGAGAAAGCATTACCTAAAAGCTTCTCTTCACCGCCACCTTTATGAACACCATAATTATCATCTACAGCTAAAATTTCTCGCTTCACAGGTGTTGTGGTTGTACAAGTTGTACAACTTGGATTGTCTCCACCAGAAGCGGTGACATTGTTGACCACATTATTAATGGCATCGGCACCAACAGTTGCGATGTACTTCACATCGTAAGTACCTGGCACCAGTCCTTTCGGCGCAGTCATGCTAATCGCTTGGCCTGAACCTGCGATGGTCCAACCACTTGGAGCAGTACCACTTACATACGTTAAGCCTGCGCCTAATGTATCGTTTAGGGTAATCACATCCGTGGTTTGAGAATTGGTTACAGTCACACGCACGGTAAAGTCGATGTTATCGCCGACTTTGGCAGCGGTAGCTGTCGTGGTCTTCTTCACATTGACTGCAGGTTTGGTTACTGGCGTTGTTGTTTCACAATCTGCCGCAGTGGTACAGGTTGGTTTATCCGTACCTGTTGCGACGACTTTGTTGACCACATTATTAATGGCATCGGCACCAACAGTTGCGATGTACTTCACATCGTAAGTACCTGGCACCAGTCCTTTCGGCGCAGTCATGCTAATCGCTTGGCCTGAACCTGCGATGGTCCAACCACTTGGAGCAGTACCACTTACATACGTTAAGCCTGCGCCTAATGTATCGTTTAGGGTAATCACATCCGTGGTTTGAGAATTGGTTACAGTCACACGCACGGTAAAGTCGATGTTATCGCCGACTTTGGCAGCGGTAGCTGTCGTGGTCTTCTTCACATTGACTGCAGGTTTGGTTACTGG
>NZ_JAVWVO010000018.1:0-46341 GCF_036666595.1 Acinetobacter sp. | reverse complement strand
CAATTGGTTCACTGCGTGGTCCATTACATGGTGGAGCAAACGAAGCAGCGATGGAAATGATTGAAAACTGGACGTCACCTGAAGAAGCTGAGCGAGAAATGCTGGGCAAACTGGAACGTAAAGAAAAGATCATGGGCTTTGGACATGCAATCTACAAAGACAACGACCCACGTAATGGCATCATTAAAATTTGGTCAGAGCGCTTAGCCAAAGATGTCGGTGATACCGTTCTTTATCCAGTTTCAGTACGTTGTGAAGAAGTGATGTGGCGTGAGAAGAAATTATTCTGTAATGCAGACTTCTTTCATGCATCGGCATACCACTTCATGGACATCGCGACCAAATTATTTACACCAATCTTCGTGATGAGCCGTGTGACAGGTTGGGCAGCACATGTGATGGAACAACGTGCGGACAATCGTATTATACGCCCAAGTGCGGACTATACGGGGCCTGAGCTACGTAAAGTGGTGCCGATTGAGGATCGTTCAGCGGCTTAAATTAAAAAATTTGTAATAAAGCCTCTTCGGAGTAATGCCAGTCAGTTAAGGGTTTTAGAAATAAAGCCCTTAGCTTTTTAGTTATGCACGACGGAGTCTTATATTTTTAAATCATATACTTGGAGCTCATCTATTACTTTGGATAAGCCCAAAGTAATCAAAAGCATTTGTCATCCGCAAAACTCGCCAAATCCCTTTTATTGATTAATTAATCGCAGAAACCTTACTATTTTTAAAATAGTTTTGCCTCGAACAGTTGCGGATGACGTTTCCGTGCATCGAATAACATCATGAATTTAAAAAATAAAAAGCCAGTCAATTTCTTAACTGACTGGCTTTTCCTCTTCTGAGGCTTTATTTTTTAGGCATCAATAAAACTGGATCTTCAATGTTATAACCTGTTTCAAAAGGAATCCCGAGATATTGAACAGTCACCAGCGCTTTTTGTTGATTAGGAACTTTATAACTTTGCGAAATTCGCAGCCCATTTTTATAGTCCACCGCCTTGTGTACGGGACTTTTCAAATTGTTGTATTTCACTTGATATTGATAGCTAAACTTCGGGATGGAGATTTTAGGATCATACCAAGAAGGTTCTTTTGAAGTCTTTTTACTGATGACTTGAATTTTAACCTGCTTTGGTGGAACCGGCGTTAAAGCTTTGAGTCGTTTTTTTATTTTTGCAATATCACGCTCAAACTTCTGACTGTCTTGATCATAGTCAATTTTTTGAGTTTTTGGATTGATATATAAAGATTTTACTTCAATCAGCTTGGAGGGTGTTTTGCTGTTAAGTTGATAATAATACAATTGTGGCAAACGACCACGACCATCTAAATAATGTCGCATCACATAAATTTTTTGATCAGCTTGGTCGAGTCCTAAAACTTCAATATTTTGTGGTCCACCTACAGTTGCAAAACTGTGGCTTGAAAAAAATAAGGTGCTGAAAAGTAGAGGATGGATTATTTTCATCATCATGAAGCGCTTCACATTTTATTGATTATGGTTCAGTTTAAGGGTTCTAAATGTAGAAAAATCCAATTTAGTGTAAAGATTTAAGCATTTTGAACACGTTGAATGACCATTTGAGCTACGTTTTTCGTAAGTTGATCAAGTCGCTCGAGTGCACTGCCCAGTAGTAAATAATGGTAAGTGCTTAAACTGTTTTGATAATGAATGCCAATATAAAAGGTGCCTTCAGGTTTCTCAGGCGTTGCACTTCCACCAGGTTTGAGCAACCCTGTACAGGAGACAATAATATCGGCATGACGAAATAGTCGATGCCCGTGAAGTGCCATAGCTTCAGTGACTTCAATTGACTCCGCTGTATATTGCTGAATAAGTGCAGGATCAATCTTTAAAATTTCACATTTGATACTGGAGTCATAACTCACCAGTCCACCGAGTAAAATGTCTGCTCCGCTATGTTTATAAATCGAAAATTGACTGGATAGATAACCTGAACTGGCACTTTCGATAAAGGCAATGGTCAATTTTTTCTGTTCTAGGAGGTTGCAGCATTGCTTGAGTACTTGCACCACTTTAGCCTCCCGATGTCCATTATTTTGATCTGTTTGACAGCTTAGTCATAAACACGGTACACACCGACAAAACGATTACATGCTTTACTTTCACTTTTTACAGAAAGAATGGCTTTTTGAAAGTTGAACTGGTAGTGGCAGTTGTTTTCATTATCGGTAATGTTTTGCTTTTGATCGGGTGTAGTGTAGGCCAAAAATGAAATGGTTTGGGTTTCTATTCGGTTATTGGGGCTACGATATGCAATACCTTCGATCTTAATTTTATCTTTAGAGAGCTGATGCACTTGTAGATGCACAGGTTGTTTGGCAATGACCCCATGTTCAAATTTCAAATAATGTTGAGTCAAACTTTGATTTAACGATGTATAGAAGTTGAGATCATCAATTCTAAAATCCATCTGCTGCTGATAGCAAGCTAAGGATTTACACTGCTGTAGGCGGTTCAACCATAGCTGATGGGTATCGACCAATAAACGCTGCGGCGCATCACTGATTAAAAAAGCAGTCATTGATTGTGTATCTAATTTTTGTCGAATATCTTTAAATTGATCAGTACAGATCTTTTTAAGGCTAGATGAAGTCGGATCATCACAGTCAATGACTTGAGCATAACTAAAGCTGGTACAAAGACAACTTAGACACACTAAAATACTAAATTTTTTCATAAGTTTTATGTCGGTTTTCAACAGCATGATCGCTTATACTTTCACTATGTTGCGCTGCTTGTAACTATAGCGAAAGAGAAAGCGTGAATACAAGATTTCAATCATTTATTTCTTAAAGGAAACTGAGCATGGTTGCACATATTCGAATTGGACAGGGACTTGATGTACATGCTTTTGAAGAGGGTGAATTTGTCACACTGGCAGGTATTCAAATTCCACATACACACGGCTTAAAAGCACATTCAGATGGTGATGTGGTTTTGCATGCTTTAACAGATGCATTATTGGGTGCGTTGGCTTTAGGCGATATTGGTCAGCATTTTCCCGATACCGATCCTCGCTTTAAAGGAGCAGACAGTCGAGTATTACTCAAACATGTATATCAGCTCATTTTAGATCGCGGTTATCAGTTGAATAATGCAGACATTACTGTAGCATGCGAACGTCCGAAGTTGGCGCCGCATAATTTAGCAATGCGCCAAAGCATTGCGGACGTTCTCGATGTTGAAATCACGCAGATTAGCATCAAAGCAACGACCACGGAAAAACTGGGCTTTACGGGTCGTCAGGAAGGTATTTTATCTACAGCTATGGTGCTGATTTCTCATGCAAAATGATCAGGATTGATCATAGCGAGCTTTAATTCTTGTGTTGCTTTACGGCCTTGGAGTTGTAAGGCAACAGCATGCGCCAAACCTGTCCATGTGTCATTCGGTTCCCAAATTTGATGCATGGCCTCATGTGCAGTTGGCATATCGATATTCATATAATATTGACGATATAAATACATCAAACTACTGACGCGATAATTTTCTGAACAATGGACCCAAATGGTTTGTTCTTGCACCAAATGATCAATCATATCTAAGACCAATAAGCACTGATCATCAGACGGTGTATCCCATGAAATCGGCACATGTATATAGTTCAAACCGAGCTCTAAACAGATTTGATCTTCATTGACTAAATAGTTATTGCTATTACTGAGCGCAAGATTGATGACCGTGTTTACGCCATACTCTTTAATTTGCTGTAATTGCTCAGCAGTCGGTTGTCCAGAAGTAAACAAATGCTCGTGGATAAATTGAAAGTTAAGTGTTTGGCTTAAGTGTGTTTCAATAGCGTTCATAATTATTTCTTAATCTTAGAATGAAAAACGCCATCCGAAGATGGCGTTTTAAAAACTTAACGGTTCGGTAAAACGTCTTTGAGTGCTTCGTGCATCTCTAGTAATACCTTTTCTGTGGTATCCCAGTCAATACAACCATCGGTTACTGACTTGCCGTATTCAAGATCGCATAGGTTTTCAGGAATTTCCTGACGACCACCTTTAAGGTGACTTTCAACCATAATGCCGATAATAGATTTATTTCCATCAATAATTTGTTCGGTAATATTTTTAAGAACAAGCGGTTGAAGGAATGGGTCTTTGTTCGAGTTTGCATGACTGGTGTCAATCATGATTTTGGTACTGACTTTCGCTTTAGCCAATGCTGCTTCTGCTTCTGCTACAGAGCCAGCATCGTAGTTTGGCTTGCCATTACCACCACGAAGTACCACGTGTGCATACGGGTTACCTGAAGTACGGATCACAGATACTTGGCCTTGGTTGTTTAGACCTAAGAAGTGGTGACCATGTTTCACCGACTGCATGGCATTGGTTGCAACAGTTAAGCCACCGTCAGTACCGTTTTTGAAACCTACGGGTGAAGAAAGACCAGAAGACATTTCACGGTGTGTTTGGCTTTCAGTGGTACGTGCACCAATCGCTGACCAAGAGATTAAGTCTTGGTAGTATTGTGGTGAGTTTGGATCAAGGGCTTCGGTCGCGCACGGTAAGCCTTTTTCATTTAACTCAACCAAAAGTTTACGGCCAATGCGTAAACCTTTTTCAATATTGAATGAGTCATTCATGTCAGGGTCATTGATCAGACCTTTCCAACCAACAGTCGTACGCGGTTTTTCAAAATAAACACGCATTACGATATAGATTGAGTCTTTAATTTTATCGCTTAAAGCTTTTAAACGGTCTGCATATTCGTGAGCAGCGACAGGGTCATGAATTGAACATGGGCCAATCACCACAAAAATGCGTTTGTCTTTACCATCTAAAATATTGCGAATCGTTTCACGACCGTGAAGTACAGTTTGATATGCAGACTCAGTGAGAGGCAATTCAGTTTTTAATTCCGCTGGGGTAACTAGCGGATGAATGCTTTGTAAATTCACGTCATCGATGTCGTTTTGGGTAATAGAGTTTGACTGTAGAGTATTCATTGCCGTCACTGGTTCGATCGTATTAAGTTGCTTTATAAGCTGAATATAACACGGTTTAGCTGTTAAAAGGTTATAAAAAAGTCGAATGAATCTTTGAAAAAAAAGTGATGAATCTTAGGTTTATTTTAAATCAGAATGCCTACACAGAGGCATTCTTAACTGTTGAAATTTGAACGACTTGAGCAGTTTCGGCTGGCTTCATAGGTTTAGCTTTGATCGGATTCAACATGAAGTTCACACCCAGCGCAAACAGGGTAATACCCAACACTTTACGGATGATTTTTTCAGGAAGGCGTGAACTAATCAGTGTTCCAATAATAATGGCTGGAATAGAACCTACTAATAACCACATAAGGAGGTGGAAGTCCACATTGCCTGAAGTCATGTGACCCATACCTGCAACGAACGTAAGTAACACCGCATGCACAACGTCAGAACCAATAATACGAATCATCGGTAGGTTGGGGAACATAATGACCAAAGCCATAATTCCGAAAGCACCTGCACCGACTGATGACAGTGTCACGAAGACCCCAAGAACCACACCCATTATCACAATGTACTTACGTTTATTGCTGGTTTGAAGCTGAACTTTTTCTAAGTCTTCAGTCATGTCTGGGAGTTCATCTTTACGTAATTTGTTGAAAAATTTTTCAATTTGATTACGGAAGACAATTGATAAACCTGTAATGGTCAACATGAAGCCTAAAACCATGGTGAGCACGGCTTTGTAGTGGGTAGACTGGCTCAAATAGTTGTCGAGTACCCAGTGTGTTGCAAAGGAAGCAGGAATACTGCCAATTGCAAGCCAAAGCACAATCGGCCACACAATGTTTAGCTTTTTGGCATGTACAAATGAACCACAGAATTTTGAAATTGCGGCATAGAGCAAGTCTGTACCAATGGCAATGTGAGGTTCAATTCTGAAAAGGCTAATGAGGATCGGTGTCATTAATGAACCACCACCTACACCAGTAATTCCCACACAAAAACCGACTAAAACACCTGCGAGAATAAATTCGAGTGGACCAAACATTGTTATATGCCAAAATATCAAAAAACGTGCATATCTTATGACGTTTTCATATAAGTCGTTGTCTTGATTGTTGATTTGCTTATTCTAAAAAGAGATATAGGAGTTATTGTTTGAGCTGTATCCGTGCTTTTATTTTTAAGCCTACAATTGTCAGCAACCACCATAGATTGAGACCTATGAGTGTTCGTAGAACATAAAGAGGGGCTAGCTGATGCTTTTTCTATTGCTCAAAATCCGCTGCGGTCGAGCTATAGATTATATCTAAGTGTTGCAGACGTGGATCAGCCAATGTGATCTGATGAATAAATGCCTCCGTTTTGGTATTTTTTAGGTTCCAAAAAATACGCTCCAAATAGTAAACCTCGACCTGCTTTGCCATAAATTGGTGATGATGTGATGATGTGATGATGTGATGACTGGTCACATAGTGTTTGAACAGGTTCTTCCATCAATGCGCAGTTTGCAATCCATAAACAATGCTGTTGTTTAAATTTCAACGTGCTGATTCGTCCTTTACCGACTTCAACGGTGATTTCAGCAAAAGTTTTACTTTGAATTTGAGTAGGGATCCAGCTGCTTGGGAAACAAATAAATACAAGCAAATTAAAAATGAAGGAAATAAAAAGTGTCCAGCCAAAATGATGCTTCGACCAACTCCAGAGCTGTCGAAAGGGTGTGATGATTTCTTGTTGTAACCAATCTAAAGCTGGACGCAATGTTTGTCCCGAGAAATGATCTATAAAAGTGCTTATTATTGAGCGTGTTATAACTAAAAAATCACGATGCTTCAACTTAAATGATTTTGAGCACTCTTTAAAATTCTGTTGCGATGGTTCTGGCTCATATATTTACACACCTTTTTCTTTGGCTCATGATCGAAATAAAAAAGTGTGTGAGTTGTAGAGTAAATACTACTTAGATTGAGCTGTTTTTTTGGGTTTTAAGTCATTGATGCCCAGAATCAGTATAAAAAGTATTGGGGTTGCAAATACAAATAAACAGACACTTCCTACACCGCGACCCGTGAATTGAATCAATAAAGTTAATGCCGCGGCCAGTACACCAAAAGCCAAATATCGGCAGATTTGATAATGTTCTGCACACTTAGCCCAACGTGACTTTTGAGTTTTAGGGCGCTGCTTATCGCTCACCAGAAATAACACATAGCATGCGAAAGTGATGAGAAGTCCTGCAATTAGGTAGATCATGAATTGGACTCCTGAACCGCAGTATTGGCATATTTTTTCTGAATTTTTTGTATGGCTTTGTGTTGAATGGGCTGAATTTTTTGATGTAAGAAAATAGCCAATATCGCAAGGATGATGATCATAAGATCAACTCGCAAGAATAACCAATATTCATGTAAGTCATGTACATATTGGTGGCTGATTAAATAGTAAAGATTGAAAATAGGCAAAGATACCGCCAGTAAAATGAAGACTTTCAGTTGAGTTTTCCAAAGGTGTTGCTGTGGAGTGAGCAATGCAATGACTAAACTGAGTAACCAAGTGCCGGAAAATGCGTAGATTTCGTAGTTGGGTTGACCTGCTTCTAACTGAAGTAAACGGTTTGTACAAAGATAACTGAGCATTGCGATCGGCAAGCCAATGATGGCAGCCGTATTTAGGCGGTTAACCACATAATGTCCAAAGTGGAAACTTTGTTTCTTATTTTGTAGCTGACGTTTTAAGCTCCAGAGTAAAAGCCCAGATGCAATCATGGCACAGCCTAAAAGCCCTGAGAAGAATAACGCAAAGCGTAATAGGGGCTGCGCAAAGTGTGCCATGTGTAAACCATAGACTCCATTATTGAGCGTGGCAATTGCACTCTTATTTCGAGTGTCTCCAAGCAGGGCACCAGATTCGCCGTTAAAACTGAGTTGGGCTTGGTTTCGCGTGATGCTTCGGTCAGCTGACTCAACCAAGTTCACCTGAGCGATATTGGTATTGGGGTGTTTGACCGTAATATTGTCAATTTCTGTTTTACCCCAACGCTGCTCAGATTGTTGTATGAAGTATTCAATTGGTCGCATCGTAGCAGGTGTCGGTTTAGCTTCAGAGCTGATACTAATATTTCTAATTTCATCAAAATATTGGAACGGTTGCTCTGGATAGAGTTTCTTCATGCCATTGGGAAGAATGAGATAAAAGAAAATGGCTAAACCAGTAAATGTAATGGTCAGGAAAAAGGGCAAAGCAATGACAGAGGTGACATTGTGAAAGTCTAGATACGAGCGTTGCCCCTTGAAGGCTCTTAGGGTAAAGAATTCGGTGAATATCTTTTTGTGTGTGATGATGCCTGAAATGAGGATGATCAACATTAAGAAGGCAGCAATCGTGACTAAAAGCCTACCGATAAAATAGGGCACACCATACAGCTGATAGTGAAAGCCATAGAAAAACTCACCGCCTTGAGTTGCAGATAAGGTGACTTCTTTACCTGTGTTCGCATCCAAAGTCTTATTTTCGTAGCCACCATCGGCCTTTTGCCAGTAGATTTTATTAACAGGTGAACTAGGGCTAGCTACACCGATATACCAACTTTGCGCATCTGCGGCATTTTTTTGTAAATATTGATATGCCGAATTCATCGCAATGTCTTGTTTGACTTGCATGGTGGCAAATTGAGGTTGCATCCACAAATTTATTTCATGACGATAATAGGTCGCAGCACCTGTTAAAAAAATGGCAAATAATAACCATCCCAGTGTTAGTCCAAGCCAAGAGTGTAGCCATGCCATTGATTGGCGAACAGATTTTTGCATGGTTTAACCTACGAACTTCAGCAATAGAAAAAAACAAAGGGAAAGCGAAATGGTTGAAGCGCTTAACTTTTTAAGGGATTGAACACAAAAGCTCAAAATGACAAAAGTGGTAAAGAAAATAAGAGATAGAAAAGCCGCCAAATAAATGGATTCTGCTTTAGCGAAGTGAAGGTGAAAACTAAGGGTAAGCAGTTCCGATAACATAGATGTACATAAATAGCCTAAGCCAAATGCGATCAAAAACCGATACAGGACGGATAGGGGATATTGAAATTTATGCATGACGAACCATTTAACCCAGAAAAAATCGCCTCAGTTTCTGTGCTGTTAAATAACAGAAAACAAGGCGCTATTGAATCAATATTTGAATTTTACAGCAACACTATAGTTGGCAGGTGCACCATAAAAACCTTGTGCATCTGGGAAATTAAATAAATATTTTTCATCACTGATGTTATTGCCATTGGCTTGTAAGGTGATATTTTTATTGACTTCATAGCTTGCCATCACATTGACTAAAGCATAAGCATCTTGCTGAATACTGCCTGATTTTTGAGTCACAACGCCGCTAGCATTCGTCGTTTCAGGAACATCTAAGTAAGTTTTATCTTGCCACTGGATGCCTAAACCTAATTTTAATTTAGGGATTTGTGGGATTTGATAAGTTGTCAATAAATTAAAAGATTGGGTAGGGTTAAAGGTACGAGCGTCACCACCATTAATTAAATCTTTCAAACTTAATTGGGTATAACCAAAACTGAGATTTAAATGATCTGTGAGCTGTCCTGCAAGACCAAATTCATAACCTTGTGAACGTAAGTCACTGACTTGAGTTTTACGTGTTGTTGGTAAGCCATCTGAATTTCGTAAAGGATAGTTACTTTCTTCAGTACGGAAAATAGCCATTGTTGCAGTCAATTTATCATCTAACCACGAACTTTTTACACCAACCTCATAGCTTTCACCTTCGATCGGTTTATTAATACCACCATCTACAGCTTTAGTCGTTTGTGGGCGGAAAATTGAGCTATAACTCATGTAACCTGTATATTCAGGAGTGAAATTATAAGTGATGCCTGCATAAGGCAAAACTTTATCTTCATCATAAATAGTGTCTGCGCCATAACTTGTGCCTTTGCTTTCAGCTTGCACATAGTTTGCACCTAAAAGCAGTCTTAAATCATTGTTTAGATGCAGACGCGTCGCCGCATAATAGCTTTGATTTTTTTGCTTCATATGCATTTCACCACTGGTTTGTGATAAATCCCAAGTCGGTTCAGCAGGTGTCCAGCTGGCTAAATCTGTTGTGTTGTGATTGGTGTAACTACCGCCATAACCCAGTTCATTACTGTCATTCTCAGACCATGAGTACCCGAAAACAGCTTCATGACGTTGTCCCAATAATGGATAGGTTCCTGAAAAATTAAGATTGGCTTGACGAGCTTTATTATCATCCTCATATATACCAGGCCATAGGTATACGCCTGAAGTTCCATCGGCACTTGGGTTGCCCGATAAAAACAGGAGTTTTGAATTCCGTGTTGTATGCTTTTCATCATAAGACAGTTTTGCAACCCAATCACCACCAAGTTTTTGTTGTAACTCGGCAAAATAATTTTTGATATTGGTATCCCAATAGGTCCAATCAGGGCTGTAGTTATAGTCTCTTGAATAATCTAACTTCTCACCTTCAGTATTAATCAGTGGGTTTGCGCCCCAGTTATTACCATTCGATTTATTGTTGGTTTCGGTATAACCCGCAGTGAATAAAGTTGAGTCAGTGAGATCTGCTTCAATGATTGCACCAAATCCATTTTTCTCAAGTTCATAGTTATCTAAATAACTATCACCCGTTTGCTCATAACCAAATACACGGCCACGCATTTTACCATCTTGGGTTAGCGCAGATGACACATCAGCCTCATAACGTTGGGTATTCCAAGAGCCATAACTGGCATTAAATGAAGCTTGTAAGTCTTGAGTCGGGCGTTTACGGATCATGTTAATGGTTGCACTTGGGTCACCTACGCCATTATTTAAAGCATCTGCACCTTTTACCACTTCAATTCGATCAAACAAGAAACTGTCTGGGTTGTCGTTATTATAGTTATAACTTTCTAGAGGAAAACCAACACCGTCTACAAGCACATTTGAAATTTCAAAACCACGTGCAAGATAAGTTGTACGATCTGTTTCCTGATTACTCACAATGACGCCAGGAACATTACGCAAAACCTCACGTGTACTATTTAGTGCGAAGTCATCAAGTTGTTGACGTGTCACGACATTGACTGTTTGAGCTGTTTCTTTGAGTGGGATATTTAGTTTAGTCGCACTAGTGGATTGTTGAACAATATAGGATTTAGACTGTTCAGAGCTTTGTGTTGCTTGATCATCACTTGCTTGTACGGTAATGGTTGCTAAGTTTTGCGTGTCTTGTGCAAAACTATACTGAGCGCTAAGAATAGCTAAACTAATGATAGAGAGCTTAAAGCCGCGAGAGGAGATGTTGAGCATTAATAAATACTAATGAGAATAATTATTAATAAGTTTATTGTTTGTTTATGTGCTTTACAAGTTATTTACAATTGAAAAAATAAATCAAAAATTATCTTTGATTGAGGCGATATGAAGTGGTTAAGAGTTCATGAAGGCCATTGATGTAAGTTGACGGCACTTTATCATTGTTGCTTAAACATACCCACGCCAAACTAAAAGACGCTATGTTATGATGCATGGGTTGAAAAATAAGGAATAATGCTTTGCAAAATCGGAAACTTAAAATTGGAATCGTAGTGGGTGAAGTATCAGGTGATACTTTAGGTGCTAAACTTATTCGCAGTTTTCGTGAGCAAGGAATTGATGCAGAATTTGAGGGTATTGGTGGCCCGCAAATGATTGCAGAGGGTTTCAAGAGCTTTTATCCGATGGATATTTTGTCTGTCATGGGGCTGGTTGAGGTTCTTAAAGACATTAAAAAGCTTTTTGCTGTACGTGATGGACTGGTAGAGAAGTGGACAGCCCATCCTGTCGATGTATTTATTGGCATCGATGCGCCAGATTTTAATTTGCGCCTTTCAAAAAGTTTAAAACAAAAACAACTGCCAATAAAAACCGTGCAGTATGTTAGTCCTTCCGTTTGGGCATGGCGTCAGGGACGGGTTCATGGCATCAAAGCCTCAATTGATTTGGTATTGTGTTTATTTCCGTTTGAAAAAGCATTTTATAAAAAATGGGATGTTCCTGCTGCGTTTGTAGGACACCCCTTGGCGAGCCAATTGCCTTTGGAAAACCCAATTTTACAAGCCAAAGAAGAACTGGGTTTAGATCTGACCCAAAAGCATATTGCCTTATTGCCGGGAAGTCGACGTGGTGAAATTGAAAAGCTCGGTCCACTGGTTTTAGGTGCTGCAAAATTGCTCTACGCCAAATATCCAAACTATCGCTTTGTGATACCAGCAATCAATGATGCACGTAAGCAACAAATCGAAGCTTTGCTTAACCAGTATCCAAAAGCACTGGTCGATCAAATTGATTTACTTGAAAACTCAGGCACTGAGTCGAAGATCGGGCGCCAAGTGATGAACGCCGCTAATATTGTGGCTTTGGCTTCAGGTACAGCGACTTTAGAAGCTATGCTGTTACACCGACCAATGGTGACCTTCTATAAGTTGAACTGGCTCACCTATCATGTGGTGAAATTCTTGATCAAGATTCAATATTATTCATTGCCGAATATTATTGCAGGCAAGAAAGTGATACAAGAATTAATCCAAAAAGATGCAACACCTGAGAAATTGGCGGCTGAAATTGAAAAATTAATGAATATTGAAACAGCACAGATTCAAGCCATGCAGCACATTACCATGCATAAACAGTTACTTGCAGGTAATAGTGAAAACTCTGTTGAGGCGATTTTAAATATTTTAGATTAATTTTCTTTAAGACATCGTAATAGTACAGTGAGAAACAACCCAAACGTATTTGGGTTGTTTCTTTTTACTTTAAGGTTTTAGTCCAACTGCTTTGGCACGTGCAGCATGTAACTTTTTATAACTGTCGATTAAACGTAAGTGACGGTCTAAACCTTCAAGTTTCATACTGGTTTCTGTTAAACCATAGAAACGAATACGACCTTCAACTGTGCCTATTACTGCATCCATACGTTCATCACCGAACATACGGCGGAAGTTGGCTTCAAATTCTTCCAGTTCCATTTCGTCATCCAACATTACTTCGAGCACGACATTCATGCACTGGTAGAACAGACCACGTTCAACGGTATTGGTGTTGTATTGTAAGAATGCTTCAACCAAGTCTTTCGCTTCCTCAAACTGCTCTAATGCAAGATAGATGAGTAGTTTAAGTTCAAGCAGAGTCAATTGACCCCATTCGGTATTGTCATCAAACTCAATCCCGATCAAAGTCTTGATTTCAGTGTAGTCATCCAGTTCACATTCTTCTAAACGTTCAACCAGTGCTTCAAGCTGTTCGTCGTCTAAACGGTGTAAGTTGAGGATGTCTTCACGATAAAGTAGCGCTTTGTTGGTGTTATCCCACACCAAGTCTTCAACCAAGTAGATTTCTGAGTAACCTGGTACCAAGATACGACATGCTGTTGCACCTAAATGTTGGTAAATGGCCATATAGACTTCTTTGCCCATATTTTCCAAAATACCGAACAGTTCATCAGCCTCATCAGCATTTGAGTTTTGGCCTTGATTGGTAAAGTCCCACTCGACAAAGTCATAGTCTGATTTGGCACTAAAGAAGCGCCATGACACCACACCACTTGAGTCAATGAAGTGTTCAACAAAGTTATTGGGTTCAGTGACCGCATTTGAGCTAAATGTTGGGCGAGGTAAGTCGTTCAGACCTTCAAAACTACGGCCTTGCAGTAGCTCAGTTAAGCTACGCTCAAGCGCAACTTCAAAGCTTGGGTGTGCACCGAAAGAGGCGAATACACCACCTGTACGTGGGTTCATTAAAGTCACACACATCACAGGGTATTGACCGCCTAGAGAGGCATCTTTCACCAGTACAGGGAAACCTTGTTCTTCTAAACCTTGGATGCCCGCTAGAATACTTGGGTATTTCGCTAAAACCTCTTGCGGTACATCTGGCAGGGTCAGTTCACCTTCCAAAATTTCACGTTTTACCGCACGCTCAAAAATTTCAGACAAACACTGTACTTGTGCTTCAGCTAAGGTGTTTCCTGCACTCATCCCGTTACTAAGGTACAAGTTTTCAATCAAGTTTGATGGGAAGTAAACCACTTCAGCATCAGACTGGCGAACAAAAGGTAAAGAGCAAATACCGCGCTCAGTTTTTCCTGAGTTGGTGTCGTATAAATGCGTACCTAGCAGCTCTTCTTCAGGGTCATAAATTTCAAGTGTGTATTCATCCAGTACACCTTCAGGCATTTCACCATTTGGACCTGGCATGAACCATTTTTCATCTGGATAATGCACAAACTCGGCATTGGCAATGTCTTCACCCCAGAACTGGTCGTTATAGAAGAAGTTACAGTTCAGACGTTCAATGAACTCACCCAGCGCAGAAGCTAAAGCACTTTCTTTGCTTGACCCTTTACCGTTGGTAAAACACATTGGCGATTGAGCATCACGAATATGTAACGACCACACATTCGGCACAATGTTACGCCAAGAGGCAATCTCAATTTTCATGCCTAGACCAGCCAAAATACCTGACATATTGGCAATGGTTTCTTCTAAAGGCAGGTCTTTACCCGCAATGATGGTGCTGGTTTCAGAAGCAAGGCTTGGAATAAGCAGGGCTTGAGCGTCAGCATCAATACTTTCCACTTCTTCAATAATAAACTCAGGACCTGTTTGAATCACTTTCTTAACCGTACAACGGTCGATAGAGCGCAAAATACCTTGGCGATCTTTTTCTGAAATGTCTGCAGGGAGTTCAACTTGAATTTTGAAAATTTGTTTATAGCGGTTTTCAGGGTCAACAATGTTGTTTTGTGACAAACGAATGTTGTCAGTTGGAATGTCACGTGCCAAACAATACACTTTGACAAAATAAGCTGCGCAAAGCGCAGAAGATGCTAAAAAATAGTCAAATGGACCGGGTGCAGAGCCATCACCTTTGTAGCGAATCGGTTGATCGGCAATGACTGTAAAATCATCGAACTTCGCTTCTTGGCGAAGATTATCGAGATAATTAACCTTGATTTCCATGCTGGCACCTAAATTTTCTTATATGTCAGCATGGACATACAAGAGATAAAATATTGAAAAATAAGCCGAATCACGGATGAAAATTGGACTTAAAAAAGTGTGGCTAGAGCGAAAAAGAACAAACAAGCAGTGGTTTGAAGCCATCTCTAGCAAGGATGCGGGATATTATAGTGTGATTTTCACAAGATGCTAATCTTTGTCTGCAAGTTCAAGGTATTTATCTTGATGGACAAAGATATAAGCTGAGAGAAGATTGCTATTAAACCATTAAGGACGGGCACTTTAAGTTGGGTGTGGATGATTTCTATATTGGCTTGGGCTCATTTGATACTGTCGTTTAAAGCTTTGGCTAAAAGCCGTTTCTGAGTTGTATCCGACTCGATGTGCAATTTGCTGAATTGTACCTTGTCCATTACGCAAGTATTGGGCGGCTAAACGCAGACGGTGTTGTTGCAAATAAGCCAAAGGGCTAGTGCCTAAAATTTGGCTAAACAATGTGGCAAATTTAGAACGTGACATACAACACTGTTCTGCAAGGGACTCAACTGTCCAAGGCTGTGAAGGTTCCGCATGAATTTTTGCAAGTGCATTGGATAGTTCAGGATGAGATAAAGCACTCAGCCAATTGTTCGAGTCTTGCAGCGCATCAATATAATCACGCACACATTCAATTAATAAAATACTCACCAAATGATCCAAAATTTTGTCACGACCCGGGCGTATGCGTTGGACTTCTAGAGCGAGAAACTGCAGTCCAATTTGTAACCATTCAGGTACTGTGCTGAGATCTTTGTGCTGAAGGTGAATAAACGCGGGTAAGGCCTGTACTAAAGGACGTGCCATAATGGGGTCCATATGTGCATGTAAGGCCAAGATCACGGTTTTTTGTTGTGTCGCATCACTGCCAAAAGAGACTTCTTTGTGTTGGTTTTGGGCAAATAAGTCAGAAATATCGAATACTTCTAACAGTTGGTCGGTGGTTGAGGATCGACACTCATGACTTGGCCCCGAAGGGAGTAAGATCAAGTCTCCGACTTCAGCAACAATAATTTGTTTAGCATCTAAACAAATGGTGAATTGTCCTTGAAGTACTGCATACGCCATCATGGTGGATTGCTCGGTATAGCGAAAAGCCCACTCACCGTGCGGTTTAAGGTAGAGGTACTCAGATTGGTTGAGGTGTATATCTTCAAAAATTTTACTTAAAGCATCCATACTTTACAATTTCTAGTCTTTATTTCTTGGGCTTAATATTTGATTTAGGGTCAATTTAAGTCATTTCAGGCCAAGGACGATTACGCTGTTTTCTTGGACGTTAGCAACTGTTCTTTATGTCCCATTTCTAGAAATATAAAGGCATAACAAGAAAATTGGAAGAATGGTAATGAATGCATCAATGAAAATGACGAATGCTAGCGTGGTTGTCGAAAATGCAGCAGGGATCGATAAAAAGCGTTTTGGCTGGCTATTGAGTCCTGGGCTTCCTGTGATTGGCATGGGTATTTTAGCGGGCTATCATTTTGGCCCGAAACCTACCAAGAAAATCTTCGCTTTGGGTGGGCCGCTGTTACTGCATGTCATTATTCCTGCGGTAGATGGTCTGGTCGGTGCAGATGAAAATAACCCTTCGGATGATGAAATTAAGGTCTTGGTGAATGACCCGTACTATGACCGTATTGTGAAATTGTTCATTCCGCTACAAATGGCAGCCAATTTGTTTGCAGGTTATGTGGTGACTCGCCAAAATGTATCGATGCTCGACCAAATATTATTGGGCATTTCCATGGGGGCAATTAATGGAGTAGCGGTAAATACAGCACATGAGCTGTGCCATCGTCCTAAAAAATCAGATCATTATTGGTCACACATGACTTTAGCGCCGTTGGTGTACAACCATTTCCGCATTGAGCACCCTTATGGGCATCATAAGCGTGCTGCAACGCCAGAAGATCCCGCTTCATCGAAAATGGGCGAGACTTTTTATGAGTTTTGGCCGCGTACCGTTTTCGGTGGGTTGAAGTCGGCGGTTGAGATTGAACATAAACGCCTAAAACGAAAAGGTCTGTCTTTCTTCTCCAAAGAAAATGAACTGTTTCATGGATGGGTGATGAGTGCTGGTTTTCATGCAACCATGTTGAAATTGTTTGGCAAAAAAGTGACGCCATATCTGGTGACACAAGCATTTTATGGCGTGAGTCTGTTTGAAATTATTAATTATATTGAGCACTATGGTTTAAAGCGTAGCCAAAAAGAAGATGGTAGCTATGCGCGAACCATGCCAGAACACAGCTGGAATAATAACAACATTGTGACTAATTTATTCTTATACCAGCTACAACGCCATTCAGATCATCATGCCTATCCAACCCGTCCATTTCAGGCCTTAAGACATTTTGATGAAGCCCCAGAGCTACCGAGTGGTTATGCCACTATGTTGATTCCAGCGTTAATTCCAAAGCTATGGTTTAAAATGATGGATCAACGAGTGTTTGATCACTACGAAGGTGATTTGACCAAAGCCAATATCTTGCCAAAGCGCCGTGCTCAAATCTTTAAGAAATTTGGATTAAGTGCTGGCTAAACTGCGATATTTTAGCGATAACAAGTTGCATACATAGTTGACATCGAACTTACAGCCATTGATTTGTTGAGTGCCTGTAAGTTCGATGCTCATGGAAAGCGTACAGCTAAACTTTCTTGTTTAATAGGCATATAATGCCGAGTATGTAGTGAAAATATTGAACAGAAATGACACCTGCAACCAAACTTTTAAAAGCCAATAAAATCGATTTTTCTATTCATGAATATGAGCATGATGCCAATGCAAAAAGCTTTGGGCTTGAAGCCGCAGAAAAATTAAATCTACGTGTCGAAGAGGTGTTTAAAACACTGTTAGTGACCGACGAAAAAAACTATTTTGTTGCGATTCTTCCTGTACATCATCAGTTAAATTTGAAAAAAGTTGCACAGGCAGTGGGGGCAAAAAAACTAAAAATGTCCGACCCTAAAGATGCAGAACGACTGACAGGTTATTTGGTTGGCGGGATTAGTCCTGTTGGACAGAAAAAAAGGTTAAAAACCGTGATCGACCAAAGCGCAGTACAGTTGGAAAAACTCTATGTCAGTGGGGGGAAGCGCGGCTTAGATATCGGTTTAAAACCACAGGATTTAGCAAAAGTACTTTCAGCCACTTTTGCAGATGTACTGGATCAATAAAGAGTAGTGACGTCTTCGCTGCTTTATCTATATTAATTTAGTCTTGAGTTCTTTTGAGTATTAATTTGAGCACAAATGAAAGCCCATTCAAGTGACTGAATGGGCTTTTCCTTAATGAAATATAGGGAAATTTTATAGTTCGAATCAATTATAAATTCATAAACTATCATTTAAAGCTATGGTGTAATTTCGTATAGGCTTTATTAGAAAAACTGATTAAATTTTTAAAAGTATTAAAAAACAATAATATATGTTGGTGTAGTGCGTATATTTTCAAAAGTAAACAAAATTGCAAAGATAAATGATAATAATTACCATTAACATGCTTTTTGCAGCGTTGGCCAACGTAAACACCTTTAAGAAACATAATTACATGAAATGAGCTTGGAATAAGCTTTAAAAAGAGGAAATGGTCAGATGAAAGAGCTAGCCAATCGCTTGGCGATGCAGCATCTTGTCAATGCATACTCACAAGAAACAGGCAAGGCGAGCTTGTTTGAGAAGTATCAACAAAATTCAACTCAACTCGCGTTTAGCCAAGGTTTGACGCTGTTATCTTTGTCGCTTAGTTTAATCCAAGCACAGCTTTTTGTTCCGTTAAGCTATGTCAGTCGTGTTGGGCGACATCGTATTGCAGCTTTACCGCAAATTTTTCAAAAAGGCCAAAAGCTTAACTTTAGCGCAGCAGCCATGGTCAGTCTGTTACTAGAAGAGTTAGTGCAACAATCCGAAGGCCATGTCGATGCAGCATCCTTGGTTGAACGTTGGATTCAAAGTCGTGATGCATTACAACAGTTTTTAAATATTCGGGCAGTGGATTTTGATGTGCTCGTACAGGCTGAGCAAAGTTTCATAGAGTCTGAACAGGCTTTGATTTTAGGTCATAGCATGCATCCTGCACCGAAAAGCCGAACAGGTTTTGTCCATGAGGACTGGCAAAAATATTCACCTGAAGCTTGTGGTCAGACCCAGCTGCATTATTGGCTGGTGGCACCTGAATATATTGCAGAAGGAACAGCACTTGAGCAGGCTTTTTCAGCACAACTCAAACAAGAAATCAAATGGCATTTGTCTGAATCGGAACTTGAGACCTTAGCTGCATATGCACATTACAAACTGCTACCACTGCATCCATGGCAAGCCCGCTATTTACAAAGCAAAGTGTGGTTTAGAAGTTTAAGAGCTAAACTGAAAATCATCGATTTGGGTGAAAAAGCATGGATATTTTCTCCAACCACTTCTGTACGTACTTTGGCGAGCTTTAACGCGCCGTGGATGTTAAAACCATCGCTTTCAGTGATGATTACCAACTCTATCCGCGTCAATTTAGCAAAAGAATGTCACCGCGGCGAAATGACCCATCGGCTTTGGCACAGTGAGTTAGGGCAAAGTATTTTAAAACAATCTCCAAGCCTAAAAGCGGTGAATGATCCGGCGTGGATTGCACTTCAGGTCAATGATGAAATCATCAATGAAACGATTTGTATTGTACGTGATCAGCCTTTTACTCCCGAACAGCAAGTCACGTGTATCGCTTCATTGTGTCAGGATCATCCGGTAGAAGAACGCAATCGTTTTAATGCATTATTTGATCAGATTGCTTTTCAACAAAATTTAGATGATAAAGCACAAATCGCACATGATTGGTTTAAGACCTTTTTAAACATCAGTTTGAGCCCACTCATGTACGTCTACCATCGTTATGGTATGGCCTTTGAGTCGCATCAGCAAAATGTCTTGGTCGAGTTAAAAGATGGCTGGCCACGGCTGCTATGGCTACGAGACAATCAAGGCTTTTATTACATCGAAGAATTTGCAGGTGAAATTTTACAACAATTTCCAGAACTGAACGATAAAGCCCATGCGGTAGGTTCAAAGGCTTTTGTCGATGAGCGTTTTAGTTATTATTTCTTTGGTAACACCTTGTTTGGCATCATCAATGCCATCGGTGCAACAGGCTATGTAAGTGAGCAAGATTTACTGTCTGTTTTACAGCAACATCTCTTTGACCTATTGAAGCAATACCCAGACAGTAGTTTGATTCAAAGTCTGTTGTATCAACCAACGCTGCCTTATAAGGGCAACTTACTGACCCGTTTATATGAACTAGATGAATTGATTGCACCCGTTGAGAATCAGTCAGTCTATATTCAGTTAGCCAATCCGCTCTATATCAAACAAGAGGATGCCCTCTATGCTTGATTTTATTGCGATTGGCCTTGGGCCATTTAACTTAAGCCTAGCCAGTTTGTTGCATGAAAAGACTGAATTGAACTATCTGTTTTTTGAAAAAAAAGCGCAGTTTGACTGGCATGCAGGTATGCAACTTCCCAATACGGTCTTGCAAGTCCCATTCATGGCGGATTTGGTGTCGATGGTTGATCCGACCAGTCCGTTGAGTTTTTTGAATTACCTAAAATCACAGCAGCGCTTATATAAGTTCTACTTCCTTGAGCAGCCTCATATTCCGCGCCGTGAATACAACCATTATTGCCAATGGGTGGCAGATCAACTGGGCCATATACAGTACCAATCAACGGTAAAGGCAATTTATGCCAAAAGCGAAGGTTTTGAGGTGGTGGTTGAGCAAGGCGGCCGTTTTATTCGTTACTTGTGCCGAAACTTGGTGATTGGTTCGGGAAACCAGCCTTATTTGCCTGAATGTCTGCGTAAGTTACAACAACAAGCCCCTGAAAAATGTATCCATTCAGCAGAGTACTTAACCCATAAAAAAAGCAAGCTCAAAGGCAATGTCATAGTTTTAGGCTCAGGACAGTCTTCTGCTGAAGTCTTTTTAGATTTGTTTGATCAGCAGTATCAACATGACTGTGTACCAACGGCTGACTTTAAGCTGCATTGGCTGACGCGTTCCAATGGCTTTTTCCCGATGGAATATACACCATTGGGCTTGGAACATTTTAGTCCGAACTATACCCAACATTTTTATAGACTTTCAGAAACACAAAAAGCAGCACAGTTAAAAGATCAAGCCTTGTTGTACAAAGGCATTAGTGCCAAAACCATACGTGAGATTTACCAAAAACTTTACCACCGTAGTATTGCCTCTGCTGCACAAGCAACACATTTGCATGCACAAATTCAGTTGCTTGATGCTGAGTTAGTGGAAAGTCAGCACATTCGCTTGAGCCTTGAACATACGGTAACCAAGCAACGTTTTTATATGGATGTTGATTTTGTGGTGGCGTCTACAGGTTATTACAGCCCTGAGTTTTCCTTTTTTAAATACTTAAAGCCCTTGATTGCAACAGATCAAGCGGGGCGGTGGAAGGTGAGCCAAGACTATCGTTTGCAGCATACAGCAATGGGTGAAATTTATGTGCAAAACCAAGAAATGCATAGTCATGGCGTAGGTACACCAGATTTAGGCCTAGGCGCATTTCGTGCTGCAACTATTGCCAATCAACTACTGGGTTATCAGTTGTATGAGCTGGACAGCAATGAACAGACGTTTCAGCATTTCAGCGCTGAGCAGAACCCTGAAATGTATATGCAGCATGACATATCTATTGCACGAACAGCTGCTTTAGTACCATCGATTCCTAAATCAAAAAATATTGAGCAGCACAAAATACAAACAGGGTCACATCCCTCTATGCAGCCTTATACATTCGAGAAAATCATATGAGCTTTGCACAACTTCAAGTGAATCAGAAACAGTGGCGTTTGGCAGGACAGCGCTTAATTGAAATGGCGATTGCTGAATTTTTATATGAAGAAATTATTCAAGTAACTCATTTAAAGGACAATCGTTACCAGCTGACGTTGGATGATCAAACCTATACCTTTAAAGCACAAAACTATTTATTGGGACATTGGCAGATTGAGGAGGGTTCAGTACGCGAATTGAGCACGGCTGAAGATCTGCCTGCATGGAACTTACATACTTTTATTCGTGCGTTTTCAAATCAAACCGAAGTTAAGCCCTTTACCAAGGCATATTTGATCAAAGAAATGAACAATACATGGTTAGCCGAGGCGCATTTATTTGATGAAAGTCGTTTAAGCAGTGAAGCAGTATTGACCGCATCGCATCATGAAATTGAAGGCATGCTCCGTGGTCATCCGTGGTTGATTATGAGCAAAGGTCGTATGGGTTTTGGTTATGACGATTACTTAAGTGCAGCTCCTGAACTTTCGCCAACGGTAAAAGTGCTGTGGCTCGCGGTGCATCGTGATTTGGCAGAGTTCCGTTCTACCGAGGAGTGGCAAGCAGGGAGACTTTATCAATGTGAGTTGGATGCAGAAGAGTTAGAGAACTTTGAGCAACAGTTAGATGCGCTCGGACGTTCAAGCCTTGATTACTTACTCATTCCAGTACATGCATGGCAGTGGCATCAATGGTTAGTACCAACCTATGCCAATGAAATCGTGGATCAGCGCATTATTGAATTAGGCGTTGGGCAAGATGATTATGTACCTATGCAGTCGATTCGTACGCTTTGCAACATCAGTCAGCCTGAGCGTCATTATGTCAAATTACCTGTCAGTATCTTCAATACTGCGGTGTATCGTGGGTTGCCGTCTAAACGAAACTTAGCAGCTCCAGCCATCACAGCTTGGTTAAAGCAGATTCAATCTCAAGATTCAGACTTGAAACAGTCAGGCGTTGAATTCTTAGGTGAAGTTGCAACTTTGACTATTCATCAGCCTTGTTTTGATCAGATTGATGGTGCGCCGTATCAGTTTAAAGAACTGTTTGGGTGTTTGTGGCGTGAAAGTGTAGACCCAGTGATTGGAACAGGTGAACAGGCACTTTCTCAAGCGGCTTTATTACATCGAGACATCAACGGACAGTCGATATTAGCCGTGTTGATTCAGGCGTCGGGTTTGAGTCCATTACAGTGGTTAAAACGCTTTGCCGAGGTATCGGTCACTCCACTCTTAATCTGCTTGTACAAATATGGCTTGGCTTTTTCTCCACATGGGGAAAATACCATGCTCATTCATGCCAATGGCGTACCGCAAAAAATGGTGCTGAAAGACTTTATTGATGATATCAATTTGGTTGATGAAGACTTCCCAGAATTAGCAAGTTTACCTATCGAAGGACAAATTTTACTGCGTCATCCTGCGCATGAACTCAGCCATTTTATTTTCACGGGACTGTTTATGGTGCATTACCGCTATATCTGTAATGTATTCCTACAAGACTACCCTGAGCATAGCGAAGTTGAATTTTGGCAAACCATTTCATCGGTCATTGATGCTTTTCATCAGGCGCATCCAGAGTTGGCAGAACGCATTGAAAAATTTGCCATGTTTAGAGCCGAATTTGAAAAAATTTGTTTAAACCGAGTGCGTCTATTTACCACCAGTTATAACGATGAAGCAGAACGTCCTGTCCCTGTATTTTTAGATCCAATTGCCAATCCTGTCAGCCCTGAAACCTTAAAACGATGGTCAGCGCAGGTATCTAAGTCAACTGGCGATACAACCACAAAGCGTATTGCATCATAAAAAACCAAAAAATTTAGCAGGCTTCCATATGAAAACACTTTCACAGCAACTTCCCGATTTTTACGAATACTATGAGAATGAGACGCAATTTTACTTGCGCCAAGTACAGTATCCGCAGGACTTAGCACTGTTACATAAATGGATGCATGAGCCTCATGTTATTCCACAGTGGCAGCTGAATAAGTCTGAAATTGATCTCGCGGTGTATTTTGAAAAAATGCTGGCCGATGACCATCACCGTTTGTTGATCGTTGGGGTGGATGGGCAGGATGTGGGCTATACCGAAATCTATGAAGGCAAGCGTGACCGTCTAGGACGTTATTACGATGGTGATGATTTAGACCTCGGTTGGCATTTATTGTTTGGTGAAAAGTCGGCTTTCGGTAAAGGCTACTTGCGTCCAGTGATGCGGCTATTAGGTTTTTATATTTTTGAAAATGCACCTTCCGACAAAATTGTCGGGGAGCCTGATCATACGGTTAAACCCTATGCCGCAGTGGTCGAAGAAATGTGCTATGAGGCGCAGCGCTTGATCCCGATGCCTGAAAAAACGGCCATGTTGTATTACTGCTTTAAACAAAAATTCTATGAAAAATTTGGAGGGTATTTAACTGATTCAAATGCATTTATGCAAAACGATAACCCACTCAATAGTACTGAGGAACTTACATGAGCTATAGCTCAGAACATATACAAATCATGGACATGCGCTTTTCAGCGCATGTCACTGTTGCCGAATTTGAACAATGGCTCAGTCAAGTTGAACGTTTTTTCTTAAAGAAACAGCACTTTGTTTTGGTCATGCAAACCGATATCGGTACGGAATTTCCTGAGGAATACCGTCAACTGCAAGCGGTTTGGTACAAAAAGTATAAACAACTTTTCTTTCAATACTGCTTGGGTCTGGTTCGAATTGCACAAGACCCAACCGATCAACAACGACTGAATACACCTTCACTGCATGCTGCATGGCGGGTGCCTTACTACGTCACACTTGATCATTCTGATGCACTGCAATGGGCAGTGCAGAGGTGGATATGCAAAACCTAAATACACAAAGAGCAACAAGCCAAATCTCAGCTTTGAGCTTAGCCGTTGTCATTGTTTTATATCTGGCACATGCCTTGCCTTTGTATTTTTACAATGTGGCATTGCCCGCTATTTTGCGACATCAGGGGGTAGATTTACGTTGGATTGGAATGCTGTCGCTGCTTTATATTCCATGGGCATTTAAGTTTTTATGGGCACCACTCATCGACCGGCTTTATATCAAGAAGTTAGGTAAACGAAAAACATGGCTGCTCTTTACACAAGTAGCCCTAGTACTTGGGGTATTGGCCTTGGCCTTTACCCAGTTCTCTTATGGACTGGTGGTGTTTGTTGTGATTGGCTTGTGGATTTCAAGCTTTGCGGCGACCCAAGACATTGCCATAGATGGTTATACCGTAGAAACCTTTTCAGCGTCTGAGTACCGCTTGGGCAGTATGGCTCAGAGTATAGGGGTAGCTTTGGGGAGTATGTTGGGGGGCGCAGCTACACTGTGGCTATACCAGTACTATGGCTGGGAAAGCGCATTGGTGTGTTTAGCACTCATGACTGCTTTAACGATGTTTGCTGTTTTTTATATTCAAGAAAATGCAAACGAACATGAAAATATTGTCAAACAAGCACCAAGCTTAGCCCGTGCTTTCAAACGTCCTGAAATTTTATCTGCTTTGGCACTGATCCTATGTTATCGCGTGGTGGAAGCACCAGCAATGGCGATGCTGAATCCAATGCTGATTGACCAGAAATGGACGCTTGCCCAAATTGGGGTGCTGATGTCTGTGATTGGCGCAGGTGTGGGTTTGCTCGCTGCTGTGAGTGCCGCATTTTTATTGAAAAAAATTCAGGCTACACAGTTGCTCATTTGGGCGGGGTGGTGTCGAACAGCGTTGTATGGGCTGATTGGTGCAGCCATTATTTTGGGTTGGTTAAACCAGTGGCATCTGCTCTTAGGGGGATTTGTCATTGTCATGCTTGCGATTCGTTATGTCGCGATGACTTCACTGTATGCCTATTTCATGCAAAGCAGTTCCAAAGAACAGGCCGGCACTGACTTCACCATTTTGGTGTGTTTTGAACTGTTGGTTTATTTTATCGGGGGAGCCGCATCGGGCTTTTTAGCCAAATCACTTGGCTATGGCAATTTTTATGTAGTGTTGGCGGTTGCGTCTGTAGTCAGTGTACTACTGAGCCAATACATCATTTCACGTCATCAAAAAACTCAACAAAAACTGTTGAATCAAGAAGTTTAATAAAAGGAAAAAGAAATGAACCGTTTTATGTTACCTATGCAGTTGACTTGTTTAACACTGGCTGTATGTACACAGTTATATGCTCAAGATGACGTTCTAACAAATTCAGTAAGTCAGACGAGCAGTGTTGAGGCCCAACAAAAAGAAACCACACAACTTGCACCGATTGTGGTGACAGCAACCCGCTCTGCAAAGAGTATTGCAGACATTGCAGGCACCGTTTATAGCATCGATCAAGCTGAAATTGAAAAACAGGCCAATGCTGGCAAGAGCATTGCCGATATTTTGGGAACACTGGTTCCATCCCTTACACCGAGTAGCGGAACAACCTCAAACTATGGCATGACCATGCGTGGTCGTGTGGTGCAGTACATGATTGATGGTGTGCCACAAACAGGTTATCGCGATGGTTCGCGCCAATTAAATAGCATTCAACCGTCTATGATTGAACGTATTGAGGTGGTTTCAGGTGCGACCAGTATTTATGGCTCTGGAGCAACAGGCGGGATTATTAATATTATTACTAAACGTGGTGGTCAGGACCCAATTAGCTTTGAAACTAAAGTTGGGGTGACGGCGGGTAATAATGTTAAATCAGATGCTATGGCTTATGAAGCATCACAAAGTGTCTTATTTAATCAAGGTGCATTGCAAGGAGCTTTCGGTGCAAGTTATACCACACGTGGTGAAATTCAGGATAGCCATGGCAACCGCATAGGACCTGAGGTTGCGCAGACTGACCGCCAAGATACGGACACATTGGACCTCAATGGTCGTTTGACGTGGAATATTTCAGATGAACAAAGTTTAAGTTTTGGTGCACAATATTTTAATGATGAACAAGACAGTGAGTATGGACCTGACTATGGTCCAAATTTAGCTTATGTAAAACGAGACCCGACCTATACAGCCAGCCTTGCTGCAGTCAAAGGCATGCAACTTGAGACTCAACCTCAAACTGAACGTTATGCGTTTAATACACAATATGAAAATCAAAATGTATTGGGTCATACCTTAAATGCCGAAGCGTATTATCGTAATGAACAGGCACGTTGGTTCCCTTCAGCTCAAGCCATGGGTGGCGGTTTATACCTCGTTTATCAATCGGAAACAGATATTGATGTGTACGGTGCGCGTGTTGCTTTGCAGAAACAGTTTGTTTTAAATGGTCGTAATTTGGGACTTAGCTACGGCATTGATTATGAAAATGAACAAGATGAACAAAATATTCAAATGTATGATAGTGCTGCATTTGTTGCCAGCAACGGGCTAAATTATAAACCTTTTAATTATTATGCTTTTGGACCTGATGTAGAAACAGAAAAGTTGGGTACTTTTGTGCAAACGGACTTTGATGTAACGGATCGTTTAGGTTTAAAAGCAGGGGTACGTTATGAGCGTGTAGAAAGCCAAGTAGATGAGTCGACGCCGTATATGGAGGCAATTACAGCGGACTTGCAGCCAGGCTACCAAGCCAAAACTTTAAATGGCGGTAAGGTAAAGCATGATGCAACATTATTTAATCTTGGTGCTGTATATCATTTGAAGGATGCTCAACAAGTTTTCGCAAACTTTTCTCAGGGCTCAAGTCTACCAGACATTCAACGTATGCTTCGTGATGTACCCGCAAGTTTTACTGTAAATAGTCAAACCATTGATCCAATTAAAGTTAATAACTATGAGCTGGGCTGGCGTGTACAAGCTGCAAATGGTTTAAATGCGAGTGTCACCACTTTCTATAATGACTCAGATAAAAGTCTAAAATTTGGACGTCCCAACTACACGATTGAAGTTCTAGATACCGATGAACGCGTTTATGGTGTTGAAGGAAATCTGTCATATCGACTACAGCCAAATTGGATAGTGGGTGGAACCATGGCTTACACCCGCGGACAATTTAAAAATACCGCAGGAAAGTGGCAAGAGCTAGATGCAATCCGTGTTGCACCACTGAAAGGTACAGCATTCTCTGAGTGGCAGTTTAACAACGATATGAGCCTGCGTGTTCAAGCTCTTGCTATTGGTGGTACAGATAAAGCCAAAAAAGATGCTGTAAAGTATGGTTCAACGGTTCCTGCTGAAATCAAAGGTTTCGCAACAATGGACGTCATAGCCAATGCAAAAGCAGGTCCTGGTACTGTGGGCTTTGGTGTGTATAACGTTTGGAATGCGGACTACAAATCAGTCTATAGTCAAGCTGTGGAGTCAGTTTATGGTGCTATTTCAAGCTTACCTGCTCAAGGTCGAACCTATGGTTTGAGCTACACATTAAAATACTAATTGCACAACCAGAGGTAGCTTTCAGCTACCTCTTTGCTTTGTAATCTCGCCTTAAGAAATGGTTTAAATAATAAAATGAATAGCAATAACAAAATCTTTATTGCAGGCAGCCTTGCCAATGGCGCTTGTTTTTCGATGATTTTACCTTTACTTGCACCGTTTATTCGGCAACTGGGGTTGACGGAACTGCAAGGTGGAGCGTTGGTTTCGGCTGGTGCTTTGGTGATGGCCATTTCAGCTATTTATATTTCTAAACAAACTCAAAAATTCAGCATTTATCAATTGTTAAGTATCGGTTTTATCGGTATGGCAATCACTTGGGGCTTATTTGCGGCGGTACTCAGCTATGGACTGAGTTATGCCATTTCATTTGCTGTTTTGTTTAGCTTACTGATATTGACCCGTGCCAGTACTGGCTTTTTTATGGCGATGCCACAAATTGCGCTGCAAAGTTATGTTATGACGGCTTTTCAAAGTGAGCAGGAACGTAGTCAGAATGTGGCGAAGTTTGGCGCGCTGAACAGCTTAGGTGTGGTGATTGGCCCTTTAGTGACGACATTATTGCTGACATGGAGTATGTTGACACCGTTATGGGGTGCAGTGGCTATTTTAACGGCTATGGCGGCTTGGATTGTACTAGGCTTTCATGGGAAGCAAGCATCACAGACACAAGAACGGGAGGATACCACAGCTAAATTACAAGACTACCCGACAGAAAAGCTGAAATGGTCAAAACTAGGGATTTGGTTATTGCTGGGCTTTAGCTTATATGTCGCTATTGTCACCCTGAATTTAACCGCTGGTTTTTATATCCAAGATCGATTCCATTTTGATACCTACCAAAGTGCAATGTATTTTTCTCAATGTTCATTAATTGTGGGGTTAGCACTGGTTTTGATGCAATTGGCGATTTCAAAATGGTTTAAATGGTCAATTAAACAATTACTTTGGATCGGTCTTGTGACGATGGTTTTAGGTTTATTACTTTCACTGAGTGCCAGTCAGATTTGGACTTTCCAAGCAGCCTATATTTTTTATGGTATCGCCGTGGCCTGTTTAATTCCAGCTTTTACCACAGGGGCAGCCCAAACCGCACCAACCACGCTACAAACTAAAATTGCTAGTTTATGCACAGCTACGCAAGCACTAAGTTTCGTTTTTGCACCGTTGTTAAGTACAGGCTTATATCAGTGGAATCAACATTTACCCTATTATTTTTTATTGGCATTGATGACGGGGCTGATGCTGTACTTTAGCTTTAAACATATACAAGCCAACAAGGATCTCAGTAGCGTGGCATGAGATCCTTTATCGAAGAGGATTAACCAAGAATATAAACGACAGCGTGAATTAAACTTGGGCCAAACAGCACCATGAAAATACCTGCCAAAACCATACTGAGACAGGCTGCGACACCTTCTTCTTTATGACGTCTGAAAGCAGTACTGGTCCCAAAACCATGTGCGGCACTACCCAATGACGCACCTTGAGCAAATTTAGAATCCAATTTTAGAACAAGCAATACGCTGTTAGCCAAGAGTCCACCAACGATACCCGTAATCACGGTGAATAAAATCACCAGCTCGACTGAGCCTCCAACGGCTTGCGTGACTTCCATGGCAAAAGGGGTAGAGATAGAGCGGCTCATCAAGCTATAACTGGTCATAGCATCAAAATGGAACAAACGTGCCAAGTAAAAGGAGCTGACTACGCCAACCAACATACCCACGATAATGCCCAAAGCAATCGAAAAAGCATGCTGTTGAATGACTTTGCGATATTCATAAATCGGGATGGCAAATGCGACCGTTGCAGGGCCTAACATCCAGACTAACCATTTGCTGTAGTACATATAGTTGTCATATTGGATGTTGAAAAACACCAGACATAAAATAATCAGACAGGGAATAAAAACCGCTGGTGAGAGCAATACATACGGGTGTTTCTGATAAAACTTTTTACCCCAAAGATAGGCCAGTACAGTCCCGATAAAACAGATCAAGGCAACGAAGTGAATATGCATGATCGTACCTTAAATGTGACTTTTCAACTGATGTGACTGTTTGGGCTTTTTTTGAAATTTGGCTTCAAGCTTAAAGCCTAAGAAAACACAGTAGGCAGTGCAGGTCATCACGCAAATGGTCCCAAGGACAATAGAGAAAACCAGTTGCCAACCTTGAGTAAGAAAAAGATGTTTGTATTTGATTAAGCCAATAATACAAGGAATAAAAAACAACAACAGTTCAGCTAAAAGTAGATCCGAACCTGACTTAATCCAGTCCAGCTTAAATACACCCGCTAACAGAGAAATAAGTAAAAGCGTTAGACCCACGATCCCACCTGATATCGGTAAAGACAGGGCGATTTGTATCAGCGTTCCGAGATACCAAATCCCAATCAGCAAAGCTACTTGAAGAGTAGAACGATATGGCAATTTGAACGAACGCATTGGAAGACCACGGGGTATAAGTTGTTGGTGTTATTTTAAGTTTGACCTGATCTTGTAATTATGAATAATAAAATAATAATTATGCTTAATTGGAATAATTTTGGATTTTAAAGCCTTAAAAATATTTGTGCAGCTAGTGAAAAGTCACAGTTTTAGTCTTGCTGCGGAGGAACTATCGGTGACTCAACCTACTATTAGTAAATCTTTAAAACAATTAGAAGTTGAGATCGGGTTGCCTTTATTTCATAAAGGGCAGGCAGGACGAAAGCGGGAAGTGAAACTGACCTATATGGGAGAACAGCTGTATCAGCATGCATTGCAGATTTTGCAGCAAGAGCAGCAGATCTTTGAAGCTGCAGATCAAATTCGTGGGCTGAAACAAGGTGTATTGAGATTGGGGTTGCCCCCTTTAGGCTCAGTGCTATTGAGTTCCTTAATCGTTAAGTTTCACAAACTGTATCCCAATATTGAGTTGAATTTTTTAGAAGTCGGCGCGACAGGCATTGAAGAAGCCATTTTGGCCAAAAAAATTGACGTTGGGATTTTATTGGGCGAGTTAAAACCCAGCATTCAAGGCATTCAAATTATCGATTCACCGTTGTGTTTGCTTTCCAACTACGATTCACAGTGGAGAAAGCGCGATTTGGTGCAGTTTGCTGAACTCAAAGAAGAATCGTTTCTACTGTATGCAGACACCTTTACATTGAACCATGTGATATTGGAAGCAGCTATGGCAGCAGGCTTTGAACCCAAAGTACTGTGTAAAAGTAGCCAGTGGGACTTTATTGCCAAAATGGTCGAGTCTGGCGTCGGTATTGCTTTATTACCACAAATTTATTGTGAGCAATTAGATCGTGCAAAATTCAGTGTCAGTCTAGTAGAACAACCAAGCTTGCGCTGGAACTTAAATATGGCATGGAATTCCACCGTAGTCATGAATCCTGCTACTCGTGCATGGCTGTCGATCATTGATGAATATAAAGATCAAATTCATTTTTAGATGGCTCATCTCCAGATAGAATTTGTTAAAAAAATGATCGCTATGGTTACGCTTCGATTACCTAAGATTACCTTGCGTTTACAAAAAAATGCCTAAACACCAATCTATTGATTAATAAATAAACAAAAATGTTTCATAAAATCAGATCAAAGTCTCTGTGCTCGATTTTTGTATAGTCTAAGTGCAAACATAAAAACGGAGGCTAAATGTTTAAATTTAAGAATGATATTGTGCATGGTGCGCTTTTTGACATGGATGGAACAATGTTTGATACCGAGCGTTTACGGTTTCAAACCTTGAAACAGGCATCCAAAGAGCTAATTGGGGTCGAGTTTTCAGATGCCTATCTTATGGCATGTTTAGGCTTAAGCGCCAGAAGTGCGGAAGCCTTGGCACAAAAGCAATATGGACAGGAAGTTCCCTATGCTGAGATTCGTAAGCGGGCAGACGAATTAGAATTAGAAACAGTGCGCCAATATGGTGTGCCGATTAAAAAAGGATTGGTGCAAGTTTTAGAACGCCTACGCAAAGCAGGATTACGTATGGCCGTGGCGACTTCTAGTCGAAGAGCGATTGCTGAAGAGTATTTAATCAACGCCAATGTTTATAAGTTTTTTGATGTTTTGGTCTGTGGTGACGAGGTTGAAAAGGGGAAACCACATCCTGAAATTTTCTTAAGTGCAGCGCAAAAACTAAACCTTGAACCTGCACAGTGTTTTATGTTTGAAGACTCTGAAAATGGTATCCGCTCGGCACATGATGCTGGGGGCATCTGTGTACTGTTTAAAGATATTAAGGAACCCAATGCAAGCATGTTGGCACATGCAAATTATTATTTTGAAAATATGTATGATTATCTAATGGAATTAGATATCTACAGCTCGCATCTTGAAATGCCCAATTTACAAGAAAGCTTTCCCCAGACTTTAAATCAACTGACCGTCGGGATTCATGGATTTGGTGCCATCGGCGGGGGCTATATCGCACAAATCTTGTCACACTGGGACGGCTATACGCGTCCTAAAAAAATCTATGCGTCTACACGGAACAGTTTATACCGTTCAGCTGTAAACGCTTTTGGTGCGTATTGTATTCGCTATGGGCAAGTGTCTTATGATGAGCGCATTGAAAATATGCATATTATCGATGCTGAGGACTTACAGCAAATGCACACTATGTACGTCGAGTCGAGTTTAATTGCGATTTGTTTAGCTGAAAATGCTTTAGTCAGTGAAGCAGCGACCATTGCACAGGGCCTCTATGCCCGCTATCTGGCGCAAGATGAGCAAGTTCAAACGCCACTGACGCTGTTAATTATCTTAAATAAAATTGGCGCCAAGCAGTTGGTTCTACAGCAGGTACGTAAAGCATTGGTGGAGTTAACAGAACATGCTGTTGCCGATTTTATTTTAGAGCAGCACTATTTCTGCGATACGGTTGTGAACCGTATGGTGTCTAAGCTGAGCGATAAAAATCTATATCGTCAACTGTGTATTAAATACAATATTTTTAAGCAATATCAACTTGATGACGAGAGTAATCAAATTGAAGTTGAAGATGTCAGTAAACTCAGTGCAGAACAAGAGCGCCGTGCCAGTGAATATGTAGAAGATTTAAGACAAAATTTTCAACCGAGTCATATTTTACAACATATGGATTTAATTCTTTTCAATGCTGAAATGGATATGCCGATCTATGTGGAAAACAAAAGTCCCTTACTCAGTAAAATGCGTCAAATGATCTTGGTAGATCAAATTTCAGATATTCAGCTCATTAAAAACCGCTTATGGAATGGCGTACATGCCATGACTGCGTGGTATGCCAGCCTACTCGGGCATCAGACCATTGGCGTAGCAATGGGCGATCCGCGAGTACAGTACTTCGTTGAAAAACTGCTTGCAGAAGTGATGCAGGGTCTGGCTCATTACCTGCCAAAACGCAAAAATGATTTAACGTGCTTAGCACGAAGTTTTGATCAATCTTGTCAGTATGCTTATAAAGACCCATGTAGTCGGGTTGGGCGTGATCCACTGCGTAAGTTAAGTGCATTTGAACGTGTATTTTCATCGGTCGCGTATAATGTTTCGAATGGATTTTCTTTTGAAGCGCTATTAAGTGGTGCGATTTTTGGTTATCTGTATTTGATGGGAGAAGAGGAACAGCCCATAGATGTGTTGTTAGGGCATCTGAAGCAGCAGCTTCAACAGATGAACCTGTCAAAAGCGCACAAAAAAGCGCTGTATTATGTCATTCAAAAACGTCTCAATGAATATCAAAAAGGTGAGCTGGGAATGGAAGACTTTATGGTCCCTGACCAGCCTCAAAATACTGAAATGAGCTGTGCTTAAGCCTTCATGACGTTCAGATGTCTTTGAGCCGACTAAAATGTGAAAACAACATAAGAAAAGCTGGGTAAAAAGAGCTTTTCTTATGGTCTTAAATCTTTTAACGTTAGGCCTAAGAGAGATTTGGTTTTTTTCAATGAAATGGGATGAGATAGGAGAGCAACCGTGTTCAATTGCACGAACGCTGTCGGTGATTGGCGATCGGTGGACGATGTTGATTTTACGAAATGCATTCTTGGGTGCACGCCGTTTTGAAAGTTTTCAACAAAACTTAGGTGTCACTCGTCATGTGCTTTCTGAGCGTTTAAAGCGCTTGGTTGAACATGATATTTTGGAGAAAAGACCCTATACAGATCGCCAAGAGCGCTTTGAATATTGTCTGACTGAAAAAGGTTTGGCTTTATACCCAGTGCTGATGTCCATGGCAACATGGGCCGATCAATGGATGGACGAAGGCTTAGGTCGTCCCGTGCAATTTATCCATAAAACCTGTGGGCATAGCATTCAACCACATTTGGTTTGCAACGAATGTGGTGATGCCATACATGCCAAAGACATCAAAGCGATACAGACACAGGTTTATATCGATGCTTTAGCTGCTCAATCAGACGTTAAACAAGCTTAAGCTTATAAACAGTTGGCAGGTTTTGGCACACCTGCCAAACGGCTCAGATGGCGTGCCACAAGCCCAGTATTAAACTTTTCTTGCAGTACAGCATTGTTGATGTCTGCACTGACTGTTTTCATTAAAAACTTAATCAGCGGACGTGTTGCAGGTGAGTGTCCAAACTGTTGGTAAAACTGACGCACTGCCATGAGGATTTCAAAGTGCCAATCGGTCAATTCAAGCTCTAAAGATTTTGCTAACTCTTTTGCAACCTCTTGATTCCAAATGGTGTAATCGACTAAATGACCATCTTGGTCTAATTCTAAATTCATCTAAACACTCAAAATTATTTTAAACTGATACAACGACTATGGCTTAAGCATAGCTCAGCAAAACTAGCATAGCTGATGGTTTCTAGGTTACTCGGATGGACAGCAGCGATATTTTCAGCATCCTGTTCAAGCACAAATACACAAGCTAACTGCTGAATAAAAGTATGCTCTATATAAAGAGCTGCATCTCCCATTAAAACTACATCGTCCCCTGATTGATACAGGTTTTGTAATTTACTCAGGGCTTGCTCCGTCGCGGAAAATGGAGACTGCACAAGATAAAGTGTTTTGCTCATAGCTGTCTCCTTACCAATACAATACATGGTCAAACTGTTGTATTAAATTGGCATTGAGTTCAACACATTCAATTTCTTGCTCGGTTTGTTGAACAAAAGCAGAAGCTTGATTCTTGGTTTCAATCCAAATTGGGCTTAAGTCATAAAACTCAAAGCTATCAACCATGTTTGAAGCCAGTTTAAACGCATGTTTTAAGGGGTCAAATGACTGAGTATTGTTTAATAAGCTGAGTGCAGCATCTTGTAATAAGACTTTGACTTCACAGCCAAAAGTCGCAAGAACCATGGTTGCAGACAGGCTTTCATGCACCTGCAAAGAGTTCAAATTGGCTTGGGTTAAAATAACCAGTACAGATTTCACACAATATACCTTTTAAAAGCAACAAATTCTTGAAAACTTAGCACTTAGAATTGAATTAAGCGCTCTGCAGATTGAACGGCATCGGCCAGTTCCCCTAGGCCGACCAAGTCAAAACCTGTAGCAAGATTATGCTGTGCTAACTGATGACGCTGTGCATTTTCGGCATCGGTAATTCCTCGGGCCAAGGCTGCACTTACACAAACGGGTAGGCGAATGGTGAGCTTTTGCCACTCAGAACATAGATTCCGTTGGTCGTCAGGTTCCCATTGCAGCGCATTGGCAACTTGAACACCATCTTGGTAGAAAAACACTCGAAAGGGTTCATTTTTCGCATGCAGTGCTTGTGCTAAACCTAAAGCATGCCATGCATGAATCGAACTCGGTGCGGAGGTAATTAGTAATAAAGTACTCATCAAACTTCACTAGAGGAATGTCCAAACCTTGCTTGGTACATTCGGACTTCATAATAAAAAGGTAGTATACAATGATTTTAGGTGGTATCTATAAAATTTCACACCAAATATAAAAATTAATTTAAAAATAATCATTTAAAAACAATAGATTATTAAATTGATTTGAATGTCAAACAACAAAAATCCATTTTCTATCTGCACGAAATTCCCTGTATTTTCTTTCCTTTTACTACATTCTCGATAGAATAAAAGGCAATCTGCACCAAATCTACACCAAGAAAAATGAAGCTTCCGAAACCAATACAACGTGGGTCAACTTGGCGTATCACTGTTACTTTTGACAAGCAGCGATACTCAGTGACCAGAGATACAGCAAAAGAGTGCGAGCACTGGGCATCAATCAAGCTGCTAGAGCTTAAAACAGGTAAGGCTGATTTAGAACAAGGAATAAAGCCAGCATACCCATTTCGTCAATTATGCGATAAGTACTATCAAGAACATGGTAGACATATGCGGTCTGCTAGAACAATTATGCTCAAGATTAAAAACCTCGATCGCATTGCACCCAATGTTGCCGATAAGTCTATCTATGATTTTAAACCCAGCGATATTGTTGAGTGGCGAAATAAACGAAAAAAAGAAGTCAAAGTATCAACTTTAAGAAATGAGCATGCTATCTATTCGGCTGTTTTCACTTATGCCTTGAAAGAGCTTTTTTTAATTGAGTCGAATGTTTGGCAAACTGTGCCGATGCCAAGTAAGGAAAAATCACGAAATCAGCGGATTATGCCTGAACAACAAGAAGTGTTGCTTAAAGCGTTGGATTGGGATGGTGAATCTACACCTGAGAAGTCAAAGCATTATGTAGCATGGGCATTTTTATTTGCGCTTGAAACAGCAATGCGACAAGGTGAAATATTGGCAATGCGCAGATCAGACTTGAGAGATGGTTTTGTACATCTGCCAATGACTAAAAATGGCGAGTCTCGAAACGTACCGTTATCGAAAGAAGCAAAGCGCCTGCTTTCATTATTACCTTTGGATAATGACATTCTGGTGCCGATCGACAAGGATATATGTTGCGCAACGTGGGTGAGAGCTAAAAAAAGAGCGAATCTACCTCACATTAATTTCCACGACTCACGACATGAATCAATCACGAGAATGGTTAAGGTTCGGAAATTGCCAGTTGAGGTTTTAGCAAAGATCACCGGGCATAAAACGATTGGGATATTAATTAACACTTACTACAATCCAGACGCTCAGGACCTAGTTGAAATGTTTAATGACAGTGAGAGCTAATTAGCTCTCGGTCTGCCTCTTTTATTTTTTGCTGTGAGTATGCCGTGCGCTAGGCGAGGGTTGTACAAGCATTTGCCTTGTGTACCTTGATTAATAGATGCAAGGCGCTCACGGATGGTTGTCGTTGATAGATTATATTTTTCCGCTAATTTAGCAGCAGATACTAATTCCACCTCAACTTCTTTCAGCTCTTTGACAATACCACCACCGATATTCTGCCCAAGCATGACTTGTGGAGGTGTGTCTGACTCAACTGTAATGATGTACTTTAATGCCCCCATTAAAACACCTCCTTCAATTCCACTTCTGACTTGGGTCCCTCATCGGGATACCCCCAATAAACTAAAATTTTGTACAGGGCAGAGGCTTGCTCCGCCGTGAATGTTTTGGTTGCACCTGATTGGCCTATGACGAGTGGTGCAAATTCTTCAGCAAGCTCTTGGGCGATGAGTTGGAGGTTAGTCATTAGCCTGCTCCATTTTCATGAAAGTGATCCAGTGAGTATTCGCACGCTTACCACTGATATGTCCGAACACAGGCTTTTGATCAGCCAATGCTAAAATTTCACTGACTTTAATTTGAGTTTCATTCCACTTAAAAATAAGCACACCGTCGTTGGCCAACACGCGAAAACATTCCTCAAATCCTTTTTGGATATCTTCCCGCCAATTTGCTTGAAGTTTTCCATACTTCAAAGCTAACCAGCTTGCCTTGCCTACTTTGATCAAATGTGGTGGATCAAATACAACTAAGTTGAATTGACCATTTTTGAATGGCATTGCACGAAAGTCCATTTCAATTTCAGGAGTTACCTCAAGAGAGCGACCATCACATAAAATGTGCTTTTCTGTACGAATATCTCCGAATACGACATTTGGATTTGTACGATCGAAATGCATCATGCGAGAGCCGCAGCAGGGATCAAGGATTTTTGCACTCATTTGCTTTCTCTCCAACGTGCTTCTTTTAACTTTGCATTAATAACTAATGCATCAATTTCACTGGCGTTCACCTTGTCGAAAATATGTGTCATCTTCACTCCGAACACTGTGAGTGTTCGGGTTAAGGAGGAGTACTCATACTTCATGAAGCCACCTCACTTGATTGATTCTCCAGCTCAAAGCGACGTCGCTTCACAAAGCCCATCAACTTGGATTGGATCTCAGGGTGACGGCCATAGACCTCAATTTCCAAACAATCTAATTCAGTTAAATCTTTGGCATTCTCGATTTGAACCATCAATGAAGGTGGTTGCTCCTCATTACCTGCAGTGGAAGCACTTAGCTCACTCAAACGGTTGTGAATAGCAGTTAGCAGAGGTTTGCGTTGTTCTTCTGACCATTCACTGGTGTATCTAACTAGTGCATTTGCTTCTGCAGGTGACTGAGCACTGGCAGCGCGTTCCAGCAATCCGTTTAATAGATTTTGATGCTGTTCATCATTGTTGTTTTGAGTTTGAAGAAGTTGCTCGGCATTTTGCTGTAATCGCTTAAGTTCACCCACTTTGAGATCATTAGAATCATCAGATGTCTTTTTTTCTACAGGGATTGAGGCTGTTTCCGCTGCTGCTGCTTCAAGTTCAGGTTTACTTTCCTCTACATTCTTTTCTTTGGCTTTACGTCCACGTTTTTGTTTTGGTGGAGCATTCATTTCAGTAAATTCAACAATATCGGCTTGGCGATATTCACGGTCAAAGAGTTTACAGAATGCCTCTGCCTGTAGCTGTGCGTTAGCTAGATCGCGTTGCGCAAAGCCACGTGCGACAGATTGATTTATTGCTTCATGACAGACTTGGTATTTATGGTGATGTATCTCGCCATTGGCCTGAACAATATAAATATCATCACCATGCTCAACTTCATCATCATCTAGTGGTTTTGTAAAAGTAATACCCGCAACTTCGATAGTGTCGATCTTGATGCAAAACTCATAACCGGGTTTAGAAAAGATGGTGGCAGGGAACTGGTCCAAGTCATCAAAAGTGATTAATTCACCTGCAGCGCGGCACATGATATTTCGACCAGCCATCATTGCTTCAAAAGCTTCAGTACCATTTAAAATGTTCATGCTGTCCATCCCTCCATATCTGACTTTGCTTGGCAAGAATTTAGAATTTGTTGTTCGTATTTGGTCCCTTTGAAAAAATCAGCAGGGTATTGAAGTTCAACTGCGCTTTGTGCCTTTTGAATTACAGCTAATGCCTGTTGGTAGTCTTGTTCCAGCAATGCATCTTGTTCCTGCTGAAGCTGTTCATCATTTGCTTGCTGTGCCTCAGCATTCCGTTTAATCATATCGTTGAGTGATTTACAGGTTTCATCAAACTTTTGCTGTTGAACATCATGCAAACTGTTTAAGCCGCGTTTTGTGCAGAATTTCTCAATATCGACACCCGCATTTTTCATTAACTCCTCAAGCTCTAGGTATTGGTTACCATCAATACAAGAATCAGCAGAACCTGATAGAAGCCATTGCTTAAGTAGGATTCCATCGTTTTCACTTAGAACGCGTGGCTCTTCAAAAATACGCGTACGATCTTTGGTTTTTATAGCGAAGTTGTCGTGTGTAATATCCAAGACTGTCGTGAACTCATATTCAATGCCATCGCGTTGTTCAGCCTTCATCCCAACTTTTTCCACTTTCTTTTTACCTTTGCTATCGGTAACTTGAACGGTTTCCATTTTCGAGCGCAGCGTCACGATAATATTGATGCTAGACTGCAGCATTGCATCGATAAACTTACGGTGGCGAGGGGTCACTTCACTCCATGCACCCCAGCTATTACCTCTAAATGTAGTGCTCGCCAGCTTATCTACAATTTCAAGACAACCACCTACACCCGACCATTCATGAGTGATGCTATCTAAGATAAGTGTGTCAAAACCTGCGTCTTCAGCGGCCTTAATAGCACCTATGAATTTTTCAGGAGTGTAGGGAGGTTGCAAGTTCGCATGTTCAAACAGAACAACATCATCATAGAGTTCAGCACTACTGTTTTCTGTATCTGCAACAGCAATACGCCCACCAATACCCTTGGCAATAAGCAGAGCACCCATAGTTTTTCCAGATCCTGTAGGGCCAGCTATAGCAAGACGTAATTTGGCATTTTTACGTTGAGCTTTCTTAAAAAATACAGTCATGATTAAAGCCCCCTTATGCCCAGAACAGTGAGCCTTTAGCTCGTTTATATGATTTTGGATAAGTACGTGTAAGTGACTTCTGAAGACGAACAGCCATGGTTTTTCTTTGTTGGAAAGCTCGTTCACGTTCAAAGTTTTCACGAATCCAAGGCTTAGCAGCGTGAACCTCAAGCGTGATTAGCTGTTCGGTACCATCCTTATTCACCACATAGATATGGCGACCTTTTTCAAAGTAGGTTGAATGACCGAGACGCATACGAATGTTGCCTTCGTCATCTTGGCTGATGAACTCAGAAAACTTTTGAGTAGAAGTAGTCATTAGCCTGCCTCCACTAAACGATGTTTTTCGATATAGCCTTTGATAAGGGCATTGAAGTTCTGATGGTCGATGTGGTTTGTGAAATCGTTGTACGGATTGCCTAGGGCATCTGAAACGGTCACTTTGTCTAGGTTGGTTACGTCGACAGCGGTGAATTCACTACCCGGTACGCCGTAGCTATCTTCAAATGCTTCAACTTCAAAACGTGCAGTAACACGGAAACCATCTAAACGAATAATCGCTTCGCCGTGGTTTTCACCAGTCATGCGTAATGCAAGGAGTTGATATTCAGAAGGGGCTACGTTGGCAACTATTGGTTGTGCAGCTTGTGGTGCAGTTTTAAACCCACAGCTAAGCACGCCTATTGTTACAGCAGCTACACCAAGAGATATCTTGATGCTATTGAAAGGGGATAAGGTTTTGTTCATAATTGATCTCGCAAGTTTGCAAAGCCCTGATAGCCGTCCAAAGTCATCGGGGCTTTTTTGTTGTTTACGAGATAAAATATACCTGTGAGGTAAAATAAAGTAAATACCTGCTAGGTGAAAATAAGAATTATTTTTTACTACTCTGGTAAACTAAAGTTAATTAAGTGAAATAGTAATTAACTGTAAGACATATAAATTTATTAGAATTTATTTTAATAATTGATTTTATTTAAAAAAATGATAAGAATTGATTATTTTTTAAATGATTAATTAAAGATGGTATTACTTTTATTGATAGCCTTAATGGCTTTAGGGGGTGTGGTTTATTATTTTTTCATAAAAAATAAGGAACTACAGGTTAGAGAGTCTGAATTAATAGAGAAAAATAAAAAGCTATCAATTGATATTACTAAAAATGAAGCACAAGTTAGCAGTGATTATAGGCAGATAACTGGCCTTTTAAATCAAAAAGAAGCTTTGGAAAAGCGCTTAGTTGAACTTGAAAAGTATCAAGAAATTGTAGATATTAAAAAATATGTTGAGTCTGAAAAAGAAAATTGCATTTATGAAATTTCAAAGGCTAAAAAGGATTGGGAGTTAGAAAAAGAAGCTAAACTTCAGTCGTATGATTCATATAAAAAGATGATTGTCGCTGAGGGTGAAACACTTAAAAATGAGATTAAAAGTAAAATTAAATCCGTAGAAATCTTCCTGCAAGAACACTCTGAAAAAACAAAAACTCAGATTGAAAATCAAGCCCAAAAACTCCTTGGAGAATACTTTGATCTAGCAGAACGAAAACTAGAGTTAAGTAAACTTAATAGAGCACTTGAGAACAAAATTCAAGGTTATGGTGATGAATACTTGCTTCCCAACCAAGCTATCCTTGAAGATCTTATTGATGGTTATGAGCATCTTGATGCATCTCAAAGATTAAAAACAATAAAGTCAGAGATTAAAATAGCAATTAAACAAAATGTTGTTGCTGAGTGTGATTATGTTGAGGATCACAGAAGAACAACAGCAATTGCTTTCATAACAAATGCCTTTAATAGTAAGGCTGATGTTCATGTATCAAGATTAAGACATGATAACGTTGGTAAGCTAACAGAAGCTCTAAAGGAGGATTACTTGCTCCTTAATAATTATGGCGTGGCCTTCAGAAACGCAAGAATTAATCCATCGTATTTAGCACTAAGGGTGGAAGAGCTTAAATGGGCAGCTTTGGTTCTAGAGTACAAGGAGAGGGAGCGCGAAGAGCAAAGAGAAATTCGTGAGCAAATACGTGAAGAGGAAAAGGCAAGAAAAGAATATGAGCGTGCTATAAAAGAAGCAAGCAAAGAAGAAGAGTTTTTGAAAAAGGCCTATGAAAAAGCAAGGAAAGAATTTGACCAAGCATCAGATGATCAAAAATCAAAATATGATCAAAAAATGAATGAGTTAATGCTAAAGCTAAAAGAGGCAGAAGAAAAAAATCAGAGAGCAATATCTATGGCACAACAGACACGAGCTGGCCACGTGTATGTAATTTCAAATATAGGCTCGTTTGGTGAAAACGTTTTAAAACTTGGTATGACTAGAAGATTGGAGCCGTTAGATCGTGTTCGTGAGTTGGGTGACGCCTCAGTTCCATTTACTTTTGATGTTCATGCGATGATTTATAGTGATGATGCACCAGCACTTGAGAAAAAGCTTCATCACCACTTTAATCATGAGCGTGTTAATAAAGTGAATTACCGGAAAGAGTTTTTTAAAACACCTTTAGAGGGTGTTAAAAAGTTTTTAGAGGATGAGGGGATTCAAGCTAAGTTCACCCTAAAAGCTGAGGCGTTACAATATAGAGAATCTTTACAAATAGAATTATTGCCAGATCATGAGCAGCACATACTTGAGAATGCAATTGAAGAAATAGAGGCAAACAAGTTGGAGTATGTGTTTGATGGTGAGGAAGAGTAATTATTTAGTAACCATTATAGAATAACCCACCACTAGAGGTGGGTTTTTATCTCTAGGGCTTTACGAGTGCTAACTCTAAACGGCCAACAAAATTGATCTCATTTAATTGTTCGTTTGTAATAAATTCATCTGGGTAGCGAACTTTATCAGGGTTATCGCTTGCTAGTCTTACTGTTTTGCTGCCTGCATAACTAACAAAAATACGTTTCATTCTTAATTCATTACTATGTGTAAAAATATATACGTTTCCGTTTTTAAGCATGTCTGGGTCTTTGTCTGATATATCCACAAATAATGGGCTATCAGGAGCCACGGTTGGCCACATACTGTACTCAGATGAGTATATTATTCTTAAATTTTCAGGTTTAGTCTGAATACCCATGATTTTAAGTATGTAAGGATCAATATCAAGATATTCACTTACATCCTCTAAAAAATTCTGAATGCCAGCCCCGCAGGAAGCTTTAATATCCTTATAAACTGGGATTCTCACATTGGTTGTTTTTGTGTCTCCACTTCTAAATTCAATAGGGGCAATTTTAATACCACTAGGCTGAGTATTGCCTAATGCTTCCTCATTTGATTCAAGTGCAAAAGCATTAGCCTGATCTAAAAATCCCTTGGGTTTATCAAAAGCATCTTCAATCTTAGTAGCTGTTTCATCGCCAATATTTTTTGTTGGATTTTTACCAATATATTGACTAATCAGATTGTAGGAAATACCAGTCTTTTCAGCAAAATCCGCACGACTCAATCCAGATTTCTTTAATAGATTTCTAGCATTCATTAAGCGAATCTCATGAATTTGCATCAAGCCAGTCATATGAACCCCATATTTAAAAATACTTGTTAAATTTACCTGATGGGTAGAAAAAATAAATACCCTGATAGGTTGAATTAAATTTACCTTGCAGGTATATTTATATTTAATTTACCTAATAGGTGTATTTGAATGCCCAACCTATATGAATTCTGGAAAGCCTTAAGCGAAACGGAAAAAAATCAATTTTGCCTGCGCGTCGGAGTGTCTTACGGATATATGGAGTCGCATCTAATCCATGGACGCAAAAAGCCTCGTATGGAAACCATTCAAGCAATAGTGGATGCGAGTAACAATAAGCTTTCACATAAGAAATTATTTGAATTTTTCTTAAAGAAGAATCCCTCAGTCGCATAACCAATTATCACTTCATAGATGACTCAAAGAAACGTGAAACAAATCAAGGATTTCACAAATGCAAGAAATAACACTAAGCCGTGAAGCTCAAACGGCAATTTTTAAAATGATTAACCAGACGCAGGGGATTTCACCAAAGGAAATTGCTCAAGTTACTGGTGATTCACACAACACCATTTGCAACTACGGCAACGTAGGTATGCCGAACCACTTACCGAGTTTGAAGAAGCTTGAAACCATAATGATGTATACGCAGAACCCTGAAATTTTAAAGGTGTGGGCGCATCAGATGGGATACGCATTAGTACCAGTGAATTGCGACTCAAGCAAACATCATGAGCTTTCGATCTTTGAAGCAATGATGCAGCACAACATTAAGAGTGGGAAAGCAAACCGTGTTGTGTATGAGGCTTATGAAGATGGGGTGATTACACCAGCGGAATACGAAGAGATCCACCAGATTACCCAGGGCTTGATCGAGTTGATTACCGCTGTGGATCAGGCAGCACTTAAGCAAATGCAGAAGTACACGGCAAATGCTCAAAAAGAAAAAGCCTGATTTCGTGGATCAGGCTTTTCCAATATTCAACACTTGCGGAGTGAATATATGCAAACAAACTTAGCACATCTATTAATCAAAAAAAAGCCTGAGAGTGAGCTCAGACTTTTAGTTCAAAAACATTCTAGTGGAATTGAACATGTATCCGAATCTAGCACACCGAACGGGCAAAAAAAAGCCCGAGAGTTGAGATCGGGCCTTAGTATTCAATTCAGAGGGTACACTTTCATGAACGACGCGAATGTATCACAACAAGTAATTGAAGACAATACGGATTTTCTAGTTGGGGATGTCGTTGTCTTAAAGAAGTCAAATTCAGATCCGCAGCTTCTAACAATCGAAGCATATCAGCCAAAAGATTACTACTGGATTGAAGGTGGTGAGTTGGTTCATCAAGACGATATTCGTACTGCCACTACAGCAGAACTACAGGCTAAACGCCGTCTCACTAAAGCCGAACAAGCTTTAGCAGAGGTTCCATGATTACTAACAAGGCTATTCAAAAGAAGCCTGAGCATAAGCAGATGATGCAGCTTCAATCATGGTACGAGCCAGCACTCCGCACATTAGATGGATTGCTGGAGATCCGTAGAGCAAACCTACGCAAGGTAAATAGTGATGAAAAGAATGCTGCTGTCACGCGTGATGAGTTTATGGAAATGCTGATCAATGAACATCGTATTTCAGCTTGGTATGCAGGTGAAATCATTTCAAGCTTGCATCGAGCAGGTCAGATTTTTATGTTTGGGCGATTCATTCAGATGAATGAAGAGGTAGGTGAGTTGTGAGCTTAGATGCAACGATTTGGGTGTGGAAAGTACGCCAGAAACAAAAGAAAGGCGGCAGTTTAAAACCACTTAAAAAGCTCGTTCTTTTATCACTTGCCGACCGAGCAAGTGAAGATCATTGTGCCTATCCAAGCATGGCGCGGTTGGTGGAAGATACCGAAATGGACCGTAAAACTGTGCTTAAAATCATCGATGAGCTGATTGAAGATGGCTTAATTGTCGATACAGGTGAGCGAAAAGGGCGCACAAAACAGGTCAAAGTTTATCAATTATTAGGTGTAAAAGGTCGGGAAACTATCCCAACAACGGTACTCTTAAACACTGAAGATAGTGATTTAAACAGTCCCAACAATGGAACAGTTCCAACAACGGAACAGTTCCAACAATTCCATGAAAGAGTCCCAACAATTCCGTTAAACAGTCCCAACGTTGGGACACGGAATCTTTCAAAGAATCTCTCATTAGAATCTAAAAATAAAAAAGACTGGCTTTGCTCAAAAAAACTTCGTGAAGAAATTACTTTGGCCGATGACTGCATCGAACCAGAAACCCTCATGACAGCGAAATGGGTGGAACGAGAAAAACGCGCTTTTGAGATTTACAACC
>NZ_JAVWVO010000017.1:0-48892 GCF_036666595.1 Acinetobacter sp. | reverse complement strand
CCCCCAAATTCACTTATTTGAAACGGGCGTTGGTTTTTTCTACAAAATTTAAGAAAAACCGTATTTTTCATCTATTTTTTGATCATATTTATAATTTTTTCTCTTATTTCTTTCAATATGAGCCTTTCATTTCCAATCTTTAAAAGTCTTTTAAGCTTAAAATTTAAGCCTTAACATTTATTTTTTCTTTAGGATGAGTCTTATCAATCTTCTAGTAACGTTTTCAGACTTAAAATCACTCTGTATTTCTTTCATCTCTGTATTTTTGATAAATCATCTTTCTAAAGACATAGTTCTTTTATATTTAATACGCGCCTAAGCTGAAAAACTGCCACATCGCTATAAAAGCACCTAATATTTAGCAAGAATGGAATGCTTAGTCTGTTTTTATTTCATTCGCGTAATAGCAAAGCCCTCTTCTATCTATACCATGGTCAAGATAATTCAAGACAGAGCTGAAATAACAGCCACGATAAAGCTTGATGATACGAAGCATCTGGATATAAGTAAAAAACGCAGTGCTATATACCTGTAAAGCTGATGACCAGCTTTATTTAAAAGTCTGTTGCACCTAACTTTTATGACAGCTCGTTATTTGTCTGCGAGAAACTGATTTTAAAAACTAAATTTTTGCCAATAAAAAAGGAAGAGATCTCTCCCAAAACCTCTTCCTCGGAGTTAGATCGTTATCTGATCCATAGATGTCATTATTATAGTTATCTTAAAAAAAGTCCCTTGGGGAAGAGACTTGAAAACTGTGGAGAGTTATTCTTATTGACCCTTCTAGCGATGTTAAAAACATTGACTAGACGTTGAAATCTTATACACACTCATTTTAAATTGCAATATTTTTGGAAAAAATTAAGCATTGTTTTTATAAGGTTTTTTTTGAATTTGCTTATTTGATTTTTTTATAAAGATTAAAAAATTAAAAGCAGACCGAAGCCTGCTTTTATATCAATAACTTAAAGCATATATATGTACTGACTTAGTCAGTAAAAGTGACTTTCGCAATGGCTTTTTTACCCGACTGGATAATTAAAGTGACATTTTCTTTAACAGAGAAACTCATATCGACCACGTTCCAGTCGACTTTGACCGCGCCACGACCAACAGCATCTTTTGCTGCTGCAGCATTTGGGTTTAAGCCCGCTACGCGAAGAATCGTTGCAATAAACAACTCGCCACCGAATTCTGCACGTGAAATCGTCACTTCAGGTGTCCCTTCGGGTAGTTCACCCTCAGTAATCAGATTACCTGCACCTTTATGTGCATTTTCTGCCGCTTCTGCACCGTGGAAACGCTCTACCAACTCAAGGGCTAGAATTTTCTTCACTTCTTGAGGATTACGCCCTTCAGCAATTTCGTTTAGCAGGACTTTAATTTCTTCAACGGATTTAAAGCTGAGTAAATCGAAATAGCGTTCAATTAAAGCATCTGGCATCGAAAGAACTTTTTGATACATCGCCCCTGGTGCATCAAATACGCCAATATAGTTACCCAAAGACTTAGACATTTTGTTCACACCGTCTAAACCCTCAAGGATTGGCACAGTAATACAGACCTGCGCTTCTTGATCATAACGACCTTGAAGTGTACGCCCCATCAATAAGTTAAAGGTTTGGTCTGTACCACCTAATTCAACATCCGCCTCAAGGGCAATCGAGTCATAGCCTTGAACCAATGGATATAAAAATTCATGAATTGCAATCGGTTGATGGTTGTTATAACGCTTGGTGAAATCATCACGCTCAAGCATACGAGCAACCGTTTGCTGTGAAGCCAATTGAATCAGGTCAGCAGCCGTTTTTTCGGCAAACCATTCAGAGTTAAAACGCACTTTGGTTTTGTTCGGATCAAGAATTTTAAACACCTGTTCTTGATAAGTTTTTGCATTTTCAAGCACTTGCTCACGCGATAATGGTGGGCGTGTTGCACTTTTTCCAGTCGGGTCACCGATCATTGCGGTATAGTCCCCAATCAGGAAAGTCACGTCATGACCCAAGTCTTGGAAAGTTCTCAGTTTATTAATTAAAACCGTATGCCCCAAGTGCAAGTCAGGCGCAGTCGGGTCAAAGCCCGCTTTAATTTTTAAAGGACGATTTTCTTTTAATTTCTTCAGAAGATCTTCTTCAGAAATAATTTCATGCGTGCCTCGTTGAATGAGAGCAAGTTGTTCTTCAGCCGGCAGGAAATTTGACATCACAAAACCCAAACACATCAGTTATTCAATTTGTGCGATATACTAACACTTTTTCAGCACATTGCAGGCTTTAGAATAATCATGACAGCGATCTATATTGGGGTAATGACTGGCACCAGCATGGATGGTGTTGATATTGTTGCTGCTTCTTTTGATCCATTGCAGCTTCACGCCACCCTCACTCTTTCTTTCGACCCTGATTTACGCGATGAACTGATGGCACTCACTTTGCCTGGTGACAACGAAATCGACCGTATGGGCAAGGCAGATGTGGCTTTAGCAAAGATGATTGGCGAAGGCATCAATCAACTGATTGAACAAAGTCATTTAGATCGTAGTCAAATCAAAGCTATTGGCTCACATGGACAAACCATTCGCCACCGTCCAGAGCACGGTTTTACCCTGCAAATTGGTGACCCAAACATCATCACTGAAATCACCCAAATTCCTGTGATTTCAGATTTTCGACGTCGTGATATGGCCGCAGGTGGCCAAGGTGCCCCGCTGGTTCCTGCTTTTCACCAAGATATATTCCAACATGAGAGCATTCATCGCGTCATCTTAAACCTAGGCGGCATCGCCAATGTCAGCATGTTGCCCGCAGGCCAACCTGATCAGGTCTACGGTTTTGATACAGGCCCAGCCAACATTTTAATGGACGCTTGGTGTGAACGCTTTACTGGACAGCCCTATGATGAAAATGGCAATTGGGCAGCTTATGGCCATCCGATTCGTAGCCTACTCGATCGCCTACAATCACATGAGTATTTTTCCAAAGAACCACCGAAAAGTACCGGCCGTGAAGACTTCAACCTCGAATGGCTAGATGAACAAATTGCCGACTGGCGCAATGACCTTGAATACGACGAGCTTGAAGACAGTCCTGAAAATGTTCAGGCCACCTTAATGAAGCTCACCACGCGCGCCATTAAAAAAGCCATCTATCGCTCCGATATGGATACCGGTGAAGTCTACGTCTGTGGTGGTGGTGCCTATAATTCACACCTTTTAGAACAATTACGTTGGCGCTTACGTAAGCACAATTGGTCTGTACAAACCACCTCCGCGATAGGCTTAGCCCCAACGTGGGTGGAAGCAACCGCCTTTGCTTGGTTGGCCATGCGCTTTATCCAACAACTCAGTGGCAATTTGCCGACAGTGACAGGTGCACAAGGTAACCGTATTCTCGGGACAATTACCGCAGTTTAAACATCACAGTGCTTCTGACCTTTTAGTCGCAACCAGTGCAAATCAAAAAAGCCAGTCAGGTGAATAACCGACTGGCTTTTTATCTATCTCAGCGATTTTTTGCTGTTAATGTTAACGCATCATCGACTTGGCATTTTCCTGCCGAAAGGCTTTTAAAATTTGCTGTCCTGCTCGTCCAGTAGGACTTAAACCTAAACGGATTTGCTCCTGTCGAATCGCTTGACGAGTTTTATCACCAATCAAACCATCCACCGCGCCAATATCATAGCCACGATTCAGTAAAAACTGCTGAATTTCACGACGTTCAGAACGTGAAGTGCCTGCATCATCGGTTGGCCAAGTTGTACTAAACCCGCCTTGCCCTTGTAAGCGGTCTGATAAATGCGCAATCGCTAATGCATAACTTTCTGCAGCGTTATAACTATAGATTGCATCAAAGTTTTTAAACACTAAAAACAGTGGACCATTTTCACCAGCGGGCGCCATCAACCCCGCTTGCGAGCTAGAGGATAAATTACCTTGAATTAACGCTGAGCCATCTGCGCGTACCAAGCCATTTTGCATCCAGTAAGATAAGGACTTCTTATTGCGACGACTTTCACCACTCAGAGAGATCGCTTGTGGATTTTTCACTTCAAATCCCCAAGGTTGCCCAGTTTGCCAACCGCGTTTTTTGAGGAAATTGGCTGTTGATGCCAAAGCATCTGTGGTACTCGACACCAAATCACGGCGTCCATCACCATCAAAATCAACGGCCAGCTCTTCATACGTCGATGGCATAAACTGGGTATGACCAAACGCGCCTGCCCACGAGCCTTTCAGTTGTGATTCAGTTAAATCACCACGCTGTAAAATGCGCATAGCGGCAAAAAACTCACCACGGAAATAGCTTTGACGGCGCCCCTCACAGCTCAATGTACCTAGCGCTTGTAATAATGGATATTTACCTGAAATATCACCAAAATTACTTTCCACGCCCCACACAGCAACCACGGTCTCCGCAGGCACACCATACGCTGCCGCAACGCGATTCAGCACTTCACGATGCTGCGCCAATTTTTGCTGACCCACTGCAACACGCTCATCATCCACCAGTCCTGACAAATAATCCCAAATCGGCGTGGAAAATTCAGGTTGGTAATTTAATTTTTCAATCACAGAATAATCAGGCGCTAAATTTTGCGTGTAGCGATCATAAGTGAACGCAGACACCCCATTCGCCATCGCTTGGCTTTTTAAGTTGGCAATACAGCTTTGAAATGAGTTCTGAGGGCTATAATCGGAAGTTGCGACATTTGAACTGCCTGTAACTTTTTGACCATTAATAATGAGCTCAGCATTCGCCTGAGTCGCCGCTAAAAAAAATGAACCTAAAAGAAAAGCAAAACGGTGCATAAAATCCCTAATAATTCTTTATCTCTAAATTATGCTTTTTACCTTAACACTTTCGATTTCACTTTTCTGAATCAAAACGTAAATGAATATTCATTCTGGTTTAAATTCAAAACCCTCTTTTAAATTTAAAACCACTTATCCACAACACCACAGACCTCAACTTTTGAATTCAAAAACAATCTCTAGTTCAGCAAGTACTTTAAATTCAATCATCTTGTTTTAAATTCATTTTATCCATATTTTCTTTAACATTAATAATCAACAATATACAGAGAATTAAACTTCAAAACCCAAGCTCAATATTTTAAATTTAAAACTTTAAATTCATTCACCAGTCTTTAAATTTATTATTTTGAATTTAAATTCAAAACAGCATCAAAACTTTTAAATTCATTTTAAATTTAAACGCTCGATTTAAATTTAAAACTCACTTTTGAATTCAAAACATACTTAAAAAGATATCCACAAACCCAAGTTGACTGAGATTCCTGCTATTTCAGCATTTTTTAGGTGAAAATCAGGGTCACATTCAATTGTGGGCTCTGTTTTAAACGTGCTTCTCCACACAAAACTCGCTTTATTTTACTTTCAGTTTATTTTTCTATGCGCTGATTTTATCTAAACGGATAAAAAACACGCAATTTATTTTAATTTTGATCCGATTAACGGTCACTTTTTTCGAAGAGGCGCAATCATGCCTGAATGAATCCAAATAAAAAAGCGACCACTCTTGTGATCGCTTTTTTTAACAACAACTGAAGCTTTAGATGGTCATATCTTCACTCAGTGCCAATGGATTCGGTAAGATTTTTGCCAACTGACGACATAGAGTCGTGAGTTGAGCGGTATCATTCGGCATTAAAGTCAGGTGACCAATCTTACGACCTTCACGTTCTTCCTTATTATAAAGATGCAGATGTACACCGTCTAAGGCCAAGACTTGTTCAGACTGTGGATACTGACCAATAATATTGATCATGACCGTAGGGCGAACCACTTCAGTTGAACCCAAGGGTAAGCCTGCGACTGCACGAATATGGTTTTCAAACTGAGAGCATACTGCGCCTTCAATCGACCAGTGTCCTGAGTTATGCACACGTGGCGCCATTTCATTGGCATACAAACCTTTGTCTGTGACAAACAGTTCTAAGGTCAACACGCCAACATAATTCAAATGATTCAATAGGCGAGTGATGTAGTCTTGTGCAACGGGTTGTAAGTCCGCACTATTCGGTGCAGGGACAATCGAGTGCGACAAAATACCATGATGGTGATGGTTTTCAGCCAATGGCCACGTTTTCACATCGCCATTTTGACCCCGTACCGCAATGATCGAAACTTCACGCGAGAAGGTCACAAAGCTTTCTGCAATTAAACTGCCAGCAGGGCCCAATTCAGCCCATGCTTGTTCAGTTTGTTGTTCAGAACGCAATACAAACTGACCTTTGCCATCATAGCCACCTGTGGCTGTCTTCAGCACAATCGGTAAACCTAGCTCAGCAACCGCAGCACTTAAGCTTTCTAGGGAATCTACCGCTTTATAAGGCGCAACAGGAATCTCAAGCGCATCAAATAACGCTTTTTCAGACAAGCGATGCTGTGCAATGGCTAAAGCCTGACGCGGCGGATGCATATCTTTTTGCTTGGTCAAAACATCAACATCAGACAAAGGTGTATTTTCAAACTCAAGGCTGAAGACATCTGCACTAGCAATAAAGTCTTGTAAACCATTTTCAGTTTTGCTTGAAATCACCGTGCCTAAAGCTGCTGAAGGGCAGTCTGTACTCGCATCAAAGAACGTACATTGAATATTTAGTGGCAAAGCCGCTTGCGCCATCATGCGACCCAGCTGCCCACCACCAAAAATACCGATGGTTTTATTCATGAGGAATGCCCCGTATTAAGCTTGGCCTGGAATATTGTTGCTTGCGACTTTGTCGGTTTGTGCAGCACGGAAATCGGCTACATTTTTTGCAATTTCAGGACGTGTCAGACCTAAAATTTGCGCTGCCATAATCGCGGCATTGGTTGCACCTGCTGGACCAATCGCCAAAGTACCTACTGCAATACCTGCTGGCATTTGCACAATCGATAACAGTGAATCGACACCGTTTAAAATCGAAGACTTCACTGGTACACCCAGTACAGGCAAATCAGTTTTCGCCGCACACATTCCTGGTAAATGCGCCGCACCGCCTGCACCCGCAATAATCACTTGAATACCACGGTCACGTGCTTGTTCAGCATATTCAAAAAGACGATCTGGCGTACGGTGCGCAGACACAACTTCCGCTTCAAATGGGACACCAAGTTGCTTAAGCATATTGGCAGTGTGTTCGAGAGTGGCCCAATCTGATTGAGAACCCATGATAATTCCAACGAGAGGAGTGTCTTGTGAAGCGGCCGCATTCATTGCAATGTTTCCAGAGATAGTTAAGAGAGATAAATCTCGACTAGCGCCAAGCTTTAATAAGAGCCCCGTATTATAGACTGATTTTTCAGCTCTCCAAAATTTAACCGTGCAACTAAATGCAGATTTTTCTTGTTTTTTTATTTCGTAGCATAAAACTTAAATAAAAAGAGTACTGTAGCCTCATTTTTTGAATTATTGGCTGCGAAAAACAAAATACACACAACCAAATAAACAAAGTCCGGCCCACAAATAATCGAGCTTAAAAGGCTGTTTAAATAAGAAAAGCATAAACGGTACAAAAACCAATAACGTCACCACTTCTTGGGTGATTTTCATTTCGCCCATCGACCAGCCTTGCTGTGACAGCATACGGGTCGCAGGAATCATAAAACTGTATTCCACCAATGCAATGAACCAGCTAAATAAAATGGCTTGCCAAAGCGGCACACCCGGCAAAAATTTTAAGTGTCCATACCATGCAAGTGTCATAAAACAGTTGGCAATAATCAATAAAATAAAGGGCAGGGACATGAAGCAAGATCGCCGAATTTAGGAGCATTTTATTCTACGTTTTTTGCTAGAAAATTCAGCAAATATTGCACTTTTCAGCCGACTTTTTTACAAAATAAAAGCACTGCTCAAGCCGCAGAATAATTAAACGATTAGATACAAGAATCACTATCTTTTCGCTAAGCGCCTTGCTATGGTTGCTTTCACATCGAATTAATCACGACAACAGCACCAACAATACGTGATGTGTCTATAAAAGCAGTGGAGTGAGGCGGAATGCATCTGCATATTTTGGGTATTTGTGGCACCTTTATGGGGTCTTTAGCGCTTTTAGCACGTGATCTTGGCCACACAGTGACGGGTTCGGATCTAAACGTTTATCCTCCCATGTCCACCCAGCTCGAAAATGCAGGCATTACCTTAATGCAAGGTTATGACCGCAGTCATTTACAACCGCATCCTGATTTAGTCATCGTCGGCAATGCGATGAAACGTGGGATTGATGCAGTTGAATACATGCTTAATGAAGGCTTGCCATATATTTCAGGCCCACAATTTTTGGCCGATCATGTGCTCCAAGGCAAACACGTACTTGGCGTAGCAGGAACCCATGGTAAAACCACCACCACCACCATGTTGGCTTGGGTATTGGATCAGGCGGGTTTAGAACCGGGTTTCCTGATTGGCGGTGTACCTTTAGGTTTCTCTGAAAGTGCGCGTTTAGGTGGTGGCAAATACTTCTGTGTCGAAGCCGATGAATATGATTCTGCCTTTTTCGACAAACGTTCGAAGTTCGTGCATTACCACCCAAAAACAGCCATTTTAAATAACCTTGAATTTGACCATGCCGATATTTTTGATGATCTAGCAGCGATTCAAAAACAATTCCATCACTTGGTTCGTACCATTCCAAGTGAGGGTCGTATCATTGCTCCGATTACTGAAAGCAATATTGATGAAGTTTTAGAGCAGGGCTGTTGGACACCTGTGGTTCGTACCTCTTTAGAGGCCCACAACAAGTCTGAATTGTATGCCGAACAACTCAGTGCTGATGGTTCACACTTTAAAGTACTCCAACACGGCGTGGTGAAAGGCATCGTGCAATGGAACATGACAGGGCAGCACAGCGTAGCCAATGCTTTGGCGACTATCGCTGCGGCTGAACATGTTGGCGTAAGCATTGAAACAGCGTGCGAAGCACTGTCTAACTTTGGCGGCGTGAAGCGCCGTATGGAGCTTTTAGGCACGGTACGTGGCGTTGAAGTGTATGATGACTTTGCTCATCACCCAACCGCAATAGATACGACGCTGGAAGGCGCACGTAAGCGTTTAGGCGAACGTAAGTTGTGGGCAATTATTGAGCCTCGTTCAAATACCATGCGCATGGGAAGCCATAAAGATGGACTTGCGCACTCTGCGCGTTTGGCCGATGAAGTGATTTGGTATCAACCAGAAGGTTTGGACTGGGACTTGCAACCTGTCATTGCGGCTGCACCCAACAAGGCCGTGGTTGCACGCACTTTGGATGACATTATCCAGACCATCGTCAGTGATGCAGGCGAGGGCGATGCTGTCGTGATCATGTCCAATGGTGGCTTTGGTGGTTTACACCAAAAATTGATTAGCGCCTTGAACGCAGAATAGGTTGTCCCATTAGAAGAAAAAACCCGCATATGGCGGGTTTTTTTACAAGCTTATCCAATTAAAAACCAGACATCGTACCCGTATATTCAAAATCTTTTAGTTTTGACCAACCTTGAACCGTGTCTCCCAAGCGTTTACTAAAATACATGATCGAAACCCACTGTTCTTGGCCATCATCATAGGTGCTATAAGCAGTGATATGGTCATTTTTAATCATAAACAGATCTTTGATTTTACAAGCATTGCTCGGTGCTGAATGAAAATACACTCTTGTTGGAGCAATCACTTTCATGCCCCAACGTGGAATGATCTGAACTTCTTCTTGTTCTGCCTTTTCCTCAAGTTTTACACAATCTTCAGCATGCAATAAAGGGGAAACTGAACAGAATAGGGCAATAGATAAAAGCGTCTTCATATACTTTAATTTCACCATCATTCAGCGCTGCAAAACACAAAATAGAACTGTAATGGCAGCTATATCGATCTTATTTTGGCTTAACCTTTAGAATTGCGATGAATGGCGAACAATTAAGCAGCAACATCCTCAAAACTTTTCTCACGGCGAAACATCACATCGACATAAGAACAGGTCGGGATAATCTTCAGGTTTTTCTCACGCGAAAAATTAACCAGAGTATCCAACAGCAAACGCGCCACACCTTGACCCCGCAGTGAATCATCGACCCAAGTATGGTTGGCATCACTGGTTGTCTCGTCCCGCCAAATATAGCTAATTTCAGCAATGCGCTGACCGTCTGCATTATTTAAAAAAAACTCACCTTTTTGATCGCGATCTACATGTTGAAATTGCATAGCACACTCGTTGAATGGATTGATTTATCGTTCTCTATCTTAGTGGAATAAAACATCATGAATAGATGGATCTTTGTCGAATACCGATTTGGAAAAAGGACATAAGGGTAAAATTTTCACGCCCTTATCACGGGCAAAGTTAACCAAAACATCCAATAACTGACGCCCCACATGTTGCCCACGGAGCAACTCACTGACCCAAGTGTGGTCAATGATAAATTTATCATCCCCAGCCCAACTATAAGTCATTTCCGCCACACGCTCGTTTTCTTGCTCAACAAAAACTTCGCCTTTACTACCTGTTTCTTGATGTTGAATTTTCATTATTATTCCTCTTTGGTTTACTGTTTTTTTTAGCTTGCCACAAATTGAAGCAAAATTTTGTCTCATTTATATTTCATCTACAATTTTCTTTAATATTTGCTCAAACCATAAAAATATGCGATGCTTAGCTCACTTTTGGATCAAATCCAAAACCAAATTTATGTTGAACAAGGGGAGTAGCCTCCTCCAAACGTGAAAAATCAATGCTATGCATAACTTTCACGTGTCAGATTATCGTCATTACACTTTGCAAAAAGTCGGTATCTGAGCATTTTAGCGCACAAAATACATACGCTAAAATGTAGGCAAGACCTTGATCATGTTGTCACAGATGTTTTATTTCATCTGGCAGCAGGTCAAGGTTTTTTTGTGGCCGATTGCTGGATGTGGAGGATTTCATGGAATCTATCGGCAATTTATGGCTATACCTTGCTTTTTTCGGCATTGTTACCGTGATGCTACTGATCGACTTTTTAGGCTTTAAACAAAAAGAAGGCCAAGAAGTCAAAATCAAAACAGCTGCATTATGGAGTGTTGCGTGGGTCTCCGTCGCATCACTCTTTGGTGCAGGTCTCTGGTTGTATTTACAACAAACTGCAGGTGTCACTGTGGCCAATACTAAGGTCATGGAGTACTTCGCAGGTTATTTACTTGAAAAATCTTTAGCCGTCGACAACGTCTTTGTCTGGCTGATGATCTTTGCTGCTTTTGCCATTCCACCAGCACTACAACGCCAATTACTACTGTATGGTGTATTGGGCGCGATTATTCTACGTACCATCTTTATTTTTATTGGCGCGTGGTTTGTACAAGAGTTCTCATGGATTCTGTATATCTTCGGTGCGTTCTTGGTATATACGGGCTTCAAATTCTTCAAAGGGCAAAACGAAGAAGAAACCAATATCGAAGATATGGCGATCTTAAAATGGCTACGTAAACATATGCGGATTACCCCGCAAATGCATGGCAATAAGTTCTTTGTTCGTCAAAACGGGATGTTGTGGGCAACGCCGCTGTTCTTGGTGTTGATTTTAGTTGAAGCGTCGGATGTGATTTTCGCGGTGGACTCCATTCCTGCAATTTTCGCGGTGACTTCTGATCCGTTTATTGTGTTGACTGCAAACTTAATGGCAATTTTGGGTCTACGTGCGATGTTCTTCTTGTTGTCTGGTGCAGCAACCAAGATGCATTATCTCCCGTATGGTTTAGGTATTATCTTGGTATTCATCGGCTTTAAGATGCTCATGCTGGATGTGTTCCATATGCCAATTTGGATTTCACTGGGCTTTATTGTGTTGGTGCTGACCATTACTGCGATCTTGTCGATTCGATACAGTAAGAAACATCATCAAACCACCCTCTAATATTTTAAAAAAGCCTTCCTCTGAGAAGGCTTTTTTATGACCAAATTTTAGTATGCATAAGACTTAATCCTATGATTTTCTGTGCAAATGCACTGTACTTTATGCAAACAGCTCCCTATGATAAGCGGGCTTAAAACCCTTGGTTTTACCTGTAAAAATAAAAGAACCCGAAGGTTGCTCATCCATGCGTACCAAAAAATTAACTCTTGTTGTAGTGCCGGTTTTACTCACGGCATGTAGCGGTTCTAAAACCCTACAACAGGATGTTTACAATAACCAATACAACTGCTACCAAGACTGGCATTTTGAACTGTGCGAACCTGCTAACGAAAATAGTGAATCGAGCTATAGTGGCTCTACTGGGGTTTATATCGGCCCACAATATTATAAAAACAACCGTAAAGTCCGTTACATGGGCCAAGTATTGAAAGCTCGCGGACGTCATTCGACGGGCACACCTAAAATCTCGACTCACGTTTTTAGCCATGCCAAATCCCAACCCATTCGTGGAGGATTTGGCCGTGGCGGCGGTTCGTTCGGAGGTTAATACATGAAACGAGTTCTACTGCCTGAGCGAGCAAACTGGCAACAGACACATCAAGAGATTGGTTTTGACTACTACAACTTGCCGTCGCGGGATGGTTCAATGTATTGGTCAGAAGGGGTGGCCTATGAGTTTAGCCTCAAGCAAATTGAACAGCTTGAAGATGCCTCGAACGAATTACACCAAATGTGCCTTGAAGTGGCAGGGGATATGATTCAACGTGGTCATTATCCCGAATATTTTCAACTCCCCCCAGCAGCGATTCCTCTGATTGAGCACTCATGGAAAAACCAAGCGCCAATGCTGTATGGCCGTTTCGATTTTGCCTATGATGGTCAAGCCATCAAAATGCTAGAATACAATGCCGATACGCCAACAGGCTTACTCGAAGCCTCTGTTGCACAGTGGCATTGGATTGAACAAGTCGAAAACATTGCAAACCGTGATCAATTCAACAGCATTCATGAAAAGCTGATTGAGCGCTGGAAACAGCTTTATCCGGCACGTAGCCGTGTCCATTTCGCAGCCTGTCAAGAAGCAGGGCGTGAAGATTGGGGTAATTTAGAATACCTCATGGATACTGCTTTTCAGGCAGGCTTAAATGTCAGCGAACTGTCGATGGAAAACATCGGTTGGAATGGCACAGCCTTTGTCGATTTGCATCAGCAAGAGATTCAGCATTTATTTAAGCTGTATCCGTGGGAATGGATTTGGGAAGAAAATTTTTCGCAATTTCTCAAACCCGAAACCGAATGGATTGAACCGTGTTGGAAAATGCTGCTCTCCAATAAAGCCCTGTTGATCGAGCTATGGAAACGCTTTCCAAATCATCCATTGTTGTTAGAAACCCATGCTTATGATGCGCACGCCCACTACGCAGGGAAATGGGTGCGTAAGCCCATCTTAGCGCGCGAAGGCGCAAATATTCATATCTTACAAAACAATGTCGATTGCGGCGCAGCCTCAGGTAGTTTTTACTTCGATGACTACGACAAATATGGCTATGTCATGCAGCGCTGGGTAAAAACTCCGTTGCATGAAGGTATGCTGCCCACTTTGGGACTTTGGATGGTCGGTGATGAATGTGCGGGGATGTCACTGCGTGAAGATGTGTTTGATGTGATTGGCAATGATGCGCATTTTGCTGCGCATTATTTTGTGGAATAAAATGGCGCTCTAAATCACCTATTTAAAATAGGTGTCCAAAGATTAATGCGGGTCTGTTCAGGCGTTTTAGTAGAAGCACTATCACTTTTAGGTTATTCACGGCGGAGTCTTATCTTTTTTAAGTTCAATACTGGGAGCTCAATTATTCTTTTGTTTCGCCAAATGAGAAGCGAAGCTTCGTAAGAAAAGCATTTGTCCTCCGCAAAACCTGTTCACTTTCTATAATTAAAAAATTTGTGTTGCAAAAACAATTTATTCCAAACACTACGCAGGTTGCGGATGACGCTTCCGTGTATCAAATAAAGTTTAAATTGAAAAAGAAAATGCCTGTCAAATCTAAAACTGACAGGCATACATTCGAAGACAATATTTTTTTCAAGCTTAAATGGTATGCGCTTTGACCCGCTTCATATAAGACACCAAACGCGTGAAAAACAAGATTTGCAGGAAGATGGTAAACAGCGAAATAGTCCATTCATACCAATCATCAAACGCCGTGCCTTCTAGATTAAAAGCAAAATAAAGCCCCAATAACACTGCACCAAAGACAACACCAGCCACAGTGGTTTGTACCAAAATGGGAAAAGACAACGCTGTGATTCGACCTAAGAAATGCTCACCCTCATCGCCACCATTGGCTTTATAAGCGCTTTGAATCCCGATAAACATAATCAATAAAGTCAGAAGTCCCTCAACACCAATCACACGGACATCACCATAGGGTGAATACATGCCGTAGTAATACACCACTGAAACCAGTAAGGCCGTGACTAAGTAATAATTTTTATAATGCTTTTTATCGAGGGTATTGCTAGATAATTCATGTGCTAATGCTTTGGTATTCCAAAAATACATGCGGGTCATGGTCTCTTATTTTATCAATGTCGACACTGTACTGACTCAGCATTTAAAGATAAAGGCTTTCTCAACAAAATTTTGCGAATAGATTGAATCATTTAAGCTCAAAGCTTGTGCGTATGTATTACATAAAAAATCATGATCTTATCGATGGCACGGATACATGTTTAACCTTAAAACAGTTCAATTTTTTAGAAAATACTGCTCCAGTCTTTCATTTAAAATGCAGCGTTCACAACACACACAAAAACTTCAGTAAATAGCCGTGAAAAAAATCCAGTTTACGGTACAATCAATCGAAAAAAAGTCAAAACGCAGGTTTAAAATGTCTTCTGTAGTTGCAACGACGGCGGTTCGCGGTCGCTTCCTAGATATTCAGAATACGGTTGCCCAAGCGCGTGAAATTCACGACCAAGTGCGTTACGTAGAAGATGGTTTACTGATTACCCAAAATGGCAAAATCCAATGGTTTGGATCTTGGCAGGAGGGGCAACAGCACCTTCCTATTGGCGTCGAGGTTCAGCACTATCCTGAACAATTGATTGTGCCGGGCTTTATCGACACCCACATTCATTTTCCACAAACAGAAATGGTGGGGGCCTATGGTGAACAGCTACTCGAATGGCTCAATACCTATACCTTCCCAACCGAATTACAATTTTCCGATAAAGCCTATGCCGACCGGATTGCCCAATTCTTTGTGCAAGAACTGCTGAAAAATGGAACCACCACAGCCTTGGTCTTCTGTACTGTGCATACCGAATCAGTTGATGCTTTATTTGAAGCAGCAGAGCAGCACCAGATGCGCCTGATCGCAGGTAAAGTCATGATGGACCGTCATGCACCTGAAAGTCTTTGCGACACGCCTGACAGTGCTTATACAGACTCTAAGGTACTGATTGAGAAATGGCATGGCAAAGGCCGTAACCTGTATGCGATTACGCCACGCTTTGCTCCAACATCAACACCAGAGCAATTGGCTAAAGCAGGGCAGCTCAAAGCTGAATACCCAGATGTGTATGTGCATACGCATTTAAGTGAAAATAAAAATGAAATCGCTTGGGTAAAAGACTTATTCCCTGAGCAGCAAGGTTATCTCGATGTTTATCATCACTTTGGCTTAACTGGTTCGCATTCGGTCTTTGCCCACTGCGTGCATTTAGAAGACGCGGAGTGGGACTGCATGCATCAGACGGATTCAGCTATTGCTTTCTGTCCGACCTCCAACCTATTTTTAGGTAGTGGTTTATTTCCGTTGAACAAGACTTGGGACAAGCAGGTAAAAGTTGGACTAGGTACCGATATTGGTGCAGGAACCTCTTTTAACCAACTACAAACCCTCAATGAAGCCTATAAAGTACAGCAACTTCAAGGTGATAAACTGTCCGCATTTGAATCGCTTTATCACGCTACGCTGGGCGGTGCCAAAGCACTGAGCTTGGATGATAAGCTCGGTAACTTTAATTTGGGCAAAGAAGCCGACTTTGTGGTGCTCGACCTTAAAGCAACCGCGCTGCAAGCATTACGTCAGCAACGTGCAAAAGGGATTGAAGATGCGTTATTTGCCCTGATGACCATGGGTGATGACCGTAATATTCATGCGACTTATATTTTTGGTCAGAAAGCCTATGTGCAAAACTGAGTAGCAAATAGCGAAAATTTAAGCAGCTAATCGAGTTTTGAAACAACTTTGATTTTCGCCTCTAAACCAAGCAGCATCCCGCCTGCAATGAAATGATTACATTTCCAGCGGGCAAAAAGGGGTGCATCTCGTTTAGAGATATATTAAAATTAATGCATATATAGAGGTGTTGCAGGTCAACGCCTTTTTTATTTTTGATTTTTTTTAATTTTTTAGGTATCTACCCATGACCGTTCAAATGAGCGTAATGATTTCTACTGAAGAGATTCAAGCGAAAGTAAAAGAGCTTGGTGCACAAATCGATGCGCATTATGCAAACAGTGATAAGGAACTCGTACTGATTGGTTTATTACGTGGTTCAGTCATTTTCATGGCAGACTTATGTCGTACCATTTCAAAACCCCATGAACTCGATTTCATGACGGTTTCGAGCTACGGTGGCGGTACGGTATCTTCACGTGATGTAAAAATTTTAAAAGATTTAGACGGTGAAATTCGTGGTAAAGATGTCTTGGTCATTGAAGACATCATCGACTCAGGCAACACCTTGAGCAAAGTATTAGAAATTTTAGAAACACGCTCTCCAAACTCAATTGAGCTATGCACTTTAGTCAGCAAACCTTCACGCCGTGAAATTGAACTCGATGTGAAGTTTTTAGGCTTTAACGTTGAAGATCGATTCATTGTGGGTTATGGCCTAGACTATGACCAAAAGTACCGTCATTTGCCATTTATTGGTGAAATTGGTCTTTAAGACCAATCGAGAAAAGAGTGGCCGAAGGCCACTTTTTTTATTTTTATCGTGAGCTAAGTACATAAAACATACAGTTTTTAGCAGATTCGCTCTACTGCACAGTCGCATTATACCTGATGATATTTTTGCACATGATGTAAAAACAAAGACATGATAAAAAAAGGAGCTGGCTCATGTGGTCACTTATTGTTGCAATCGTGATTGGTTTTATTGCAGGTCTCATCGCACGTGCTATCCATCCTGGCGATGACAAAGCGGGATTTATTGTCACCACTTTACTGGGGATTGCAGGTTCTCTCGTAGCCACTTATGGTGGTCGTTTACTTGGTCTCTATAGTGAAGGCTCTGCCGCAGGCTTTATTGCGTCAGTTATTGGAGCCATTGTTATTTTATTCATCTACAACATGGTCACCAAAAAAACCTAAACTGATCCATTAAAAAAAGCACCGTTTCAGGTGCTTTTTATATGTATATTTGAACTCTCTCTTATAAGCCCAGTTCACGCCACATATTTTCAATAGTCGTTGAAGGCACAGCACCATTCACTTTAAAGCCATTTGAGAAAATAACCACGGGCGTCCCTTGTAAACCCAGACTACGACCGAGTTCAATGTTGCGCTCAATTGGATTGGCACACGGTTTTTTCGACGTCGGTTGAGTCCCTTTAGCAATCAAATTTTTCCATGCGAGGGCAGGGTCTGCTTCACAAAACACTTGTTTCGACGGTGCAATCGATTGCGCCTTAATGGCATAAATAAAGGTATAGATGGTCACATCATTCAGTTTATTCAGCTCAGCCTCTAACTGCTTACAGTAAGGACAGTTTGGGTCTGAAAAAACCGCCAATTGGCGTTTTCCGTTACCTTTAACGCTTTTAATGGCATCTTTTAGCGGCAGCTTGTTCCAATCGAGCGAATTCTGTTGCACATATAAGGCAGCACTTAAATTTTTCTGATCTTTTAAGCGTACCATCGAACCTGCAATCACATGCTCAGCCGCTTCTCCTAAATACACAATTTCGCCATCTAAAGATCCGCTATAAATGCCCGACATTTCTGTTTTTTGAATATTTTGAACATTAATATTTGGATAATTCTTTTTTAAGTTAGCTTGAACACTTTCTACACTGGCCATACTCATGCTTGCAATTGCACTTGTGAGTAGTGCCAAACCCAGTTTTTTTATCATCACTTTTTGCTCTTTCAATCGGAGAACCACGGCGCTAGTGTAGAGCGTATTATTCAAGCATTGAATCATTTTTTCCTTGGCTTTACCGAAACCCAACACGCCGTGCTTATGAACTGGCCAAAGTTTCACGTGGAACAGTTAGAGCCGTGTTATTAATTTCCACCGAGACATGAACAATTTCTTCATGAAACGAGAGCATTGCCCGCACGCGATCCGCAGTTAAGTCTACCGTCGTTTCTAAAGCCAAAATGCAGGAAAACTTGCCTTTTCCTACTTTCCAAACATGTAAATCGGTCAATGTCGTATGCGGTAGTTCTGCCACCACCTCTCGAATTTCATCCACCACATGATGATCCATTTCAGCATCTAACAAGGTTTTTCCCGTTTCTTGCATTAAGCTCAATGCCCATTTCGCCACCAGTATTGACCCCACGATTCCAAGGGCCGCATCGAGAAAATCCCAGCCCAAATATTTACCAAAAATCAGCGCGATAATGGCAAAAATGGAAGTCACTGCATCTGCCACCACATGCATAAATGCAGCTTTCTGATTTAAATCATGATGATGGCTATGTACTTCTACTCCATGATCATGAGCGTGATGGTGATGGTGATGGTGATGGTGATGGTGATGGTGATGGTGATGGTGATGGTGATGGTGATGGTGATGGTGATGGTGACCATCGTGCAGCAACCATGCACAGATTAAATTCACTAATAAGCCTAAAATCGCAATTGGAATCGCTTCGTTATAATGAATTTGTACAGGCGAGAATAGACGCTGAATCGAGTGAAAAGCCATAAAACCCGCCACCACCATCAGCAAAATAGCGCTGCTGTAGCCTGCAAGAATTTCAATTTTCCATGTGCCGAAACTAAAGCGCTGATCATGAGCATAATGCCGCGCAGCACGATACGCAAAATAAGCCAAACCCAGTGCCAACATATGCGAACTCATATGCCAACCATCCGCCAGCAAAGCCATTGATTGGAAAATCCATCCACCAATCACTTCTAATAACATCATGACTGCCGTTAAAATGGTCGCCATTAAAATCCGTTTTTGTGCCAGTGGATTACCGTCATCAAAATGATGCGTATGCTGACGTGATGGGGTATTTTGCATTTAAAATCATTCACCAATATACTCCCCATCAGTATATTTATTTTTGGAGCAATGTGTTGAGTCATTTGCATAAAGATAAAAAAATTTTAAACCGTGTGAAACGCTTACAAGGGCAGGTCAACGCCGTTGAACTCTCGATCACACATCCCGACGCCAGTTGTATCGATGTTTTACAACAAGTCGCTGCCATTAAAGGCGCGGTCAATGGACTAATGAATGAACTGGTTGAAGCACACTTACGCCATCATGTTTTAGCACAAGCTGAACAGGTCAATGAAGACGAGTTGGCTGAGTTCTTAAAACTGCTGAAACGCTATGGCTAAGTCTTATTGCGTTCTTTTTCAAGTTTTTAGTTGACCATTTTTTCCACAAACCGATACACTGTTGCTCTCTATCCTTTTTCTCTTGGGCATCAAAATATTCTTGTTTTGACTGAGAGAGCCGCAAGGCATTTGCATGACAACAACCACTTCTTGGCGTCCATTTTGTATGGTCAGCCTCGCCTTAATGATGGGAACGATGGGGACTGCCTTAGCCAGTCCACTTTACCCGCTGTATCAAGCCTTATGGCATCTGGTGCCGAGTCAGATCACCTATATTTTTGTGGCTTATATGTTTGGTTGTCTCGCTACTTTACTGTTTCTTGGCCGGACCAGTAATAGCATTGGCTATTTACGCACCTTACAAGTAGGGTTGGTGTTTATCAGCATCGGGTTGGTGATTTCCGCCTATGCTTCTGATGCACTCATTTTATCTTTGGGGCGTTTTATTATTGGTATTGCATCTGGTTTGATGACCACTTCGGCCTTACTGGGGCTGATGTATACCGTGCCCAAAAGCCATCAACAGATTGCACCGCAACTGAGTTCGATTATTACCGCTGTAGGCTTTGGCTTAGGCCCGCTGATTGGTGGCCTGATTGCTCAATTTTCAGAATATCCTTTGGTCAGCCCTTATCTCCCCGTCATTCTTGGCGCTGTACTGTGTTTCTTTGGCTTATTTTGGGTTGAGTCTCCCACGTTTACCGCACAGCCCTTTAGTATTGCTCCGAAACTGCTCCGACCTGAAGTGCAATATCAGCAGTTATTTTTGATTGTCGGATTTACCGCATTTAGTGCCTTTGCCGCGTTTAGTTTATTTGCATCCTTATCCCCGTCATTTGTGCGGGATATTTTGCCTTGGCACGGTCCCCTCATTAGCGGTTCAGCCATTACCAGCATTTTGATTGTCTCTGCCGTGGTGCAGTATTTTGCCAGAAGCATTCCAGCTTATAAGTGCCTCAACTATGGCTTAATTACCTTGATCGCAAGCTTAGGCATTTTGGCGCTGTGTATGCTATTTCAACTGAGTGCATTTTTCTTTATCAGTGATTTTCTCGTTGGTGTCGGACATGGCCTGACCTTGATTGGTTCCTTTGGTCTCATTCATGCCATGACCAGCTTAGAGAATCGTGCTGCAGTGATGTCGACTTATCTTTTTATTGGTTATTTGGGTACGATTGTGCCAATTGTGGCCGTCGGATATCTAGCGGATCACTTTGGATTAAGTTTCGGGGTCATTAGCTTTTGCATTGCCATCGCTTTATTGTGTTTTTATCTGTGGTTTGCACATAAAGGCAGTATACGTCTGGCTTAAAAATAAAAAGCCCTGATCACAGGGCTTTTTATACACAGAAGTGTCACTTTCCAATACAAAACGATCCAAAAATTTTCCCAAGCAAATCATCCGCACTAAAATCACCAGTAATTTCACCTAAGGCATTTTGCGCCAAACGTAGCGACTCTGCGACCAACTCACCCGCGTTATACACCACCAATTGTTCACGAGCTTCTGCAAGGTAGAGCTGAGTACGTTTCATTGCGTCTAAATGGCGTGTACGTGCAATAAAGGTATCTTCTTCTGGCTGGAAGCCTGCATGTGCTGTAATCGCTTCTATGAGCGCTTGAACTCCAGTTTCTTGCTTTGCCGAAACCATAATATGACGGAAGCCGTTAAAATCTTCAATATGCGATGTTGTTTCCATCAAATCACACTTATTACCAATCAACATTAAACGTTTCGGTTCAATATGCTCAGCAAAATATTCTTGTGCTAGTTCGAGTGGGTCTTCACCTTGGCTTAAGTCATAAACTAAGAGCAAGAGATCGGCTTGTTCAATTTCTTTAATGGCACGACGAATCCCTTCTTTTTCCACGATATCACCCGTTTCACGTAAACCCGCGGTATCGGTTAAGGTAATGGGTAAGCCATTCAGGGTAATTTTTTCATGTAAGACATCCCGTGTTGTACCCGCAATATCCGTCACAATGGCGCGTTCAATGCCCGCTAATGCATTGAGCAGTGATGACTTACCCGCATTCGGTTTTCCTGCAATCACCACTTGTAAACCTTCACGCAGCAACTGTCCTTGACGAGCCGATTGTTGCACTTGGTTCACAGCAGCTGTAACACCATCTAAAAGATTTAAAATTTTCCCATCTGCGAGAAAATCAATTTCTTCTTCAGGAAAATCAATCGCAGCTTCCACATGCAAACGTAGATGAATCAATTGCTCCAACACACGATTCACTTTAGTTGAAAATGCGCCTTGTAATGAACGTACCGCAGAACGTGCAGCCGCTTGAGACGTCGCATCAATCAAGTCAGCGATCGCTTCAGCCTGTACCAAATCCAGTTTGCCATTTTCAAAAGCACGCATAGAAAACTCACCCGCTTTTGCAGCAATCACTCCGAGCTCCAATAAACGCCCCAGTAAAGCATTTTGAATGACAGGGCCACCATGACCTTGCAACTCAACCACATCTTCACCAGTGAACGAATTCGGGTTCGGAAAACAAATCGCTAAACCCTCATCCATCACTTCGCCAGATGCATCATAAAACTGACGAAAACCTGCAAAACGCGCTTTAGGCAAGTCTTTTAGAGTCAAGGCCTGTGCAATCTCATAAGACTTGGGACCAGATAGGCGAATGACCCCCACACCACCACGCCCAGGTGGTGTTGCAATGGCAGCAATCGTGGTTCGGTTGTACATAACATTCACCTAAAATCTTAAAAGTCACACAATGAAAAATCCGCCTAAGATTACCATCTTAAGCGGATTTATTCAGCTTTTCGCGAAAAGTTGCCTCGATTAACTCGACGCACTTTCCTTATTCAAGCGGTCTTTTTCAACAGATTTGTTGATCAAGGTCTGCTGAATAATCGTGATACTGTTATTGACAATCCAGTACAACACGAGACCCGCAGGGAAGAACAACATAAAGACTGTGAAAACAATCGGCATGATTTTGAAAACTTTCGCTTGCATTGGATCAGCCGGTTGTGGATTTAAAGACTGCTGAATGAACATCGTTGCGCCCATTAACAGCGGTAAAATAAACCACGGATCCATCGCCGACAAATCTTGAATCCAAAGTAACCATGGCGCATGACGAAGCTCAACAGACTCCATCAACACCCAGTACAACGCAAGGAAGATTGGCATTTGTAATAACAATGGCAAACAACCCGCAAGCGGATTGACTTGTTCACGTTTATATAGTGCCATCATTTCTTGAGAGAAGCGCATACGGTCTTCACCGAACTCTTCTTTCATACGCTGCATTTCAGGTGCAATAACACGCATTTTCGCCATTGAGCGATAGCTCTTAGACGACAATGGCCAAAGAATCAGTTTCACCAAGACCGTTAACAAAATAATTGCCCAGCCCCAGTTACCCACTAAACCGTGGAAGAACTCAAGACCCAAGAACAATAATTTCGCAATTGGCCATAACCAACCATAATCAACAGTTTGGTTTAACCCTGTTGCGAGCTCTTTTAACTCAGATTGAACTTTAGGACCTGAATAGAAAGTCGCGTCAATCTCAGCCACTGTACCACCAGGCACAGTAATCGTCGGCGAAGTAAAACCAATGATATTCATATCATCCGTTGACTTACGCGACTCTAATTTCGCGACATAAGGTTGACCATTGGCTTGCGTCAATTTTAAATCACCAGGAATCCAAGCACTCACAAAGTAGTGCTGAACCATAGCAACCCAGCCGCCTTTCGCTTCAACATTCAATTTTTCTTCATTGAAGTTAGCAAATTTAAGCTTGTTATAATGTTCTTCAGGCGAACCCCAAGCACCACCTAAGAAAGTGCCCAGCGTGAAAATACCTTGATCCGATTTGCCTGGATCATCAGAGTTGTCACGTTTGAGTTGACCAAACATTTGACCCTGCCAGTTTTGACCACTGCGGTTCACCACTTTATGGTTCACAACAACAGGATATTCACCTTGCTTAAAGGTAAAGGTTTTAATGATTTCCACACCATCAGCTGTTTTCAGTACCATCGGTACGGTTAACACTTTGATGCTTTTTCCATCTTCAGTTTGAACCGCTTTGGCATCATTCAATGTATAAGCAGATTTTTCAATCTCATACATTGGGCGACCGCTACGGTTACTGTCTGGACCATTAAGACCAATTAAACCAGACTGCGCCACATAAGTACGTTTTGCATCACTTTCAAGCATGACAAATGCTTCGTTGCTGTCTTTGCTCTTGTCATGGTTTAACAATTCAATACGAACAATATCACCACCTTTAGGATTAATCCAAAGATGATAAAGGTCAGTTTGTACTGAAATAAGCTGTTGATTTACAGATGCTTTTGCTTCTGTAGCTGGTTGCTGAGTCGCGATATTTGCTTGTGGCATATCAGACGCTGCTGAAGCCGTTTGAGCATTTGGCAAATCTGCAGATACTTCATGTGAAACTGCTGCAGCCTGTTGTGGCTGTGGCTGAGTCTCAGCATGTCCATAATCTTTTTGCCAAGCCAAAATGAGCAAATAAGCGACAACAAACATGGCCCCGAGAATGGCAAACCTGGCCCATTGTTGCATATCGATTACCCCAAGTGGTTAGAGTGATTTTGGTTCAAGAAACAATCACGAAAGGGTACAGCAACCAGATGCTTTTGAGAATCTATTTGCTGAAAAGAGATAAAACGAATCCTTTTGGCTGGAACAGGGTCATACCCCGATCCACCCCAAGGATGACAACGGCAAATACGTTTAGTAGCCAACCACACACCACGCACAGCACCATGTGTATGGACTGCTTCCAATGAATATTGAGAACATGTAGGGATATAACGACAACGCGGTCCAAGTAAAGGACTAATCGCAATTTGATAAAATCGAATTAACCAATGCAGTAACCGGACCATTGGCCATCTCTACTTTTGCAGGGAGGGAGCTATTTTTTGATGCTTTTTGGCAAGACGTTGTAATTTTTGCCAAGCAAATTGTAATTGCTGGTGCAACTCTGCATTAGGCACTGTTTCTATCCCCATTTTAGGCATAACCACAATATCTAAAGTTAATTGCTGTTGATGCAAGCGAAAACTTTCGCGAGCCAAACGTTTTACTCTATTTCTTTCGTGTGCACGACGCACTTTCTTTTTAGCAACAACAATACCCAAACGACTTTGAGGTTGTTCGGTCAGTTTTGCTAGAAATAAGAAATGGGGCTGATGCACTTTAAAAAGCGCACCATCGAAGACACTTTTATAATCGGCAGCACAGCGAATACGAACCTCTGTGCTGAAGCCATAAAGTGTAGTCATAACACCCAAAATCGCTTAAGCGTTAACTATTGATTAAACAGTTAAGCTGTGACGACCTTTTGCACGACGACGAGCTAATACTTGGCGACCAGCTTTAGTAGCCATACGAGCACGGAAACCATGAACGCGCTTACGCTTTAATTCAGATGGTTGGAATGTACGTTTCATATCGAAACTCCAAAAATGATCATTCAATGAAGGTTCGCGAGTTTAGTGTTCATTGCTTGAGCTGTCAATGAAAAACCGATTTTCTTGTGAAATTAAGCCTTTTTATTTGTAACAGCAGTTTGAGCTTGCTCTTTTCTCGATAACGTTTAAACAACTGCACTTTTTCCTTATACACAACCTAGACTATTGTTTATTAAAGTGATATAAGTTACCAACAAGATTACCCACATAATTATCCACAAGTTTTTAAATTCACGCACCATGCACGGTTTTAAATTTAAATTCATTCTAGACCCCCAGTTATCCCCAGAAAACAGGTCCCTTATAAATAAATTCAAATTTATAAATTTAAATTTATTACTATTAGGATGGTCTTTTTCTGTGGAAATAGCACTTTTTTGATTATAAAACAATAAAATATGATGTGGATAAGATTGTTTTTATAAAATTAATAGTTTGTGGATAACTTTATGCTATATTCTATCCACAGTTTGCGGATAAGCTTATCCACACCACTATTTGAATTTAAATTTATTTTCATAAGCAGGCTTTTTGAACAACATCTGCAGAATTTTCCATGACAGATGTGGATAACTTGGTTAGAATGGCGACCCGCTTCGGTGGGTACATAGTGTTTTTATTAATTATCGATGGAATGAATAGGGGTTTCACATGCTTTGGACGGACTGCTTAACTCGCTTGCGACAAGAGCTCTCTGGGAATGTCTTTACAATGTGGATACGCCCTTTAGTTGCAGAAGAGTTAAATGACACACTACGTCTTTACGCTCCGAATCCCTATTGGACACGTTACATTCAAGAACATCACCTAGAGTTGATTACAATTTTAGTGGAGCAGCTATCTGAAGGGCGTGTACGTAAAGTTGAAATTTTAGTCGACTCACGCCCAGGTGCAATTTTATCTGCGAGTGAGCAACCTGCAACGACGACTGCGGCTTTAGAGTCTGCTCCAGCACCTGTTGTACGTCCGAAAAAAGAAAAAGAAGAGGGGAATTCTAAAAACAGCCGTAAACGGCTGTTAAATCCTTTATTTTCCTTCTCACTTTTTGTGGAGGGTCGTTCAAACCAAATGGCTGCTGAAACATGTCGTAAGGTTTTAACCCAGTTAGGTGCTTCTCAGCACAATCCCTTATTTTTATATGGCCCCACTGGTTTAGGTAAAACACACTTAATGCAAGCAGTGGGCAATGCCTTGTTACAAGCCAAACCGAATGCACGTGTCATGTATATGACGGCAGAAAGCTTTGTTCAAGACTTCGTTAGCTCTTTACAACAAGGCAAAGTGGAAGAATTTAAGAAAAATTGTCGATCATTAGATCTATTGTTGGTCGATGATATTCATTTGCTGGCGGGTAAAGAGGCAAGTTTAGTTGAGTTTTTCTATACTTTTAACGCACTTTTAGATGAATCTAAGCAAATTATTCTGACTTCTGATCGTTATCCAAAAGAATTAACGGAATTAGATCCACGCTTGGTTTCACGGTTTTCTTGGGGCTTGTCGGTTGGGGTTGAGCCACCAGATATTGAAACTCGTATTGAAATTTTGCTGAAAAAAGCAGAAAGCAATGATGTGGAATTACCGCGAAACTGTGCATTATTTATTGCACAACAAGTGGTTGCAAACGTACGTGAATTGGAAGGTGCACTGAATAAAGTGGTGGCTATTTCACGCTTTAAGGGCACAGCCATTGATTTGGATGTTGTGCGTGAGTCTTTAAAAGATGTTTTGGCCATTCGTGCGCGAACCATCAGTACTGAAAATATTCAACGTGTGGTGAGTGAGTACTTTAGAATCCCACTCAAAGAGTTGGTTGGGCCTAAACGTACCCGTATTTATGCTCGTCCACGCCAATTGGCAATGGGCTTGGCACGTGAGTTAACTGGCGACAGTTTCCCTGAAATTGGTATGGCCTTTGGCGGTCGTGATCACAGTACTGTCATGCATGCTTGTGAAAAAGTTTTAAGTCTGCGTGATGAAGATCCGATCTTCAATGAGGACTATAAAAACTTGCAACGCTTGCTGCAAAGTTAAGCGAAATTGCTCAAATTCTATTCTTGCAATGCGGCATGTTCTGCCGCATAGTACACTGCTAAAAACACATTTATTTATTATTTTATCTTCAGTTTTTCGAGGAATGTATCGTGCGTTTAAAAATCGCGAAAGAAAGCTTACTTAATGTTCTATCACATGTCGTAGGAGCGGTTGAACGTCGCCATACTTTAAATATTCTTTCAAATGTTAAAGTGCAAGTGAGCCAAGCGTCTTTGACGATTACAGGTTCAGACCTAGAAGTTGAATTGGTTGCAAGCACTACTCTTGCCGAGGGGGCGTGTTTGCAAGCGGGTGAAACCACTGTTCCTGCGCGCAAGCTGATGGATATTTGCAAATCTTTACCGACTGCAGCACTGATAGATTTACAAATTACTGAAGATCAACGTTGTATTTTAAAGTCTGGTAATAGCCGTTTTGTGTTGGGGACTCTACCGGCTGAAGATTACCCTTTATTGACCACAGAGAACACTCAAGGCACACAAGTTGCGGTGACACAGCGTGAATTAAAGCGCCTATTTGAAAAAACTGCATTTGCTATGGCAGTGCAGGATGTGCGTTTTTATCTCACAGGAACCTTGCTCGAAATTGATAATAATCAACTGCGTGCAGTGACTACAGACGGCCACCGTTTGGCTCTGTGTGAAACTGTCGCCAGCTCAAATGCCACTCAATTGATTCAAGCGATTGTTCCACGTAAAGCAGTGGGCGAATTACAGCGTTTATTGAGCATTGAAGATGAACAATTGGCGTTGTTGATTGGTCGTGAACTATTGAATGTGACCATTTCTATTGCCAGTCGTGACAAAGAACAAGGGGATACCACTGTTCGTTTCACCACGAAACTGATTGATGGTAAGTTCCCTGATTATCGCCGTGTGATTCCACGTGGTGGGGATAAAAATGTGTTAATTGCACATGATGTTTTTAAGCAATCTTTACAACGTGTTTCGATTTTAAGTAATGAAAAACTACGTGGTGTGTTCTTAAACTTTGCCGCAGATACTTTGCAACTACGTGCCAATAACCCAGAGCAAGATGAAGCCGTAGAAGATTTGGCGATTCAATATAATAATGCGCCGATGGAAATGTCTTTTAATGCCCAATACATCTTGGAAGTCTTAGGCGCATTGGATGGCGATGATGTGTCAATGACGATGACCGAAGCAAATCAATCGGTTCTAGTGCAAGACCCAGCCCACCAAGATCAGACCTATGTGGTCATGCCAATGCGTGTTTAAGCCCTAGGTTCAGGCATGCAAATCACGCGTTTAAACATCGAACGTGTTCGAAATCTCAGAACGGTTGCTCTCCATGGATTGCAACCGTTTAATGTTTTTTATGGACAAAATGGTTCAGGTAAAACCTCAATTTTAGAAGCCATTCATCTGCTGGCGACAGGGCGTTCCTTTCGTACCCATATTCCGAAACACTATATTCAAACCGATACCCAAGACGCGATTGTCTTTGCCCAATCCTGTTCTGAAAAAATTGGGATGCAAAAGCTGTTGTCTGGTGAACAGCTCATCAAGGTCAATGGCGACAACATTGCCACTCAAGGTCAGTTGGCTAAAATTCTTCCTTTGCAACTGATTGATCCTCAAAGTACCGATATTATTGATCATGGTGCTAAGCCCAGACGGCAGTTATTAGATTGGTTGATGTTCCACGTGGAACCTGAGTTTTATCATGCATGGCAATATTATTCACGGGCATTAAAACAGCGTAATAGTTTACTGAAAACACGACGGAATCTAAGTCTGGTAGATTTGGAGCCGTGGAACAAAATGCTCAGTGACTATGGGGAAATGCTGCATTCGCAGCGCGTCAGCATTGTGGAGCAGTGGAAGGGCTTTTTTGAGCAAGATTTAAAACACCTGCTGCCAGATATCGAGGTTCAGTTAGAATATAGCCCAGGTTTTCATACCGAGTTGGGGCTACTGAATGACCTGCAAAGTCACCATCAAAAAGACCTTGAACGGCGCTATACCGAGTATGGTCCACACAAGGCAGATTTACGTTTAAAAACAAGCCTTGGCGATGCCGATGTAGTGCTGTCACGTGGACAAAAAAAGCTGTTAATCATAGCCTTAAAACTGTCACAGATTGCAATGCTGCATGCTTGTAATAAGGAAACTGTGGTATTATTAGATGATCTGACAGCAGAATTAGATTTAACAGCACAACAACGTTTAATTGAGCGATTGAGCCAACTGGGTAGTCAAGTTTTTATTACCACTTTAGAGTATGAATCAGTCAAAAATCACTTACATGATTTATCTATTTCTTATCAATTATTCTGTGTTGAAAACGGTCAAGTTCAAGTTGTCGCACAATGATTTTAGATTTTACCCATCACGGGATAGACCTATTTTTCGCTAGGGAGAAACCATGAGTTCAGAAGATCAACAAGCTGCTTCTCAAACGGAACAAACCACAGAAAAAGCTTATGATTCCTCTAGTATCAAAGTATTACGTGGATTGGACGCAGTACGTAAACGTCCGGGTATGTATATTGGTGATACGGATGATGGTTCAGGCTTACACCATATGGTGTTTGAGGTGGTGGATAATGCGATCGATGAGGCGCTTGCAGGTCACTGTGATGAAATTTTGGTGACGATTCACGAAGATGAATCTGTAAGTGTATCGGACAATGGGCGCGGTATTCCGACCGATATTCACCCTGAAGAAGGTGTTTCTGCCGCAGAAGTGATTTTAACCATTCTGCATGCAGGTGGTAAGTTTGATGACAATAGCTACAAGGTTTCCGGTGGTCTACATGGTGTAGGCGTATCGGTTGTGAATGCCTTGTCGCGTAAGTTGGAACTGACGATTCATCGTGCAGGTCATATTCATCAACAGGAATATAAACACGGTGATCCGGTTTACCCACTGACTGTTGTGGGGGATACGGATACGACAGGGACAACTGTCCGTTTTTGGCCAAGTGCTGAAACTTTTAGCCAAACCATTTTCAATGTTGATATTTTGGCACGTCGTTTACGTGAATTGTCTTTCTTAAACGCGGGCGTGCGCATTGTTTTGCGTGACGAGCGTATTCATGCAGAACATGTGTTTGACTATGAAGGCGGCTTGTCTGAGTTTGTCAAATATATAAACCAAGGCAAAACTCATCTGAATGACATTTTCCATTTCACAGTACAGGCGGAAAATGGCATTGGTGTTGAAGTGGCGTTGCAGTGGAATGATACCTATCAGGAAAACGTACGTTGCTTTACCAACAACATTCCACAAAAAGATGGTGGAACGCATTTAGCGGGTTTCCGTGCGGCATTAACGCGTGGTCTAAACAGCTACATGGAAAACGAAAACTTACTCAAAAAAGAGAAAGTAGCCGTTTCTGGTGATGATGCCCGTGAAGGTTTAACCGCGATTGTTTCAGTGAAAGTGCCTGATCCAAAATTCTCTTCACAAACCAAAGAAAAGTTGGTTTCAAGCGAAGTGAAACCTGCGGTTGAACAGGCAATGAATAAATCATTCTCTGAATATTTGCTTGAAAACCCACAAGCTGCAAAATCGATTGCTGGAAAAATCATTGATGCGGCACGTGCCCGTGATGCGGCACGTAAAGCGCGTGAAATGACACGTCGTAAAAGTGCGTTAGATATTGCAGGCTTACCAGGTAAGCTCGCTGATTGCCAAGAAAAAGATCCAGCCTTGTCTGAATTGTATCTAGTCGAGGGTGACTCTGCAGGCGGTTCAGCAAAACAAGGCCGTAACCGTAAGATGCAAGCGATTTTACCGTTGAAAGGTAAAATCCTAAACGTGGAACGTGCGCGTTTTGACAAGATGATTTCATCTCAAGAAGTCGGCACGCTGATCACGGCATTGGGTTGTGGTATTGGTCGTGAAGAGTACAATCCGGACAAATTGCGTTATCACAAAATCATCATCATGACCGATGCTGACGTGGATGGTTCGCACATTCGTACCCTATTGTTGACCTTCTTCTTCCGTCAAATGCCTGAACTGGTGGAACGTGGTTATATCTATATCGCTCAGCCACCGCTGTATAAGCTGAAAAAAGGCAAGCAAGAGCAGTATCTTAAAGATAATGATGCGCTTGAAACCTATTTAATTTCAAACGCCATTGATGAGCTTGAATTGCATATCAGTGACGCTGCACCTGCAATCCGTGGTGAAGCTTTAGCGAATGTGATTGCAGACTATCAAACGTCTCAGAAGAGCCTACAGCGTTTAACTGTACGTTATCCTGCCAGTGTCTTAGATGCGTTGATTTCGGTTGAAGGCTTTAAACTTGATCAAAACCATGACCGAGCTTATGTCGAGCAATGGGCTGAACAAGTGCGCAGTGCTGTGGCAGAGATTCAACCGAGCTTGCGTCCTGAGTTAAGCTTAGAAACGTTTGAAAAAGAACTGGCGGATGGCCAAAAGATCGAGACTTACTTGCCTCGTATCACCATCTATGTACACAATCTGCCGCACAGCTATTTATTAGATGCAGGCTTATTGGGTTCTGGTGAATATGCACGTTTGTTGAAAAACTCCAAGAGCTGGTTCACGTTGTTGGAAGACGGTGCTTACCTGCAAAAAGGCGATCGCAAGATTGCAGTCACCAACTTCCATCAGGTATGGCAGCATATTTTGTCTGATTCACGTCGTGGCATGATGATTCAGCGCTATAAAGGCTTGGGTGAGATGAATGCGGACCAGCTTTGGGAAACCACTATGGATCCTGAAAACCGCAACATGTTGCAAGTTACCATTCAGGATGCGATTGAAGCCGATCGTATGTTCTCTTGTTTGATGGGTGACGATGTGGAACCACGTCGTGCATTCATTGAAGAAAATGCATTGAATGCGGATATTGATGCCTAAGCGCTTTACAAAATAAGCCATAAAAGCACCCTACGGGGTGCTTTTTTTTACAGCATTTTTTATGTTTTTGAATAAAATATAAGCAATGCGCACTGTTATTAAACTGACTTATAGCGATGTCATGATGTGAGTATCAAGTCTTTTGCACAGTGAAAATGTGAGGTCATTATGATGGATAACCAACTAGAACAAGTACGCGACATTTGGGTGAATGCATTTTTTACGGGCAATTATGAAGTTTTAGCTCAATATGAAGATGAGCATTTTAAAGTGGTCTATGAGCAAGCTGATCGTGTAGAGAGTAACTATACGCGTTATGAAAAGATCGCACATGCTGTGAAAAATGGGGTTTGGAAACCTCAAAAACCCGATGTCGAATTCGAAGAATTTGAGTTTAACCGTGACCAAACACGCTGTCAGGTCTTGATCGGTTTGGTTGAAAATCGCCAACAAATCCAAGAAACATGGGTCTTCGATCAGGGTTGGAAAATACAAGAATTACGTTTTTTAAAGGCACAAAGAGCCATATTAAATTAAGGAAAAAGAGCGCAAAAAAGAGAATGGATTTGCCTAAAACAATGGAATAAATAAACAGCATTAGCCTGTGGATAAATAAAAATAGCACTTTATATCAGCTGCTAAAATACGTATAATTTTATCCACAGATGTTTTAAGTGCGGTCTCTAAATTTAAAACCTTGCCTTATTTTTAAATTTAAATCAGATCTTTTAAATTTATTCCCTCTTTTTAAATTCAAAACTTGTTGTGCTGAAAGGTGTATGCCTGCACATGATGGATATTTGCTGTCTGTTGTGACGGCTGTGTTTGGCTTTAAGCTGTGAAATTCATGGAAATAGTACTGTATATAGTTGAATATTCAATTAATTAAGCTAAATTAAACAATCTTGTTTTTTGCTTTTTAAGAATATCTAAATAATAAAAATCAATCAATTTATCGCTTTATTTTTTAATAAATAATTTTAATTTCAATCACTTATATATTTTTAAAATGTTCAGACTATGTGGGTGCATGTCCTATTGAATTACATGCATAGACCGAAAAGGCACGTTTGGGGATAAATTGGTGTTGCAGCAAAGTAAATCAATCAAAATGGTTAAGACATAAAAATGCCCGCCATGCATAAACAGAGCGGGCAGGGTGTATGAGGAAAGATTATTCGTTTTCGAATGAGCTTTCGAGCTCTTCAAGTTCCATCATCAGCTCTAGCATTTGTTCTTCAGCTTTACTGACTTGGTTTTTAAGTTCGGTTTGCTCATTCATCAGTTTCATGAGTTCATCTTTGCGTGCAGCGTCATATAGGCCAGCATCACCGAGTAAACTTTCGATGTCGAGTAAACGTGGTTGGTGCTTTGCCAGTAGGTTTTCACATTTTTCGATATTTTTACGAATCGGGCGCGTTTGTTCACGGCGCTGTGCGGCCAATTTACGCTGTGCTTCTTTATCAACTTTGGAAACCAAAGTTTTTTGTGCACTGACTTTAGACACGATCGGCGCTACGATTCCGCCTTGTTTAATCATCTCTAGACGTGCTTGGCGTAACCAGTTGGCATAATCGTGTAGATCGCCTTCAAATTCGGTCGATTTTCCAGCATGGACTAAAATGAGGTCATCGCACACGCTGGCAATCAGTTGGCGTTCGTGCGAAACCAAGACCACAGCGCCTTCATAGTCTTGCAAAGCCATGGTTAGGGCATGGCGCATATCTAAGTCTAAATGGTTGGTCGGTTCATCTAGAATCAAGACATTGGGACGTAACCATACGATTAAAGCCAATGCCAAACGTGCACGTTCACCACCAGAGAAGCTCTCGCATGGGGTATCCATTCGCTCGCCACTAAAGCCGAAACTGCCTAAAAAGGCACGTAAGGTCGCTTCACTGATTTTTTTATCCGCAATCCGTGCCAATTGCAGCATTGGGCTGGCCGACTCATCCAGTGAATCCATTTGATGCTGTGCAAAATAGCCAATATTCAGCAGTTCTGAGGCTTTGCGTTGTCCTGCCAATAAAGGTAAATCACCGACCAAGGATTTGATTAAAGTTGATTTACCTGCACCATTCATCCCCAATAAGCCAATTCGGCTCGTCGGGGTGATTTGTATGTTGATATTGGTGGCAATCAGTTTATCACCATAACCAATATCAGCCTGTTCTAAAGTCAGCAATGGTGAACTCATTTTGGTGGGTTCACGGAAGCTAAAGGTAAATGGGGTATCGACATGTGCAGGAGCAAGCAGCTGCATCCGTTCCAGTTGTTTAATTCGGCTTTGTGCCTGACGCGCTTTAGTGGCTTGGGCTTTAAAGCGATCAATATATTTTTGAATATGTGCCCGTGTTTCGAGCTGCTTTTCATAGGCTTGTTGTTGTTGTGCCAAACGTTCTGCACGAGTGGTTTCAAACGTAGAATAGTTACCGCTATAGAGAGTGAGTTCTTGATTTTCGATATGCAAAATACGGTTGGTAATGGCATCTAAGAAATCGCGGTCATGCGAAATTAAAATTAGGGTACCTGTATAGGCATTTAACCAATCTTCTAACCATAAAATAGCATCGAGATCTAAGTGGTTGGTTGGTTCATCCAGTAATAATAGATCCGAACGGCTCATCAAAGTACGCGCTAAGTTTAAGCGCATCCGCCATCCACCAGAGAAACTCGAAACCAAGAGTTGGTTTTGATGTTCCATAAAACCCAGACCCGCCATAAGCTGAGCGGCTTTAGCGGGTGCGGAATAACCGTTAATTTCGTCGAATCGGCCATGTAAATCAGCCAGTTCAGTGTCAGTTAACTGTTCAGGATGGTTGAGCTGTTGTTGAATGTTCCAATATTCTTCATCACCGGTCAGGACGAAATCAATTGCAGCCATATCTAAGGCTTTTACTTCCTGTGCCATGTGTGCCACTGTCCATACGGCAGGGCGGCTTAGGGTGCCATCATCAGGACCTATCGAGCCTAAGAGAGCAGCAAACAGGGTTGATTTTCCAGCACCGTTGACACCGGTGAGACCAACTTTCCAACCCGGATGGATTTGCATGGAGGCTTTTTGAAATAACACTCGTCCACCACGGCGCAATGAAACTTGATCAAGCTGAATCATGGAACTATCAAATATCAGAAAAAGGTGCGCCTATTCTAATGGATGCGTCAGCAAAAGACTAAACATTCAAAATTTATCTGAACTGAAATCTCTACGCGTTTCTTTATAAGGGGAGGATGAAATCATTTGACCTTTGGTCGGAAAGCTAAAAGTTGACCTTTTTTGACCTATATTGAGGAATAGCACACAGATATATTTCTCCAGTAAAACAAAAAATATGAAGGGATAATAATGAAAAGAAAAGGATTTTTTATTTTATCGACGCTCGCACTGTGCGCTTTCTCTAATATGGTGCAAGCGAAGCAGCAGGTGTGTGTCTTCGACCTACTGGGTAAAGCAGGGGAATCTTATAAATTCTTAGAAGAATGGGCTTTGGTCAGTAAAAAATGGGGCGCACAGGTACAATTGATTTCGTTTCAGGACGAAGACTTAGCCGATAAAGCCTTTCAAAATGATAAATGCGATGCGGTGTATATGACCTCGATGCGCGCGCGCACCTATAACAAGTTCGCAGGTTCGATTGATGCCTTAGGCGGAGTGCCGAGCAATAAAATTGCACAAAAGGCAGTGGAGTATGTGCTGGATCCTAGAAATACCAAGCGCATGACCACCACGCTGCAAGGGGAAAATTATGAAGTGGCAGGTATTGGTTTGATTGGTTCAGCCTATATTTTTGTAAAAGACCGAAGTCTGAATACCATCGAAAAAGCGCAAGGTAAAAAATTTGCCATACTGCACTACGACCGTGCACAACGGGTGATGGTGGAGCGGGTAGGAGCTATACCTGTAATGTCGGATATTTCCAACTTTATAAAAAAGTTTAATACAGGCGAAGTCGATGTGGTTGCTGCACCTGCATATGCGTATAAACCCTTAGAAATTGAAAAAGGTCTAGGCTTTAAAGGGGCTATGCTTAACTTTCCCGTGGTCAATGTCACTGCAGATTTAATTGTAAGACCCGAGCGTTTTCCTGCTCAATTTGGCGAGCAATCACGGCAATGGTTTTTGCAAAAAATTCCGCAATCCTTTGCTATGGTGCAGCGACTTGAAGCTGCCATTCCCAGTAAAATCAAAATGCAGCTCAGCAAAGAAGACAAAGAAAAATATCAGCGCTTGCTACGGGAAGGGCGCATTGATTTAACCAAACAAGGGGTCTATGACCCAGGCATGATGCGCGTGCTGAAAAAAGCCCGTTGTACGGTTGAACGCACTAACTTTGAATGTTCATTGGGCGGTGAATAAGGCGAAAATCTGTATTTCTTTGTAATATTAAGCATCATTCATGTAAAACGGATGATGCAGAGTTTTTATTTTAATATGTTGAATTTAAAATGCTTTTACTAATCCTGTGAAAATAAAAATGAGAGAAAAGAAAAAAATTTGCCCAATTGACAGTAGTTTTTGAGTAAATGCTCTATTTTTTTAATTTTAACTTGCTTAATATTTTACATGTGTATGGACACCTGTCAAACAACAAAACGAACAAGGACACAAGAATGAAAAAATTAACCCTCGCACTCGCTGCTTTTTCTGCTTTTGGTGTAGCGTCGACAGCACAAGCGGCCAAAGTGGACATCTGTGTATTTGACTTGCTTGGCAAATCCGGTGAGTCCTATCAAATGGCGCAAGAATGGGCTTTGGCAGCAAAAGGCTGGGGAGCTGAAATTAATTTAATCCCTCGCCAAGATGAAGCCGTTGCCGACAACGACTTTAAAGCAGGGAAGTGTGATGGCGTGTTTATGACCGCTATGCGTGCGCGCCAGTACAATAAATTTGTCGGTTCTATTGATGCATTGGGCGGAGCGCCAAGCAATGCCATTGCACAACGTGCGATTACTTTTGCATTGGATCAGCGTAATGCAGCAAAAATGGTAACCAATCTTAGCGGTAAAAAATACGAAGTGGCAGGGATTGCGCCTTTAGGTTCGGCTTTTATTTTTGTACGAGATAAAAGTATTAATTCCATTGAAAAAGCTGCGGGTAAGAAGTTTGCAGTCTTGGGTTATGACGATGCCCAAAAAATCATGGTACAACGCGTCGGTGCGCAAGCGGTGATTTCCGATGTTTCTAACTTTGTGGCGAAGTTTAATAATGGTCAAGTCGATATGGTCGGGGCACCGGCTTATGCTTATAAACCTTTAGAAATTTATAAAGGTTTAGGCACGAACGGCGCCATGTTTAACTTCCCTGTATTACAAGTGACAGCTGACTTTGTGATTCGCCCAGATCAATTCCCTACAGGCTTTGGACAAAAATCGCGAGATTGGTTTGTGAAAAACCTCCCGAAAAGCATCGCAATGATTGGTCGTTTAGAAGCAGGCATTCCTGCAAAATACAAAATGAATCTCACAGCAGAAGACAAAACCAAATATCAAAAAATGTTACGTGATGGTCGGATGGATATGACCAAACGAGGCATTTATGATCCAGCAATGATGTCGGTCTTGAAAAAAGCTCGTTGCTCGGTGGATAAAGCCAATTTTGAATGCTCACTGGGCGGTGAGTAATTTGCCGAGTGTAATCAAAGAAAGCTCAGTTTAAATTGAGCTTTCTTTTTTGCTTTTAATCGACCGATTTAAATGGTCTTGAAGCTGCTAATTTGTATAGCGCGTAGGAAATGAGTGGTTTTGAACCGAGTGAACTGTCATTCGGGACATTAAAAAATAACAAAGAGCACAAGTGAATGGCTCATCACAATAAACAACAATAAGCCTAAAGGAAGATACATGAAACAGTGGATGAAAAGCCTCAGTGTCGGGACATTAGTCATTTCTGCAACAGCGATGGCACAGGCCAAACAAGTGGTTTGTGTATTCGACTTGGTCGGTAAAAATGGTGATGTGTATAGCCTGATGAAAGATTATCAGTTGGCGGCTAAAAATTGGGGAGCGGATATTGAACTGCGAGTCGGACAAAACGAAGCGGTGATTGCTGAGGATTTTAAAGCAGGAAAATGCGATGCAATTAGTGTTACAGGCATGCGTGGGCGCCAATTTAACGCGTTTACAGGTTCACTCGATGCTATTGGTGCGATTCCCGATCTCAACTTAGCTGTTAAAGTGATGCAAGGCTTGGCCAGCCCAGCTTTTGCCAAATATATGTTGAATGGTAAGTATGAAGTGGCAGGTGTGATTCCTGTGGGGGATGCCTTTTTATTGGTGAATGACCGTAGTATCAATACTGTAGCGAAAGCTGCAGGTAAGAAAATTGCGGTTTTAGACTATGATCAAGCACAAAAAGTCATGGTTCAACAAATTGGTGCGCAAGCTGTGACTGCCGATGTCACTAACTTTGGTGCAAAGTTCAATAATGGTCAAGTCGACATTATTGGTGCGCCTGCCGCGGTTTTTAAACCATTGGAATTACATAAAGGCTTGGGAACGAAAGGGGCAATTGTGAATTATCCGATTTTACAGGTCACAGGTAATATCATCATTCGTCCGGATAAATTTCCAGCAGGTTATGGACAAAAATCTCGGGAATGGGTCAAAGGCCAGTTGCCGCGTGCATTTGGTATTTTGGGTAAAATGAAAGCTGAAATTCCACAAAAATATTGGATGCAGGTGCCTGCTGCAGATCAACCGGGTTATCAAAAGATGATGCGGGAAGCACGGATTGATCTCACCAACCGCGGTATTTACGATAAGCGAATGATGAAACTGTTATGGCAATTCCGTTGTAAGCAAGCGGCGAAAAACTTTGAATGTGGACTACAGGATGAAAATTACAAACAATCTTGAGAAAATTAGTCTGATTTGACTTTAAATATTCAAATAGGGACCATATATTGAGTATGCTATACTCGAAATATGGTCTTTTTGATTTGAAAGACAGCTGAACCGAACTGAGGAATCTAAGATGAATGCCCAAGCACTTGAACTAAGCGACAATGCCGCAAATAAAGTACGTCAATTACGTGACAGTGAAGGGAATCAAGATTTAATGCTTCGTGTATATGTTACGGGCGGTGGTTGTTCAGGTTTTTCTTATGGTTTTAACTTTGCTGAAAACCAAAATGAAGACGATGCAGAATTTATCAATGGTGATGTCAAAATGTTGGTTGACTCATTGAGTTATCAATATTTGGTCGGTTCAGTGGTGGATTATATTGAAGGTTTGGAAGGTTCACGTTTCATCGTGCAAAACCCAAATGCAACCACGACCTGTGGTTGTGGTTCATCTTTCTCGATCTAAGCCTGATCTGATTAAAAAAGCCCTCATGATGAGGGCTTTTTTATGTGCAATCATTCGCTTTCAATCGAGTTTAATCGCATCGAGTAAGTCAAAAATAATCGTGGTGACATCTTGGCTTAAGTCACGGTTATTAAAAACTTCATAGGCAGTAATGGTGACATCGGTGTCACTCGGTAACAGTTTCTGCTCTTCTTCAATCAAGTCATTGATTGGTAAAAGCGTCTGTTTAACTTCCAGATGTAAAACATCCTTAAACTCTAAATTTTCATCTTCAAGTTCTAACAGCTGCTCATTAAAATAGGGCAATAGAATAGAATGGAGATAAGGTTGAATCTCAACAATATCAAAGATTTCGATATCACGAGTTTCTTCAATCGTACTGATGTGGTCATTTACTTCGATTAAGATATGGTAGTAACTCACATTCGTCTCCAAAGCTTCTAGTGGATATTCAATTATTTACAATAACACGAACCCGAGTCAAGATGTGCTGTGATTGTATTTCATACACCCATTGAAATTAGGGGATTTTTTTAGCAATTCATCATTTCAACGGGCATTAAACAACGCAATATCAGCACTTTGTAAACGAAAATGCTGCATATCTTGTTCCTCTAACATTGGATACATCAGGGCTTTTGGATCATTATGATGTTTCATTCCGAGGGTATGGCCAAATTCATGCGCTAAAGTCAGACGTAAGTCTTCTTTGGACTCAAACTCATAAATATGAATTTCACGCCCATTAAACAACCCTTTATCGAACAGACGGGGTTGGAAGCGTTGGTTGAACTGGTCGATGGCCAGATTATGGCCTTGATCTAAGCGGTTCAGTTCATCTACCTTTTGATTGTAGGCATTCACTTGCAGGTTAAAGCTGGCAATTTGTTGGTCTAAAACGTGTTGCTGTTGACGCAGCTGCACCAAACTCTGTTGTACGGCCGCTTGCTGCGAAGCAGGGACTCCGCCGTGCTGGTTATACTGACGGATCATGGCATTATAGTTTTGGCTAAGGTCTTGTAAACTCTGTTTTTGCACATCTAAAGCCCCTGAGTGACGTGCCAGATTTTGTTGCATGGCTTTGAGTTCAGTATTTTTTTGACTCAGCCCGTGTTCATTTTGTGTCAGTTTAGACAGTTGATCACGGCGTTGTACCGACTCATCTTGACGTTGGTCATAAATGAGTCGAATACTGAGCTGAGCATTGGGGTCATAGACAAAGTAGTCTTGGCCCAAACCCTGTTTCCAAATGTCCGTGGCTTGCTGGCTAATCTGCTTTAACTCATGTTCACTAAGACCAAAACGTGGATCGACTTCCGCAATACGATAGCGAATACGTTGATCGAAAGGATGGGTGAGTCGATCCAGCAGTGGATTGAGACGCAGCTGGGGCTGTTGCATATTTTGATACAGAATCAACCCTAAAAAGCCCAGTAAAGCAAACAAGAGACTTTGACGCATATTTCTTCATATATCTTTATTTTTAGCTACTTTAGCGTAAAAAATACCTTTGCAACATAAAAAAAGCGTCTTCTCTGTGGCTTAAATTATCCTCAGTGCTGTCAGACTTTGTTTGACCAGTTGCTCACGCACGCTGGCTGAAATCCCTGTTTTCATATGCATATTCAAAGCAAAATACACTTTTTCACCTGTTGCTGTTTCGACCCAGCCTGCCCACCAACCGACTTGCGGTTCTAGGTCCATGCCCCAGCCTGATTTTGCATAGAGTTTATAATTCGGTTTTTGTTCAATCAGCAGCATGTCTTGTACTGCATGTTGCACGTCGGGCTTAAAAGCGAGTTTTGTATTGGCCAGTTTCTCCACAAAAAGAACTTCTTGAACAGGCGTAATTTGCAGTGGACCGACTAACCAAAAATTATCGACAACGGTGCCAATCTGTTGATTGCCATATCCAATGCGCTGTACTTCTTTTTGCATCAGGTCTAGATCAATGCGCCGTGCAAGCTCCTGATAAACTGGAACAGCAGATGCTTGCATGGCTTGCCCTAAAGTCATGTCTTTTTCCCAGGCAGGGAAACTACGCTTTTGACCATCCCATTTAAACACCTCAGTGTTGGTTGCTTTACCATGCTCTAGTCCGATTAAGGCATTCAGCATTTTAAAGGTAGAGGCGGGTACATACGGTGTCTGAGCACGGCTCAAGTCATTGCCGTAGCTGTGTAAGCCATGCTTATCTTTAATGACAATCACCCCAGTGGTTTGGAGTTGATCGAAGGCCTGTTGGATCTGCTGCTGCGCACTTTGTTGCTGCTGGTTTTTAGCTGTTTCTACGGAGGGGCTTATTGTGGTACACGCGGAACCGAAGGCTGTAATGAGGGTGATGAGTCCCAACTGTAAAGTTTTCATGGGTGGCTAAGGTCTAAATTTTTTATCAGCCTAATGTAAAAGTGGAATGTGAAACAACAATATTTAGGTAATAAAAAACCGCGCTTTCGCGCGGTTTTTGACTAAAGCGACAAATTATTTTTTGTCATCTTTTACTTCAGTGAACTCAGCATCTACAACGCCATCGTCCGCTTTTTGTTGTTGACCAGCATCACCACCGAATGCATTTGGGTCGAAACCTTCAGCACCGCCTTGACCTTGCGCAGCTTCATAAGCACGTTGCGTGATCGGCATGATGATGTTTTGAAGTGCTTCAGTTTTCGCTTTGATGTCTTCTACATCATTTTCTTTAGTCGAAGTTTCAAGCTCAGCGACTGCAGTTTCAACAGCAGTTTTTTCGTCGCTGGTTACTTGCTCGCCTAGATCTTTCACTGCTTTTTGAGCAGAAGATACCAATGCATCCGCTTCGTTACGTGCTTTTGCTAGTTCTTCGAATTTACGATCTTCTTCAGCATTCGCTTCAGCATCTTTGATCATCGCTTCGATTTCAGCATCAGACAAACCTGAGTTTGCTTTAATCTGGATCGATTGCTCTTTACCAGTGCTCTTATCTTTAGCCGATACTTTTAAGATACCGTCAGCGTTGATATCGAACGATACTTCAATTTGTGGCACACCACGTGGAGCAGGTGGAATGTCGCCCAATTGGAAGTTACCCAACAATTTGTTTTGCTGTGCCATTTTACGTTCACCTTGGAACACAGAAATGTCTACAGCAGGTTGGTTGTCCGCAGCAGTTGAGAACACTTGAGATTTCTTCGCAGGAATCGTGGTGTTTTTCTCAATAATTGCTGTTAACACGCCACCCATGGTTTCGATACCAAGTGTCAACGGAGTCACGTCAAGAAGAAGTACGTCCGTTTTGTCGCCAGACAATACCGCACCTTGAATCGCAGCACCCATTGCTACCGCTTCGTCAGGGTTCACGTCTTTACGTGGTTCACGGCCGAAGAACTCTTGTACTTTTTGTTGTACAAGTGGCATACGAGACTGACCACCCACCAAGATCACATCAGAAATCTCAGAAGTTGAAAGACCTGCATCTTTAAGTGCAATACGGCAAGGTTCGATTGTACGTTCAACCAAATCAGCCACTAAACCTTCAAGTTTTGCACGCGTTACGTTGATCACTAAGTGTTTAGGACCAGTCGCATCTGCCGTGATGTACGGAAGGTTAATTTCAGTTGCATTTGATGAAGAAAGCTCAATTTTTGCTTTTTCAGCAGCTTCTTTTAAACGTTGTAATGCAAGTGGATCATTTTTCAAGTTCACACTTTGTTCTTTCTTGAATTCTTCAACCAAGAATTCAATTAACGCGTTATCAAAGTCTTCACCACCTAGGAAGGTATCACCATTGGTTGATAACACTTCGATTTGTTGGTCGCCATCAAGGTCTGCGATTTCAATGATTGATACGTCAAAAGTACCACCACCTAAGTCGTAAACCGCGATTTTACGGTCACCTTCTTTTTTGTCCATACCGAACGCAAGTGCAGCAGCCGTTGGTTCGTTGATGATACGTTTAACATCAAGACCTGCAATTTTACCTGCATCTTTAGTCGCTTGACGCTGTGCATCGTTAAAGTAAGCAGGAACAGTAATCACCGCTTCAGTAACCGTTTCACCTAAATAATCTTCTGCAGTTTTCTTCATCTTTTTCAAGATTTCAGCAGAGATTTGTTGTGGTGCAAGTTTCTTGTCGTTTACATCAACCCAAGCATCGCCATTGTCTGCTTTGATAATTTTGTAAGGGACAAGACCGATGTCCTTTTGAACCGCTTGGTCTTGATACTTACGACCGATCAAACGTTTGATCGCGAATAATGTGTTTTTAGGGTTAGTCACTGCTTGACGTTTTGCAGACTGACCCACCAAGATTTCGCCATCTTTATACGCAATAATCGATGGTGTTGTACGTGCACCTTCAGCGTTGTCGATAACTTTAACTTTGTCGCCTTCAAGTACAGCGACACAAGAGTTTGTTGTACCTAAGTCAATACCAATGATTTTAGCCATTTGGATGATTCCTCAAAAATTTTTGCAATGTTTTTGCTTGTTATTCGATATGAGAGCCGTTCAATTTTTTTCAAGTGATAATCACGAAAAAATTTCACAAACTCTCGAATTTATAGGGCTTATGCGCCAACCATGACCATTGCTGGACGGAGCAAACGACCATTTAAGGTATAACCTTTTTGCAATACCGTTCCGATCTCGTTGGCTTTCGCATTTGGATCAATCCCGACTGCTTGATGTAAGTCCGCATTGAAACCATTTGCTGTATCAACTGCAACCACACCAAATTTTTCTAGTGCAGTCAGTAACGATTTCAACGTCAGTTCCACACCTTCAAACATTGGTGTTTTTTCTTCACCTGATGCGCTAATGGCACGTTCTAAATTATCCACTGAGTCGAGTAACTCTTTTGCGAATTTTTCGAGAACGGTGTCTTTATGCTTATCTGATTCACGTTGAATACGCTCTACACTTTTTTGTGCTTCGTATACAGCATTTGCAGTGCGTGCTTTTTCAAGCTTTAAGCTTTCTTCAAGATTGGTAATTTGAGCTTGTAAATCCTCAACTGAAACTTCAGCTTGCTCCGTTTCAGCTTGAGTTTGCGGGTCTGCTTGCTCTTGCCCTAGATCTTGAGCTTCTTGATTGTGCTCAGTCGCCATTGATTTACTCCGTTTAAATGGGTTCTTAAACATGTACAGTCCTTCAGGCATCAGTGTTAACTGGGTTAATCTGAACTGCCATGCGTTATTGAATTCAGGATTACTACAAAAGGTCGGGGCAACAGCCAAAAATTCAAGCGGCTTCAGTGATTAATTCATGCATTTTTGGTAAAAAATTGCTGAAATCAGGCTTTCTTGGTGCTTATTCTGTCCGAAGGTCCATTTCCAATCCTGCTTGAGTTTTTTTATGTTGAAAAAGGCTAATCGTTACATTGAATTATTTTAATCAAATTTATCTGTTTTACTAATTTTTCGATTGTCCACATAATGAGTGTATCAGCGGTGATCATACTTTGTGGAGAGAGCAAAGTATGGTGACTGCGACCTATTTGGATAGCTTGGGGAAACCCTCCTAATTTAGAGATTTAGGTTTTTGAATAGTACGTCTCCCAAAAGTACTTTATTCAGCGCAAAGGTGTAATTCTGTCAGGATGCTTCGAGCTTTGCGCTCAAAATTCGATTTTTAAGGCTGTAGTTTTTTTATTTTTGTATGCTTTTTCGAGCTTAATCCACCTTGGATTAAGCTTTTTTTTACTTCAAATTTAAAAATAACATTATTTAATCGTGTATCAGCATACAAGAGTTCTGCAATGCTGAAGAGTTGAGATGCTCAGTATAGATTTCCTTTTGTGCTGTTAATCGAAGAGAGAAACAATGAAGAATCAGCACATTAACTTGCATTGCTGTTGAGATGTAGTACTAAGGCGGCATTTTCGCCCAATTAATAAAAAATTGCACAAGTTGTACTCGAGTCTGCAAAAACTACAACTCAGCACGTGTGTAAAAGTTTTCAGATTTGACAAATATAGGCAAGGCAAAGTTTGGCTTTGCTATTTTGTATGACGTAAAAGGAAATGAAAGAATGTTAAATAAGAAAACTGCATTATTGTCTCTAGCGCTCTTAGGTTCAGCATTTGCGATTGTGGGCTGTAGCTCAAATGAAACCACTACAGCGCCTGAGTCCGCTCAAGTGACCACTGCACCAGATGCAACAGCAACCGTTGAGGGAAGTGCTGGAGTAGAGGTTCAAGCAGATCCTGCTGCTCAGATTGAACCCATCCAATCTACACCTGCGACAACGCAACAATAAAGCTTAAAAGAGAACTTCTCTTAAACTCGCTGTGTTAAAGACCTTCACAGGATGCCGTGAAGGTCTTTTTTTAGGGAGTAAATAATTAGAAGCTGTTCAGCTGTGTTATTTCGTCAGTCTGATGTGCGATGACGATTTTATCGTTCTTGACGTGAGTTATCCCAACCTTTGTTTTGATCGCGGCGTTGATCATCGGTACGTTGTTTACGATCGCTATTGGATTGTTTGCGTCGATCTTCAGTACGTTGACGCTCTTGATCACGACGTTGGTGTTCGGCATTTTGTCGTTGCTGACGTTCAGCATCATAACGTTTACGTTCTTGGTTTAATCGCTCTTGATCACGCTTTTTCTGTTGCCAGTCTTGATGGCGTTGATTGGCGATCCGTTTGCGCTCAGCTTCAATACGTTGCCGTTCTTGTTCGCGGTTCTGGCGTTCCCATTCGGCATGTCTTTGGCGGTTTCGGTCTGCCTCACGACGTTCGCGCTCGATGCGGTTTTGCCGTTGTTGGTATTCCCAACGTTGGCGGTCTCGTTCACGTTCATAGCGATCATGCTGGTCGTAGCGTCGATCATCATAATCATAGCGGTGGTCGTAGCGTCCGTCATAATAGCCATCCTCAGGAAAAGCTACACAGCCAACAAACAAGGTGCTGATGAGCGAGAGGAATATTATTTTTTTAGTCATGGCAGGTCTCCTTCATAAAACGGAGTAGCAAAACACTCCTAAATCGGCATAAAAATTGTCAATGACAAGCTCTTAAAAGAAGATTAGCGTATAGGGCGTATTGCTATGTATCTTGATGTGAAGACTTATATAAGAGAATGGTCACGTAAGTGCTGATCATGTAGAGAATATGAAGAACGATAAAAGGATATTATTGACATGGGCGTGTTGAATCAAACTTTACAACAATGGATGGAACAAGGCCAAGGCAGTGCGGCACGAGTGATTGATCGCTTACCGACGGTGGCACAAGAAGGCTTGGTGAAAGCGCTGGGTTATCCTCACCAGTTTGAGCAACTGGATCCCTTTATCAAATGCTTAATGGCGGCTCAATATAAGCAAGGCAAATCAGGCTTTATTTTTGAAGACTACCATCGTTCGCGTAAACTGTTTGATCATCAAATTCAAATGTTGACTGCGAAACCCAGCGCGGTAAAACAAGTGGAGGATTTACGTCTACCTTTACAAAGTGGAACTGTGTTTGCACGGCATTATCATCCTGCACCGAATAAGAAACTTCCGATGCTGGTGTTTTATCATGGCGGTGGCTTTGTGGTTGGCAGCCTCGACAGCCATGATGAAGTCTGTCGCTTACTGGCGATCCATGCCAAAGTGCAGGTGCTCAGTATTGACTATCCTTTGGCGCCAGAAGTTGGCCCGAATTTATTAATTCAATCTTGTGAAGATGCTTTGGCTTGGGTCTATCAAAACCGTCGTCAGTTCAAAATTTTGAAAAACCGAATTGCGGTGGCAGGCGATAGTGCTGGTGGTAATATCAGTGCCGTGGTGGCACAGAGAACTGCGGCAAAAGCTTATGCGCCAAGTGCACAACTGTTAATTTACCCCGTGGTCGATTTCAAAAGCCGCCATCCATCGTTCTTTGCTTATAAAGATGGACTGACCTTAACTGGGCAAGATGTCGATAGAGTGACCTCGTTGTATGCTGAACAACATCAGGTAGCTCTGGATGATCCTATTGTTTCGCCAACCTATGGCGTATTAAAAAGTGTCGCTCCCGCTTTTGTCATCACCGCAGGTCATGATTTATTGCATGATGAAGGTGAAATTTATGCCATCAAATTAAAGCAACAGGGCAATAAGGTTTATTATCAGAATTATCTAGATCAACCCCATGGGTTTGTGAACTTCACCATCATTTCTCGTCGGGCAAAAAAAATCACCATAGAAATGGCAAAGAATTTTAGAAAATTTTGGGATAAGAATGCTAAATAAAGATGCATGAATTGGAAAAAAGAATGTTTCACGTGGAACATTCTTTTTTTATTTAGAGCGGACTTTGGCTTCTGGAAAAACGAGCTGAAAGCTCGGGACATAAAAACTTTGTAGAGCCTTGGCTTGGCCAAAGTCTGGAAAGAGAGTGGTATGGTTTTGCCATTCAAATTTTTTCAGTTTCATTAGCTTCGCGCGAAACTGAGGGGAAAACTCATAACGTTGACCCTGCCACGCTTGCTGTATTTTGAGCATGGAACGTGGAATGTGATGACTATTAATATAAAACGGACGTGCCTTTTTACATTGGGTGAGTGTTAAACACAGGGTTTGATTTTGAGTATTGAGTTGGCATTGTGTTGTTTCATTCTGCATCTTCCAATCAAACTGAGCAAACTCTTTCGGGATGCCCCAAAGTTGTTGACCATGTTCAACTGAAATCTGTGTAGACACATAAATTTTAGGAATCGAGCTTAAACGCCGTTTGCTCAGTAAAGGATGGTCAAGCAAAAGCAGTTCATCATAAGGTCCAACAGGGGATTGATGATAACGAACCAGCATGATCTGAACCACACGACCAATCGGGGAAGGAGCGATACGAAACGCTTTATATTGTCGGATAAATTGCGGACTAATCCAATAATTCAAAATAAAGGCTTCACCTTGTAAATGCCAAGGTGGAAATTGACTCAATTGAGACAGGGCTAAAGCTTCATTCATCGTTATTCTCGTTTTCTTAGAAGAAGTAGTGTTTTATTTATACTGAACGATTAATATACCGAAATCTAATAAGATCTGAATGCTGTGAGTAACGAAATGTTAAAGAAGAGTTTAGTTGCAGTGGCGGCTACATGTATGAGTATGGCGGTCATGGCAAATAACACAATTGTTGAAATGAAAACATCAATGGGCAACATCGAAATTGAACTGTTTAATGATAAAGCACCAATCTCAGCAAAAAACTTTGAAGACTATACGAAAGCTAAGTTTTATAACGGAACGATCTTTCATCGCGTCATTCCAGGTTTCATGGTGCAAGGTGGGGGCATGACTGCTGACCTTGTGGAAAAGCCAACACGACCAGCCATTCGAAATGAATCAAACAATGGTTTATCCAATAAACGTGGTACTTTGGCGATGGCACGAACTAACCTACCGCATTCTGCAACCAGTCAGTTCTTTATTAATGTGGTGGATAATAACTTTCTAGATAGAAGTACCAATAACGCAGGTTATGCGGTTTTTGGTCAGGTCACTAAAGGTATGGATGTGGTGGATAAGATCACTAAAGTACCGACAGGACGTGCAGGGCCACATCAAGATGTACCGAAACAACCTGTCAAAATTCTCAGTGTGAATATTAAAGCAGCAACAGTGCAAAAGTAATGAAAAAAGAGAGCAGAAATATTAAATCTATATTTCTGCTTTAAAATTATTGAGTTAAGTTCATGGTTGTGTGTTTTTGAATCTTTTTAGTGCATAAAAATACAACATCCGATAAAACAACCAGTTAAAAGCAC
>NZ_JAVWVO010000016.1:0-58257 GCF_036666595.1 Acinetobacter sp. | reverse complement strand
TCTCCAGTAGATCGCGCATGTACTCATAGTCAGCCTTAGTTAAAACGCCCTTTGATCTGTCATAGCTTCCAGTTTTGTAATGTCTCTGTTTATCAATCTTTATTGGCATCTTATCTATGAACTATGGCTCGCGGTAAATCTAGTTTTTTTTATTTAATATTTTCCTTAATGATCTTAATCGCGAATTGGAATTATAAAAAATAGTCTGTATCACTCTGAATTTTAGGCGAAATATGCTGCTCAACCCATGTTAACCATGCTCTTGTTTTAGCATCAATAAAATGACGCGATGGTAGTAAGGTATAAACACCAATATCAGGTGATCTCCAATCTGCTAAAACACGGCGTAATCGCCCAGTACGTATAGCCTCAATCACAGCAAAGGTTGGAAGCAATGCGATGCCCATGTCTTGCTGTACCATGTCCAGTAATAGTTCTGGTGTATCTGCAATCAATTGCCCTGTAATATCGATTTGATATGAACAACTATTTTCACTTACGAGATGCCACTGCGGTGTAATCGATGGGTTCACCAATCTTAAACAGGCGTGTTTTTGTAGATCATCTAATGATTTGGGTTCGCCATATTTTTCTAAATAAGCTGGTGATGCGCAAAGTAATGAAAATATTGTCCCAATGCGACGAGCAACAAATCTTGAGTCGGCCAAAGATTCAGTAAGATATAAACTGACATCAATTCCTTTGGCTAAAAGGTCGGGTACATTCTGCGAAGTACGGTATTCAACCGTAAGCTCTGGATAGGTTTGACAGAACTCGGCCAGCATCGGAGATACATAATGATGACCAAAACTGGCCATACTCAAAACACGTAACTTGCCCTGCGGTTTGCTTGCCATTCCCATGGCTTGAGCTTCAGCCTCTTCCACCATTGCGAGTACTTGACGACATTGCTCTGAATAAGTTGCACCAATATCGGTCAACGCATGCTGTCTGGTCGATCGTTGTAGTAATTTTGTACCTAAACGCCCTTCTAACTCGCTAATGAGTCGAGACACTTGCGCTGTTGTCAGTTCCATCTGCTCTGCGGCAGCCGTAAAGCTGCCACTATCAATGACTTTTAGGAAAGCATGCATTGCGTGGAGTAATCCACCCTCAAGATTTTTGCGCATAACGTAAATATGTTTTTCTTAATTACGCATTGTTGCACCAGTCTGGATCACCCACAATGACATTAATGTACATACATTGAACAGTTTCATTGTCTTAAGTTGAACTGATCAATCTTTTTCCTAGTATGTCATTTACTCCAAATATTCAACCGGATGTTGAGATAAGAAAGTAGCTCGAACTACAAAATTCTAAGGAGACATAAATGAATATCGCGACAAAATTTACGCCAAATAAGATTCCAACCAAGGATGTATCACTTGAAGATAAATATCTAAGTGATGAGGGTACTGCTTACATGACAGGTATTCAGGCCATGGTGCGTTTACCACTCGCACAAACACGGCGGGATACTTTAAACGGTTATCATACTGCTGGTTTTATTTCTGGTTATCGTGGTTCCCCTGTCGGAAATTATGATAATTTTCTCTGGCAAGTTGAAGGCATACTCAAAGACCATCATGTTGTTTTTCAACCTGGCGTAAATGAAGATCTCGCTGCTACTGCAATTTGGGGTACCCAACAAGCCAATCTCGCAGGTCAAGGTAAATATGATGGTGTAACCGCTTGGTGGTATGGCAAAGGCCCGGGGGTAGATCGTTCTGGAGATGTTCTCCGTCATGCCAATCTTGCAGGAACAGCAGAGCGAGGTGGTGTGGTTGCCTTCTTTGGTGATGATCATTCTTGTAAATCTTCAAGTATTCCTCACCAATCAGAACATGTCATGATCGGTTGTGGTATTCCAATCTTTTACCCGACTTCAATACAGCAAATTCTTGATTTAGGTGCTCATGCGGTCGCCATGTCACGCTTTGCGGGTGTATGGACTTCGATGAAGTTAGTCAGTGAAATCGTTGAAACCTCTGCTTCTGTTCATGTCGATTTAGATCGAGTCATTCCTGTTTTACCCAAAAATGTGCAAATGCCTGTAGATGGTGTCAATATTCGTTGGCCTGATCATGGCATTCAACAAGAAGAACGCCTTTATCAATATCGCTTGCCCGCTGTATTGGCTTATGCACGTGAAAATCAACTGAATCAAGTAACGTGGCATTGTCCTGATGCGCGTATTGGTATTGCCGCAAGTGGTAAAGGTTATTTAGATACGATTGAAGCTTTACGCATTCTCGGAATTGAAGGCGAAACAGCTCAACAGCTTGGATTAAGAGTGTATCAAGTTGCTTTAATTTGGCCTTTAGAACCGCAAGGTCTGCGTGAATTTGCCGAAGGTTTAGAAGAACTGATCGTTGTAGAAGAAAAACGCCCTATTCTTGAAGCACAAATTAAAGATGAACTCTATGCGCTTCCTGATGGCAAACGCCCTCGTATCATCGGTAAAGCGAGTGATGGAAAAGGTGAATGGAGTACATCGATTGATGAAGCGCCTTTGATTGGTCACTATGAGTTCCAACCTGAACCGATTGCAAAAATGTTGGCAGCTCGATTCTTAAAATTAGATCTTCCAGAAAGCTTAAAAACGCAAATTGAAAATAGAGTTGAGTTGTTACAAAAAGCAGAGCACGAGTCACGGCGTGTTCTGGATATTGCAGAACGTAAACCTTTCTTTTGTAGTGGTTGCCCTCACAACTCATCCACAGCATTACCCGAAGGTAGTCGTGCATTAGGTGGGATCGGTTGTCATTATATTGCCGTGTTACAGAATCATGGCACAGAAACTTTCACGCAAATGGGTGGCGAAGGCGTAAGTTGGGCAGGCGCTTCTCATTTCACCAATGAAAAGCATATTTTTGTCAATCTAGGCGATGGAACCTATTTCCATTCAGGTTATCTTGCCATACGCCAAGCGATCGCTGCAAAACTCAATATGACCTACAAAATTCTCTACAATGATGCCGTTGCAATGACGGGTGGGCAACATGTCGATGGTCATCTCAGTGTGGCACAGTTAACACGACAACTTGATGCGGAAGGTATTACAAAACAAGTTATTGTTACGGATGAACCTGAGTTGATTCATGCCGAAGAAGGTATTGCTGCTCATGTCGAGATTTACCACAGAAATGAGCTAGATGATGTCCAACGCAAATTACGTGAGATTTCTGGGGTTACGGCGTTAATTTATGTTCAAACCTGTGCCAGTGAAAAACGTCGTCGTCGTAAACGCAATGCATATCCTGATGTAGCAGAACGAGTTTTTATCAATAGTGAGATTTGTGAAGGTTGTGGTGACTGTTCTAAACAATCGAACTGCTTATCTATCGAACCCGTTGAAACGGCATTAGGAACCAAACGTCAAATTAATCAAAGCAGTTGTAACAAAGACTTCTCTTGTGTCGAAGGTTTCTGTCCAAGTTTTGTGACAGTCCATACCCGCGATATGAAACGCCCAGAAGTATTTAAAGGTATAGAAGCTGGCTGGCCAGAAAAGCCAATCCTTCCAGAACTTGATCAAAAGCCCATCCGTATCTTAGTCGGCGGTGTTGGTGGTACAGGTGTGGTTACTGCGGGTGCTTTATTGGGAATGGCTGCTCATTTGGAGGGTAAAGCTGCACGTATCATGGATATGGCTGGGCTTGCTCAAAAAGGTGGTACGGTTTACTCCTACATACAACTCGCTACAGAAGATGATCAAATCTCCGCAACCAAAATCCCTGCGGGTCAATGTGATCTTTTAATTGGTGCAGATGCCGTTGTCGCAGGCAGTAATGCGGCACTTTCTCGCTTAAAAGCTGATGCTGTTGTCATCGTCAATGAAGATGCTTCCCCTACTTCTGATTTTCTTGAGTCTCGTGATTGGTATGCGCCAATTACAGATTTGATTCATCGACTTCGTGGTAGAACGACTCAAGGAAAACTCACATCTTTGCCTGTAACACGTATTGCTACACAAGTTTTGGGCGATGCAATCTTTGCAAATCAAATCTTACTTGGCATGGCTTGGCAAGCAGGTCAGATTCCGTTGAAACGTGAAAGTATTGAGAAGGCAATCCATTTGAATGGTACGGCTACTGAAAAAAACCTTGAAGCTTTCCGCATCGGTTGCCATCTCATGAGTGATCCTGACTTAGCCAAACGCATTATTGCAACGATCCCAACGATGCGTAAACCAACCACGTTGGCTGAACTCATTGAAGATCGTTCAGCGCGTTTGGTTGAGTATTGGAATCAAGATTATGCAACTCAGTATCGAACACTTGTCGAACAAGCTGCCAAAGTATTGCCCGAAGAATTAACTGGAACCATTGCGACACAGTTATATAGAGTCATGGCGTATAAAGATGAATACGAAGTTGCACGCTTACTCACAGGGAAAAGCTTTAAACAATCGATTGAAACGCAGTTTGGTCAAGGTCTACGTTTAACCTATCACTTAGCACCTCCTACTTTGGGTACTCATGGCAGCATACGCAAATGTGCTTTCGGATATTGGATGCGTATTCCGATGATGATTCTTTCTCGCCTACAGTGGCTTAGAGAGTCTTTCCTTGATCCATTTGCTTTACAGCAAGAGCGTCAAAAAGAACATGCTTGGCGTGATCGTTATATCGCATTTGTCAAAACAATCATTTCTGCACCTGAAAATTATGACTTATCTGCTGCTGAGAAAATCGCTCAATTGCCAGCAGATGTACGAGGTTTTGGTCATGTCAAAATGCAAGCGATGGACGTAGCGATACAACGTTGGGATGAGCTTTCATTGAGTCTTCGTAAAGAACATGAATAAAGGAAAGAGCTTTATATAAATAAGTAGCTGATACAGGATCAAACTGGAGTTTTATTGATACTCAGGTTATAGATCAGGTTCAGCTACTTAATTATTTAATGGGTGAAATATAAGATATTGAATTAATTGAAGTTGTTGCTAATGTCGCTAATAATCCAACGGGTAGTCATAAAAAATCCTCTATTCAAATATGGGAATTTACTGTTTCTTGTACTGTAAAACTTAAAATCATTGCTTTAACGCTTTGTCTAATTTCTCTCCAGTCTTTTAAATTTTTTTTACTGAAACTCGCATCAACATGCACTTTCAACTCAGGTTCTAAAATAAATCTGAGTGTGCACTTTTGTATTGAGGATGGATGGTTTGAGCATTTGATCAATGATATGTCTTCATTCTTATTTTTTTCCATAGATACGTATAAATCATCAGTATCCTCATACCCATATTGAGATATCCACTTTTGATCTGGAATATATTTTTCCAAGCCATAATTTAAGTGCTCTGTTTTTTTATATATTCTAATGTAATTTAAACCTCCAGACTGACTATCTGATGGTTTGTTATTTACCGTTCTATCAAGCAGTGCCCTCATATCTCCATCCTTCACATATCTATTGCCCGCATATGCAAATACATTTACCCAAGGTGTGTCTGGTGATGCATCCTGTATTCTATATTCCTTAGCTAATGTCTTAGCTTGTGGCGCTTTTACATATGTAACAAGCAACGTCTCATCGGTATAACGTATCTCAAAAGCTAAAAAGTTTATAACTGAGTCATAATTACGTTTTGGTCGTGGTTTACATTCAGGCTCAGCTTTACTCCACTCCCATACAGGGCACAATTCATAATCTGCACTCACACCTTCACTCAAATTTACGGGTTTACCTCCCAAATTTCCTACGCGGTAAGGTAATCCATAAGGTCCCATTGGCGGAGTAAAATCAGAAGACTTTTCTTCTTCATGTGTAACTTTTTGAATTTTATCTGTAGATAGATCGCATGCCTGAAGAAATATTCCATTTAGCATCATTAAAATCAAAATTTTATGATTTATTCTCAATTTATTTCCCCCAATTTTTTACATTACCAGTAACTTTCGGCACAGATACCACCAATCTTTTTATAAAAATTTCTTAGGTTTAACTGTCTTTAGCTTATTAAACAATAAAAATCTCTGTTTCACATCATTCATTACATCTGAAATTTGATTTCTTTAATTCACTTAATAGTGTTGGTAAACAATATTCTAATAAAGCTAGTGTATTATTAGGTCTAGTTTATGATTTATTAAATTCTAAAATGAAAAGTCCGTTTTCTAACAACGCCCAAATTAGTGTAGTTTCTAGTTTTTTTGAACTTGTAAATTCCAAATTTCAAGGAGAAATGAATGCACTTTGCTGGTATAGAGATTTGGTTGGTGATTTTAAAGAAATTGTGGCTAAACTTGAGCTAAAAGAAAACATTACAGAAGTTTCTATTGAAGATCTTTTAGCATTAAAACTTTCAGAAGAAGGAAATCTCGCAAGGGAAATCATTTTAAAAGATATACAGCTCTTAACTGATTTTGGAGCATCCCCTATTCTTAATTTACTAAAATATTATGAGCGTGATGACGAGCTAGACTTCATTTCAACAGATGTATATTCGTTTCATATAGATCGTTCACCCATAGAAACGGATACTTTCTTATGTACCTATCACGGCGCTGCAAGTGATATCGTGCCCAATGATCAGGCTGAGCAAAAGATTTTAATTCCCGAGATCAGAGAAAAACTCAAAGAATTACATGATGGTCCAGAGACTGAATTTGAAACTTTCCTAGAAGAGTATTTTTTTGATCTGCATTATCAGCCTAAACAGAATGCCAAACCTGTGAATTTAGGCTCAGGACATCTTTGGCGACTGGCAGTAGATCATCCAACGCAACAGGTCTTACCCTGTGTTCATCGAGCGCCTGTTGAAAAGAATGGTGAGTATAGATTGCTATTGATTTGTTAAATATTTATTTCTTAAATGTTTTAAAGAAAAGAATCTTGGACGATTTAGCAATCATAATTACTCTTTTTTGTTCTGAGGCATGTTAACCAAAAACATATTTAAACCTAATTCAAAAATTAGATTTTTGCACATCCTTCTCTAAAAATTAAGTACTTTTAGTCAAAGAACTCAGCATCGCTATATTACCGATGCTGAAGATCTCTATTGTTTAAGTTATACAGTTATTCACCAATCAACATTAACTCGTCTATTCGGTCCTAAGCACTGAATGAGCTCTGAACTGCGCTGACTACCATCACATTGTTGATAGAGGTCAGTTTTGCTATTTCCTTCAATTTTAATCCTTTGTGGTAAGATCCCGTAATTGACCAATAAGTGGGCCACGGTATTTGCACGTGCAGCAGATAATTTCTGATTATAAGCATCTGAGCCTAAGCGGTCTGTATAGCCAGACACCATAACAGGACTCGTCCCACTGACTTGGTTGATCCGATTTGCAAGGGAGCGAATCGAATCCTGCCCCTCCACAATGGAAGCAGCATCTGAACGATCAAATTCAAAGAGAATATCTATGCTGCTTTCTACTGTAAGTGTCTCAATCAAAGGAGCTACAGGTCTGGATACAACCATTTGTGCAGGAGGCATAATGAGTTCCTCACAATCATCTCCTTTCCAGCTTAAGCGTTCTGAAAAAGATTTCCGATCAAAGTCGACTCTTAACTGACAACGTTTATATTGCTGCGTATTTGGAACTCGAATATCTAAAACATAATTCCATGTTTTAGTACCAAATATACCTTCATTGAATTGAGGGTCTCCTAAAATATGTCGAAATTGATTCTTATCTAAGCCAGTACCTAACCTCGCAATATCATTCACCTCATAGCGTTTAACTTGTTTAAGATAGCTTTTTTTCAGTTCTGGGAAATATACCTGCTGCGCATCCGTCATTACTGTTTCAGCAGCAAAAGTGGATAATGGAAAAGCTAAAAGCATGCAATATAGAAGTTTATTTTTCATAGCAATTTTTCTCGTTTATATTCTATTTCAGCGTAGACAAAAATTAATGACAGATTTCAAAGATCTAATCAATTACACCACTAAACCCAATGCGGACACTTGGATCGCCCTGTGATGCTGCTGCCACCCCGCCTGTAAATGACCAGCGTCCATTGTCAGCTGTTTTACGCAATGTGACGCCGACTGCATTTTCTCCGCCATGATATGCTGCACCTGCTGCATAGGTGAATTTACCTGCTACAAATGGTGCTCCTTCCATAGCCATGGCCGCAGCAATACCAGCATTTGCTTTTCTTTCTACATCATCAATACGGCCATTCGTGTCATAGAATACTTGCTCTAAACGGTCACCTAGATTAGTAATTTTATTCCCCAAATCAATATCCGCTTGATTGAGTGCCCCTAAAGCATCCCCGACATTATGGTAAGTTCCATTATTTACATTATAGGTTGGTGCTGTGAATTGGCCATTTTCATATTTTGCGCCACCACCCAATGATGTGGTGATATATTGGTTTGAAGTATTGAGTTGTGAACCATTCACCGCATCTTTAGAAGTACTGGAAACTTCCCCGGCCTCAACATTGGTAATTTTTTTGTTGCCTGCATTAATACCATTTTGATCAATTACGACATCGCCAACTTTGACTGTATTTGCAGTAACAGTATTAGAAGTTACTGAGTTGAATTTGACATCATCTGCGGTCGCAACCTTATATTCTTTCCCGCCAGAGCTATTCGTTGCCTCTGTAACAGTCATATTTTGACCCGCAACCACGGTAGAATGCTGTCCAGCCTTTTGATTGATCGAACTAATGGCGTCATTAATATTCGTCGCACCTGTTCCACCTATGTTCGTAATTGTATTTCCATCACCGCCTTGGAATGCGCCATCACCAATAATGTCATGGATTTGGCTACCATTCACGGCGTCTTTACTGCTCTGAGCTATACTACCATCTGCAACATTCGTCACCTTATTTCCAGCTGCATCAATGCCATTTTTAGTAATGCTTGGTCCACCAGTAATTGTAAGTCCATTATTATTAATGACTGTATCACCTGTAGTTACACTATCAACTTTAATATCTTTAGCGAGTTCAACACTGACGTTGTTTCCGCTATTAGTTATATTAATATTTCCATCTTTATTGCCAAAATCTACAGTGTCATCAGAATTTACATGACTGCTATTTGCTCCATTGGTCGTTAAATTCCACCCTTTATTGGCACTTTGTATACTGTTGCTGAGTGCTTTGAGTTGGTCCTCTGTAGCAGCCTGCCCACTGACAAAGTTATTGGGATCAAATGTTTTATTAGTTAAACCACCAATAGTCCCAGTGGAGCCGTTTACTGTAACTTGATTTGCACCACCAACAATAATCTGTGTTGGTCCTACTTGGGTTTGATATGTACTGTTACGAACACTAATATTACCTGCACCAATTAAGCTACTGTTCGTACCATCGCTAACTGTAGTCCCATCAACTGTACTAATATTCGATTTATTACCAGCTTTGAGTTCAACTTTGCCATCGGTAATTTTACTTTTTCCGACTGTCAAACTGCCTGCAGCCGTTAAATCAATATTTTTAGCTAGTTCAACTTGAACTTTTCCGCCAGAAACTTTGGTACTTATATTACTATCTGCACCGATGACCTCAATGCTTTCACCCAAGGTCTTAGTTACAGTATTGCCATCTTCCGTGGTTAAGCCAAAGCCTGCATTGTTTAGACCCGTTTGCATTTCTTTGAGTTGTTCTTCTGTAGCTGCACGGCCCGTTGTCGCAAAATCACTGCTAGTGGTGGTTTTATTGGTTAAGCCCGTAACCGTACCTGTATTACCATTGATCGTCACAGGATTACCACTTGTAGCTGGTCCAATTTTAACGACAGACTCTAACCCAAAAGTAATGCCATTATTTCCTGTATTAGTAATTTTAATATTGCTATCTGTTGCACTAAAATCAACATTTTCACCAAGAGCAATGGTGTCTTTAGCGCCAGTGCCTGCATTTGCACTAACTGTAAAGCCCTTATCAATGATTTGTTTAATCTGACTACCATTGACAGCATCCATCGAGTTATCACTAATATCGCCAGCTGCAACATTAGTGACTTTTTTCGTTCCAGCATTAATGCCTGTAACTGTTACACTTGGAGAGTTAGGGACAGCGCCGCCACTTGAGTTCACAAAAGTTAAACCTTTGCTATCAATGACTGTCCCGCCAGCATTGACGCTATTGAGCTTAATATCTTTGGCAAGTTTAATTGTTAGTTTATTATCTGTGCCGTCTGCAACCACCCCAATATTATTGTCTGTCAGATTAGTTCCAATAGACTCTCCACCGACTATACTTAAGCGCTGTCCTAATCTTCTATCGACATTAACCCCTGCATTATCCCCGACAAAAGTGAGTGGTGTAGCCAACTGATCTTCTGTGGCAGCTCGCCCAGAAACATAATTAGTTGGATCAAATATAGTATTGGTCAAGCCAGTAATCGTGCCATTTTTTCCATTAATTGAAATGGTTGAACCTCCTGGAAGTTCCCCCACATTTACGACTTCCGCCAGTTTTAAATCAACATCTGCACCATTATTACTAATAACTAAATTACTATCACTATTTGAAAAATCAACAGTCTCATCTGGTGCAATATTTGTGCTGTTTGTACTGTCTTTATTGGTTGTTAAGTTCCAGCCCTTGCTTGCATTCTGCGCCGTATCATTGACTAATTTAAGTTGTTCTTCTGTCGCTGCACGCCCAACCGTTGCAAAATCAGCTGCGGTTAGGGTCTTGTTGGTTAATCCTGTCAGTGTTCCTGTTGTGCCACTTAACAATACGTTATTTGATGCATTTTTTAAGTTGATGCTACTGGCATTGCTGGTATTCGTATTTGTACCTGCTGTAATTACGGTTTGAGTTGAGGTGCTTACATTACTATTATTTGCAGTATCTTTGATTTCCACTTGCCCATCAGTCACTTTAGTCGTTCCAACTGTCAAACTGCCTTGTGCGGTAAGGTTTACATCCTTCGCCAATTTAAGTTGCAAAGTATCTGTACCATCTGCTACTACGCCTATGTTGCCATCCGTGAGTACTCCAGTTGCCCCACCTTTTACATTTAGCTGTTGCCCTAATTTACGGTCAACCTTGGTACCACTATCACCTGAAAAACTAAGCGCAGTGTCAGCCAAATCTGTAATAGCCTGATTAGTTTGGTGCAGTTGACTGCCATTGATTGCATCCGTACTTGAATTGCTAATACGTCCAGCAGCAACATTGACAATGGTACGTTCAGACCCTACATCTCCTACGCTCACACTCGAAGAGCTTGTCGGAGCGCCTGCAAAACTATATGTTTTTCCATTGATTGTGGCTGAAGTTGTGGCCATATAAGCTGCAGAAACCGAGTTATTGCCTAAAACCACAGCATTTTCATGAGAAGCGGTTGCAGACTTACCAAATACAGAGGCTCCTTTTGCGGTCACCGAAGCACTGTTACCGATAGCCACGGCATCTTCTTGAAGAGCATTTGTTCCAGTACCTAATGCAATTGAATTTAAAGCATTGGCGTTGGACTGTTTTCCAAGTGCAATTGCGTTAATTCCATTTGAGGTCGCATTATTACCAATAGCGGTTGCATCGTTTGCACGACTGACGCTATTGACACCAAAAGCAATCGCATTTTCACCTGCACTTTCAGCGTTTTGACCAATGGCAGTTGCTTTAGCTGCAAAACTCTTTGCCTGTGAACCAATCGCTAAACCATCTTGTGATGTACTATTTGCATCAGAACCAATCGAAGTAGAACGAATACCAGCAGAGGTAGCATTATCTCCGTAGGCCATACTATCTTCCGCACTTGCATTAGCTAAGCGCCCCAAAGCAACGCCTTGAGCACCACTAGCTTTGGCTTGATAACCAATGGCAGTCGCATTGTCTCCTTGAGCTAGTGCTTGACGACCAACTGCAATACCTTGATTTGCGGTATTCACTTCTGCATCGCTTCCGATCACGACAGCATAGTCGGATTTAGTTCCATCGGCCTCAGATCCATTACCGATTACAATCGTATCTTCACCTCGGCTCTGAGCACTTTTACCCATGGCGATATTATTTTCACCTGTTGCAATTGAAGAATCACCAATTGAAATAGAAGACGCACCGATTGCACCCGCACCTGTACCAACTGCAATAGCCTTCTCACGAGCAGCTATAACACTGTTTCCTAGGGCAATAGCACCAGTCGCTAGTGGTGATGTGCTAGCACTTGGACCAATCGCTAAAGAATTTGCGCCATTTGCACCTGTATTATTTTTATTATTGACATCTGTCGTATTGACTGAAAAGTATTGAGGACCTGCATCTGCAACTGCTGTTTTTAATTGGCCTAAATTTACAGCCGATGTTAGGTCATTTTCGTCGGCTTTCACATTTCGGATAATGGTTCCATCGGTACCCACTAAATTTACCACTGACTTGTCTGAGTTATACAGAACCGCATCAGGTACAATCCCACCAATTTGTCCACTTCCCAATAAATCAAAAGCATCTTGAATCGTGGTTGGAAGCTTACTTGTAGTACCTGTATTTTGATCTACTACATTTACTTGTATGAGAGGTAGCTTACCGTTACTATTGATAACTGCTGGATTCCCATTCGAGTCTGTCGCCCCCATCACCCGAATAATATCGTTCTGCAAAGCTTTAATTTGATTGACTGTTACAGCATCTTGTGCGTCAGAACCATCTGCAACATTGGTAATACGGCGTTTTTCATTGGCATTTCCAACAGAAACAACATTATAGCCCCCAACTCCAGCTGAAACATTCGTGATATATCCATTTCCAAGGGAGTTAAATTCTGCAACACTTCCTACACCAAGCGCGACATCATTTTGCCCAGCCAGAGCATCTTTTCCGAGTGCAACCCCGCCCGTCCCTGTTACATTTGAATCATAACCCAATGCTACACCACCTTGTGCTGTACTGGCCCTAGTGCCTACTGAGACACCTAAACTTTCGGTATACGTTGCGGACCCGATTGCAACCGAATTTTGTACCGCAGATGTACTTGTTTTATTACTACCATAACCAATTGAGATATTCTGGTTACCTATAAGATTAGCCCCCGCTTCTGTACCTAACGCAATATTATAATCAGAGCTTCCAGTATTCACTGTTGAATTGCTACCTGCGCCAACGCCGATAGCAATAGACTGATTACCAGTAATATTTTGTCCTGAATTGGCTCCGATCGCGATATGCCCATTACGGTCAAAAGTGCCTGAACCAACAGAGCCTGCTCCAGCTGCACTACCAATAGAAACTCCATTTACTACACTTGCTTTCGCACCATCACCTAAAGCAACTGCACTCGTACCTGCTGAAGTTGCTTGGTTACCAATGGCAACACTAGCGTTTCCACTTGCAGAAGCAGAGCTACCCATTGCGTTGGCATTGGTCCCCGCAGAGGCTTGCGTTCCGATGGCATTTGCATTTGTACCCGTTGCATTGGCCCCGTTACCAACAGCATTTGAATTGGTCCCTGTTGCTAAAGCAGCATTTCCTACGGCAACACTGGATGGCCCGCCAGCTAAAGTCGATGCTCCGAGTGAAACACTCTTATCACCCACAGCCATATTGGCCCCATTTTGCAATGCACCTAAAAACTGGCTCACTTGTGCAGCAGAGACAGCAACCCCATTAATTTCGGTAATACTGCTGGTATCGGTACCCGTTGCAGTGACTGGGATTCCATTAATAGCAATAATCTGAGTATTGGAAACATTATAAGTTGGGGTTAACGTTCTAGCCTGTCCACCATTACCAATAGATGTAGAATTTGTTCCAAGGGCACCCGTCTCTTTACCAAAAGCAATAGAGTAATCATTTAATGCATTTGCTGTATTCCCTACTGCAATGCTGTTTAACCCTGCTGCATTGGAAAAATGTCCGACAGCAATAGATGATTCACCTGTTGATTTCGCAACTGGGCCAATGGCCACTGAATCTAAGCCTGTTGCTTCTGAGTCGGCCAAAGTTGAATTAGTATGAAAATATTTAATCCCTTGACCACTTTGAAACAGCAAGTCATTAATTTGTCCACCTGTAATAGCATCACTTGAACCTGCCGCGATATTTCCATCGGCTATATTTGTGAGCTTATCCCCACCAAGATCCAAACCGTCCGTAGTACTAGACAAAGTCGTATTATTCGTCGTATCACCAATTTTCACTGTGTTAAACTCAGGATTATCGCTGGTTGCAATTGAAATATTAGTTCCTGTATTGGTAACAGTAATATTTTTTCCATTTACAAAATTTACTGTATCTGTAGATTTTACAGCCGTTGATTGTCCATTATTGGTTTGTAAACTCCATGTTTGGTTTTTTAGCGAATTTAGATCTGCTGTAGATGCTTTAGTTGCTAAACCCGAGTTTGGATCATTAACTTGGTTGCTAAGCGAACTTACCTGACCTTGTGCTTGATTAAGATTGCTATTGACCGTTGTTAGAGAAACGCCATTTGCAATTACATCTTGTGTTACTGTTAAACTCCCCGTTACATTTAAATCTTCTGCAATATCTAATGCTAAAATTTCTCCAGAACTTAATATTGATAATAACAACACTGAATTTTTTATGACTTTATTTGTCGTTGATTTCTTTTTACCCTTTGCTCTCTCAGAAACAGCAACCCAGCTTCCTAAAGTAGCATTCCACACCAACTTATATACTTTATTCATAGTATTTTCTCATATTATAAAATGTTCTAATTTAGTAAAAAATATTTTTATCGAATATAAAATGCCCAATTTATTAATATTTTTCCATAATGTTTACCAAAAGGTACATTTTTAAAACAAAAGTAAACGAAGTCCTTGTTTTTATATAAAAAGTTATTTTAAATCAATTGTTTGTATTGATGCTGTTAATGTTTAAATTGTTATATTTAAAGAGCGGATTGAAATTTTAGAATATATATTTAATAATAATAATTATTTGAAATAATATTCAATATTGAAAATAAACTCTATTTTCATAATGATATGATCTTTAAGTCATGTTGATACAAGCCTTCGAAGCGAGAGAGGAATAAGTAGGTGGCTACAAAGGTGGTTAAGAAGAGTTCAGAAATTTTATTATTATACTGCGCAATAGTACTTTGATTTGATTATTTTTAATATAATGGCAATTGCAAGTTCACATACTTATAGATATTACCCAATTATTTATTTTATTGATTAAAGTGGTGTGAGTTTATTATTTTTATTAATTATTTAGTTTGTTTTAAATTACTTCACAATTGTTAAAATCATATAAAGCGTAGTCTATTAAAAAATCTTATTAGTTGGATGTAGCTTGATCATAATAGAAATGATAGCAACATGAACCTATCTGTATAAATGTGATGTGATTTACTGGTCTGTTGTGTTTTTTTTAATGCAAAATCAAAAAGCACCTTAAATTTTTAAGGTGCTTAGGTGAAAAGCATTACTATGCGAGTTCACAGTTATTGATTTTAGTAATCCCAAAAAATGCGCTGAATTTCCTTTGCATCTTTTGTTTTTGTTAAAGCAAGTGCAGCAAGTAATTTAGCTTTTTGCGGGTTAAGATCATGTGCGACGACCCAACCATATTTGTCATCTGGTTGTTCTGCATTTCTTAGAACAAAACCTTGAGGTACGCGAGATGAGCGAATAATTTGCACACCTTGTTTTTGTAAGTCTGTTAAGGTTGGGACAATATAATTGGCTACTGAGCCATTCCCTGTACCTGCATGAATAATAGCTTTTGCCCCTGCTTTAGCATAAGCCGTGTATGCATCCGGCAACATATTGCCTGAACCATAAACAATTTGTACTAGCGGTAGGCTATCGCCTTTAATATTTTCAATATTAAATTCTGAGCTCTTATTATGACGTTTTGCTGTATTTCTAAACCAGTATGGTTTTCCTTCGACTAAGGTCCCGAGTGCACCCCATTGGCTCATAAATGCATTGGTATGGATATTAATTGTTTTTGAAACATCTCTCGCTGCAAAAATATCGTCATTCATAAGCACAAAAGTGCCTTTACCTTTTGCACTATCGTCGGCAGCAAGTGCAACCGCACTATAAAGGTTCAACGGGCCATCAGCAGAAAGTGCAGTCCCCGGACGCATTGACCCGACCAATACAATCGGCTTGTCTGAATGAATCACTAAATTTAAAAAGAAAGCGGTTTCTTCTAAGGTGTCTGTTCCATGTGTAATCACGACACCATTCACATCAGACTTTTTAAGTAAATCATTGACTTGACGTGCAAGGGATAATAATTCTTTATCCGTAATACTTTCTGATGCAACTTGCATTGCCTGCACACCAGTCACGTTGGCAAGGTTTTGAATCTGAGGAACCGCATTTAATAATGCATCTACAGGAACTTTAGCCGCGGTATAGGTTGCACTATTGGTAGAGCTTGCACCAGCACCTGCAATGGTTCCACCAGTAGCGACAACAACGACATTATTTTTGGCAAATGCTGCACATGGGAGTAATAGGCTTAAACTGAGTGTTAGAGCTGAAATCGTTTTTTTCATAGGTCATCCTTTTTGAGTCATTTTATTCTTAGCATTTTTCATACCATAGTAAAATTACTGGAAAAAGATCGGATTGTATAGATCTAGAACTTGTATTTTGTGTCGGTCAAATTTCTTAAATACAAACAATCAGGTGCATCATGAATGATCTGACCTATGCGGGCTGATATTTTGACAGTGATATAAAAATTGATATTAAAGTGATTTGAATAGTTCTTGGAGTTTGTTGATAAACCAAGTTCGAGCATCTAAGTCATCACGATGATTATACCAATTGACACTGACATTAAACGGTTTAACTGAAAACGGTAATTCAAAAATATTTACATCACCATTTCGCGCATATACTTTTGCTGCACGGGAAGGCAAAGTCACCAGCAACTCAGAACTCGTGATGACATCTTGCAATACACTAAAATGAGGAAGCTCCAGCATAATTTTTCTTTTTAAGCCCGACTCTTTTAGTCTTTGATCAATTTCGATATGCCCTGTTGATGACTTAATGGCCGCATGATTTTCTTGAAGATACTGTTCTAAACTGAGCTGATTCTTTACACGTGGATGATATTTGTGTGCAATGCACATATATCGCTCTTCAAATACATTACGTGATTCGATTTTAGGCATCACGGTATAACTACTATTAAATACCGCAACATCTAAAAACCCATCAATCAGCCAATCCTCGACCCGATCAGATTGGATTTCCTCCACTTCTATCTTAATAAATGGCGCTTCTTTAGATAGATACTGAATCAATGAAGGCAGTAAACATATTTCGCCTAAATCGGATAACCCTAATCGAAAAATTCGCGTTGATGTTTTTGGATCAAACTGCTTGGAGGCTGTGATGGCCATTTCAATATCAGTGATGGCTTGCCTAAAACTCGGATAGAGGCTTTGTGCCAACTTAGTCGGTTTTACACCAAACTTATCGCGTTCAAACAAAGGGTCATTTAAAAACTTTCGTAGACGATTTAGATTGTAGGTTACAGATGGTTGGCTTAAGTTTAATCGTTCAGCGGCATGGCTGATATTTTTAGTTTCAAAAATGATGACAAAAACTTTGATAAGACTTAGATCAATCAATTTTAATCTCTCGATAAAATTGGGGAGGCAGAACTCCCCATTTGCCTTTAGACTTGCACAGATTCGGCTTCTAATTTTGTTCTTTTCAAACGAAAGTGTATTGTAGATACACTGATCACAGCAATGATACAAGGGATTGCGAGCGCAATAAAATTATAATTAATTGGTAAACTTAAGCTGAGTAAGCAACCACATAAAATCGGCCCTAAAATTGCGCCTAGGCGACCAACACCTAAAGCCATACCTAAGCCCGTTGCACGAATATTGGATGAATAAAATTGAGACATATAAGCCAGCAATAATATTTGCCCACCAATTGAAGCAGCTCCTGCAATAGCAATACACATGTATAAAACTATCATCGGTAAGTTATAGCTAAGCAAAAATAGAGCTACGGCGCCACTCAAAAACAAGCTGCATAACACTTTTGCCAAATTAAAACGATCCGCTAGGAAACCACCACAGATTGCGCCCAGCATTCCACCCAAATTTAAAGCCAGAAGAAAGACCAGACTGGTAGATAAATCATAACCCGCTTCCACCATCAATTTAGGTAGCCAGTTACCTAAAGCATAAACCAAGACCAGCGCCATAAACACACTACCCCAGAATAAAAGCGTAATCACTCCACGGTTTTCCGCAAATAAATCTTTCACAGGCGTGCTCGAGGTCGATTGATTGTCCTGATGAAGACAAATCTTGGTTTGCTCTGTATAGATAATGCTGCTATCAATTTTTTTTAGAATCCGAATGGCTTGTTCAGTTTTATTGCGGCGTACCAAATAATCAATTGATTCTGGTAAGAGCAACCAAATCATGGGAATCAATAAAAGCGGCAGCCCCCCTAAAATAAACATGATTTTCCAACCAAATTGAGGAACCAACCACATCCCCAATAATGCTGAACACATGCCACCGACTGCATAGCCACTAAACATTAAGGAAACCAATGTCGAGCGTAGTTTTTTAGGTGCATATTCCGTCATGAGCGCAATGACATTCGGCATCACCCCACCTAGACCAAGACCCGCAATAAAACGAAAAATACCAAAGCTTTGCGGATTGGTTGCATAACCACATAACAAAGTAAAACTACTAAATAAACAGATGCATAAAATAATTAACTTTTTACGGCTGAATCCGTAGCTTTCTAATTTATCGCTTAGGCTGCCAAAAATAATCGCGCCAAACATCATTCCAAATAGCGCGATACTGCCCAGAAATCCAGCAGTAATAGAATCAATTTTCCATTCCAGCATTAACTTTGGCAGTGCGACACCATAAATAACCAAATCGTATCCATCAAAAATGATGATGAGTGCACTCAGTAAAATCACACGCCAATGAATACCTTTCAATTGCGCATGATCAATAATTTCATTTGCATTAATACTTTGCATAACTGACCTCCCTGGTCAAATTATTCTGTTTTTTAATATTTTTCCTTCAAGCGCACGTGCTTATTTAAGCCACCATCTTTCTTTAAACAAGCACTGCTACTTTGAATCTTTTCTTTTAAGCGAATATTGCTGTTTTCTGTAGCTGATTTTCTAATGCCACTTGGGCTGTCCGAATATCATTTTCAAGAGAATGCTGCCACAACCAGTCAAAACGATGTGCTAAATGTTGCCCAACTGATTCAAAGTCCGAATACTTTGAGGAATACAGCTCGTAGATTTCGCCTGATTCACGTGAGGTATTTTGAACTTTCACGGCGCGATCTAACCGAACTTGCTCATATATTTCAGATACCAATTTGATTGACTCGGATGTCAATTCAGAGTTCTCTAATAATTTTGCCAAAATCAAAGCATCCTCTAAACCTTGCCCAGCTCCTGCCCCTTGATGAGGCAACATGGCATGTGCAGCGTCACCAATCAAAATCACATTATTAGTCTTATTTTTATAATGCTTTAAAGGCTGAATTTCGTGTAAAGCCCAAATGGTTGGGGACTCAATTAAACCCAGTAAGACCTTGCAGCTTTCACTCCAGTCAGCAAAGTCAGAGAGCATTTCTTGCTTAGAAACAGGAAAAGTCCACGGCGTATTTTCAGCTAATTTAGTCTGTGTACGATCTGACTTAAACGCCACGATATTGATTTCTTCACCCTGACGGATTGGAAAGGTTAAAATATGTTTATCTTTCCCAAGAAACATTTGTGGAACATCTGCAATTTCTAAATCATTTCCTAATTTTTCAATTGCTTGTTTAAAGTCTTTGAATTTTATAATGCCTCGATATGCCCATGTGCCTGAAAATTGAGGTTGAATACGTGGTAATTGATGCGAGTCAAGTACATGATTACGAACAACTGAGTGAATTCCGTCACAACCGATTACGTAATCAAATTCAATATTTTGACCATCCATGAAAGTAATCGTGGCTTGATCTTCATTTGCTTTAACGTGTTGAACACGCTTATTAAAATGTACATTTGATAATGGGACTAATGGAATTAACGTATCTAAAAAATCTGCACGATGAACAGAAGACTGACCCACTTGTGGTGCAATTGAGGCCGATAAATACGCATCGGTATAGCCATTACGCCATTGGAACCAAATATCGGTATAAGGTGCTTTCACCTGATCCGCAATCCCTTCATACTCTTGGCTTAAACCTAACAAGTGAATCGCTTTTACTGCATTAGCACCAAAAGAAATACCTGCTCCAATTTCTGAAAATTGAGGTGCAGATTCAAATAGATGCACATCTAAATGCGTATTTTTAATCAATTGAGTGGTGAGTGCTAATCCAGCAATACCACCACCAATCACAGCAACTTTAACTTTTTTGTCCATTTTTAGCATTCCTTACTAAATTGCTTAGATTTCTATGATTGGTTATTTTTTAGGATAAATCCAATTTATATATTTTCATTCATACTATCTATTTTTTTGATATTTAGAAGGAATGCATGCTGGTTTATGGTTCAAATGAATTGCTTTATTTTTATTTAAACCCATTGGATATTTGGTTTTTTAATTGATATCGGCAGCTGAGTAAGACACAGACTTTAATCTACAAAATTTGAGTTTTATCTTTTAATAAATCGTTGCTTGTCTTAAGGTTTTGATCAATAGCTCATAAAGATGATCGACGGCCTTTGAACCCTGTGAGACACGACTACGAAAGATAGCAACTTCCATTGGTTCTAAAGGGCCTAAACCATGTTCAGCGCCTAAAATGTCCAAATGAGCAGGTACACTACATTTGGCCAGTACAGCCACAGCGAGGCCGCTTTCAACAGCCGCAATTTGCCCGACTAAACTTGAACTATGGTACACAACTTTGTAACGGCGTCCTTGTAAAGCCAGAGAGTGAATCGCACTACGTTTTGCCAAACTGGTACTTTCATAAACGGCTACAGGCAAAGGGTCATTTTTCCAAATATCAAATTGGGCTGAACCCACCCAAACCATTGGCTCATGGAACAATAATGTGCCCTGCCGTGAATCATCACGTGAAATAAGCGCTAAATCTAAGTCACCTCTTTCTATACGTGGAATCAAAGACGTAGATTGCTCGCAATAGAGTTCAATTTCAACGCCACCATAGCGTGGAGCGAAACGTTTCAAAACTGGTGTGAGGTATTGAGCAGCATACTCATCGGGTACACCAAGTCGAATTCGGCCCACCAGTTCATCTTTATGAAAAGCTTGTTGCGTTTCATGGTGCAAATCTAAAATTCGTCTGGCATAACCTAAAAGAAGTTGCCCTTCTGCAGTTAACTCAATTTGTCTATGTGATCGAATTAAAAGTTGGCACTGTAGCGCTTCTTCTAATTTTTTGAGTTGCATGCTGACCGCAGACTGTGAGCGATAAAGTTCAGGAGCTGCCTGCGACAAAGTTCCCATGTCTACCACAGTCACAAAGCATTTTAACCAATCTATTTGGAGGTCTTTGAGGTTCAAGTCAGGCTACTTGTATTCGTTTTTCGAATAGTATACTTGAGTTTTATGCGTTTTTCATTTTTTGTTATTGAGCGCATAATTTATATCTTACATATGCCTCAACGTATTTATTTTACTTTGCAAATAATAATTTCGTGTGAATACTCAACCAATAATGAAAGGGAAATTCTTTTGAGTAATACAACTCAAGCGCTTTATAGCCTCAATTCTTCAGATATTTGGTCTGGTTTTAAAAGCCTACTACCAATTTCACTTTTCGTTGTTATTTTTGGTGCTGCCTTTGGACTTGCTTCGACGCATACAGGCCTAAGTAATGACTCTAGTCTGTTAATGAGTACTTTGGTCTTTGCGGGAGCATCTCAGTTTGCCACTTTAGAGTTATGGGGAGAAAGAATTTCTCTATTTCCTCTCATTATTACCGTCTTTTTTATTAATGCACGTCACTTATTAATGGGCGCTTCGCTTTACCCTTGGTTGCGCCATCTTTCCCCAATGAAAAGATATAGCATCCTTCTGGTGATTTCCGATGCAAACTGGGCGTTATCTTTGCAAGCCTTTAACCGTGGTCAATCTGGCTTTGGGTTGTTATTCGGCGGCGGTTTGGCCCTTTGGGTGGCATGGATTATTGGCACATGGCTTGGGTTGTATTTTGGCAATACCATTCAAAATCCGAATGCTTTTGGCCTCGATATGGTTATGTCTTGCTTTTTATTGGCGATGGTGATTGGTGGGAAAAAGGATATTCGTATTGTTTTAATTTGGACGGCATCGGCCTGTATTTCATTATTGGCGTATTGGTATCTACCCAAAAATAGCCATGTTGTTATCGGTGCACTTGCTGGGGGCGTGATTGGCCTACTTTGGAAAGAGAAAAAAATATGAATATCGAGTTAAGTACCGCATATCCACTGACCATTATTCTAATTATGACCATAGTCACTCTTGTGACCCGTTGGGGCGGCGTGTTTATTATGTCGTATGTCCCTATCAGTGATACGGTTCAACGGTTTATTACTGCTATGTCTGGCTCTGTATTGGTTGCACTTTTAGCACCTATTGCTGTTGAGGGAGATAACGGTGCATGTTTGGCTTTAGGGACCACCTTATTGGTCATGTTATTTGTGAAAAAGCCTTTAGTTGCAATTGCTGCTGGTATTATTTCAGCTGCGTTATTTCGTCACTATTTTTCATAACAAGCTAGTAAAAATAAAAAGGGCATATTCTTCAATATGCCTTTTTTACTTAAACCTATTTATTAGAAGTTCACAGTCCATGAAAATTGTGCTGTATGTGGTGTACCCAGAAATAAATAGTCATCCCCGAAGAAGCTTCCTGCATCTCGCCAGTATTTTTTATTGAACAGGTTGTCCACATTCAGGCGAAGCATATTGTCATAACCATAAGCACGGAAGTTATAAGCTGCACCTGCATCGAATACGGTATAGCCTGAAACTTTAACCGTCCCCGTTTTGTTGGCGTATTTACTGCTGCTGTATTGCATACCTGCGAGTAAACGTAAACCTTCTACTTGAGGCATTTGATAAGACACATGACTGGCAAAACGAACCTTTGGTACATTTTGAGTTTGATGTCCTTTATAAGCATCTACCTGTATATCTTCCAAACGTGAACGAGTCAGAGCCAAAGTCGATGTCATATCTAGATTTTCAGCAACGCGACCTTGCAAGCCCAATTCCAAACCTAGATTATGCTGTTCACCATCGGTGATATAGTAATTGTCTAAGTTGGTATATTGATGGTCTTGTGTTAAGTCAAACAAAGCGGCAGTAAACAGTAGCTCTTGCCATTGCTGTTTAAGACCTAACTCATATTGAGTTGAGCGTCTTGGTGCTAAAGTTTCAAAGGCATTTCCTACGATGCCTTTATCCTCATTACCATAGGCAGACCACGGCGCTTGACTGCCGTCACTTATCCCTTTGGCATAAGAAGCATACAGATGAGTGTTCTGCCAAGGCTGATACATCAATGCAAGCTGTGGCAAGAAGCGATTGAAGTCAGTGTCACGAATACTGTTGCCACCCGCAGCATAGGCACTTTCATTTAAATGCAAAAGCTTACCGCCTAGCAAAACTGACCAAGCATCATTAAATTCGATTTGATCCAACACGTTGAGGGCTGTTTGTTGGCTATCCAGAGATTTGTAATGATTACCTAAGGCTTTATCCGTAGGCGTATAGGTAATAGGATCATTATAAATATTTCCTGAACCCACTTTTATATTGATTGCATCATACTGAGTATGGCGTTTGTAGGCATGTGACAGTTCTAAACTCAGGTTATGTTGCCATGCTCCAGTGTTGAATTTTCCGTTTAAGCCTGTTTTAAATTGATTGGTTAGATAACTGTCATCTGGGCTGCGGAAATCATAAATGTCATAGTTACCATCAGTGTCAAAGGTGTAGGCAAAGGCTGAGTAATCATCTACGACCACACGACTTTGCGAAGCAGATAGATTGCTGCTCCAGTTATCATTGATTTGATAGCTATATTTCAGACTCGTATTTAGACTTTCATTGGTGATTGGCTTGCTCCAGCTTTGATAACCCAGCAAACGATCCCATTCCACTCCTGTCGGTACAGTTTCACCACCAAGTAGTTGATAACCGGGTACCGAACGCTGTTTTTGACGCTGTGATTCAAGATCAAATTCTAGTTTTGAACGATCTGAAATTTTCCAGTCTAAAGCCAAGGAACCAAACAAACGTTTTCCATCGGCATGTTCAACATACGGGTGAATGTCTTCATATGCTGCATTCACACGATAACCAAACTGTTGATTATCTCCAAGCCATCCACCAAGGTCAGTCGCCACACGGCTACCGCCATGACTATCTGCTTCAAGGGTTAAAGATTGGACATCTTTGGGGCGTTTGCTCACATAGTTCACGACTCCGCCCGGCGTTGACATACCACTTTGAATCGCACTCATGCCTTTTAGGATTTCAACTTGCTCTTTGTTTTCAAGCGCTACATTTTGCTCACCGCGTAGCAAATTACCGTTCAGTAAATAACTGGATCCCGCATTTAAGCTAAACCCACGCATCACAAAGTTTGCATAGTAACCAATGGGTGCATAGCCATCCCCAACGGACGCATCGTTCTTTACCACATCGCTCAGTGTTTTCGCATGTTGATCTGCGATCAGTTCAGCAGTAACGGTGTGAATAGATGCAGGAATGGCTGCAAGGTTTTGCTGACCAAACCCAGACAAATTAACCTTGGGTTGATAATAAGCCAGTTGTTCAGTTTGAGCCGTGGTTGTAATGGTTGCGAGTTGTTCCACATCACTCTCTTCTGCCGCATGTACCCATACCGAGTTCAGCCCTAGACATGAAAATGAACCAACCGCCAATAATGCTTTTTGTAAACGAGAAAATGGATACGTTTTCACTGTCGTTGCTAACCCCAAAAGATAAATTTACAGCCTGAATTTTGCGGCATGAGTATTCACAATTTTTGTAGAATGAACAAGCATATTATTCAACATATCTCAGCTTTTTTTAAATTATCTGACGATAGCTTTGAATGTGTAGATTTTGAAATTGAGGTTATGGTTTAACCAATTTATTTTAAAACATAACTTTGATCTGTGTTCCAGATCTTCAACCGTATTTGATACAGCATATGGTAGATGTGACTTTATCTGATTTGAAACAGCGTATTGAGGACCAGAACCTAAAAGCTTAGGTTAATTTATTTCATTTTTTTAAGACATTTTTCAATTTTAGAGTGATTTTTTAACTACAAATCTATTAAAATGTTATAACATAACAATACAAAGTCTAAGCTACTCTCCTTCATGATGAATAAATTCTCTCTTTTTTCCTCAAGCATATATTTAAGCCTGCTGAGTTCTTTCACTTGGGCCGAAACTTCAACAGAAGTACTCCAGACCATCCAATTACAAGCCGAAACTGAGGGGGAAAACCTTCAACAAAGCACCGCAATGACTAAGTTTTCACATGACATTTTAGACGTGCCATTTAGTCGAAGTGTGTTATCTAAAGCGTTAATTCAGCAACAAGATGTGCAACGTATTGACGATGCACTCACGCAAGTGAGCGGGGTCTATAGTCAAACCAATTATGGTGGCGGCTTTTGGGATAACTTTTCATTTAGAGGTTTTAGTACAGACCCCAATATTGGGGCACAAATCATCAGAAATGGCCTGAGTGTTAACCGTGGACTCAGTGCTCCGCGAGATATGGTGAATATTGAATCCCTCGACTTTTTAAAAGGCCCAATGGCTGCGCTCTATGGCCGTGGGGAAGCTGGCGGTCTACTGAATATCAACACTAAAAAGCCTGAATGGGAAAGTTCTTCAGAAGTGAATTTACGTGCCAATAGTTTAGAAAAATACCGTGCTAGTTTTGAACATACTGCCCCAATCAGTGATGCTGTGGCTTATCGTATTGCGGTCGCACATGAAGATAACCAAAGTTTTCGTGATCATGTGCAGAGTGAGCGTTGGTTTTTCTCCCCTCAGCTCACATGGAAAATTTCAGATTCAACCCAGTTAGATTTTGACAGTGAATTTACTCGACAAGATGGAACCTTCGACCGTGGTGTAAGTAGTTATCAAAAACAATTTGTGATGGACCCTAAAACATTTACAGGCGAACCTGATGATGGTGATCATATTCAAAAAGATCATTTCTATCAGCTTCGACTTGCACATCAGTTTAATGATGACTGGAAAATGAATAATGCTCTTAGTGTGAAAGATACTCAGCTCAAAGGCTTTTCCAGTGAACCTCGTCGTATTCAAAGTGATGGACAGACATTAGAGCGTCAGCGTCGCTACCGTGATAATAAAAGTGATGACATTCTCTTTCAAACGGAACTACTTGGGACCATACAACAAGACTGGGCCCGTCATGAAGTACTTTTGAGCACTGAACTTGGGCAGATGAAGTACCGTCAATTACAACTGCGTCGAAACCACAGCAGTAGTCTGCCAAATAGTATTGATATCTATGATCCTATTTATGGGCAATACTTACCAGAGCTTCCTCTTTTCATTAATACAGAAGAACAGCAACGCTATTTTGCACTGAATCTACAAGATCAAATTTTCCTCAATGATCAATGGAGTGTGCTGTTTGGAGCGCGCTTTGATCACATCACTCAAGACTTTCAAAATAAACTTACAGATACATCCAGTAAAAAGGATTTACAACAAACCAGTCCACGCTTGGGTTTAAACTACCGACTGAATGATCGCTGGTCATGGTACGCCAACTATGGAGAATCCTTTGCACTCAACAGTGGCATGGACCGAAACGGTGATGTGTTTAACCCTGAAAAAGGCAAAAGCTATGAAATTGGTGGGAAATATCGGATTACCTCACAGAGTTTGCTGAGTTTAGCCCTCTTTAAAATGGTTAAAGAAAATGTCTTAACCACAGATCCAGCAGATAGTAACTATCAAATCACCGCTGGAGAAGTCTCAAGTAAGGGGCTAGAGCTCGATCTAGAAACACAACTCAATGATCAATTCTCTATACGTGCCAATTATAGCTATACAGACGCTCAAGTGGAAAAAGACCAGAGTCTTGCTAAAGGTTCACGACTCAGCAATGTGCCGAAGCACAGCGGCTCTATCAGTAGCAACTATGAATGGACCCTTGCCAATGCAGACAAAGTTGGACTCGGTGCAACGGCGATCTATGTGGGCAAACGTAGTGGACACAGTACAGATAATGGCTTCAACTTACCTGAGTACACGTTGTTGAATCTAAATGCTTATTATGCGCCAACAGATCAGCTACGTTATCAGTTCAATGTGCACAATCTCTTAGACGAAACGTACTATGTTGCAAGCTATAGCGATATGTGGATTCAACCCGGCGATCCTTTAAATGCATCTGTCTCGGTGCAATGGAAGTTTTAATTTTTAATATCAGACATGACTCAAAATGAGTCATGTCTAGCCCAGAAAAAGCTAGACTGTCTATTCGAATAAAAAAACCAGTCGACCTAATACTTCTTGATTGATGCATTTCATTCATAAATCTATTCACTATTTTGCGACTAATACTTCCCTTAAACCCTTGCTAAGCTTCGCCTTGTCCTTCCCCTAATTTATTGAATTAAACGCTTTGCTGTTGCAAGGCAAGGTTTTGTTATGTCTGTTTTAAATGTTGAGTCCAATGATGTGAACACATCCATGGTGTCGTCATGGAGCTCTGTACTGGTTATGTCCTTGTGCTGTGCGGTCTTAATTGCATCTGAATTTATGCCAGTCAGTTTATTGACGCCAATCGCATTTGACCTAAAAATATCTGAAGGTCTAGTGGGCCAAGCGATTGCAATTTCAGGAGTTTTTGCAGTTGTCACCAGTTTAACCATCACTACAATAACTAGAAAATGGGATCGTCGAACTGTCATTATTGGTCTGACTTTGCTCATGATAGTTTCAGGCGTGATTATCACCTTTGCACATAGTGCCCTCTTGTTTATGCTCGGACGCGCCATGCTAGGGATCGTGATCGGAGGCTTTTGGTCAATGTCCACGGCGATCATCATGCGCTTGGTTTCATCAAATGATGTCCCCAAAGCTCTAGGACTATTGAACGGTGGAAATGCATTAGCCACAAGTATTGCAGCACCAGCAGGAAGTTATCTCGGAGCAATGATTGGCTGGCGTGGTGCATTTTTTTGTATTGTACCCATTGCCCTTATTGCCTTAGTTTGGCAAATCAAAAGCATGCCACAGTTACCTCCGTTAAGTACTCAAAAACAAACTGGAAATGTGTTTGTGCTACTGAAACGTCCTACTGTACTTTTGGGCATGTTGGGTATCATGTTTTTATTTATGGGCCAATTTGCCTTGTTCACTTATCTGCGTCCGTTCTTAGAAAAAGTGACTTTAGTAGATACCACGCTTCTGTCTAGTCTATTATTGCTCTTGGGTGTTTCTGGTTTAATTGGTACATACCTGATTAGCCATCTTTTACAACAACATCTTTATCGCTATCTTGTTCTTATTCCTTCAAGTTTAGCTATTTTGGCGCTAGGCTTATTCAGTTTTGGCCACACGTTATGGCTGGTTGCGATCATTATGGGGCTATGGGGTCTAGTCGCAACTCCTGCACCAGTAGCATGGAGCACATGGCTGACCAAAACACTTCCACAGGATGCAGAAGCGGGCGGTGGTCTAATGGTGGCTATTATTCAGCTTGCCATCACTTTAGGAGCAACCATCGGTGGTCTGCTTTTTGATTGGCAAGGTTATCAAGCTACTTTTATTTTAAGTGCCCTGATCTTAGTTGTAAGTGCAGTATCAGCTTTAATAACGAAACGTATTCAAACCATTTAGCTGAGATCCATCAAGACATCATGGTTTATTAAATACATTTAAATCAAATTCTTATTAAATAGCAGCATCCATCTCTTACAAATATGGGGAATGCTATTTAATAAGGTGAAGAAAGTCTTAAGTGATCGATCACCAATTTTAATGCAGGCGACTGCTGTCGACGGTGCGGGTAATAGAGATGAAAGCCTGGAAAGGTAATGGTATAGGCCTCTAGCACTTTCACCAGTTGGCCTTTAGTTAAAGCATCCTGAACTAAATCTTCAGGTATATACGCAAGCCCAACTCCAGCCAAAACAGCGTCTGCAATTAGCTCCGATTCATTAAAAACCCATTGACCTGATATTTTAATCTTTGTTTCTACACCGTTTACAATGAAGTCCCAATGATATAACCCGCCTTGGCTGGTAAGTCGATAACCAATACAATTATGACTGGTGATATCTTGGGGCTTTTCAGGTATTCCATTTTTCTTTAAATAATCAGGTGTTGCAACCACAATCATTTTAACATCAGGACTGATTCGCACAGCGATCATGCCTTCTGCGACACGACTACCAAATCGTACGCCTGCATCAAATCTTTCAGCCACAATATCAACCATGCCGCTATTGGAGGTCAATTCGATGTTGATATCAGGATAGGTTTGCGTTAACTCTTTTAGCTTTGGCAGTAAAATATAGCGAATGGACTGATTACTGGCATTGATTCGAACATTCCCAGCGGGGGTATCTCTTAATTTTGTCAGTAAAGAAAGTTCGTTGTCGATATGATCAAAACTTGTGCCGATGGTCTGCCTTAATCTTTCACCTGCTTCTGTCGGCGCTACACTTCGTGTGGTTCGAGTCAGTAAAAGCATGCCTAAACGTTCTTCTAGTCCTCGAATGGTATGACTGAGTGCAGACTGTGAAACCCCTAATTTTCCCGCGGCTTTTGTGAAGCTTCCTTCGCGAACAACCATGAGGAAGGCATATAGGTCATTATAATTTTCTCTAGATATCATAGATATGCCTTCTTTGGGTGGTGAGTTCGATTTAATTATAGAAATAAAAAATGGTTGTTAGATTCAACTACAAAATGAATCTAAAACAGTAATTTCATCTACTAAATTTGGCCTGATAAAAGCGAAATTATAATCCTTTCAATATAACCATAATTCATGAAAATAACTCATATGTCTATGTGGTTTTCTTAGTCTAATCAAAAATATCGAAGCTCTCTATCATGTCGTTTATTGGAAACTTTTCTTCAATGTTCTCATCGAGGTCATTATGCAATCTTCAAATTTAGTACGTACATTTAGGGCTTCCACGCTTGCCGCTTTATTCATCTCAGGTATTGGGCTTTTTTCATCTTCATTTACTTTGGCAGCAGATATGTCTAACGGTACAAACAATTTTTATCAAAGTCAGCAAGTGACGGTTCAAAAAGTCACATTTAAAAATCAATATAATATGGATGTGGTCGGCAATCTGGTGTTGCCTAAAAATTTAAATAAAAACAGTAAGGCTTCTGCAATTATCGTCGGGCACCCGATGGGGGCTGTAAAAGAACAGTCTTCTATGTTGTATGCTCAAAAACTGGCTGAACAAGGCTTTGTTACCCTTGCGATTGATCTCCCATTTTGGGGAGAAAGCGAAGGTGAACCCCGTAAATTGGTGTCACCTGAAATTTATACCGAGGCATTTAATGCCGCTGTGGATTATTTAGGTAGCCAAACGTTTATTGATCGAAACCAAATTGGCGTACTTGGTATTTGTGGTAGTGGCAGTTTCGCTATTAGTGCAGCAAAACTTGACCCTCGTCTAAAAGCCATCGCGACAGTCAGTATGTACGATATGGGTGGAGTTACACGTCATGGCTTAAATCACACACAAACTTTAGCACAACGTAAACAAATGCTGGAAACTGCGATGCAACAACGCGACGCAGAATTCCAAGGCAAAGTAAAGCAATGGATTAACTACCTACCAACAACTATTAATGAAAAAACAGATCCTATCGTGCGTGAGTTCTATGACTTTTATAGAACTCCACGTGGTGCGGCCATTCCACAAGGTCAGACTTTAGAACAAACTCAAAACCGTGCTTTAAGCAGTGAAGTTCGGTTTATAAATTTCTATCCATTTAATGATATTGAAACCATCTCACCGCGCCCAATGCTGTTTATTACAGGTGATCAAGCTCACTCTAAAGAATTTAGTGAGGAAGCCTATCAACTCGCTGGACAGCCTAAAGAGTTGTATTACGTTAAAGGTGCTGGACATGTCGACTTATACGACCGCGTAGACCTCATTCCATTTGATAAATTGGCCTCATTTTTCAAACAGAATTTGAAATAATTCAATGGGAAACTTAAAAAAGGCGACTGAACTAGGTTTCCCTGCTTTATCTTTATTATTTACAAAATAGTCAACGTTCTAAAGGTGTACGAACACTGATTGCTTCTCTGCTGTAAAAAAGTGTTAGGGATGAAACTGTATAGCTTAGCGTTGGTACAGGTTCAAAACCTTTAGTTATGTGACTAATCAAGCACAACACATTTACCCATTTTATTCATGATTATGTTGCTGCATAAGCGCCTTCATCAATTGATTAAAGCCCAATAATGCTTTTTCAATCACAGCATCTTTTGAAATTTGTTCAGACATTTCAAAAACATTGTGAATAATCAAAGATGCTAAACCATGTGCAAAAGACCATGCAGCTAAAGCAGCTGATTTCACTTCTTTAGATTGAATATCTTGCCCTAAAACTTCAGCCACACATTGCTCTACCACTGCATAGGCTTGCTTACGCGCTGTCAGTAGCTTGCCATTCATTTCACTGTGCGCCAACTGTGAACCAAACATCAGTTGATACATCGCAGGATGATCAAACGCAAACAACATATAAGTTTTGCTCAAAACCTGCATTTTGTTTTGATTTTCAACATTGACTTGACATTGAACCAATACTTTTTCAAGTTGATTAAACCCTTCTGCCGCCAAATGACTAATTAGTTCATCTTTATTGGCAAAGTGATGATAAACAGCCGTTGCACTTACCCCTAATTGTTCCGCAATTGCCCGAATTGACAATTTATCTGGCCCCACCTCTTCAAGCATTTTCTTTGCTTGATCAATAAGTTGAGACTCAAGATTACCGACATGGTAATGCTTTCGATTCGCTATTTTGCTCATAAGTTATATATTTCAAATCATTGTTTCTTTATGCATTTATCCTAGCATAAATTTAAAAATACTGCCCGCGCCATCTTTACAGTGTTAAGATTTAACGATAGAGTGATTTTTAAACATCACACGGATAGAATAATGGCTCAAATTTATGAATGTTTTCAGATCACAGTGGCCGATCAAATCGCTCATTTACAACTTTCGCGACCAGAAAAAGCCAATAGCTTAAATCTTTCATTTTGGAGAGAATTTCCACAAGCGATTCAACAGCTAAATAAAACTGGGCAAATCCGAGCATTGGTCATTTCGGGTCAAGGCAAAGTCTTTTGTGGTGGTTTAGATTTAGATATGTTTAGCAATCAAACTGAATTTCATGCAGCTAATGCCATCGACCGTGAAGGGATTATTCAGAGCCTTGGTCTTATGCAAGACGCTTTAACCTGTCTTGAGAAAGTGCGGTTTCCTGTGATTGTCGCAGTGCATGGCAGTTGTGTTGGTGCTGGCTTTGATTTAATCGCTGCGTGTGATTTTTGTTTTGTTTCCAATCAAGCCAAATTTCGAATCGAAGAAACCAATATCGGCATGATGGCAGATATCGGCGTTTTACAACGCTTGCCCCATCAAATTCCTTTTAACATTGCACGTTACTTGGCTTTAACTGGAGATACTTTAACTGCGGAAGATGCTTATCGCTTAGGTTTGGCAGTTAAAGTTTTAGAAACTCCAGAAGCTTTATTGGAACATGCTTTTGCAGTGGCTAAAAATATTGCTTCAAAACCACCGATTGCAATTCAAGGCATTAAACGAAGCTTGATTTACAGTCGTGATCATTCAGTTGCCCAAGCCTTAGACCATACGGTGATGCTGCAATCCGCCATATTAAGCGGACAAGATATTTTAAAGATGGTTCAAAGTCGTATGTCAGATCAAACTGCACAATTTGATGACTTAAAACCAATTCATTTTGCTGAAGCGTAGTATTTTATTTTTTTTAAACCGTAACGCAATCATATTTTTTTAACCAAATCTTAACACTGATAAGTTGGAGATTAAGATGCAAGCATTTGATGTCGTCGTGATTGGATCAGGAAATGCTGGACTCACAGCAGCCGTCACTGCGCAAAAAGCAGGTAAAAAGACCTTATTGGTCGAACGCCATAATATTCCTGGTGGATGTGCCACCTCTTTTGTTCGAGGTGATTTTGAGTTTGAAGTTGCATTACATCAACTCAGTGGTTTAGGCACAGAACAAAGCCCTTTTATCATGCGGCATATCTTTGAACAGCTCGGTGTAATGGATAAAGTCGAGTTTGTTCAGGAACATGCGTTATACCGCTTAGCCATTCCCAATCAAATTGATATTACCCTACCTGCAAGTTGGTCAGGCATCCGTAAAATACTACAAGAGCGCTTTCCTTTAGAAAGTGAAAGTATTGATCAATTTATGTTGGCATGTGAAAAAGTTTCTGTTGAAAGTTTTACCACATTGCCACAAGCGCAAAAAAATAACAGTACGGAACTTCTAGAACAGTTTTGTCCTTATTTTCAGCGCTACGGTTTACGAACAGCACATGATGTTTTGAATGAATTTTTTACTGATCAAACACTGATTAGTATTGTCGCAGCCTATTGGTTTTATTCAGGTGTACCACCTAAAGAACTCTTGTTTTCAGACCTTGCCGTCATGATTTATGCCTATGCTATTTTTAAACCGTGGCATATCAAAGGGGGTTCACAAGCCATGTCCAATGCGCTACTTGAATCCTTTTTAGAATCAGGAGGTGAAGTCCGATTTAATTGTAGCGTCGATAAAATCATCACAGCACATCAAGCGGTCAAGTCGGTCAAACTTGAAGATGGTTCTGAAATTCAATGCAAAGCCGTTATTTCCAATGCCAGTCCAATTTTAGTTTTTAATGAAATGTTGGATCAACCTTCCCCCTTACAAGTACAACAAGATTTTAAGTCACGTCGTATGGGGACTTCTGCATTTGTGATTTATTTGGGTCTAGATTGTACCCCTGAACAGCTCAATATCACTGCACCATCCACCTTCATTTCGTCCACCATGGATTGGTCTGAAACCTATGCCAACATGCAAAGCTTTGACAGTCCCATTTCAGGCATGCTCACTTGTTATAACTTTGATGATCCCGATGCAGCACCGCAAGGCAAAAGCCAAGTCGTGCTTGTCTGTTTACAATATGCAGATGTCTGGGAAAAAGTAAAAGCTGAGGATTATGCAAAAACCAAGTATCGCTTTGCAGATGAGTTGATCAATTTAATTGAGCAGGTTTATCCCAACCTTCGTCAGCATATTCAAGAGGTTGAAGTTGCAACCCCGCTGACCATGATGCGCTATTTAAATACACCGGGCGGTGCGATTTATGGATTTAGACAAACCCCTGAAGACTCCAGTTTAATTCGAGAACGCTTAAATCACATACGAGGACTTTATTTTGCAGGTGCGTGGACGTCAATGGGCGGCTTCCAACCGACCTATATGGCAGGTGTAGCAACGGCAAAAGCCGCAGCTCAACAGCTCGATAAAAAATCAGAACAGGAGTTCAGTTATGTCTAATATTCAAGTCCTCAATGCAGTGACCGGTTATCAAGAGATTATTCAATCCAAAAATGCATTAGAACAAAGTGGTACAGATTTTTCTGAATATACAGGTCAAATTGCAAACATTATGCAGGCCTTGCATCCGAAACGTTTGGACTTAGTTGTGGTTGAGATTATGCAAGAAACAATAACAACCACAACTATTCGCTTTGCATCTAAGCATAAAAAACCCCTGCCAGCATTTCAGGCTGGACAATACATTAACTTATTTATGACAATTCAAGGCACCTATACTGCACGGCCTTATGCAATTGCATCTTCTCCTTCAGAAAACCAATATTATGATTTGACCATTAAAAAAGCAGATGGCGGGTTTGTCTCTCATTATTTGGTCGATCAGGTGGTGATTGGTCAGGAGTTTCAAAGCAGTGGCCCAATGGGGAATTTTCATCACAACCCACTCTTTCATGGTAATGATTTAGTCTTTTTAGCGGGTGGTTCGGGCAGTGTTCCTGCACGCAGTATGCTTCTCAATATCTTGGATCAAAAGTTACAACAACGCTTGCATCTGATTTATCTCAATAGCTATGAAAATGATGTCATTTATGCAGAAGAGCTCCGTGAACTGGCACGCCAGTATGATCATTTTACTTTGACAGAAATCATAACTCGTCCGACCGCCCAGTATCAGGGTGAAACCGGCCGTTTAAGCAAAGAGCGCTTAACGAGCTTATTGGGTACTTCACTTGAAAATAAAATGTTTTATATTTGTGGGCCAACGCCTTTTAATCAAAGCTGTCAGCAATTGTTAGCCGATTTAGCTGTCCCCGCGAAAAGAATTCGTGTTGAAGCGAATGGTGCGCCTAAAAACCCCCATCAACAACAGCACTGGCCCACTGAGATTTGCCTAACGCAACAAGTGACGGTTACCGTAAAAGGTAAGGGACAGTTTAAAACTACGGTTGGTGAGCCACTATTAAACAGCTTGGAACGTCATGGTTATTTTGTAGAAAATGCATGTCGCTCAGGTGAATGTAGCCTATGTCGTGTCAAATTAATATCTGGTCAGGTGTTTAATCCAGACGAGGCCCATCTGCGTAAATCCGATCGTAATTTTGGCTGGATTTACAGTTGTGTTGCTTTCCCACTGGGTGATATTGAAGTTTTAATCTAGTCCAACAGAGACTGAAATTAACTATATTAATTTCAGTCTCTTACTCACATTCATTCTGTACAAAGCAGTTTCCGCAGACCAAGACAAATGTAAGTGTTATATTCATAATGAGACATTTGTTTTGAAACATTGTTAATCTCATTTAGCATTAACTTCTAAAACACTGACTGCTAAATTTGTTCAATTCTCATTTCAAGAAATATTCCCAAATGATAAATCCAAGAAAAAATCCAAGAAACGAATATAAAGTAATGATAAAGAATACAAACCAAGCTCTATTTTTCTTCAGTAAAAAGTTCATTTCCAATACCTCAACGCTCTATCTATATTCATTATTCTAAGGTTTCCTATACGAAAGGACAGATACAGTTCTTTGTGAAAAAAATATAACAGACTATAACAGATTTGCCATTTTTAACTCCCAAAAGCGATCAGACTGATATCAAGTAGTATAAAAAAGCATGAGGAGACTATTTTGCCTCCTCATGTTTCAACTGATTAAGGGATTAAACGTTCGTTTCTTTTTTTGCATTCATCCAACGATACAACACTGGCAATAGCACCAAGGTCAATAACGTCGAAGAAATAATTCCACCAATCACCACGGTCGCCAGTGGACGTTGAACCTCTGCTCCTGTGCCCGTGGCAAGCGCCATGGGAACAAAACCTAAAGACGCTACACAAGCGGTCATTAAAACAGGCCTTAATCGCAAAATCGCTCCCTGCCAAACGGCTTCATGTAAGCGGTATTGCTCTCTTAGTTCTTTAATAAAGGTCAGCATGACCAAACCATTTAAGACGGCAACGCCGGACAGTGCAATGAAACCAATGCCCGCCGACATCGATAAGGGAATGTCTCTTAACCACAAGAAAAGCACACCACCAGTTAGAGCAAATGGAACACCCGTGAACACCAGCAAGCTTTCTTTGATGTTATGAAAAACGGCCATCAGTAAAATAAAGATCGTCAATAACGCCAGTGGAATCACAATCTGCATTCGAGCCTGCGCCGAGGCCAGATTTTCAAACTGACCACCATATTCAATCCAGTAACCACTTGGTAGAGGATACTGCTTAAGCTGACTTTGTACTTCTGTGACAAAAGAGCCCAAATCACGCCCTTCCACATTCGCCGTGACAATCACACGACGTTTGCCATTTTCACGGCTAACTTGGTTGATGCCATCCATCATTTTTACAGTGGCAATATCGGTGAGCAGAATGCTGCCACCGTTCGGAAGCTGTATTGGCAGTTGCGCGATCCCACTGACACTACGGTCTTGTTCACTGAGTCGAATGACAAAGTCAAAACGGCGGTCACCCTGTAAAATTTCACCAACATTTTGCCCACCAATGCTTGCTGATACATAGTCTTGTATGGTTTTGACACTTAGGCCGTATTGCGCCGCCAAGCTTTTATCAATTTCAACATTGAGCAAAGGTAAACCCGACGTTTGTTCAACTTTAACGGCGGTACTGCCTGAAACCTGTTGAATCAATTTACTGATTTTTTCAGCTTCCCTATTTAATACTTGCATGTCATCACCAAAGACTTTGACACCGACATCGCTACGTACACCCGATATTAACTCATTGAAACGCAGTTCAATTGGTTGAGAAAACTCACTGTTGTTACCGGGTAACGTTGCTAAATAGGCCTGCATACGGCTACGCAGTTCATCCAGTGTTTCTTTTGGGTTTGGCCATGCATCACGGGGTTTCAGCATGACGTAACCATCTGAAATATTCGGTGGCATCACATCGGTCGCTACCTCAGCCGTACCCGTACGCGCAAAAATAGCGTGTATCTCAGGGAATTTTTTCAGAAGTAGCTTTTCCGTATTTTCCTGAATACGAAGTGATTCTTCTAAACCAGTGCTTGGGGAACGCAGTTGCTGTACAGCAAAGTCACCTTCACTCAGTTGTGGTGCAAACTCACTGCCGATACGCGTTGCAAGTAATCCCGTCAACATCAATAAGCACAATGCGAAGGTCAAAACCACCGCTTTATACTGATAGGCACAGTCCAAAACCCGCTGATATCGCTCTTTTAACCACAACATCCAACGGCTTTCAGTTTCTTTAATGTCACCTTTAACAAAAAGTGCGACAGCCGCAGGCACAAAGCTGATCGACAAAATAATGGCTGCAACGAGTGCAAGTACAACAGTCAAAGCCATTGGGTGGAACATTTTTGCTTCTACACCAGTCAGTGCAAAAATCGGTAAATACACCACTAAAATAATCAGCTGACCAAAAATGAGTGGACGGCGGGCTTGGCGCGCTGCCAAAAACACTTCTTTAAAGCGCTCAGACTGAGTTAACGGCCGTTTGAGTAACTGCTGGGCATGGGCTAAACGGCGAATACAGTTTTCAACAATCACCACTGCGCCATCAACAATAATACCGAAATCCAAAGCACCTAAACTCATCAGGTTGGCACTGATGTTCTGTTGTGCCATACCCGTTAAAGTAAATAGCATAGACAGTGGAATCACACAGGCTGTAATTAACGCCGCACGAATATTACCTAAGAATAAAAAGAGGATCACAATTACCAAGATTGCGCCTTCAACCAAGTTCTTTTGCACTGTTTTAATGGCTTTTTCCACCAAAGTCGTGCGGTCATAAACCGTTTCTATTTTGACACCTTGCGGTAAACTGCTTTGCACCTCTTGAATTTTGGCATCTACAGCTATAGACACCGTTCGGCTGTTTTCCCCCATCATCATCATAGCGATGCCGAGTACAGTTTCTTCGCCGTTATAGGTTGCACCTCCTGTTCGGAGGTCATGGTCAATTGAAACCTGCGCAATATCCGCGACACGAATGGGGTTCCCATTTGGGCTGGCAACCGTTGTATTTTCAATGTCTGCAAGACTGTTGAGCGTGCCTGGAACACGCACTGTAAGCTGCTGACCATTTTCTTCAATATAGCCGGCACCACGGTTTTCATTATTTTCCTGTAAAGCGGTTTGTAGTTGGCTTAAGGAAATATTTAACTGTTGCATACGGTTTAAGTCGGGAGCAACCACATAGGTTTTGTTAAACCCGCCAATACTGTTGACCTCTGCAATCCCCGCAACACGTTGCAGCTGTGGGCGAACGATCCAATCTTGGATCTCCCGCAAATCCATAGCGCTATAAGTTGTACCATCCGCTTTTTTGGCATTCGGTTCGGCCTTAATGACCCATTGATAAATTTCACCTAAACCCGTCGAAACTGGTGACATGGTTGGGGAAACATCACTGGGTAAATCTGCCTTGACCTCTTGTACCCGCTGATTAATCTGCTGACGTGCCCAATAGATATCTGTGCCATCCTCAAATACAATAGTGACTTGGGACAAACCATAACGTGAAATAGAACGAGTCAGCTGTAAATCTGGAATACCAGCCATTGCAGTTTCAATCGGATAGGTAATCCGCTGCTCAACCTCCAGTGCGGTAAAACCATTGGCTTGGGTATTAATTTGTACTTGCGTATTGGTAATATCGGGCACTGCATCGATCGGCAGTTTTTGATAGCTATAAACTCCGACCGCAATCCATGTACAGACAAAGAGCATGACCCAAATTGCATTTTGAATAGAGAACTGAATAATTCGTTCAAACAAACCCTCAGGCTTGGGTAAATCATGATTAGTGTGCATGATCAGCCTCGCCTTTTTCTAGTTCAGACTTAAGCACAAAGCTACCTTGACTGACATAGCGCTGTCCGGCGGTTAAGCCTGAAATCACTTCTACCCATTGGGCGTCATTTGAAGCTTGCCCAAGTTGAATGGGCTGCGCTTTCAAATGCACTTGTCCTTTTTGTTCAGCGTCGACCACAAATACCGAAGTTTGACCTTCAATGTTTTGAATAGCACTTTTATGGACGCGAAGCGCTGTTTTTGAACTGGTATTGTCTAAAAAGATGTTTACCAAAACATTTGGACGTAGTTCCGCCGCTTGGCTTTTTAACTTAGCACGTACCACCAAGCGTCCTGTTTGTGCATCGGCTTGAGAGGTTAAGCTTTGGATAATGGCTTCATATTTTTGCTCAGAAGCATTCGGCTTAAATGTCAGACTCTGATTGGCTTGTAACTGACCTGAGTACTGAGCAGGCAGATTAAACTCAAGCCATAACTCTTTAAATTGTTCAATCACAAAAAGCTGATCGGCCAATTGTACGTTTTCACCCACCACGATATCTTTTTGGCTAATCACACCTGAAATGGGGGCTTTAATGGCAAAACGACCATTTACTCCACCTGTTGCCCCTAGAGCGTTTAAGCGGCTTTGCACGGACTGCACAGTAATCTGCGCTTGTCGGTAAGCATTTTCTGCCCGTTGGTAGTCTTGCTTAGCAGAAATGCCCTGTGACCATAACTGCTGTTCACGTTGATAATCTTGACGTGCCAAATCCAAACTGGCTTGAGCCATCCGCAAATTGGCTTGTTGATCGATCAGTTCAGGCACAGACAGCACAGCCAAAGTTTGCCCTTTTTGTACGTTTTGACCAAGCTCAACATTCACCTGTTCCACATGCCCACCAAAGTTTGGCGAAATATGAGCTTGCTGATCGGTATTAACCACAAGCTTTCCGGGAAGAACGGTGACTTGAGACACCACACCTTGTTGAGCTGAAGCGATTTGAATGCCTTGCTCTGTCAGTTGCTGTGCCGTCAGTTGAATCTCACCTTCCTCGGCATGTCCTTTTTCTGCCTCGGGCTCATCCGTATGTTCAGATTCTTCATGTTCGGCATGCGCATGTTCATCAGTGGTTTTATCTTTCGAGCTAAACCAAATTCCAATAGCAATCAGGAATGTAATTAGGAGCAAAAGCCCAATCATCAATGGCTGTGATATTTTTCCAAATTGGTTTTTTAGTTGCATATTATTGTGCTCCGCCAAGGATGAGGTCTTGTATTTGTGCGATTGAATTTTTACTGATTTGGCTATAAGCATCTGAACTACTGATCTGTTCGTAGCTAGTACCAAGGCTGAGTGCTTCTGCGCTCAATGCAGTCTGCCAAGCTTGACGTAATAGCTGCAACTGCCCAAGGCGTATGCTTTGCAGTTGTAAGTTGGCTTGTTGAATGTCGGTAATAGACAGTTTTCCTGCTTTAAAACCTTGCAACGTGCGGACTTGCACTTGTTCTGCCAAAGTGGTTTGTTGGCTCATCGAACTGAACTGTTTATTTAGTCCTTTGAGCTCATGCATGGCATTGGCGATATCTAAAATCTGCTGTTTTAACTCGCGCTGTTGCTGCTGATTCAACAAGCTTTGCTGGCGCTGGGCCATCGGAATGCTGTATTGCTGACGGTTAAAAATATTCAGTGGAATATCCACGCCGACACCTAATGTGGTATCGCTACTTTCATTCGGTGCTTGACTCCGTTTCATGCCGACATTTAAGGTCGGATTGGGACGTGCCTGCACTTTTAAACTTTCAATGTTTAAATTGGATTGTTGAATGTTCAGTGCATACAGCTTTTCCAACCAACCTTCAGCAATATAGCGCTGTACTGTGGCATCGCTTTGATCTGGCCATGGCATTGAGGTCGCATTGAGTTGAATATCGGCTTTGGTTTCGCCCCAAAGGTTTGAGAGTTGACGCTGTGCTACTTGTTCTGACAGTACCGCTTGTTGGTAAAAGCGCTGCATATCCAAACTTTCGATTTGCGCACGTTCATAGTCAACCAAAGCAATACTGCCCGCCTGATAACGTTTTTTGGCACTGTCTAAATTGTTTTGACTCACTTTGAGTTGTGCGGCGTACAGCGATTTTTCAACTTGTGCCAAAGCCAACTGAGACCATGCAAATTTCACCACCAATTGGCTTTGTGCTGTCCATAGTTGTTGCTGTAACTGCCCTTGTTTCTGCGCTGTTTTTGCGAGTTTTTGATTGAGCTTACGCTGTCCAAAAACATCTAAGGGCTGACTGATGGCAATACTGAGCTCTTGATCGGTATTTGAACCAAAACCATCTTGATTGATATTTAAACTAGGGTTTTGCCATAGACCGCTGTTTTTGATGTTCAGCTCTGTAATGCTTTGACGCTGTTGCCCAATGTCACTTTGGTTTTGATAGCGCTCTACTTTTGCTAAAGCTTCATCCAAAGTCTTGATCGGTTCGGCAAAACTCCATTGCATCGCGGCTGTTGTTATGCCCACAGCAAGGGCTTGGCGTATAAACGCCTTAAATTGATTCGACATGATTTTTCCCACTAATTTTTAGAAGAAGTGGTGGGAAATGTTTTAGGCTACCCCACCATTAGCGGGGAAAGTTCAGGAGGAGGATGTTGCCCCAATAAATCAGGGGCTTGATAGGCATTGTGCCAAAAAAACTGCGGACGCTCACGAAGTTCAAGCGCGAGTGGCAGTTGATAGTTTTTTTCTTTCGGAATAATCAAATGTGCCATTGAGGGCAAATGATCTTGATGGTCTTCACCCAATTCAAACTGATCATTTGCCGTTTGAGTATGGTCATCAACACTGCTTGGTTGGTGTGCCTTATCATCAGACACACACAAGGTGGTTTGATGGTGGCCAAAATGAAAACTTTGTTGCGTCACGACTTGAGCTTTTTGTTCTTCATGGACGCAAAAAGCTGCCGCCACGTTCCAAAGACTTTGGAACATGAATAAAGCAACTAAGACGCTAATCCACGTGGTAGAACGCATAATGTCGTACTGAAATAAAGTGACGCTATTGTAAAGCCTAGACTAAGTCTAAGGTCAAGTCTTTTTAATGACTATGTTCATGTTGGTGTGGATGGCATTCATCTTCTTCAATCTGCAAAGTCACTTGCGTAATGCCATGCTCATGCCCCAATAACTCCACAGCTTGGTGGTATAAAGCTCTCTGATCTACATCAGGTGCAATCAAATGCGCTGTTAAATGCACATTTTTAGAGGTAATGGCCCAAACTTTAAGCTGATGAATGCCTTGTACACCCTTTAAAGCCAGCAAGTCATTGCGTAAAGATTCAATATCAATTTCACTTGGTACACCTTCGAGCAAAATATTGATACTTTGTTTCAGTAGCACCCAAGTTCGAGGTAAGACCCAAAAGCCGATCAACACAGCAATAACGGTATCTACCCACATCCAACCTGTGAAATAAATCACCAGTGCGCCAATGATCACACCCACAGAGCCCAAGGCATCACTGAGCACTTCAAGATAAGCCCCTTTCACATTTAAGCTGTCTTGACTGCTCGACACCAAAATTTTCATTGAAATTAGGTTGATGATTAAACCCAAAACCGCAACAACCAACATCCCCAAACCTTGGATTTCAGGTGGCTGACTAAAACGCTGATAGGCTTCATATAAAATGTAAATCGCCACCGCAAACAACATCATGGCATTAAACAAAGCAGCCAAGATTTCAAACCGTTGATAGCCAAAAGTACGTTTATCATCGGCAGGCTTTTGCCCAATTTTGATGGCTGCTAAAGCAATGGCTAAAGCAGCGGCATCGGTAAACATATGCGCTGCATCGGACAGTAAGGCCAAGCTTTGCGTGATAAATCCTGCAACTACTTCTACAATTAAGAAGGTAAACGTCAAGGCAAGTGCAATGGTTAATTTCTTGGCATTTTTTGCAGTCACTTCAACATGACTGTGATCATGGTTATGAGAACCACTCATGTAGGACTCCTTATCATTTTATTTAACGGAATGCTTCACCATTGAAATCGAAGCTTTTTTTAATTTAAAAATTACTCGATTTAGCATACTCGGTTAAAATGATAAAATCATCTTTCATGTGAATACGTCTTTATTTACGACGTTTTTTTCCTGTCAAAAAGTTCATGGCCTGTGTATAGCCTGTTGGTGTAATACGCTGTACGAGATCGATAATTTTGGCATCTGTTCCAATTAAGACACGGCGCTCATCTTTTTTCACAGCCTTTAAAATGGCCTGTGCTGCTACATCTGGCGGGGTTTTAAGCATTTTATTGAAAGAGCGGCTGGCACGCTCTGGGTTCATACCTAATGCACGAATACTGTCACTCATTCGAGCACTATTGGCAATATTAGTACGTATACCCCCCGGATGAACACAAGTTGCACTGACGCCACAGTCTTGCAAATCTAACTCTTGACGTAGTGCCTCGGTAAAACCACGTACAGCAAACTTTGTCGCATTATAGGCACTTTGAGTAGGCTGAGCAGTGAGCCCAAATAAACTTGAAATATTCACAATATGCCCAGAGCCACTTTGTTTTAAATAGGGTAAAAACGCTTTGGTTCCATACACCACACCCCAAAAGTTGATGTTGAAAATCCACTCGGCATCTTCATAGCTTAAGCCTTCAACAGTACTCGCTAACGCGACCCCTGCATTATTAAAAACTAAATTGACCTGCCCGCAGTCTTGCTGACACTGCTTTGCCCAATCCTCTACTGCCTTACGATCTGAAACATCTAGTTTTGTAAGCGTGACTGAAACAGGATAATCTTTGACGTGGTTTAATGTTTCCGCTAAACCCTGTTCATTGACATCACTGAGTGCCAAATGTGTACCTTGCTTTGCCAGTTGAATCGCTAACTGCTGACCAATGCCTGAACCTGCGCCTGTGATCGCAGCCACTTTATTTTCAAAATTTCTCATAATGCTCTCTAAATATCGTTTTAACTTAAACGCCTAGTGAAGGTTCAAGTGCTCTAGTCTACGCAGACAAGGTGCTATTTTAGTTAATGTACAAAAATTACAGTCATGAATGAAATGATCATTTCTAATGATTCAGTATGTATAAAATTCATGAGTGGTATTTTAAATATAAGATCATTTTTAATTTTCTTGTATTTTCAAGTGATAGGACTCTGAAAACAAGTTACTGATATCTACATAGTGTGTCACACAGGCTTTAGACTATAACAGCCCTAAGCAATTCTGCTTCATCTGTTATATTTTTTTAATCTTGTTTTTGTATCTGTTTGATCAGCCTTTTGCTTTGCATAATGTACTCATCACCTCAGTTGAGTGCAGTAACCATGAAAGATCTAGACTCAAAAAAACCAGCAAAATATGCAGATAGTTCAATTTCAGATAAAGCATTTAAAAACATGATTATCTGGTTCGCGATTTACTGTGGGCTTTTTTGTATAGGTGTGATTTTCTTTGTCGGTGCAGATCAAAACTACCTTCTTCAGTAAGAATCTGAAGCTTGTTACACTGATATCAACATCTAAATATTGGCCTCAGAATTGAATTCCACGAGAAGAACACATTTTGGAGATTAAACCTAGACATGGGTTTAATCTCTATTTTTTTGAGTTGAATACTAGTAATACGGCAGTTAAATTATGTTTTGAATGGTTAATGTCATTACAAATGAATGACAGGGGCTGTGTAAAGATCAGACTTTAAGCCCAAATCACTAAAAATGCAGCAATCACTACCAATACAATACCGAGATGTTCAGCACGTGCCAGCTTTTCTTTAAAGAAGTAGGCTGAAATCAACATACTAAAAATAATCTCAACTTGCCCCAAGGTTTTTACAATGGGCACGGACTGCATACTCATGGCACTAAACCAACCCAGTGACGCCAAAAAACTACATAAGCTGACACGAAATGTAAGTCCAATACGTTGCCACATAGCCCATAACGTTGCACGGCGAAATATCCCCAAATATATTAAAAGTAAAAAGCACTGTGTTCCAATCACCATTAAGAGCACCCAAGCTGCACGGTGAATAAACGGTAAATTTGTTAGTTCTAAACTGGCCTCACGTACCAAGAGCGAGGTAATGGCAAAACATAAACCACTACCGATACCTATACATAAGGTTTGTACGGAAAAATCAGAAAAGTCCCGCCCTTTGGACAGTAAAAATACCGCGAAGCCTCCCACGGCAACTCCAAACCAGCCTAAAAGGCTTAAATGATCGGATAAAAAGACCACGGCGATAATCGCGGCAAGTACCGCCTCACTTTTAGCAAGACCAACCCCAATCGCATAATTTTTTTGCTTAAAAAGCTGAACCATCAATGCTGTTGCTGCAATTTGGCTCAACGCCGCAATAAGCACGTAAATAGCAAAACGGAGATTAAAATGGACGGACTCTGTCACAGGTTGGAAATGGTAAAGACAATTGATGTAAATCAGTGCTAAAGGTAAAGCAAAGATAAACCGCGCTAGAGTCACGCCATAAACATCTACAGTGGTACTGAGTTGCTTTTGAAAAGCGTTGCGCCAAGCCTGCATAAAAGCGGCCATAAGCGTAAAAAGAATCCATGTTATTGTCATCAAGTACTCTATATACAGTTACTTACCTCACCTAATGTAACCCGTTGATGGCAGCAACTGTGCTTTATTTTCATGACTTATTCTTATGTGACAAATAACTTAAGTTCTGACGAAACTTCTACTATTGCATTACTTTCGCAACATTTCCTCAAAACTGAGTATCGAGGAAATTAAACAGCAAGGCATAAAAAACCGAAGGAGTTATCCTTCGGTTTCTTTGTGAAATTTCACTTCGATCTATACATATCAAAGTGAAAATGGATTATCACTTCAAGCATTAGAAGTTATAAATCGCAACCAAGTTCACACGGTTGTCTTCACCTTTCTTACTGCCATTTGCTGCAGGTGCAAATGCTTCACGCTCACCGTAGACATACTCGACGCCAAGGCTAACAGGCTGAACTGGGCTATAGAATAAATTGCCCCATGCCTGCCATAAGTTTTTATTGATTTTGGTGTCATCCGCTACAGCATCAAGGTAGTCCTGATTTTTATCAAAAGTCATATAACCATAAGCCAAAGTGCCACGTAGTTTGTCATTAAACTTCTGTGTTAAACCGACAGTAATGGAGTCAAACTCACTTTGTTCAATACTTGTGCCTGTTGCAACTACGCCAGGGTTAGTAAAGGACACAAAGCTGCTATCGCCTTTGACATGGTAGTAATCCGCTTTCACAGAAGTTACTGGGGTGATGTCAAATTTGGCACCAACACCTACGCCATATGCCCACTCTTCCTGGTTTTGAATGCGTTTTTCATGTGCCATTGCACGTCCACTAACTGAAAGTGCATCATTAAACTTATGATTCAGTCGTCCTGTAAATGCAGGCATACGTTGGCTCATGCTGGCATCTTTCGGGTCTTCCACAGCTGCGACTAAGTTAGTATTTGGCGTGAATTTATGGGTATAACGCACTTGAGGTGTACGTTTAATTGAGGCACCCACATAAGCCAAAGCATCAATCGTTTCAGGGATATAGTCTGGTGTGGCAAAGTTTGACCACGTTTGCCCAATTAACCAGTTACCATAGTTTAAATACGCATGACGAATACGTAAATTATCAAGGTTTGCACCGCCTAAAAAGTCGACTTCAATTTTGGCATTTAAGTTCTGATCGGCGACTGGTGCTTTAAAGTCTAAACCTAATCGCGTTGCAGAAAGAGTTGATCTTAAACGATCGCTATTTTCAGCATTTCCTTCTAAAGGCACGCTATTGATTTGGTTATAGGGCATATCACGAGCACCACCTTCAGCCTGATACGATGCGTCCGCGCGAACATTACCGTATAAGTTGAACTCTGCCCCACCTTTGGTCAAACCTAAACCCGTTTTTTCAACCGTTTTTGGCGTCGTTAACACTTGACGTTCAACAGCGCTCAATTGAACAGCTTGCTGCTGTTGTTGCTGAGTATTTTGTTGAAGCATTTGTTTTAACGCATTAATTTCATTTCTAAGTTGCTCTATCTCTGCCGTCGTATTGCTTTGTGCATGTAATGCTGCACTACTTAACATGGATAAAGTGACAACTAAAACGTTCTTCTTAAATTGTTTCATTTAACACGGGTCCTGTGTATTTAAGTCTGTCCTGACTTTTACTCTTTAATATTTAGCTCTCTTTTTCATCGCTGTTTTCTAACGCAATGCATTTTTTTTAATACTTTAAAATGAAACTTTTTATCGCATTAAAAATCGCGTTAAAAAACAACTTATAAAAAGCAAATTGATTTTAACAGTTCATACAGTTTTTGAAATGAGCCTACTACTAATGCACTAGACTCATGGGTTCAGTATTATTTAATTGGCTGTGGATTTAACAGCATCAAACACTTGTTTTGATTTGGTTTTTTCACCATCTACGGATACTTTTAAGTTGACCATAAACACTGCCAAAGCTGCAATCACACCAGGTATCGCAATCACGAGAAAATTCATTTGATGTGGCAACTCAAAAGTTAACAATGCACCTGTCAGTACAGGCCCAACAATTGCGCCAATGCGTCCAATGCCTGAAGCCCAGCCCATACCTGTAGAGCGCACAGCAGTTGGATAGAACTGTGCGACAAAGGTATACAGTAGAATTTGTGAACCAATAGTTGCTGCGCCTGCAATCGCAATTAAACCGTACAGCACCATTTGTGGACTGTTGAAACCGAGTAGAATCAGTGCAATTGCGCCCAAGGTGAACATCGTCGTTAAAACTGGTTTTAAGTGGAAACGGTCTGCGAGCGCACCACCGCCAATTGCTCCAACCATACCGCCAATATTTAAAGCAAATAAGAAAATCATACTTGCACCAAGCGAATAGCCCGCTTGAATCATTAGTTTTGGTAACCAGCTTCCAAGCGCATAGACCATGAGTAAGCACATAAAGAATGCCACCCAAAACATCATGGTGCTAAAGGTACGGCCTTGTTGGAACAATGCCTTTAATGGAGCGTCATCACCAGCAACAGGTTCGTTGAGCTTAAATGTCGTTTCAGGCTGAATCGCTTGCTCCGGTGCAATTTTTTGCACAATTTCACGGACTTTTTCAGTTTCGCCTTTTTTAGTCAGGAACATCAACGACTCAGGTAAAAACTTCCAAAGAATCGGTAAAGCCAAAAATGGAATGATGGCGATATAGAACATGATTTTCCAACCATAGTCTGTTACCAACCATGCACCCAGTAAAGCTGACGTCATGCCACCAATGGCATAACCACTGAACATAACCGCCACGAGTGTGCTACGAATACGCTTCGGAGCATATTCAGTCATGAGTGCGACCACGTTTGGCATCACCCCACCAATACCCAGTCCCGCAAGAAAACGTAAAATACCAAACTCAATAGGATTGCTTGCAAATGCACCTAGAAAGGTGAAGCCACTAAAAATAGCCACACAAATCATAATGGTCTTTTTACGGCCCAATTTGTCAGACAACGTACCAAAGCTCATTGCACCGAACATCATGCCAAACAAGGCTGTACTCGCAAGTAAGCCTGCTTGTACTGCACTGAGTCCCCACTCTTGCATCAGAAGTGGCAGTGCCACGCCATAGATGACTAAATCATAACCGTCAAAAATAATAATCAGTAGACACCAAATGAGTACACTCCAATGAAAGGGCGTAAATTTGGCTTCATCGACCACCGTGTTGATGTTAACTGGATTTGTATTCACTTTAAGCCTCCTGCTTGCGAATGTTTGTTGCTGTGCACATTGCAGCAAAAGTAGCTTTCTTGTCCAAAACCGAATAACTCTATATTTATACCTTTAAGGTCGGTTAAGGTTTTTATTGTTTTAAATAAATAGCTTATATAGGCCATGATTGCAGTGAGAGACAGAAAATAAGCAAAACCAAGCGATTATGACTATAAAAAAGCCATCCCCAAGGATGGCTGAAATGGTTCGTTTTAAAATGCAGCCTTTAAAAGTATCGTGGAATTTAAATCTCCAAGTTTAGATAAATGCACGGTCATATTTGATCGCTTCAAGGTCATAGACCTGATAAATACAATCAAATAATGAACGAATATCCTCGCTTTCATCCATGGAACGAATCGCCAGAAAAATGGGGCTAGTCGCTGCATCATCTAAGATTGGAATATAGTTCAAATGCGGCAGTTGAATGGTTCGTGCACTTTCTGGAACCACACAAATTCCTTCTCCAGCGGCAACCAACCCCAGTGCCAACTGTATTTCACGAACTTCTTTTAAGTGTTTAGGTTCGAGTCCATATTCTGAAAACAGCCCTTGGACTTGGGTAGAAAAGTTTGGCTTGGGATGACTTGGATAAAGAAATAAGTTTTGATCGACTAAGTCTGACAGGTACACGCCCTGTTTTTGCGCCGTCAAAGGATGACTAGAATGTGCCGCTAACATCAACGGTTCTTCACGCAGTAAAACCCGACGCACAGCAGGATCTGAAATACGTAAGCGTCCAAAACCAACATCAATCCGCCCTTCTTTTAAGGCCTGAATTTGGTCTTTGGTACTCATTTCAATCAATTCTATTTTTAAATGTGGCTGCTGTTGGCGAAATAAATACACAATTTTAGGCAATAACCCATATAACAACGAACCCACAAAGCCCATGGTCACCGTTTTTTCAACCAAGCCTACACGCTGTGTCATGGCTTTAACTTCTTCGGCATTAGACAAAAGTTTAACAGCGTGTTGATAGAAGAATTGACCTGCTTCCGTGGTCTTGAGTGGGCGGCTGCCACGTTCAAATAATTGCACGCCCAATTCAGCCTCCAGATTTTGTATCTGGCGGCTTAAAGGAGGCTGTGCAATGAATAATTTTTCAGCAGCTTTGGTAAAACTCTGCTCTTCTACAACAGCTACGTAGTAGCGGAGGTGTCTCAATTCCATGACTATTTATACCTTTAAGATATATTAAAATGCTAATTTGATCTTCGACAGTTCATATTTATTCTTTTAAGGTATATCAAATCAGGTACACAACGCAAGGCTGCGCAGAGTTAAGATGTATAAATCTATAGAAACCTTACTCGTCGAAATCCCCACTATTCGCCCACACAAAATGGCGGTAGCGACTATGCAAACGCAAACGCTTGTCTTGGTGAAAATCAGCACTGAAGATGGCTTTGTCGGTTGGGGTGAAGCGACAACGATTGGTGGACTGGGCTACGGTGAAGAAAGTCCAGAAAGCATTAAGACCAATATTGAAACTTATTTTGCACCTTTATTAAAGTCCCTTAAAGCTCAAAACATCGCACAAACCATGCGTGCTTTGAAAAAGAATATTAATGGTAACCGTTTTGCCAAATGTGCAATTCAAACCGCACTACTCGACATCCAAGCGCAACGTTTAGATTTACCTCTTTCTGAAGTATTGGGTGGCCGTTTACGTGACAGCTTACCTGTACTTTGGGTATTGGCATCTGGCGACACTGAAAAAGACATCGCTGAAGGCCGAAAAATGATTGAGGCGAAACGCCACAATATTTTCAAACTTAAAATCGGTTCACGCCGTGTAGAAGAAGATGTTGAACACGTTCTTGCCATTAAACAAGCGCTGGGTTCAGACATTTCCATCCGTGTCGATGTGAACCGTGCATGGTCTGAGCTAGATGCGATTAAAGGTATTCAACTCCTACAAAATGGTGGTGTTGACCTGATTGAACAGCCCTGTGCAATCGACAACATTGATGCGATGCAACGTTTAACGCGACGTTTTGATCTTGCCATTATGGCGGATGAATCGCTCATGGGGCCGAGCTCAGCCTACCGTTTAGCCAAAACCAATGCGGCCTCTGTTTTTGCAGTCAAAGTGGCTCAGTCTGGTGGTCTGATTGAAGGTCATGAAGTCGCGAAGATTGCCAACTTAGCAGGCATTGATTTGTATGGCGGAACCATGCTTGAAGGTGCAGTCGGCACGATTGCTTCGGCACATTTGTTCTCGACCTTTGAAAATTTAGCTTATGGCACCGAGCTATTCGGTCCTCTGCTCTTAACCCAAGATATTTTAAAAAACCCACTTCAATACACTGACTTCGCTTTGCATCTACCTCAAGGCAAAGGACTCGGTATTGAATTGGATGAAAACAAGATTGATCAGCTGCGCCGCGCTTAAGCGACGTCTTAACCGTTTAGGAGTTACACATGCTTTTTCACGTACGTATGGATGTAAACATTCCACTGGATATGCCTGCTGAAACTGCCAGTGAAATTAAAGCAGTCGAAAAGGCATATTCGCAAGAGCTACAAGCTCAAGGCAAATGGCGACATATTTGGCGCATTACCGGTCAGTACTCAAATATCAGCATTTTTGATGTAGACAGCAATGAAGAGCTACACAACATTTTGCAAGGTTTACCCCTGTACCCGTATATGAACATTGAAGTGATGCCGTTAAACAGACATCCATCTTCTATTCGAGAAGATGATCGTTAATTAAATGGTCGAATTGAAACAACTTAATCACTGACATCTAATCTACGATCCAGTGAAGGATATTAACAAGGAACGTGGCAGCTAAGCTTTTAAAGAAATCCATAAAGCCAGCCACCACACAGCAAACATACTTAAGGAGCAATAGTATGAATCGTCAACAGATTGATGCATTAATCAAAACAATGAATGTGGATACAGCAACAGGTTCTGTAGACGCACGTACTCAACAAATTGTGGTTCGCCTATTGGGTGACTTATTCCAAGCGATTGAAGACTTAGATTTGAGTCAAACTGAAGTTTGGAAAGGTCTTGAATACTTTACAGATGCAGGCCAAGCCAACGAACTTGGTTTACTTGCAGCAGGGCTTGGTCTTGAGCACTACCTCGACTTACGTGCAGATGAAGCCGATGCCAAAGCAGGCATTACAGGCGGAACACCACGTACCATCGAAGGTCCTTTATACGTAGCTGGCGCACCTGAATCGGTTGGTTTTGCGCGTATGGATGATGGTTCTGAAGAAGGCAAAATTCCGACTTTGATTATTGAAGGGACAGTGACTGACACTGATGGTCAGATTATTGAAGGTGCAAAAGTTGAAGTTTGGCATGCCAACAGCCTAGGCAATTACTCTTTCTTCGATAAGTCACAATCAGACTTCAATCTACGTCGTTCAATCATTAGCGACCAAGATGGCAAATACGTTGCTCTCACCACGATGCCTGTCGGTTATGGTTGTCCACCAGAAGGGACAACTCAATTTGTATTGAACAAGTTAGGCCGTCACGGTAACCGCCCTTCGCACGTGCATTACTTCGTATCTGCACCAGGCTATCGTAAGTTAACCACCCAATTCAACATTGAGGGTGACCAATACCTGTGGGATGACTTTGCATTTGCAACACGTGAAGGCTTAGTGGCTACCGCTGTCGACATCACCGATGAAGCTGAAATTGCACGCCGTGATTTAACTGGTCCATTCAAACACATTCAATTCAATGTTGAACTGGTGAAAGACCAAGCGGCTGCACCATCAACTGAAGTTGAACGTCGTCGCGCTAGCGCTTAATTACCCTTTGGAACCGAAATAGCTATTGCAAAGTCGCATTTCGGGGACTTCCTCACTTTTGGAAAGTCGGAGAACGGACATGCCACGTATCCCAGTTATTAATACTAGCCATCTTGATCGTATCGACGAATTACTTGTCGACAACTTTGAAACAGGCGAATTCAAACTTCATCGTTCAGTGTTTACTGATCAAGCCCTTTTTGACCTAGAAATGAAGTATATCTTCGAGGGTAACTGGGTTTACTTGGCACATGAAAGCCAAATTCCAAATAACAATGACTATTACACGACGTATATTGGCCGTCAGCCTATTCTGATTGCACGTAACCGTAATGGTGAACTCAATGCCATGATCAATGCCTGTTCACACCGTGGTGCACAGCTTTGTCGTAATAAACGTGGCAATAAAGCAACCTATACATGTCCTTTCCACGGTTGGACATTTAACAACTCTGGCAAACTTTTAAAAGTTAAAGATCCAGCAGATGCAGGTTATTCAGACTGTTTTAACCATGAGGGTTCACATGATCTGAAAAAAGTTGCACGTTTTGGCAACTATAAAGGTTTCTTGTTCGGTAGCTTAAATCCAGATGTTCCCTCTTTAGAAGAATACTTAGGCGAAACCAGCAAAATCATTGACATGATTGTGGATCAGTCTGAACAAGGTCTTGAAGTTTTACGTGGCGCGTCTACCTACACCTATGAAGGCAACTGGAAACTCACTGCAGAAAATGGCGCAGATGGTTATCACGTTTCTGCGGTGCACTGGAACTATGCAGCGACTACTCAACAACGTAAAGAAAAACAAGCGGGTGACAACATCCGTGCCATGAGCGCAGGCGCTTGGGGCAAACAAGGCGGTGGTTCATACGGTTTTGACAATGGTCACATGCTGCTTTGGACACAGTGGGCAAATCCAGAAGACCGCCCAAACTTCCCGAAAGCCGATGAATACTCTGAAAAATTTGGCGAAGCAATGTCGAAGTGGATGATTGAGCGCTCACGTAACCTTTGTCTTTATCCGAACGTCTATTTGATGGATCAATTCGGTTCACAAATTCGCGTACTGCGCCCGATTTCAGTCAATAAAACCGAAGTCACGATTTACTGTATCGCGCCTGTAGGTGAAGACACGGAAGCACGTACGCGCCGTATTCGCCAGTACGAAGACTTCTTTAATGCCTCAGGCATGGCAACACCAGATGATTTAGAAGAATTCCGTGCATGCCAAGCGGGCTACGCAGGCATTGAACTGGAATGGAATGATATGTGCCGCGGTTCAAAACATTGGATTCATGGCCCAGATGATGCTGCCAATGAAATTGGTCTAAAACCAAAACTTTCAGGCGTAAAAACTGAAGATGAAGGCCTCTATCTTGCACAGCACCAACACTGGTTAGACATGATGAAAATTGCAATTGCCAATGAAAAAGCACTGGCTGTTGAAACTGCAAATGAACAAGGAGAAGTGGCATGAATGCTCCTACAACACTAAATACCGTTAGTATCGAAAAAGTCAGTCAGTTTCTGTATCAAGAAACGCGCTTTTTAGATGATGAACAATGGGACGACTGGCTTGCATGTTATGCCCCTTCAGCATCGTTTTGGATGCCTGCATGGGATGACGACGATACCTTGACTACAGACCCGCAGTCTGAAATTTCCCTGATTTATTACCCAGACCGCCAAGGTTTAGAAGACCGTGTGTTCCGGATTAAAACTGAACGCTCTTCTGCGACCATGCCAGACACACGTACTTGTCACAATGTGAACAATATCGAAGTAATTGAGCGTGATGGCGATAAAGTTACTGTCCGCTTTAACTGGAATACGCTGAGTTTCCGCTACAAAACCAGTTATAGCTACTTTGGTATGTCACGCTATGAAATCGATTTTTCAGGTGAAAAACCACAAATTTTAAGTAAATACGTGGTATTGAAAAACGATTATATCAACCAAGTGATTGATGTTTATCACCTCTAAGTTTTAGCCACACATCCTTAGTATTCTTTCAGCCAAATGGAGTTTTGGCTGAGAGTTCCAAGTTTCAAAGTTTTTAAAGGATATTCAGCCATGTCAAACCACAATGTTGCACTTCAATTTGAAGATGGCGTAACGCGTTTTATTACAGTGACTCAAGGTGAGTCTTTATCAGATGCCGCTTACCGCCAAAAAATTAACATTCCGCTAGACTGCCGTGATGGTGCATGTGGGACTTGCCGCGCTTTTTGCGAATCTGGTAGTTATGACATGCCTGAAGAGACGTATATTGAAGATGCGTTAACACCAGAAGAAGCGGAACAAGGCTATATTTTGGCGTGTCAATGCCGTCCGACTTCGGATGCCGTATTCCAAATACAAGCTTCATCTGAAGTCTGTAAAACCGAAATTCACCAGTATCAAGGCACTTTAGTCGCTGTCGAAAACTTATCAGAATCGACCATTACTTTTGATATTCAGCTTGATGAAGGTCAACCTGACATTCACTTCCTTGCTGGTCAATATGTCAACGTCGGAATTCCAGAGACAGCAGAAACTCGTTCCTATTCATTTAGCTCGAAACCAGGCAACCGTTTAACTGGCTTTGTGGTACGTAATGTGCCGAATGGCAAAATGAGTAGCTTTTTAAGTGGTGCTGCCAAAGCCGGTGACAAAATGACCTTTACTGGTCCATTTGGTAGCTTCTACTTGCGTAATGTTGTTCGTCCTGTTGTCATGCTTGCAGGCGGTACAGGTATTGCCCCTTTTATGTCTATGCTACAGATTTTAGAAGAAAAAGGCGCTGAACACCCTGTTCGTTTGGTGTTTGGTGTTACCAATGACTTCGATTTAGTTGCTTTAGAACAGCTCAATGCCCTCCAAGCTAAACTGCCATGGTTTGAATACCGTACTGTGGTTGCAAGTCCAGACTCTGCACATGAGCGTAAAGGTTATGTGACTGGGCACATTGACAATGAATGGCTCAATGGCGGTGATGTTGATGTCTACCTTTGTGGTCCTGTCCCTATGGTTGATGCTGTTCGTGGTTGGTTAGATAGCGAAGGCGTGAAACCTGCAAACTTCCTGTTTGAAAAATTCTCTGCAAACTGATTGGGGCCACTTATCATGTCTGATCGTCAAAGATTTTTAAACAAAGTCGTGATTGTGACTGGTGCCGCTCAAGGCATTGGTCGCGGTGTTGCCCTCCAAGTGGCTGATGAAGGCGCACAAGTTGTCTTAGCCGACTTATCTGACTATGTCGATGAAACATTAGCAGAAATTGAAACGAAACAAGGTGATGCAATAACAGTCAAAGCCAACCTTGAAACCTTCGCAGGTGCACAAAGTGTTGTAAACAAAGCGCTTGAAGTCTATGGCCGTGTCGATGTACTCATCAACAACGTCGGCGGTGCAATTTGGATGAAACCTTTTGAAGAATTTTCTGAAGAAGAAATCATCAAAGAAGTAAATCGTTCATTATTTCCAACGCTGTGGTGTTGTCGTGCAGTTTTACCTGAAATGATTAAAAATCAGAAAGGTACGATTGTAAATGTGTCTTCTATTGCGACTCGTGGCATCAACCGTGTGCCCTATTCGGCATCCAAAGGTGGGGTTAATGCCCTTACTGCATCACTTGCTTTTGAGCATGCCAAAGATGGGATCCGAGTGAATGCAGTTGCGACAGGTGGAACCGAAGCGCCACCACGTAAAGTGCCACGTAATGCAAATCCACTGTCTGAAAATGAAAAGTCGTGGATGCAACAAGTGGTCGATCAAACCATTGAGCGTAGTTTTATGAACCGTTATGGCACGATTCAGGAACAAGTGAATGCGATTGTATTCCTTGCTTCAGATGATTCGTCATATATGACAGGTACAGTTGTTCCTGTAGGCGGTGGCGATCAAGGCTAATTGATCGTTACATTACTTTTGTATACAGGATCATGTCTGCATGGAGGCAAATGAATGGCTACCCTGTTTAAAACTTTGAAAGAAGATTGGTCTATTTCAGCCACTGTCGCAGGATTTTTGGCGGTGCTGATTTCCTATTCAGGACCACTCATTATCTTCTTTCAGGCTGCGCAACAAGCTCAGGTTTCCCCGACCATGATGATTTCATGGATTTGGGGTATTTCTATTGGGGCAGCCGTGGCAGGGATCTTTCTTTCCATTAAGTTCAAAGTCCCTGTAATTACCGCATGGTCTGCACCAGGTACGGCTTTGTTGGTCACGCTGTTCCCGAATATTAGCCTGAATGAAGCTGTAGCCGCTTATATCACCTCAGCTGTGGTGATTTTCCTGATCGGGATCAGTGGTTACTTCGATAAATTATTGAAATGGATTCCGCAGTCGGTAGCCGCGGGGATGATGGCTGGAATCTTATTTCAGTTTGGTTTAGGTCTGTTTAGTGCAACTGACAGTATGCCGATTATTGTGTTTAGCATGCTGTTTGTCTTTTTAGTTGCAAAACGAATTTCACCACGCTATAGCATGCTTTGGGTACTGCTTTCAGGTGTAGCCTTGAGCTTTGGGCTTGGTGAAATGAATGCGGTGAGTTTAGATTTCCAACTTGCTATTCCTCAGTTCATTAGCCCTGAATGGACTTGGCATTCCACCTTAAACCTTGCCCTGCCTCTGATTTTAGTCAGCCTGACAGGACAGTTTTTACCAGGCATGGCCATCATGAAACTGAGCGGTTATGACATGCCTGCCAAGCCGATTATCACGATCACTAGTATTGCGTCATTGGCTGTCGCTTGTGTAGGTGGCATTACCATCGTTTTGGCATCCATTACCGCTGCATTGTGTATGGGCAAAGATGCGCATGAGTTAAAAGAAAAGCGTTATATCGCAGGCGTTGCTAACGGCATTTTCTATATTTTAGGTGGTTTGTTTGCAGGCAGTATCGTTCTGCTATTCAGCTTGCTGCCGAAAGAGCTTGTTGCCGCTTTGGCCGGCTTGGCCTTATTGGGTGCTATTTCAACCAATATCGCTGTAGCCATGAAAGATGAATCTCAACGAGATTCCGCACTCATTACCTTCTTAGCCACGGCTTCAGGTATGCACTTTTTGGGTCTAAGTTCCGTTTTTTGGGGCATCGTTATTGGTTTAACTGCGCATCTGATTTTAACCAAACGCAGCCCTGACGTTTCAGCTTTAGCTTCAACTCCAAGCTCCAATCCAAGTTCTAAAAGTTAATAGGTACGCTGTGCCTAGGACAATATTATGATTGATAAAAGTTCAGCTTCTTTAACAGAAGCACTTTCGCAAATAAAGGACGGCTCAACCATCATGATCGGTGGTTTTGGTACAGCAGGACAACCTGCTGAACTGATCGATGGCTTAATTCAACTCGGCATTAAAGACCTCACCAT
>NZ_JAVWVO010000015.1:0-64675 GCF_036666595.1 Acinetobacter sp. | reverse complement strand
AGAAGAATCATAGAGTAAATCTAAAAATAGATAAAACAGTTTGTTTTTATTTTAATAATCGGTTTTATAGATTTAAAGATGTTTTCTTCAATTATTTCATAAAGCTATATGGGGAATTTAAATGATTTTTCAAGTGATTTGCAGTTTAAGTAGAATAAATTAGGTATGATCGAGACAGTTAAAAAATAGGGAAGCAAGTGATGCAATTACAGCGTGGTATCTATCAGCATTATAAAGGGCAATTGTATCAAGTTTTACATGTGGCGACGCATAGTGAAACTGAAGAAAAATTAGTGGTTTATCAGTGTTTATATGGTGATTACTCGATTTGGGTACGTCCACTTGCCATGTTTACTGAAACGGTAATGCTAGAAGATGACCGTGAAGTTGAGCGCTTTAAACTGATTCAAGAAGTATAAACAACGCTAAGTAAAGTAGAGGGGGATTGGATGATGCATGCAGAATTTTTGAGTAGAGTATCGGCTTTATATCATCGCTTTCAAGAACATGACAGTACGCAAGCAGATCGCATTGCGCGCTTTCGTAATATTGAGCCTGAGTCTGCACAATTTTTGGCGCAACTGGTGCATATTCAACAGTCTCAGCAGATATTAGAAATAGGAACATCAACCGGCTACTCAACCTTATGGTTGGCTTATGCAGCACAACAAGTGAATGCTCGATTAACCACTTTGGAAATTGATGCTGACAGAAGTCAACAAGCCGCTGCTCATCTTGCGGATTTCAATTTATCCAATGGCGTTGAGTTTTGGGTGGGTGACGCAGCTGAATATTTGAAGCAGTCGCAAGCCATCTTTGATTTTATCTTGCTAGATGCTGAACGTGATGCTTATGTCGACTATTGGCCAAATTTGAAACGATTGATGTGTGTTTCACGCGGAGTTTTGGTGGTTGATAATGTTCTATCGCATGCCGATCAAGTCACGGACTTCATCGCGCTTATTCAGCAAGACGAGCAGTTTAACCTGTCTACACTGGCGATTGGTGCGGGCTTGTTGCTGGTGACGTGGGATTATGAAAAACAATCAGGATAAATCCTGATTGTTTGAGCTTTAAAAATTAATGAATACTTAAGCGCGTAAAGTGCAAATCATATTCTAAATATTTATGAACAAAGGCTGTTTTATTATTACATCGAACTAAGTTGTTATAAATAAATTCAGGCACAGGGTGGTACAGCTCGCCTGAACCATCGGCATAGAAAATTTTTAAATAGCGTGTGGAAGCATTATATTTCCAAGATGTTACCGCAATTGTCCCCATAAGCGACTCCCCATCATGTACATGGAATCACAGCAATGTGGCTGCTTAATTTAAACTTATGCCAAACTTAAAAAGTGAAGTATTACAGTTTTGTAAATAAAAAAACCGTACATAAAGTACGGTTTTTTTTAAGTGATCAATTAACGCATTTTCGCAAGGAAACGACCTACACGTGTAATGGCTTCACGTAGTTCATTTTCAGCAGGTAAGAACACCACACGGAAATGATCTGGTGTTGGCCAGTTAAAGCCTGTGCCTTGAACTAGAAGTACTTTTTCCGCACGAAGTAGATCAAGCATCAGTTTTTCGTCATCTTGAACTGGATAGATTTCTGGGTCCAATTTCGGGAAGCAATACATCGCGCCTTCAGGCTTAACACAAGATACACCCGGAATATCATTCAACATTTGCCAAGCAATATTACGCTGTTCGTATAAACGACCGCCTGGACGAATTAAATCATTGATTGACTGGTAGCCGCCTAAAGCAGTTTGAATGGCATACTGTGCTTGGTGGTTAGCACATAAACGCATAGAAGCGAGCATGTCTAAACCTTCAATATAGTCGACTGCACGAGACTTATCGCCTGTGATTGCCATCCAGCCTGAACGGTAACCCGCAATACGGTATGCTTTAGATAAACCATTGAAAGAGATACAGAGTTGGTCACCAGCTAATGCTGCTACAGAAACATGTTCAATACCGTCATAAACGATTTTGTCGTAAATTTCATCTGCAAACAAAATCAAATCATGCTTTTTAGCCAAAGCGACAATTTGCTCAAGTACATGACGTGGATAAACTGCACCAGTTGGGTTGTTTGGATTGATAATCACGATACCGCGGGTACGTGGTGTGATTTTACTCTCCATATCTGCAATGTCGGGATACCAAAAGTTTTCTTCATCACATTTATAATGAATGGCTGTACCGCCTGAAAGGTTCACCGCAGCTGTCCAAAGGGGATAGTCAGGCATTGGCACGAGCATCTCGTCACCATCATCTAACAAGCCTTGCATGGCCATCACAATCAATTCAGAGACACCATTGCCGATATACACGTCATTGACATGCATATCTAAGATGCCTTTTTGCTGATAGTACTGACAGATGGCTTTACGCGCAGGGAAAATCCCTTTTGAGTCGGTATAGCCCACTGCATTTGGCAGGTTTAAAGCTACATCATTAATAATCTCTTGAGGAGCTTCAAAACCAAACGGTGCAGGGTTACCAATATTCAGTTTGATAATTTTATGACCGGCTTCTTCCATTTCATTGGCCGCTCGCAACACTGGTCCACGGATGTCGTAGCAAACATGCTCGAGCTTAGACGATTTTTTTATTTCGCGTGGGGTTTGGTGAGTGTTCGGCATTTTGATGTTCTCGGAAAGAGTGGAGGTCACTTTTGCATAACGATATAAATAACTTTTAAATGTTTCAGTTGTTACCAGATCGAGATCATGTTCATCTCTGAGTAAAGCAACAATTTTTTCATGCGTATATCCTACCTGTTGATATTGTTTAATCACAGGCAGTAGATGTTTAAAAATAACGCTCTTTTTTTGCGACATTTTTTAATCCTAAGCAAGAATGTCAATAAGACTAACACTAAATTTGCTCACAAAAAAGCATTTAAGAAAATAAAATGCTCACCATATTTCCATAATGCTTTCTTTTTGCTTTTGTTGGAATTATAGGTCTTTTGTAAATTGTGAACTAAAGACTAGAAATTTTAAGATGAATCACGTAAATATAGGATTATCCTATTTTAAATAGCAAGATAGAAAGGGACGTGATCATGGGAAAACTCAATAAAACAGACCGAGAATGGCAGAGAGAGTTATCACCTGACGAATTTCGCATTACGCGACAAAAGGGGACGGAACCAGCCTTTACGGGGAAATATTGGAATACTAAACAAGCCGGCACTTATGTATGTCGCTGCTGTGGTACGCCATTATTTAATTCTGAAAATAAATATGACAGTGGTTGCGGCTGGCCAAGTTTTTATAAGCCACTCAATACGACTGTGATAGAAGAGCATCAAGATACAACACATGGCATGGTGCGTACCGAAATTGTATGTCATCACTGTGATGCTCATTTAGGCCATGTTTTTACAGATGGACCTGAGCCTACAGGTTTACGTTACTGTGTAAACTCGGCTTCATTAGAACTAGAAACACAAGAAAAAAGTGATGAGGATACTTATCCATGACCAACATTTATCAGTTTGAAGCGGAATTGTTAGATGGAAAAAATAAATCCTTTGCTGACTATGAGGGCGAAGTGCTGCTCATAGTCAATACGGCCAGTAAATGTGGTTTTACACCACAATTTGCGGGATTAGAAAAAATTTATGAGCAATATCATGCACAAGGGTTTGAGGTGTTAGGCTTCCCTTGTAATCAGTTTGGGGGGCAAGATCCGGGTAGTAATGAGCAAATAGGTACGTATTGTCAGAAAAACTATGGGGTGACTTTTCCCATGTTTTCCAAAGTCGATGTAAAAGGTCCTGAAGCCCACGCCATATTCCGTTATTTAACCAATAACAGCAAAGGGATTCTCGGCAGCGGCATTAAGTGGAATTTTACCAAATTTTTGATTGGTAAAGATGGCAAAGTAATTAATCGTTATGCGCCAACCACCAAGCCTGAAGCGATTCAGGCAGATATTGAAAAAGCATTACAACAATAATCGGTTGATGTGTCGGTAGTGATGAAAGAGCAAGGTACTTCAGTTGAATTTTGGAGTGATCCGCGCATGCCTTATGTGGAAACACGTCGGGCATGTGCAAGTCGTGCTTGTTATAAAGCCCATAGTCATCCGACATTTTCAATTGGAGCGGTGGATCAAGGCAACAGTATTTTCACTAGCCACTTCGGTGGAACGCAACAAATAGACGCGGGTACCTTGGTATTGGTTCCTGCACATGTAGAACATGCGTGTAATCCTGTTCCAGATCAGGCTTGGAGCTACCAAATGATGCATTTAGATGCACATTGGTTGAAACAATTATTACAAGAAACTGGACATGATGATACTTGTCATAACATTCCGCAGTTCAAACCCGTGCTGTATAAACAGCCAAAGATGTATCAAGACTTTAGTTGCCTCAACAGTCAATTATTTGATACTGCACTGTCGTATTGGGAAAAAGAACAAACTTTAATCACAACACTTACTGAGCTTTTATTTCCATATATTCAACTAGAATGGCTTGCTCCTCAACACTATGCACAGCAAGAGTTTAAGCAGCTTTTATCGATGATTCAGGATGCTGACGTGTTTTTATCATTAGAGCAAATGTCGCAAGAAGTCCAATTGAGTCGGTATGCCATTATTCGGCTATTTAAATCATCTTTAGGCATGACGCCGCACGCTTATCAATTGAATCATAAAATTAATGATGCACGCACCTTTTTAAAACAAGGCATGGATATAGCGCAACTGAGTTATACACTGGGCTTTAGTGATCAAAGTCATTTTCATCGTGTTTTTAAAAGTTTAACGGGCACCACTCCTAAGCTCTATCAAAAGCAACATCGCGCAATTTTATCCAAGAGTTGAGCTTAATCTGTCGTTAGGCTTGTCTCACTTTTAAAGAGAGATAAGTGATGGAGCTTTTTATTGTTATTGCTGTGACGCATTTTGTGGCTTTGCTTTCTCCTGGTCCCGATTTTTTCCTCATTTTGATGACGGCATTAAACAGGGGTCAAAGAAGGGCACGATATACAGTTTTCGGTATTGCAGCTGGGAATGCTTTTATTCTAGCGCTTATTTTTACTTTACTGGGGTGGCTTGGGCATATTCATGCCTATGTTCTGATGTTGCTACGCGGATTAGGTGTTGCGTATTTGTTGTATTTGTCTATGCAGTGTTTTCGTTATGAGTATCATGAAAATGTTGACGTTCAAGCGCATGACCCTGCGACTCATCAAACGAGAATTCTATGTTTTACTCAAGGTCTACAGTCGAGTTTGCTGAACCCTAAAAATATGATGTTCTACAGTAGTTTGATATTGCTGGTTTATTCAAAATTTGATGTTTATACCTTGCTTTTAATGAGTCTCTGGATGGTGGCTGTGGTTCTGATGTGGAATCTGTTGTTGCTTAAGTTATTTGGTTGGAAGCGCTGGAATCATTTTTTAACTCAGCGACTCGATTGGCTTTATAAGATGTCAGGGACTTGTTTTCTTGGGTTTGCAATCATGCTCATGGTATCTGGATGATTAAAAATAAGAGACATAGATTAGGGCTCTTATTTTTTAGAATTGATTAAGAGAAAACCTCCGTTATAGGAGGTTTTCTTTTTTAGATGAGCTTATTTATAAAATTGCTTTTAAGCGAGCAATGACTTGTTCACACTGTGCGAGATCGGCGACTAGAGCAAGACGCACATGGTTTTCGCCTGGGTTACCTTGGTCAGTATCGCGTGACAAGTAACGCCCTGGAAGTACTTTGACATGTGCTTTTTCCATGAGCATTTTTGCAAAAGTTTCGTCATTATCTACTTTTAACCAGTAGTAAAAGCCTGCATCTGGTTTTTGTAGGGGCAGTATATGGCCCAATTCCTTTTGAAATAAATCAAATTTTGCACGATATTGCACACGGTTTTCTTCAACATGCACTTCGTCATCCCATGCTGCAATCGAAGCCAATTGGTGCTGTACAGGCATCGCTGCACCATGATAGGTACGGTATTGCAAATAAGGCTTGAGTAAAGCCGCATCACCCGCGACAAAGCCAGAGCGCATACCTGGTAAGTTTGAGCGTTTAGATAGTGAGTGGAATACGACGCAATTTTTGTAGTCGTCTCGGCCTATTTCAGCACAAACTTCGAGTAGGCCCACAGGTGCAGTATCAAACCAAAGTTCTGAATAGCATTCATCCGATGCAATCACAAAACCATATTGGTCTGAAAGTGCGATTAACTTTTTGAATTGTTCTTTTGATAGTACTGCACCTGTCGGGTTGCCCGGTGTGCAAACAAATAACAGAGCTGTTTTCTCCCAGACTTCAGCAGGTACAGCATCAAAGTCACCGAGGTAATCGTTTTCTTCGGTGCAATTTACAAAATACGGTTTTGCCCCAGCAAGTAAAGCTGCACCTTCATAAATTTGGTAGAACGGGTTAGGCATAACCACATAAGGCGCGTCTTCACGGTTCACCAAGGCTTGAACAAAAGAAAAGATTGCTTCACGGGTGCCAGAAACAGGCAATATATTGTTTTCTGCACTAATCTGATTGAGTTGAAAACGACGGGTTAGCCAGTTTGCAATACTGGTGCGTAATTCGGGTATACCTTTACTGTTTGGGTAGGTCGATAAATGTTGGAAATTATCGATAATGGCTTGTTTCACAAACTCGGGTGCAGGATGCTTAGGCTCACCAATCGAGAGTGGAATGAGGGGTAAGTCTGCGGGAGTAATATCCTGAAATAGTTTATTCAACTTTTCAAAAGGATAAGGATGTAAAAGGGATAAACTCGAATTCATGAAACAAAATACCAGTGTGTATTGTTAATGTTGACCACAGACCTGACTAGAGGCTTCATCTAAGGCTGATTTTAGTTGTGCAGCAAAAGTTTCAGCTTCAGCTTCAGTCATAGGTTGACCATCTTTTTTGGTGACAAAGAAAATATCTTCGGCACGCTCACCTAGGGTGGCAATTTTAGCAGAGTGAATATCTAACCCTTGCATCATAAACAACCCACCCACTTTGGCGAGTAAGCCGGGATGGTCAAGTGTTGCAATTTCGACCATGTTTTGTTGCAGTGCTTCATTCAGCGTAATATCAACGGTGTTTTCAATGTCGAAATGGCGTAGCTGACGTGGGATGCGACGTTGCATGAGCCCAGGGTATTTATCTGAATTGGCTAAGGCATCTTTTAACGCTGACAGCACTTTGGCTTCACGTTCAGGGTCGGTTAGCAGCGTACCAAAACGGTCAAGTACGACATAAGTGTCTAAACTAAATGCTTTGGTTGCGGTAATAATACGCGCATCTTGTACGTCCAAATTCATACGATCAAGAATAGCAACCGTTGTTGCAAACAGGTTGGGCTGATCTTGTGTATAAATAAAGATTTGTACTGCATCTTGAGCAAATTTACGCTGTGCACGCATTAAAACCAGCGGTTCAGGGTTGTCACCGTGCTGTAAAATAGCACGTGTGTGCCAAGCAATTTCATCAGCAGATTCTTTGAGGAAATATTCATCCCCCAGTTCTTGCCAGACTTTTTCGACGTCATCTAGTGCAAACTCTTCGACCAGTTGCTCACTGGCAGAGAACTTAGTGTCCTCAATTAGCATTTGATAATCAACAGGACGGCCTAAACCTGAGCGAATCACGTCACGTGCATGCGTATAGAGCTGACGCATGAGAGAAGCACGCCATGTATTCCAAAGCGAAGGGTTGGTTGCATTGATATCTGAAACAGTCAACGTATATAGATAGTCAAGATGTTCCATGTCGCCCATTTTCTCAGCAAAAGCTTTAACCACATCGGGGTCAGAAATGTCTTTCTTTTGAGAAGTGACGGACATGAGTAAATGGTTTTGGATGAGCCATGCGACAAGGTTGCATTCACGTTCGGTAAAACCATGACTACGACAGAATTCAATCGCATCGGTTGCACCTAGCTCACTATGGTCTCCACCACGGCCTTTAGCAATATCATGGAAAATGGCAGCCAAATAAACAATGTCCCGACGTGCCAGACGTTGGAACACTGAACTCACGACAGGGAAGTCTTTGGCAAACTCAGGTTCTTTGAAACGGTTTAAGTTGCGCAGTAATAATAAAGTATGTGCATCAACGGTATAGATATGGAACAAGTCATATTGCATCAACCCCATAATCTGCCCAAATGCAGGAATATAGTTACCTAAAACGCCATAACGTTTCATTGCCACCATGGTTTCGTATAAACGATGCGGGGAGCGAATGATGGCCATAAACAGGGCTTGGTGTGCTGGATTATCTCTATATTTTTGGTCAATGCGTTTAGCCGCCAAAATCAACAGGCGGAGCGTACGTGCTCGGATACCAGTAATTTCAGGTCGATTTGCCAATAAATAGAAAATTTCTAAAATAGCACTTGGGTTTTCAGAGAAAATTTTATGGTGTTGAACTGCCAGTTTGCCGTCGACCAGTTTAAAATTTTCATTGATTTCTTCAATGTTACGCTCATAGTTCGGTAGGCGTGGGGTAATCACAGATTCATTAAAATAAGCCAACAGCATTTCATTCAGCGTGGTGACTTGTTGCGCGCTTCGATAATAACGCTTCATGAATTGTTCAATCGGATAATTCGGTGATTTACCTTCTTCACGCACATAGCCAAACTTTGCGGCAATGTCACGTTGATAGTCGAACAGTAAACGGTTTTCATCACGTTTAGTGAGGCGGTGTAGGTGATGACGAATTTCCCAGAGGAAGCTTTCGGCTTCTTCTAATACCCCCAACTCAAACTCTGAAATAAAGCCTAAATGCACCAAGTCATAAATACGGTTGACGCGGAAATGCCGTTTAGCAATCCAACCAATTTGGTTAATGTCCCGAATGCCACCCGGCGCGTTTTTAATATCGGGCTCTAGATTACTTTCCGTAAAATTATGCTGTGCATAACGCTTAGCCTGTTCTTCCATTTTTGCATCATAGAAGGTTTTGTCTGTCCATGTTTGTGAAACAATGCGTCGTGGCCATTTAGCTAAGTGTTCATTGCCTGTAATTAAACGGGACTCAATGAGGGCGGTGGCAACAGTTAAGTCGGAGGTTGCTTGTTCAACACAGTTGGCAATGGTGCGTACACTAATACCAGGTTTGAAATTTCCGACATCCCAAAGTGAGGAAATAAAGACAGAAATGAGTTTCTCTTGTTCTTCGCTAAACTCATCCTCAGACAAGATCATGATGTCTACATCAGAGTAAGGCAGCATCTCTCGGCGACCGTAACCACCGACAGCAAATAAACTTAAGTCTGTCTGATCGAGTTTTGCATATTTCCATAGGAAAATAAGTGCTTCATCGATCATATTTGAACGCGTTAAAATGACATCACGAATGGATTGGCCATGATCAAAACTTTCTTGTAATTGATTTTCGACATCACTACGCCATTGATTAATCGCTTTGATGTCGTGATTACTGCTGACATAGTTAAGCAGTGGAGAAGTATTGATCATGAACCGTATCCGTATATTTTAACAACGCTTAATTTTGATGAACGCTAACCAGTCCAGCAGTTTGTGCTGCTAGTTCACGCGCTTGGTCGGTTGTTTCAGCACGTGCTGTCGCAACGCCCATACGGCGACGTGTAAAGCCTTCTGGTTTACCAAAAATGCGTAAATCAGTATTTGGATTTGCCAAAGCAAGATTTAAGCCAGAAAAAGATAAGTTATTTGCATCCACACCTGCATAGATCACGGCGCTCGCTGCAACGCTATGACGTGCTGTGTTTACAGGCAGACCCAAAATCGCACGTGCATGTAATTCAAATTCACTTTGGAACTGAGAGGCAAGTGTCACAAGACCTGTGTCATGTGGGCGTGGTGATACTTCACTAAACCACACTTTATCGCCTTTGACAAAGAGTTCTACACCGAAAATACCACAGCCACCTAATGCGATGGTGACTTTATTGGCAATACGCTTTGCTTCGTCAAGGGCTGCTGGTGTCATGGCTTGGGGTTGCCAGCTTTCAACATAGTCGCCTGCATCTTGGCGGTGACCAATTGGGTCGCAGTACGATGTTTCAATTTCACCTGTTTCAGGGTTTTTTGAACGTACTGTTAATAGCGTAATTTCAAAATCAAAATCAATTTGTGATTCTACAATCACTGTCCCTTGATTTACACGACCACCTGTTTGTGCATATTCCCAAGCAGCATCTACTTCTGAAAATTCTTTTACGCGGGATTGGCCTTTACCAGAAGAGGACATGACTGGTTTAACAAAGTTTGGATAACCAATGTCATCACATGCAGCACGGAAAGATTCTAAAGTATCTGCAAAACGATAAGCCGATGTCGGTAAGCCCAGTTCTTCCGCAGCTAAACGACGGATGCCTTCACGGTTCATGGTTAAATTGACCGCTTTTGCAGAGGGAATGACTGTTGCAATTTTATCTTGTTCGATTTCAACCAATACTTGCGTTGCAATGGCTTCAATTTCAGGAACAATTAAATTCGGCTTAACGTCCTGAATGAGTTGTTTAAGCGCTGTTGCATCTGCCATATTTAAGGTATAGGCATAGTGTGCCACTTGCATTGCAGGAGCATGATCGTAACGGTCAGCAGCATGAACTTCTACACCTAAACGTTGTAAAGAAATCACAACTTCTTTCCCAAGCTCTCCAGAACCCAATAGCAGGACTTTAAATGCTGAAGGCTGAAGTGGAGTACCAATAGTAACGCTCATGTAAATCATCCATGCTTGATTTTATGGGCTTTTAGCATAGCAGAACTCTTAAAAGTGTTCAGGGTTCATTCACATAAATTAATGATATTGTCCAACAATTTTTTTTATAAAGCTGTGCATTCCAAAGTCAAAATTTTCATGGAAAGGATGATAAATAAATTTTTCCAATCAAGCTGGAAATGACTTGCACAGCTGAGCGCTTCAAGTTTTGATGGATGCAAGATATGGGTTAAAAAGGCAGAGGAATATAGGTATAAACCAAACCATAGCTCAGTGCTGCGGTGAGTGTAGCGGGGACAATTTGCTTAAACTTGAAATAAAGTCCAGCTAATACGATGAAGCCGACTAACATGGCAAAACTTTTATTGGGTGTATCTAACAGTGGTGGCAAAGTCGCAACCACGAGCATTGAACTGATCGCCGCAATACCAATCGAACCCAATGCAATCTTTAACCATAAAGCACCGCGCTTTTGTGAACCTTGTTGGAACTTTTGAATGACGAAGAATGGGCCAAAGCGTGAAGCAAAATTTGCAATACCCACTACAATGCCGACCAAGATAATTTCGATATTCATGCTTGATCTCCCATATGTTCAGGGTCTGGTTTTTTCAGTACATAGTGTTTAAACAAACCTGCAAATATACCTGAACTGATACCAATAAAAATTGCAGCAGATAAGTCAATAAAATAGCAAGCAATGGCAGATACAAGAATGGTCACAGCCACCACGAAAGTGTGTTTCTTTTCAAAAGCTGCCAATAAGAAACTTAAGAACAGTGCAGGCAATAGAAAGTCTAGAGCGGCTTGTAAAAACTGGGGTAAATGACTGACTTGGTCTGCAAACATTCCACCTAGAAAAGAACCTGTAGCCCATGCGAGCCAACTAAACAGACTTAAACCGAGCATCCAAGACTCAGACCACTCTTGGCGACGCTGCGACAGTTTAATCATGCCTGAGGCAAAAACTTCGTCGGTTAGCCCCCATGACCATATAGCAGTTTTCTTTAGGTTTAGTTTATCTTGAATTAAGTTTTGTAGCGCAGGGCCATAGAGTAAGTGACGAATATCTAAGGCAATCACAGTGAGAGCAGTCATCCAAATAGATGTTCCACTACCCAATAGGGCAACCACTAAAAACTGGCTGGCCCCCGCATACATTGAGCAGGATAAAAATAAAGCTTCCCATGCACTAAAGCCAAACTGGGTTGCGGATACACCAAAGGCAAAAGAAACAGGTAGATAAGTAAAGATAATCGCTTGGCTATCCTTAGCCCCTTGCCAAAAGCCAGCAGCTTGCGCAGGAGTGGGATTAAGTTCGGACACAACACACCTTGAAGAAGACTTTATCAATAGGTCAAAATTGATTGTGTATTGTAACTGAATTCACTAGCATAGTGCCCAATTGTTTGTTGAGGCGTTTAACCATGTTGAAGCTCGAATTACGTACTTTAGGGCTGACTGCTATGATTGTAAGCAGTTTACTTTTGCAAGCTTGTGGGCGGTCAGAGCAAGCTCCTGAACAAAAAGTAGAAATTAAGGCTGCGCCAAAAATTACCAATGACGCTACGGAATATGCCCAGCGTGCTTGGGTGTTTATCAATGAAGTAGATGGCTTGGTCTATAACAAGCAACTGGATCAGATTGAAGCTAAAGTCCGTCATCCTGCACGTAAACTCAGTACGGACTGGCGTATCAATGTCAAAATGACAGACTCAGTGACCGAAGGAAAATACGCACTGTGTCGTAAAGCCTTGACCAGCTTAGAAGTATGGGCACGTGAGACCTTAGATGGCTCTTCGAGTGTTGCACAGAAACAGAGCGATTATGAGCGTGATAAAGCACAATGTCGGGGCGCAATTGATAACCCAAGTTTAGGCAATACAGACCCTAAAAAAGTAGGTGTCTAAGACCGATATAGCATGACCAAAAGCGAGTTTTTAAAACTCGCTTTTTTATGGTTATAGCTTTAATGAATGACATAATAAAAATATTCCTATGCACTAAAATATAAGAATTGAGTAGCAATATTTTGATAAAGTCCTTCTATATGAATTGCGCTCTTAAGGAGCAAGCTTGATTGTCTATTCTGAGCTATGTGCCATTTTATGCAGCTTTGCATGATCTAAAATTTTTATTTTTTTAAAAGCAATTGCCAGTATCCCTTGTTTTTCTAAGTTTTGAAGTTCTTGGTTGATGGTTTGGCGTGAACACATCAGCATTTGAGCTAGTTGCTCCTGTGATAAATGAATTTCATCATTGGTAATCGCGAGATGGTTGCCATAACCGCTTAAAATAAACAGTAAGCGTTGAGCCAGTCGTTGACTGATATTTTGACTTTGGATTGCGATCAGTTCTAAAAAGGCGAGACGTAACTTCTGCGAAGCAAGTTGGGCAATATGAAACCAAAATTCTGGGGTGGCTTGGATAAATTCTTCAACATCGCGTTTAGGTAGATGGAGCAGGGTACTTTTTTGAATAGCAATCGCATCGTGCGAACGCGGTTGCTGATCTATTAATGAAATTTCTCCAAACCACATAATCGGTTCTGCAATCGCTGCAACCGCTTCTTTACCTTCAATGTCGACATGACCTAAACGAATTGCGCCGTTCAAGACTGCATAGATGCCATCAAATAAATCCCCAGAGTGAAAAACAGCTTGGTCTTTTGCAACCTCAATATATTTGGCATGTTGCACAATATACTGTTGATATGTTGATGGTAATTTGGCGAACCAATTGTTATTGAGTAATTGTTGTTGATGTTGAATTTCCAGCATTCCGCGTCCTTTCGTGATTGATCGAGCAACTTGTCAGGTCGACGACAACTTGATGGGCTGTTTTCCTTTAAAGTTATTCTATATCGTGATCAATATCATGCAATAAGGAAATACAGTATGAGTAAATTAGAAAAATTATTAAGTCAGTATGCAGCTTATCATCTTGATCATAAAAATATCGTGACCCACTTTGTGGGTATTCCGTTGATTGTGTTTTCAATTATGTGCTTAACCGCAAGAGCTGGCATGACTATTGGCAGTTTTGAAATTACTTTGGCGATGGTTTTGATCTTAGCGAGTATTGTTTACTACCTGAGCTTAGATCGAGTTTTTGGTGTGATCATGCTAGTGATCTATGCCATGGCTTATCCATTGGCGTATAAAATTGCACAGTTTGATTTGGGTCTTTGGTTAGGTCTCAGTATTGGTGTTTTTGTCGTTGGCTGGGCGTTCCAGTTTGTGGGGCATTTCTATGAAAAGAAAAAACCGGCCTTTATGGATGATGTGATTGGCCTAGCCATCGGTCCACTATTTGTTTTGGCAGAAATGGTATTTATGCTTGGTTTTAGAAAAGACATTGAACAACGCATGTTAGATGAAGCACGTAAACAGCGTGCTGCAATGGATAATAAGCATGTCTCTGTGACATCACACTAACTGAATTATTTTATCGAGAAAAAAGCCAGTGAATTTCACTGGCTTTTTTTATGCTGTTTTAAGATGTCTTCGCGACTTTATGTGTATCTGGTTGAGCTTTGGGTGTATTCGGGCTTGGAACATGAGAATCTTTATGGGACTTATTGGTCATATCATTGGCTTTCATTGAATCATGTTTCACCATTTTATCTTGCTTCATGGCTGGATCATGTTTGGCCGTTTTGTCTTGTTTCATTGCCTGATCATGTTTCGTCACGTTCCTGGTTGCGACGCACTTACCACCTTTATGATTTGCACCTGTACCACCCGACAGTGTTGTTCCTTGTGGGCATGCAAATGCTGTAGCGCTAAGTATTGTGAATAAACCTGCTGCAATAAATGTGCTGATCTTTTTCATTTTCGTTTGTTCAATGAAGGCATTAGTGCCTGTGATTAAATTAGCGATAATGTAAAAGAATAGAAGTTAGAATATTGTGTGAGATCCAAACGGATCAGGTGTTCATATGTTATTTAATGCTATTTTTAAGCTTGGTTTAAGCTTATAAAAAAACCCGATTGGTATCGGGTTTTTTTATATCCGGAACGACTTATACGTTAAAGCGGAAGTGTAGAACATCACCGTCTTGAACGATGTACGTTTTACCTTCTAAACGCCATTTACCTGCTTCTTTCGCGCCTGCTTCACCGTTGTATTGAACGAAGTCGTTATAAGCAACACATTCAGCACGGATAAAGCCTTTTTCGAAGTCAGTGTGGATCACGCCAGCCGCTTGTGGTGCGGTTGCACCCACTTTAACGGTCCAAGCACGAACTTCTTGTACACCCGCCGTGAAGTAAGTCTGTAAACCTAAAAGACCGTAGCCTGCGCGAATTACCACGTTTAGACCTGGTTCTTCCATGCCTAAAGCTTCAAGGAACTCAGCACGGTCTTCATCTTCAAGCAATGAAATCTCGGCTTCGATTTGGTTGCAAAGTGGAACTACGATTGCATTTTCTTCAGCTGCAAGTTTTTTAACAGCATCTAAATGCGGGTTGTTTTCAAAACCATCTTCAGCAACGTTCGCAATATACATGGTTGGTTTTAAAGTCATTAAACCAAAACCACGAACCAGTTTACGTTCGTCGTCGTCTAGGTCAGCTGCACGAGCAGGTTTGCCTTCATCAAGTAAAGGTAAAATTTTGTCTAAAACCGCTTTGGTTGCAAGTGCTTCTTTGTCGCCACCTTTTGCAGATTTTGCTAAACGAGTCACTGCTTTTGTCACAGTTTCTAAGTCAGCCAGTGCAAGTTCCGTGTTGATGGTTGCGATGTCATCAAGCGGGTCAATTTTACCGTTAACGTGAATGACGTTTTCATCTTCAAAACAACGTACAACGTGAGCAATCGCATCCGTTTCACGGATGTTTGCAAGGAATTGGTTCCCCAAGCCTTCACCTTTAGATGCACCCGCAACTAAACCTGCAATGTCCACAAATTCCATCGTCGTTGGAATCACACGCTGAGGTTTTACAATCGCGGTAAGTTTGTCTAAACGTGGATCTGGCACAGGAACGATGCCTGTGTTTGGTTCAATGGTACAGAATGGGAAGTTTTCAGCAGCAATAGCAGCTTTAGTCAATGCATTGAAAAGTGTAGATTTACCAACGTTCGGCAAGCCGACAATACCGCAATTAAAACCCATGAAATAACTCACAACGTGTTATATAAAAATTGCCAGTGATTTTACATGAAAGCCATGACAAAGTCAGGTCTCAGGGGAGAAGAATCAAAGTTGTAAATCATGTTGTGGGCAGAACTTCCTCATTTAAGCCCTGTGTACGAGCCTTTTAAGCCTTTTCCTTTAATAAAGAAACCAGATTTAAGAGGTCAGTTGCATGTAGATCATTGTCTATGTAAGGACTGGAGTCTTTCATATAAATGGTGTGAACTTCATATTGAAACACCCTCCTTAGAAAAAGGAGGGGGCTAGAAAACGTGAGTGGACAGTATAGAACTCTACTTTATGTGGGAGATGTGATTAGACCTTCCTTTTATCGAGTTGATTTGCCAAATTGTCTCCAATCGCTTGCACACACATCACCAAAATTACGAGCACGACTATCACGGCCAACATGATCTGCATATCAAAACGCTGATAACCATAGCGATAGGCAATATCGCCTAAACCGCCAGCACCAATTGCACCTGCAATGGCAGAGGAGTTAATCATGGTCACAATGGTCACGGTAAAACCCGCGACAATTCCTGGTAGCGCCTCAGGTAACAACACATACCAAATGATTTGGGTACGGTTACAGCCGATAGCTTGCGCAGCCTCAATCAACCCCTGATCCACTTCACGTAAGCTGACTTCTGCAATTCGTGCAAAAAAGGGTGTTGCTGCTAAGGTTAAAGGGACAACTGCTGCCCAAACACCATAACTGGTGCCTACAATCCAACGTGTGAGTGGAATCAGGGCCACCATCAAAATCAGGAAGGGAACAGAACGAGTGATATTTACCAACCAGCCTAAGCTATGGTTAATACTTTTGGAAGGATAAATGCCATGCTCAGAGGTGCTGACTAGAACCACTGCCATTGGCAGACCAATGAGTAATGCAAAAAATGCGGATGCACCGACCATGATTAAGGTGTCGATAGTACCTGTCAGTAATAAATCAATAAGTTGGTCGTGCATAGCCCAGTACCTCTACATGTGTCACATGCGCTTTAAGTTTTTGTTGTAGCGATTGAATTTCTAAGTCCTGTGTAGGAACAGCAATAACCAATGTTCCAATTAAATGGTTTTGGATGGTGTCGACCTGACTTTGATACAAATGCACAGTTTGTGGAAAGTGTTCTAAAATTTGTTTTAGGTCAGGTGGATGATGCGCATCTGACGTCGAGCGAATTTTGAAAATGGCATGTGTATCAAGCTGCGTAAGTTCAGCATTTAAGCGAAAAGGCAAATCGAGTTGTTCTAGATTCAGTAGTTCTTGGGTAATGCCTTGTTGGGGTTGAGAGAACACCGACCAAACTTCGCCTGATTCCACAATTTCACCACTATCAATGACCACGACCTGATCGCAGATTTCCCGAATCACTTGCATTTCATGGGTAATCAATACAATGGTAATACCCAGCTTGTGATTAATCTCTTTGAGTAGCGACAACACCACAGAGGTGCTTTCTGGATCAAGTGCAGATGTCGCTTCATCACAGAGTAAAATTTCAGGATGGTGGACCAATGCACGGGCAATGCCCACGCGTTGCTTTTGACCGCCAGACAGTTGTGATGGGTAATGCTGTGCCTTATCGCTCAGCCCGACCAACTGTAAAACTTCGTTGACACGTTGTTCGATGTCTTGTTTGGGATAATTGGCCACTTTGAGGGGCAGTGCGACATTTTCATAAACAGTTTTGGCAGACATTAGATTAAAATGCTGGAAAATCATGCCAATGCGTTGGCGGAGCTGAATCAGTTCAGCATGGCTCAATGCGGCCAAGTCTTGCTGATGGATATGGATATGACCTTCACTAATACTTTCTAAACCATTTAAGGTGCGTAGCAAGGAAGATTTACCTGCACCACTTTTGCCAATAATGCCAAACACTTTCCCTGTCGGGATGTCTAGGTCAATATTTTTGAGTGCATGTACAGTTTGACCTTGTACTGCATAGTGTTTGTTTAAGTTACGAATTTTGATATGTGGAATTGAAAAATCCACATGAGAACCAAAGCTGACCATTCTTTTTCTCCTTATTTCCAGCCTTCAAACCACAGACCTTGGCCAAAATCACGATCTAAAATTTCTTGAACGTGTTTTGAGTTTTGAAATGCTTGCACAAAGGCCGCAAGTTTTTGGTTTTGGTCTGGATAGTCTTTACGTGTCACAAATAAGATGGCGTATTTCTTGTCTATCGGATCAAGAAAAAGGGCCTGATGCGGATCTGTGACTTTGGCCATTTTTAAATAATGTGGGAAGCCAAAAATTAAATCGGCATCATTAAACGCATGGGCAGTTTGTGGGCCTTCTACTTCAATAAACTGAAGTTGTTTAGGATTGCTCACAATATCGTTTACGGTAGACAATTCATTGTTGATATCTTTGAGCTGAATCAAACCTGCACGATGCAGTAAAATCAGTGCACGCGCCGAATTCACTGGGTCATTCGGGATGACCACACGTGCTTGAGCTGGTAGTGCATCTAAGGACTTATATTTTTTAGAATACAGTCCGACATGACTTCCTGTTCCAGTAGCGAATGGATGCAGATCATAATTTGTTTCGCGAATGGCATTACGCAGAAAGACACTTTGTTGAAAAAAGTTGGCATCAATGTCGCCATTTTGCACAGCAACATTTGGCGCATGCCAGTCCGAGAATTCAACCAATTTGACCTGAATGCCTTGCTTTTTTACCTCATCTGCCACGCTTTGCAGCAGTTCGGCATAAGGTGGGCTAATGCCAATCGTTAAGACATCATCTTGTGCATGGCTTTTGCTATAGCGGTAACCCGCTAGAGCAAAAATTGTCACGATGACGCTTAAGCCAATCAGCCATTTTTTTCGATTTTGAGTGAAAGATTGCGTCATGGCTTATACTCACTTCCAACCAGGGAACCAAAGTTTTTCACCAATTTCACTATTCAAAGTCTGTTTAACTTTGTCTGATGTTTGATAAATCTTGATGAATTTTTCAAGTTGTGCGGCTTTCTCTGGATGTTGCTGTTGGTAGTCATCACGCACCACAAATAAAATCGAATACAGAGTATTGGTGTTGTCATCTAAGATCAGTGCATCATTTGGGTCGATGGTTTTTGCAAGACGTAAATAATGTGGATAGCTAAAAACCAAGTCAGCATCATCAACGGCACGCGCAGTTTGTGGACCTTCAACTTCAATAAACTGGAGCTTTTTAGGATTGCTGACAATGTCTTGCAGGTTAGATAGATGATTGCTTGGATCTTTTAAGCTAATCAATTTGGCCTGTTGTAACAGTAAAAGCGCACGACCTTGGTTTACTGGATCATTTGGAATAACTGTACGTGCATTTTCAGGAATAGCATCAATCGAGTCAAACTTTTTTGAATATAAACCGACGTGTGTGGTGACGCCTTTATCCAGTGCTTTCAGTTTAAATAGGGTTTCTTTGATGGCGTTATCTAAAAAGGGCTGATGTTGAAAATAGTTGGCATCAATATCACCATGGTTGAGGGTAATATTGGGGGTATTCCAATCCGAAAACTCGACCAGTTTGACGTTAATGCCTTGCTGTTTTGCTTCTTCCACAGCCACCTTTAACGGATTGGCAAAGGGTGGGCTGATACCGATCACCAGTTCAGTGTTGCTCGATTTTTTATGATAAGACCACGCCACCAGTGCAATGACGATGGCAGCGACAATTACCCCAATAATGGTAAATTTTGTTTTTGCAGTTTGAGCCATGATATTTCTCGTATTTTAAAATTTATGCGGTTTGTTTTTGCTGTGTTTTAGAATCAGGGTTCGAGCTTTGACATCGATACTGCTGTACTGGGTGGCCTGTGGCCAGTCGGTCACCTTGAGCGAATAATTTGTGGCGTAAACTACCTGTTTCATAGGCGGTTTTATAACGGCCACGCTCTTGTAATTCTGGGATAACCCAACGAATAAAGTCTTGATGTGACTCTGGGGCGACGGTTCGTGTGAGATTAAAGCCATCTATGCCAGTTTCATCTAAGAGCTGAATGAGTTTTTTTGCTACAGTTTTTCCACTCCCGACGATCAGTGGATAGCGTCCACCGAGTACATGTTGGGCTTTCAAATCCGCTCGTGTAACTTTTTGCTCTTTAAATTTGTTATTGACCGAGGCAATGCTATTGGTTTGTTTATAAGGAATCGCTTCATCATCTGTGAACTGCGCTAAATCAATTCCGACTGAACTGGAAAAATGCGCCAAACCTGCTTCTGGACTGGCATAGCGAATATATTCGGCCAGTTTTTCTTGTGCGAGTTCGTCCGTTTCTGCCGTCACTACACTAATGCCAACGAAGAGTTTAATGGCTTGCTCATCACGACCATGGCTTAATGCAAGCGCACGAATCTTATCGACTTGCTGTTTCAGTTTTTCAGACGTGTCAGCACCAATAAACATGGCTTCAGCATGTTGAGTTGCAAAAGCTAAGCCTTTACTTGAAGCGCCCGCTTGATAAAGTACAGGCGTCCGCTGAATAGATGGGGAAACCTGAAAAACGCCCTGACTTTGGAAAAATTTGCCTTGATGCTGTATGGCATGAACTTTTGAAGGATCGGTAAAGACACGGTTTAACTTATCTTTTTGTACGGCATCGTCTTCCCAAGAACCTTCCCAAAATTTATAGCAAAGTTCGAGAAACTCTTCAGCTTGTTCATAACGTAAGTCGTGATCTTTTAAACCTTTTTGACCAATTAACCGTTCTGCGCTGTCTAAGTAACCCGTGACAATGTTCCAACCAATACGACCGTGGGTTAAATGGTCAAGGCTCGCAAAGCGCCGTGCAAACTGATAAGGCGACTCATAGCTCAAGTTCACAGTGACGCCAAACCCTAAGTGCTGTGTAACGGCAGCCATTGCAGAAACGAGTGTACTAGGATCATGGCTTGGAAGTTGAATTGACTCTTTTAGAGTTAAATCCAGACCGTTTTGATAAACATCGTAGACACCTGTAATGTCGGCGATAAACAAACCATCAAATAAACCTTGCTCTAAAGTTTGCGCCAAATCGGTCCAATAGCTGAGTTCATTAAAACGATGTGACTCATCGCGTGGGTGTGTCCACAAACCGTGATTGATATGACCTACGCTATTCATATCAAAGGCATTCAGGATGATTTGCTTCGACTTTTTATTTTGAGATGATAGTGTCATTACAATGTCCCTCTGCGTGGTGGAAGAACACCGTTCAGAAGATAATTGGCAATGAAGTAATATTTCCAGCGTGACGCATCATGTAGCGTGTGAACACGGGTATTACGCCAAAAGCGGTCTAGGCCATCTTCACGCTGACTACCACGACTACCTGCCAGTTCAATCAATTTCGAAGCGGCTTTTAATGCGGTTTCTGTGCTGTGTGCACGAACTTTCGCTACATCCAGTGATGCTTTAGCAATGTTTTCTATGGTTGGATTAGGACGTGCTGCATCGATTGAGCGAGCCGCTTGTTTGAGTAGGACTTCACTGGCACGTACATCGGCAACCACACGTCCCAGTTCAAACTGAGTTAGAGGATCATCGGTTGCCTGTTCAACAGCAGAGTCAATCCACGGACGAGCCTGACGCACACGAACCAGTGTTTCCTCAAAAGCAGCACGCGCAATGCCTGTTTCAATGGCAGCATGCATAATTTGCGCAAAAGGCCCAACCAGAGTCGGTCTAGAAAAAGCGGTATCGAAAGGAACAATATCTTCTGCATCTACAGCGACATAATTGAATTTGACTGTACCGCTGCCTGTGGTGCGTTGACCAAAACCAGACCAATCATCAATCAGTTCGAGTCCTTTATTGCAACGAGGGATAAAGACCAGAAACTCTTTTTCATCGGCATTTTTGACTAAGGTCGGGATACGGTCTGCAAACAGACTGCCCGTGCAATAAAACTTTTCACCATTGACCTCATAGCCTTGTTCAGTTTGGCTGAGTGCAGTTTGTTTTTGTGTTGCATTTTTAGTTTTAAACTCTGCCAAGGCATTACCAAAGCGTGCACCTTTGAGCACTTCTGCATAGAGTTTACGCTTTTGTTGTTCAGTACCGTTGTTACGTAAAACCTCTAAGGCATAGAAATGGTTCTGGGGAATTTGTCCAATCGAACCATCTACACCACTCATTAGTGCGATAATTTGCGCGACCGTATAACTGGAAACATCTGCGCCCCCGAATTCCTTCGGCACAGTAATGGCCCAAAGCCCAGATTGGCTATAGGCTTCGATTTCCTCAAAGGGCAAAATACGTTCCGCATCACGTTGGATAGCCTGTTGTTTAAACTGCTCAGCTAAATTTTTGGCAATCTCTAAGGCTTCGGCATCGCTTTGAATAATATGTGCATACGCTGCGTTTCGGGATTGAAATGGAAGAATAGGTTGAAATGAAGTCATGACGTTCTCCTTAAATCCAAGCGTGGCGAGCAGGGAAAGTGTTGTTCAGATAGTAGTTGCCCAGTGCATGCAGCTTCCAGCGGATCGGGTCGTGTAAGGTATGCACACGTGCATTGCGCCAATGTTGATCTAAGTTATGTTGGCTTAGGCTCGAACGACTGCCGCCAAGCTCTAGGAGTTTTTCAGAAATTTGTAGTGCCGCGTCATTGGCATAGACCTTAGCTTCAGCGACTAAAATGGAGGCTTTAGCTGCTTGTTCGGCACTGACAACGCTCAGTTGGTCGAGCTCATCTAAATATTCAGCAGCTTCATCGAGCAGTAGGATCGCGGCATCCAACAGGACGGCGGATTTGCCGACTTCTTGTAAGGTGTAATGTTCAAAACTGGCTTTCTCAACCTGCGCATCGACAATTGGTCGGGCTTTTTTAACTGCTGACAAAGTGTCTTCAAATGCGGCTTCTGCAATACCGACATCAATCGCAACTTGCATTAACTGCGAGAAAGCACCACGGTAATTGACGTCTTCAACCAGTTTCCGCTCATCAAAAATAAGTAGTGGATCGACTTCAACCCGTTGTAATTTTACTGTGCCGCTTGAAGTTGTACGCTGACCAAAACCGTTCCAGTTATCGATGACTTCAACGCCTTGTGCTGTGGCATCAACAAGCGTCAGTACCACATATCCTTCAGGGTGAATGGCTTTAATGGCTAACCAATGGGCAAAGCTACTGCCTGTAGAGTAGAACTTTTCACCATCGACATAATAACGACCATTTTCAATGTTTAATGTTGTACTCAGAGTTTTAGTGTCTTTGGTATTTCGTTCGGGACCGCCATTGGCAAGGCGTTTGCCGTTTAATATTTCATTAAAAATAAACTGTTTTTGTTGTCCGTTGCCCAAGATATCAATCATGTTGAGCAGCGCAATTTGGTTTTGTGGAATTTGGCCAACACTTGAGTCGGCTTTATTAATAATGCGAAAAACCTGAGCTAAGGTTTTGTTGGAAACAAATGCGCCTCCAAAAGCTTGAGGAATACGAATACCGCCTAATCCTTTTTGGCTAAATAACTCGACTTCAGCAAAAGGAAGCTGACGGTTCTGATCACGTTGATCCCGACCTTCTAAGGCAAAGTCAGCGACATGATAGGCTGCATTAATCGCATCCTGATCATTTTGTATCACGTGAATATTTTTAGAGAGTGTATGAGACATAAAAGCACCTTTACTTAATGCCTATACGCTACTTGGGATTGCTTGAATGATTAAATGAAGGATTTTGGATTACTTAGCAGCTAAAAAGTTAAAAATAAAATATGCTAAGTTTAATCATTTAGATGATATGTTAAGAACTTGAAAAATAATGAATAAAAATTTAACTAAGGGCTGAATGGGATGATCAAAGCCTTGCTTATCAAGATTTGAGATATTGTAGAGAAAAAAACGTATAAATTTGATAAAGGCTATTGAACATTTGCTAGGCAGTTTTGAGTAAAAAGTACATTGTAAATCCTAAATACAGTGACTAAAGTATCCAACTGAAATAGATGGCTTTTCTGAAAAGCCAAAATAGAAAAATAAATGTGGAGCATTTATGAGAACTTTATACCAGTTTCCTTTATCTCATTTTTGTGAGAAAGCTCGCTGGTTGCTCGATCATAAAGAGCTAGATTTTGTTGCACAAAATGTGGTGCCTGGAGTTCATCGGGCTTTTGCACAGTTAAAGACAGGGCAAAATAAATTGCCTATTTTGCGTGATCAAGACAAATGGGTCGCTGATACCACCGAAATTGCGTTATATCTTGATGAGCGTTATCCAGAACATCGACTGTTACGTAATGAAGCACAGCTTCGTAAAGAGGCTTTAGATGTTAATGCGCTAGCCAATGATTTGGGATTGCATGTGCGTCGTTGGGGGCTGGCACATGCATTGTCCGATAATGATCAATCGTTACAGATTATGTTGGGCGAAAAGGGGTATTTACGTAAATTTGAAAAATACACCAAACCTTTAATGAAAACTTTGATGTCGAAAGGCTATGAGTTGAATGCAGAGAAAATAGAGTATTCCAAAGCCGAGATGCAGCGTTTAATTGAAGTATTGAATGAGAAGTTAATTGCTAATCATGGACGTTACTTCGTGGGGGATCGTTTAGGTTTGGCAGATATTGCTGTGTGTTCGATGTTAGCACCTGTGCTGGAGATTAAAGGCACACCTTGGGAAAAAGACCATGAAGAAAGTCTATCTGAAGAATTTAGTGCTTATAAAACCTATTTAACCAATTTACCCTTGGGGCAGTATGTTTTAAGAGTCTATCAAACCGAGCGCAATGCTCGAGTCGACTGGCGCGGCGTTTAAGATAAGCTTAAGTCAAATAAGGCAAAGGTGGTGTGTGATACAGACAACCTTTGCCTTTCTTGTATTTTCAATATCATGATTTATAGAAGCTGAATAGAAAGTTTCTCAGTCTATTTATAACTTTGTAAAAGATCATGGCACTCTTTGTCTAAAAAAGCTGATATCTTTTTATCAATCTGAAAATATATGAAAAAAAACTGCAAATAAGCTTTATCTTTCACTCGAAACGATTAATATGAAATAAACACCTATAAACATAAGTTGTCATGAGAGTTAAATAATGGAATTAGATCGTTTTGATAAGCAAATTTTAGAAATTTTAAGTAATGAAGATATCAATCTAAACGAATTATCAGAGCGTATTAATCTATCGGTCAGTTCAGTACATCGTCGTATTAAGCACCTCATTGATAACGATATTATGACCAAAGTTAAGCGTGATATTAACTATCAAAAGCTCGGTTTTAGTCTACATGTTTTACTCCAAGTATCCTTGAGCAAGCACGATACCGACACTTTTTCCAAGTTTTTAGAAGAGCTAGAAAATATTCCTGAAGTGACCAATGCCTTTTTAGTGACAGGGCAGTCGGCAGACTTTATTGTTGAAGTTGTGGCAAGAGATATGGAAAACTATAGTGATATTTTACTCAAACGCATTGGTAAAATCGAACATGTGGTGGCACTGCACTCAAGCTTTGTGATTAAAGAATATAACGTTTTTAACTGTAGTGGTTTGTTGAGCAAAGTATAAGTCACGCTGAACTTGTATGAGTCTAATGATTATTAGGCTTCCTACTTTCAAAAGTTTGCATATTATCAGCGACAATAAGAGCACATGAGCTGTGTATGTTAGAGGTGCTAGCTACAGCAGGATGATGTTACTATTCAATTGGTCGTGAAAAACGCTCGGTGGTAAAGTTTTCTGATCTTTCTTGATCGCTTGTTGGAAAATCAAAAATTAGTGGCGGCGCGTAACCAATTAAAGCAAGACAGCCAACATTTAATGATGGATGAATATCGATTTAAAAAAGCAAAATTTATTGAAAGTGTATTCAATCAGCCATAAAAAATGCGCTCTCAAAGTTATGTTTGAGAACGCATTTTTATAAAGCAGTAGATTAGGCGTCTAATTCTGCCAATACCGCATCAGAGAATTCAACGTTGGTGTATACGTTTTGTACATCATCTAAATCTTCAAGCATATCAATCATTTTCATAATCTTTTTGGCTTGATCGATATCGGTGATTTCGGCTTTAGTTGAAGGGCTCATGACCACTTCAGCATTGTCCGATTTTAAACCTGCAGCAGTCAAAGCATCTTGCACATCACCAAAAGATTCAGGTGTAGTAATGACTAAGATTTCATCGGCATCGACTTCGATATCTTCAGCACCTGCTTCAAGTGCCACATCCATGATTTGATCTTCTAAAGATACATCTTCAAAAGTGATTTCACCACGTTTTGTGAACAAGAAAGCAACTGAACCGTTTGTGCCCAAGTTACCATCTGTTTTTGAGAAACAGTGACGGACATCGGGCACCGTACGGTTTAAGTTGTCAGTCATGGTTTCTACGATAACTGCAACTCCACCAACACCATAACCTTCGTAGGTAATTTCTTTTAAATCATCGTTATCTTCACCACCGGCACCACGTTGGATTGCACGGTTGATGACGTCACGTGTCATATTTACAGAAAGTGCTTTTTCGACAACCGCACGAAGACGTGGGTTGCTTGCAGCATCACCACCGCCAAGCTTTGCAGCAGTTGTTAATTCACGAATAAATTTGGTAAAAAGTTTACCACGGCTAGCATCTTGTTTTGCTTTACGATGCTTAATATTGGCCCACTTGGAATGACCCGCCATGCGAAATATGCTCCTTGTAGATTGGCTTTGTGCCTATCAAATTGTGCAAATTCTACCATAAGCACTTTTTTATGCGAAAGTAGGTGTTTTTCTGAAAATCGCCTGAACAAACAAAAAAAGAATTAAAATTGTTTGAAATAAAGCCAGTTATTTAAAATTTACCCTGTGAGGCAGTTCACTTTAAAAATTAACTGTTGGGAAACTCTCACAGAGGCCTAAAAGAATAGCGTCTTCACATTCTTTTAGGTTAATTAAACGACCTTATTGTGCAGCAGTTTTAGGTTCTGGAATCTCAATATCTAAACCAACATGCTCTTTATAAAGTGCTTTAATAAGCGTTAAGTCATGATCTAGGTCTGTTGGGTAGATTTTTCCAAAAATACCGCCTTGCTTAGTTTTTGAGTTCGCGTACATCAGTACAATAGGGACATTTGCTGCTTTAGCAATATGCCAAAACCCAGTACGAATAGGTTTACGTACTTCACCTGTTTTGGCACGTGTCGCTTCAGGTGCAATGACTAAATTGAATTTTTCATTTTGGCTAAAGTGTTCAACCATTTGAGACACAATGTCTTTATTTGACTTACGATCGACCGCGATACCACCAATGGCATCGAGTATGGGCTTCATTGGCCCTTTGAATAATTCTTTTTTAATCAGGGTATGGATTTTCATATCATAGATTTGAAAAATCGCCAGTGACAAGACAGCATCCAACATAGAAGTATGTTCAAAACCAATAATGACTTGCTTATCTTCTAAAACATTTGGTTCTACATGATATTTCCAGCCTGCGAGTTTAAACGCAGACTCACCAATGAATTTTTTTAACATGAGCATAAAAATACAAGTGTTTTTTAAAGTGGCTAATGTCTGCTTGTTTGCGGTTTGAGTCAAGTCCTACTTCGTTGCACTTGCCGCTTTTATGAATCTGCCTGAATCCTAAGCAGTTAAGGTTGGAGAGGGTGAGAATGAAGTATTAAGATGTTTTAAATCTAATCAAATAGAAAATAAATATGCTGAAAATGAAAATACCACTATTCATAAACGAAATGACAGATTAGACTTTGGTCTAAGACTAAAGTGTGTATTTTCACACTTTAACTTTGGTTTAACAAAGCTCAGGGTTGTTAAAATGGCTTATCTTTCGACTTTTTTATGTGCAATAATTCTCTTTGCTTTGGTTGTTTTATGGTCGATTGTTGAGTTTTTCATTGAGTCACGAAAAAAAGAAGAAGCCAGTATTTAGTTTTTATCCAATTTAATTAAATTTTATTATTCTAGTATTTATAAGTGCTTTTGAGTCTTAGTATGTAACTCAAAGATCGTGAAAGATCTGATATGTCAGTTTGATGATCTAAATTCTCCTGATTGTTTGGATAGTGTACAACCGAGTATGAAAAAGCTTGTCTTTTGAAAAAAATCTTTGCTAGTATTCATTTCGACTGAACTTGTTGATATATAACAAATTCAGCATATTGGGGCCTATAGCTTAGTTAGTTAGAGCAGCGGACTCATAATGCTAAATTCTCCTATGAAATTCGCAATTTCCTGCAATATTTCGCAATATCCTATCTCTTAAATAACCCTAAAACACCTATATTTACAGCATATTGCAATATCTGACTATCTATAGCGATCCTCGGAAATATTTCTCTCGTCTACAATGAGTCTACTTGTAGTCCCAATTTGTAGACTGCTTGTAGACTTGAAAAGTTTAAAAGGTAAAACTCTAATTCAAAGGTTCTTTGATCCAAATAGACCTGATAGTACATAGCTGTTTAGTCATAGAGGGGATTAGTGATTGCTTACTGTCTAGAATAAGATTTTATAGTTAAAGACAAGTAAACATTGAAAGCTTAAAGTGGCTCAAATATTGACGTGGAACGTGAATAATCACAAAGAAACCATGACAGTGCGCTGAACCCCGTTATGTTTTCGGATAAGATATTGATGCTTATAGGTAAATTTCAAGCATTTCGTATAAGGTGTATTATGTTAATTTTAAACAAACTTAATTATCATACTCATGGCGCAAATAGATCCATCCCCAATTTCCACGTTGATCTAAAATGCTTTTAGAAGATGGAATTGCCTTTAAAGTAAGAAAAAAACCTGCCACTTCATTATGAATATCCGCAAGAACTTCTGTGTTAGCTATTTCCATTTCTTCCTGTTCTTCCTTTGATAATGTGCTATCAAAGATTATTATTGTTTCAATAGTTTTACGTTCATGGTCGTAATTAAAGCTTATGCCACGCATTTTTTTGCTAGCCCGACCAACTAAACTATAGAAAGTTGAAAATTTTACTTGTTGAAATAGGGGAAGATTTTTTTGTCTGTTAATTTGAATTTCATTTATTAACATTTATTAATTTCCTTAAAAATAGCTATTATTTAACATAATGGCGCTTATACGAAAAAGCCCTCACGTAGAGGGCTTTTATTATGCTGTATGTTGAAGCCGATTACTGTCCATAAATTCCAAAACATCACTTTTTCGGTAGAGTACTGTTTTAGCTGTTGGCTTTGAAAAGGGTATTCCACCACCTTCACATCTTTTCTTTTGCAGCCAAGCCAGTGAAATATGAAAGGTTAGTGCAATTGCTTCGGGTGGGAAATCTGCCTCAGGTGGTGCATTGCGGAAATCTTTAATTACAGCCTTTTTTCGCATGCAGACATTTTATCGATTTTTGTTAAACGAGCCATTTAAGACACCTCCAATTTCATAAATGTGATCCAGTGAGTATTCGCACGCTTCCCACTGATGTGTCCAAATACAGGTTTTTGATCAGTCAAAGCTAAAATTTCTGTGACTTTTATTTGTGTTTCATTCCACTTAAAAATCAGCACACCGCCGTTGGCCAACACGCGAAAACATTCCTCAAATCCTTTTTGAATATCTTCCCGCCAGTTTTCTTTCAGTTTTCCATACTTCAAAGCTAACCAGCTTGCCTTGCCTGCTTTGATTAAATGCGGGGGATCAAATACAACTAAGTTGAATTGACCATCTTTGAATGGCATTGCACGAAAATCCATTTCAATATCAGGCGACACCTCAAGAGAGCGACCATCACATAAAATGTGCTTTTCAGTACGAATATCTCCGAATACCACATTGGGATTTGTGGGATCAAAATGCATCATGCGAGAGCCACAGCAGGGATCAAGTATTGTTGCTGTCATCCCGTCACCTGCATATCAATATAATTAGACTCTTGGTAATTCACGTATTCTTCATACAGCGACTGGCACGCCGCATTACCCGTTAAATCATTCTTTATGAACACATAGCTCAGCGATTTCTTTGTACCTTTGCCTGAGAACGTGCAACTGCCATCAGCCAGCACTTTCTTTACATATAGCGATCGTGCAAACTAGGTTGCTGAGCGTTGTTATTCTTCGATTGGTTGGCTTGTTGTCTGCTTTGGCCTTGCTGCTGCATTCGCTGCTGGTTGTTGGACTGATTCTGATTTTTGGTGCTGTTGTTGACTTGGTTATGATATTCATCAGAGTCATAGTCTTTAGTGTCGTCAATCAGGAATAGGCCATTCAAAGCATACTTCCGAGCATATGAACTTGAAGCACCAAAGGTCTGTGCTACATCCATTCCTTTCTTGCTAATTTCCACACCTGCATGGGCTTTAACAATGGTTTGTTTGCCGTCTGCATCAGTAAAAACTACATTGGCAGTTACAATCACTACACCGCCAACCTCAGTCACGTCAACCGTGATAACCAGTGTGGCATTGTACTTTTGAAGCAAAGGCTTAACTGCTTCAAGAATGTCTTCGCAGTTTCGGTAGTTGTAGTTACCAAATGAGTTGCGTTTGCTCTTTGGAGCTTTTAGTTCAAGTTGAATCTGTTGAAGTGTAGACATATCAAATTTCCCCTTATGCCCAGAACAGTGAGCCTTTAGCTCGTTTATATGATTTTGGATAAGCACGTGTAAGTGACTTTTGAAGGCGAATAGCCATGGTTTTTCTTTGTTGGAAAGCTCGTTCACGTTCAAAGTTTTCACGGATCCAAGGTTTACCCACCCGTCGGATATCGTTGCCGGTGCAGCTGTATCGCCCTCACTGAGAAACAAGCGCTTAAATACGGCATCACACCAGATGACAAGTTGCCAGAGGTTGCGGAGGCTTTGGACTGGAGTTCACATCCTTTGCAATTTGGAGAGTTTGAGGCTTTGGTGGATCAGAAGATTTCTAAGTCATTACTTGATAAGGAATATCTGCTGGAGCAAAAGGAATCCATTCGTGCTGAATGGACTGCATCTAAAAAGCTCACCAGTCTTTTAGCCCCGATGAATGTTAAATCGAGAGATCTGTTCAACACGGTGGCCAATAAAGTTATTCCTTTAGATCCATCCATTAGACCGAGTGCGATTAAGACTTTCTTGGATTGCGTGCAGGGCAATGATTCTGCAATCACGAACTACCTAAATCTGTCCGTAAGCTCGAAAGCGGACGATGTTTTAAAGCGGTGGCTCAGACAGGACATGCAAGTCTTAAGCGCCGTGGCGAGTAATTCAGCGGCAATCGTGACAGGTGGCGTGACCTTGCAACATGTAGTGGCTTATGAGGTTGGGCAAACGATTCAATTTAATTCACCATTACTGTTAGCTGAGAATGCTTCGGATGTGGTGCTGCAGATTGAAAATGCCAAGGGGGTTGGCATTGATCTAAACGAATTGAATGCTGGTCATGGCGTATTAATGCCAATAGGCCTGTCATTTGAAGTGGTTTCGATTGGAGCGCTGAATGGCAAGATGATTTACACACTTAAAGCATTGGTGAATTAATGACTGAAAAATGTGAATCGTGTCGACGGGGTTTGAATGGTCGAAATGGTAATGGTTATTCACCATGCGGCTGCTGGGAAAAAGTAGTTGTGATTGGTAGCCCATCAAAAGTGAATGCTCTTGTTAGAGCTATGTGCTGCGCTTTATCTCGACCACCAAAGAAACCATGAGTAAAAATTAACCGAAGCCGCCTAATCGGCGGCTTTTTATTGAGGATAACAAAATGCGTGTAATAGGTATTGATGATTCAAATCCAGTAGTAGTTGAAGAGGGCGCGAAGCTACCTAAGTTCATCCGGATGGTAAAAATTGAAACTGCTGAAGAAGAGCAACAGTTACGATTATTTTTAACAGGTGCCTTAAAAGTTGATAAAGACGGCTGCCATTAAATGGGGCGTGACTTTGGATCAAATGCTTTAAGTCAAAGTTCAGATGTGTCAAATGGAAATGTGGCTTTGGGTATGAAGCCTAATGAGAGTCGTGCATTAGCAGATGGCAATACTTCAGAAGCTGTCCTTAAGCTAGATTATTCCCTAGAAGAAAAGCTGCGAATTATCGAAACACTATCTAGCGCGATTCAACGGAATGAGCCAGTTATATACCCACACACAAGAGAGGCTGAGGAAAAACTTTTAGCCTTAATTCGAAGCTTTTAAAGCCACCTTTGTAGGTGGTTTTTTTATAGGTGAAATATGGCAGAAAGCAAACCAATAGAGCCTAAAGCTCTTCAATTCAAGGCCAATCCTTTTGAGATCGGAACTGCTACAGAAAATCAAAAACGAAAGTTTAGTGGTGTTGCGTATAGTGGCGAACCGATCCAAGGCATTACTACTGGGGCGATGTCATCTTTGATTTGGAATCAATGCAAATTGACACGCCTCTTGCAGCATTGTTGGACCATGACACTGGGCGCCGTGTAGGTGTGGTTACTCAAGTCTCAAAAGACAATGCAACTGGGTTAAAGGTTGAAGGTGACCTACTAACCAATCAATTTGGACAGCAGGTTGCACAAGACAGTGATGAGGGTTTTCCTTGGCAGATGTCTGTGTATATCGATCCTGCATCTATTGAGGAAGTAGAACGTGGGGAGGTCACTGTAAATGGCCGAACGCTTCAGGCCCCAATTACCATTTTTCGTGGTGGTCGTATCCGTGAAGAGTCTTTCTGTGCCCTAGGCGCAGACGAGAACACCAATGCAGTGGCAGCTAGCCATACCCCAAAAATCATAAATCAACCAGAGGACACAGACGTGACCGAATTAGAAAAGGCGCAAGCCCGTATCCAAGAGCTTGAGACTAAAAACTCTGAGCTTAAAACCCAAAACAAGCAGTTTGCTGCAGCCAAGCGTGAAGCAGAAATTACCGCTTTAGCTAAAGATCTGGGGAAAGAGTTTAGTGCGGAAGATATTTCTGACATGAAAGCACTAGATGACTCTGCATTTGCATTTTCAGCTAAACAACTTCGTCAATTCTCAGCAGGTAATCAACCACCAGCTGGTCAACAACGACCACCCCAACTACAAAGTGTTGGTGGTGGGTGGGTCAGGCTTAAATCTGGTCACCAGTTCAACACACTACAACTTAGGCGCATCTGTATTTGTATCTGATGGAGAGATCAAGCGACTCGCGCTATTGGGCGAAGTCATTCAAATCGAAGTTTAAGTTTTTAAAAAGTGTATGGCACCCAAAAGGGTGCTTTTTTATTGCCAAAAAATGGAGGAACACATGCTTACACGTTAATGAGGTTTTAATTCGTAATTCTATTTTTAACACATTTCTCCCCCTAAATTACGGGGGCTTTTTTTTGGATGAAATTCATGAAAATGATATCAAAAATTATGATTGGCTTAGCATTAGCGCTAAGTACAACAATTTCGAATACTGCTGCAATTGCAGGTTGGAATTTACACAACCCGACTCCACAAGGTGCTTCGGTTTTATACGATGCTTCAAAAAATGTTGTAGGAGCAGTTCAAAAGTCATCAGTACTCATTACACCCAATACTGCTGAAGTAGCGCGAGTATTGCGTGGAGGGGCTGCCGGTTATGCATTGTCTATTGCTATTGATCAGTTGTTGGGAGCGGTAGATTGGGTGCTTGATCCTGCAAATAATCAAGTTCAATTTAAACCTGTAAATTGTACAAATGCACCAACCTGTATGCCCAACTACTCTTATTTGATTCTAATTAACAATAGTAAATATTATGCAGATGGGAAACAGCAAGTTGCTTGTCAGGATTGGTTAAATGCTCATCCATCTAGACCGTATTATTGGAAAAATCTTACAGTCGTTGCTGATGAAGGCTACTACAAACTTTATGGGGCTACACTCCCAAATGGGACTTTTAATGGCAATATTGGAGCAACATATAGACGCGTTAAAAACACAGCTTATGATCCAGACAAATCGGGTAATAATTTATCTTTAGATGTTGTAGCTGATAAAGTCATTGAGAATGCTCAGAATAATAACGCTGACGCTCAGTCTCAAATTTTATTAGCGGCTGAAAATATTATTTCAGAAGCTGAAAACGACAGTGAGAAAGCTCAACCTATTGCTGAACAATTGGAAGATAATGCTACGGTTGCGGGGGGTGCACCAAAACCCAATACTATTTCGCATGATCGAGAAAAAGAAATTCTTGATATGAAGCCTAATGATCCGTGTGATGAGATTAAGCAGGGTGTAAAAGATTTGGATGAAACAATTCAATGGCGTAAAAGCGATCTAAACCCAGATCAGAAAGGTCAGAAAATATATGTGGGTCATCAAAAAAGAATTAAAGTTCTTTGAGATAAAAAAGAAGAATTGGTTCGTGCTTATAAAGTTTGGTGTGAAGGTTAAGAAAGGGGAAAATAATGGAGCTTATTGAAACTTGGGTTGACTTCTTGTCAGGTTTTTTAAATGGGATTTCAGAAATAGATGGTGATATTAGAGAGAAAAACCTAAACATTTTTGCATTAGATAATGATCCTTTGTTATCGGTCGAAGAAAATTATTTTAAACATTTTGATGATCGTATTGGATTGAGTTTTAATTACGAGAAAATTGAGTTTTCAAGTATCGAAAGTAGAATTCAGGATTATCTGCTAACTAAACCGCTCGGAATGACCATTGATACGACTGATAGAAAAAAATATTTAGCATTTCGGATTATGGACTATCTCGAATGGTGTTTTAGTGATGATGTAGCTATTAATGAGTTAGATGTTTATTTTGCTAAGCTTGTCTTACCAAGTGGAGTATTGGTTCGGTATTTCATTATCCCATTTAACGATAAAGCACTTTATTTCCTCATTCAGGAAAAAGTCACTTTAGAGTGATTCGACTTACAAACCTCCTTCGGGAGGTTTTTTTATTGCCAAAAATTAGGGGAAATAAATGGAACCAGTGTCCACAAGTGGTTTTGCTGCGTTTTTAAAATTCTACGGTGCAGCGATTATGGTCACTTTAGCGATAGCACTTGTTGCAACGGTTGTCATCATGATGCGTTTGTCACGCTCACCACAAGAGTGGGCTGTAGGTTTGATTTGTACAGTTGTATCAAGTCTGACTGGTGGTGCTTTCATTATCGTGAAATGGGGGTTACATGAGTGGGTAACGGATATCTGGGGGATGATCGCCTTAGGTGGATTCTTTTTTGTATGTGGTTTACCGGGTTGGGCTGTTGTGCGGTGGACCTTTAACTTCATCAATAAACAGGAAGGGAAGACCATTATTGAAGTAGTGAAAGAACTTAAAAAATCAAAGGATGAATTAACCAAATAAATTAATTTTTTATGCATAAAATCTTTCATGTTTTAAAAGTGAACAGTTTGACGTATAAAAGAATCAACTACTTTATAAGAATGAGTTATTGAAATGCCCCTAATCAAAGTACTTTTTGTTGCTGGATTTGGACCAATTACAAGAGTAGATCAAGAGAGTAAAACACTCTATCTCAATATATTAGAACTTCCACTCAAAGCGATGGAAGGGAATGAATCATATATGAGTACTGAAGATGGTGAACTCAGTGGTGTAAAGCATTTTGCACTATGGCCTTTAACTCAAGCAGCCGAGTCATGTTTTGGTGTAAAAGAATGGCCAGAAGAATTCAACATCCCTCAAAGTTGGATTGAATTTGAAGTTGAAGATATTGCTGAAGCTTCTGTTCACTTGGTTTCTAAGGGATATCAATTGCTAGTTAATAATCGTGTTGAGCCATGGGGGCAAACAGTTACACGCTTTTTAAGTCCTGAAGGAATTCTAACTGGGTTAACAGTAACACCTTGGTTACGTGCGACTAATTAATAAACACATCATCTTAATTTATCGAAAAATGATCGTAAGTTGGTCATTTTTATTCTATATACCGCCTTAGGGCGGTTTTTTTATGCCTAAAGGAAAGTGAAATGAAACAGATATTTGATTTTTTAAGAAAGATCAGTGGCGGAACACTTACTCAAAAACAAGTTGATGCTGCCAATCAAGTGATTGCAACTGCTACAGATTCAACAGTGGCCGATATGTTGGGTCTAGCGATCGACCAGATGGTAGTCAGTCTTTTCGGTGTCGATCTCATCTGTGGTTTTGAGGGTAAGCGACTAGCTGCCTACGACGATGGTGTGGGAGTGTGGACGATTGGTTTCGGTACCACGGTTTATCCGAACGGCATCAAAGTCAAAAAAGGTGATACTTGCACTGAAGCACAGGCGAAGGCATACATGGCGCATGACTTAAAGAAGTTTGAATCTGCTGTAAATAATGCAGTGAAGGTGCCACTGAACCAAAATCAGTTTGATGCACTGGTATCACTTGCCTACAACATTGGGACTAATGCATTTAGTGAATCAACTTTAGTAAAAAAGCTGAATGTCAATAATATTCGCGGGGCAGCGGATCAGTTTGATGTATGGGTGAATGCAGGCGGTAAACGTATGCAAGGGCTTGTGAATCGTCGTGCTAAAGAAAAGGCTTTGTTTCTATCATGATCAAAGCGCTAATGCTGTGCATCCTGCTTCAGGCTGCACAGCGCATTCAATTTTGACAAAGGTGCATGTCACTGTTTGTGTGCAGTGTGTGAATTAAGAAAGATATTAAGGTGGGATTTTAATATTTTTGATATGATTTTGATTGTGCTTAGTCTCTATAAACTAAATTTATAATATAAAATATTTATTTAACTTAATTATTTAGAAGTAATAAATGTGAAGAATATCATTTTAATTGCATTGTTAGTATGTATCTCTGGTTGTAGAGAGCAAGATTCATCTGATGCAATATATTCTGGAGTGAATATTGATTTATCAGATGATAATTTATTATATCAACGCCAAATTGAAATATCAGCCGCCTCAATATCCCCCCTTAAGTGGTTGGGTTTTAGGTAATTCAGTACAGATAGGCTCTAGAGTTCTTTATGATGGAGTTAAAGGAGCGGTAAATTCTTCTGTATTAATTACACCTAATACTGCTGAAGTATCGAGAGTTTTACGTGGTGGTGTAGCAGCTTATGCGTTGTCTACAGGAGTTGAGCAGTTACTTGGAGCTGTTGATTGGGGACTTGATTCTGAAAATAATCAAGTCAAATACACCAAACAAGAAGAGTGCACTACGAATTGTCAGGTTCAATACACTCTAAGTAGAAGCAGACCTAAATTGTTTGCTTCAATGTAGCTGATAAAGTCATTGAAAATGCAGAATTTGGTGATAAAATTGCACAAGATGCGACTATCATTGCTGCTGAAAAAATTATTACAGATGCAATGGGTGATGAATTATTAGCCGAATCTATTGTAGAGGATTTAGAAGCCAATAAGGATACAGCCTGTGATCCTAGTAAAGATCTAAATTGTCCACCAGAATGCAACCCTCCTGCAGGTGTTAAGTTTAATAAGGTGACTCACTATGAGGAACACAGTAAAGATCTCAGTACAGGATCTAGATCACATGGTTGTTTTGAAAAAACAGGTAGTCCTGTTCACTGGCATTATCCAGTTAATAATCAGGCACCAGATGGGCGTTGTTATACAGCAAGACATAATTTTGGAGACTGTGGAGTAGCGCCATGAAGGATAATGAATTTGATTCGATAATTAACAATTTGCATGATGCAAGAGTGTTCGGTTTTTTAATTGAACGAGATTATTATTCACCAGATATGAGTTTCATTTTATATGTTCAAATTTTTAGTACCTATGACTTTGAGTTGGATAATTACTCTCTAGAGAAAGGGTTGTTGATTTTTGAAAGCGCAAAAATAAAAAAACTCAGTATTGTTGATGATTTATATGGGGGGCAGTTTTTCATTATCAGCATTCAATATGAAAAAAATTGTGAAGATGGTTATGACTTTATATTCACTTTCAATGACCCTGCTATTAATCTCACTTTATCAGCTAAAAAAATTCGTCTAAAATGTTCAGGAAATATTAAAAAAGTCGAAGTTCAATATTTAGAAACTAATTGGTCGGAATTATTAGAGTAGTTGCCTTATTTTTAAATTGTTTTTAGTTTATTTTCAATGACCTATACCTATTTTTATCTAAAATAATCCCTCGTCAAACTCCCTCGACTCAATCGTCCAGCCAAGTTTTGGCTGATGTAATGCAATAAGCCGTAATCAGGATTCACTTAAAACAAGTTGTCTAACCTTAACTGCTTTCTCAAAGTGATCTAGTTTGTGACGCATAATCCACCAATGAGCAGCCTCCATCAATAGTTCTGGGTTATCGTTTTTATTCTTGAAGAAAGCATAAAAGGATAGACCAACATTTTCTCCTTTCTTCTCAATTTTCTCGTTGCATCCACGAATAAAAATTTCTTTTAATTCATCTCTCATTTTTTGACCTATCTTAATTATTCAATTTCTCTAAAACCCGTATTACTGCTGATTGTTTTAGTTTACTGTTCTCAGCACTAGAATCATTCTCGGTCCAGCCTGTCTAGCTTTGCCAATGATCTTTACCAGCTCATTATATGTCAGTTTAAACTTATCCTAACCGTCCAAGACGTAGATCATATTCTTGTCTTTGAATTCTTTTGGCCTAGGTACCAGAAAGTATGATTCATTCTGATCGCTTCAAAGTTTTCGCGAATAGATAAAGCTGACTCATCTTAAAATTTTAACTTATTTTAGAGGAAGCTTTTGACATAGCGAAACAGATAAGTTAAGTTATTGGGAATGATTGTTCCAATATGAAACTATGCGCACAAAAGAATTTGACCAAGATGAAGCTGCTGATGCAGCAATGGATGTGTTTTGGCGTAAAGGATATGCTGCTACTTCAGTTCAAGATTTGGTTGAAGGGACTGGGTTATCACGAAGTAGCTTATATAGTACTTTTAAGAATAAAGAAGAGCTATACCAACAAGCTCTATATCGTTATCAGCTGAAGACGAAGTCTAATATCGACTTACTTTCTAATACGGGCCCAGTTAAAACACTAATAAGCCAGTTATTATCCCGGATAATAGAAGATGAGCTAGCAGACTGCCAACATCGAGGTTGTCTTATAGCCAATGCGAGCTTGGAGTTAGCTGGTCATGATGAAAAAACAGCTGAATCAGTTAGATATAATTTTGAACGATTACAATTAGCACTAGAGCAGCTAATTCTCAAAGGGCAGCAGTCAGGTGAGATAATCATACAGAGCTCGCCACAAGCATTAGCCATATTCTTTGTTAATACTATTCAAGGAATGAGAGTATTAAGTAAAGGGTGTAGCGCCCAAAACCGTAGAGCATACTTACAAAATGTAGCCGAAGTGGCACTTAGTACATTGCAATAATTTTTTACGTCCCTTAGCCAAGCTAAGGATTTTTTTACTCAATAATGGAATGATCATTCCAGTATTAAGAATTAGTCGGAATACATATGCCTGCTTATAAAAGAATTGAATTTGATTGGATATTACAAAGTAAAAGTATTGGCTGCCTCTGTGCCAAAATTTTTCAAGAGAGATTTTACGTATGAAGAATGTGCATAAAATCTCTGAAAATTACGCTAAGCCCTCAAACTTACCTATAGGTAAGTTATTAGCTTTTACAGTCGCGGGCTTTTTAACAATCATGACAGAAATAATCCCTGCAGGACTACTGCCGTTGATAAGTAATGATTTACAAGTTTCAGAGGCTTTAGCTGGACAATTAATTTCAGTTTATGCTTTAGGCTCTGTAATTGCTGCAATTCCTGTTGTGGCTGCAACTCGCAGTTGGTCGAGAAAGCCATTATTTTTATTAGCAATTAGCGGGCTATTTATTTTTAATAGCCTAACTGCAATATCGTCAAACTATTTCATCATTTTGATTTCACGTTTTATTGCAGGAATGTCAGCTGGGATAATATGGGGTATCTTAGTCGGTTATGCCCGAAATATGGTTTCGGTGAACCAGCAAGGTAAAGCCATTGCAGTTGTGGGAGTTGGTCAACCCATAGCATTGTGTATGGGAGTACCATTAGCGACTTGGCTGGGGAGTTTATTCGGATGGCGAGGGGTATTTTTTGTAATTTCAGTTCTAGCCTTAGTACTAATAATTTGGATAGTTACAAGTCTTCCCAATTTTTCTGGTCAACGCATAAATAAACAGCATTCGATTAAAGCTGTATTCTTCCAATCGGGCATACGTCCTATTTTAGCCGTTATTTTTTTATGGATCTTTGCTCACAATATTCTTTATACCTATATCTCTCCATATCTCAGTTCAGTACATCTCAGTGATCATATCGATATTGTATTGTTAATTTTTGGATTATCTTCAATTCTAGGAATTTGGATTACAGGTACTTGGATCGACAGATCGCTCAGAGGACTGACATTGATGGGGTTGGCTGGCTTTGCATTGGCCTCTATTTTAATGGGCTTTTTCAGTGGTCAAACATGGATCATTATAGTTGGAATTGTTTTATGGGGAGTCACGTTTGGCGGTGCGCCTACATTATTACAAACAGCTGTTGCTGATACTGCAGGAGATAGTGTTGATATTGCACAATCGATGCTAGTCACTGTTTTTAATCTCGCTGTTGCAGTTGGGGGTATTGCAGGCGGGATATTACTTGATAAGGTTGGGATAGATTCATTTTTTGTAAGCATGGCTGCTTTATCATTAACAGGTTTATTGATTGTATATTTATTTTGTGAAAATGGATTTAAAGCTGGAGGCCGTATAACCACAAGTTAAGAGCTAAAGCTGATATAAATATTAAACTGTTCAGAAGGGCAGTTTAATATTTCAAAATAAGGGTGATGTTTTTCATTCTGCAAGGTGGTAAAAAAAGCACGATTCTTTCTGTTGGCTTCGAAGTTTGCGCACATAGACTTATCCCTTTTTATTCTTTATGATCATCGCTTAAATAACAACCGAACTAAGAATAAAAAATGATTTCAAAACAATTTAGGATCGTTAATGGAGTACTAGCAGCCATCGGCATAGCTGCATTCATCTTTTTCCAGTATCAAATGAGACCTAACAAGCTTGGTGGCTTTGAAGAAGGCACAGAAGAGTATTACGGCTATCAATACGCACGTGATAACAACCTAAAGAGTGCGGATCAATGTGATGATGAGAGAGATGATCCAGAAATGAATATTAATGAAAAATTCTTGGACGGCTGTAGGAGCTCTTTCGAGAAATAATTGCTTGGCACCTGTCAGAATACATAAATTTCTCAGAAGGACAATGCATACAGATAAGAATAGGATGAGTGATAAAGTTGGCTGCACTACTTATAAGCTGCGCAGCTGATTTTTAGATTATGAGCTTAATTACCAATCCTAGTAATGCTGAGCTGACGATGACCCGAAGCACACTTAGATTAAACTTAAATAATGCGGCTACAGCTAAAATAGCAATAATGGCAGAAATATAATCAAAACTCCCTTCAAACCCCTGTGGCCAAAGCACGTGGTAACATAAAAAGAGGGCTAAATTCAAAATTACACCCACCACGGCAGCGGTAATGGCTGTTAAAGGGGCTGTGAATCTAATTTGATTATGCGTGGACTCTATGACAGGTGCCCCTGCCAGAATGAAGAAAAATGAGAAAATAAATGTAAACCACGTAACGATGATTGCACCCAATGCACCAGCAATAAATTGATGTTCGGCACCTAGCAGTGAATGATTATAAGCAGCTAAGAAGCCAACAAAAGCTACCACCATGATCAATGGGCCCGGAGTACTTTCACCCAGAGCCAAACCATCGATCATTTGAGTTGGGGTAAGCCAGTGATAAAAACCAACAGCGCTCTGATACACGTACGGCAGAACAGCATAAGCACCACCGAATGTCAGGAGTGCAGCTTTAGTGAAAAACCAAGCAAGTTGAGTATAAGAGTGTCCCCATCCTAAAATCGCTGTTAACGAGGCCAGAGGAATTGCCCATAAAAGTGCTGAAATTATTGCTATTTTGATCAAATGAGACCATTTAAAAATAGCATGTTCAGGTGTAGGGGTATCATCATCAATAATTGCATGCCCATATGATTTATGGCTGGACTGATGTGTATTCGCTTTAAACAAATCAGGGTGCTTTTTACAGACCAGATAACCTGATATGGCTGCACATAAGACAATGAACGGGAAAGGAATGTTAAAAGCAAATATCGCCAGAAAAGCAACAACTGCAATTGCCCAAAGAAACTTATTCTTTAATGATCGGCTACCAATACGATAAGTCGCATGAAATACAATAGCGGCAACAGCAGGCTTAATCCCGTAAAACAAACCCGCAATGATTGGGACATTCCCGTATTTAACATAGACCCAAGACAACCCGATCAGGATAAATAGAGAGGGTAAAACAAAGAGAAGGCCTGCAACGATGCCTCCTTTGGTTTTATGCATTAACCAACCAATATAAATTGCGAGTTGTTGAGCTTCAGGCCCGGGTAACAACATGCAATAGTTCAGAGCATGCATAAACCGTTTTTCTGAAATCCATTTTTTTTCTTCAACCAGCTCTTGATGCATAACAGCGATTTGCCCAGCAGGGCCTCCAAAGCTGATGAATCCTAGTTTTAACCAAAATTTAAAAGCTTGCCAAAAGCTAATAGGTTCAATTTCTATTTCATTTGACAAAGATGGCTTATTGTTCATGCTAAATTCCTTGTAAAGTCCGCATATAAGCCATCAAAAATATGATTTGAAAGCTGGAGTAATTGATCATCATTTGTGATCGTGCTTCTGAGACCTTGTAAGATTTTTTCAATACCTAATGCTTCAGCAGGCTCATTTCCTCCAGCATCTAAAAAATGAACAATTTCAGCGATTTTATTTAAAGCAGGGTTTTGTAATTCAAAGCTATGCATTAACACTTCAAAAGTGACTAGATTATTGATATGCGTAAATTTGGCATGATCAAAATCAAAGCCTAAAGCTTCCTTGGGGCAATCATGAGGATGCTCTAGCCAAATAAATTCTGCCTGAGGGTCTACAAGTTTTTGAATGATCCATGCCGATGCCAAACGGTCAACCCAAGGACGCTTTCTGGTTGCCCAGATCTTATTTTGAAAATCTTGCTTGAATAGGATTTTTATTTGCTGTTCAAAATTATTGGGTTCATCATCTTCACCTAACCGAGCAATAGCATGTTCTAATCGGGTGAGTTCATTCAGTGTTTTACTTTGTTGAATATTCGGGAAAAAGTCTATTTCTACCAGTGAATTGACAGATTTTCTTAATTTTCGGATTTGTTTGAGATGTTCTTTTTTCTTACTTTCTTCAAGCGTACTTTGTATTTGAGAAATTTCAGTTCTGAGTTCCTCATACTCTCCAGCCCGGTCAAAAAGTTGTGCCAGATCTAGATGTGCAGGAGCTTCAGTGTGAAAGATATAAGCATGTCCATTTTCATTGAAATGATCATCGATAACAGTATCGAATTTTTCAGATTGTATTGCTGGTAAGAGATAGACGCCATCTCTTAATGTGGCTGCACCATTCGACTTTAATGAACGCCAAATTCGCATTCTGGCGGCAGTACTTTGACTAGGCAGTGATGAGATCAGTAATGATAGTTTCATGTTATAAACTCAACATATTTTGTTTAATTTATAACATATTTGATTTTTTGGTAATGGATTTAAGTGAATAACAATATACGTAAAAAGAATAAATAGTTTTATGCTTAAAGAAGATACTTCAAAATATGCTTTTGAATAAACCAGTCTGTACAATAAATATTATTAACTTTTAACTAGGGGAAGCATATGCTCTGGCTCATTGCAAAATACGCTATAACAGCCGGAGTAGTTGTAGTTATTTCGGAGGTGGCTAAACGTAGTGATCGTTTAGGTGGCTTGATTGCAGCTCTGCCTATCGTAACCATACTTGTGTTGATCTGGATGAAGCTTGAGAACCAAGATTCGCAAAAAATTTCCAATCATGCTTGGTATACTTTTTGGTATGTGGTACCAACATTACCGATGTTTTTAGCATTCCCATTACTTTATCCACGGTATGGATTTTGGCTAACCTTAACTATTTGCTGCGTAATGACCATACTTATTTTTCTTTTATGGGCAACTATACTAAGAAATTTCGGCATAGATTTGTTGTAGGGGGGGCTACTTTTTATTGGTAGTAGAACCTTTAAACTAGATATGCAAGCCATTTGCCGTCTTTGGTGATATAAGCTATTAGCTTTCTACCTTTGAGAAAATAGTTGATTTATATTCACCTAAAACAATGTCCTCAATAGCATTCATTGCTTCACGTAATTTTCTTTCACTAACTTGTACATAACTTGCAGTTACATCGCGGTCATCTTCTTCTTTATGGTTAAGCAAACGCTTAATTGTGTAACGAGCATAATCTAAATTTTCTGCTATAGATCGAAAAGTTCTGCGTAAATCATGAAAACTAAATTCAACTCCACATGATTTATCGATTTTTTGCCGTATTTTGGAAATATTAACTATATGACCAGAAGAAGATTTGGCAGAAGGGAATACCCATTTTGTTGTTGCTTGAGAATAGCGCTTTTGCATTAATTCAAGTAGAAAATCGCCCATTGGTAATGTGTGAGGCTCACCATTTTTCGGATTTATAGATGTTATGTGCCCATACTTTAAATCAACACTTGACCAGAGGAGGAATTCAGATTCTTCACGTCTAAAGCCAGTCAAAACTAAGGTCAGTAAAAAATCTCGGTTAGTTTCTAACTGTTGGCCACGATCTTTATATTGAAAAACAGCTTTAATCCAATCGGCTATTTGATCTTCATTAATATAAGTCTTACGTGTCTAATCTTATTCCATGCTTCTTTAGCATTTAAAGTTTTAATCGGATTATCTGTATCAAGGATTGGATTATCATTTTCATAAAGATAATGCTCAACTGAGTAATTATAAATGGCACGGAAAACGCGCATAGCCATATTCGCTTGAGCCTTACTACGTTTCGAAAGCTCTGTATGCTTGGCCTGAATCATAGTACGAGAAATATCATCCAGCTTTAAATTATTCCAATCCTTTAGATAGTCATCAATCACGATGGTGTAATCTTTAATGCTTCTTGGTTTTAAGGTTTTATGGAATAAATAATTATCAAAAGCTGCTTTTAATGTTGGTTTACTTCTTGATAGGTCTGTTTTAGCTTTTTCATCCGCGATAGCTTTGCGTTTCATTTCATTGCGATTAATACGTTGTGCCATTTGAGCAAGTTTGTCTCGGGCTTGGGCAAGAGTTAGATTGCAATGTAGACCGTACCGTCTTGCCAAGGACTTTGTTTTCAACAATATAGGTTTTACAAGTTGAATTGATACGAATAGCAAAACCAATGAGCTCAATATCTCGATAAATGGCTGGAATAAATTCTAATTGATCAATAAGTGTCTTTGTAAGCTTTACTCTGGATGATGACATCGCTAGAATCGCTATCAACTGCAATATAGCACAATAATTTCTAGCGTCTACTATAGGGCTACAAGTAAAAAATACTTGCTCGATAGGGAAATGTTAGATAGTATTGCGGCACTGCCAAGCTATTGAATATAATCGCTTTGCAATCTTATAGGGCCTATAGCTCAGTTGGTTAGAGCAGCGGACTCATAATCCGTTGGTCCACAGTTCAAGTCTGTGTGGGCCCACCATATATCAACCACTTAGGTGCATTAATCCTAAGTGGTTTTTTTATAGTTAATTTCTTGTAAGCACTATGTAAGCAATTAAAAAATCAGAAAGCTTAAATACTTATAATGTTGTCTTGTCATTGAATTTCATTTTGAAGGTTTTAATTCTGACTTATGACCATCTGAATTAATCTCATATTCCCTAAATGTCTTTTTAATATAGAGATTGGTTAGGACAAGTTTGGTCTCTATGAGGGCTTATTCTGTGAATCCGTTAATTATTTTTTCTCGTTTATAATTGGTGGGCTTGTAATATTAGTATTCTGGAAAATATTGTTAAAAGATATTTACTACAAAATATGTAGGACTATAAGAGGCAAAGAGACAGAGGCTGAAATTGTTTATTACTTAGATTCTCTTATTAAAGTTCAATATCAACCGCTATTTTTTATGCAGTTGCGTCTCAATATCGATGGAAATGAAATTATCACTGATAAATTTAAAGTTATCATGAGAAAAAGTGATACTGCAAAATATGCCGTTGGAAAAAGTGTAAAAATCAACTACGACCCTAAAAATATTGAAAATGTCATAATACTAAATGTAATCGAAGATCTATAAATAACTCATGTCTAAAACTTTAGTGACTATTCATCATTTAAAATTTCAAGTTATCAAGCCGTGCTGATAAGTTAAATGAAGCTTTATGCAAGCTATTGCATAAAGCTCCGCTATTCTTAACTATAAGTGAGTGAATATTATGCAGAAGTTAGGAATCAGTAGATTGAACTTTATCTGGTAAAGCTCGCCAAACAAAGACAGAGAGAATTAAAAACATCACACCTGAAATAGTGAGCACTTTACTATGTGAATGAATAAAAGCTTCTGAAGCTGCTTGTTTAAGCTCTTGCATCAACGTTGGGTCCAAATGTCGAAGCAGTGAGATTGCTTCACCTATTGAAGAGCTTGCTTCAGTAAGCATATTTGCAGGTAGTGTCTCTGGTAAAATAATGGATTGTGCATAGAATAATGAAAGTAACAATCCAAAAATAGCAACTCCCAAACCAGCCCCGAGTTCATAAGCCATACCCTCAATCGCCCCAGCTGCGGTTGCTTTTTCAGGGGAAACGGCAGACATAATGGCTGCTGTAGAAGACAATAATGCAATTTCAACACTGATACCCATCAACACCATCCATATCCAAGCTTGAATATAATGTGTACCAAAATCGGTCATGGCTAAACCAAAGAAACATACAGCACACATCAACATGCCTACAGTCGCTACAGGACGTAAGCCGTAATGATTCATCAGAAAACTCGTGAAAGGCCCACCAATACTGATAGCTATCATAAACGGTAAAATAAAGAGTCCCGCTTCAAGCGGTGTATAGCCATACACAAACTGTAATTCTTGAGAAAGCAATAATTCAAAACCTACCAAGGCAATCATGGCAACCATTGCCATCACGATACTGGTTGAGATGACAGGATTCTTAAATAAGCTAAAGTCAATCATCGGTTGAACTGCACGGAGTTGATGCCGAACGAAGCCTACCAATAAGCATAATCCAACAGCAAAAACCAACACCATCCAAAAACTAAAAGCGTAGATCGATGTTTTAATCGAATAGATCAGCATTAAAATAGCGATCACTAAAATTAGCGCTTGTAACAGGTTCAAAGGCTGTTTGGTCTGTACTGTTTGTTTTGGGACCAGCCATAAAGTCAAAATGAGTACAAGAATAATAATAGGAACATTAATGAGGAATACTGTACCCCATGAAAAGTGCTCCAATATAAAGCCACCTAAAAGCGGACCAAAAGCAGCGCCACCGCCGCCAACGGTTCCCCAAATTCCTAAAGCATAATTTCGCTGTTTTTCATCTAAGAAGGTGTTTCGAACACCAGCCAAAGTTGCTGGTAAAATCATGGCTGCCCCGACACCTAAAAAGGCTCTGGCTGCAATCAACATATAAGCTGAATTTGCAAAGGCCGCTATCAATGAAGCCACACCAAAAATACTTGCGCCAATTAACATCAGGCGCTTAAAGCCAATTCGATCTCCCAATGCACCCATTGGCAAAATTAGCCCAGCCATAATCAGCGAATAAATATCGATGACCCATAACATTTCACTGGCAGACAAAGAGAGGGTTGAACTCAATGTCGGGATCGCAACATGGAGTACTGTTGCATCAATTGAAACAGGTAAATAAATGAGTACGATAATTGCCAAAATCACCCATTTGCGGGACATAAAACACCTAATTAAAGTTGGACACTTGTTCAAGTCTGCTTATTATATCCATACTTGAACAAGTGTCCAACTTTGTTTAATATCTGTTTTGTAAACTCTGTTGAATACTAATGCAATGAACTATTTAAACCGTGAACAGCGTCGTACGATGATTTTAGATGCAGCAAAACGCGTGGCACTACTAGAAGGTCTTAATGGTTTAACTGTGCGTAGGATTGCCGCTGAAGCCCAAGTTTCGACTGGACAAGTGCATCATCATTTTCAATCAAGCTCACACTTAAAAGCCGAAGTATTTATTGAGTTGATGAATCAGCTGGATCAAGTGGAAGATCAAATCACAACCAATAGTTGTCTTGAACGCCTATTTTTATTGCTCGGCATTGAAAATATTGAACAAACACAACCTTATTTACGTTTATGGAATGAGGCTGAGATTTTAATTGATCAGGATCAGGAGATTAAAAAAGCTTATAACGTGACAATGGAACAATGGCATAACTCTTTAGTGACGACCATTGAGCAGGGGATCACTCAGCAAGAGTTTAAAGTTTCTGCAGCAAGTTCTAGTCAAGACATTGCATGGCGGCTGATTGCGTTTGTCTGTGGTTTAGAAGGGATCTATCAACTTGGTTTAAAAGGCTTAGATCAGCATTCCTTTAAGCACCATGTTGAAATGGTACTTAAAATGGAACTGTTTCAATAAAAGAAAATTCCAGCGCGATGTTTCATTGTTTAAGACATTCGGTCTTCGTATACCATGAGCTTTTGTTAAATTAACATTAGTCCAGCACGTGGAAGAATCTGTACCTCGTGCTTTGTCGAGAGAGTCATACTTGCTAAATCATCTAATTCTTATCTCTATTTTTAGTATCGGGCTCTAAGATAGTTTGAAAATAAAAAGTCACGGGACGTTCAGTGGTGACTTGCCGTTGCTCAAATTCGGTAAGCTGCTGGATACTTTAAAGTGCAGCATGAGTTAATAAATTTTTTCTACAAAGCTTTCATTTCAAATGTAACCATATAAGTATTTAAATAAATAATGGTTATAACAAAAGTAATTGATTTTAAATTATTTATGTGTAAAAGGGCTTAAGCTGATTGGATAGTCTAGCTACATAGCGATGTCGTAAAATGCTAAGTGAATGTCGTCTTATGTAAAGTGTTGCTCTATTGAGTGTTGTAGTTTTGATGTGTGATTAATCACTGAATAAAAATATAGCATGGATAGAAAAATGACGTCGAATAAAGCAATACGATTCTATGGGTCGGGTGTTCCTGAAGTAATGCGCTACGAAGATATAGAAGTAGGAAAGCCAGCCGCAGGGCAAGTTCTTCTACGTCATGTGGCAGTAGGGCTAAATTATGCTGACACCTATTTCCGTGACGGTACATACCAAATTCCACTGCCAAATGGCATGGGCGTAGAGGCTTCTGGTGTGATTGAGGCTGTAGGTGAGGGTGTTACCGACTTTCAAGTGGGCGACCGTGTCACTTATACCGGCTTTTTAAATACCTTGGGTGCTTACAGCACATCACGATTAATTGACGCAAATGTCCTGATCAAACTTCCTGAAGGTATCTCATGTGAAACTGCAGCTGCCATGACCATGCGTGGTTTGACATCTGCCTATCTCATGCGTCGCATTTATGATTTTAAAAAAGGTGACACGATTTTATTACATGCTGCGGCAGGTGGTGTGGGCTTAATCGTTTCACAGTGGGCGAAGTTGCTGGGTTTAACCGTGATTGGAACGACGTCGTCTGACGAAAAGGCGGCGATTGCAAAAGCTTATGGTTGTGACTATGTCATTAACTATAGCCATGAAAATGTAGCTGAGCGGGTACGTGAGCTGACCAATGGCGTCGGTGTCAATGTGGTCTTTGACAGTGTGGGCAAAGACACCTTTATGTCGTCATTAGATTCGTTAAAGCGTCGCGGTTTAATGGTGTGCGTGGGTACGGCATCAGGGCCGATTCCAGATTTCAATCCAGTGCTGCTTGCTATGAAAGGCTCGCTTTATATCACCCGCCCTGCGCTAGCCGATTACATTGCTGACCCTGCTGAAAAGCAAGCTTTGGCCAATGAGCTGTTTGATCATGTCGCAAGTGGTCGAATCAAAATTGAAATTAATCAACGTTATGAACTTAAAGATGCCGTACAAGCACATCGTGATTTAGAGGCACGTAAAACAACGGGTTCATCTATTTTCGTTATTTAAGTTTGTTATTAGAAAGGATTTCTTATGCAAATTGAACAATTAAGCTGCAATATTGGCGCAGAGCTCAGCGGCATAAATTTGGCAGATGCGATTCACGATCAAGATTTATTTAGTGAAATTCGCTCGAACCTTCTTAAGCATCGAGTGTTGTTTTTTCGAGATCAAGATTTAACCCGTGCTGAACATGTGGCATTTGCAGAGCGTTTTGGGGAGTTGGAAGACCATCCTGCAGTAGGCAGTCACCCCGATCACCCTGGTTTGGTGCAAATTTATAAAAGCCCAGATAGTCCGATCGATCGTTATGAAAATGCGTGGCATAGCGATGCCAGCTGGCGTGAAATTCCTCCAATGGGTTGCGTATTACGTTGCGTAGAAGCGCCACAGGTCGGTGGAGATACCATGTGGACCAATATGATTTTGGCTTATGAAAACTTACCTGAAGAGATCAAAGCTAAAATTGACGGTTTACGTGCACGTCATAGTATCGAAGCCAGTTTTGGTGCAGCAATGCCGATTGAAAAGCGTTTAGCATTGAAAGCGCAGTTCCCAGATGCCGAACATCCAGTGGTACGTACTCACCCAGAAACAGGTGAAAAAATTCTGTATGTGAATGCATTTACCACTCATTTTACCAACTACCACACCAAAGAGCGCGTTCGTTTTGGGCAAGATGCCAATCCAGGTGCAGCGGATTTACTCCGCTATCTAATTTCACAGGCCTCAATTCCAGAGTACCAAGTTCGCTGGCGTTGGAAGCCAAATAGTATTGCCATTTGGGATAACCGTAGCACACAGCATTATGCTGTGATGGACTATCCTGCATGCCACCGCAAAATGGAACGCGCGGGCATTATTGGCGACCAGACTTACTAAGTTTGAAAACTAGAACATTTAACTAAATTCACAATTTGAATAATATAAAGGGAGATGCACATGCAATTCTTTGACGATTCTTTGCACCCAGAAAACATGGATAAAGTGGTTATTACGGTTGCACCTTATGGCCCAGAGTGGATGCCAGAAGATTTTCCAGAAGACATTCCTGTCACGATGGAAGAGCAAATTCAAAAAGCAGTGGAGTGCTATGAGGCGGGTGCAACTGTACTGCATTTGCATGTACGTGAACTGGATGGCAAAGGCTCAAAGCGTTTGTCTAAGTTCAATGAACTGATTGCAGGGGTGCGTGAAGCTGTGCCTGATATGATTATTCAGGTTGGTGGTTCAATTTCATTTGCGCCTGAAAGTGAAGGTGAAGCTGCGCTTTGGCTTAGTGATGATACCCGTCATATGTTGGCAGAACTGACCCCAAAACCTGATCAGGTGACGGTTGCAGTAAACACCACGCAAATGAATATTATGGAGCTTTTGTACCCAGAGTATTTAAAAGGTACGTCACTTGAGCATCCTGCCATTCAAGAAGCCTATGCAGAAATGACTGTACCCGCAGGACCTGCATGGTTGACCGAACATTTAAAGCGTCTCACTCAAAATGGTATTCAACCACATTTCCAATTAACCGGTATGCATGGTCTTGAAACCTTAGAGCGTATGGTGCGTAAAGGCTTATACATGGGGCCGTTGAACCTGACGTGGATTGGCATTGGTGGTGGTTTTGATGGGCCAAATCCATTTAACTTCTTTAACTTTATCCATCGTGTGCCAGATGGCTGCACCTTAACTTCAGAGTCATTACTGAAAAACGTTCTACCATTTAACACTATGTCTATGGCAATGGGCTTACATGCACGTGTCGGTAATGAAGATACGATTATTGATCACCGTGGTCAGCGTTTTGGTTCAGTACAACAAATTGAACAAACTGTTCGTATTGCCCATGAATTGGGTCGTGAAGTGGCGACTGGCAAAGAAGCGCGTGAGATTTACCGTATTGGTGTGCAGTACAACAGTATTGAAGAAACCTTGCTGGCAAATGGTATGGCACCGAACCGTAAAGTGGGGCAAAAAGGTGTTCCGCAACGTATTCATGAAGTTACATCTGACCAAAACACATATGAAATGAATCGTAAAGTCGGTTAACAAGTCACGATTAAAAAAGTAAATGAACATAAGCCGAGTCAAATGGAATGTTGACTCGGACTGAGTCACCAAGATGATTGTGCTGCGGATCAAGTGCAATTTTTATGAAGAATGAGAATTAGAACGTATAAGAAACACAAGGAGGTCGTATGGGCGCGCATCAATATGCCAGTTCTACAGATGGTTTAGATACATCGATTGACGTACCACGTAAGTATGCGTGGTTGGTTTTTGCTTTAACTTTTGGCTTGCTCATCTCTGACTATATGTCACGCCAAGTGCTGAATGCGGTCTTTCCTTTGATCAAAAGTGAGTGGACGCTGAGCGATAGCCAGCTGGGTTTACTCAGTGGCATTGTGGCTTTAATGGTGGGCTTATTGACGTTGCCTTTATCCATTTTGGCAGACCGATTTGGCAAGGTGAAAAGCTTAACACTTATGGCCGTGCTATGGAGTTTAGCCACTTTAGGCTGCGCCGTTGCGGAAAACTATGAACAAATGTTTATGGCACGTTTTATGGTCGGCGTGGGTGAAGCAGCGTATGGCAGTGTCGGTATTGCAGTGGTGGTTGCAGTTTTCCCTCGCGATATGCGTGCCACTTTAGCCAGTGCTTTTATGGCGGGTGGCGTGTTCGGTTCATTTCTAGGCATGGCGCTTGGTGGTGTGATGGCCGAGCATTTCGGTTGGCGCTGGGCATTTGCAGGCATGGCTGTATTTGGGCTGATTCTGGCCTTTTTATATCCAGTCATTGTGAAAGAAACAAAAATTGGTAAGACTTGCCGCCAACTTCGTGCAGAACAAAAACAGGATAAATCGACCAATCCATTACGTTCTATTTATTCCAGCCGCTCAGTCATTGCGACTTATATTGGCAGTGGTTTGCAGTTGTTTGTGGGTGGAACGGTGATCGTTTGGTTCCCGAGTTATCTCAACCGTTACTACGGTATGAGTACCGACAAAGCTGGGTTAATTGCAGCACTTATCGTACTCAGTAGTGCGGTTGGCACCATTCTTTGCGGCATGTTGTGTGACCGCTTAGGACGAGATCGTCCTGTTCGCAAAGTCACATTAGCCATCGCATTTTGCTTGATTGGCTGTGTGTTGTTATCCATTGCATTTGCAATGCCCGCGGGTAATTCACAGTTACTGATGATCTGTCTTGGGATGTTTATTGCACTTGGCACCAATGGCCCATCAAGCGCCATGGTCGCAAACCTCACACATAACTCTGTACATAGTACCGCTTTTGCGACATTAACCTTAGCCAATAATTTCCTCGGTCTAGCTTTGGGGCCTTTAGTGGTCGGCAAAGTTTCAGATCTGATTGGACTACATAATGCGTTTCAACTGATGCCGCTGATGAGCATTGCAGCTGCGGCGGTATTTTTCTACGCAAAACAACATTATGTCCGCGATGTTGCCCGTTTTAATGCGCAGGCAATACCGATGAATATTCAACACAACCCAGCATTAGATACGGATGATAAGTGATGACTCGTGAAATCAATATTGAAGTTTTTTTTGATTTTATTTGCCCGTGGTGCATGATCGGGAAACGTCAGTTACAGGTCGCAATAGAAAAATTACGATATAGCCATCCCGACGTCATTGTGAAACTTCAGTGGAGGGGCGTGCAGCTTTTGCCGCATATTCCTGTAGATGGCATTCCTTTTAATGCGTTTTATTTACAAAGACTGGGCAGTATGACTGCTGTTCGCATGCGCCAAGCGCAAGTTCGTCAGGCGGCCAAAGCAGTTTCAATTGATCTCGACTTTGACCGTATTCCACGTATGCCAAATACAGCCAAAGCACATAGTTTTTATGCAAACGCAAACAAAATATGTGATGCAGCCCAGAGTGATCGACTCCTCGAAGGGCTGTATTCAGCCTATTTTCACCATTCAGAAAATATTAGTGATACTGAGGTATTACGTAAAATTGCCATTTATTGTGGTTTTTTTGAAGAGCTAATTGATGAGCTTTTAGCGAAACCACATATGCCATTTTTTAATGGTGATACGGGAGGGAAAGGCGTGCCGTATTTTGTTTTTGATCGTAGCTTTGCTATGGTCGGTGCCCGTCCTGCGGATGAACTTTATAAAGCCATGCTTGATGCTCTGGTCGAACGGAGAGAAATAGCATGACTACACATTTTGAAGTCCCTCAAGCCAAAGTTCCTGCTGTAGGGGAACGCTGCTTCTTGCAAGTTGGCGCTAAAACATTGGCTTTGTTTAACGTTGCACATCAATTATATGCCATTGATGACAGTTGCCCACACCAAGGTGCGTCCTTATGCGGCGGCAAGTTAGAAGGAAAGGTCATCCAATGTTGTGCACACGGGCTGCGTTTTGACTTGGCCAGTGGCTACTTACTCAACTCCACGAAACTCCGTGTTGCATCTTATCCTGTACAAAAGGTTGGAGAACAGGTGTTGATCGTGCTAGATAGCGGAGAACAACATGAATAGTTCTAGCCAATTTAGCCTCAGCTATGCAGATAATATTCGTCAAAAAGTTCAAGCCTTGGCACCTGGTTTTAGTATTAGCTTAGTGGCAGCGGCAGCAGCAAGTTTTTTATCGGAACACTATGGTGCTCCTGTCATGCTGTTTGCCTTATTACTGGGTATGGGGCTGAGCTTTTTGTCAGTTGAAGGCCGTTGTAAAGCAGGCATTGAGTTCACCGCACGAACGGTGATGCGTATCGGCATTGCGCTGCTCGGAATGCGGATTACTTTAGCGCAAATCACCGCATTGGGTTGGCAGCCTATTGCACTCGTGATTACCTTAATTATTGTCACGATTTCAGTTTCAATTGTCGTTGCCAAGTTAATAGGCTTTCAAAAACTATTTGGTATGCTGACAGGTGGTGCAACGGCCATCTGTGGGGCTTCAGCTGCGTTGGCTTTATCTGTTGCTTTACCGAATCATCCACAAAAAGAAAAGGCGACATTATTTACGGTGATTGGCGTTTCTGCATTGTCGACCATTGCCATGATTGTGTATCCGATGATTGCAGAATGGTTGGCCTTGTCACCGACTGAAGCAGGAGTATTCTTGGGCGCAACCATTCATGATGTTGCTCAGGTGGTCGGCGCTGGCTATAGCATGTCGACTGAAACTGGCGATACCGCAACGGTGGTAAAACTCATGCGTGTAGCGATGTTATTGCCTGTGATTATTTGTGCAGCCATGATTACACGCATGCAAGGCGTAGAGTCTACAGGGCCACGTCCGCCACTTTTACCATGGTTTGCTGTTGGGTTTTTAATTTTGGCTTGTGTAAACAGTACTGGCTGGGTGCCTATGGTGGTTCAAGGTGGTATGAATGAGCTGTCGCGTTGGTGTTTGATTATTTCCATCAGTGCGTTGGGCATGAAAACGCAGTTTAAAGAACTTGCGACAGTGGGTATCAAACCGATCTTATTGATGGTGGGAGAGAGTATTTTCCTTGTGGTCTTGGTACTTTTACTGATGCATTGGATGTTCTAATGACGTTATAACATTGAGCTACTCAGTACGTTATTTGCCAGTCAGTGATTGCAGCGCACTGACTGGCAAAATGCTATGTATTACACGGACTTTTAAATGATTAAAGCTGATTCATTCAAATAGGATGAATCAGCTTTAATGTGAAGTAGATCTATTTCATGCATTTATTAATGAGTAGCGCCCTTATGGTCATTTCTCCAAGCTAGGGGTGAAACGCCAAACTGACCAATAAACCAACGGGTGAAAGAGCTTGGCATAGAATAGCCCAAGATGTCTGAGACTTGTCCAAGGGAGTAGTTCATATTTTGCAGATAGCGGAAAACTAAAGCCCGACGCACATCGTTGGTTAAAATACTAAAACTGGTTTGAGACGCTTCCAATCTGCGCTGTAAGGTCCGGACATTGATCCCATGTAGATTTGCCACTTGATCTATCGTGGCACGTCCCATAGGTAAAAGAAGATAAATACTTTTTCGAATATCGAAAATGATGGAGGATTCATTTTCATTTTGCAGCAGATCAATATCAAGATAGCGCTTCGCATGATCTGCCATGGCTGTATTGGCTTGCGGGTTGGCTTTATCTAGCTCTGCTACAGTACAAACAATACCATTAAATTCGCTACCAAACTCTAAAGCACAACCAAAAACCCGTTGGTGAATAGCCAAATTTTGTGGTGCGCTATGGGTGAAATGTACGCCCAGTGGACGCCACTTTTGCGAAAGCAACATTGCACAAAAACGATGGGTGACACCCAAAGCCAATTCGATGGCTTGGCGGCTGTATTCGGTCGATGCGCCCACAACTTCCAAATGAATAATCACCGTATTGCCAGCTTCTTCAATATACATCTCAAGCGCATTGTTAATGAAGTTTCTATACATAACAATGGTTTGTAGCGCATCACGTAAAGTGTGCTGATAACTTAACAGTAGACTCAATTCACCAAAGTCAGCAATTTGACGCTGTTCCGCCATAAGCAGTCCGAATACTTCGCAGCCGCTTATTTCAGCAGATTGTTCTAACAGCGCAATGGCTTTGTCGACAGGGATACGTTGTTTCGGGTCATTGAGCTGCGCAGGATTAAGCCCTGCATTAGAAAGCAAATAATAAGGATTGAAATTGAATTGTTGGCTAACATTCAAATAATTTTTGAGTACAGCCGTATGGGCAAGTGGAATCACTTTAAGCTCCCTATTTTTACTTCAGTCGTCCTGACTGAACTTATTTTTAAGCAATATCCAGTACTATAAAAGTATCAGTTTCCGCACTTAAGTAGTGCGGTTTTTTGATTAAAATCTGTTTTATTTTATCAAGAAACCATTCAGATTTAAAAATGACTAATTCCTATATCGAATAAGAATTAGCCTGTAAATAAAATGCGATAACTTGAGTCTCAAATGAGGGCATTTTCAGAGATTGATTTGGGTGGGCAAAATGACCTGCCTGAGATGATCAAAATCTGAATGCGATGTTTCATTTGATATGTTCAGTATTTTCTATCATTTAGAAACGATAGCCAACCCCGACATAAGTCACTAATGGGTCGAGATCAATCTTGGTGGTGGACTTAATTAATTGTCGGCCTGTAGACGTGTCGGTGACAGTCACAGTTGCGACGTTATTAAAGTTTGGCATATAGCTAAGTGAACCCGTACTAAACCAACGGTCGGTAAAGTCATAGGTAAAGCCTGCAGTCAGTACAGGTGCAAAGGCATCACTGGTTTTGACTTTCACCTCAGGGGTCGCTGTAGAGCTGCCTTTGCCGCCATGCAGTGCTTCACCAGCGCGGCCATTCAAAATATTATCAATCATGTAGCCCGCTTGGATGAGATCTTCTTCGACACCGCCATTGAGCTTTAATTTATTGAAATGTCCATACACCACACCTGCGCCAACAAATGGACGGAATCGGTCTTTACCTGACGTACCAAAGTGGTACTTTGCTGTGACCGCAGGTGTCCATGCAGTCACTTCAGCAACCGTGCCATGCGCACCAAGGTCTGTAATTAAGGTGTTTTTAATCAGTTCTAAGCCATTTAAATAAGTAGGTGCACCAACTCCTGGTGTATTAGCAACAGATACAGCAACGGCTCTGATTTCTCCCACACCCTTAATATCAACTTTAGGTGGAATACCACCGATCAACTCTAAGGAAACATTATCGTTCACGAAATAGCTCAGGGTTAACCCCAAGGTATCAGTATCTTCAACTTGCATACCTCCGGAGCTGGTGTAATCTGAAATACCGGAGATATTAGATTTCGCACCTTTCAGTAGAGTAGCCGGAACTTTAAAATCTGGATTAGACTGACCTTGCTTCAGGATACTTTTCATCGAAAGTCCTTCAAATCCTCCTTTGTCTACTATTTTTTGAGCATTTGTTTCATAGTTAACAACGTCTGCAGCCCATAATGATCCAACCCCATAACTGCCGCCTTCTTCAACGTTAGTGGTAACATGGGTGGAATTGGCCTTCCCCTGAGGCATGACATGCATCCAACCTGCGCTGACTGCCCAGCGTTTAAAGTTTGTAGAATCCGCATAAGCAAAATTTACTGACAATAGGCATGCAATAGGCATGCAATAGGCACGACTATTTTACAGATTTGACTCATTTTAATTTCCTTTTCATTTGCTATTTTTTTTATGGTTTCAGCGGATCCTTTCTGAAACGCAAGCGTATTATTGAGTCAGTTATTTTTTTAAGCAATCGGCAAAATTTGAATAAAAACATGAAATGTGTTGCATAAATTAAACCACGTAATTTACTAAATTGATTAAAATCAAACGCTTAGATTGTTTATAGAGTGCATTCTAAAATGTTATAGATTTGATGATTTGTCATCAAATGATAAGTCATTGTCGCCCTATGTATATCGAATTGGCGACCATCCCTCTATGTTGGATACAACAATGCGCCGCATTGATTAAAAAGCATCAGGCTTAAATAGGTGTATCCATGGAAAAAATATTTACACAGGCAACGGTCCTCATTATTCCGGGTTTGCGCGATCACGTTGCTGCGCATTGGCAAACATTACTTGAGTCGAAGCTGATAAAAGTTCGCGCCGTTCCGCCAGCAGAAACAGACAAATTGAATTGCGCAAACCGCGTTGCACGTATTGAAGCCGAGCTGAAAAAAATCGAAGGGCCGGTTATTTTGGTGGCGCATAGCGCGGGCGTGTTGATGACTATACATTGGGCTGCTTTGCATGAGCATGATATTCAAGGGGCGTTGCTGGTTACACCACCTGACTTGGCGGAAAGTTGGCCTGAGCATTATCCAAGTCCTGAGATTCTTAAAAACGAAGGCTGGAGTCCATTACTGAATCAAAAACTGCCATTTCCAAGTATCGTCGTGGCGAGTACCAACGATCATTTAGCACAATATCAAGCCGTTGAGGCAATGGCAGAGACATGGGGCAGTCAGTTGATCAACGCGGGTGCTGTAGGGCATTTGAACCCAGCAGCAGGTTTTGGCGATTGGCCTCAGGCTGAACAATTGATCTTGCAGTTGGATGCTTTGTCCATAGAGCAAGTTTCCTAGTCGAGAGGCAGAGTTCACCTTTGAATTTCAATCTCGAAAAATCAATTCATGCAAATGACCTAAAGACCAATTTGCATGACCAAAAGACAAATTTGAACATTTTAAAACAGTTAATTTAAATCCCGAGCCAAAGGATGGCTTTACAGAATAACTAGAGATGTGGAGAGAAGATGTTGAGTTTAAAGAAATGTGCTTTGTGGAAGGTGGCGGTGTAATAGCCAGAAATCATCAGCATTTATATTGAAATAAATCACAGTATTTAAAAATAAATCATATCGATATGGAGATGATATGGTCGGTCAATTTGTGTCTTTAAACAGACAAAATCATCATATTGCATTGATGAAAAAAACGGTTCTTTGTTTAAGCCTTGCTTTGGTCATCTCGGAAGTTTCAGCGGCGAGTTTTGATCTAAATGAGGAGTGGAAGCTTGAAACTAAAACTGTTCTTAGCTTTGGGACAAACTGGAGCACCCAAGAGGCATCTAGTTCACTGGTCTACAAACCCGATGCAAACCATATTGGAAAAGAAGGCCATAGCATTGATATCAATGGTGATGATGGTCGCGTGAACTTTAATGAAGGCGATGTGATTTCACAAGTGGTGAAAGGTTTTACCGAGCTGAACTTAAAAGGAAAACAGCAGGGTGCAGTGGTCAGTGCGAAGTATTGGTATGACCATGCTTATGAAACAGGTGAAGGTGATTTCAAAGCTTTTGATGATTCGGCATGGCCCCGACTGGCCAAATTTAAAGGCATCGACCTGTGGGATGCCTATGTTTGGAAAAACTTTGCTTTAGATAATGGCCAAAGTGCCAATATGAAACTGGGCAAACATACCTTACAGTGGGGCAAATCACAGTTCTTCCAAAATGGACTCAATAGTGTCAGCGCTTTTGATTATGCTGCCATGAACCGTCCCGGTGGTGATGCAAGAGAACGTGTGATTCCAACCGAAATGTTTTCCTTTGAAGCTGGGATCAATGAACATTTAAAATTTGAAGGTTTCTATCAGTTTAAGTTTAGACCGTCTGTGGTCGATGGTTGTGAGACATTCTTTGCCATTTCGGACTTTGTGCCAGAAAACTGTGGGCCGATCGTCATTACTGTGATGCCGGGCGATAAACTTACAGATACGGCTTTAGATGCCAAATCTTATATCCCGCGTAGCGAAAGTCGTTATGCCAAAGACAGCGGACAGTATGGCTTTTCCTTAAAGCAAACGTTGCCCAAGTTAAACAATGCTGAGCTCGGGCTGTATTTTGCAAATTATCATAATCGAACCGCGAATTTTGACGGTACAGCCGTCACTGCGGCAGGGCCAGCAAACTTTAGTACCGCACAGTTTTTCTCGATCTATCCTGAAGACATCAAAATGTATGGACTCAGCTTGGCAGGCAAAGTCGGTACAACCTCAGTGTTTAGTGAGTTAACGCATAAACCCAACCAGCCTTTGCAGTTTAATGGTACGGATATTGTCTATGCACAAGTCTTAGACAAAAATACGCCGCTAACAGAGGCAGGAACATCGGCAGAGTTTGGGCAATATTTACAAGGTTATGCACGTGCGCCCGTGACTCAATTTTCACTCGGTGCTGGTAATAGTCTAGCAAATGTCTTCGGAGCCAATACCTTTACTTGGGCTGCTGAAGTGGCGGTGAATCATATCGGTGACATCGGGAACAACCGTTTTGGTCGTGTCGGTGCTTTTGGGCGTAGCGAGTTGTCATCAGGTGCGTATGATCCAGAAACCAAAGCCAACCAATGTACGCCTTATGGAACGGCGCATCTGTCCAATGATGAAATTGACCGTTTAAATGAGCGCTTTTGTAATACCGAAGGCTTTTTTACAGAATGGTCATACGGATATCGTTTGCGCGGTGCTTTAGTCTATAAAGATTTACTGCCTGCAACTGTGATTACCCCAAGTGTGTTGTTCCGCCATGATGTCGATGGTTTTAGCCAAAACTTTCAGGAAGGTCAAATGAGTGTTGCCGCAGCGGTGTCTGCAACATACCGCCAACGATATACCGCAGAAATGGCTTATACCAGTTTCTTTGGTTCAAATGACTTCAGTACCATCGATGACCGAGATTTTGCCTCGTTCGCATTCAAAGTGAATTTTTAAAAAGAGCTAGGATGTTTGTTTGAAAGTGAATATTTGGCTCATCTGAATCATGGTCTAAACAGACCATGATTTCGTAGCATTGGCACTGGATTGAAATGAAATGCACTTAGAATTTTGACAGCATGTTTGAAGTATTAAATATTCAAAATGAATAGGGATATCAGGCAGTCATGTGCTGAATATATCGACATATATAGAGGGAACGATGCACAGCATTGATTTAAAACGACAACCACAGTCCAATCCTATTGGAATTTTGAACCTGATTGCCAACTATTTAGAAGAAAACAGTTTCGATGCGCGTACTGTATTTGAGCATTTTGGGATTCAGCGCGAAGACTTAAAAAACAATTTATTGCCGATTTCTCTACAAACACAGGGCAGTATTTTTCAAGCCGTTGAAGCATTAACGGGCTGTGATCATTTGGGTTTAGTGATTGGGAAAAAAGCACAATTTTCAAATATTGGGCCATTACGTTTTTTGGTGCTGAATGCCGCGACCATGCGGGATGCCATGCAGAGCCTCTTTCAGTACGGCAGTATGTGGTACAGAGGGCAAAAATTAGATTTGAAAGAAGATGACGGCTATGCACGTATTTGCATGCATATCGATGGTGACATTCCCGGAAAAGAACAATATCAAACCGCGTATTTGGTTGCGATGGTGTCTATTATTGAGCTGATTTTGGGTAAATCTTGGCGTCCAGCTTTGGTGCGCATTTCTTATTCGAAGCCGAAGTGTGCGCATCTGTACGAAAAAGCATTTGGCTGTCCTGTGTGGTTTAGTCAGTCACAGCACGAAATTTTATTTCCGCAGGAACAACTAGATCAAAAAAGAGCAGGGCATGACCATCAGTTAGATCAATTTTTGCGTCAGCATTTGTCTGAGCTGCAAAGTCACGATCGTGTCGATATGATTGGTCAGATTTGTAAAATTATTGAGGAATTATTGCCGCACCGAAGTTGTAATGTCGAACGTGTGGCTGAATATTTTTCGATTCACCGTTTTACTTTGTACCGTTATTTGAATAAACATCAGACTAGCTTTGAAGCCTTGCTTGAAGCCACACGCAAAAAAATTGCAGCGGAGTTACTTAAAAATAAAAAACTCATGATTATTGAAGTGGCCAATCAAGTGGGATATGACGACCAAGCCAATTTCACCCGCGCATTTAAGCGATGGTATGGTATTACGCCCGGGCGTTGGAGACGGATGAATCTGCATGCTTAAAGCGTGCAGATTAAGCTTCATTCTTATTTCTTAAAATATGCTTTCGGCATTTGATGGGTGCTTAAAATCATTCGATCCATCTATATTTATCCTATTAAAAAATTAATCGTACCACTGTTTTTCCATAATTTTGATAAAGTCATGTACGTCTGTTGCCTTAACTTTTCAATCAAAGCTGAAAGACGCTTGTGTAGGCAGTACCTTAATTTGAAAGGCCAAAAGTAAGAAAAAGCCTTTGTCACCCATACATAACGTCCCTGTTCTGATGAGTAACGTGTTGCATCCTTGCCACACTCGTGTATCCAAAGTTTATTTAAATTAAACTTCAGGACAGTAATAGTAGTCACAACAGTTTTCCGCCTCGTCTTTTCTATATTTTTGCAGTTTTCTTTCTAAAGCCTGACCTTGCTCAGCGTATTTTTTCATTAAAAGCTTAAAAAATCATATGAAATCAGGTGCATGTCCCAAAGATTCGCTTTGAGTTAATTATCATTTTTTATAATATCGAATATTTGTATAAATAATTAATTAAAACAATAAATTAGAAGATTTAAGTTTTTGTGTATAAGTGACCAAATGACTAAATAACGCAACCAAATGACAAAATGAAGATGGAAAAAGACAGTATTTTAAAAAACAAATGACCAAGACCGATCGTATGCGGATCTTAAACAATAAGTCTAAAAAGATTTTTAAAAAGGAATTTTCTGATGATTGGAAATATGATGTTTCAACCTTTGTTGATTAGCAGCCTGATTGAACATGCCGCTCGTTATCATGCGGATACAGCCATTATCTCCAAAAATACTGATGGGTCGATGCTGCATACAGACTGGGGGAAAATTGCGAAAAACTCAAAGCGCTTTGCCAATGTATTGCAGTCATTCGGTTTTGCAGTGAGCGACCGTGTGGCCACTATTGCATGGAATAATCATCGTCACTTAGAAACATGGTATGGCATATCGGGCAGTGGGTTGGTTTGTCACACCATTAACCCACGACTTTTTCCTGAGCAGCTCAGCTATATTATTAACGATGCAAATGATAAGGCTTTGATTTTTGACAAAACCTTCCTAAATCTAGTTCTATCTATTAAACCATCCATTCCGTATGTAGAGCATTTTATCTGCCTCGATGCTTATGATGAAGACATTCAAAAAGCCTTACCTGAAGTGCTGTTTTATGATGAGTTAATCGCACAGCAAAGTGAACATTTTGAGTGGCCAGAATTGGATGAAACTAAAGCCAGTTCACTGTGTTATACCTCGGGTACGACTGGGAATCCTAAAGGGGTTTTATACAGCCATCGTTCAAGTATTTTGCATAGCTATGCCACCTGTTTGCCTGATTCATTTAACTTTTCTGCGCAAGATTGTATTTTGCCTGTTGTTCCTATGTTCCATGTCAATGCATGGGGCACGCCTTATGCAGCGGCTATGGTCGGTTGCAGTATGGTGCTGCCGGGACCGATGTTGGATGGAGCAAGCTTGGTTCAGCTGATTGATCAATACAAAGTGACAACAGCTTTAGGTGTACCAACCATTTGGCAAGGACTGCTTACAGCAGCGAAGCAATCAGGCAGCAAACTCGTCAGCTTAAAACGTAATGTGGTTGGCGGCGCAGCTTGCCCACCGTCAATACTGAAAATGTTTAAAGATGATTTTCAGTGTGAAACCATTCACGCATGGGGCATGACAGAAACCAGTCCTTTGGGCGTGGTGAATCAACTCAAGGCCAAACATTTACAGTTGGATGACTCGGCGCAATCGAGCTTGCGTTTCGCACAAGGCCGCCCACCGTTTGGGGTTAGCATTCGAATTTGTGATGCTGAAAAGAGTCGTACTGAATTGGCTACAGATGGAAAAACCACAGGGCATTTGCAAATTAAAGGGCACTGGATCGTAGAGTCTTATTTCGATCAATTTAGCAATGCACTCACCGCAGATGGTTGGTTTGACACGGGTGACATGGCAACTATTGATTCAGATGGCTATATGGTCATCAGTGACCGTTCTAAAGATCTTATCAAATCAGGCGGAGAGTGGATTTCCTCTGTTGAACTAGAAAATATTGCCATCGCACACCCTGAAATAGACATGGTGGCAGTCATTGCTGCGAGCCATCCCAAATGGGATGAACGACCAATCCTCATCGCGAAAAAGACCGCAGTCAGTCAGGTGTCTGAAGCTGAACTTTTGGATTATTACACGGGTAAAATTGCGAAATGGCAAATTCCTGATCGCGTGGTTTTTGTCGATAGTATTCCCGTTGGAGGTACAGGCAAAGTCCTGAAAAAAGATTTAAGAGCAAGTTATGGCTCAATTTTACTCGCAGTGGAATAAACAACACTTCACATTCATTCATAACATTTCAAGGAAAGGACGATGACAGAACAAAAATCTGCAGGCTTAAGATTTAGACAAGCACTAGAAGTGGAAAAACCATTACAAA
>NZ_JAVWVO010000014.1:0-88513 GCF_036666595.1 Acinetobacter sp. | reverse complement strand
CACACGGATTCGAACTGTGGACCTACTGATTACAAGTCAGTTGCTCTACCAACTGAGCTATGCCGGCGTTTCTTAGTGTTTCGTACGTTTCGTATCGGAACGGTGTGCAGTTTAGCAAAACTCAAAATCCTTGCAAGTGTTTTTTTCAAAAAAAACGTCAAAAACTCACAAAATCAATCCGTTTGACGATAATTCAACCGCTTTGATCACTGCGCGAGCTTTTATTTGGGTTTCATTCCACTCAGATTCAGGATTTGAGTCATAAACAAGCCCCGCTCCTGCCTGAACATAGACCTTATTTTCACGAATAACGCAGGTACGAATCGCAATCGACATGTCCATTTCGCCATGCCAGCCTAAATAACCAACAGCACCACCAAAAATTCCACGTTTTACGGGTTCTACTTGGTCAATAATTTCCATCGCACGAATTTTTGGTGCACCTGAAAGTGTACCTGCTGGGAAAGTTGCTTTAAAAACATCCAAGGCATCTACATCATCACGAACTTCGCCTTGCACATTGGAAACAATATGCATGACATGCGAATAACGTTCGATCACCATTTGATCAGTCACTTGCACTTTGCCAATTTTCGAGACGCGACCGACATCATTTCGACCTAAGTCAATCAGCATTAAATGTTCAGCAATCTCTTTTTCATCCGACAGTAAGTCTTGTTCAAGTGCCAAATCTTCTTCTTTGGTTTTACCACGCGGTCGCGTACCTGCCAGCGGACGCACGGTTGCAATCCCATTTTCAAGGCGAGATAAAATTTCAGGGGAAGAACCGACAATATGAAAAGGTTGATTATTTTCTAAAGTTTGCCCTTGCACCAAGAACAAATAAGGCGATGGGTTCAAATGACGTAGCGCGCGATAGACTTGTAAAGGTTCACCATCAAAGTCAGAGACCATACGATGCCCTGGCACCACCTGCATCACATCGCCCGCACGAATATACTCTTTCACCGTTTCAATCGATTCTAAGAATTTTGCTTTGCCCGTGAGTGACTCAAAATGCGGTGCAGTATGCGGCGTGGCTTTTAGACTAATGGGCGTTGCGAGTAAATCTTCCAATGCATCCAGTTGCTGCTGGGCTTGGTTATATGCATCCGCGTCAACCACATCGGCATGCACAATCAGGAATAAAGTATCTTTTAAGTTATCAAACACAATCACTGTTTTAGACAGCATCATCCAAATATCAGGCAAACCCACTGGATCTGCTTCTGGCGCGTTATTTAAACGCGGTTCAATATAACGTACCGCATCATAACCAAAGTAACCCACCAAACCACCAGTAAAGCTTGGCAAAGCAGGTAAATCAGCTTGAGTAGGTACTTTATATTTCGATTGAAAATCTCGGATGAATTGAAACGGATCTGTACAGGGTTGCTTTTCTATAGTGCCGTCGGCTTGTTGAATGGTTAGCTCACCCGCATTGCATGAGAAAACGGTAGATTCACCTAAACCAATAATCGAGTAGCGTGCCCAGTTCTCCCCACCTTCCACAGATTCAAACAAATAGGCCTGTTTATGCTCTTTCAGGCGTGCAAAGACAGACAATGGTGTCTCAGTATCGGCTAAGCGCTGACGATAGACTGGAATCAGGTTATAACCCGCTGTTTTGAGTTGATCGAATTGAGTTTGCGTTGTCATGAGTGTTCTCTATTTTTTCAATATGGCGTGATCAGTTTTTAAAATTAGTGGTTTGAGTTTCGCCATCGAAAAGTCATATGTTTACTCATGTTCATTCCTTCGTTTACAAAGTTACCCGATCAGTTCACACAGATTATCCACCACTTGCTGTGGCTGACAGTCTAAAATATTTTCACCATGATTATAGCCATAGCTGACCACAACACAATCAATACCCGCACGGCGTGCAGCCTCAACATCATTGGATGAGTCCCCAATCATTAAGACCTGATCTTTGCTTTGCGCATATTGCTCAACACAGTGTAACAATTGGCGCGGATGAGGTTTGCGCTCTTCGAAACGATCGCCGCCGATGACATCGGCAAAATAATGATTCATACCTAAATGATCGACAATAGCACGTGCAGGCGCTTCAGGTTTATTGGTCACGCAAACCATGGTTTTCTTTTGTGCCAAGCCCCATTCTAAAAACTCAAGAATGCCATCGAAAGGCTGAGTTTCCACACATGGGTCGGCATTATAAATTTTTAAAAACGTATCCAACAATTGTTGTTGCTGAGCAGGATCGACTTTACCCGTTAAATGTTGCAAGGTACTTTGACAAAACAGCGCCGTTCCCTTACCAACCCAGATCCGCACCTGCGCTTCAGTAACAGTAGGCAGCTGCAAAGCATTCAGGCTCATATTCATGGCACGATGTAAATCTGTTGCTGAATCCACCAAGGTTCCGTCTAGATCGAAAAGTAAAACCTCTCGCTGTGCCACATTTGCAATATTCATTCACCCTCACCCATTTTTATCATGTACTACCCAAAAACAATCAAGGCATGCTTATGCATGCCTTGATTGTAGTGTGATCTGCATTTTATTTGAACATCAGCCAAGCAATAATCGCTAAAATAATCAAGACAATAATCGAGATTAGCCCCAGCGAGGCATTTTTCTGAGTTTCTGCCTCTTGTTCAACCTGTACTTTTGGAGCCTCGTTGTTCTCAACCTGAGGCACGTTAGGCGCAGTCAAATCCACCCCTGCTGGAATAGGAGCGGGTTTCGGAATACCGACATTTTGCGGCATACCATCACGCGTTAAACTCACATTAGCATCACGTTCTTTTAGCTCAGGCATGCCCTGATCGCTCATATGTTGTGCCGCTGTTTTTGGCTGTTCTGGCTCGACAACAGGCTCATCAGCACCAACTTCCGCTTGAGCAGTTTCTGAAGCAGCTACCGCTTCAGATGGCTGGCTAATGGGCTCTTCAACCACAGCTGCACCCAAAGTTGCCGCCTCTACCGATTCCACCACGTCTTCTAGCGCTTTCGCAGGCTCAAAGACCGAAAACTTTAAGCTTGCAAACTGAACGATATCGCCTTGCTTCAACAACGTTTCTGCCGCAATTTGCACATCATTCACATATGTGCCATTTGAAGAACCCAAGTCTTGTAGCCACAAAGCGTGTTCTTTCAGTAAAAAGGCCGCATGTTTACGTGAAATTTCAGATTGTTGTAATAAAATATCCGCTGCTTGATGACGACCGACCAACATATCACGATCAATGCTAATTTCCTGGCCCGTTAATTCGCCAGTAATTGCTTGTATTTTCCAAGTCATGACTTATCTCTCTATGTGCTGATTTATGATAACACAGAGAATATTCTTTACCATTTCACCCCCCTTACAGATGAATGGCAGGACAGCTAGACTGAACCTATCAAGATATTCTCAGTATATCGCTCAGGGATGGAATAGCTTGTCGATACCGCCTGTGCTAGGTGTGCCACGCGAGCACCTTGAACATTATGCGTCATCAAGTTCATGCCTATCTGAGGATGAACCGTTGGGTATAACTGATGCGAGGTGGTATTTTTAGGAACATTAGCAATCGGCTGTTTACGAATCACAGGCTCAATGGCCACAGGCGTTGTTTCAACCATCGGCTGCGTTGAGGTTGGACTGCTTGGCACCTGTTGATACGATTGTGGCAAGGTCGGTTTGGTTGATGTCACAGGCAAACGCTGTTGGAAGACATCATCGACATTTTCAGGCAACTTAGCAAAGCTACCATCTTTATCCATGGCCAACTGTAAGCTATAAAGCTGACTGTAGCGCTGCTGAGAAAGGCGACGTGCAGACTCTCCATCTCCCACAATCGTCGGATGAATGAAAACCAGCAAATTGCGTTTCTGATCCGACTTACCATCTGAGCGGAACAAACGCCCTAATCCTGGTATTGCACCAAGGCCTGGGATCGATTGGCGTGAATAAGACGTATTGTCTGAAATCAAGCCGCCTAAAACGATGGTATTGCCATGTTCAGCCAAGACTGAGGTTTTAATCGCACGCTTACTGGTAACCAAATCCTGCGCTTCACCTTTATTGGTTTTGACATCCGAGACTTCTTGTTCAATCTCTAAGCGGATGGTTCCACCTTCACCAATATGTGGCACCACCTTAAGCGTTACACCCACATCTTTACGCTCGATGGTGGTGTAAGGGTTAGCTGTACCTGAAGAGGTGGTAGAAACTGAGCCTGTTACAAACGGCACATTTTCACCCACGACGATATAGGCCTCTTCATTGTCCATGGTGACAATCGATGGTGTAGACAGCAAATTCGACTTGGTATTACTTTTTAGTGCTTGGATCATCGCGCCATATAACTGACGCGAGCCATCACTGCCTTCTTTATAATCCCCAAGGATTAAAGAACCACCCGCGCCAATTGCACTTGCAGCCCCCGCACCGCCCCCCGTTAAATAATTTGCAGCAATACTTTTGAGACTCGAACCAATATTGTCAAAATTGATAATCCCAACACCACTGCTTAAATCACCCATCGCCCATTGCACGCCCAACTGGTCGGCATCGTTACCTTCCACCTCTAGAATAGTCGCCTCAATCAGGACTTGCTGACGACGGGTATCCAACTGCTGAATGGCAGACTCGATTTCACGCATCAACTGAGGGTCTGCTTTGACCACCAATGCATTTTGCGAACTATCGGCAATAATACTGACCCCATTACTGTTAAAGCTGGTGATGTTGTTCTGATTGCGATTGGACTGGCTGTTTAAGTTAATACTTGGGGTAGAAATCTGTGAAGATGAACCTTCACTCGCGCTATTACTTTGGTTATAGCTGGAACTACTATTGTTATTACTGTCGTTAGACTCGCTAGAATTAACAGCCTGCCCTGAGACCAAACCTTGTAAAATTTCGGATAAGCTTTTGGCGCTGGCATATTTTAAGCGGAACACCTTCAAGCCACCCAAACGCTCCGCAGCAGGTACATCCAGCATCTCGATCATTTGGCGAATACGTTTACGCGTCGCGGTATCCCCTTTTAGAATAATCCGATTGGTTCGATTATCTGCAATGATCCGTATTCTGGAACCTTTTAAATCTTTGATCGAGCCTGTTCCGCTCATACTTTCTAGTAACCCAATCATTTCTTCAGCCTGACTCGATTGCAACGACACCGCTTCGATGTCATTTTGTCCCGTCCCATCCAAGTTACGGATGATGGTCTCAAGCTGATAAATATTGCTGGCGCGATCAGACACAATCAGTGCATTGGTGCCATTCACCGCAGATAAATGTGCAAACTGCGGCATCAATGGACGCAATGCAGGAATCAGGTCATTGGCATTGGTGTTTTCCAGCCAAATCACCCGCGTCACAACCTGATCGCCTGTGGCGCGGTGACGAACATCATAGGGAATGCCAGAACTTTTGACATTACTGTCAGGCACAATTTTAATGGTCCGACCAGAAGGAATCGCGACCACACCGTTGACATTCAAGACCCCTAAGAACAAGTCGTAGACTTCTTGCTTATTCAACGCTTTGTTTGAAATCACCGTGACATTGCCGCGTACCCGTGGATCAACTGCAAAGTTTTTCCCTGTAATATCGGCAACTTCATTAATAAATGCAGTTAAGTCCGCATCGCGCAGATTAATTTTCCATGTTTGTGCATAGCTGGCTGTACTCACCATAGCAAGCAAAGGCGCTGCGATTGTCAGTGCCCAAACCGGGCGGTGATTCAATAAAGCCATAAATCCAAGTCATTCCTAACTAATATTGGTGATGTTCGATCACTGAAAATTCTGTTGTACCGTAATGATACGATCACCACGTTTCACTTCTATTTTTACTTGTCCTTCACGGCGCGCACGTTCTAACAGCTGCGCATCGTTTTGCCCCTGTCCGATCGTTTGACCATTTAAAGACATAATCTGATCCCCAGCCTGTAAGCCTAAACGGCTTCGCAGTGCGGCTGGTGTTTGCTCAGTGACTTGATAACCCTGCCCTGTGTTATTGGTATTTACACCCAAATCTTTTAAATATTGCTCACGATCTTGTTGTAAGTTCTGTACTGCTTGGCCTAATGCTTGCTGCTCTTGACTCACAGGAGGCGCTACAACGGGTGCTGTTGCTGGGGGCACAATTTGCTGATCTAAATTATCAATCCCTTGAAAAAACAATTCTCGGGCTTGCCCACTGTTATTTTTGAGAATCGCGCGATCCCAATACACCTCTGACAAATAATAAGCGCTGCCTTCGATGTTTTCCCCCACCCGATAGCGCTCTGCTACATTATTTGCCTTAATCACAGCAGATGAGAACTGACTGGGTTGCCCAACCACCACACCTTGTAGCTGTAAATTGAGCTGATCATCTGCGGGATTCTTACTTTGCTCTGCAAATAACGCAAAATTGGTAATATTCGGAACTTGAGGTTGCTGCGAACCCAATTCAACGCGTGGCATTTGCATGACTTGTGGTGGTGCCACCCAAAGCCAAAATAAGCCAGCCAACTTCCAGCATAGTGCCAAGATCAAAAGCATTAAGCACAGTGGTGCTATACGTTCAAACTGTTTGAGATTCAGCTCTGGTAATTTTTGCAGATCAAAACCCATTAAAAGCCCCCACTAAGTAAAGGCTGACGCGAACTCACCACATAACTATCTAGGCCTGCTTTGCCTTGATATGAAGGCACATTCAACATGAGACGCTGGGTTAATTGCACATCTAGCATCAGACTTGGATCGATGGTCAGGTTCATCAGTTTTTGTTGTCGTTGATCGCGCAAATCGACCATCAGCTTATTTTGCTCCTGCGACAAACGACCCGCCAACGATGGAATCTGCATTTGTTGTGGGCGCTGCGCAAAGATATACATGAGTTCGCCGCCTGCCCATTGTATTCCCCCATCCACTTGGTCAAACCCCTGCTCTTTTTTATAATTAAAATCAATTTCTTGTAACTGAATCGCATTACTCGGCCATTGCCAATTGGCCAACGACTTTAACGTTTCGGGTGCAATTTGTCCGTTTAAATCACGCACCATTATTTTTTTCCCAAACCCATAGGCCAAAACGCCTTCAAGCTTGGTATTGGTACTATAAATTTTGAGATTCGCACCTGCACGAAGGAGCAGTAAATCTAAAGGTCGGGTGGTCCAAAGCACAGTTCCACGCAATTTTCCAGTTTGCCAATCGGCCTGTCCATGCCAAATATTACCGCTGACGTTATGTAAAACCTGGTTGTTTTTATAAAATTTTGCAATGAGCCATGCTGCAGGAATTTGCAGCAAAACAAAAATTAAAAAGGCAACGACTGCAAACATCCACCACGTGATGTATTTAGGTTTTGTGATTCTCCCACCACGAACTTTCAATTATTCTTCCTTGCTTCATTTCTTGTCTTTCTTTGATAGACATTATGCATAATTTTACAACAACACCAAACTTTAACTATAAAAAAAACCAAGCAAATGATGCTTGGTTTTTTGAGCTTATGTCACATCTGTGACAAGGTGATGACTTAGATTAGAAAATCTTCAAGCTTCGCACCTTTTTCTAACTGAGCCACTAACCAACGTGGTTGCTTACCACGGCCAGTCCATGTCTCAGCAGCATTGCCTTTGTTACGGTAACGCGGTTCAACCGACTTACGTGTGCCTTTTTTACGCTTAGTCGCGCCAAACTCTAAAATTTGTTCAATGCTTAAGCCTACATTTTCCGCAATCGCGTTAATTTGGGTATAAGCATCTTCAATTGCTTGATCTTTTTTAGATGCAATTAAAGCTTCCGCTTCGATTTGTAGACGCTTTAACTCTTCTACGGATAAATTACTAATATCTGGCATTACATTAACTCCATTAACCAACATTTTATTTACTGAGTCTATTTAATAATATTTTGATTAGACCAAAGACTCAACTCATCCATGACTTAAACAACAATACTTAGACAGTATTTATATAGTCTAGCGACTTTTAAAATAAATAAAAAGATATTTATATTTGATGACCGACCGTTAACTCAAATTCTTTGAGTTTTTGACGCACCAGTTCAGGAATTAATGTTTTCTGCATATTGGTTTTATCGACACAAACAATGACCGCTTCTGCTTCCGCAACGAATGCTTGTTGCTGTTCACTCCATAATAAATAGTGCATACGAAATGCACTATTTCTGAGTTCTTCAATACGCGCACTAATTTTTAATTGGTCTGGATAAAATACTGGTTTTAAATATTTGCACTGATTTGATGCAACAACAGTTAGTACATCCGCAGATAAAATACCCGTATGTTCAATATAAGCCAAACGCGCACTTTCAACATAACGATAATACATTACATTATTAACATGACCAAAGGCATCCATATCTCCCCAAGCCACGTGTTGAGTATAAACCAATGGGTAATCTAAAACGCTCTGCATTATGCACCTATATTTTCATTTCTACAAAATTTGCATTATTTTCAAAAATTAAATTTAACTGTTTAATTAAATCTTCATCACCATTTAAAGTCGATTTGATTCTTAAATAGTTCATTAATACATTATCTGGATATAAACTTAATAACGCATCTGCCTGCTCTTGCATGCCTAAAGCAGTATAAATATGCCACTTGGCAAAACTCAAAACCGGCACACTCGTATACTTCGCTTCCCATGCTTCAATGTGTTGCTGCAAGTCCACATAATCGGGTTGCTGTTTCAAAAGTTGCTGCTGGAACCACAAATAAAATACTTCCGAATTAAACTGCTGATTGAGTAAATAAATCGACAAGTGTTCGTGCTGCTCACTCATGTCTGGCATACGTGCTAACAACTTAAGCCATAGCAGTTGAACATCATAACTGCGGCTGAAAATCTGATCAGACAAGTCCAAATAACGTTGTTTTAAATCTTCTAAATTTTCATAATTAGCTTGATCAAATTTTATCAACAAACGCTTCAGCCATGCTTTTTTCACATCTTGATCTAAATGACCATATTGGGTTGAGCGTAAATAAAGCCATGGAAACTGAATCGCAAAACGTCCCCATAGCTCTTTTAAGCACGCTTCATAAGCGGTTTGCACATCTTTAAGCCAAGGTGACAGTTCATGTTGATTGAGAAACTCAAGATGGGTTAAAGCCTGTTCTGCATCTTCTTGTGCTAAGAACAGCTCAATACGTTGCAGTTCAGCCAACTCAAAGGCCATGGCATTGCTTTGGCTCAAGGCGCTTAAGGCTTCAGGGAACTGCTCCTTCATCAAATATAAACGTGCATCGATAATACTTTTGAGCAAGCCTGACTGCGCGAAGGCATTTTGAATAAAGGCTTGTTGATCTCGACCTGCATCCAACAACCAAATCACAGCCAGTTGTTCATAAGGATGCAAACTTTTAAAATCAAAAACAGTTTCCGCTTTGCGTTTTTCTCGACTGAGATACCGTTTTAGCCCCAACCAAACCAAATGCAAGCTAAAACTGAGCAACGCTAGAGCAATAAACATGATCCAGAGATTGGTTTGTAACTGCCAGTCATGCCAAAACACATAGACATAACCCGCACCATGTCCATAACTCAAGACACTCAACGCGGCAATTGCAATTAAACTCACCAAACCATAAGCAATCAGTATTTGTTTCATTCTATTACCCCAACAACGCACGCGTACTTAAAATAGGCGTTGGGACAACCACCAATGTTTTTAGCTTATTCAGTTGTTTCAGCAGCTCTTTGGCTTTAGGGTCGGGAAGTTGTTGGATCAATAACATCACTTCGGTTAAATCTTTTTGATATTCAGCATATTGCCCTGAAACTAAGGCTTGGCGTGCCAACAGTAAACGTAACTGTGCTTCTTTAAGCACAATTTGTCGTTGCATTAATGCTGTTGCAGGTGCTTGCGCAGCTTCTAGCCTAAACCATTGCTTCCAAAAGGGTTCGGACGGATCGCGTTTGGTGTTTAACTGAGGTTGTTTTATTTCTCGACTTAAGGCCTGATCAATCTGTTGCAGCTGACGGTTAATCAGCGCTTGCTGTTCATTGCGCTCAGCCACAAATTTCTGAATGGTTTGCATATCTCGCGCTATCACCTGATGCAAACTTTGCTTCAGCGCCACAGCCAAGTTATATTTTTCCAGCTGCATATCTAAAAAGGCCAGCTTATCGGTGGCCACCACATACTGCTGTTGCTTTAAGGCAAACTCAACCAAGTCCAGCTGTTGCTTGATAAACAAAATTGGATCAATGCCCTCAACTACCAATTCGGCGGGTTGGCTACTCGTCGCATTCGCCATTGCAGGGTTTTGTTTCAAAGTTTCTTTTTGACGCTGCATGGCCACGACTTGATCGTTCAAATTGGCGCTGCGCTGTTCGATTTGGTGCATTTCGTTGAGCAAAGTAGCTTGCTGTGTACTTAGCCCCCATACGTCATAACTTAGCTTCGCAATCCACGCCAATGCAGCCATCAATACAATGATAAGAATCTTCTTCATGCGTTCCCTTGCTCACTTTGTAACAACTGTACAATCGTGGCTGTCTTTAAATTTTTCAATACACTCATTTTAAACAGCACATGCATTTGCTGTTGATACTGCTTCAAGATCTGTGCCAAACGCTCACCCAACACCAAAAAGTGTCCTTGTTGCAGGAGCTGAATATTTGAGTCCAGCAAAGCTAACCAATTCAGCCAACTGGCCTCACTGCTGATCAGTGCGACGTAGTGATTATGTTCTGATAAACATTGAATCAATTTAGCCTGTTGCTGCATCGTTTCGTTTGGACAATGGCGCTCATACAAAACAAAGTTCAGTATAAGACGCCCGTGTTGCATTAAGGTGTCCATCATAAACTGACGCCCACCGTCTCCTCGCCAAAATGCAATACTCGCATCACTGGCCAAGTTCTGCAAAACAGGCAGTTGTAACATCCCTTCAGAGGTTTCCACCTCAGGCACCACACTGTCCAAACCATATTCGGCCAAAGCCTGTGCTGTTTTTTGTCCGACTGCAATCCATTGAATATGCTGTAAATCGGACACCGTTAAACCGCTTTGCAGCAAATGTGCCATGCCAAACTGCACAGCACTAGGGCTGACCACCACAATCACTTGGGTGTACGCTAACTGTCGATACAAGCGCTCTAGGTCATGACCCCATGCTCTGGGCAATAACTCCAGTAACGGCAATGGATAGACCTCAACAGCCTGTTGTTCTAGTGCCTGAGTGAGGCTTGCCGCGCGATCAATTGGGCGTGTATTAATAAACAGCATCGTTAAGAAATATTAGTGATAAAAGGCTTTGAGTAAGTCACCTGCACCTTGAGCCAATAACTCTTGTGCAAGGACAACGCCCAAATGCTCGGCTTCAGCGGCATCACCCGCCACTTGTGCTTTAAGGAGCGTTTGCCCATCGACACTCCCCACACGCCCTTCGAGCTGAATGCGGTTGTCTGCTAAAGTGGCATAGCCTGCAATCGGCACCTGACATCCACCTTCAAGATAAGCATTGAAAGCACGTTCAGCCCGTACACAGGTATCAGTTTCTATATGTAATAACGGATGGAGTAAATCCAATACCGCTTGATCATTTACACGGCACTCTAGCCCTAAAGCGCCTTGGCCCACGGCAGGTAAACTCAACTCTGGACGAATGGTATGACGGATACGTTCTGCCAAACCCAAGCGTTTTAATCCAGCACTTGCCAAAATAATGGCATCGTACTGACCCGCATCTAATTTAGATAAACGCGTTCCCACGTTCCCACGTAAATCTATAATCTCTAGGTCGGGTCGTTGTTTTAAAATTTGGCATTTACGGCGCAAACTGGAGGTACCGACCTTTGCCCCTGGTGGCAATGCATCAAAACTCGCATAACTATTCGACACAAAGGCATCTAAAGGATCTTCACGCTCACAAATGACGGCCAGCGACAAACCCTCAGGCAAAGCCATTGGAACATCTTTCATCGAATGCACTGCCAAATCGGCACGACCATCCAATAACGCTGCTTCAAGCTCTTTGACAAATAAACCTTTGCCACCAATTTTTGCCAATGGCGTATCTAAAATTTTGTCCCCTTGGGTAACAAAAGTCACCAACTCTACTGTGAGCCCCGCATGCAATGCTTCTAAACGAGCACGAATATGTTCAGCCTGCCAAAGGGCAAGTGGGCTTTGTCGAGTAGCGATCTTCAGGGTTTTCATAAATTTTAGTATGTGCCAATAAGAATGAAACTATCTTAAACTGAATTTCCCCCATTGGAAATGTATTCAGCCCAAAGCACCCCGTCTCATCAGCAGCAGAGTCATTAAATTAGCATGCTAAAGCCTATGTAAGCGCTCTCGCAAGCCTGGCAAATGCCGTCGACTCACCGCCAAGCGCTCATCCAACTCACGGCAACGCACTTGATACTGCCCAGAGTTGACCACTTCAAGCCCTTCTAAAAAGTGAACTGAAACCAAGGCATTACGGTGGATACGAATAAAGGCATCCCCAAACTCATGTTCTAAGTCTTTTAAGGTCTCATCAATTAAGACACTGCCGTTTTTATGACGTACCGTGACATATTTTTGATCCGCCAAAAAATAATAAATATTTTCAATGGGCACCAATTCCACACCACGATAGGTTTTCGCTGCGATTTGATGTCGCTTTACGTTAAATTCGTCCATATTTTCTTTTTGTTTTATCTCGCTCATTTGAGCTTGGGTTAATTTAGTGAGGTGACCAAGCACCTGTTGCAATTCCTGTTGCATCACTGGTTTTAATAAATAACCTTCAGCATGTGACTTAAATGCATCAAGCGCATGTTCATCATAAGCTGTACAAAACACCAAAGCAGGCATCGGTTCAAGCTGACGCAAATAATGCGCACAGGTCAACCCATCCATTTCTGGCATCTGAATATCTAAAAGTACCACATCTGGTTCATATTGTTGAGTTAATTCAATTGCTTGTTGACCATGTGAGGCTGTTGCCACCACTTGATGTCCGAGCTGACTCACCAATCTAGACAAACGTTCGATTGCTAAAGGCTCATCATCACAAATTAGGATGTCCATTTATCTCCTCCCCAACAGTCACCTTGTTTATTTTTATAGGTTCACTGCGGCTTATTTATATTGATACTGCACAACAGTGGTATACATTCCCTCCCCTGCATAGGTTTGAAAGCTCACAGTTCGCCCAAAATATGCCTCTAGACGCTGCTTCACATTTTCAATAGCAATACCATGTCCTTGTCGTTTATGAATTGTTTCCTTTGTAAATGGGTTAGTTATGACGATATTAACTTGATTTTGCAATATTTCAATCAGTACACTTATCGTACTCTTAGTTAAAAATTTTTCAACACCATGAAAAATACTATTTTCAAGTAAAGGTTGTAAAGTTAAGAGTGGAATTTGTACCTGCTTACATAATTCGGCATGCTCGATTTTCCATTCAACCTGTAAACGATCCCCCAAACGAATTTGCTCAATCGCCAAATAACGTTGACACAACTCAATTTCATCACTGAGCTTGACCAGTTTTAACTCTTGGAAACTGGCTCTAAACAGACGCGATAGATTGAGCAACATCTGTTCGGCTTTATCTGGGTCAATCGCGATTAGGCAAATCACATTGTTTAAACTATTAAACAAAAAATGCGGGTGGATACGAGCTTGCATGGCCTGCACCCGTGCATTCAGCTCACTATTTTGCTGCCTAAACCATTGCTCTCTTAGGTACAAATAACGAAAACAAAAGCTGCCTAACAGCAAGCCATAGCCCAAATGCAAAGCCACATCATTCCATAAGATGGCTGAACTCAAACCTTTGACACTAAAATTAGCTCCAAAGAAGATCAGTATATTAAGGCTGAGCGTGGTCACCAACACAATGATCTGTAATAGAAAAAAGCCTGACAATAAAGTCATACCCAGACTCAAATCTTGCAACTTTTTTTGTCCATATTGCATCAGCGCAGTAAAAGACAGCAAAACCCAATTAATGTAAAGCATATAGCCCAGCACATGCTCAAACACCAAGTTTGACCAAGACTGGGCTTCAGCCAAAGCCAACAACATGGCCAACAAATTCCCACCGACAAATAATTCCAACAAATGCGGCCATTGCACGATTTTGCTAAATAAATAAGAGATATTTGGCTTAGTCCTACTGGAAGTTAAACTTTGCGCATCTTGAACTTCGGCAAGTTGCCTTGAATTTGTTATACTCATGCGAGTTCTACCGCTTTTTATCTTATTGAGCCGACATGACCACATCTTCTAATTCCTCAAATCCGTCACAAGCCCAAACTTCGGGTATGTGGGGCGGTCGTTTCTCTGAAGCTACTGATGCCTTTGTTGCTGAATTTACAGCATCTGTACAATTTGACCAACGCTTTTATAAACAAGATATTGCAGGTTCTATTGCTCACGCGACCATGCTTGCAAAAGTTGGCGTTCTGACAGAACAAGAACGTGATGACATCATTAATGGCTTAAACACCATTCAAGCTGAAATCGAAGCGGGTCAGTTCGAATGGCGTATTGACCTAGAAGATGTGCACATGAACATTGAGTCGCGTTTGACTCAACGGATTGGCATCACAGGTAAAAAGCTCCACACCGGTCGTAGCCGTAATGACCAAGTGGCAACCGATATTCGCCTCTATGTCCGCGATGAAATCGATGCCATTTTAGAATTACTAAAAAAATTACAAAAAGGTATTTTGAGTATTGCTGCGCAAAACACGCATACCATTATGCCGGGCTTCACCCACTTACAAACAGCACAGCCTGTGACTTTTGGTCACCACCTGTTGGCATGGTTTGAAATGTTAGTGCGTGACTCTGAGCGTCTCATTGACTGTCGTAAACGTACTAACCGTATGCCTTTAGGTTCAGCAGCCCTTGCAGGTACCACTTACCCAATCGACCGAGCATTTACAGCAGAGTTACTGGGTTTTGAAGCCGTTTCTGAAAACTCGCTTGATGCGGTGTCTGACCGTGACTTTGGTATCGAGTTCAATGCTGCGGCTTCGCTGATCATGATGCACTTATCACGCATGTCAGAAGAATTGATTCTGTGGACGTCTGCACAGTTTAAGTTTGTAAACATTCCAGACCGTTTCTGTACGGGCTCTTCAATCATGCCACAAAAGAAAAATCCAGATGTGCCTGAGTTAGTGCGCGGTAAAACAGGCCGTGTCTATGGAGACTTGATGAGCTTATTAACACTCATGAAAGGTCAACCGTTGGCGTATAACAAAGACAACCAAGAAGACAAAGAGCCGTTGTTTGATGCGATTGATACCGTGCGTGGCTCGCTCATGGCTTTTGCAGACATGATTCCTGCTTTGGTTCCAAACATTGACATCATGCGTGAAGCAGCACTGCGTGGTTTCTCAACCGCAACCGACTTGGCTGATTACCTTGTTAAAAATGGCGTGGCTTTCCGTGATGCACATGAAATTGTGGGTAAAGCCGTTGCTTTAGGTGTTCAAGAGTCAAAAGATCTTTCTGAATTGACTCTTGAACAACTTCAACAGTTCTCTGACTTAATTCAAGCGGATGTATTTGAAAAAGCACTGACCCTTGAAGCGTCAGTCAATGCGCGTAACCACATTGGTGGAACTGCACCTGCGCAAGTAGAAGCTGCCATTGAACGTGCCCATGCGCGTTTAGAAAAACTTTATGCTCAATAAGGACGTCTAGATATGACTCGACAAGTTTTTTGCCGTAAATATCAAACAGAAATGGAAGGTTTAGACTTTGCACCTTTCCCTGGCGCAAAAGGCCAAGAACTTTTTGAAAGCATCTCCAAGCAAGCTTGGGGAGAATGGTTAAAGCACCAAACCACTTTAATCAATGAAAAACGCCTAAATGTGTTTGAACCTGATGCGAAAAAGTTTCTTGAAGAACAACGTGAGAAGTTCTTTAACAATGATGAAAGCTTAGAAAAAGCAGAAGGCTTAAAGCCTGAGGCATGATAAAGCGGAGCACGTAGTTTCACATTTAAAAAGCCCCGACATCGGGGCTTTTCTTTTTATTCATACAATATTCTATCTAAGCACAGGTCTAACTAAACCCAAGATAGATGACATGTTGATAACTCAATGACGCTATAAAGCACTTATTTGTATCCAAATGATTGAGTGTAAACATAGCGCTACACAACCCTTGCAAAACTCAACATTACACTACAAGAACCTACATGACGCAGAAAAACATCTTTCCTATAATGGCATTCAAGGATAGAGGGAAACCTCTTATCGATAACGATAAATATCCCCAATTTTAGTCTCAGATTTCCCCCAAAGTCTGAGATTTTTTTTATCCAAAAATGAAGCAACCATTAAAAAGCACAACCGAAGTTGTGCTTGAAAAATAAGATACGCTTTTTTATTTTTGGATATGTTTTTCAACTTCTTCAAAACTGGTATGACGCACATCCAAGCCTTTCACCATGTAAATCACTTGCTCAGAAATGTTACGCGCATGATCGCCAATACGCTCTAATGAACGTAATACCCACATCACATTAATCACACGGGCAATATGACGCGGGTCTTCAATCATATAAGTCATCAAAGTACGCGTTGCAGATTGATATTCACGGTCAATATCAGCATCGGCCATCATCACACGTAGCGCTTGTTCTGCATCTAAACGTGCAAAAGCGTCTAGGGCATCATGAATCATGACGCGGACTTGGTTACCAATATGACGCGTTTCCATATAACCGCGAGGGGATTCACCGTCTTCACATAAACTTTGCGCAATACGAGCAATTTTCGCCGCTTCATCACCAATACGCTCTAGGTCTGTATTGGCTTTCGACATCGCAATCACCATACGCAAATCAATCGCAGCAGGATGACGACGCGCCAAAATCAACGTCAAAGCTTCATCAATTTCACGTTCGAGCTGATTCACCGCATTGTCTTTAAACTGAACATCGACCGCTAAATTGGCATCGGTGTCGAGTAGCGCATGAATTGCATTTGCCACTTGTTGCTCTACCAAACCACCCATGGTCATAAATTTGGTGTTCACATCCTGCAAATCTTCATTGAACTGCGAAGAAATGTGATGGTTTAAAACAGGACTATTTGGCAAAGGACGTACTCCACAGCAACATCATGAGGGACTAAAGATTGAGCGATATTAAAGCATAGCAATTGTGAAGATTTGATGACAACGCCCATTTATAAGCGTGCTTTGCCCACCAACCATGCATTCATTTCTTGAATATCTTGTTCAGTCAACTTACCCACAGATGCCTTTAAATGCAAGACATTGATCAGATAATCATACTTGGTATTGACATAGTCTTGCTTGGCCGAAAAGGCATTGCGCTGTGCCAGTAAAACATCGACCATGGTTTTTAAGCCTTCTTGATACTGCGCTTGTGAGGCGCGAGAGACGAGGCTGGATGATTCCATGGCAGCTTTACGTGCTTGCAACTTGGCTTGGTCTGTTTCCACTTGCAAATAAGACTTTTTCACCTCGGTGTTGGCTTTACGGATGGCGGCATCCAATTCGGCTTCAGATTTTTTGACGTTAACAGCGGCTTTTTGAATCGACTTCTTGGTTCGCCCCCCCGTATAGACATTCCAATTCATCTCAATACCAATCTGATCAAAGTTACCTTTGGCCGACATAATATTCTCTGGAGTCTGCTCACTATAACCATAGCTTCCCACAGCTTCAATTTGCGGATACAACGCAGCTTGTTCAACCCGTTTTTGATCTTCAGCATAGCGCTGTTGCAAGCGAGCCTGCTGAATGCCTAGGTTCTGTGCGAGAGCTAAATTAGTCCATGCTGAAAGTTCTGCAGGATAAGGCTTTTGAAACTGAAAGTCTTCACGCAGCACTGCCAAGTTTTCTTGATAAGGCCCGATAATTTGCGCCAGTTGTTCCTGCGCCAAGACCAGTTGTATATGCGTCGCAATGCGGTTAGCCTTTGCGCTTTGGTACTGTGCATTGGCTTCACTCACATCACTTTTTGCCACCAAACCCTCTTTGAGTTTGGCATTCATCATATTCAGTTGCTCAAGTAGAGCTTGTTCTTCTTGTAAATTAGCTGCAGTTAAACTTTGTTGGCGCAGTACATTAAAATAGGCTTCCGTTACCTCTAAAATATGCTGCTGACGCTGTAGCTGCAAATTGACGTCACTTAAACTGAGGGAGGTCTTAACTTGTTTCAACCCTTCCCACGCATCCCAACGAAAAAGGGGTTGGCGCGCCGTAATCGCCACTTGTTTGGTGGTGGTCGTATCGGGCATGGAAAGAATCGAACTCACCTGCCCAATGGGTTGATTTTTTCGAGTCACATTGCCAGACAGACTAATGGTAGGCAGTAAATTGCCTTGTGCAATGCCTAAATTGAGTTGATCGGCTTCATATTGGAGTAAATTGGCTTGCCAGTTGGGATCATTGACTTTGGCGCGTTGTAAAGCGTCGACCAAATCCAAGGCATGACTCCACGGCGCGAAAAACAACACACAGCTGGCTAGGACACATTTAATCTTCATTGTTTTTGGTCCACCTTTCCGCCTCACTGGCTTCGTTCTGAGCAACGCTATACTAAAACGAGTTGTCATTTTTTTCGTATATTTTTTATTGCACTGGTTACAATAGCGCGCACTAATCTGTTCATTATGAAGTAAATATTGAATAGTGTCATAGCCCGTTCAACAAACTCATTCACAATACTACACATTAAAAATTCCATTCCCCCTATAAAATGAGGCATGGAGAAAAGGAGTTTCTCTATTGTGTTGTCGCTGAACTGAGTTTTTTGATCGAGTCGCTGTGAATCATTCTTCTTTATTTTCGCTTAAACCTTACGCACTGATTTTTATGTGCGCGCTCTTGGCTGCCTGTCAGAAACCTGAACCTGTGAGCTTTCAAGAGCCTGCACAAATAGAAGCGTCTTCGACTCAAACCTTGGACTTAACCGACTTGTGCCAAAAAATTGATAAAAACATGTCGGAAATAGATGCGCAACGTACGACTTTTGCTTTAGAGCAAATCAATCAAGATCTTAAGCTGTGTTTACCTTTGCTCGGTTTTCAACAACAAAAGCGTTTATTGAGCTTATCCAATAAAATGTACCATGACTTTTTGGCGGTTGAACGTACGCCACAACAGCAGCGGGCTTTTGAAAGCTATGCCCTAGAAATGGCTCAGCATCCGACCATTCAACAAAGTCTTTTTGAGCAACTCACCATTCGCGACCAATACCTCATCAAACACCAAGGGCAGTCTTATGTCGAGCTGTTTGATGCAGGCGAAGGACAAGTGCATTACCGCCGTAGCCCTGAATATTTAGCCAAAATTTTTGCGCCTTACCTACCTGTCGCAGAGCAAGAGTTTATTGAACATCTGGCGACACAGAATCAATACCCAGCCGTGATTGGGAGTCAGGTCAAAATTGACGCCAAAGAAATTGCAGATCGTGCGCTGTATTGGGAAAACTATTTACAACAGTACCCGAAAAGTAGCTACCACCAAGATGCACGTCATCTGTTGAATCTATACAGCACCCTCTTGTTTATCGGACTGGATACTCAACGCGTTTACGACGGCTATACCGTACAAAGCAATTATTTGGAAGAAATTAAACGCCTCGCTGAACTGAAAAATTCAATTGTGACAGATCAAGCGCGCTTATTTTTAAAGTTCGTTGCGCTCAGCTCTGAACAAAGAGCGGCTCAAATCATCTTGCCTGCTTCCGCTCATGTGCAGCGCCTCGGTGCAGATCAACTCTTACAAAGACAATTGGCGCATTTTATTCAACTGCGTATGGTGCAACCCGATCAAGGCAAGGACTGCTTAAGCGATACCATTTGCTTAGAACGTTGAACAAATCTCCCTTTCACACTTTGAATAAAAAGGTCGCTGTTTTTAACAACAGTGCATGTTAAGATGGTGCATCGCTTGACGGAGCGCGAGTAATTGCTCGCTGAGATCAGCTAAGACTTTTCCATAAAGTTTTGAAGCTGAGTACCGTTGAACCTGATCAGGTTAAGACCTGCGTAGGAATCAAGCCATCTAAAAACTGAACGCCTTTCATTAAACTATTTCCAGTAGAAATACATCCGTTGCATTTGTACCACCAAATCAACAACACATAGAAATAGCTTTAATTGCCATCGTTTTTGGTCGTGCTTGATTCGTTGATGTCATTCATAAGGATCATTGCAATGAACCATTTAACGAATCTTTCCGCTGAAATTTCAGCACAACATGAACAAGATGCCAAAGATCTGACCCGTATCTTGCCTGCCTCTAAAAAAGTCTATATCCAAGGTTCACGACCAGACATTCAAGTCCCCATGCGTGAGATTGAACTGACCGAAACCCCAACAGGCTTAGGCGGTGAATACAATCCACCAGTGATGGTATATGACACCTCGGGCGTGTATACCGATACCAATGTCAATATTGATCTGAACAAAGGTCTACCGAATGTCCGTCAAAGCTGGATTGAAGAGCGCAACGATACTGAAATGTTAGACAGCCTCAGTTCAAGCTTTGGTCAAGAACGGTTACGCGATATTCGTACCGCAGATATCCGCTTTGCGCATATTCAAAAACCACGTCGGGCCAAAGCAGGCCACAATGTCACGCAGATGCATTATGCCAAACAAGGCATCATTACTCCTGAAATGGAATACATCGCTATTCGTGAAAATCAGCGTCAACGTGAAGGAGTCGATGCACGTCAGCACGCGGGGCAAAACTTTGGTGCGCATAACTTGATGGAAATCACGCCTGAATTTGTGCGCAAAGAAGTGGCTGAAGGGCGCGCGATTATTCCGGCCAATATTAACCACCCTGAAATTGAACCAATGATCATTGGTCGAAACTTCTTGGTGAAAATCAATGCCAATATTGGTAACTCGGCTCTCGGCTCTTCAATTGATGAAGAAGTCGCAAAAATGACGTGGGCAACCCGTTGGGGTGCAGACACCATCATGGACCTCTCCACAGGGAAGAACATCCATGAAACCCGTGAATGGATTATTCGTAACTCACCTGTTCCGATTGGTACTGTACCGATCTATCAAGCTTTAGAAAAAGTTGATGGGGTGGCGGAAGACCTGACATGGGAAATATTCAAAGACACGCTGATCGAACAAGCTGAGCAAGGCGTAGACTATTTCACCATTCATGCGGGTGTCTTATTACGTTATGTACCGATGACAGCAAATCGTCTCACTGGTATCGTCTCTCGTGGCGGCTCAATCATGGCGCAGTGGTGTTTGGCCCATCATCAAGAAAACTTCCTCTATACACATTTCGATGAAATCTGCGAAATCATGAAAGCCTATGACGTGTCATTCAGTCTCGGTGATGGTCTACGTCCAGGGTGTATCCAAGATGCCAATGACGAAGCACAGTTCTCTGAATTACGCACTTTAGGCGAGCTGACCCATCGCGCATGGAAACATGATGTGCAAGTAATGATTGAAGGTCCGGGGCATGTGCCAATGCACATGATTAAAGAAAATATGGATCTACAGCTTGAAGTCTGCCAAGAAGCACCCTTCTACACTTTAGGGCCATTGACCACCGATATTGCCCCAGGTTATGACCATATTACTTCTGCGATTGGTGCGGCGATGATTGGTTGGTATGGGACTGCCATGTTGTGCTATGTCACGCCTAAAGAACACTTGGGCCTGCCGAACAAAAAAGACGTCAAAGATGGCATCATCACCTATAAAATTGCAGCACATGCAGCAGATTTGGCCAAAGGTCATCCGGGTGCGCAAGTCCGTGATAATGCCCTGTCTAAAGCACGTTTTGAATTCCGCTGGGAAGATCAGTTTAATCTCAGTCTTGATCCAGACACGGCGCGTAGCATGCATGATGAAACCATGCCGAAGGAAGCACACAAGTCTGCGCACTTCTGTTCAATGTGCGGTCCCAAGTTTTGCTCGATGAAAATCACCCAAAACGTGCGTGATTATGCACAAAACCAGAAAAACGCTACGCTGAATAAAATTCAGCAAGAAGAGGTCGAAATTGGTCTCGATAGCATGAAAAAACAATTCCATGCAACCGGACAAAACTTGTACCAAAAAGTGTAAGTTGATAAAAAACCTTTTGTAATCATGCGATTCTCAGTTAGGATGAAATGATAAATTTCATCCTGATTGCGCTTTATGAACATAATTAAGCAAGCTACATATCACAGTGAAGATGTCCAAATTGTAGACAGAGCCTTTGTTTTTCAGGGTTTTGTTCAAGTAGAAAAAGTAAATTTACGTCATCGCCTGTTTAATCAAACTGAGTACACCGCTGTGATTTCACGTGAGCTTATTCAGCGCCCTGAAGCTGCAGGTGTATTGATTTATGATGATGCACAACAAAAATTTGCCTTAATTGAACAATTTCGTATTGGTGCTATGGATGACCAAGATTCAGCGTGGCAGCTGGAGATTATTGCGGGAGTACTCGATGGTGATGAATCACCAGAAAGCTGTATTCGCCGTGAAGCATTAGAAGAATCGGGCTGTCAGATTGAACACTTACAGCATCTGTTTAGCTTTTATCCTTCAGCAGGTGCCTGTGCGGAACTGTTTCATCTGTATAGTGCTGCGGCCGATTTACCCGAACAAGGTGGTGTATTTGGTATGCCTGATGAAGGTGAAAATATTTTATTACATCTGATTGATTATGCGCAGCTCGATACATTACTTTCCAATGGTCGGCTCAGAAATGCGCCTGTCATAATGGCCTTGCAATGGCTACAACAACAGATTAAAACGACAAGGAATGTCTAAGGGGTCAGGCATGACTTTAAATAATGAGAAAAATTGGACCATTATCCAAATTTCAGATACGCACTTGATGGATCAAGATCATCTGGAATTTGTACGTATGAATCCAGAGCAAAGCTTTCATCATGTGATGCAACATATTGTTGAGCGTCACCCACAACTGAATGCCATCGTCCATACGGGTGACTTGGCACAAGTACCAGTGCCTCGAACCTATCAACGCTATTTAGACTTTATGCAGAGTTTAAAGACGCCGTTTTATCAGGTACCGGGCAATCATGACAATGCCGAGCACTTCCCTTTTCATCAGCAACAAAACAAAGTCCACGTGATTCACTTTGGTCCTTGGAGTGTGGTTTTACTCAATAGTGCCGTCAAAGGTAAAATCGATGGCTGGGTCGATGAAACACAATTGAACCAACTGGAACAAATCCTACAAGAATTTGCCCAGCAGCACATTGTGATTGCCTGTCATCATCATCCTTTTGAAATGCAGTCAAAATGGATTGATCAACATAAACTCAAGAACACCCAAGACCTCACTGCGGTTCTTGCGAAATACCACAATGTCAAAATTGTGCTGTCGGGACATGTCCATCAAGAATCATGGCGTGAATGGCATGGTATTCAGTTTTACTCGACGCCGTCGACCAGTGTCCAATTTAAGCCTTTAAGTGATCATTTCGCTTTAGATGAGCAGGCACCAGGTTATCGTATTTTACAATTAAACGCAGATGGCAGCCATGAAACCCACGTAGAACGTGTCTTACACGCACAGCAAAAAATAAATGTTGAAATTTCAGGTTATTAACTTTTCATTTTTATCGTTTTCAATTACCTTAGTTGCTCTTACGAAAAAGTGATCAATTTAATCCAAACATCAAAGACTATCAAAATACTTAAAAAGTCTATATGATGACGACCCCCGAGGCTTAATCTCCTCGAGGGTGGATAAAAACACTTGCATATCACCATATTTTTTGCGTATTAAAGATACGTATATGATGAGGATTGCCCTAAATGGCGAATGACAACCAAAATACTGTCTTAGACGAACAAACTGATGTTGTAGATGAAAAATCTACAAAACGTGTGCGCAAAACTAAGCCTAAAGCGACTGACGGTGGTTCTACTGCAAGCTTATTTGGTATTGAACCTTATCAGCCGAAAAAAAATGAAGAATACATGTCTGAAGGTCAGCTTGAGCACTTCCGCCAAATTTTGTTGGCATGGAAAGCAGAGCTAATGTCAGAAGTTGACCGCACACTCAACACCATGCAAGACGAAAACACCGCTTTGCCTGATGTGAATGACCGCGCGACACAAGAAGAAGAGTTTGCAATTGAATTACGTACACGCGACCGTGAACGTAAGCTCATCCGCAAAATCGAACAATCAATTGAAGCGATTAAAAACGATGACTATGGTTTCTGTGAAACCTGTGGCATCGAAATTGGTCTGCGCCGTTTAGAGGCTCGTCCAACTGCGACTTTATGTATTGACTGCAAAACACTGGCAGAAATCAAAGAGAAGCAAAATAACGGTTAATCATGTTATTCAATAACCCTCCCCCAACCCCTCCTTTACATAAGGAGGGGGACAACAGGATGGCTTATGTGGGTCGGTTTGCGCCATCGCCAACCGGCCCTTTGCATTTTGGTTCACTCATCACAGCCGTTGCCAGTTATTGCGAAGCTAAAGCACATCAAGGCACATGGTTGGTTCGTATCGAAGATACCGATATCCCGCGTATTTACCCCGGCAGTGAAAGCCATATCTTGCGTTGTATTGAGGCTTTCGGCTTTCAGCCCGATGCAGAGATCATTTTCCAAAAAGATCGTCTCGACCTATACGAAGACGTGATCCAACAACTGCATCAACTCAAATTGGTCTATGCTTGTCAGTGCACCCGCAAAATGCTCGGTTCTAACCACATTTATGCAGGCACCTGCCGTGACCTTGCTCTGCCTTTTGAGCAACAAGCCATTCGCGTCAAGGTGGAGGATGTCGAGATTTGTTTTGATGATGCTCTGCAAGGCAGACACTGCTCACAACTGGCACATGAACTCGGTGACTTTGTACTGAAACGCCGCGATGGCATTATCAACTATCAATTAGCGGTCGTGGTAGATGACTACCTACAAGGCGTCACCCACGTGGTTCGTGGTGCAGATCTATTGGATAATACCGAGCGCCAAATTTATTTAGGTCAGCTCTTAGATTACCCGCGCCTGAGCTATATGCACCTGCCTTTGGCCATGAATGATCAAGGGCAAAAGTTATCTAAACAAAATATGGCACAGGCACTGGATCTTAACCAAGCACCCACACTACTCGCTCAAGCGATACGTGCTCTAAATCAGCCAGTTGTCGAGCTAGACACCCCTGAACGAATGTTGCAACAAGCCATTGCACAATGGGATGTGTCACTGATTCCGCACAGTACTACCCTGCATGGTACCTATTTATAGCAAAAAGCAAAACGATTGCAGCAAACACTCAATACTACGCATAGCGCTCAACGTTTCAATTGAAGCAAATTCAAAAAATTTAGACCATTGCAGTCACATTCATCATGAAAGAAGATGGGTAGAGATGTGCTGATGAGAAACACAATTTAGGAAGGGCTCAAACGCTATCCGCATAACGAAAAGTGAGTTTCGTCTGCGGATAGCGTGATGAAAGAACAACCCGCTTAGAAGCTGGATTCTTCTTTGGTTGGATTGGCACTTTGTGTGGTTGCATCAATTTTCAAAATCAAACTGATCATCACTGCGCACATAATCAAAGATGAACCACCATAACTAATGAAAGGTAGCGTCAGACCTTTGGTTGGCAGCATCCCCATATTCATACCTGCGTTTACCAAAATTTGCAGTAAGAAAATAATCGATACCCCATAAGCCAAATAACCCGCACGCAAGTACTGATTTTTCAAGGCACGATGACCCACTTTGATACAGCACAGCAACAGGGTAAAGGACAGAATTAAGACCGTAGTGATCCCGAAAAAGCCAAACTCTTCGCCTAAAATGGCCAACATGAAGTCGGTATGGGCTTCAGGCAAGTAAGCCATTTTCTGTACACTGTGGCCAAGTCCTACACCAAACCATTCACCACGCCCAAAGGCCATCAAGGCATTGGAAAGCTGGTAACCAGTGCCTAGCGGATCTTCCCAAGGGTTTGAGAAAGACATTAGACGTTCAAAACGGTAAGGCTCAAATACAATCAGAAAGACAAAGGCCGCAAAAATCGCACCAAAAGCCATGCCAAACTGAATCAACGGCGCGCCAGCAAGGAAGAATATACCGAGCATCATCAAACTAATTACCACGGTTGCACCCAAGTCGGGCTCTGCGATAATCAAACCCACCGTCAACAGCATAATAATACCGAGACGAATCAAACCTTTGATGTTATTTCTTACTTCTTCGGCACGGCGTACCACATAGTCCGCTGTGAAAATCGCCATCATTACTTTGGCGACCTCTGAAGCCTGCAACGTGAAGCCCGCAACACGAATCCAGCGGGTCGAACCATTGACCTCTGTCCCGACAACAAGCACGGCAGCCAGCAGCAAGATAGTCAAAATCCACAGCGGAAAGGTATTATTGAACCAAACATTGAGCGGAACTCGGTATACCGCATAGGCCAAAACGCCAGCCACCGCAATTGAAATCCCGTGACGAAGGACATAGTGAAATGAATTCTCATGAAGGCGTTCAGCATAAGGCATAGACGCAGATGCGACCATGATCGAACCTAAACACAACAACGCAATGACGCAGAAGATCAACACATTACGTGGTGTCACTTCGCTGGGTACACGCGGCGCCCAACGGCTATAAAACTGGTTAATTTTATTGATCGTTGTCTGAGCAAACTCAGCCATCTCAATTTCCTTATTATTTTTAGTGGAGTTCTTGCACACAAGCGACAAACTGATGTCCGCGCTGTGGGTAACCACTGAACATATCAAAACTTGCACATGCAGGTGACAATAACACGACATCATGGGCTTGGGTATGGGCTTGGCAAAGTGCAACCGCCTGCTCTAGCGTGTCAGCATGCAGTAAGGTCGTTGTTCCTGCCACGGCTTTTTCAATCAACGCGGCATCTTCACCAATCAACACAGCCACCTTCACGTATTTGCTCAAGGCCTCACGTAAAGCGCTAAAATCTTGTCCTTTGCCTTGACCACCTAAAATGATCGCGACTTTGCCACCTTTGGCTTCAATCGCAGCACCTAGACCATCAATTGCAGCCAGTGTTGCGCCTACATTGGTGCCCTTAGAGTCATTATAGTAACGAACACCCCCAACTTCTTTCACAAACTCACAGCGATGCTCTAAGCCTTTAAAGCTTTTCAGCGTTTCCAACATCGACTCCAGCGGAAGATTGATTGCCTCACCTAAAGCCAAACAGGCTAAAGCATTGGCAACATTGTGTGTACCTTGAATATACATCTCTGCACTGTTCAATAAACGTGTGCGGCCACGGGCCAACCAGATCGTACCGTCGTCATCTCTTAATACACCGTACTGATTCATATCAGGTGCATTTAAACCAAAGCTTTGCATTGGCGTAGCATCAGGTACCAAAGGACGCGTAAGTGAGTCATCACGGTTATGAACGACTTTTTTCACGCCTTGGAAAATGCGATGCTTCGCGGTGTGATAGCCCATCATATCGCCATGACGGTCAAGATGGTCTTCACTCATATTCAGTACCACCGCAACTTCAGCTTGTAAATTTGAAGTGGTTTCTAACTGAAAGCTGGATAGTTCTAAAATGTATAAATCTGGCTCATCTTTGGTCAAATCCAACGCTGGGCGACCAAGGTTACCGCCTACCGCAACTTTCACGCCTGCATGTTCAGCCATCAGACCAATCAAGGTCGTCACGGTACTTTTTGCATTCGACCCAGTAATGGCCATGATCGGCTTGTCGGTTGCACGGCGTAGGATTTGAATTTCACTCACCACGGGGATGCTTTTGGCAATCGCAGCTTGAATTTCAGGTAGTTTAGGATCAATCCCAGGGCTAATAACGATTTCTTCAGCAGACAACAACAGTTCTGCGTCAAACTGACCAAAACTGGTTTGTACCTCTGCTGGAATTTGGTCATGACCGGGTGGGGTCGATCGAGAGTCCGTTACTGCAACGCGGTAGCCTTGGTTATGTAAAAAATTGACCACTGCAACACCAGAAATGCCGAGCCCTGCAACGACCTTAAGTCCACCACGTTGTATTAACATTTTCGCCCCATGCTTGGTCTGAGATTTATCTGCGGAAATGTTAGCACTTTGCTGTTTTGAATGCTTTTTCTGTTTTGACTTTCCTGCACTTTTTTTGTGTCAGTGCGTAAAAAAGCCGTCCCACTGGGACGGCTTTTTTATTTATGAGCAAAAATCGTTTTATTTCCACTTCACCGCTTGAACTTCAGGCTTTTTCGCATTGCTGTCTTCCGTTGCTGGGCAGGCACAGTTTCCGCCACACCCGCCAGCCATTGATGGCTTTAGCCACGTTGCTAAACGTGTCCAACCACGAGCCTCACATAGCGCAGACAAGGACATGAAAACTGAACCCGATGTCTTAGGAAATACTTTCTTAAATACCACCACTGCACTCCAGATCACTAGAGCAGCAACAATTAGAATTTCAATCATCTCAATCTCCTCGCCTATTTACGCCGATTAACCCAAATAGTGCGTTGCAATTTGATAGGTCAGGAATGACATTAAATAAGCCAAACCAAACAAGTAAATGGTCATAAAACTCACGGTTTTCCATGAACCTGTTTCACGTTTGACCGTCGCTAAAGTCGCCAAACAGTGCGGCGCATAAATAAACCACACCAATAAAGACAGACCAGTCGCCACCGACCAGCCGAGCTCACCGCCACTACTGATGAGTGAAGCCAAACCTTGTGACATGGCATCTTCATCAACAGCGGATAAGGCATATACCGTACCTAGAGCTGCCACCACCACTTCACGAGCTGCCATGGCAGGAATCAAGGCAATACAAATCTGCCAGTTGAAACCCAGCGGGGCAAAAATCGGTTGCAGTAAATGACCGAGCATACCGGCAAATGAATAATCAATTTCAGGTAAAGTCGCGCCTTCAGGGGCTTGCGGGAAGGTACACAAGAACCACAGTAAAATAGACAACGCGAAAATAATGCCACCCACACGACGTAAGAAGATCTTGGCACGGTCAAGTAAACCAATCCAAATATTCTTTAAGTCAGGGAAACGATAGCTTGGCAACTCCATCATCAACATATGTTGTGACTTGTCTTTATGGAAGAATTTCAGAACGAAAGATACACACAGTGCACTCACAATCCCGGCCATATATAAAGCAAACAACACCAAACCTTGTAGATTGAAGATCCCCCAAACGGTTTGTTCAGGAATAAAAGCGGCAATTAACAAGGCATACACAGGTAAACGTGCTGAACACGTCATCAACGGTGCCACAAAAATCGTGGTCAAACGGTCACGCGGATCACTAATGGTACGCGATGCCATGATGCCCGGAATTGCGCAGGCAAAGCTAGACAACAATGGAATAAAGGCACGCCCAGAAAGACCTGCTTTAAACATCAGCTTATCTAGCAAAAACGCGGCACGCGGTAAATAACCCGACTCTTCCAATACCAAGATAAAGAAGAATAAAATTAAAATCTGCGGCAAAAACACCACAACACCGCCCGCACCCGCAATAATCCCATCCACCACTAAACTGTTAAGTAAAGGGTGGCTAATGGACCCACCGATGGTTTCACCCAGCCAGCCAAAGAAGGTTTCAATCCCATCCATAAACGGCGCTGCCCAAGCAAAAACGGCTTGGAAGACAATAAACATCATGACTGCAAGGCTAACTAAACCCAAAACTGGATGTAGGAAAATCTTATCTAGAAAATCAGTTCGCTTGTCTTCTTCATCGACGTACTGCACAGCGTCATGTAATAAATTTTCTACTTTCTCATGTGCAGTGTCGCCTTTTAAACCCGTCAGCTCGGTATAAGGCACGGCATATTTGCCCTGCTCTAAAGCGCTAAGCAGGCTTTCAATACCCGAGTTACGCACCGCAACGGTTTCAACGATCGGCACACCCAAGCGCTCAGAAAGCTTTTGGGTATTGATTTGCATGCCACGGCGACGTGCTTCATCCATCATGTTTAAAACGATTAACATTGGACGGCCCAATGCAATCAGTTCAATCACTAAACCGAGGTGAAGTTTGAGGTTAGTTGCATCAACAATACATAAGAAAGCATCTTGCTGACCTTCTTCTGCAATTTTCCCCATCACCACGTCACGGGTAATCATTTCATCAGGACTGGTCGCATCTAAGCTATACGTCCCTGGCAAGTCCAGAACGCGAACCGCTTGACCGGAAGGAAGAGTAAATTGACCAACTTTACGCTCAACCGTTACACCCGCATAGTTACCTACTTTTTGGCGTGTTCCAGTGAGATGGTTAAATAACGAAGTTTTACCGCAGTTTGGATTACCTACAAGGGCAACACGCAAGGCATCACTCATCTAGGTGCTCCTTCGACTTGAATTTCAATTTTTTCAGCTTCAACTTTTCTTAAGGCGAAACGTGTAAAACCCACTTGGATTAAAATTGGATCGCCGCCAAAAACACCTTTGGTAATCACCTGTACTTTTGTACCTGCGACAAAGCCTAATGTTTCAAGACGACTAGCCACCAAATCAGTCTGAGCTTCGCCATCCAAAGTATGATTCACTTTGTTAATGATGGCAGTTTGTTTGACTTTTAAATCAGATAAACGCACCGCATCCAACCCTTTAATATTTTGAACAGTATACAAACAAATGAGAATAATTACCAAATCAGATTCGATAATGATTCGCATCTGTTATAACACATCGACAAGCGAGAATGATTACACTACATTGAATAAAACCCCTATTCCTTGTTTTTGTCTTTCCGTGATGATGTGTTTGAGAGCTTTATGTTAAATAAAAAACCGCGTGTGCCTGCGCCTGTTCAAATTCCAACTCAGCTCAGTTTTTTACACGGCTTTAAAGATTATCTCATTGCACAAACCGTCAGCCCGCACACCCGAAATGCTTATCTCTCTGACTTATTACAGTGCAGCGAGTGTAGTCTGGTGAGTATGCCCGAATGGAGCAGTGACGATGTCGCCGATGTTCTGCTGACCCTCACCAAACAAGGCAAAAGCCCACGCTCCATTGCGCGCTGTTTGTCGGCTATGCGTTCTTTTTTTAAGTTTTTACGAGAGCAAAAACTGCGTTCAGAAAACCCTGTCGCGCTACATAAAACACCCAAAATTGGCCGCGCACTGCCTAAAGATTTGTCTGAGCAAGACGTGGATGCCTTAATTCAAGCTCCCGATATTGAAACCGCTCTCGGACTCCGTGATCGTGCCATGTTTGAAGTGTTGTATGCCTGTGGACTGCGTGTATCTGAGCTGCTAAACCTACGCCTAGACTTAATCAATTTAAAACAAGGCTATTTAAGAATTACGGGTAAGGGCAATAAAGAACGACTGGTGCCTTTGGGACAAATCGCAGTGGAATGGGTCGAAAAATACTTAATTGAATCCCGTCCACAATTATATAAATCCGCAACTGACTATCTGTTTTTAACCCAACATGGTGGCATTATGAGTCGGCAAAATTTTTGGTACGCCATTAAACGCTATGCCTTACAAGCAGGGATTCAAGCCGATCTTTCACCGCACACCTTAAGACACGCTTTTGCAACGCATTTACTCAATCACGGTGCTGACTTACGTGTGGTACAAATGCTGCTGGGGCATAGTGATCTGTCCACGACACAAATTTATACCCATGTCGCACAAGTGCGTATGCAACAACTGCATGCCAGTCATCACCCAAGGGCTTAAGACTTTTATCACCTATACACTATAAGGCTGTTTTTAGCACGAAGACTACGAAGTATTACCGAGACCTATAGTTTTTTTGCTATGCTTGGCGCTCTGTTTTTATAAAGTCAAAAGAAAAAGGGTTATCTATGTTATTTACCCGTAAACCATTGTTCATTGCCTGTGCCATTGCTTCAAGTGTTCTATTTACAGCATGTTCAAACAACACTGAAGAAAAAAAACAAGACTCTTTAACGGCAAGCGCACCAGCCACAGGTGAAGCGTCAACTTTGACGGAACGCAATGCAAAGCAACGTTTAATTGACACCCTTCAAAAGCATTTCAAAACAGCCAATATCAATGCCAAAATCATCGATATCAAAACCACTGAAGTGCCAAATTTATTTTGGGTCAATCTTGAAGGGATGAGCTCGGTTTATACCACAGCAGATGGTAAATATATTATCCAAGGTGATGTGATTCGCTTGGGCGATAAAACACTCCACAACGTCAGTGACAACCTGCAGGCTGAAGCCAACAAAAAACTTCTAGCAGGGCTCAAAACTGAAGACCTACTGGTTTATAAAGCCAAAGGCAAGACCAAACATGTGGTTTATGTCTTTACCGATGCCAGCTGCCCTTACTGCCATAAACTGCACGAACACATCCCTGAAATCACAGCTCAAGGCATTGAAGTACGTTACATTGCATGGCCACGTGGCGAACAGTTCATGCCAGCCATGGAAAGTGTGTGGTGTAGCGCAGACCGTCAAGCTGCCTTTGATCAAGCAATTTCAGGTGCTCAACTTCCACCGACGACCTGTAAAAACCCAGTGCGAGATCAATACCAGTTGGGTCTAAACATGGGCGTAAATGGAACACCTGCGATCTACAATGAAGATGGTGAATATCTCGGTGGTTATTTGGCCCCAAGTGAATTATTAAATCGCCTTAAATAACTAATTTTTATTTGTTATTTAACTAATATTTATAGTTGAGTATAAAGTTGTTTCTTTCCTAGAGTCTCACTGTTTTTTTAGCTATGATCTAGGCTTGATTCAATATTTATAAGTAAATTGGAGTGTGACGTGAAACCAGTTCGTCTGGCAATCCTCGGTCTTGGTACTGTGGGTGGTGGTGCCCTTAAACTACTAAAAGAAAATGCTGCTGAGATTAAACGTCGCACCGGTCGAGAAATTCAAATTACCCACGTGGGCACGCGTCGCCCACGCCCTGATCTAGAGCTAGATGCAACTATCAAGCAAAGTTCAGACTTTTTAGATATCGTCCGTCAGCCAGATGTCGATGTTGTGGTTGAAGTCATGGGCGGTATCCATCCAGCCTATGAAATTATTAAAGAAGCGATTCTACACGGCAAACAAATAGTGACAGCCAATAAAGCCTTACTGGCCGAACATGGCAATGAATTGTTTAAATTGGCAGATGATAATGCCGTACAAATTGCCTATGAAGCAGCAGTTGCGGGCGGGATCCCCATCATTAAAGTGATGCGTGAAGGCTTAGCTGCAAACCGCATTGACTGGTTGGCGGGTATCATCAATGGCACAGGTAACTTCATTCTGACTGAAATGCGTGAAAAAGGCCGTGCTTTTGCGGATGTGCTCAAAGAAGCACAAGAACTGGGTTATGCCGAAGCAGACCCAACCTTTGATGTGGAAGGCATTGATGCTGCACATAAACTCACATTGCTCGCTTCAGTTGCTTTTGGTATTCCTCTTCAGTTTGACAAAGTCTTTACTGAAGGCATTAGTAAAGTCACTGCACAAGATGTGAAATATGCTGAAGAATTAGGCTTCCGCATTAAACACTTAGGCATTGCCCGTCGCGCAGCGAATGGCATCGAACTTCGTGTTCATCCAACGTTGATCCCTGCGGAAGAACTGATTGCCAATGTCAACGGTGTGAAAAATGCCGTCTTGGTTCAAGCACATGCTGTCGGCCCAACCTTGTATTACGGTGCAGGTGCAGGTGCAGGTCCAACCGCTTCTGCGGTCGTTGCAGATGTCATTGATATCGTCCGTGATATCTCTTATACCGAAGATGGTGCTGGAACGATTCCTCAATTGGCCTTCGAAGCACTGACCAATGTGCCGATTTTAAGCCGTGAAGAAATGACCACAGGTTATTACATCCGGATTAATGCAGAAGATCAAACTGGCGTCTTGGCCGATGTAACCACGATTCTCAGTCGTGCGGGTATCAGTATCGATGCCATCATGCAGCAGCCGCGCTTAAAAGACCTTATTCCAATCGTGATTTTGACTGATCCAGTCGTTGAATCAAAAATGGATGAGGCACTGGCTCAAATTCAAGCCTTACCCGTCATTCATGGCGAAATCGTGCGAATTCGTTTAGAATCGCTTGATAATTAATCGGGTTGAGGAAAAGAACGCTCTTCTCTTCCTCACCAAGCTCTACACACAATTGGAACATCATCATGTCGAATGCCAATCGTTATACTGGTTTAGTTGACCGTTATCGCGACCGTTTACCCGTGTCTGCAACTACTCGCGCTATTTCTTTAGGTGAAGGTAATACGCCACTGATTAAACTCGAGAACATTCCACGTTTAATTGGCAAAAATGTTGAAATTTATGTGAAGTACGAGGGCTTAAACCCGACTGGTTCATTTAAAGACCGTGGTATGACCATGGCGGTCACTAAAGCCGTTGAAGAAGGCTCAAAAGCGATTATCTGTGCCTCTACAGGTAATACCTCAGCTGCGGCTGCGGCTTATGCAGCACGTGCTGGCATTAAAGCGTTTGTGTTAATCCCAGAAGGCAAAATTGCCATGGGTAAAATGGCGCAAGCAATGATGTATGGTGCCATCACCATGCAAATCCGCGGTAACTTTGACGACGGTATGCGTTTAGTCAAAGAAATTGCAGATAAAGCCCCTGTAACGATTGTTAACTCAATCAACCCATATCGTTTGCAAGGTCAAAAAACCATTGCTTACGAAATCGTAGATGAATTAGGTCGCGCTCCAGATTACCACTGCCTACCCGTGGGTAACGCAGGGAACATCACTGCACACTGGATGGGTTATACCGAAGCCGTTGCCAACCAACCTGCGGATCAATTTGAGCAAGTGGTTTACGACGCAGCAACGGATCAATTCACTGGTCCCAAACCTGCTGGTCTGCCAATCATGGCGGGTTATCAAGCTTCTGGCGCGGCGCCATTCTTACGTGGTGCACCTGTTGAAAACCCAGAGACTGTAGCAACAGCGATTCGTATTGGTAACCCGCAAAGCTGGAACCATGCGAAAGCCGTTGTACGTGATTCAAAGGGTTGGTTTGATGAACTGACTGATGCTGAAATCTTAGAAGCGCAGCGTTTGCTTTCGATGTATGAAGGTGTTTTTGTAGAACCCGCTTCTGCTGCATCTATTGGCGGTGCAATCCGTGACATTAAAGCGGGTAAAATTCCTGAAGGCGCTGTGATCGTGTGTACCGTAACAGGTAATGGCCTCAAAGACCCTGACACAGCCATCAAGCAATGTTCTGATGCCGTGATGCTTTCAATTGATGCCACTTTAGACCAAGTTCGCGATTCAATTCTTTCAAACATGTAATTCATATTGAAAGAAAAAGCCCTGCAATTGCAGGGCTTTTTCATAACTCAATTTTTGTTGTTGAGTGAACAAAAACTAAGTCGGGTTAAATACGTTTCGGTAATTGACTTGCCCAGTTCATCAGACGCGTCGCATCATTGGTTCGCGCTGCCGATGAGTCTGCCCCCAATAACACCACCACCGCTGGACGATTATTCAAAGTGGTATGCATCACCACACAACGGCCAGCTTCATTAATGAAACCTGTTTTTGAAATATTAATATTCCAACCACCATTACGAACCAAAGCATTGGTGTTATTCGATTTTAATACACGATAACCCAAGTTAAAGTCATAGCTTGCTGTGGTTGAGAACTGACGAATCAGACCATACTGAGACGCAGCATTGACTAGAATGCCTAAATCACGTGCCGAAGCAATATTACCAGGATGTAGTCCTGTCGACTCCATATAGTGGGTTGAATTCATGCCCAAAGCTTTGGCTTTGGCATTCATCGCAGAAATGAACGCTGAGCGACCACCTGGGAATGTACGCGCTAAGGCAGAAGCAGCAGGGTTTTCAGACTTCATTAACGCAAATAATAACGCTTCTGCACGGTTCATACTGTCACCCGCACGTAGGGATGAACTTGAACTTTTACAGCCTGAACACGAAAAGTCTGCTTGCTGTAAAGTGATGTTTTCAGACATATTTAAGCGTGCATCTGAAATGACCACAGCCGTCATGAGTTTGGTAATTGATGCAATCGGCAGGGCTGTATTACTGTTTTTACTGAAAAGCACCTCACCTGTATTACCATCCATCACCAGTGCTGCACGCGCATTGACACTAGGTTGATTGGAATACTTTGAGGTATCAAAAATTTGTACCGTTTTCGAGGTGCTGTTGTTGGTCACCACACCGTTGGAACTGCGAATACTGGTGGTGACTTTTGTTGAACCCTGAGGAGCGTACTCTTCAGGATCTTCCATTAGATCATCATTCAGAAGCTGTTCTGCATCTGCCGCAGACCAGCTCATACTTGCTTGGCTAGGCCCCGAGCTCGGGTTCATCACCAAGTCTGCAGAGCTATGGGTACTGACCGTCATTGCAATCGACCATCCCAATAGATGCATTAAAAATTTATTTGATTTTTTCACTTTTCTTCACTCAACTTCATAACCCATAAGATACATTTGCGTATTCACGCCAATATGCCTTACATTTGTACACAATGCGAACAACATTGCCGTCGACAGCGTGCATATCTTTTCAAATAAGCCTAAGAATAGGATTGCTAATTTTGTCGTTTCATTGCAAGCTTATTTTGCTTTATGTAACAAAAAATATGGTTTTTATAGTGAGGAAGAGCTAGGTGATCACAGTTTTAGTGGTAGATGACCATGAGTTAGTACGTACAGGGATTTGTCGAATGCTCGAGGACCATGCCGATGTTCAAGTCATTGGCCAAGCTGAATCTGGTGAAGAAGCAATTAATCTCGTCCGTCAACATCACCCAAATGTGGTTCTGTTAGATGTCAACATGCCAGGTATTGGTGGAGTTGAAACCACACGCCGCTTACTGCAAACCGCACCCGAGACCAAAGTACTGGCAGTCAGTGGTCTAGCTGAAGAACCTTATCCTTCCCTGTTACTCAAAGCTGGTGCCAAAGGCTACATTACCAAAGGTGCGCCCGTGACCGAAATGGTACGTGCCATCAATAAAGTGATGCAAGGCGGCAAATATTTCAGCGCTGACATTGCTGAACAGCTGGCCAGTTCTTATCTATCCGATACACAAACCTCGCCTTTTGATGCTCTGTCTGAACGTGAAATGCAGGTGGCGATGATGGTCGTGAATTGCATTAGTGCACAAGAAATTTCTGACAAGCTTTTTGTCAGCGTAAAAACAGTCAATACCTACCGTTACCGAATTTTTGAAAAGCTCAACATCGACAGTGATGTGAAGCTGACTCACCTTGCTATTCGTTATGGTTTAATTAAACCCTGATGCAAGCTGACTAACACCCACATGCTGCAATACTCAACCAATATTCAGTTAAATCAATACCGTCTAGGTGTTTGGTATGCGTCTTATCGACTGTTTATTGGTTGCTGTTTGTTGTTGATTTATCTACTAACTTATGAGCAGCTGTTTTCAAATTATCAATATCCAGTATTGTATCGTTCTGTCCTGATTGGCTTTATTTTTATCAGTGCCTTTCAGCTATTGAGCCTCAAGCATGTGCGCAAGCGCATACCGCTTCAGCTCACCTTGTTGTTTATCGTCGATGTCATTAGCCTCAGCTTACTCACTTTCGCCACCGACGGTCCGAACTTACAGTTAAGCTTATTGTTTGTGATCACGATCTTTGCCTCTTCTGTATTGGTCGATAAACAAAAAGCACTCATCATTACCTTGATTGCTGTGATTACACTGGTTTATCAACACTTTATTGGAACGCTATTTTCAATTAGTTCACTGAATACCATTGGCAACAGTGCCGTGCTCGCCTTTTTGTTCTTTGTGGTTTATGGGTCTGGACAAATTGCAGTACGACGTTTTCAAGTCCTTGAAAATTTAAACTTCTATCAGTCTCAAGAACTGGATCAACTGCAAAACATTAACCGTTATATTTTAGAGCAAACCGAACTCGGCTATTTGGTGCTCGATGAAAACTGCCACATGGTGCTGAGTAATCCTGCAGCCTGTGCATTATTGGGTATCTCCCCGATTTATGCTCACGATAAATATCCTTTGTACAAAGCACAGCCTGATTTATTTGAACTCCTCAAATTCGACCAACTGAAGAATGGAGAAAAATTCCAATTTACATCCCAGCTGAGTCGCTTTCAAATTCAGATCGAAATTCAAAAACTTCAAGTCCCGAACCAAACACTGACCTTATTCGTCCTACAAGATGCACAAAAAATTAATCAACGTGTACAACAACTCAAGCTGGCTGCACTGGGTCAACTTTCTGCCAGTATTGCACATGAAATCCGCAATCCATTGGCTGCCATCACCCAAGCCAATGAATTGATGCAGGTGAACGATCCTGAGCAAGCCCTGTTACAGAACATGATCGCCAAACAAGCCTCACGGATTGATAAAATTATTGGCGATACACTGAGCATGGCACGCAGTAAAGAAACCTATCCAACCTTGATTGATGTCGCCGCTTTTTTAGAACGTTTTATCGTTGAAGATTTGCCCGATGTCAAAGATCAAATTGATTACCGCATTTCCGATCCAGCTCAGATTCAGTTTGATGAACAACAACTGAGACAAGTGCTGATCAACCTGATTCGAAATGCCATTCGGCATAATGCAGCTGAAGCCGAACACATTCACATTCGAGTCTATAGCTATAAAAACCTCGTCCACATTGAGGTTCAAGATTTTGGTGAAGGGGTCGCCACTCAAGATCAAAGCACCCTGTTTCAACCGTTTTTTAGTACCTCAATCAATGGAACTGGGTTAGGATTATATTTATCCCATAGTTTCTGCGAAGCCAACCAAGCTAAGCTATACTATGTAGAACAAAAAATAGGGGCATGCTTTCGGATTGAATGCCCCCGTATAAACAATGACGTGTAATTTTTGGGGTTAAACGTGGAAAAAAAACCACTTGTTTTATTGGTGGATGACGAACAAGACTTATGTACACTGATGCAAATGTCTTTAAGTCGGATGGGGATTGATACACATATTGCCTATCGCTTACAAGAGGCGGTTCAAGCCCTGAAAACGCATCAATATGATGCCTGTCTAACCGATCTTAATTTACCCGATGGTAATGGCCTGAGTTTGGTCGATTTTATTGCTCAAAATTATCCTAATTTACCCGTTGCAGTGCTGACTGCCTACGGCAATATGGATATTGCGATTGCGGCACTGAAAGCTGGTGCGTTTGATTTTGTCAGTAAACCGATCAACCAAAAACATTTAGAGCAACTTTTACAAAAAGCCTTTAATCAGCCCATCAGTCAGCTGCATATCCAAGAAGATACGCTTGAACATCGTCTGCTGATTGGTCAATCTCTTCCTATTCAGCAGCTACGCATCACCTTAAAAAAGATTGCACGTTCACAAGCCCCTGTCTTTATTACGGGTGAATCAGGCACTGGTAAAGAAGTCGTGGCTAATCTGGTACATCGCCTGAGCAATCGCAATGAAGGGCCATTTATTGCCATCAACTGCGGTGCCATACCGACTGAACTGATGGAAAGTGAATTGTTTGGACACCGTAAGGGTAGCTTTACAGGAGCGACTCAAGACAAGCAAGGGCTGATTCTGTCTGCGCATGGCGGCAGTTTATTTTTAGATGAAATTGCTGAGTTACCGCTCACTATGCAGGTGAAACTGCTGCGCGCGGTACAAGAAAAATGCATTCGTCCAATTGGGAGTGACACCGAAATAGATGTCGATTTTCGTGTGATTAGTGCCAGTCATCAAGACTTAGAAGCACTGGTGCAACAAGGCAAGTTCCGTCAGGATTTGTACTTCCGCATCCATGTCATGGACATTGTCTTGCCTGCCCTACGTGAGCGTGGCAATGACATTCTTCTTTTGGCGCAACATTTCATTCAGAAAATCTGCCAAGAATGGGATATCCCAGTCAAACCGCTGAGTGAACGTGCGCGTGAGTTTTTATTGGTCCAATATTATCCAGGCAATGTGCGTGAATTACGCAATATGATGGAACGTGCCATCACCTTAAGTGATGAAAGCAGTATCGATTTACCGCACTTGCAAACAGCCCCACTGCGACCGATTGCTCAGACCAGCTATGCCAATGCCACGCAACAAGGTGCTGTTGGCAATGATCAACTCAATCATGTACCTTCGCGTAAATTACCCGAAGAGGGTCTAGAGCTGTATTTAGAAAAAATTGAAAAAGAAATTTTGATGAATGCGCTCAATCTCACCCATTGGAACCGAACACTGGCGGCTAAAAAGCTCGGCATGTCTTTCCGCTCTTTACGTTATCGCTTGAAGAAATTCGGGCTAGATGGCGAAGACGATTCCGTTTAGAGACTTAACGACGGTTAATTAGAATCTCTGCCACATGTTCAACATAGCTTTCGTCTTTGAGTTCATGTGGCATTGGGTATACCTGATTCGGTGCAATTCCCACCCCTTCAATCATCCGACCACTTGGAGTGTAATAGTGAGATACCGTCATTTGCAAAGCTGCACCATTCGATAACGGAAATAGTTTTTGTACCACGCCCTTACCATAACTTTTTTCACCAATCACCCACGCCCGTGCATGCTCCTTCAGCGCAGCGGTAAACACCTCCGCGGCCGATGCAGAGCGATCATTAATCAGAATCCCCACTTTTAAGTTTTGAAACTCTAGGCTTGGTAAAGCTTGGAACTGTTGATCCCCTTCAGAACGGCTTTGCGTTGAAACAATTACCCCTTGATTCAAGAATAAATCGGCAGATTCAACTGCGGCAGACAACAACCCGCCGGGATTATTTCTGAGGTCAATCAAGACCGCTTTTAAACGCGAAGACTGATGCTCTTCAATCAGTTGCTGAATTTCATTGGCCGTATCCTGTTGGAATACCCGCACCTTGAGCACCAAAACTTGGTTATTCAACAGTTGCGCCTGAATATCGGTTTCAACCTTTTTGGTTCGGACTAAATTGATCGGCGTTGAATTGGCTTTTAACTGTAGGCTGATGGTACTACCAATCGCCCCACTGAGTAATTCATTGACTTGAGCATGGTTGAGCTTGCGTAGCTCTTGATCATCCACTTTAAAAACGGAGATCCCATTTTTTAAGCCCAGTTTGCTGGAATCTGAGTCAGGTTTTAATCCACGAATCAGCCATTGTTGTAAGCGAGAATCAAACTCTAAACTGAAGTCAACTGAAGCCAAATCCCCTTCGGTATATTGCACCAGTTGTTTATATTCTTGAGGAGATAAATAGCGAGAATAACGGTCTAAGCCACTAACTAAACCTTTAATGGCCTGTTGAAAGAGTGCTTCATCACTACGTTCAGCCACATAATTGTCTTTAACTAAACCGTAGATTTGCACAAATTGTTGAATGGATTCAATCGGAACCTCAACATAACCTTGTTCCAATTCATCATCAAAAGCGGGTGCTGCCGCTGTTTTTGCAACAGCCCCCATCGGGTGGATCAGACTCAGACCTAAAGCAATCACTACACCTATTGAAGTCCACGATGCTTTTGCCATTTATCCACCCAAATTGATTTATACGTCTAATGTAATTAAGTTACGACCTTGCATGTCTGCTGGAACAGGAAGATGCATCAAGCTTAACAAGGTTGGTGCGACATCGGCCAATACGCCCCCTTCAGCAATAGTTGCTTGAGTTGGGCCGACATAGATAAAAGGCACCAATTCTGTCGTATGCTGGGTATGCACCTGACCACTGTGATAATCCTGCATTTGTTCAACATTACCATGGTCAGCCGTAATTAACATATGGCCTTTTTGTGCCATCACCGCTTCATAGACACGACCTAAGCATAAATCAACTGCTTCCACTGCTTTCACAGCTGCATTAAACACGCCCGTATGACCAACCATATCGCCGTTGGCATAGTTCACCACCAATAGATCAAACTCACCTGAGTTAATCGCAGCCACCAATTCATCGGTTACTTCATATGCACTCATTTCTGGTTTGAGGTCATAAGTAGCAACATTCGGTGAAGGAATCAAAATACGTTTTTCACCCGGATATTCATCTTCACGACCACCACTAAAGAAAAACGTCACATGCGCGTATTTTTCAGTTTCAGCAATACGCAATTGAGTTTTTCCAAGGTCTGAAAGATATTCGCCAATCGAATTTTTTAAGGCTTCAGGCATATACGCCACAGGTGCATCAATACTGGCTTGGTAGCGTGTCAACATCACAAACTTAGATAAGTTCGGTACAACTTTACGCTCAAAGCCTGCAAAATCTTTTTCAACAAAAGCCTTGGTAATTTCACGCGCACGATCCGCACGGAAATTCATAAAGACGATGCTGTCACCATCTTGAACTTTCACAGCAGCGCCAATGCGCGTTGCTTTGACAAATTCATCAGATTCGTCTGCAGCATAAGCCAATGCTAAACCTTCAACGGCTGTAGCTGCAGTACGTGTTGCTTCAGACTCTGTAAGTAAACGATAGGCTTGTTCCACACGGTCCCAACGGTTGTCACGATCCATCGCAAAATAACGACCAATCAGACTCACAATACGACCTTGATTTGGATATTGAGCAAACAATGCGTCTAATTTTTCTAAAGAAGGCTGTGCACTGCGTGGCGGGGTATCACGACCATCTAAGAAGGCATGGAGGTACACGGTTGCACCGCGTTTTAACGCAAGTTCAGCCATGGCAACAATATGATCTTCGTGTGAATGCACCCCACCTTCAGACAATAGCCCCATGATGTGCAACGCACCACTCGCTGCTTTGGCTTTTTCAACAGCATCAACCAAAACTTCATGCTCAAAAAAAGCACCCGTACGAATGTCTTTGGTGATTCGGGTAAAGTCTTGATAGAGCACACGACCTGCGCCCAAGTTCATATGGCCCACTTCAGAGTTGCCCATCTGGCCATCTGGCAAGCCCACGTCTTCACCAGAACCTGAAATTAAGCTATGCGGATGCTTTGCTTCAATCGCTGTTAAATTCGGTCGATTCGCTGCTAAAAATGCATTGTCTTCGATCGCTTCACGGTGTCCCACACCATCCATAATGACCAGTACGTGAGGGATTTTGCCAGCAGTTGCATCCGCCATAATAAGCACTCTTTTTTTGTCTACAAATTCATCGCTCTATCTTACCGAATTTTCGGTCAAGACTCTATGCAGGCATGATGGTTTAACACCATCATCCGCATTGTTTTCTTCAATATCGTACAGTTATCGTGCACGTTGTAATAAATAACCACCTGCGACAAACATCATTAAAATCGGCACAAAAACAAACCATGCGGGTGAAGGCGAATAAACCAAACTTGCATAACCCAAGAAGTCTTGCAAGTAAAAGAAACCTAAGCCTGTAAATAGTGCAATCACCAAACGAAAGCCCATCGATTGTTGGCGCAGTGGGCCAAAAATAAAGGAACAAGCAATCAACACTAAAGCAATTAAGGCAAATGGAGACGCCACTTTTTGCCAAAAAGCCAACTGATAAGTTTTAGGCACTTGGCTGTATTCATGCATATAGCTCATGAAACTGACCAATTGACTCGGTGAAAGGTCTTCAGGGTCAATCGTCACCATGTGCACATATTTCGGCTGCAGTGCCAGTGCCAAAGGCGTTTCAGCGGCCTTTTGTGCCGTAGCGTTGCCTGTCGGCAGCAAATCAACTTGGGCCGTATTTTCTAAAATCCAACGACCATCTTGCACAAACTGACCTTGCTCAGCATTTAAAACGCCTTTCAAACGAGCATTATTGTCAAAGTCGACCACTTGCACATTTTTCAGCTGACCTTGAGAATTGGCATAATCGACATAAATAAAACGCTGCCCTTCTCGTGTCCAGTAACCACGTACTTCACCGAGCTCAGCCGCTGTTCGATGGCTTTTCACACCTTTGGCTTGCTCATTGGTATATGGAATCACCCATTCACTTAAAGCGAATGACAGTACCACCAAAATTAAAGCTGAACGAATCACCCAACCAACAATCCGCCAAAGACTCACCCCTACCGAGCGCATCACAATCAGTTCACTGTTTGAAGCCAAAGTGCCCAGTCCCAGTACCGAGCCAATTAACGCGGCAATGGGTAGAATCTCATAGAGATATTGCGGTGCTCCCCACAGTACATAACGTAAAGCATCCCAAGCACCATACCCTTCTTTAAGGGAGCCTAGCTCACCCAAATAGGTAAACAAAATTTGCAAGACCGATAAAATAGCGGTAGCACCCAGCATCGCCATCGCGGTGGTTTTGGTCACATGTTTTGCGACTATACGACGTGCGAACATGATTAAGACCCCGCTCGTTGTAATGTTTTCTTAATTTTCGGGGCCAGCTTTTGTTTACGCGAAAACAAGGCCGCTGCTATCGCATAGATCACCAAGATCATTGGATAAGCCCAAATCCCCATTTCTTCTTTACTGACTCGGGTTTTAATGGCCATCAAAGCCACGATTAAACTGGCAAAAATAAGCAATGCAGGGAACAGCTTTAAGTAACGGCCTTGGCGTGGACTCACTTCAGATAAAGCCACAGCGAGGAGTAACGCCACTACAATGGCAAACGGTACAAAAATACGCCAGCCCAATTCACTCGCCACGACAGGATCATGACGATTATCCCAAAGTTTCATGGTAGACAATGCTTCAACATCGGCACTTTCAAACTTTGCTTCTTTATCATTTTCTAAACGTAGGCGATAAGACTGAAACTCGGCTTGGCTATAACGCGGCTGTCCCGGATAAATTTCATAACGGCGACCTTGCACCAAATCCACCACATTGGCGGGATCATTTTCAATTTCAACCCGCGTGGCTTCTTTGGCCAAAATCATCACATCAGGCTTACCTTCTGCTTCAGCGCGTTGATAGAAGAAGATGTCTTTGAGGTTTTTACGGTCTTCGGATAAGTCACCCGCATAAATGGTATAAGGACCCGATGAAATAAACTCTTTGGGTCGAACCAAATCAAAACCAGTACGCACCGCCTGACTGGTGGTGAGCTGCTCAAACTGACGAACACCCCACGGCGCCATCCAAAGCATCAGCACGGCTTGAACAGCAAGAAACACCACGGTCATAGGAATCAGCAGTCGCCCCAATTGGTTACGACTGACGCCACTGCCATTGAGTACTGCCATTTCATGATCGACATACAGACGACCAAAAACCAGCATCAGTCCAATAAAAAAGCCTAGAGGAAGAATCAGCGTTAAAAATTCAGGCAAACGATAGCCAATAATGCTAAATAAAATACCTGCATCTAAGCGACCCTGCGCGGCTACGCCAAAATACTTGATCAAACGACCGCCCATCATGATCAAGGTCAATAAGGCGATCACAACCAAGGATGTCGACACCACTTGTTTGACCAGATAACGCCGAATAATCAAATTAATTCTTCCAAAAATAGGTGAATAAAAACTAGCGCTAGTTTACCCGAATAGTGAAAATATAAAACCTGTACTCTTGTTGCACTTTGCAACTCTATTCATGTTAATGTTTCAGTGGTTTAATCATTTTCAAACTTTATAAGGCTTAAATAAAACTTATGAAACTCTCTATTAATACGTCATTCACAGAGAATACGTCTAGCCAATTTTTGTTGATATTAGTAGATTCTGAAAACACGCAACACCTTGCAAATGCTTATCAAATTAATGATTTAAACAACTTAATTGAAGCGACTCAGTTTAAAGCCGCATTCAATGAAACTTTGAGCCTCATTGGTCAAATTCCAGCAAGCCCCAATGCAGCCTTGGTCGGGGTGGGTAAAGCCGCTGAATTACAAGCAGCAAAGCTGGTGAAAATTGCTCAAACCATTATCAAAGCTTCACAAAAAAAATTCAAACACATCAGCCTTGACCTTTCAGCCCTTCCAGCTGAACTCCATTATTTATTTGCCCTCAGTTTGACGCAAGCGGCATATGCTTTTGATGAATTCAAATCGAAAAAAGCCGACAACGTACTTGAACAGATCAGCCTGATTGCCGCTGAGTCGCCGCTGAATGCTGCGCAACTTAAATTGATTGAAGCCGTGCAATCTGGTCAAAGCTTTGCTCGTGACTTAGGCAACCGTCCGGGCAATATCTGCTTCCCTGAATATTTGGCGGAGCAAGCTTTAGAACTGGCAGCCCAATACCCTGACCTGCTCCGTGTTAATGTCCTTGATGAGCAGCAAATGGCTGATTTGGGCATGCATTCCTTCCTTGCGGTGAGCAAAGGTTCAGACCGCCCAGGCCGTATTATTACCCTTGAGTATCAAGCTGAACGTACTGAAGCCCCAGTGGTCTTGGTCGGTAAAGGAATCACCTTTGATACTGGTGGCATTTCATTGAAACCGGGCGCTGGTATGGATGAAATGAAATATGACATGTGTGGTGCAGCATCGGTTCTCGGGACACTCCGTGCTCTATGTGAATCACGTTTAGCCATTCATGTCGTAGGTACGATTGCTGCAGCTGAAAATATGCCTTCAGGCAAAGCTACACGTCCGGGTGACATCGTGAGCACCATGAGCGGTCAAACCGTTGAAATTTTAAATACCGATGCAGAAGGTCGTTTGGTGCTTTGCGACACATTGACCTATGTAAAACGCTTTAACCCTGAACTGGTGATTGATATTGCAACCTTAACGGGTGCCTGTGTCGTGGCACTCGGTTCAGTCTTAACGGGTATGTTTACCCCAGATGATAAACTGGCGGCCGAACTGTCTGAAGCAGGTCAAAATAGCTTTGACCGCGTCTGGCGCATGCCTGTGATTGATGATTATCAAGAACAGTTAGACTCTCCATTTGCCGATATTGCCAACATTGGCGGGCCTAAAGCTGGTGCCGTAACTGCAGCGTGCTTCTTGCAACGTTTCACCCGTGATTACCGCTGGGCGCATTTGGACATCGCAGGTACAGCATGGAACTCGGGTGCCAATAAAGGAGCAACCGGTCGTCCAGTACCATTATTGATGCAATTCCTAGCTCATCGTGCGCAGTCTAATGGCTAATATTAGCTTTTATTTGTTTGAACAAAGTCCTGAACGACAAGTCGAAAGTGCTTGTCGTTTATGTCGAAAAATCTTGCGTCAGCCAGAGCGAATCTGGCTGTATGCAAGCGACACTGAATTACAGCAGCAATTGGATGAACGTTTGTGGAGTTTTGATGACACCAGCTTTATTCCGCATGGCATTGATCAAATCGATGCGCGTATTTGTATCTCTGCCCAACTGCCTGAGCAATCCGACTGGATTGTGTTCAATTTTAACGATCATGCTCTTGAACAGTTCGAAAAATTTAGCCACATTATAGAAATTATTGAAAATAACGAATCGGCCAAACAACAAGGTCGTGAAAAATTTAAACAATATAGACGTCTCGGGGTTGAAGCTCGAACCTTCAAGCTTTAAATGATTCCCCGTCTAAATAAGGAGATGCGTAGTGGCATTGAATGTTGGTCCAGATTTTAAACAGCGCTGGTTAAATGTACCTGATGCTGTTCGTCAGGCCTTTATTGATGACCTGAGTCGCGTCTGCGATGTACTCAAACCTGAAACAGGTTTGCACAGTTGGATTGAACAAGACCAACGCGCTCAAGCCGTCTCTACCCAACGAATTGAACAAGCGTATGCCGATCTGAAAGCACAGCTGATTGAAGAAGCGCGAATTCGTAAACAACAAGCGTTGGAAAAATCACTGGCAGACAAACGCGCAGCGCAGGAAGCTTATGCGGAAAGCCTCAAAAAAGATGAAATCCGTCAGTTCAATGAGCAAACCCAAGCTTTAAATGTGATGCGTCAAAGTGTCGATCAAGAAATTTCGAGCTATACCGCACGCTATGAGAAAACGCCTGAACAAGCTCTGGACTATGCCAAAGGTAAATTTGGCATTGATGACTCACAAATTTTATCTGAGTTAGAAAGTGTCCGTTTACGTTTAGAGCTTGAAGCGGAAACCTTAATTGAAGAGTCCGTAGCCAGCTATCGCAATAAGCTACAAGCCGCGGCTCAAGAGGAAATTGACTATATTTTAAAAAATTCAAACTTTTCTAATGAAGTGGTATCCAACTCTGCTTAACAGGCCTAGGCTTCCACTTAAACTCACTTCGGTGAGTTTTTTTATGCACCCTTGTTTTGCTCTGATGTGGTCTGTCTCGACCTCAAACCAACACATCAACCATAAACGATAAGGTATTGCCCACACCATAACCAATCGCCAACAAACTACCAATCCAAATCAGGCCACCGGTCACGTTGTACCACATAAAAGTCGCCAAGCTCATATGCCCTGCGCCCGCAGCAAAAGGCGCGAAAGAACGCACAAAAGGAATAAAACGTGCCACTAAAATGGTTTTACCGCCATGCTTTAAGAAATATTGATTGGTCTTCATCATATATTCGGGTTTCAGCCAACGCGAATGCTGATGGGCAAATTTAAAGCCCAACTTCTGACCGGTATAATAATTGACGATATAACCCAATACCGCAGCAATCATCATCAAAATACCCATGGTGTGGATATGGATTAAATCCGAGCTAGAACATAAGGCACCAATGGCAATCAGTAAACTGTCACCTGGCAAAAAGAACATAAAAACGAAGCCCGTTTCTGCAAAAATAATCAGAAAAAGAATCGCATAAATCCAAAGGCCGTATTCTGCAAGCAGTACGGGCAATAATTGTTCTAGATGGAGAAAAAAATCAATCATTGTCACCGATCCGTGCAATGAACTGCGTACTATCTTTCATCATACTCAATTGCTTACCTATTCATTTCAAAAGAAAAACTCCCTCATTTTGGGCAAATAGGGAGCTCATCTTTTGTCTATTCTTGCTGCAATCTAAACGATTTTTCTATTTCAAGAAACCATTTTGTGCCAAAAAGTCTAAACTAATTTTAGATTGTGGGGTGGTTTCCGCAGCTTTGTCGCCCATCATCAGACGTTCAATGTAACGTGCTAACACATCCACTTCAAGGTTCACTTGACTACCTGCCTTCCACGTTCCAATGTTGGTTCGTTCAGCTGTATGCGGAATTAAATTGAGGCTTAAAATACGGCCACGCAAATGATTAATGGTTAAACTGATCCCATCGACCGTAATCGAGCCTTTTTCTGCCAAGTAACGTGCAATCTCAGCTGGCGCAGTCACTTCAAAATAAAGCGAGCGTGCGTCTTCACGCACAACGGTGATTTCACCCACAGCATCGACATGACCTGACACAATGTGTCCACCAAAACGTGTGGTGGGCAACATCGCCTTTTCCACATTGACACGTTGGCCAACTTTCCAGTGGGCCAGTGTGGTTCGGTTCAAACTTTCACGTGAGACATCGGCAGCATACCAGTGCTCACCCCAGTCAATCACCGTGAGGCAAATGCCATTGGTGGCAATCGAGTCACCCAAATGTACATCTGACATATCAAGATCCGTACCAATGCGCAACCGCACATCACCGCCGACATTTTGTACGCTTTCAACTGTGCCCAGACTTTCGATGATCCCTGTAAACATTTCTGATTTCTACCTCTATATTTTTACCACAGCGCCAACTGTGTCGTGACCCCAGATGTATCGACCCCACCCAATTCGGCATAATGGTACAACTGCCCCAGTAACTGACGAATTGGCGGACCTGACTTGGCATGAGTATCGGTGATCACAATAAACTCTAACACACGGGCACGCTCAGACTGACGCTGCTTACTCACACGATAACGCGGTACATCCTGCGTTAATAAAGTCACGCGACCTCGCTCCAAATTGGCTTTGAGCAAGTCCCCTGCTTCAATATTACCATCGGTTGAATAACTGGTCAGAATGTAACGTGCATTGATGGTGGACAGTAATTTTTCGTATGCCTCTTTGGCATACTTTGACGAGTTATAAGGACTCGGACGCTCTTTGCGCCACGCACGGTCAATGCCACTTTTAAAACCTTTGGTGTCTGGTGTCGGCAAATCCACCTGATCCCATAGCGTTAAAGCATTTAAGACATGATAATTACTGCTGTAAGCATGTTGGTTATAGGGTGGATCTAGATAGGCTACATCGACCTCAAAACTACTCATTTGATTCGCCAAATGCTGCGCATCAACACACCACATTTCAGCCATCGGGTTCTTTTGCTTATTATCACCCACTTCACTAAAACGACTTGGGGTCAACCACAGCAAGGATTCAATCCGCTCTAACGCTGTTTGGGTTTTACCGCCCCAACCGTGGTGGAAGCTTTTAAAAACGCCGGAAGTATTGCTGACAAAACTAGCAGAATACAGCAGCGGTGCCAGTAAAGCAGACATCTCCACATCATCGATTGCCCCTTGTGCCTGCCATGTGGCAATTTGCTGACGAATCGCATCAATGCGCATGCCGTTGCGACGTTTGAAGAACAAACGATCACGACTTGGATCATAGATCTCATCATTTCGCGGACACAGATTATGCGTTACCCAGCCCTTAACTTCAGGCAAGCGGTTTAAATAATCAATGGCTTTTTGATAACCACCCAACTCTTTAAATGCAGGCGCTTCGGTACAGGCCAAAATGGCATGGTTCAGCGCATGGCTATACGGTTCCCAGTCATTGGCAATCACCCGATAACCATTTTGACGTGCCAAACGCGAGACCACGCCCGAACCAGCAAAGAAGTCAGCAAAAATAGGCGCACGACCATCTGCACGGTTTAAAGTCCCTGTACTCTCGAGTGCCTCTAAAATCAGATGCAACAGACGGCGCTTATTCCCCAAATAAGGAACAAGTTGATGAAATAGATATTCATCGGTGGTACGTGCCGCGTGACGACGTTTATGATAAACCGTAGACTCTGAACTCATAATGACTCTTGAGAAGGGATAAGCGTTAAGCGCACATCATCACCCAATTGTGTGACATCCATGAGCTTAAAGCGGAGTTGCTCTGCCATCTGAGAAAACTCAGCATTGAACATTGCACGTGCAGACTGACCCAATAAGGTCGGTGCCACATAACTAATCATTTCATCGACCAACTTCTCTTGTAAAAAAGCCGTCGATAACGTTGCACCTGCTTCAACCATGACATCGTAAATCTGATGCGATTGAACCAACTGCTTTAATAACTGATCTAAAGGCTGTACAGCAAACTGTAGCACGCCTACATCGGCCAATGCTTGCCGATAAGGCCCCATCACCATCACGGTGTCAGGCTGCTGTAAAATTTGAGCCGTCAGAGGCAAGCGGCCTTGACGGTCTAACACCAGACGTTTTGGTTGTACAACCGTTGTCAGATCCGCAACACCCTGAAGCTGTCTGACATTCAGCTGAGGATCATCGGCCAGTACCGTTTCAATCCCAGTGATCACGACGCCAGAAATGGCACGAAAATGCTGAACATCTAAACGTGCTGCTGAGCCTGTAATCCATTTCGACTCACCCGAAGCCATCGCCGTTCGACCATCTAAACTAGAGGCAACTTTTAAACGCACATAAGGCATACCTGTGGCCATGGCTTTTAAAAAACCTGCATTCAACTGATGTGCTTCGGCTTGGCAAATACCGACATCGACCTCAATGCCTGCTTCTTTTAAAATTTGTACCCCTTTACCGGCCACCAAGGGGTTGGGATCTGGACAGGCAATCACAACACGCGCCACACCTGCCTCGACCAAACCTTTGGCACACGGCGGTGTACGCCCATAATGTGCACAAGGTTCTAAAGTGACATAAGCCATTGCGCCTTGGGTCTGTTCGCCCGCTTCGCGCATCGCAAAAACTTCTGCATGTGGCTGACCCGCTTTAGGGTGATAACCTGTCCCCAGCAACAGCCCATCTTTGACAATGACACAGCCTACATTTGGATTTGGCTTGGTGCTGTATTGACCTTGCAGTGCTAAAGCAATCGCTTGTTTCATCCAAGCTTGGTCAGCATGTAAAGCATTAGACTGTAATTCAGACATGGATGCCAACTCGCTTAATTTTCACGTTGTTGCATTTGTTCAATTTGGTGGCGAAAGGCATCGACATCTTGAAAGTCTTGATAGACCGATGCAAAACGCACATATGCAACATGATCTAACGAAAATAAAGATTGCATGACAATTTCACCAATCGTACGTGATTTCACATCACGCTCACCTAAACGGCGGATTTGCAGCTGAATATCACTCAAGACGGTTTCAATTTGCTCTTGCGTCACGGGACGTTTTTGTAAAGCATGCATCAACGAACGACGCAATTTTGCTTCATCAAAAGGTTCACTTTTGCCATCCGACTTGATCACACGAGGCATGACCACTTCATAACTTTCAAAGGTTGTGAATCGTTCACCACAACTAATACATTCACGACGACGACGAATTTGACAACCTTCAGCGGCCAAACGCGAGTCGATCACTTTACTGTCTTCAGCGTTGCAAAATGGACAATGCATAGTGGTTAAATTGAACAAATTTGAATGGTTTTAGAGTGTAGCAAAAATTCGGTGTTTTGTAGAGTTTTACGCTAGATATAGAAAAAAAACAGCCCTTTCGGGCTGTTTCACACAATATATTGATTATACTGTTTATTTATTATTCTATTGATTAGTCCACGCGTTCGCCATGTTGGCTCAAGTCTAGGCCCATACGTTCATCATCAGATTCAACGCGAATTCCAATCACTAGATCAATCACTTTTAAGATAATGAAGGTTAAGACTGCTGAGTATGCAATCGTTGCCAATACCCCTTCAACTTGAACCCAAAGTTGATGCATCACATCACTTGGTGCTTTGTCGCCCATGATGAAGTCGCTTGCAAAGAATGCCGTTAAGATTGCACCCACGATACCACCCACACCGTGTAAACCAAACGCATCTAAAGAGTCATCGGCTTTTAAAGCACGTTTCAAGGCACTGATACCCCAGAAGCACACCACACCACCGATTAAACCCATCGCCAGTGCACCGCCGACAGTCACAAACCCTGCTGCTGGTGTAATCACTACCAGACCAGCAACCGCACCAGATGCAGCACCAAGTACTGAACCTTTACCACGTGCAACTTTTTCAGTAATTAACCAAGAGATTGCCGCTGCTGCTGCTGCTACTTGAGTCACGAGTAATGCATAACCTGCTGAGCCGTTTGCGCCCAATGCAGAACCACCGTTGAAACCAAACCAACCGACCCACAGTAGGCTTGCACCCACAACGGTTAATGCCAAGTTGTGTGGAGCCATTGATTCACGGCCTAAGCCCATACGTTTACCGAGCATGTATGCAGCAACCAAACCTGCCACACCTGAGTTGATGTGTACAACGGTACCGCCAGCAAAGTCGAGTGCACCATCATTTGCTAACCAGCCACCGCCCCATACCCAGTGAGTAATTGGTGCATAAACCACGACTACCCAAATCGAGATGAAAGCGATAAATGCGCCGAATTTCATCCGTTCTGCAATTGAACCACTAATAATGGCAACCGTAATGATGGCAAAGGTCATTTGGAAAATAACGAATAGAACTTCAGGAATCGTTCCTGTGAGTGCATCTGTGGTAATCCCAGTCAGCATGAACTTATCTAAGCCACCGATAAAAGCATTACCCTCACCAAAGGCCAATGTATAACCAATGATGACCCATGCAATACTTACCACTGCTGCAGCAACAAAGCTATGTGCCATAGTACTTAAGACGTTTTTCTTACGAACCATACCGCCGTAGAATAACGCTAAACCTGGAATGGTCATTAATAAAACCAGTGCTGTGGAGACTAAAATCCACGCCGTATCACCTGTATCTAATGTTGGTTCTTCTTCTGCAGGTGCGGGTGCTTCTACTGGAGCAGCAACGGCTTCAACCGCTTGTACCGCTGGAGCAGCCACATCCGTTGTTTCAACCACTGTGACTTGTTCTGATGGAGTTGGCGCTGTTGCTGCTTCTTCAGCCCAAGCAACAGAACCACCTAAAAGTGCGCCAGATAAGCTCAGCGCGAATAGCATCTTTTTCATTCGTATCCCCCAACCTAATTTGTGCGAGTTATGTGTTACTCAGCAAACTTCATGCCAAATTAAACGGCATCGGCACCTGTTTCACCTGTACGGATACGGATGACTTGCTCTAAATTTGTGACGAAAATTTTACCGTCGCCAATTTTTCCTGTACTAGCCACACGTGTGATTGACTCAATCACCGCATCGACCATTTCATCACTGATCGCGATTTCGATTTTTACTTTTGGTAAGAAATCAACAACATATTCAGCGCCACGATAAAGTTCAGTATGACCTTTTTGACGACCAAAGCCTTTGACTTCAGTTACCGTGATCCCTTGAACACCAATTTCAGACAGTGCTTCACGCACATCATCCAACTTAAACGGTTTTACAATTGCAGTTACGAGCTTCATGTTTGTTTTCCTTCGGCTTATTTCACCAGTAAGGTTTTATGTTCAAATTTCATGCCAAAAATTCTTAGGTTGGGGGGAAAAGAAAGTCTGACATGAGTTTTCTTTATACCCTATTCTATACATTTAAATGCGTTTTGAGCTTCAAAATTCAGGTTTTTTAGTCGAAGATTTATGATTTTTTTACAATCGATGAAATCATATTTCATCTGAAAGGCTATAGAGTCAGAAGCAGCAATGGTACACTGCTGTCACTTCTCCAACTGTTGGATATAGAAATGATTGAAACTTTATTACAAGCCATACTGGAACAAGTCGAACAACCTAAACAAGACTTAGAACATAATTTACGCGCACTGCTCAATGAAGCGGTGACCAAGATGGATTTGGTTTCCAAAGATGAAATTGAACGTCAACGTACTGCACTGAATAATGCCAATTTGCGTTTAAATGACTTATTGAAACAAGTGGAAGCTTTAGAGTTACGCATTCAGAACAAAAAATGAGCACCTGTTTGGTGCAACAAAAGACACATAACGAATTAAAATAATGCACTATAATGGAACAAAAGATGTCTTTTGCCAAAATTCACACTCGAGCTTTGCTCGGTTTACACGCACCTTCGGTTGAAGTTGAAGTTCATCTGAGCCAAGGGCTACCCTCTTTAACCATTGTGGGGCTTCCTGAAGCAGCCGTTCGGGAAAGTAAAGATCGGGTGCGCTCCGCTATTATCAATAGTGGCTTTCAGTTTCCGACTAAACGCCTCACTATCAACCTTGCGCCCGCAGATCTGCCCAAAGACAGCTCACGACTGGATTTGCCTATTGCACTGGGTATTTTAATTGCCTCTGGTCAGCTCCCTGAGCAAGGAACTGAAAATTTTGAATTTATAGGTGAGTTGGCACTTGATGGGCAACTGCGACCAATTTCAGGTACTTTAAGTATTGCGATTGCCTGCCAGCAAGCTGGACATCAACTGATTTTACCTGAGACCAATGCGCAAGAAGCCTCTCAACTGCCCAACTTTCAAGTATTTGCAGTGCAACATTTAAAACAAGTCTGTGAGCATCTGTCGCAAAACCATCTCATCCAACAGTTTCAACCCACGGCGCTAAAAGCCTCACAGCACTACAAATTTGATTTGGCCGATGTTAAAGGTCAACTGCGTCCGAGACGTGCCTTAGAGATTGCAGCAGCAGGTGGTCATTCTTTGCTATTTAAAGGACCACCAGGGACAGGAAAAACCCTATTGGCTTCACGTTTAGCCAGTATTCTACCGCCCTTGAACACGCAAGAGAATTTGGAAGTGGCGAGTATTTACTCGGTGGCCAATCATCAACATCCTTTTGGGCAGCGGCCATTTCGCGCACCGCACCACACGGCTTCTGCAGTTGCCTTAGTCGGTGGCGGGTCACAACCCAAACCCGGTGAAATTACTTTGGCACATAAAGGCGTGCTGTTTTTAGATGAACTGCCAGAGTTTGACCGCAAGGTGTTGGAGGTTTTAAGACAGCCAATTGAAGCCAAAGAGATTGTGATCTCGCGTGCTTCACGACAGATCACCTTCCCTGCCAATTTCCAACTGATTGCTGCAATGAATCCGTGTCCCTGTGGTTATGCTTTTAATCAAGATAGCCGCTGCCAGTGCTCAGCCGAAGCGATTAAACGCTATCAAAACCGCATTTCAGGGCCTTTGCTAGATCGAATTGATTTACATATTGATGTGCCACCCTTGCATGCGTCTGAATTGCAAGACACACAAGCTGTGGAAGACTCGGCAACTGTGCGCGAGCGTGTGATTCACGCTTATCAAGGGCAAATGCAGCGCCAAGCTTGTCTCAATATGGCTTTATCACCCAAACAACTCGAACAGTTCGCACCGTTAGATGGACAAGCGGCTCTAATCTTTGAAAAAGCACAACAGCGTTTAAATTTGTCTGCTCGGGGTTATCATCGTATTTTAAGAGTGGCCAGAACCATTGCGGATTTGGCCCAGTCAGAGCACATCCAAACAGGACATTTGACTGAAGCCCTCTCCTACCGACAGCAAAATGCCTAAAAGTCGCTAAACTCCACATAGAAAAACCCCTCTAGCCCTAAGGGCTAGAGGGGTTTTGAAGATGCTAAAACTTAGAAAGTTTTAGTTAAAGTAAATACTGCACCTGTTTCTACACCACGTGCTGTCGCATGATCCAGATCATCAGTATCAATATTGGTTCCTACCGCTGCCAATTCTGCTGTTGCGCCAGGAATAGACTGGAATGCATAGGTCACACCCACTTTCCAATCGACATAATTGTCATCATCACCAAATGAATATTTATCTTCATCACTCACTACGGTATAACCCACATTCGCTACACCACCAAAGCCCGTTGAACCAAATGGAATTGCATAACCAGCATTGATGTTCCAGCTGTCTGTATCTGCCGCAACATAGTCATTGGTATAGTTTAGATTGGTCAGTAGGCTGTCCCCTTCAGTGAAGACACTCGCAAAGGTTAATTTGCCATAAAACTCTAACCAGTTCAGATCATCTGCACTTGGATAGTTGTAGTACACCATACCCACATCAAGCACTGGCTTGCTGGAAAAGCTTTCTAATGTTGTTGCAAAACCAATCGATGGATCGAGTTCTAAGCTCGGTGAACCTTCGCCAAACTCAACATTTGAACCCCAAAGACCCAGATACAAGCCTGAGTCATGTGCCAAAGTAAAGCCTGCTTGTACCGCTGGATCATTTTGGGTTTGAGTTAAACCACGGAAACGATAGTCGGTTGTTACAGCAGCACTTCCGCTAAAAGAGAAACCAAACGGTAATGCTGGCTCGTCATCTGCGAAAGTGAATGTAGAAGCTGAAGCCACTACAGCTAAAGATAATGCTTTAAATGCAAATTTCATTGTTTGATTCCCCCACATCGTATCCGACGTTTTTTGGTTATTTCGATAAACTCATGTAGGTATTAGCAATAGCTATGCCACATTCAATTCAACATCAGATACACTTTTCATAATGTTATTTTAAATAATTGTTTTAATTAAATTTATATGAAATATATAAAATTGCGCTCACACTCAATTTGATCGCCAAACATCTTCGCAGTGAATTGAACTCAAGCTCATCAACCAAACATAATTGTTTACAATATGCGCTATTTTGAGACTCATCTTTGGAACGTACGTTTTTAAGTGCATAAAAAAAGTGCATCCCCAACCGATCTGGATGCACTTTTCATATCTACAACATTTAGAAGTTATAAGTTAAACCCAGCACCAGATGGTCTTTTAAATCCTCTCCCATACGATTATGTACACCATAAATATAATCCGCAGACATCTCGATACCTGTCTCTGCAAAGGGTCTACTCAGGCCTAAGCGAACTTCATTAACAGTAAACTTTTTCTCTGTAGTAAGTATGGCATCATCATGCTGACGATAAATCGATGCACCAATTGAACTATTGAATTGAAAGTTTTGTGGAAGGGCATAATGATGTGCAAGGCTTAAATAGGTGTCGCCTGCATTGGCATAGCTCACATCCACTAAAGCCACCGTGACGCCTACATCAAAGTCTTTATAGCTCAAACTATTTACAAATTCCGCTCCAGTCGTACTTCGGCGTTCTGTGCGATCTTCACTATAGACCGAGCCGCCATCACTATATAAATAAGTCACAATATGTGAGCGGTAGCTTAAATCTGGACTGTGTGTGCCTGTATAACCAATATAAAAGTCATGCTCAACACCGTGATCTTTGCTGACATCCGCTGCATCATAATTCAGTGTCGAAGCCCAATAACCTACATATAGACCCGATGCATGTTCATACTCAAGCCCAGCTTGCAGGGTCGGCTGGTCATTTTCAATCCCCCCACGATAGATATACTGACTCAGCACAGCAAGGCTTCCACTGAGTCCACCTTCTGAGCTTTGTTGCTGTGGCTCACTTGCATTGACCGACATACTGCCAGTGAAAAAAATTAAAAATAGTGCAATTTTATGTGAATTCTTATGCATTTAAGCTCTCAAAATCTCTTTAGACATGAATCATTTACTAATTCCATACCCATAAATTTTAAAGCTATTTTTTAACAATGGGTCAATTTCCCCTAGACAACTGCTGTGTAATTCATCGTTTGCCAATCTGGCTATGGGTTCTTTTGAGCTGATTCCAAAAGCCTGAAAATAGCTGAAACCTTTGATTCATAGGCTAAAACGACTTCACAGTCTATATATTATATTCTGCGATACATAGCACAAAACGGAATGAAGAAGAGAAAAATAATTTGATGTTTTATAAAGATTTATTTTATTAAACCGAACATTTTAACCAAAATAAAAATATTTCAAACATATCACTTACAAAAAAATGCATTACTTTAGTTGAATATATTAAATAAAAATGACAATTTTTCAGCGATTACTTATACAATTGCTGTTCTCTTTCCATCCAATTTGTATAAGGTTCGCTCCCCAATGCAAAACACAAAAAAATTAGCATTAGCAGTTTTAGTACAAACTGCACTTATATCAACAGCTTTTGCGAGTGAGCAAAGTGAATCTAAAGGTTTCGTTGAGGACGCTGAAGGATCAGTGCTATTCCGTACTGGTTATTTAACCCGTGACAAGAAAAATGGTGCAGCTGATACAAGTTCAGCAGCTCAAACAGCGATGGTCAAAATTGAGTCTGGTTATACTCAAGGTACCGTTGGCTTTGGTGTCGGCATTATTGGCGATACATCATTTAAATTGGGGAAAAATGGTCACACTGACAACCAAATGATCCCAACACATCCGCAAAACAATGCTGATGGCACAAAAGATGCGTATGACTACTGGACACGTGGTGGCGGTATCGTCAAAGCACGTATTTCAAATACTGAAGTACGTTACGGTACACACGTTCTAGACTTACCAGTACTCGCAAGTAACACAACACGTTTAGTGCCTGAATACTTTGAAGGTGTTTTGGCTACAAGTCGTGAGATTAATGGTCTTGAATTAACAGCTGGTAAATTCACTAAAGATCAAATGTCACACCAAATCAATACTGACGGTAACCATTTAGACCGTGCTGTAGTTTGGGGTGCAAAATATAAGTTTAATGATGCATTCAATGCATCTTACTTTGGCTTAGACAGCAAAAACGCATTAGATCGTCACTATGTGAATGCCAACTACAAGCAATCTTTGGCAAACAACAGCTCTTTAACCTATGACTTCAGCGGCTATCACACCGAGTGGGATAAGGATGTAGAGGTATCTTCTTCTACTTTACCTAGCACTTCATCTGACCGCAGTAACAATATTTGGGCATTGTCTGGTACATACAATCAAGATGCACACAATGTTATGCTTGCTTACCAACAAAGCACTGGTAACACAGGCTATGCATACGGTGAAAATGCAGACGGTTTCCAAAGTATTTATCTACCAAACTCTTACCTTTCAGACTTTAACGGTCGTGGTGAGAAGTCTGTGCAAGTTCAATATAGCCTAGATTTTGCAGGTTACGGCGTTCCTGGTCTAAGCTGGACAACTGCTTATGTCTATGGCTGGGATATTGATACAGCAACTGATGACAACGCGAAAGAAAGCGAACTCTTTAACCAAGTGAAATATACAGTTCAATCTGGTTTTGCTAAAGATGCAAGCTTACGTTTACGTTACTCTCACTATCGTAATGATGATGCTTACGCAAACGATTACTACATGCCAGACACCAACGAATGGCGTATTTGGTTAGATATTCCTGTGAAATTCTTCTAATTTCTACGGAAAAGCTAATCTAATAAAAAACCTGCACATTGTGCAGGTTTTTTATTGAAGCCTTCAATCAAACACAGTTCAATTGAGGCTTCACAGACAGGCTTATTTTGCTGCTTCGATTGCTTTAAGCACTTCTTGCTTAGCAACTTCAGAACCTTCCCAACCTGTTAATTTAACCCACTTCCCTGGCTCTAAGTCTTTATAGTGCGCGAAGAAGTGTTCAACTTGTTGGATCAGTAACGGAGGAAGATCCGTGTACTCTTTAATATCTTTATAAATTGGCGTTAACTTGTCGTGTGGAACTGCGATCAATTTCGCATCGATACCACCGTCATCTTCCATGTTCAATTTACCCACAGGGCGGCAACGAATCACTGAACCTGGTTCAACTGGATGCGGCGTTACAACAAGTACATCTAATGGGTCACCATCTTCAGACAAAGTATTTGGTACATAACCATAGTTCGCTGGGTAGAACATTGCTGTACCCATGAAACGATCTACAAAAAGTGCATCCGAATCTTTATCAATTTCATATTTGATTGGTGCTGCATTTGCAGGAATTTCGATGATCACGTAGATATCGTTCGGTGCATCTTTACCCGCAGGGATATTGCTGTAGCTCATAACATCACTCTTTAACAAGTTAAATCTTTTAAAAAACCGCATCGATTATAACGGTTTTTGAGAAAAAAATATTTCTGCGATTATACATCCACTGGGTGAAAATATGTATGTTTCGCGCTTAGCCCATCGTCAGTCGAATGACCAACAATAATAAACAAATAGGACAAAGCAATGACAAGAGCCAAACGATCGTACGGAGCGTCGACCAGTTGGCCAAATAGCAAATCCCATACACCACACGAAAGACAAGATAGGCAATACCAAAAGTCATGGTAACCACTTGCGGAATCACCATATATTCAGCCATTAAGATGGCTGCAATAAATAACGGTAAACTCTCAAAGCTATTTTGCTGTGCCGCATTGGCACGTGCTGCCAGACCAGTCGTCTTGGCGAGAAATTCGCGCGGATGTTGATTATCTTTGGCGCGAAATCCTGCTGTTTTTTTAGCAATGATTGTAAATACGTAAGGCAGTAAACAAGCAATTAAAATGAGATAAATAATCCCGCTAATGCTTTGCATTGGTTTTTTCTCATCAAGATCATTTCGAAAGCTATCATAGCATGGCATTCCGAGGATAAATTTGGTTAAATTATAGTGTTTTTATAATTTCCCGATGAGACTCCAGCATGGCTAGCCCTGATCAAAAAGAAATGTTCGACGTGCTCGAAATTCAGCGTCAACATCAACGCCAAGTGGATCGTGTGTTAAAGATTGTGCTTCCCATTACTGCATTTTTATTGGCGGTCATTTGTGCCAATATGAATATTGGTTCGACTCTTGGCACACTGGTCATGCTGATCATCGCATTTTGGATGGTGGGGATTAAACGTCAAAACCTACGGTCTTGGTTACTTGCAGTGACCGTCTATTGTCTGATCGATAATGTCCTGAGTTTTGGTAATTTTGCTTTCCCAGCCTTTAGTCGTCAGTGCGGTACGATGCTGACCTTTGTTGGCATCTTAGGCATTGGCCGTCCCTATATCGACCGATGGTTAATGAAAAATTAAATGCGAACATGAAAAAAAAGCGCCTGACGGCGCTTTTTTTTATTTGAACTTAAGCTGTTTTACGTAAATCTTTACGTAGGATTTTACCTACGTTTGATTTCGGTAACTCGTCCAAGAATTCAACATAACGCGGACGTTTGTAACCCGTTAAATTCTCTTTCGCGAATGCCAATACTTCTTCTGTGGTTAAAGATGGATCTTTCTTCACCACAAACAGTTTTGGTACTTCACCTGATTTTTCATCAGGTACACCAATGGCAGCCACTTCCAATACTTTAGGATGCTTTGAAACCACTTCTTCAATTTCTGAAGGGTAAACGTTAAAGCCTGACACCAAAATCATGTCTTTTTTACGGTCTACGATTTTAATATAACCACGAGCGTCCATGACACCAATGTCCCCCGTACGGAAGAAACCATCTTCAGTCATCACTTTAGCTGTTTCATCTGCACGGTTCCAATAGCCACGCATCACTTGTGGACCACGGATTGAAATCTCACCTTGTTCACCCAGAGCAACTTCTTTACCGTCATCATCCAAAATTGCAACTTCAGTTAATGGCAATGGAATACCAATTGTGCCACTGAACTCTTCTGAAGCTGGCGGATTTGCCGTTGCCACAGGTGAAGTTTCAGATAGGCCGTAACCTTCAATGATGTTGGTTCCAGTAATTCGCTTCCACGCTTCTGCTGTAGAAGGAAGCACAGCCATACCACCGCCCATCGCCATTTTCAATTTGCTGTGGTCGAGTTGCTTAAACTCTTCATTGTTCACTAAAGCATTGAATAGTGTATTCACTGCTGGGAAGAATGACGGTTGGTATTTACGTAACTCTTTCATCACCGCAGGTAAGTCACGCGGGTTTGGAATCAAAACGTTGGCTTGGCCTTTGTACATGCCGTACATCGCACAAACCATGAACGCAAAAATATGATATAGCGGTAATGCACAGAAAATACGGTCATCAGGCTGACCATCTTGTGCACCGAATTTACTTTGGAAAATACCGTCACACTGCAACATGTTCGCCACAAGGTTGCGATGCGTCAGTTCTGCACCTTTAGATACCCCTGTAGTACCGCCAGTATACTGAAGCACGGCTGTGTCACTTAATGTTAAGTTCGGGCGCTTATAGTTACTCGCACTGACTTTCGACATCGCTGCGTTAAAGCGAATATGACCAGGAATATTCCATGCTGGAATTTGCTTACGCACTGAACGTAATACGAAGTTCACCAGTGTGCCTTTTAATGCACCTAACATGTCACCTACAGAGGCAATCACGACATGTTTAACTGGGGTTTTACCATTAATCGCTTGATAAACAGAGGCAAAGTTTTCGATGATCACCAAAACTTCTGAACCCGAGTCATTTAACTGATGTTCAAGTTCGCGCGCGGTATACAGTGGATTGACGTTAACCAGTACTAAACCTGCACGGAATACACCCAAAGCAACGATAGGATACTGAAGAACGTTCGGCATCATCACAGCGACACGTGAGCCTTTTGCTAGGCCCAGACTTTGTAAATATGTTGCAAATTTACGGCTTGCTTCCTCTAACTCACTAAAAGTGAGCACTTTATCCATAAAGATAAAAGCATCACGAGAGCCAAATTTTTGGAAATTTCGTTCAAAAACATCTACTAATGACGTGTTTTCTGGTGGCAATTCTACAGTCTCTGGAATCCCCGTTTTTTGGTATTCTGCGAACCAAATTTTTTCCATATCGCCCGATTCTCCTATCAGTAATCCTTAAATTTCAACTATTGTTCTCAATATTAAGCGCTCTTTATTTAACTTGTGTTGCTTAATACTGCATCCATTTCCCGCATACATACCATATATAACGTATTTTGATCAATGGATGCTAGTTTTATCTCTGAACTAACAGTTTATTTGCTTTTTGATAACCACGTGGTAATAACTGCCCTTTTGATGCTCTTTTGCCTATGTATTTTTGCAAGTCATCACCCTTCAATTTTAATTGCTGCTGTCCCGCAACGACTTGCAGTATTTCATCTAGCGTTAATCTTGTCATGAATACAATTTGATCTTTCTCTTCAAGTTGTATCAATTTATTACCTTTACCTTTATTCAAAATAGGTAACTCTGACAATTCTAAAATCAACAAACGACCCGTTGAGGTCAATAACGCCAAATGGGTGGCTTGATCAACACTAGTTAACGGCATGACTGTGGCTTTTTCAGGTAAAGTTAAGAAGGCTTTCCCTGCTTTTGCATTGGTATCTAACTGTTTTGCCTGTGTTTTAAAACCATACCCTTTGCTACTCAGCGCCACGACTTCGGTTTCATCATCAGCAATGAAGACTTGTTTAAAACCAACACCACTGGCTGGGGATAATTTTGAACTCAACGGTTCTCCCAGACCACGTGCGGATGGTAGGCTATTAATGGCTAAGGCATAACTACGTCCTGACTCATCCAGCACATATACGCGCTGATTCGATTTGCCTTGCGCATGACTAAGGTATTGATCGCCTGCACGGAAGTTCAAGTTTTCAGCATCAACCTCATGACCTTTGGCTGAACGAATCCATCCCGCTTCAGACAAGACCACGGTCACAGGATCAGCAGGCATGAAGTCTTGCTCACTCATCGCCGTCGCTTCTGCACGATGCACGATTGGCGAACGGCGGTCATCGCCATATTTTTTCGCATCATCTTTGAGTTCATTGATGATCAAAGCTTTTAAAGACTCAGGATTGGCCAACTGTTCACGAATCAATGCAGCTTTAGCTTCTAACTCTTCTTGCTCGCGGCGCATTTCCATTTCTTCAAGTCGGGCCAAATGACGCAACTTGAGTTCTAAAATGGCTTCGGCCTGAATATCATCAATATTAAAACGTGACATCAACTCCGCTTTGGGCTGTTCTTCTTCACGAATAATACGAATCACTTCATCAATATTTAAATAGGCAATAATCAAACCGCCCAAAATATGTAAGCGTTTTTCAATTTTATTCAGGTGATATTGCAGACGACGGGTGACTGTTTCCTTTCGAATTTCAATCCACTCCAGCAAAATACGACGAATCGATTTCACTTGTGGACGGCCATCTGCACCAATCATGTTCATATTGACCCGATAGCTCGACTCAAGATCAGTGGTGGCAAAAAGGTGACTCATTACCGCTTCAGCATCAATCCGATTTGAACGCAGTACAATCACCAAACGGGTTGGGTTTTGATGATCCGATTCATCTCGTACATCGCTGACCAAAGGCAGTTTTTTCGCCTGCATTTGATCTGCAATTTGCGAAATAACTTTCGAGCCTGACACTTGATAAGGCAAGTCCGTGATCACAATTTCATTTTTTTCGATGCGATACACCGAACGCATACGGTAACTGCCCCGACCTGTACTTTGTATTTTTAACAGCTCTTCAGGTGGCGTAATAATTTCTGCTTTGGTCGGCAAATCGGGGGCAGGAATGTATTCTGCAACTTTTTCATCGCTTAAATTTGGATTGCGAATTAAGGCAATGGTGCCTTTTACGACTTCACGCAGGTTGTGTGGTGGAATGTCCGTAGCCATACCAACCGCAATACCGGTGGTGCCATTTAACAATATATTCGGAATACGTGCAGGTAAAGTCACAGGCTCTTTCATCGAACCATCAAAGTTATCCTGCCAGTCACAAGTCCCCTGTCCCAGTTCAGACAAAAGCACTTCACTATACTGAGATAATTTGGCTTCGGTATAACGCATCGCCGCGAACGATTTCGGATCATCAGGAGAACCCCAGTTACCTTGACCCTCAATAAACGGATAACGATAACTAAAAGGCTGCGCCATCAGCACCATCGCTTCATAGCAGGCCGAATCACCATGCGGGTGATACTTACCGAGCACATCGCCGACGGTACGCGCAGATTTTTTGGGTTTACCACTGTGTTTCAGCCCCAATTCACTCATGGCATACACAATACGGCGCTGTACGGGTTTTAAGCCATCGCTGATATGCGGTAAGGCACGATCCATGATCACGTACATGGCGTAGTTGAGATATGCTTGTTCAGTAAATTCTGCTACGGAACGGTTTTCTGTCGCTTGATGCGCAAGGTTCGTCATAACAACCTGTCATCCTAATTAATCGTTTTTTGTTTAAGTTCTTATGCTATGTCGCAGGCTCTGCCTATACAAGTGAAAGCGTACACCACTACGACAAATTGCGTCTTTAGATGTTCCTAGTGTCGTAAAATTATCCATTTTTTTTAAAATGAGCAACTAATTATTTTTAAGTTCAGTTGTTGTATTCATCTCTGCGCGTCAATGATAACGGTTAAGCAACTTCAGCCCACTCAACTTGATCGATACGATCGACAAAAAATCATGTCATCCTCGCCCAAGGGGCTACACAATCAATTGGGTATATTGCATCAATCAAGCAGTGATTATTTAAGCGGTCTCATCATTAGCAAGATCCGCATTTATCAAAATGCAGCTTTGAGAGGCCACGTTTTGGCCGAAAAGGTTCAATTTTTTTATTGCTGAGTAGGATCTTATTATCGGTTATTTTCAGATCCATCATCTAGATTTTATGTTGATGTTTACTGAAGGCTGAGAGTCTCCAGACATCTTCCTCTCAATCTTCAGTGCGGACTAAATTACAGTCCAATTTCTTCCAATGTTTTGCCTTTGGTCTCTTCGCCCAAAATCAAAATCACCGCTGCCACCGCAAGCAATACTGCAGTAAACATCATAAAGATCACGCTAAATCCATTGCTCTGTACCATCATATGTGTCACCACCATCGGCGCGACAATACCACCCATACGACCAATGGCCGATGCCCAGCCCGAACCAAAAGCCCGGATATTGGTTGGATATTGCTCTGGGGTATAGGTATACAACACCCCCCATGCACCGAGGTTAAAGAATGACATCAGACAGCCCCAAAACATGATCATGCTCACAGTGTCAGCTTGACCAAAGAAATACGCTGAAACTGCACACATGCCAATAAAACCTGCCAAGGTTGCTTTACGTCCCAGCTTTTCGACCAGCCATGCTGCGGCCACATAACCCGGAAGCTGTGCCAAAATCATCACCAAGACATATTCAAAAGACTGAACAATACTATACCCCTGCTTCACCAGCAAACTGGGTAACCATGTAAAAATGCCATAATACGAATAAACAATACCAAACCAAATCAGCCATAACATCAAGGTTCTACGCGCAAATGCCCCCGACCAGAGCTGGGTAAAAGACACATTCTTTTTTTCTGCCACGGGTTTAACGATGATATGTTCAACGACTTCAACACCGCATTGACGTTCAATCTGCTGCACCAAGGCATGCGCTTCCACAATACGACCACGGTTGATGAGATAAGGAATTGACTCAGGCACCTTGAACCAAATCACAATGGCGTACAGTGCAGGAATCCCACCGATTAAGAAAGCCATATGCCAGTCAAATTTTGGAATCACAAAATACGCCACCAATGCAGCGCAAAGCCAACCTAAGCCCCAAAAACTTTCTAGCAGCACGATAAAACGCCCACGCACCTGCGCAGGAATGTATTCGCTGACCAAGGTTACTGCGACAGGCAACTGTCCACCTAAGCCTAAACCGACAATAAAACGAAACACCAACAACCACGTTAAGTTTGGGGCAAAGGCACAGGCCGCCGTCGCTAAACTGTAAATCACCAGAGTCGCGGCAAAAACTGTTTTACGCCCGATGCGATCGGCCAGACCACCTGAGCACACCGCACCAATCGCCATTCCGACAAAGCCAATTGAGACCACCCAACCTTTCTCAGTTGGACTCATATGCCAGTCTTCGGCCATTTTTGCCAAAATAAACGAAATCAGCCCCGTGTCCATGGCATCGAACATCCAGCCCAAGCCAATGACCCACAACAAGGTGTAGTGAAATTTACCGATCGGTAAGCGTTGTATGCGAGAAACTAAATCCATAGCTCGGCCTCTAAAGCGGGAAAAAGATAGCGGGCTGCTTTCTCAACTGGCTTTATCATTATGTGCTTTTTTTATACAAACAAGGCAGTCAAATCGCCGTTATTTTAGCTGGCATCTTTCGAGGAAGCCGATTGCTCATCATCATCTTGATAAATGAATTTTGGCATTTCTAAGCCAAAGTAAATCGCGATTAGACGTAAACTAAAACCAAAGATCAAAGTCGAAATCACGGTCAGCTCAAGTGATAAACCCAGCTGAATGCAGCCCCAATAGAAAATCACCGCGACAAAAGAAATACTGGCATACAGTTCACGGCGGAACACCAAAGGGACGTCATTACACAAAATATCACGCAAGATACCGCCCGATACTCCTGTAAGGACTCCAGCAACCGCAGACACCACAAAGCCATGTCCCATTTCTAAGGCAATTTGACAGCCGATGATGGTAAAACCGATCAGGCCCAAAGCATCGAGCACCAAGAAAATGTTGCGTAAATGGCGCATCCACTTAGCAATCAAAATCGTCATAAAAGCGGCAAAACACGTCAGCATCAGATATTCAGGATGCTTGACCCAAGTCAGCGGATAATGTCCCAATAACACATCGCGGACAGAACCTCCGCCCAGTGCTGTGACACAGGCAATAATCACCACACCAAACCAATCCATACTACGCCGACCCGCCGACAGTGCGCCTGTCATTGCCTCTGCAGTGATCGCTATAATATAAATAATAGTGAGTAACATCGCCTGGATTCCATATAGGCTAATTGATGCGCGCTATTCTAAGCCAAATTTGCTTAAAATTATAAAAATTGTGCACAACATTGTTTAAATTTTTTCCCTGAACCGCAGATGCACGCTTGTTTCATGGTGATTTGCATTTCAGTGGTCGGATCTAAAAAATACCATGCATCGGCATGTTTCACAAAATGTGAAATTTCATGGTGTATCTGTGGCGATGTGCCATCGTGATAATGGGCCTTGAACTCGACCATGGCATGGTTTTTATCGAGTTTTTCATTGGCCTGCACGACGTCTAACTTCAACCATTGATTGCTTCGACTCCACTCTGCAATTGCTGCAACATCTAGAGCCTGTTGCTGCCCCAACGCTGTGGTTTGCACAATGTAATCAATTTGCTGTTTGGCAAAAGCACTATAACGTGAGCGCATAAGTTGAGTAGCGCTCTGCGCACGGCTTTGTCCCAAGTGCAATGGCTGACAGCACTGCTTATATTCGCCCTGCCCACACGGACACTCAACATTACTCATGATTTTTCCATAAAAAATAGCTCGACATTGCGAGCTATTTTAACCTGTTCAAACCAGATTAAGGTTTGTTTTAAGATGATTCCTTGTGCAGATCTGACTTGGGAATTACATGCACTTTTTCAATTTTGTGCCCATCCATCGTCACCACTTCAAAAATACAACCATCTGCTTCAAGGCTAGAGCCATTCTCGGGTAAACGGCCTAAATGAAAGAGGATATAGCCTGACAAGGTTGAGTACTGATCAGACTCATCGACCAAATCCCGATCCAACAATAACGACACATGGCGAATATCGGTTGAACCATCGAGCATCAAGCTACCATCTTCTAAACTTTCAGCCACATTGTCTTCAGCATCTTCATCGGGGAACTCCCCTGCAATCGCCTCTAATACGTCAATCGGTGTGGCAATCCCTTCAATCGAACCATATTCGTTCAAGACCAAAGCCATTTGCAACGGTGCTTGACGCAGTTGTTCCATCACCATCAGGACTTGCGCATTTTCATGCACAATCACAGGTTCACGTAAATGTTTATCAAAATCGAGTACACCCGTTTCAATATATTCATTCAAAACTTTATGGGTCAGCACCACACCTGCGATGTTGTCTAACTCGCCCCGTGCCACGATTAAACGTGAATGCGTAATACTGAGTAGTTGTGACTTGATTGAGGCTTCTTCATCCTCTAAATCAATCCACTCCAACTCTGGACGTGGTGTCATCACGGACTTCACAGGACGCTCGGACAAACCCAGCACCCCTTGCACCAAGACACTATGATAGACCCCATTTTCAGGATCAAATACTTCATCCGCATAGGCACGAGTTGCCAGGACATCTTCAGGCTCAGAGGTATGATCACTACTTTTACCGCCCAACATTCGCAGTACCGCAGACGCAGTTTTATAGCGAAGGTCTGTGGTGGTGACCATTTTCTCTTGATTACGGCGCATGGTTTGGTTGATGAATTCAACAATCACCGAGAAACCAATCGCGGCATATAAGTAGCCTTTTGGAATATGGAAACCAAAGCCTTCTACAATCAATGAGAAACCGATCATCATCAAGAAGCCAAGACACAAAATCACCACGGTCGGATGTTTGTTGACGAACTCCATCAAGGCTTTCGATGCCCACAACATAATACCCACGGCGATAATCACCGCAATCATCATCACAGACAGGTGCTTAACCATACCGACTGCGGTAATCACCGAGTCTAAGGAAAACACAGCATCCAACACCACAATCTGAACGATCACCATCCAAAACACAGCATTGGCTGGACTTTCTTCTTTCTGAACCACTTTGGCATCAATACGTTCATGCAGTTCCATGGTGCCTTTAAACAGTAAGAACACCCCACCAAACAGAAGAATCAAATCCCGTCCTGAGAAAGGATGATCGAAGATATGGAACAGCGGCTCGGTCAGTGTCACCACCCAAGCAATTGAGGCCAACAGCACCAAACGCATTAAGAGTGCAAGGATCAAACCAACAACTCGAGCCGTATTGCGTTGTTCTGGTGGAAGTTTCTCCGCCAAAATCGCAATAAAAACCAAGTTATCAATCCCCAGCACAATTTCCAGCACCACTAAGGTGAGTAATCCCACCCACGCAGAAGGATCAGACATCCATTCAAATATCATGTGATCTGCTCCTGTCGAGGGGAAATATATGGTGCATAACGCAACTTAAGCGGATGAAAAGGAAGATTCAGCACCAATGGCTGTAATTTTTTTTCGGAAAACTGAAGATGTCTTGAGCGACAACTACCACTACCCATGTTCGTTCTTGTGTTGTAAAACAGGAAATAAGTATAGGCAAGATCTACATGAAATTCATCTTTTTTTCAAAAGCGCACTGTTTTAAAAGATTTAACAAATTATTACCCGATTGTTAGATTAAATACAGCTTGCCGTCACATTTCTTGCTTAAACTAAGAGAGAAAAAGTAGATAAAGCAAAAGGTAAAAACATACGCCATGAATAGTGAATTAAAAATATCCTCTCTCAACACTGAAGTAAATGTTCAAACCACTCAACCTCTGATTGCACTTTACTGCGGTTCTCGTTCAGGTAATAAACCGATTTATCAAGAAAAAGCGATTGCACTGGCACAAGGTTTAGCTAAACAGGGTTTTGGTCTGGTTTATGGGGGTGCCAGTATTGGCCTCATGGGACAAGTGGCCGATGCCATGATTAGCCACGGCGGTGAAGCCGTCGGCGTCATTCCAGAATTTATGCTGGATTATGAAATTGCGCATCACCAACTGACCGAATTACATATTGTACAAACCATGCATGAGCGCAAAGCCTTAATGGCCGAACGCGCAAGCGCCTTTGTCGCACTACCCGGCGGTTTAGGCACTTTTGAAGAAATTTTAGAAGTGGCAACCTGGGGACAACTAAACCAACACCAAAAACCGATGATGATTTATAACGTCAATGGTTTCTATGACGCACTGATTACCCAGTTGGATCATGCAGTAGAAGAAGGTTTTCTACCGCCACAGCACCGCGCAAAAGTAATTGTATGCAACCATGCTGAACAGATTTATTCAGCTATTGCCAACCTCGGCAGCCCAGCACACTTTGCCATTTAAATCCTGTTCTTAATGCCATAAAAAAAGCGAGCCTAGAGCTCGCTTTTTTAACATGTGCGGTTATTGCCCATAATGGGTGACAAAGTTATAGAACCACGGCAGTGTGGTCGCCAAAATCACCGACATAGCTAAACCAAACATCAATTTCATCGCATCTTTACTGACGTTACGTGAAGTGCGGTGTTTGTTCACTTCATCAAAAATCATCGACATTGCAAACTCACGACCTGCAAGTAAACCTAAGAATACCCATGTGGTACTCATTGGAATATTGCTCCACTCTTTGAAGACCAACAAAATCAGGGCATACATAAAGTCAATAATAGTCGCTGCACGAATATCAGTGACACCTGTTTTGGTATCAACAATCTTCTGAATCGCACCACCGCGTTGGTACAAAATCACCGCCAACAACACCACAAAGACCGTGATGGCAAACAGTAAAAATGAAAACGGCACTTGACGGGGTACATAGACGAAAATATTGGCCAAATCTTGAATCAGCCACTGACTCCACAGAAAAGCCGTAGAGACCCACTGTAGCCCGATCCAAATATGCGACGGTTCTTGATTACGAGTTTTTGCAAAATACTTCGCGACTTGGCGCATCACAAAACGATAGACAATAATCGCAACCACAAATGCCACCGCGTAGCCCATCATCGATTTCACCATCATCGAACCTAAACTTGCAGGCGAGAAAATGGTTAAAACCAAGAAAGTGGTACTGACGGGAATTCCGTATTTGGTTAAAAATAACAGTAAAATCGGTGGCACAATATAGAGCCACGTGACCCCACCCTCAGGAAAAGGGATCGTTTCTAAACGGCCATATGATGCATCCCCCACACCGGATGCATACCAACCATAAATCAACACCACCACCAAAATGGTGCTGATAAAGAGCCAAAGCACCCACCAAGGACGATGTGCATTGGATGAAATAAACGTACCTAATGTCTGTGGCACATCATTTCCGACGATAGAATAAGCGGCTAAACAGAAGCCTATCACCATCAAAATTTCGATTGTCATAAAACCAACCTTTTGAATAATTTATTCCAAGACAGTGCCTTTGGAGGTTTGCCAAAGATTATGACGGTTTTATTTCATTTTCATGACATCATTGTCATATATTTTTTGTAGCGCCATAAAAAAGAGCACCGTAGTGCTCTTTTCCAAACGCAGAATTCAGCCTTTAATTGAGTTTGACTTCATAAACTGCCGTACTACCACTGACTTCATTTCCCACCACCAACAGCGGACGACCATTGGGTGAATTCTTCGCTGCGATGAAGATCAAACCTTCTGGGCCTAAGTCACCTTGCTTCGTGACTTCTGTTTCATTGGTATTGCGATGGTTCAGATATTGAACAAATTTAGCCTGATTCGGGTTGCTAATGTCATACACCATGATGCCACTGGCACGCTCAAGTCCAATAAACGCAAAGGTCTTTTCACCAATTTTACCCAAAGTCACGCCTTCAGGTTCAGGGCCTTTATTGTCACTACGGTCATCAAATTTAAATGCTTCATGATTGCTATTAAATTGATGTGGAAATAACTCCGCAATTTTTCGCTCAAACTCACTCCCCGAGTCCCATACAATCTGCTTGGTTTCAGGGTCGACAATACTCACCGAACGGCCACCATAAGCATATAATTTGTCATAAGTCAGACGACCACTTTCATCCAGCTTTGGCAGACCAGTCAGTGGATCTTTTTGATAGCCTTGCGTCCAACTAATGGTCAAACGTCCAATTTGTGAATCTTTAATTAAATTATCCGCGCAGACTTCTGTTGCGTCAGCCGTTTGACAAAGTTTAAACACCTCTGGGTTTAATTTCGCCCCTTTCACGCCCGGTGCAAGCTGACGTAAATGCGCTGCATAATCGCCCTTGGCGTCAAAACCTGCTTTTTTAAACAAATGTTTGATGCGTATCTCTTCTGCATAACCAGCATTTATGTCCCCGCCTTCAAAGTATTTGGCTTCATCCCTTAGCCATTCACGGGCATCCCCTTCATTGGCCGTGACCAAATAGGTTTTACCGTTGGCTTGATATTGGGCAATGCCATCGGGCATATACATGCCATATAGCCCTGGCCAAGAGTGGATATTAATCATGCCTGCATCTTTTGCACATTCTGTAATACTACGCCCCAAAGAGTCTTGACCAATAGCACAGTCACGATCACTTCCATCCAAGGCATTTTCAGGCAAGCTATGGTCCTTGTAGCCCATCGGGAAAAGATCAACAAATTGATTTTTTTCTAAATCTAAAACCCCAATCGCATTGTTTTCCTGCAAACTGACCCATGCTTTTTTACCATCAGCACTGACTGCGATGTACTCAGGCTCTAGGTCTTGTGCAACGGTGGTCGTTTGAATACCTACGGTCGCTACATTTGAGTATTGACTGATGTCTGGGCCGAAAATACGAATGCCTACATCTAATAAGTCTTGTTTACGGTCATTCCATGCGTGGAAGCCCGCAATGCTTGCTGTTGGTTTTTGAATATCTGAAATATCAATAATGCTGACCGAACCTTCGGGATCGACTTGATAACCTTCATTCGGTTCCGCTTCATTCGCTACCAGTACTTTTCGACCATCAGGCGTGAAGGTCAACATATCTGGCAAAGCCCCTACAGTGACTTGGCTGATAAAAGAGAGATCCTGTGCTTTAAAGAAAGCCACAATACCGGTTTGGGTTTTATTCTCAGCCTGCACCGCAAGCGCGACGATGCCATTATGCACCGCGACACTATTCACTTCGGAATTGGCTAAATAAGTTTTGGCATCCAAAGATTGGATATATGTCGGCTGTACTGGTTTAGAGAAATCTAAAACATCGACCATGCCTTTTTGTGCATTCACCACGAACAGACGCTTACTCGCAGCATCATAGGCGGGGATTTCAGCTGCACTCTGTCCAAATATCCCCGACTCATAACTTGCAAGATGAACCAGTTCAATACTATTCGGCGTGGCTTCCTCTACCACAGGTGGTGGTGTGATGGTTTGCGCATCATCACTGTCATTGCATCCTGCTAAGCCCAACCCCATGCATGCTAAAAAGACAGCACTATATGTTTTATTCATCATGATCTAAATATCGGTTCAAATTTGACCAATATATGACGCACGCGTTGCAAACACATGACGCAGAGATGTCAATTTAATGGCATGTGATGAATGCACATTCGCAACAACAGTCCAACTTAAATTAAGCTAAACTGTTTAAAAATTTCACTTTGTTGTATCTATGAACCAAACGCCGACCCATCAAGCACTCGCTCCTGAGTACCGTCTTTTGGTACTTCTGGTTTCGATTGGCTTTTTTATGCAAGGCTTAGATACCACCATTGTGAATACCGCTCTACCGGCTATGGCAGCCAGTTTGAATGAAGACCCACTGCAAATGCATAGCGTGGTAGTGGCCTATGTGCTTGCCGTTGCTGCCTGTATTCCCTTGAGTGGCTGGCTCGCTGACCGTTTTGGGGTGCGCAATACTTATTTCAGTGCCATTATCATTTTTACCCTTGCCTCACTGGGCTGTGGCTTTTCTGAAAGCGTCAATGAGTTGTTGTTCTATCGCGTGCTACAAGGCGTAGGCGGTGCATTATTGCTCCCTGTTGGCCGTTTAGCCATGCTCAAGGTCATTCCGCGGACGCAATTCTTATCAGCCATGAGTTTAATGAGTCTCGCGGGACTAATTGGCCCTCTGATTGGTCCAACACTCGGAGGCTGGTTGGTCGAAGTCAGTACATGGCATTGGATTTTCCTGATTAACCTCCCCATGGGGCTGTTAGGGGTCCTGATTAGCTTTAAAGCCATGCCGAATGTCACCGAGCAGAATGTATCGCGTTTTGACTTTTGGGGTTTTATCCTGTTGGTGATCACCATGGCAGGACTATCTTTAGGGATTGAAAATTTTGCCAGCCCACACCTGACTTTATGGTGGAGTATGGGGCTGATTGTGCTGAGCTTAGTAACTGCGCTTTGGTATGCCTATCATGCACATACCCATCAAAATGCGCTATTTCGCAGTAAACTGTTTCGTAACCGCATTTATGCCGTGGGTATTTTAGGTAACTTCTTTGCTCGCCTCGGTGGCAATGCTATGCCCTTTTTGATGCCACTCATGTTACAAGTGGCTTTCGGTTTTGAACCCTTTGTGACGGGACTCTTAATGATTCCGACCGTGCTGGGTTCACTGGCATCCAAACCCATCATTCGTCACTTGATTCAGCGCTTTGGTTATCGCCACGTGCTTTTGGTTAACACCTTATTGGTCGGCGCATGTATCGCCAGTTTTGCCCTCAATACCGCAGATACCCCAACTTGGCTGCGCGCGCTGCATTTCTTTGTTTTTGGTATGCTGAACTCCCTGCAATTTGTGTCTATGAATACCCTCACGTTAAAAGATTTACCACAACAAGATGCCAGCAGTGGCAACAGTTTCTTGTCAATGATCATGATGGTGTCGATGAGTATTGGCGTGGCTTTGGCAGGTACTTTGGTCAATGTCTTTACGGCGTATTGGGGCACAGATCATATCGTCATGGCATTCCATAACACCTTAATTGTATTGGGCTGTATTAACCTGATTACCGCAGCCATTTTCTGGCACATCCCTAAAGATACCGTGGATGAATAACAGATACAAAGTGCTGCCATTCACTGACCATAATCATCATGGTCAGTTCCGCAAATTCGAGCTATGATGATGAGCTAAAAACCAATACCTGCAAAAGCATGTCCGCAAGAAAGAAAGTTTCCACGCCGTCAAAAACCTCATACTCCTATTACATACTTGCCTGTGTAGTGATGCTATGTGTCGGACTGGGAATCACCTATTTTTTCTTGCAAAACAATGTCGCATCTGCCCAAGAGTATCCGGTAAAAGGCTTTGATGTGTCTCATCATCAGGGCGACATCCAATGGCAATCCATTTCTCCCCAAGAGTTTAAATTCGTCTATTTAAAAGCCACTGAAGGGGGCGATTTCAAAGACCGTAAATTTCAGGACAATTGGCTCAAAGCTCGTGAACAAGGCTTTTTGGTCGGTGCTTATCATTTTTATCGTTTATGCCGTGATGGCCAGATTCAGGCACAGAACTTTATCGAAACCGTACCGAAAAAAACCGATAGTTTGCCGCCTGTGATTGATTTAGAATATGACAGCACCTGTATCAACACCTATACCAGAGAACAGTTGCTCAAAGAAATTCAGGTTATGCACGACCAACTCTATCAACACTATGGCTTGCAACCCATTTTTTATACCTCTAAAGCATTTTATAATATTGTTTTAGTTGATGAATTTAAACAAACTCCCCTTTGGATTCGTGAATATCAAGGCCAGCCTGAGCTCAAAGGCAATCCGAAATGGACCTTTTGGCAACACACTAGCCAAGGTCAAATTAAAGGTATACCAACCTTGGTGGATCTCAATGTATTTCAGGGTTCAGAACAAGATTGGATCAGCTTTTTAGAGCGCCAAGGACTTTATCAACTGCCACAAAACTTACCGATCAAGTAAAGCAGTTCAAGCTCACCGTTGAAGTTCAAATACAAAAATACCAAGTCAAACTATGTCGCTTATGCCACATACAGGACTACGCAATCGATCTGAATAGTGCAATACTGACTTAGGTTTCAATATTAAAATTCAGCATGCGAAAAATCATTCACATCGACATGGATGCCTTCTATGCCTCTGTGGAGTTACTTGATCGTCCCGACTTAAAGCATTTACCCGTGGTGATTTCTTCACACCATCCTCGTGCCGTCATTGCTGCTGCATCCTACCCTGCACGTAGCTACGGACTCCGCTCGGCCATGTCGATGACTCAAGCCAAAAAACGCTGTCCTCAAGTGGTAGTGATTGAACCTAATTTCTCTAAATATCGTGCGGTCTCAGCGAAAATTCATACAATTTTTCAGCGTTATACCACACTCATTGAACCGCTTTCCTTAGATGAAGCTTATTTAGATGTAACGGAAAATTTACAACAACTGGCCAGTGCCACAGAAGTCGCTGAACGCATCCGTGCTGATATTTTTCACAGCACAGGACTGACCGCCTCTGCGGGTGTAGCACCGAATAAGTTTCTAGCCAAAGTTGCATCGGACTGGAATAAACCCAATGGTATCTGCGTGATTAAACCCTCACAAGTTCAGCAGTTTATTCAGCACTTGCCGCTTAAAAAAATCCCCGGAGTGGGTAAAGTCATGCAAGAAAAATTACATGCGCTCAAACTTGAAACTTTAGGTGATTTACAGCATGTGGATGAAAATATCCTGATTCATCATTTTGGCAAGTATGGCAAACAGCTCTATCTCTATGCACAAGGGATTGATGAGCGTCCTGTACAAGCGGAACGAGAACGTCAGCAAATTTCAAAAGAAACCACTTTTGATGATGACTTAACCCTTGAACAGTGTCTCCCATTTTGGCCCAAGTTGATTGCACAAGTCTGGCAAAGTTTAGAGAAAAAGCAACTGTATGCCCGTGGTGTCACCGTCAAACTGAAGCTGAAAAACTTTCAAACCCTACAGCACAGTAAAAGCTTCAAAATGCCATTAAAGCATCAAACTGAACTGCAAATGACCTTAGATATCTTACTCAAAGAAATGCAAATCACACCGGATCAACAATTTCGTCTTATCGGTGTTGGGGTCTATGCACTTTCGACTCAAGAGCCTCTACCCCAGCTCTCTTTGTGGTCGGACTGATTGCTCAATCAGTCATTTTTTAACCAAAAGAACAAAAATAATGCAATTTAGCATTCACAAACTGTGTTTTTAGAGTAATCTAATGACGCGCTACATTTATCCATGTAACCGCTGAGATGCTAAAACTTACCTTTACTTTTAGCATACGTCCTGTGATTGGCGTGACGATCAAATCCGAAGATTACAGGACATCTCTGATCTTTATCATGGGTAAAATACCTGCCTCAAAACACATTCAATATTTCTCACATCATTACAAAGTTCATCTCAACTTCACTTAAAATTCATTCGTCTTAAAAAAAGAAATTCAGTACACTCAAAATGATCAAATGAACATTTAAAGACTGATGAATAATAAAAAACAGATTCTATGTGTTGAAGATGATGCCGCGATTCTGATGCCCTTACGTTATGCACTAGAACGAGAAGAATGGCAGGTGACTTGGGCCAATACTGGTGCCCAAGCCATTGAATTTATTCAACAGCAACATTACGATTTTATTATTTTAGACATCGGCCTACCCGATATAAATGGCTTTGATGTCTGTAAAAAAATTCGCCTGTTTAACCACACACCACTGCTGTTTTTAACTGCACGAGATGATGAAATTGACCGCATTATCGGCTTAGAAATTGGAGCAGATGATTACTGCACTAAACCTTTTAGTTCACGTGAAATTGTTTCTCGTATTAAAGCGATTTGGCGCAGGATGGAAATTCAGAGTCAACTGCAAACCACTCAAACCAGTGTTGATCCACAACCTACTCCCTCTAAAGCTTGGCAATGTATTGATGAATCACTACAAATTCATTACCACGGTACAGCATTGCAACTTACTCGTTATGAATATCGTCTATTGAAGTTGTTGATCGATCATCCTGAACAAGTCTTTAGTCGCCAACAATTGATGGATCATATTTGGGAACATCCTGAACATAGTTTAGAACGTACAGTTGATACCCATATCAAAAGTTTAAGGCAAAAACTCAAACAGATTTCAGCAGCATATGATCCGATTATGACCCATCGTGGTTTCGGTTATAGCCTAAAACGGATACTGTAAAAAATGTCTATCTTTATTCGTATTTGGTTTTTCTTTGGTTTAATTATCTTGCTTGGGCTGTGGTTTATGTCCTATACCTTTAATCAGCAAGTGAAACCCAATGTCCGCCAAGTGGTTGAAGATACACTGGCTGAAAATGCTAATATTATTGCGATGTTAGTGTCTGAAGATGTCCATGAGAATAAAGTCAGTACAACACAATTTGATGAAAAAATTCAAAAAGCACTGAATCGTAAACTCAATGCCAATATTTGGCAGCACAATAAAAAAGAAATTAATCAACAAATCTATATTACTGACGCTAAGGGTATTGTGATTTACGATTCACAAGGCATCGCCACTGGGCAAGATTATTCACGCTGGAATGACGTTTATCTAACACTGCAAGGCAAATACGGTGTACGTTCAACCCGCAGCTATGAGGGGGATTCCAATAGCAGCACCATGTTTATCGCCGCACCCATTTATTATCAAGCAGCACCAAACCAGCAACAGAAATTGATTGGTGTGGTGAGTATTGGTAAACCGAATAGCTCTGTACAACCTTATATTCAACGCGCTGAAGATCAATTACTGCGCCAAGCCGCATGGATTACTTTACTCAGTTTATTTCTTGCCAGTTTGGTTGCCTATTGGCTCAAACACAGTATCGACCGCGTTCGGAAATACGCTCAGGCACTTGCTCCTGTGAATCAAACCCCTTATTTCCGTTCAGCCAAAGAGCTGAATCAAGTGGCACAAGCGGTTGAAAATATGCGTGAAAAACTCGAAGATCGTGCTTATGTAGAACACTATGTCAACACTTTAACCCATGAGTTAAAAAGCCCACTTACAGCGATTCAAGCCAGTGCAGAATTACTCAAAGAAGATTTGCCATTGAATGATCAACAACAGTTTGCAAGTCATATTCATGGTCAAAGCCAACGCTTAAAAACCTTAATTGACCGTATGTTATTGCTCACACGTTTAGAAAAATCCAAACATCAAATTGAAATTCAAAGCTTTAATTTATCTCAACTGATACAACATGTTTTAGATCAACACGCCAGTCAAATACATGCCAAGAAAATTCAGTGTTTATTGGATATTGAAGCAGATTGTACCATTCAAGCCGATCGCTTTTGGTTACAACAAACCATTGCCAATCTTTTAGACAATGCTCTAGATTTCTCGGCAGAATCTACAAAGATCCTGATTCAATTACATCGTCAAAGCCATCAGCAGATTCAATTACAGATTTTTAATGAAGGTGAATGGATTCCAGAATATGCTCTCACACAGATCTTTGACACTTATTTCTCATTGCCCCGCCCCATTACCCAACAACGCAGTTCAGGCATTGGTTTAAGCATTGTCAAACAAGTGGTTGAACAACATCATGGGCAAATTACTATTCAAAATATTCAAGCCAATCATGTTTCAAGTATTCAACCGCATCAACAAGGCGTATTGGTGACTATTCTATTGCCTTAGCAGGATTTAAAAACGTGGATTCTTCTATAAATTGATGTTTTTTTATAAATTCTTAGATTAGAATTTAAAAAGCTTCACCTAAACTTCACATAAAAATCAAAACCAACTCAAACAAAAACCATCTCACTTTCACATACTCAATCCTGAAAAAAACAAATCATCAGGAATCATTATGCGCTCTAATTTCCTTAGTCTTAAAATCATTGCAATCGTTATATTGGTCGCCATGTTCTGGGGCGGCTTATTTTTCATCACCAGCCTCGTCTCAGAACGCCAAGGCTACCAACAAGCCTTTCTTAAAGAAATCTCACAAAACAATATCAGCCCGCAAACCATTGTTTCACCTTATATACACGTCCCTTATGAGGAACAGAAAACCTGCTTAGATGAACAGAAAAAATCCTATGCATGTACAGAAGAAAGCTGGATGTATATCGGCGCTGATAGCACGCAATGGACCTCAAACTTTAATGTTTCAGACGATACCTACAAACGCACGATTTACCGTGCGATTAGCTACCAAGCCAATTTAACAGCGAAAGGAGTTTTCCAAAAAACTCTATTAGAAAATAAAAGCTATCTTTGGGATCGTGCTGAAATTATTTTTCCAGTCCATGACCCACGTGGTTTAGATCAGCAACCTACACTTAAAATACTCAATAAAAACTATGCTTTTGAAGTGAGCTCGCAAGGCAGTGATGGCTCAGGATTTGATTTTATGAGTATTTCTGCAAAAAAATATCCTGAATTGATCAGCGCCATTCAAAATGGCTTTCACTTTGACTTAACGGCAAACCTAACGGGTTTAAGCAAATTTACCCTTATTCCAACCAGTCGTAGCGTTACTTATCAAGCCAAAGGCAATTGGGCGGATATTAAATACGATGGTCAAAACTTACCGTATGCAAAGACCAGCGCTCAGCAGAAATTCAATGCACAATGGAAAAATATTGCCCTAGGTTATCAAAACCTGAATAAATTCATCTATTGTGAAAGCAATGATTGCACTCGCCAATTCGCTCAAAGCAACTACGTTCAAACTGCAAATTCTAGTGAGCATGAAATAGCAGGACATGCAAAAATTGGCTTAACAACTGAGTTTTTAGAGTCAGTGAATGTCTATACCCAAACAGATCGTGCGATTAAATACGGCATTGTGATTATCATCATCACCTTTGGCTGCTTCTTCTTATTTGAAGTGCTGAAAAGCTTACGAATCCACCCAATTCAATATTCTTTAGTTGCCATGGCGCAAGGCATATTCTTTGTTCTACTCCTTTCGATCAGTGAATATTATGCCTTTGCATGGGCATATATCGTTGCGGCGATTGCTTGTATTGGCTTAATGACTTGGTATTTATACTTTGTAATGAAAGGCATCAAAGCTGCTGCTTTGTTTGGCATTATCTTAAGCAGCTTATACGCCATTATGTATATGTTACTGCAATCTTCTGGCAAAACTTTCTTAATGGGTTCAATTATCTCCTTCGTTGTTCTCGCAGTTGTGATGTTTATTACTCGCCATATTGATTGGTACAGCATTGGGAATAAACCTGAACGTGAACTAAAAACCTATACCCCACCTCAATAATCACAAATCAATAATCACAAAACCCCGCTTGTGAATGGTGCATGGCCATTCACAAGCGTGCTTAAAAACAATCAAGTCAGAATAATATCGAGACCCGTTATGTACACCACGTATAATATCACCACACATATTTCGAAAAATCAGCAGTTAAAACAACTATGCCCGATACAAAGTTCGATTGCTTTTTGTTTAAATCAATTGAGAATGGCACAGATTCATTTTTTAAACTTAGGCAATTTGATTGTCTGTCCCGAATACAATTGCATATTGATCTTTCAAACCAAGCTTTTAATCCGAATCGATGCATTTTCAAAATCGCCATAAACTTAATCAATTGCAACAAACTAGATTTGCAGAATGACCATGATCACGTAAACTTTACCTAATAATTTGTATTCGAGAAATATGATGGCTGTACAACGTTTGCATGTCTCAAATCGTTTTTCTGAAATTGCTGTTTCAGGCAATTTGGTTCATTTAGCAGGACAATTGGCTTCTGACTTTGATTTAGATATTAAAGGACAGACACAACAAACTTTCGACATGATCGATCAATTTCTTGCTGATGCAGGCACAGATAAAAGCCATATTTTATCTGTTACGATTTATTTAAAAGACATTGAAAAAGACTATGCTGCTTTCAACGAAGTTTGGGATGCATGGGTTGCAGACATTGACGCCCTACCTCGTACTTGTGTTGAGGCAAAACTTTATGATCCACGTGTCTTAGTTGAACTCACGGTCGTTGCAGTTAAACCTGAATAAAAAATACACGCATCATAAAAAGCATGAGTCTTCATGTTTTTATGATAAACGCTGAGATTCAGTTAGCCAATTACACGTAATTTTCGAGTTTGTGCTGCATTATAGTAATCATATTTCTTGGCTACAGGCGTATCTCTAGTCAAACGCGACGAGGCATAGAGATCGCCATAAAAGTCTTCACGTAACTGATGATAGTCAGGCACTTCTTCATAACGAATCACTTTATAGCCAGCCATATCGAGGATCGCATCCTGAAACTGTGCCTTCTGTGGACGTTTCAGTGAAAGCGGATCTTCTAAAGCAACCACTGCCAAGACTTGTTGTGTACTGTCTACAATCACAAAATCGGCCACCAAATTACGGTATTTATTTCGTGTACGAGAAAATTTTGTAGTGAGTAGGGCATCATAAGACACATGCGCCAGCACGGTATGATGCGGTAAAATTTCTTTGAGACGTGTGTAGGTCAGTTGCTCATGCACACTGAAAATAGCACGTTGTCTCAATGCACTATCTTGCTGCTTGGTCTTAGGAATCAATGCTTTACTCGCTAAAATCATGACCAGTATCAACAACACACTAGCAATTACCATATAAGTTGTCATATTTGCATCCTTTTCATCTTTATTATAATTTTCGGTATCACACCGATTTTTATCCGATCAGTATAACCTACTGACCATTTCCCCAAACCACGCAATAAAAAAACTCAAGCTAAAATCAAACAAACGCTGATAAAACTAAACAATTTTTTGCAATGTCATTCGTTGTAACACGTTTTGTTTTAATCCGAATGAAACTTTGGCTATTTCGCCTCTTGACACTGTAATAGAGTGATTGATTCACGTGCAATATGATTCTTCGGATTGACCCAATTTTCCCGACGGATGGCAGAAAAGCCAACCTCTGATCTAATTTTCTGACGTAATAAAGAAAGATTGATCACAAAAAAAGGATGCCGTAGCATCCTTTTTATATTCAATTGCGATTAAGCACGTGACTTAGACTTCGGTTTTGATTTTGAATGTCCAAATGGCTTCTTGGCATCACCTGTTTCACGCGGTGGTAAACCTGTATGTTGCGTTAAAATCTGACCACGTTCAGGACGCTTCTTGGTATTTGATGGACGCGATTGATTTTTCGCTTGTTGGTTACGGCTATCACCATTACGTTTTTGCGAATCGCCATCCACGGTTGAGTTTTTCTTCCGAGCAGACTGATACTGACCTTCCGTCCCTTGCGGTTGATAGGTTGGAATCAAATGCTGTTTCGAGTTACCAATCAAGTCTTGGCGACCCATTTCTTTTAAAGCATCGCGAAGCAAAGGCCAGTTGTTTGGATCATGATAACGCAAGAATGCTTTGTGCAGACGACGACGCTTCTCACCTTTCACAATATCCACATCTTCGGTATATCGCGCCACTTTGGCTAAGGGGTTTTTACCCGTGTGATACATAGTGGTTGCGGTTGCCATTGGCGATGGATAAAAAGTCTGTACCTGATCGGCACGGAAACCATTTTTCTTCAGCCAAATCGCCAAATTCATCATGTCATATTCAGTCGTACCCGGATGCGCTGCAATAAAGTACGGAATCAGATACTGTTCTTTACCTGCTTCCTTACTGAAACGATCAAACATTTGCTTGAAACGATCATAGGTCCCGATGCCCGGTTTCATCATCTTAGACAATGGACCTTTTTCGGTATGTTCAGGCGCAATTTTTAAATAACCACCAACATGATGCTGAACCAATTCTTTTACATATTCAGGATTCAGTACCGCTAAGTCATAGCGTAAGCCCGAACCAATCAGAATCTTTTTGATGCCTTTAAGGGCACGTGCTTTACGATATAGCTGCGTCAAAGGTGCATGATCGGTATGTAGGTTTTGACACACACCCGGATAAACACACGATGGTTTACGGCAGTTCTTTTCGATTTCAGGGTCTTTACAATGCAAACGGTACATATTTGCAGTTGGGCCGCCCAAGTCAGAAATGATCCCTGTAAAACCTGGTGCAGTATCACGAATCTTTTCAACTTCACGTAAAATTGATTCTTCAGAACGGTTTTGAATAATACGACCTTCATGTTCTGTAATCGAACAGAAGGTACAACCACCAAAACAACCACGCATGATATTGACAGAGAACTTAATCATATCAAATGCAGGGAAACGAGCATCACCATACACAGGATGGGGTAGACGTGCATAAGGTAAATCAAACACATAGTCCATTTCTTCCGTCGTTAACGGAATCGGTGGTGCATTTAACCAAACATCACGCTCACCATGCTTTTGTACCAAAGCACGCGCATTTCCTGGATTGGTTTCAAGATGCAAAATACGGTTGGCATGTGCATATAAAACGGGATCATCTGCTACTGCTTCAAATGCCGGCAAACGAATTACAGCCAGTTCACGCGGTGGTAATTTATGTTTAATCGCCTTTGAAGATGGCTGTAACTGCACAATTTGTGTATCAGGATCGAGTTGATCCCCTTCACGAACAATTTGATTCGTCACAATTTCTTTTTGGAAATTTTGGTATTGGGTTAAAGAATTACCCTTATCTTTTTCAATTTCACAGCCATCTAAATCCTCAGTCATCACATAGGGATTAATAATCGGATCAACACGACCAATGGTATCCACATCATTCGATGCAATTTCCACAAACTTGGCTTTAGATGGACGGTTTAATTTATTCACGATAAATGCCGTGCCGCGAACATCGGTAATTTCGTGAATTTTTTCGCCTTTGGCTAAGCGATGCATCACCTCAGTAATTGAACGCTCACCATTACCGTACATCAAAAGATCGGCTTTTGAGTCCATCAACACTGAACGACGAACTTTGTCTGACCAATAGTCATAATGTGCAATACGACGTAAAGACGCTTCAATTCCACCTAACAATACAGGTACATCTGGAAATGCTTCACGCACACGTTGACAATATACGGTTGCTGCGCGGTCTGGACGTTTATTGGGTAAATTATCTGGCGAATAAGCATCATCAGAACGAATTTTACGATCAGCCGTATAACGGTTGATCATCGAATCCATGTTCCCAGCAGTCACACCCCAAGCGATATTTGGCTTACCCAAAACGCGGAATGCTTCAACATTAGTCCAATCAGGTTGTGCAATAATCCCGACCCGGAAACCTTGTGCTTCTAACGTACGACCAATAATGCCCGAACAAAATGATGGATGATCGATATACGCATCACCACAGACCAAAATAAAGTCACAACTATCCCAACCGAGTTGGTCCATTTCCTCGCGCGACATCGGCAAAAATGGCGCAGGTTCAAAACATGACGCCCAATATTTGTCGTAATCAAACAACGCTTTAGGCGCGGTCTGCATAGTATAAGCAGTAGACATGGCTAGCAATTCTCGGCTGGCAGATGAAAGATCTCAAATAAAGATCAAAGATGAAAGCCGATCATTTTACCATGAATTACATTCAGCTTGCTTGGTTAAAAAAGCATCATATACAGCACGTTATCATTTATTTTTTTATGCAAACGTAATTTCGAAATTTTTATTTAAAAAGAAACAATTCGACAGTTAAGAGCCAAAAAGCGAGTCCTTCATTCCTTAAAGAATAAATACCAATGTCCAGCCACTTGAGACAATAAACACTGCACCGAGACCCAACCGATCCAGCTGAATTACGCAGCAAAGAATGAAAAAAGTAACATCAACTATAGCTCTGCCGATCTCTCAGAATATCCCTCTCTTAATGGCACTTTTATTTAAGATCTGATCTATTTCCTTTTAAGATTCTGATATTTAGATTAGTGAAAGATGCTGTTAAAAATAAACACCATCTTTCATGATGTAAAAACTCAAATCAGTTCTTTCATACCAACTTTATTATTTTTGAGCGGTCGATAAATCCATAATCAACTTTGTCGCTAAATATAAACGCGGCACAATACTTTCGACTAAAATATATTCAGCATTATTTGAGTGTGCACCATCACCAGATAAGCCCATGCCTTCTACAATCGCTGCTTTCGAATTTAAGCCAGCAAATGCAGCATCTGTACCACCACCTGTTGCTTCAGCTAAGACTTTCATTGGTAAGTTAAAATCAGTTTTGTAAATAAGCTGTGCTTGTTCAGCCAGCTTTTTTGCCTGTGGGTTTGCCATTAAAGGTGGGCGACGTATTTCAAACTTTAACTTAACTTGACTATCAACTAACTTTTTATGTTTAATCCTTTCCTGTAGTACACGTTCCACTTGCTGAAAATCTTTAAATTGTAAAGCACGAACATCTGCTTGTGCAGTCGCAAGGTCTGGAATCACATTACGCACTTTACCTGCACTCGCCACAGTCCAGTTTAATTTCAACCCCGTTTTAGGATTCGATAAATCTTGTAACTGTAAGATTTGATGTGACAATTCTGTCAGTGCATTTATGCCTGCTTCAGGCTTAACACCGGCATGTGCAGATTTCCCTTGAACCTCTAAATATGCTGCACCAATCCCACTGGTGGCTAAACGTAAACTACCGTCTTTACCGCCACCCTCAAATGACAAAACCACATCTTGGTCTCGCGCAGTTTCAGTAATCAGTTTGCGTGAACCTGGCGAACTGATCTCTTCATCGGAGTTAAGTAAGACTGTAATCGTGCCATAATCTTGATAATTCAACTTTTTCAAAAGATCAAGCGTATGAATAATCACAGCAACCCCCTGTTTATCATCTAAAATTCCAAGACCAAAAACTTTATCCCCTTCCATTTTAAAAGGTTGGTCTTTCAACATTCCTGTTAAATACACCGTATCCATATGAGCAATTAGCATAATTTTACTGCTGCCTTTACCCTTCAAAACAGCTTTTACCATTGGACCAGTCTGTTGGGGCGTATCATCCATACGATATATATCTTTAGCTTCTACAATACTGACCTCAGCACCCGTCGTTTTTAATTGTTCGGCGACATATTTAGCGATCCTATTCACGCCGACAAAATCTTTACCGCCCGACTCAATATTGACTAAAGCTTCTAGGGTATTTAAATAATTCTTTTTTTCTGACTCAACCAGATGTTTGAGCTGATCATTAGATACAGCATGTACTTGCCCAAAAGCCAAACAGCTCAACAACGCACATGAGATTAAAGCAAGTTTTTTTAGTTGAAATTGAATTTTATTAGACATACTCATTATTCCATTTAAAGATCTTGCTAACAAACTATGAACATTTGATCGACTATTCAATATTTTTAAAAATCTAAAAATAAAAATGTTAGATAGATTAAATGTCATGATCGATAAATAAGTAAATCAGTATGTAGAAACCTATCCTAAACCTCAATTAGACGATTGATTCGTTTATTTTTTATATTTTTAATCTTCCGCACATAAAAAATCCCCCTCAG
>NZ_JAVWVO010000013.1:0-100532 GCF_036666595.1 Acinetobacter sp. | reverse complement strand
GCGTCAGGCATCAATGACGGTGCGGCTGCTGTACTGATTGCGTCAGAACAAGCCGTTGCACAGTATCAACTTAAACCCCGTGCCAAAATCATTGCCTCAACAGCAGTGGGTGTAGAACCGCGCATCATGGGCTTTGCGCCAGCACCTGCCATCAAAAAGTTACTGAAACAAACCAATCTGACAATCGAGCAGATGGATGTGATTGAACTGAATGAAGCCTTTGCAGCACAAGCACTGGCGGTCACGCGTGACCTTGGTCTAGCGGATGATACGACACAGGTGAATCCAAACGGTGGTGCGATTGCGATTGGTCATCCACTCGGTGCATCGGGTGCACGTTTGGTGACGACTGCATTAAATCAATTGGAACAAACGGGTGGAACCTATGCGCTATGTTCGATGTGTATTGGTGTCGGTCAAGGCATTGCAATGATTATTCAGCGCGTTTAACCCTTCTTCTAATCTGACGTGGTGTTTCTGCTCATAACACTTTTTGCTGATAACAACAGAACAGTGGAAACACTCAAAATTTTTAATGAATTAAGGAAAAGCATATGCCAAGTTTTACTTCAAATAATGCCGAAATTCACTATCAAACTTTTGGTGACCCAAAAAATCCCGCGATCGTTTTTTCAAACTCGCTAGGCACGAACTTCAACATGTGGAAACCACAAATTACTTTTTTCCAGAAAAATTATTTTGTGATTTGCTATGACACTCGTGGGCATGGCCAGTCTTCTGCGCCTCAAGGGCCTTATGATATTGAACAACTTGGTCTAGACCTGATCCATTTACTGGATCATTTAAACATTGAGAAAGCCATTTTTTGCGGTATCTCAATGGGCGGACTTACAGGTCAGTGGTTAGTCATTCATAAACCTGAACGTTTTCATCGTGCCATTGTATGTAATACCTCTGCCAAAATTGGCAATCAACAGGCATGGAATGATCGCGCATCATTAGTACGCACCCAAGGTTTAGAACCAATTGCATCAACGGCTGCGAGCCGTTGGTTTACCGAACCCTTTATCCAAAGCAACGCAGCAACTGTAGCAGCGCTTTCAAACGACTTATGTGCTGGCAGCCCAGAAGGTTATGCGAGTTGTTGTGAAGCTTTGGCTAAAGCGGATTTACGTGAAAAACTCGAAAGCATTCAGGTGCCTTTACTTGTTATTGCAGGGCGTAAAGACCCCGTAACAACAGTCTCAGATGCACAGTACATGGTGAATCACATCCGAAGTAGTGCCCTATTTGAAATCGATGCCTCTCATATTTCAAATATCGAACAGCCCAAAGCCTTCAATCAGGCCATCTTAGACTTTATTGCTTAATGATCTAGATCTGAACTCAAAACAGCCCTACATGGGCTGTTTTTTTCGTACCTATCTAAAGAAAGCGATAGGAATGCTTAAAACTCATTATTAAAAATATGCTGGCTTTGGTTCATTCTATTTTTCCTCTTAAAATCATCAAAACTCAAAAATTGTATATAAAACAAACTGAAATTATTATGATTGCAAAATTATCTCTTCGAAATTTCACTTATTGCCAATCCTAAACTCACCAGATCCCATCATGTATAGCCACATCTACCCAGTTAAAATGAGCAAAATAGCCAATCGTTTTGTTTTATAATTTTTCTCGCACAGCAAAAGCCAATACTCAACAAGAGGATATTTTTTCAGTACATTCTGCTACTCAGCAATTTTTCTACAGTTTTTTGCTTAATTAACGGCAAAATTTCTCAGCGAAGAGGATGCTGAAAAACACCGTTAGAAACCTGAATTTTCCTTTTACTGTTTCAAGTTTTTCAGTTTTTTTCTAAAAGCTCATGGCATCAGCTAAATAGACCTTAACAACAGACAAAAACGTCCATATACATTTCAGTGTAACAAGTTGATGTTTTAATTGATGAAAGTGATATTTTTCAAGTTAAATATTGATCCAATAAAGCTTAGAAGCTGAATTGATCATGGTCGTCCAGCCAGCCAAAAGAGCTGGAATAAATTGATCAGATCATGCACAGATACAAACCATATCAGACTTTAGTTTTATTTTGATATACAGTTTAGTCATATAAGAATTGATCTAGATCTGATGCAGAGTGAGCTACCGACTAAGAAGTCTGAGTTGCCCTCTTTTCAAGACTTGAGTTGCACCTGTGGCACAAAACGAAAACAAATCTGCTGCTTTTGGTCAATTTGGCTTACAATGTAAAAAAGAGTAATAATCCGAAAATTTGTAATCTTTTAACATTGCCAATTCCTTGCAAAATTTACATTATATTGCCGAAGTTTGGCACTAAGCATCTACGTCAATTCAAACAAACTATAAAAAAAATGTAGAACTTTATGCCATAATACGCAAACTTTGCAGCCATCTTGCAAAGATTTATTGCAATTTATAAATGGAGCAAGCTAAATGAGTTCGACCATTTTGGTTATTCATGGACCGAATCTAAATTTGCTAGGAATGCGCGAACCAGAGGTCTATGGTTCTCTAACGCTGAACGACATCAATCAGCAACTCATTGCACAAGCTGAAAATACTTCAATTTCTCTCGACACTTTCCAAAGTAATTGGGAAGGTGCCATTGTCGACCGTATTCATCAAGCCCAAGCGGATGGTGTCCAATTTATTATTATTAACCCTGCTGCACTCACGCATACCTCTGTTGCTCTACGTGATGCCCTGCTTGGTGTAGCCATCCCATTTATTGAAGTTCATTTATCAAATGTTCATGCGCGCGAAGCGTTTAGACATCATTCATATTTATCAGATAAAGCCGTTGGCGTTATTTGTGGCTTAGGTGCTCAAGGTTATAGCGCTGCGCTCAATTACGCTCTCACTAAAATTCAACCCTCTACGCAATCATAATTAGGAATACTGTCACATGGATATTCGTAAAATCAAGAAACTCATCGACCTGATGATTGAATCTGACTTACAAGCGATTGAAGTTAAAGAAGGCGATCAATCGATTGCACTGACTCGTCGTAGTCCAGTTGTTGCAGCTGGTGCTCCTGTTGCTATGGCAGCTCCTGTTGCTCAGGCTCCAGCGGCTAAAACACCACGTGGTGCTGTAGAAACTTCTCCAATGGTTGGTGTGTTCTACGCTGCTCCAAGCCCAGGTGAAGCGCCATTTGTTAAAGTTGGTCAAACCATCACGGCTGGTGAAACACTTGGTATTATCGAAGCAATGAAAATCATGAACCCGATTGAAGCAACGCAAAGCGGTGTGGTTGAAGAAATTTTAGTGAAAAACGGCGAAGTGATCCAATTCGGTCAACCATTATTCCGCTACCGCGCGTAATAGACGGGGACTCATAATGTTGCAAAAAGTTTTAATTGCAAACCGTGGTGAAATTGCCCTGCGCATCACCCGTGCCTGCAAAACTTTAGGAATTAAGACGGTAGGGATCTATTCAGATGCCGACAAAGACTTAATGCACCTACGTTTTGTAGACGAAGCTGTATGTATTGGACCAGGTGCGAGCAGCGAAAGCTACTTGAACATTCCTGCCATTATTACAGCAGCTGAAATTTCAGGTGCAGATGCCATTCACCCAGGTTATGGCTTCTTATCAGAAAATGCTGAATTTGCTGAAATTGTAGAAAACTCAGGTTTCATTTTTATTGGACCACGCCCTGAACATATTCGTTTGATGGGTAACAAAGTTTCTGCCATTACTGCAATGCGTAAAGCAGGTGTTCCAACCGTACCCGGTTCTGCAAATGCAGTGACACCGCAAAATGCACTGGCTGAAGCTAAAGAAATTGGTTTCCCATTGATCGTGAAAGCTGCTTCTGGTGGTGGTGGCCGTGGTATGCGTATTGTAGAACGTGTCGACACCCTACTTGAATCTGTTCAAGCCGCACAGCGTGATGCTGAAATGTGGTTTGGAGATGACACGGTGTATATGGAACGTTTCCTACAAACACCTCGTCACGTTGAAGTTCAAGTTCTTGCTGACGGTAATGGCCACGCGATTCACCTGTATGACCGAGACTGCTCTTTACAGCGTCGTCATCAGAAAGTGCTAGAAGAAGCGCCAGCGCCAAATTTACCTGAACAAGCACGTGCTGACATTTTAGAAGCTTGCGTAAATGCTTGTAAATTAATGCAGTACCGCGGTGCAGGTACATTCGAGTTCTTGTTTGAAGATGGTGAATTCTTCTTTATTGAGATGAATACACGTGTTCAAGTTGAGCACCCTGTAACTGAAATGGTGACAGGTATCGACATTATTGAACAACAGCTCCGCATTGCTGGTGGCTTAGGTCTTGAAATTGAACAAGATCAAGTTGAAGTCAAAGGCCATGCGATTGAATGCCGTATCAATGCTGAAGATCCAACGACCTTCTTACCTTCACCAGGTAAAATTGAGAATTTTTATGTGCCAGGTGGTGCAGGTATTCGTCTTGATTCACATATCTATCAAGGCTATAGCATTCCGCCCTACTATGACTCGATGATTGCAAAGCTGATTGCACACGGTAAGGATCGTAAAACATCACTTGCTCGCATGCGCCAAGCACTTGATGAAATGATTTTGACCGGTATTAAAACCAATATTCCATTGCATAAAGATTTGATTCTTCAAGATGAAAAATTCTGTGAACAAGCAATGGATATTCACTACCTTGAAAAGCACTTATTAAAGCAAATTGAAGGTAATCAAGACAAATAATTGTCTTGATCCTTAAATAAAAAAACCGCGATTTATCGCGGTTTTTTTATTTATAAAATCATTAATTAAGGTAGTACGCGACGTAGTGTTGCAAAGCATTGCTGTGCTTTATCATTGGCACAAAAATTAATGGTCGATGGACTTTGCCATTTCACAAAATACTGAGACATTTCACCAGTCTGATCTTCTTGAGACCCAGAACAATCCACTTGGTTATTGTCAAATTTGACCTGTAAAATCAAAACAGGTAGTTGCACATTTTTATCGGTAGATGGCTGGTAATCATAAATTCCTGTAGACCATTCTTCCCCACTTTTAATCACAACATCACTATTACTTTTAAAATTATAGTATTCAACGCATTTACGATTATTTGGAATTTCCATTCCCCATAAGCCCACAATTTCAGGGCGAGTCGTTACACGAATATTATTTTGATTTGATGCTTGAGTATCCTCAACCTGACTTGGCGTATTTGCCATAAGCACTGATGAAGTTAACATGAATAACATGCCGAATAATGTTTTTTTCATACAAGCCATAATGTTTTTAAGCGTCCCACTAAATTAGCATATTTTGATTCAAAACATCATTTTATAACCATTTCATAACAATCTATTTTTGCTATGCATTGCAATCTCGATTTAACAAAACGACTTATTGCCAGTACTAGATAAATTGTATTTTCAGAATCGAAAAAAGACCACCTAAGCAGTCTTTTTTTCTATGTCGTAATATTGGACTTTAGGCTACAGGTGCCAGTGTAAACAGCACCTGACCTGTTTTTACCGTTTGCCCTTTTTCAATGGTAATGGCTTCAACCTTCATTCGCTCAGGTGCAATAATGGGAATTTCAATTTTCATGGCTTCAATCACGGCCAAAGTTGCCCCTTCTTCCACAATGTCTCCAGAGGTACATTCAATTTTCCAAATAGAACCGGGCATGTGCGACTCTACTACACAGCCACCTTCAGGAATTTGGATTTCACTGTCATCTAAAACCACATCTATGCTTTCAGAAACATATTCAGCCAAACCTGCCTCATGCCAGCGACGGCGTTCATCTTCAAAGTTTGCTTGCTGTACCGCTTTAAAACTTGAAATGGATGCTGCATTTTCAATGAGGAAGTCATTATATTGTTTTAGATTTAAAACCCCATCTTCTACGCGAAGCTTTAAGCGCCCCGCTTTAAAGTCGTCCCGCATTTGCATCAGTTCTGTTTCAGACACTTCATAAAATTTAATTTGATCAAAGAAACGTAGTAGCCATGGCTTATCCTGTTCAAAGTCTGGATTTTTGCGGTAACGACTCCACATTTGGGTTGTACGCCCAACAAACTGATAACCGCCCGGGCCTTCCATGCCATAGACACACATATACGCTCCACCAATGCCGACTGCATTTTCAGGCGTCCAAGTGCGTGCAGGATTATATTTGGTGGTCACTAAACGATGACGTGGGTCCAGCGGCGTTGCCACAGGTGCACCCAAGTACACATCCCCCAAACCCATCACCAAATAATTGGTGCTGAATACGATATCCTTCACTGCTTGCTTTGAATCTAGCCCATTGATACGACGAATAAACTCAACATTGTCAGGACACCACGGCGCATCTGGACGTACTGTTTGCATATAACGTTCAGTCGCCAACTGAGTTTGAGAATCCTCCCAAGCCAAAGGCAAATAGACTGTGCGCGACGGGACTTCCATTGCGGTCACATCAGGCAATTCACTTTCTGCTTGCTGTAAAAGGCCCAATAAATGTTTTTGATCTAGCACCAATGAATCAAAATGAATTTGCAGCGAACGAATACCCGGTGTTAAGTCTATAATCCCTTCGATACTTTGGTCTTTAACCCATTGCATTAAAGCATGAATACGGAAGCGTAAATTGAGATCTAAAACCAACTCTCCATATTCAACCAACAGATAACTATTACCTGCAGGACGATAAGTCACATCAGGTCTAGCGTTCTCACCTTTTAAAGTCGCTAAAACGGCATCTGATAAGATCTCCATTTCAGCATGAAAGCTTGGAGAAAATTCTACGTTTTCAGTCGTATCCGCTGTTAACGCTGCGCTATATTTTTGATTCAATACTTGCGCTTGATCATAAGAGATTGGGATAAATTTAACTTTATCACCCGCTTTAAGCTGACCAATTTTCCAAAGTTCAGAGCTGACCACAACTGCTGGGCAAACGAAACCGCCTAAACTTGGACCATCGGGTCCTAAAATAATCGGCATATCTCCAGTAAAATCAATCGCGCCAATGGCATAAGCATTATCATGAATATTCGAAGGATGCAGCCCCGCTTCACCACCATCGATACGCGCCCATTCAGGTTTTTCACCCACTAATCGAATGCCTGTACGACTTGAGTTAAAATGAATTTCAAATTCTTGCTCAAAGAAGCGCTCAATATCTCGTTTGGTGAAAAAGTCTGGCGCACCATGCGGTCCATACATCACTGCAATGTTCCAAGTCTGACTAAAGCTCGGCACCTGTGCTGTACTCAGTGCAACAGTTTCTGCCGAGGTATAAGCCGTAATCGGCAACATATCTCCTATGAGTAAATTGCGTCCTGCATGACCACCAAACTGACCTAAAGTAAAAGTCGCTTGTGAGCCTAAGTAGGTAGGTACATTGAACCCGCCTTTAATGCCAATATAACTGCGACAACCTGTGGTGATTTTACCCGTTTTAAGAATTTGCCCTTTTTTAACATTGAGGGTCTGCCACATGGCAACGTCGACACCATCCAATGTCGCAAGCATGTCGCCACCCGTAATCACGATTTGGCTATCACAGTGAAACTTTAAAGTTGGGCCTTGTAATGTACATTCTAACGCTGCGGTATTAAATGGATTCCCCAATAGTTGATTGGCTACATTTAAAGATAAAGGATCAATCGCACCCGAAGGTGGCACTCCAACATCCCAGTATCCCAAACGACCTGTGACGTCTTGTATTGACGTTTGAATACCGGACTGTAATACCTCAATTTTTTGGGTTTTCCACTCAAAAGTATTTAAGAAACGTGTAGTCTGTGTCCCTGCTTTAAACACTTCACAGTCAATAATATTTTGTAAATACTCAAGATTGGTTTCAATTCCTGCCACTGAGGTGTTTGCCAAAGTATCGCTCATGGCCTGAATTGCACTCTCACGGTTCTCACGGGTCACAATGATCTTGGCAATCATCGGATCATAAAAGGAAGATACATTTGAACCCGTTTCTACCCATGTTTCATTGCGGGCCTGTGGGTCAAACTCGACATAGGTCAGTAAGCCAGCACTGGGCTGAAAGTTTTTAATTGGATCTTCGGCATATAAACGGACTTGGATCGAATGGCCTTTAGATTTAAGCGCCTCTATCGGTGCAGTCCAGTCACCACTACCTAAAGTGATCATCCATTCCACAAGGTCTACACCAAACACTTGTTCAGTCACACCATGTTCAACTTGTAGACGTGTATTCACTTCTAAGAAGTAGAATTGCTGTGTGTCGCTATCCATCACAAATTCAACCGTACCTGCTGAACGGTAATTCACTGACTGCATCAGTTGAACCGCAACACCTTGAATATAAGCACGTTGTTCATCATTTAAATGCGGCGCTGGAGTTTCCTCGATTACTTTCTGGTTACGGCGCTGTACTGAACAGTCCCGCTCTCCCAAAGCCAAAACCAAACCTTGGCCATCACCAAAAATTTGGACTTCAATATGACGCGCATTTTCCACAAACTTTTCTAAATACAAGCCTGCATCTTTAAAGTTCGCTTGGGCCAAGTAAGATACCGTTGCATAAGCATCTTTAAGCTCTGTTTCGTTCCACACCAAACGCATACCAATACCACCGCCACCTGCGGTACTTTTCAGCATCACGGGATAGCCTATATGATTCGCCTCCACCAGTGCTTCCGCTTCGTCTGCTAAAAGTTGGCTACCCGGTAACAATGGCACGTTCGCCTGAATGGCAAGTTCACGCGCAGTATGCTTTAAGCCAAAACTACGCATTTGCGCAGAATTCGGCCCTAGAAACACAATGCCCTGTGACTCACACAAATCACAAAACTCTGCATTTTCAGACAAGAAACCATAGCCTGGATGAATGGCTTCAGCACCTGTCTCTTTGGCAACCTGTAAAATTTTTTGAATATTTAGATAACTTTGGTTGGCTGGGCTATCACCAATAAATACCGCTTCATCAGCCAAAGTCACATGTAAGGAATCACGGTCTGCTTCTGAATACACCGCAACCGACTGAATACCTAAATTCTTTAATGTCCGAATTACTCGGCAAGCAATTGCACCACGGTTGGCAATAAGAACTTTTTTAAACATGCTGATTACTCCTTGCCGTCACGTACAATCAGTTGAATTTTGGTCGGGTTATAGGCATTACATGGATTGTTCAACTGCGGACAATTAGAAATCAGCACGATAAGATCCATCTCTGCTTGAATTTCAACATACTTACCCGGTGCCGATATTCCATCGTCAAACTTGAGATGCCCATCACTGCTCACAGGAACATTCATAAAGAAGTTAATATTCGGGCCAATATGACGGACATTCAGTCCATACTTTTTCGCGATTGGATGCAAAGCTAAAGCTGTCATAAAGTTATTACGGCAACTGTGCATCGGAAATGTGTCGTGTGCATAACGTACGGTGTTACTCTCACATGAACAAGCACCGCCTAAGGTGTCATGGCGACCACAGTTATCATCATGGATCGTGGCGATTTTGTTGCCATAGTTGGTATATAGGGCTGTGCCTTTTTCGAGATAAATCTGCTGATTAATGGCTAGAGTATCGGTTGCGCTGTAACGTTCTTCAGGATTGTTCGCAGAAATCAATAAAGTATCGACTGCTTGGTTGCCTTCGAGGTCAATAATGCGGAAATATTGCCCTTTCTGGACTTCACACATCCATGCCTCACCCGCTGGACAGACTTCATTTAAAACGGTTTGATCAAATGCTTGTAAACTGGTCATGCGTATTCTCCTCGGGCTTAAGCAGCATCAAATGCGTAATAACGTGCGTTGTTTTGAAAACCGCGTTGGTTTTGTGGGCATGAATCACGACAGACATCGTGTACTGCTAAAGCGGAGGCTTTGAATAAGCGCATTTGAATATCGGCAGGCTGATACTTTGCTGCTTGGCTCAAACCATGTGGCGCAGCAGATAAGAACACCAGACAGTCCATTTCAAAACGCAGTTCAATGATTTGATGGGTATTGTCAGTATCAATATAAGATAAGTTGCCTGCATCATCAGGGCGAACTTTAGAGAATAGGTTGACCGTAGCTGACAGATCGGCTTGACCTAATGAGAACTTGGTCATTTCAAGCAACAGGCTGTCGCGTCCACTCCGATACATCTCATTTCGTATATCTTGAAAAGTTTGAGTACCAAACTGTTTTTGAATTTGTTCTGTGCGACTTGGACCACACAAGGCATCATTCCAACCATGCTCATCTTGAATGATTGAGGCCATAACCCGACCTAAGTCTGAATACAACACATGCCCTGTACTTAGAAATGCCGTATGTTGTGCCTTTAGGCTATCTGGCATATTAAAACGTTCGAGCTTGTCTTCGCTGTTGACACAGAAAAGTGAAACGTTGGCTTGTGCCCCCAAGGCTTTAAACTGTAAAACAGTGCCGCGTTGAATACGCCCAGACCAGTGATGCCCACCCGGTAAAAGTTCAGTCCATAGTGCGTTATCGTCGTGATAAGTTATTGTGCTCATGCGCTTCTGCCTAAATCGTAACTGTTTACCTCCCGGGCTTTTATCCCTCCGTGTAGCTCTTTCGAACCGTGAACTCTCGGTCGCAGACATACATAAAATAGATATGTATCGGAACCCTAGATCACTCTTTCAGATTAGACGATGCAAAGGCTGTGCCAATTTAGTATTACGATTTTTAAACTTCGTAATACTATTTATGAGCAATAAATGGGCACTTTAGATTTCAAGCACACATATTTTCGCTATGCGCACTAAAAAGCATCAAATTTTAAGAATTACTTCATTAAAATTTCATGGAACATGTGACGCAGCCACTGATGACTGGTTTTGTGATGACAAGACATATGCCAATACTGTTTCACCCCATAACTTGGGAAGGCAATTGGAGCATTGAAGATCTTTAAATTGCCACGTGAAAGCAGCACTTCACTCAAATAATACGGGACTGTGGCAATCGCATCGGTTTCTTGTACCACCAAGCCAACCCCTAAATAGCTCGGTAAACGCATCAAAATGTCACGTTTTAGTTCTAAATTAAGCAGTTCATTTTCAATATGGTAATGCCCCATGCCCGCATCAATATCGATATGTGACTCAGCCAAGTACTGCGCTGTGCTGATACTGTCACCTGTCAAACGAGGATGATCTTTGGCGGCAATCACCACATAATACTGCTCGAATAGTTGCTGTTGATAAAAGCCATTTTCCAGTTGAGGTAAAAAACCCAGCGCCAAATCAATCTCGCCATTTGCCATTTGATAACTGGTTTCAGAGGTAATTGGACGGATATTCAAACGAATATGCGGCGCATGTTTCTTTAAGTATTGCGAAATTTTCGGCAACAACACCAAATGTGAAACATCGGTCATAGCCAAACTAAACTGTTGCTGTGAAGTGGCTTGGTCGAAATCAATCGTAAAGTTATTAATGATTTCAACCTTGTTTAACGCCTCACTGACCAATGGAAACAGCTGTTTCGACAGCTCAGTCGGCACCATTTCATTGCCAATCCGTAAAAACAGTGGATCATTATAATGTTGGCGAATTTTATTCAGAATGTTACTCACCGTCGGTTGACTCATTTCTAAATGATCAGCCGCCAGTGACACACTTTTAAACTTATAAACGTAAAAAAAGATACTGAGTAATTTACAGTCCAGTTCAAACACGAAAAAAATGTTCCTTATATGTATGGTGATGGTAGACGATCCATCATCTACCCATTATAGCGATGATCCAATGCTCAAAACTTACTTTTACAGGCATCTAGGTCTAATATCAGACGTTTCAGCAATAAAAGTACATTAATTATACCTTTAGCTGTACTGAACAATGGATGCTTTTCCTGAAAATTTATGTAGCATGATCTGCATGTATTTTACATAACAAAAAAGGCTCGAATCAATCGAACCTTTGATGAAATCAACCATGCCGAATTATAGCTATTTAAATCATTTTTTCAGTAGCCACAGTAAGGATATTACAGCTTTAGTCCAGCAACTCTACGGCAATAGCAGTCGCCTCACCACCACCAATACATAAAGCAGCTACACCTTTTTTCCCACCAGTACGTTTCAAAGCATGCAGTAAAGTCACCATAATGCGCGAACCAGATGAACCCAATGGATGACCAAGTGCACAAGCGCCACCATTCACATTGACTTTTGCAGGGTCTAAATGAAAACCATCAATTGCAAGCATTGTGACCATCGCAAATGCTTCATTGACTTCCCACAGATCTACATCATCCGCAGACCAGCCTGCTTTGGCTAAAACTTTCTCAATGGCACCTACAGGGGCAATGGTGAACTCAGATGGATGCTGAGAGTTGCTTGCATAAGCCACAACTTTTGCCAATGGCTTAAGACCACGTGCGTCAGCCACTTCGGATGAAGTTACAACCAATGCAGAGGCACCATCCGAAATAGAACTCGAATTTGCAGCAGTAATCGTGCCGTCTTTTTTAAATGCCGGACGTAAAGTTGGAATTTTATCCACTTTGGCATTGAGCGGCTGTTCATCCTGATCAACCACAACATCGCCTTTACGGCTACTCACCGTCACAGGCACGATTTCATCTTTAAAGAAACCACCTTGAATCGCAGCAACGGCTTTATTTAAAGAACCAATGGCATATTGATCTTGCTGCTCACGGGTATAGCCTTTTTTATCTGCCATTTCTTGAGCAAGTACACCCATTGACAGACCTGTTTCAGCGTCTTCTAAACCTTCTTGGAACATGTGATCAGTGGTTTTACCATGTCCCATACGGTAACCCGCGCGTGCTTTTTCAAGTAAGTACGGCGCATTTGACATCGACTCCATACCACCCGCCACCACAATCTCAGCTGAACCCGCTTTAATCGCGTCAGCCGCTTGCATAACGGCTTTCATCCCAGAGCCACAAATTTTATTGATGGTTGTTGCACCCGTTGAGTCAGGTAGACCTGCCATACGCATTGCTTGACGTGCAGGGCCTTGTTTTAAACCTGCTGGAAGTACGCAACCAAAGATCACTTCATCCACATCGGTCGGCTGTAAGCCAGAACGGTTTAACACTTCTTTAATTGTCACCGCACCAAGTTGAGGTGCGGTACAGCTCGACAGTGAACCTTGAAAACCACCCATTGCTGTACGTACACCGTCTACAATAACAATCATTTTCTATTTCATCCTTTTTCGCGGTTTACTTGCTTTAAGCCCAATTAAAAGGCTTAAAGACATTCCCTATCTATTTTTTCATATTACAAAGGGGTTAATCGTTTCATATCTTATTTTAATGTTTTTCATAGTGCTACCGTCTCAAAGCGAGTCATCTATAAAGACATTAAAACAAACACACATGAATAAGACATCGATCCATACGATAGATGATCCATTTATCAACCCGCACTGCATTTGAGACTTTAGCACTAAAGGTTCTCATCTCTAAGAACACAGTGGCTATACTGACAATAGTGTAAAAATCACGAAAAAGGAATGCGATGGCCCAAATTTGATCTCTAGAGATCAAATTTATTGACAACGAAATGCGAAAATGCACCTGTATTTATTTCTATTGTTGAACAAGTGGATATTTTTAAAACGATTGTAGTAATATCCAAGACCTTAGTTGAATTTTCATTTTCAACCAAGTTCAATAGCCTCTCTATAGTTCTCATGGAATACACTGGAATAAGCCAATGACTTCAGTACGCCAACAAAATTTTCTATTACGCAAAGAGAAAATTTTAGCCATGGCTGAGACTTTATTATTAGACAATAATCAAGACATCACCTTAAGCGAATTAGCAACGGAACTCGATATTGCAAAGGGTACAATCTACAAGCATTTCAAAAGTAAAAATCAACTTTATTTAGAGCTGATTATCTTGAATGAAACTCGCCTGCTAGAAATTTCTCAAAAGCATAACAACGATATTAAAACGTATGTTTCCGAATACATGCTTTATAATATGTTGAACTCGAACCGTACGATTTTACTGCACGTTATTGAAGAACGTTTAACCAATAACGAACGTAAACTCAAAGAACTTTTTGAGAAGCTCTATCAAATACGTGAGCAACGTATTATCGAAATTAAAGACATGACTTCTGACTACTTAAAGTCTTTAGACAGTGCAATGTCCATTCGTGATTATTTATCTTATGTATGGACAGTGACCTACGGTGCGTCATTGTTACTCAATTCAACGCATTATCAAAAATCAATCGGTTCACGTGACCGTCTGATTAAACTGTATGTCAACCAAGCCCTTATGACACCTGATAAAATTTCACACGCAGCACTTTAAGTTTCTAAACGGCATAAAAAAAGCTAAACATTTCATGTTTAGCTTTTTTTCATACATTTCAGAAAATTAGTCTACGGAAATATCTTCAAACAAGACTGAAGATAAATAACGTTCACCACCATCAGGTAAAATCACCACAATGGTTTTACCTGCATTTTCAGGACGTGCAGCAAGTTCAGCTGCTGCTGCCATCGCTGCACCACTTGAAATACCCACCAAAATACCCTCTTGACTTGCTGTTTTACGCGCCCAATCAATTGCTGTTGCTGCATCAATTGGCATCACTTCATCGACCAAGTCGAGGTCTAAGTTTTTAGGAATAAAGTTAGCACCAATACCCTGAATCTTATGTGGTCCAGGCGTCAAAGCTTCACCACGTTTGGTTTGACCAATAATCGGCGACTCAGCAGGTTCTACCGCAACTGAATACAAGGCTTGTTTTTTTACTTTTTCAAAATAACTTGAAATCCCTGAAATCGTACCACCCGTCCCGACACCAGCAACTAAAATATCAACTTTACCACCTGTTGCTTCCCAAATTTCTGGGCCAGTGGTTGCTTCATGAATAGCTGGATTTGCTGGGTTTTCAAACTGTTGTGGCAAAAAATAAGTGTCTGGATTTTCATCCAACAAACGCTGGGCTTCTTCTACCGCACCGCGCATCCCTTTTGCAGGATCGGTAAGAACCAAGTTCGCACCCAAAGCTTTCATCACTTTACGACGTTCGATACTCATGCTTGATGGCATAGTCAAGGTTAACGCATAACCTTTTGCAGCAGCAACAAATGCCAAAGCAATGCCTGTATTACCACTGGTTGGTTCGACAATGTGCATTCCTGCTTTCAGTACACCGCGTGCTTCCGCATCCGCAATCAGCGCAGCCCCAATACGACATTTTACTGAAAATGCAGGATTACGGCTTTCAACTTTGGCTAAAACGGTGGCTGGACTTTGTATAATTCGGTTAATACGAACCAATGGTGTGTTACCAATCGCTTCTGCATTATTACTATAAACCGCTATCCCTAAATTATTAGGCGTTGGAAAAGCTGAGTCAGTACTCATACCAATGTTTCCTATGTTGTTTTTAATGATCCACTCATTATCATACCCTGATTTTTAAATGCAAACTGACATTTGGTCGAGCTTATGTTTTTATTTGATAAATAAATCACTTAAACAGAAAAAGCATGAGTTTCTCCCTGCTTTTACTTGAAAAAAACAGCCGCTTTTACCAAGAAGCCAGACGATAAAACCACATAATCAGCATCTTTTGTAGGAGGTGGAAAAATTTATACACTCATCTCAAAGTTTACTTTTTGTTCAAAAATATTATCCAGTAACAATTATGCCTTTAATAAATGTATATATTTTTTATTTTTATAATGCTATCTTAAAATAGCTATGTAATTATGATTTTAAAACACACTATATGATAAAATATTCAAAGCTTATTATAAAAAGTCATAAAGAAAACTATTTCTAATGCAATTTTCTACTTAAATTATATAAATATCTGGAACTTAAGCTAAATTTCAGATAACTAATTTTGATGTAAAAATAAAGTATATATAACTTAAACTAATATTTCATTTCACTAAAAGCCATGCATATTGGACTTGAAAACACAGCATTATGAACGGCTTGGTTTTATACTAAGTGCACAGTTGTTTTTGTTTTATGAGTAGGTTTTAAATGAACACAGGACTTGAAATAACGTCTATGCGCGACTCTGCTGAAGTTGTTGTGAGTATTTTAAAATCTCTAGCCAATACTGATCGTTTATTAATTTTGTGTCATTTGTCACAACAAGAACTTAATGTTTCCCAAATTGAAGAAATTACCGACATCAAACAGCCGACACTTTCTCAACAATTAATGATGCTACGTAAAAGTGATGTGGTAAATACGCGCCGTGATGGTAAACAAATTTATTACTCCATTAAAGATGAACGCATGATTGAAGTTTTAAATACTTTGTATAGCTTGTACTGCCCAAAACCACGTCTCTAAACCAAATCACTGCTATATTTTCTGTGCTATGAAAACGAATGCTAAGACTTCTTAGCATTTTTTATGCATAATATATCTAAATTTGTGATTTAGATTTTTTTATGTCTGATTGGAATCGTCGTCTAAGCCATTATCTACCCGCATGGCAATGGCTCAAGCACTATGACACGCCTACGTTTAAGTCAGATTTACTTGCATCTTTTATCGTCATTGCCATGTTGGTTCCTCAAGGCATGGCCTATGCCATGTTGGCAGGCTTACCGCCAATCACTGGGTTATATGCCAGTATTATTCCAATGATTATTTATGCCATAATTGGTGGCAGCCCGACTCTTTCTATTGGGCCTGTTGCCATCATTTCGATGATGACCTTTGCGACTTTGAACTCTATGTTTGAAGTTAGTTCACCTGTGTATATACAAGCGGCATGTTTATTAGCCCTAATGGTCGGTATCATTTCCCTGCTGTTGGGTTTATTTCGGTTTGGTTTCCTCATCCAACTGATTAGCCACCCCGTCATCCAAAGTTTCATTATTGCATCTGCTTTGCTGATTGCTTTGGGTCAGTTGAAGTTTATTGTCGATCTGCCCTTAAAAGCCAATAATATCCCCGAGTTTGTGGTTAGTGTTTGGCAATACATCAGTTTGACTCACATAGGTACGCTGCTGTTTGGCCTGTGTGCAATCGCATTTTTAATTTATGTACCAAAGCTGCTGAATACTAATGCCTTAAAAGGTTGGTTCGGATCGACCCTATTACTTTCGCGTACTATTCCTTTATTTTTAGTGGTTGCCTCGATTGCCTTGGTCTATTTTTTCCAGCTGCAAACGCTTGGAATCAAAACGGTTGGAATCATTCCATCTGGTATGCCTCCACTCGATATGCCGTATTGGAACTGGACTTTAGTTCTGCAACTTTTACCAGGTGCAACCATGATCGCGATGATCAGTTTTGTTGAATCACTTTCCATTGCTCAAGCCACGGCTTTACAGAACCGAAGCCAACTCAACAGCAACCAAGAACTTATCGCTTTAGGATTAGCCAATATCAGTGCAGGTTTCAGTTCAGCCTTTCCTGTGACAGGCAGCCTTTCTCGTACTGTTGTTAATGCAGATGCAGGTGCTCAAACGCCTATGGCTGGTGTGCTCTCTTCGCTGTTGATTATTGTAGTGAGCTTATACTTTACAGGTTTCTTTCAGGACCTTCCTTTAGCTATTTTGGCTGCAACGATTATCGTCTCGATATGGAAACTTGTGGACTTTAAACCCTTTATAGAAGCATGGAAGTATTCTAAAGCAGATGGCATCGCAATGTGGATTACCTTTTTTGGTGTTGTCTGTATCGATATTTCAGCCGGCCTGATCATTGGCATGATCTCAACCTTTATTTTATTACTTTGGCGGATTAGTCGGCCTCATATCGCTGTGATTGGCTTGGTCGAAGGGACGCAACATTTTCGCAATGTTGAACGACATCAAGTTCAAACAACGGCACAAGTACTGTCGATGCGTATAGATGAAAGCCTAACCTTCTTAAATGCCAATATATTCAAAGGCGAGCTGATCAATGCCGTGAGCCAACAACTTGAATTAGCCCATGTCGTGATTAATTGCTCCAGTGTGAGCAGTATCGACTTGAGTGCTTTAGAAATGCTGGAAGATATTAATCTAGAATTGGCCAAGCAAAACATTCAACTGCATTTGTCCGAAGTTAAGGGCCCTGTGATGGATCGACTACAAAGCTCCAAACTGTTGAAGCATTTGAGTGGGAATGTCTTTTTAACCCATTATCAAGCCATTCAAACCCTTTCTCCACAGCTGCTTAAAACCTTATAAGAGACAGAATGCCTGCTTGCACTTTTTCAATATAGTGAGAAATATCAAGCAGGCATTTGTGATAAAAATCCATTAAACATGTCATTTTTATGAATTAAAATGAATAATAAAAACTGAAATTACAATAACTTAATTTTTATATTTAAATATTTTTCAGTCAGTTAGCAAATTAGGTATAAAATGGCGCACTTAAAATCCGTATTTTGTCCTCGTAATTTCAACAAGGCGCCTCTATGTTTTCTGTTTTAGCGCGAATGAGTCTAGTTACTCGAATTATCATTGCCATTATTTTGGGTATTGGTGTTGCCCTCGTTTTCCCGGGCGTTGCACCTTATTTGAGCCTGCTAGGCGACTTATTTATTAAAGCGTTAAAATCTGTCGCGCCTGTACTTGTATTTGTCTTGGTTCTTGCTTCTATTGCAAATTTTAAAGTGGGTCATAGTGCGAATCTACGTCCCATCATCATCATGTATGCAGTGGGTATGTTACTGGCGGCTTTTGCAGCAGTTGCAGTCAGCATCATTTTCCCAAGTACTTTGTTCTTAAACTTGCCTGCAAATACTGACTTACAAGCACCTAGTAGCTTGATTGAAATCTTTAAGAACCTACTACTGAGCTTTATTGCTAACCCTGTGACTGCTATTAGTGAAGCAAACTTCATTGGTATTTTAGCGTGGGCTGTGGCCTTGGGTGCTGCGTTCCGTCATGCAAAAGACTCAACCAAAGACTTACTAAATGATACTGCACACGCAGTAAATAGCGTGATTCGTTTGGTGATTAACTTTGCGCCTATTGGTATTTTCGGTCTAGTAGCAGTAACGTTTGCAGAAACAGGTTTAAGTACATTAGCAAGCTATGCACATTTATTGGCAGTCTTACTCGGTACAATGGCTTTCGTTGCCTTAGTCATCAACCCGCTTATGGTTGCCGCAGTAACACGTAGCAATCCGTATCCTTTGGTATTTCAATGTTTACGTGAAAGCGGTATCACTGCTTTCTTCACGCGTAGTTCTGCTGCGAACATTCCTGTGAACTTAGACCTTGCAAAACGTTTGGGAGTGTCTGAATCTACAGCGAGTGTAGCCATTCCACTCGGTGCAACCATTAACATGGCCGGTGCATCAGTAACTATTACGGTGCTTACACTTGCAACAGTCAATACACTGGGTATTAATGTTGATTTTACCACCATGATGATTTTATCAGTACTTGCTACAATTTCAGCATGTGGTGCTTCAGGTGTAGCGGGTGGTTCTCTACTTTTGATTCCCGTGGCATGTGGACTATTTGGTATTTCATCTGATATCTCAATGCAAGTTGTTGCGATTGGTATGGTGATTAGCGTCCTACAGGACTCTACTGAAACCGCATTGAACTCATCCACTGACGTATTATTTACCGCAGCAGTTGACCGCGCTTCAAAATAATATATTGTAGAATCAGTATATTATTTCTTTTTTGAAGTTATGCCATTTCAACACTTACCGCTTTGGATTCAACTGGGGGCATTCTTTCTTGCAGTCAATGCAGGAATGATTAATGTCTTAGGACTGGTGACTGTTTTACACCAGTCCGTCTCTCATATGACTGGAAATGTAAGTGTTTTGGCGATGTCGCTTGTACATTGGCAACCCGAAAGCATTTTATATTTGCTATTAGTAACTGTCTGCTATGTCATCGGTTCATTTTATAGCGGTGTAATTCTGGGAAATAGTCACTTTCGATTGGGACGCCGCTATGGCGTACCACTTAGTTTAGTGGCTTTTTTTATTTTCCTATGTTGGTTCTTTCTACCTTATTTTCCACGCTATGCTTTACTGTGGGCCTGCGTCGCGATGGGTGTGCAAAATGCAATGGTGAGCCACTATAAAGGTACTATCATTCGCACTACACATTTATCGGGTGTCCTTACCGACCTCGGTTTAGCGCTTGGTTATCGTATGCGCGGACTCGTGGTTGAGCGTCGACGTGTGGTTTTACATCTTTTGATTTTAAGTGGCTTTTTGATCGGCGGACTCTGTGCAAGTTGGATGTATCCCTATTTAAAACTCAATTCTTTTTTAGTTCCAACAGCATTAAGCTTGATCCTTAGTGTTGTATATTGGATCATTTACTTTCGTTATCGTCGTTTTTAAACGCAGTTGTGGAATTCGCTATGGTAAAAAATGCATTACAGGCTCAGTTACTCAAAGCCGGTTTAGTTGACAACAAAAAGGCCAAAAAACTTTCTAAACAAGCAGTGCATGAGCAAAGAACAGGTCAAAGCAGTGAAGCTGAGATAAAGGCAAAAATTGCACAAGACAAACAGCAAAAACAAGCTAAAGATCAAGCCATTGAGCTTGAAAAGAAAGCGCTATTGCAAGAAAAAGAGCTCAAAGCGACGATCATTCAAATGATCACGCAGCATAAAATTCGGGATACCGATGGTGAAGTGACCTATCAATTTATTGATGATGGCAAAATCAAAAAACAATATATCAATCAACAAATTTATAATGCCTTGGTTGCTGGTAGCCTCGTGATTGCACGAGATCATGAAAGCTATGCCTTCTTACCTAAAGCCTTAGCTGATCGTATTAATGCCAAACTTGAAGGCTTTATTATCGTAAATACCTCAGAGAAAAATGAAGCAGTCACCGATGAGGAAGATCCATACGCTGCGTACGTGATCCCTGATGATCTTATGTGGTAATTTAAACCATCAGAAGCTTCCGCATTGGAAGCTTCTTTTTTTCCTAATCGATTAAAAACCAAACTCACCCGTCTTCTACTGACCTGACACCATCCCGACCATCAACAAACTATATTTCACGACATCCAAATAACGACTTAAAAGCCGAATCTAAGAGAGTAAATAAACAAGTCGTTGAAAACATGTATAAACTTAGTGACACAATTTGCTTAATTCGTATAGCTGATTACACTATTTACAGTGTTTTAATCAAAAGAAGATCGCATTTTGGATAATTTTCATTTTATACAGAGTTTAAAAGACTGGTCGGATCAGTATCCGTGGATCGAAATGCTGACAGGATTCTGCATACTCATTCTAGTGGCTATACTGGCGTATATTATTGCCAAGCATGTTGTCGTTCGTGGTATTCGGCATCTCATCACTAAGCTAAAATTTGCCAATCACGACATTATGTCGCAGCATAGCGTGATTCGTCGAATTGCGAACATTGTCCCAGCAATCGTCATTATGAATGGTATCGTCACCGTTCCTCACCTGTCTGCGAAAATGGTCAGCTTTGTCCAAATGGCGGCACAGGCCTTTATTTTCTTAACCATTGCACTCGCGATTGGTGAATTACTGAATATCTTCAATTTGGTTTATCAACGCAATCCGAAGTCTAGAAATAAACCCATCAAAGGCTATTTACAGCTAATCAAACTGATTATTTTCATCGTTTGTGGTTTGATGATCTTAGGAACTTTCCTGAAAAAAGATGTCTTCACCTTGCTAGCGGGCTTCGGTGCTATGGCAGCAGTGCTGATGTTAGTCTTCCAAAACACCATTTTGTCTTTGGTGGCCTCTGTTCAGATTTCATCCTATGACATGGTCCGTATTGGAGATTGGATTGAAATGCCATCCCTTAATGCAGACGGTGATGTCATTGATATGTCATTACATACCATCACCGTACAGAACTTTGATAAAACCTTTACCACGATTCCAACCAACAAATTAGTCACAGATACTTTTAAAAACTGGCGTGGTATGTCACAGGCAGGCGTACGTCGTATCAAACGCGCACTTTATATTGACCAAAGTAGCGTTCACTTTATGTCTGAAGCAGAACAAAGCAAACTTAAAGAGTTTTTATTATTAGACCAATATCTAGATCACAAAAGTACAGAGCTGGTTGAGTTTAATCAAAAACTGAGCAATACATCTCCCTGCAATCAGCGACGTTTAACCAATATTGGAACCTTCCGTGCGTATGTTGAGCTGTACCTTAATCAGCATCCGAACATTTCAAAACATCAGTCTTTAATCGTACGTCAGTTACAGCCGACTGAAAAAGGCTTGCCACTGGAAATTTATGCATTTAGCAATCAAATTGCATGGAAAGATTATGAAGCGATTCAGTCGGATATTTTCGATCATTTGATTGCCATTCTTCCCGAATTTGGTCTCAAAATTTACCAAGCACCATCGGGATATGACATGCAAATCGCACTGTCAAACCAGTAATTTTTTCACTTTGGTATGCTAAAACCATCCTAGTTTTGGCATACCAAGGTCTTAAAAATGCAGAATAAGCATCTCAACATACGGTCTAAATTACTAGTTTTAGAATAAAGATTTTGAAAATACATAACATTGGTTTTTCAACAACTGTGTTATTTACGTTGTGTATTATGTAAATTAAATACGTGATTATTTACATGAAATATACCGCAATATCACAATATCAACCTTTTCTCTTCATTAAATTAGCCACTCCTTTTCACTTTGTAAGACTTTCTAAAATGAATACTTTAAATAAATCTTTATGTACTGCCCTTTTAGCTGTAGCAGCGACATCTTCTTTTGCAGCAGAAACTCAAGTTGTAGAAACCACTCAAGCTGCTGTTGCAACTGAAAATGCAGCACCTGCTTCAGAAGCTCAAGCAAACTAATGCTTTAAGCATCTTGGGGGATTCATTTGGTTGGATTCCCTTTTATCACTCTTCTCTATATCAGAATTTTATATCTATTCATCTACATTTCTTGCCATCAATACTGCTACAACCACGTTTAATCTCTCGCAATTTACACAGACCACTGAAGTCTTTTCATGCTAAAATTTTCAAACTCTACTTATTTATAAAACAAGTCATTACCTCATAAATGGCTTATTTTTAGAAGGTTTTATTCATGTTCAAATGGTTTGAAAAACGTGTTGATCCCTATCCAGAAGAAGGTTTAAACCAACCTTTACCGACCACGTTCTTTCCGTTTGTATGGCAGGCCGCTAAAGGTGTACGTGGCTATTTGCTGATTTTGATTTTATTCACGGCTGGTGCTGCCAGCTTTGAAGCATTGTTTTATGCCAAAATTGGTGACTTAGTAAACTGGCTCAGTAAAAGCCAGCCAGAAACATTTTTAGCAGAACATGGTTCAAATTTAGTCCTGTTATTCTGTATTTTATTGGCCAATATTTTATTTGCCAGTTTACAGTCGATTATTAAACATCAAATATTATTTAGCACTTTTCCCATGCGTCTGCGCTGGCGCTTTCATAATTTACTGCTGAAGCAAAGTCTCGACTTTTTCCACAATGATTTTGCAGGACGACTCTCCGCAAAAGTCATGCAAACTGCACTAGCAATACGTGAGTTTTGGGTTATTTTGGGTGACATGTTGGCTTATGTGCTAATTTATTTTGTCACGGTCAATCTAGTGCTTGCTGCTATTTCTCCACTCCTAATATTGCCTTTACTGGTCTGGTTGGCGTTGTTTATCTGCGCAGCATATTACTTCATCCCACGTTTGAGCAAAGTTTCAAATGAACAGGCTGATGCCCGAGCTGTAATGACTGGTCGTGTTACTGATGCCTATACCAATATTCAAACAGTGAAGCTTTTTGCCCATGCAGGACGTGAAAGCTTATATGCCAAATCCTCGATGCAAGAGTTCATGGTCACTGTTTATAAACAAATGCGTTTAGGTGCTAAATATGAAATCGGCATCCTGTTTTTAAACATAGTGCTTTATGCGGGCGTATTGGGCACAGCGGTTTGGTTATGGATGAATGGGCGAGTTGAACTCGGTGTTATTGCTGCTGCAACGGCTATGATTTTAAAACTGAGCAGTATCGCAGAATTTATCATGTGGCAAACCTCAGCACTTTTTGAAAGTGTCGGTACCATTCAAGACGGCATGAAAACTCTCGGTCGTTCGATCACCATTCAAGACAAACCTAATGCCAAAGACCTTGAGGTTAAACAAGGTGTGATTGAGTTTAAAGACGTAACTTTTGCGTACAACAGTAAAAATGTCATCGATAATTTAAACCTACGCATCCGAGCTGGTGAAAAAATTGGGATCGTAGGTCGCTCGGGTGCAGGGAAATCAACACTGATTCAACTATTGCTGCATTTTTATCAATTGAAACAGGGTGAAATTTTAATTGATGGACAGAATATCGAAGATGTCACCCAAGACAGCTTACGTCGTAATATTGCCTTAGTGACTCAAGACACCTCCCTGCTACACCGTAGTGTTGCAGAAAATATTAAATACGGCCGTCCAAATGCCAGTGATGAAGAGATGTATGCTGCTGTACGTAAAGCCAAAGCCGAAGAGTTTATTCCTCAGCTGACTGACTTACGTGGTAAATCAGGTTATGAAGCCTATGTTGGTGAACGTGGGGTGAAACTTTCAGGTGGTCAACGTCAGCGTATCGCCATTGCTCGTGTATTCTTAAAAGATGCACCGATTTTAATTTTAGATGAAGCCACCAGTGCCCTAGACTCAGAAGTTGAAGCTGCAATTCAATCTAGTCTTGATGACTTAATGCAAGATAAAACGGTGATTGCGATTGCGCACCGTCTTTCAACCATTGCCCAAATGGATCGTTTGATCGTGCTTGATGAAGGTCGTATTGCAGAACAAGGCACACATGAAGAACTGATTCAAAAAAATGGTATCTATGCGCACCTTTGGCAGCGTCAAACAGGTGGATTTTTAACGGAACAACATCCAATTAAAAAGAAAGAAGCCTAACTTTACTTTCCATTTTCAGCACGCTTAGATCATTATCATCAATGATTTTAGCATGCTGATTTTAAAAGATTTCACTTAATTTTTAGCATCATTTGCTGAGCCTTTATTTTTATCGAGAGTCTTATATTTTTGCTCAGAAATTTATGATATTTATAATATCGTTCCACTAAATCAGAAATGAAAAGGATACTGAATTGATATAGGCTCGGAGCATATTGTTGGACAATATGCTCCATGAATTTGAAATATTCATGCCAATATAACTTCAGTCAGAAAAGAAAGAAAAATGCAATGGATCGCGCATGAAAACAGTTTCACTTCGCCAAGATCAAGGAATTCCTGGTGTTTATGGTTTATTGTTGTTAGATGTTGTGTCTCGTTGGGGCTATAACGCAGAGACCCTATTTTCCCCTTTTCAACTCACGAGCGAACAACTCGCAGAGCCTGACTTTCGCATACCTGTTCATACTGCCAATGAACTTGTGAAGTTGGCCAGCCGTCTCACTGGTGAGCCCACGCTTGGCTACCATCTAGGCACGCAAATGCGTATTTCAATTCATGGCTTCATTGGCTATGCCATTATGACAACTCATGATATTGGCGAAGCCTTGGTACTTGCTAACCGTTTTATTCAACTACGCATGCCTTTTTTGCAGCTTTTCTTTTCCACTTTCGGAGAAAAAGCGACTTTACAATTACGCTGTGATGTCGATATAGAGCCGTTGCGTACCGATATTGCGATCAGTATTATTTTTGGCATTGTTTCTATGAGTAAGGCGCTCACTGGCATTGAAAATCTGGCTGGGGAAATTGATTTCGATTTTCCAGAACCTGAAGGTTTTGATCGCTATCGTGCAAAGCTACCTAACCATAGTGTTCGCTTTGATCAACCACATTTACTTTTGAGTTTTGATAAGCATTATCTCGGCTTTAAAATGGTCAATGCTGACCCACTTGCAAGCCAAATAGCCATTAATCAATGTGAAGCTGAACTCTCAGCCATGGGCGAACGCCGAAGATTATCGATGCGTGTTCGTGACATTTTAACGCGCTCAGAACAACACTATTTAAGCATCGAGCATGTGGCTGACCTCTTACACATGTCTGATCGAACACTGAAACGCCAACTGGCTGCTGAAAGCACATCTTTTTCCACCATTGTGGATGAAGTACGTTACCGTCATGCCACGTCACTTTTGTCACGTACAGACTATAGCTTAGAGCAAATTGCGGATGAACTGGGATATAGTGATGTGGCAAATTTCAGCCGAGCCTTTAAGCGTTGGAGTGGGCGCAGCCCGAGTAATTGGCGTAAAGATCCGTATTTATAGATCTTTTGTTTTGATAGAAAAGCATGTATAAATCATGCGAAAAATGATTTTTGTATTTTAAGGAGTTATTCATGAATCATCCTTCAGAATTGAAGTATGCAAGTACACATGAATGGGTGCGTATTGAAGGTGATCTTGTTGTAACTGGTATTTCAGACCATGCACAGGATGCCTTAGGCGATTTAGTCTACGTTGAAACACCAGAAGTTGGTCAACAAATCACTGCGGGCGAACAAGCGGGTGTGGTTGAATCTGTAAAAACGGCTTCTGATATTCATGCACCGGTTTCTGGCACCGTAGTAGAAATCAATCCCAATCTGGAAGATGATCCTGACTTCGTCAATGATGACCCTTATGGTAAAGGTTGGATTTATAAAATCAAACCAGACAATATCGCAGATGTAGAACAACTCCTTTCAAGCACAGCCTATGAAGCGGGTCTATAAGCCTAGTATTCATATTTACTGCTCAAGAAAAATCAGTCTGCGGACTGATTTTTTATACCTATACTCTTATTCTGATAAATTAACTCGATATTTACATATTCATCTCGCTTAAAAACCAGTATTTATTACTATAATTATACTTTTCACGTGCATTATCTTATAATTTGGTTGTTTAAAATTTCACAGCCGTGACCTAGCTTCTGCATAAAATAATAGCAACAGTTCACGCCTTGTGGCCTCATCTTCGAACCAAAGGTTCTGCATGTCTGCTCTTAATACATCATCGCTATGGAATAAGTCTTTTATTCTTTGTTTAGCGAACAATATGTTTTTGTTCATCTTTTACTTTGCACAGACCTCAATCCTCCCAATCTATATTTTGAATGATTTGGGAGGAAACCTTGCACAAGCAGGCTTAGCCATGACTTTGTTCATGGCATCGTCTATCGCAGTTCGTCCTTTTAGCGGACTCATTATTGAGAAGTTTGGCAATAAGAAAACGCTTTTTATCGCAGAAGCCCTATTTTGTTTATTTTCCTTGGCTTATTTATTTGCCGATAATTTACAACTGTTGTTATTGATTCGTTTTCTACATGGTATTTGGTTCAGCATCGTCACCACAGTTGCCGTACCTATCGTCAATGAGTTTATTCCAGAAAAACGTAAAGGCGAAGGTATGGGCTATTTTGTCATGTCCATTAATCTAGGCATTGTGCTTGGGCCATTCCTCGGTTTAACCTTGATTCAGTCTGCATCCTATCCAATGGTCGCAGGGATTTTAGCGTTTAGTGTCTGTCTCGGTTTCTTGTTTTGCTTCTTTATCCCAATTCAGCAGACCACTCAAAAATTGACACCCACCGTGAAACGCAAGCTCAGTATCCATGACTTTGTTGAAACTAAAGCCTTGAATATTTCAATTATGGGCATGATCGTTTCTTTTTCCTATGCCAGTATCATGTCGTTCATTTCAACTTATGCAGAGTCTAAATATCTGCTGAACTACGCGAGCTTGTTTTTTATCGTCTTTGCAATTTCCATGATGAGTCTACGCCCGATTACAGGCAAAGTTTATGACCGTCGCGGTGCAAGCTATGTGATTTACCCAGCAATTATATTATTTAGCTTGGGGCTTATGATTCTCAGTCAGATTCAATCTTTGACAGGTTTATTGGTTGCGGCTGTATGCGTTGGTATGGGTTTTAGTTCTGCACAGCCTTGTCTACAAACTCTCGCTATTCAAGGTGCTGAAAAGCATCGGATTGGCCATGCGACCTCCACGTTCTTTACCATGTATGACTTAGGTATTGCACTTGGTTCTGTATTGTTGGGTATACTCATTTCTAAGCAAGGTTATAGCTTCACTTATTTATTCTGTGCACTAACAACTATTTTAAGTTTATTTTTCTATGCCTTTATCGCGAATAAAAAGAAAACCGCTTAACACATCAGTCCGTATGCGCATAGTAATGAACATACGGACTCACAAATTAAGCGTCGTCTTTCTCTTCTTCAGCTTCTTTGGCCTTTTCAGCAACCGCTTGATCAAAAGACAAAGCACTATTTGAATTTAACTGCGGGTTGGCACGACTACTCTTTAATTTAATCTGTAGACGTAATTCATTGACCGAGTCTGCATTTCTAAGCGCTTCTTCATAAGCAATTGCACCTTGATTGTATAAATCAAACAAAGCCTGATCAAAGGTCTGCATACCTAGCTCTCGTGACTTAGACATCACTTCTTTGAGTTCATGGAAATTCCCTTTAAGTATCAAGTCTGACATCAACGGCGTATTGAGCATGATTTCCACTGCTGCTCGGCGACCACGCCCATCTTCAGTTCGCACCAGACGCTGTGAAATAATCGCCTTCATATTGGAAGATAAGTCCATCAAAAGTTGATTGCGACGTTCGTCTGGGAAAAAGTTAATAATTCGATCTAAAGCCTGATTTGCATTATTAGCATGTAATGTGCCTAGGCATAAGTGGCCTGTTTCTGCAAAAGCTATGGCATGCTCCATAGTCTCCGTGTCACGAATCTCACCAATTAAAATGACATCAGGTGCTTGGCGCAAAGTATTTTTCAAAGCATTGTGCCAAGAGTGACAGTCCACACCTACTTCTCGATGAGTAATCATCGATTTTTTATGCTTGTGTACATACTCCACAGGGTCTTCAACCGTAATAATGTGCCCTGCCGAGTTTTCATTTCGATGATCAATCATGGCCGCCAAAGACGTAGATTTACCCGACCCTGTACCCCCAACTACCAATACTAAACCACGTTTTTCCATAATCACGTCTTTTAAAGACGTCGGAAGTTGTAACTTGGTGAAGTTAGGAATTTCCGCGGTAATCGTACGAATCACCATCCCCACATGCAGTTGCTGCTGAAAAACATTGACACGAAAACGCGAAACATTGGGAACGCTAATTGCAAAATTACACTCAAGCTCGGTTTCGAACTCCAATCGTTGCTTTTCGTTCATTAAACTATAAGCAAAGAGTTTGGTCTGATCAGATGGCAAGTTTTGTTGACCCAATGGCTTCATAAGGCCCTGATGCTTAATACTTGGCGGAAAGTCTGCAGATATAAATAAGTCTGAGCCACCATACTCAACCACTTTGCTGAGCATGTGAAACATCATCCGACGGGCTTCTTCTAAAAGTTCTGCAGAATACATAGTGTTCTCTAAAAATTAGTACAAATAGCTGACTTTAAAAAGCATTTCTTTTATTCAAAATACAATTTTTATCGTGTTGTTTCAGGCTTCTGATTTTGCATAAGTTTATGCTCTAGCTCAACCTAATTTATCGTTTGATAAATAACTTTTAACTTATTTTTCAATTTATTATCTTCATTTATTGAACTACATCACAAAAAAAAGACCTTTCAATGAAAGGTCTTTTTGGCTGCGTTGATTAAGCACTCCGTTGAACAGCATGGCTGCGTAATGTATCAGCAACCTCTAAAAGTACTTGCTCGGTTTTTTCCCAGCCTAAACAGCCATCGGTAACAGACTGACCATAGACCATGTCATCTGAAATTTTCTGATTGCCATCAACTAAATGACTTTCAAGCATGACACCACACACATTGCTTTGCGTGCGTTCTGCAACAATGCTACGCAGTACATCAGGTTGATTAAGTGGATTTTTACTACTGTTCCCATGACTACAGTCAATCACCAAAGCAGGTAATTCACCTTTGACTTTACCTTGCATATGACGAATATCTGCTAAAGCATAGTTAGGCCCTGAGTTTGCACCACGTAAAATCAAGTGTGGCTTCGGATTTCCTTGAGACTGAAGCATACATGCCATGCCTTGCTGCCCAATTCCCATGAACTGGTGAGGGTTTGATGCAGACTGAATCGCATCCAGTGCAATTTGAATTGAACCATCTGTGCCATTTTTGAAACCAATGCTGAACGGCATATGACTCGAAATTTCACGATGAATCTGCGACTCGCTGGTACGCGCACCAATGGCTCCCCATGCCAACAGATCATCGAAATAAGCAGTCGCCATTGGACTTAAAATTTCTGTAGCAATCGGTAGGCCCATGTCAATAATCGCTAAATACAATGCTCGAGACTGCTCTAATCCCAACTGCATATTGGAGGATCCATCGAGTAGAGGATCGTATAAAAAACCTTTCCAACCCACTGTAGTCCGTGGTTTTTCAATATAAGCACGCATCACGAAGAAAATCTGATCTGAAACTTTGGCTTGTAGTTGTTTTAATTTTTCAGCGTATTCTAAAACCGCAATAGGGTCATGAATGGAACACGGGCCAGTAATGACCATTAAACGATGGTCTTTGCCTTCTAATATATTTTGAATGGTTTGACGCTGTTCAGCAATTTGTAGTTTTAATGCCGCTGAAAGTGGCAACTGTGCTTTGAGTTGCTGTGGCAAACTTAAAAGTGTTTCTTGAACTGTCGTTTGAGGACTTTGTAGTGCAGTATTTAGAGCATTCATTGGTTTGTATCCTTTGGACTGTGGTCTTCAGTCCGATCTTTTATTTGAGCGTTATGGGTCTAATGGATTGCTGGGCTAAAGTCATAAATTGACTAAAGTAAAACCAATAAAAGTTGCTAAAGTATGAATAGTTAGTTGTTTTCATGAAGTACTCCAAAATTTATTAAAACAGCAGATATAAAAAAACCTGACCAGGGTTGCCGATCAGGTATTAACTAGGTGGGCAACCTTTTGATGCCCGAACGCGTTCAGGCAATTATCTAAATTGCCAAAAGTAATAATTTGCGTTAGAGATTACAGGTTGCTTTAACATTTTTATATCTTCAAAAAATATGTTATCTGAAATTTAAAATACGCTGATTTTTTTGCTTTTACAACACTTTTTTATACAAAAAATTCAGTTCCACCCTGTTTAAGTTGCTGTCTTAGCCTTTAGCTCAATTGCCTCATCATATTTGAGTTCATGAGAACAATATAGCCATGCCTAGTGTAGTTTTAGCAACTGCATTTCTGCCTGCTGAGCACAAACAGGTGGACTAAACAGATAACCTTGCCCAATATGGCAACCCATATCTCTTAAAAGCTGCAATTGTGTTTCAGTTTCAATCCCTTCAGCAACGATATCCATCGATAAAATCGGGCCAAGTTTGGCTAACCCTTCGACAATGGCATAAATCGATTTATCATCACTTAAACGTTGCACAAAAGAGCAGTCAACTTTAATAATATCAACGGGATAGTCACGTAAATGAGTAAGAGAAGAATGCCCAGTACCAAAATCATCCAGTGCTATTCGCACACCATTTGCTTTGAGTTTTTTTAAGGCACGAACCACATATTCATAGCCGCGTTCAGCCAAATGATATTCAGTGACCTCGATTTCAACAAATTTTGAGGGGATGCGGTAGGCTTTGAGACGTTTTAAAAAGATCTCTGCAAAATTATCACGCATAAACTCAACAGGTGCTGCATTAATTGAAATGGGTACAATCTGTAAGCCTTTTGCCCGCCATTCAGTAATCTGCTTGAAGACCTGATGCTGCATAATCTCACCAATACGGCTGGATAACTCATAATCATTAAAGGCTGCTGCAATTCGTGCAGGGCTTTGAATGTTATTTTGATCATCACGCCAGCGTAATAGCGCTTCATAACCAATAATTCGTTCTGAATCTAAACAGACTTTCGGTTGAAAGAAAGCCTCGATGGCAACATTACGGATAATTTGATGTGCACAATTAAGTTGTTCCGATTGTTCACGTACCGCATTAAACATATCCTGATCAAACATGCGCATACCACCGCGACCTTGTGCTTTAACATCATTAAGGGCTGTGTCGGCACACTTGAGTAACTCACTGAGGTCATTGGCATCATCTGGGTATAGGCCACATCCAATGCTCATGCCACCATTGATGTAGTTCCCCGAAAATGTAATAGGGATCTCGAGTTGTTGCAAAATCTGCTGGGCAATTTGATTGAGCTCGCCTATATCCTGCACATGCGGAATAATCACACCAAACTCATCCCCACCAAGACGTGCCAAGAAAGCACGGCCTTCTAGAATTTGTTTTAAGCGTTTTGATAAAATTCTTAAAAGGTGGTCGCCTGCGGCATAACCGAGTGTGTCATTAATGGTTTTAAAGTGGTCTAAATCCATCAGCATCACGGCTAACTTTTGTTTTTTATCTCGCGCACTACTATAAAGCTTTCTGATTTTTTCTTTAAACGCACGTCGGTTATTTAAACCTGTTAATTCATCACGTTCACTGCCTTGTTTTAATTTTTTTTCGGTCAGATATTGCAATGTGATATCACGTGAAACACATAAAATACTTTGGGTTTTTCCATTAACATCAAGTACAGGTGTCAGAACATTATCCCAATAATAAACTTTTTCATTCAATAAACTAATGCCATTAAAATGGGAAATTTGGCCTTGACCCGCATCATGCAATGCTTTTTTGGCTTTTTTACGCACCGCAGGAGGCAGTAGTTCAACCCAAGACATACCGAAGTCATTAATATCTGCACTTCCCAATAACATGACACATGCCGATTTATTCATATGGGTGACCGTACCATCTGGCTCAACCACAATAATGCAGTCTACGCTGGCATTTAACATATCCGAATGAGCACGTAACAGCGCCAAAGACTCGATATAAATTTTCATGCCCTGATGAATATCAGTACAACTCAGTTGAAATCCCGCCGTAGAGCGATCCATTTCACCTTGGACTAAGAACCAATGATACTGGCCCTGATGATTACGAATACGACAGGTTTTTTCAAATGTGAGCTCAACAATTATCGGTTGATGCAAAAATTCATCTAATGCTGGCACATCTTCAGGATGAATATATTCGATTAAATTGAAGCTATCTGCGGATAAATCCATCCCCCCTACATACTGGCGTAAGGGTAAATTTAAATATTTGCAGACATTATTATGAATCCAAAAAAGCTGAGGAATAGTATCAATCAGATGGTGGTCTTTTTTTGAAGTAGAACTCTTCTCTGCCTGTTGATCATAAGCAATATTTTTAGATTTAATTTTAGGCTGTGAATGGGTTCGAGACATAATAATTATCTGCAACTTAAACTCGCTGGTTTAGTCCATAACCAGACATATTGTTTAAAAAAGAAATCAAGCAAAGTCATGAAAAACAATAAAAAAAACAAAAAGTAAATAATAAGTATAATGACGCTGCGTGATTACCATCACAATATGCATCATATACAACTTATATAAGCGTATACCAATGAAAAATTGCAACTATTACACAAATCAGACAAATAACAGAGAGCGGTTTTCAATAGTAAATGAGCATTCATTTGAACAACACAATGAAGCTAAAATTTTTTCAATGAAAAACCAATAATAACAATAATTTATTTTAAGTAAATACCGACTATTCACATAATGATTAAATTTAATCCGACTTACACAAAGACATCATTCATAGGCATTTTACGCCCTAATTTTGTGCAAAAAAAGCAGAAGCCTGATTGGTCAATATTATCCAATAAGGCTTCTGATCTGGTACATGGTTGTGAGTTATGATTTAAAGATTTTTTTCTTCAATAAACCCAAATTGTGTTTCAGAAAAGACTGTGTAGGGTCGCTCTTTTCATAACATTCATTTGGCAGCGAGTATTTAGCCAATTTCACCCAAACAGATGAAAACTGTTTGATAAAGCTCGCTTCATTATAATGTATTCCATACTCTGCACACAGTGCTTTAATTTTGGGAGCTACTTGTGCATAGCGATTGGCAGGCATGTCTGGGAACAGATGATGTTCGATTTGATGACTCAAGTTCCCGCTTAAGATATGCAAGCCCTGTGTCCCACTAAAATTACTTGAGCCTCGAATTTGGCGCAGATACCACTCGGCCCGTGTTTCATTGTCGATATTGTCCATTTCAAAGTTTTCAGCGTCTTCAGTAAAGTGACCATTAAAAATCACTGCGGATGCCCATAAACTACGAATAACATTGGCTACTGCATTTCCTGCAAAGACTGGCAGTGCATTTGGCCCAGCAATGATTGGGAAAAATATATAGTCCTTAATCACTTGGCGTTTCATTTTCAGCCTAAAATCATATGACTCTATCCAAACTTCGCGCCAAGTTTTTGTTTTATAGGCCACTACATCTTCTATATGCAGATTTTGTATACCAACATACCACTCAAAAAATACCATCAATTGTACAGCTAAAGGCAGATTCAGCAAAAAGCGAGGTTCCCAGACCTGTGCATCGCTCACACGGACTAAGCCATAGCCGACATCATGGTCCATACCAACAATATTGGTGTAAGTATGGTGGATATAATTATGCGTATGTTTCCAGTCGGGGCCTGTGGCCATAGTATCCCAGTCATAATTTGCCCCGTTGAGACTCGGGTCATTTAACCAGTCAAACTGACCATGCATGACATTATGCCCAAGCTCCATATTTTCTACGATTTTAGATACCCCCAATAAACCCGTGCCCAAGAGCCATACTGGAGGTAACCATCCTGCAAACATAAGCATTGCACGTGCGCTTATTTCGCTATAACGCACAAAATTTCGGATTTTGTAAATATATTGAGCATCTTTTTCATTGAGACTTTCCATCACTTCACGACGGATTGCTTCAACCTTCAAACCAAACTCTTCGATTTGTGCAGGACTTAAATATTTGGATTTACTGCTTTCATTAAAATAAACGGGAAGATTCATATCTATACCTTCTTAGAGGTTGATCACAACAGGACTGACAGCTTGTGAAATGCATAATTTAATTTGTGTGTTATTGTTTTGATCAAGCTCGCCTGTGAGCAGATTCCGCACCACACCCTGAACTTTTGTACATGAACAAGTATTACAAATGCCCATACGACAGCCATGTGCGGGACGTAAACCCGCCTGTTCTGCACTGTCTAATAAATTGCTTTGGGCCTGAAACTGTTGCTGCGAACGTTGAAACGTGACCACTTGAGCGCTCTGGGTGTGATCGACAACAATTTGAAAGTATTCTGTATGCAGATGGTCAACTAAGTCTAAAGCCTGATAAATTTTTGTCAGGCTTTGCATCATATTTGCAGCACCGCAGGCATAGCATTCACGTTGTTCAAAACCTTCAACCTTTTGGCTAAGCACGTCTTGGCTCAGATGTTGTTTATGAGTCCGTGTATTGATATGGTGATATTTAAACTGCGGATAGAGTTCGGCCAGACGTTGCAGTTCTGCGTGAAAGGCATCATCCCGCGTAAAGTAAATGAGATCGATATTGGAAACTGTTTGTGGGCGTTTTAATGCAGCCTTAATCAATGCGTAAATTGCGGTAATACCACTTCCCGAGGCAATCATCAGTGCAGAGTGAGGCTGACTTTTTAAAACAAATTCGCCCTGCGTTTGGGAAATTTCAACTACACTTTTTACAGGCTGTTGAGTGAGTCCATTTGAGACTTTGCCCTGTTGTCTGACAGCAATCACAAGATTGCCATTTTCTAAAATCTCGACAATTGAATAGCTGCGTTGCCAACGTACACCACCAATGAGTACTGTCACTAAAATGCTTTGCCCAGCTTGATAGTCGGCTGCTTTAAAATGATGATTTGGCTGTAACTGCATGTACACGAAGTCATCTGACAAATGATGCTTTGCAACAATCCGAGCTTTGGCTTTTTTCCATGACCATAGCGGATTTACTTTTTCAGCCAAAAAATCGATGAAATCTTCACGTACCCATTCAGGACGGTATTCAACATGCTTTCCCATAGTCACCCTCTGCTTTAGTTTATTTTTATACAAGTGTGCATTATTGAGCCATCAAGATAAGGTCAGAACCTATTTTCGACTATGTCATAAAAGGACAAAATCTAACGAATTGACATTTTTTATCATTTTTGTCTAACAACATGAACAGTTCTGCCAATTCACTTTTCTTCAAGCCAAAAACAAAAACCAAGCCGAAGCTTGGTTTTTTAAACATATTACAAAGAATTAGTCTTCAAAATGAATCACTGTACGGATTGATTTTCCATCATGCATTAAGTCAAAGGCTTCATTGATTTTGTCGAGACCCATGGTATGTGTAACAAATGGGGCTAAACGAATGTCACCAGTCATTGCTTCTTCAACCATACCTGGCAGTTGTGAACGACCTTTTACGCCGCCAAAAGCTGTCCCTTTCCAGGTACGGCCAGTTACTAGTTGGAATGGACGTGTTGAAATCTCTTGACCTGCACCTGCCACGCCAATAATTACCGACTGGCCCCAACCACGGTGTGCACATTCAAGTGCTGAGCGCATGACATTGGTGTTACCAATACATTCAAATGAGTGATCAACCCCCCAACCCGTCATTTCAACAATGACTTCTTGTACAGGACGGTCATGGTCTTTTGGATTTACAAAATCAGTTGCCCCGAATTCTGCTGCTAATTTATATTTTTCAGGGTTCGTATCAACCGCAATAATACGGCTGGCTTTGGCTTTTTTTGCACCTTGTACAACCGCTAGACCAATACCACCCAAACCAAAGACTGCAACGGTATCACCCTCTTGTACTTTGGCTGTATTTTTGACTGCACCTAAACCAGTGGTCACGCCGCAACCCAATAGACAGACGTGTTCAGGGTTAGCATCTGGATTGATTTTAGCCAAAGACACTTCTGCGACAACGGTATATTCAGAAAACGTTGAGCAGCCCATGTAGTGATAAATCGGTTGCCCATTATAAGAAAAACGCGTTGTACCATCTGGCATCAGACCTTTGCCCTGCGTCGCACGGACTGCAACACATAGATTGGTCTTGCCTGACTGACAGAATAAACACTCGCCACACTCAGCCGTATACAGTGGAATAACATGATCACCCGGCTGAACACTGGTTACGCCTTCACCGACCTGAACTACGATACCCGCACCTTCATGGCCTAAAACTGCTGGAAAAACACCTTCGGGATCATCACCAGATAGAGTAAATGCATCGGTATGGCATACACCTGTATGGGTAATCTTGACTAAAACTTCACCTTTTTGCGGTGGAGCAACATCAATTTCTACAATTTCGAGAGGTTGTCCAGGTCCAAAGGCAACAGCTGCACGTGATTTCATTTTCGCTATCCTTAAGGAAGTCTTTAACAGATGCGCTACAGTAACCGCTTTTTATTCTTTGTTTCAACCTATAACATGTGAAATATATAACTTATAAAAATTAGGTCTTTAAAAGAAATATGGCGATACCAACTCATTGTCGACCGCTGATTTTGTTAAGCACCGTTTTAACACTCGCGGGATGCCAGCTCGCCCCCAATCAGGCTAAGCCTTCAGCCCCTGTAGAGGTATATGCAGAGCATTGGCTCAAGGGTCAAGATGCGTCTGCACAGCAAAAACAGGGACTTACGGCTTATTTGGCGTTGGACGAAGCGTTTATGAGCATTGCCTCACGCTTACACTTGATACGAGAGGCCAAGCACAGTCTAGATGTCCAATACTATATCTGGGGAGATGACTTTATAGGCCATATGATGTTGCACGAACTGCTGAATGCTGCGGATCGTGGGGTGAAAGTACGTTTATTAATTGATGACCAAAACGGCACGGCACTTGATGAAACTTTCAAAAAGCTGAGCGCTCACCCCAATTTTGAAATCAAATTATTTAACCCTTACAAATACCGTCATTTACGTGTGATTGATTATGCTTTCCGCTTCAATCACATTAACCATCGTATGCACAACAAACTGATCATTGCTGATGGTGCAATTGCGGTAACTGGTGGTCGTAACATCAGCAGTGAATACTTTGATGCCAGTGAAAAATTCCAATTTACCGATTTGGACATTTTGTTTTATGGGCAAGCTGTAGAACATGCGAATAGCGTATTTCTAAATTTCTGGAATGATGATCTCAGTTATACAATTCCCCAATTAGTGGGTCGTGGAACAAAAGAAGAACTGGCTCAATTAAAACAGCACTATGAAGCGGATGCCTTAGATAAAAATGTGATTGAACAGAAAATTGATCTGGCTCGGATACAAGTGGATTCAGAGCTGACTAAACATCCTGTTAACTGGGCAAAGGCTCATTTCATTGCTGATTCTCCCAATAAAATTCGTGGTGAAGCAAAGCCTGATGAAATCATTGTCAAACAAATGTTTGATTTGATGGGCAAGCCTGAAAAGCATATGGAGTTGGTCTCCGCATATTTTGTCCCAACCACAGCAGGTGCCGACTATCTTTCCAATTTGGCAAAAAATGGAACTCGAGTTCGGGTCTTAACCAATTCGTTATTGGCTAATGATGTTGCCATTGTGCATGCATTTTATAAAAAATATCGCCGTGGCTTACTCGAAAATGGCGTCAAATTATATGAATTTAAACCCTATATCGAACGAGAAAAATACACATGGTATGAAGTGGCAACTGGGCATGTGATTCCAGCTAAAGGTCGAAGTTCCTCACGGCTCCATGCCAAATTTTTTGATATAGACGGAAAAGTCTTTGTTGGTTCGTTTAACTTTGACCCACGCTCAGCCCATTTAAATACAGAAGTGGGCTTAGTGGTAGAGTCAGATCAATTGCAAAATGCAATTTCACATAAGTTAGATGAATTTCTCCCGCATATTGCTTATGAGTTAAAACTCAACTCTCAAGGCGATATCATTTGGCTTGAGCATCAAAAAGATGGAAGTGTCATTGAACATCAAAAAGAACCCGAAACTACAAAATTTCAGCGTTTTATGATGAAAGCCGTGTCATACCTACCAATTGAATGGATGATGTAATTACAGGTGAATGACGTTATCCATATTCTCTAACGTACGATAGCTTTCTGTTTAGGCTAAGTGCTTTGTTTTTTAGGCTCAGCTTAAAAATGCTTTATCTATTGCTATTTTTAATAAACACCATTGAATATAAAATCCGAACAGAATAATTGGCTCTGATACCTAAACTCATTCAAGGTCTTGAAAGGTTTTACTCAGTACACACTTTGATTTAACATGCAGCCCTTCTTTTTATCTCTCCTCTATAAAGTTTAGTAATGCAATTTTTTGATTTAAGTCGTCAGTTTAATCTCAGCAATATTTTAACCCCCTACAAAACACTAGAAGATCTTGCTCGACAAGAATGGTTTCTAAGTAAAGTGCGTGTTGAACATGACTGCTTGAGTGACAGTGACATGGTTGAAGGGCAAGTCGTTTTAAAATCCAATCAAAATATCCAAATTGAACTGGAGTGGCAAATCCAAGATACAGGCCATGAACTTTTGGTTCAGTTTAAAGGGATCGAAACAGCTGCAAGCGAAGAGACTTTTGTTTTGGTGAAAGGTGCACAATTGATCGATGAATCGCAACAGCCACTTTCGGCAGGTGCACTCAGCCTTTGGCTTGATGGAACATTATTCCCTATGCTGCCACAACTACGTAAACAGATTAAAGCGAGGCTTAATCTCTGGGACTATGTTGAGTACGAAGACTAAAGCAGACCAACCATCTACGAATACTTAAAAATTCAGGTATAGAGGCAATTTCAATAGTTACCTAAAGTAAGCCTATTTCAGAAAATAAGTTGTAATAAGCCTCGGCTTTTTTCTCTAAAGCCAAAGGATAGGCACGAGAAGAAGATGGCATCCGATAAAGCCTCAGGTCTCGCCCAGCAAAATGTGTCTCGGACTTCATGCCAATTTGTGGTTTTAACGTACCTGTAGGCATAGACAGCATGAGCGTATCCGTAGCTTTATCACCCGTGGTCATCACACTATGACATTCGGGCATTTGTTCCAGTAAATGTTGTACATTGGTTGGGGTAATAATGTGCAAAAACTTATCTGAAGCATTGCCTTTTTGGCGAATCACTTCATAGGCCGTATCAAAAATCGCAATGCCCCATTCATTTAAAAATGCACGGATCTGCTGTTCTTTAAATGTCTTCTGCTCGATATTGAGAAAATAATTTTTATCTTGGAAAAAACACAGGCCAAATATTTTCCACATATCATTTTGAAAGTTTGGATAGTAAAAGTCCATTTTCCAGCGGGTCTTGGGCGGCGGAAAGCTGCCCAGCATCAATAATTTGGCATTAGCTGGGAGGAACGGTTTAAGTGGATGTTTTTCGATTTCAACTGAATGTGTCATAAGCTATAAAAAATTGTCTTTATTGCATTTTAAAAAGATTGGCGTATTTTTTCAGCCACTTGTTTACCCCAATACTGATAAATTTCTTTGCTGGGGTGGAAACCATCTTTGGCCATAGCTAAGTTTAAAGCCAAAAACTTCTTTAGATCGTACTCTACCCACTCCATCTGATTGTGCTGTGCGACAAATTGGCCTAATTCTAAGTTCATTGCTTTGGCATATTGACCGAACAACCATGCAAGTGGGTTTGGAAGTGCGGGAAACTGATCCATCGGGGGGACACCCGATGCAATTGTTAGTTGTGGACTAAACTTATGTTTGAGTATGTCATAAAGCTCCTTCTGTTTTGCGATCCAAGCCTGCGGCGAAGTGAATTTTGTAATGTCATTTACGCCCACAGAAGTAATGATGACATCAAAATGCTGTGTCTCAAGCGTTTGGATGGACTGAATGACCTGATCTGTGGTGAATCCCGTCGTTGCGTGTAAATAAAATTGAATACTAAACTCAGATGACAGTTCTTTTAAAATTGAACCCAATAAGGCATCATCTTGAACATTTACACCAACTCCAGCCGCCGCTGAATCCCCCAAAATGAGCAAGGAAAGCGACTTACCCACGCCTTTTTGTCCAATGCGCTCTCCTTCGGGTTCAGCCAATCTTGGTGTATTTTTTTTGACGGCATAACCTTGAAAAAGAATGACTGGAATCAAAGCCAGCGTATAAATTTTTAATCGCATATTCAGTGACTGGGTCTAAGCTAGGTGAAAGATGAAAATAGTATACGTTGAATTGCACCGATACACAGACTTAAATATTCTTCAGAAATATTGCTTTAAAGTTAATGATAAAAATACATATAATCATAAAGTTACAAGAATTAACATTGTTCTAGCCATTTTAAGTCTTTATCTTCGGCTATTTTTCTAAGTGACAAATATAATCTACGACTTCACTTGTCATCATACTAAAGCGACTGTTGGCAGGAACATCAAAACTTTCACCTGCATGATACAACCTCATTTCAGTCTGTAGCCCAATTTTAACTTGGCATTGACCTGAAACAATTTCAATATGCTCTGCGACATGCGTTTCAAAAGTCAGTGGTTGATCTGTAGGCAAAATAACCCCAAGGGTCTTTTGTGAACCATCTTCACATTGAATGACATGACTGATTGAGCGCCCACCAAAATGGACATTGGGCTTTTTTCTAACTGAAACAAAGTCGAATTGTGTGGACATCTTAATCACCTTTTTCTGCAATGCTACCTCGGGTTTATGACCAACTCATGAATACATTCAAATGCTCATTTGAAATAGCAGTTATTGTTTAGAAGGCACTCGCTTAGTTAAAAATAAAAAGGCTGATTCACAGCCTTTTATTTCAATCATTAGCCCAGTTTATTGACCAATTTCAGCGGTAAAATTTTCATCGCCAAACCCAATGGTAACCACGGCCATTTAGGGACATAGGCTTTTACAGGGGCTTTTTCAATTTCTGCTGCCAACAGTCGTGAACCTGTTTTTTCATCCACTTCAAAAGGTAGTGGTTTTGCGCCCTCATTGATTTCTGTACGAATATAGCCAGGGAAAATCGTGGTGACTTTGATTGGAGTATTGAGCAGTTCAGCACGAATACCTTCGGCCAAATGTGCAACACCTGCTTTACTCGCACCGTACGCTGTCAAATGTTTTGGCATCCCGCGAACTGCACTCATAGAAGAGATAACAACCAAATGTCCTGCATTTTGTTCACGGAAAATTTCGACTGCAGCTTCACACTGCGCTAGAGCTGAAATAAAGTTGGTTTCAACCGTGGCTTTATTAATCGCAAAACTGCCTTTGCCAATTCGACGCCCATCTCCAATTCCAGCATTCACAATTACACGGTCTAAATGACCAAATTCTTGTTTAAATGCACGAAAAACTGCAAACACTTGATCGTAATTGGTTACATCTAAAACTTTAGGAATGACTTTTATGCCGTACTTGCTCTCAAGTTCCTGCTTTAAACTTTCAAGGCGATCTAAGCGTCGTGCACAAATCGCCAAGTTATAGCCTTTTTGTGCAAATTCGCGCGCCATACCTGCACCAATGCCAGAACTTGCCCCTGTAATTAAAATTGTTTTAGCCATGTCTTAATCCTGTCCTTAGATCCATGTCAGTAAGTTTGAGTTTTCGGCTTTAATAAAATGATGTTCATTGAGACTTAAAAGCTGCGGTTCATTGCCCACCAGTCGTAATGTGGTCATGCTGCTGTTGGCAATAGCCCAATTTAGAGCAAAGGTTTTATTTGGACTTAAACCCAACAGCTTACCTGCAACCACTGAAATTACACCACCTGAAGTAAACACCACAGCATAACGTGGTTTGCTTTGAGCCAATTCATCACACAAATCTTGTAAAGCGGCTTCAATTCGACTTTTAAATTTAGGCCATGATTCATCGTATTCATGGTGATAGTCGCCACCTGTCCAGCGTTCAATTGCCCCTTCAAATATCTTGGCCAAATATGCACGTGGGTTCGATTCTTTAGCCACATCGGCTTTTAGTAAATGTGGCTCGTTAAAACGTGGTTCGTAATGAGCAAAGACTTGCTGATGATTGAACTCATTCCATGCAGAATCTGTTAAGACATCCACCTCAGGAAAGCATTCAGCCAAAGAAATACATGCCGTTTGCTGATGTCGCTGCATGGAGCCTGACACCACCACAGGTGCTTCTTTTAAGATCTGATCAAAATATTGACCTAAAATTTTGGCTTGGAGTTCACCATTGGGAGAGAGTTGATCATAACTTTCTGCACCAAAAGATGCTTGCCCGTGGCGAATGAAATAAATAGTGGTCATTTGCCTAATATTTCCTTCATTTTAACAATGTATTTTTGAGCGACTTCATTGGCTTCAATTTTTTGTAAACCAATCAATTTAAGTGCGCGAATATGGAGAGCATGAATTAAAATCCAAAAATCTTTGAAGGCAGGGTTATTGGTCTGTTTGTGGTGATAGCGATAATAAATTTGCTGGGCAATCACGGCTAAACGGAAAATACCAAAGACTTCATAAAAGGTCCAATTTTCTACTTCTAAACCTGTTTTTTCTAAATAATAATCGACCACTTCTTTACGTGTGAACATGCCTTTAAGATTTGTCGGTTGACGACGTGTCGCTTTAAAAAGTGCACTATCCGACTCTTCAACCCAATATGCCAAAGCCGAACCTAAATCCATCAGCGGATCCCCAAGCGTTGCCATTTCCCAATCCAAGACGCCAATAATTTGTGTCGGATGATTCGGATCTAAAATAACATTATCAAAACGCCAATCGTTATGAATTACACAAGTTTTTGAGTCTGCTGGAATATTATCCTTCAGCCACTTTCGCACATATTTAAATGAAGGGACGTTAATGGTTTTGGCTTTTTCAAAACGAACGTCCCAACCTTCCACTTGACGACGGCAGTAACCCTCACCTTTACCAAGGTTCTCAAGCTCTGTGCCTTGGTACGGGACTTGATGAAGTTCGATCAGTTTATCAATCACATTGATACACAACTCACGAACTTGGGCTTCTTTAAAATCTAGCTCTCTCGGTAAATTGGCACGTGGAATAATGCCTTCTACACGTTTCATCACGTAGAAGTCACAGCCAAGAACAGATTCGTCCTGACATAATGCAACCATTTCGGGAAGTACAGGATAAAAAGGGGTTAAATTCTTTTGCACATGATATTCACGTGCCATGTCATGTGCAGATTTAGCTTTGGTACCTTTGGGTGGGCGGCGTAGAATTAGATCGACATTGTCGTATTTCAATCTATACGTCCAGTTAGATGCACCGCCTGAGTATTGCGTGACTTCAACCTGCCCTTGTAGATCGACACCTTGTGCTTTGAGCCAGTTTTCTACGGCTACAGCATCCAGTTCTTCGCCCGCCCGAACTGTTCCACCTACATCAATCGCTGACATTCTTTTTTCCCAAACTATCAATCTTTTCTTTATAACTTAGAAGATCATCTATTCTTATTTCAACACGATGAATTAAAGAGATGATCTTCTCCTCTATTATTTTTTACGACGCGTACTATAGCCGCGTTTTGCCAATTCTAATTTTGCAATCATACCTTTATGCACTTCATCCGGCCCATCGGCCAAACGCAGTGAACGTGCTTGAGCGAAGAAACCTGTCAAAGGCGTATCACGCGACACACCTGCTCCGCCGTGAATTTGAATCGCCATATCGACCACTTTTTCAAGCACACTTGGCGCAACGACTTTAATGGCAGAGATTTCAGTTAACGCGGCCATATTCCCTAAAGTATCCATTTTATACGCAGCATACAAGGTTAATAAACGTGCTTGATCAATTGCAACACGTGCATCAGCCACGCGCTCTAGGTTTCCACCTAATTTTAAAATTTCTTTACCAAATGCTGTACGACTCATGCCACGATCGATCATCAACTCTAAAGATTTTTCCGCAGCACCAATACAGCGCATACAGTGATGAATACGACCCGGGCCTAAACGACCTTGAGCAATTTCAAAGCCTTGACCTGCACCACCAATAAAGTTGGAAACTGGTACACGAACATTGCTAAAGCTAATTTCGCCGTGACCATGGGGTGCATCGTAGTCACCAAAGACTGGTAACATACGTTCAATTTTGACTCCAGCTGTTTCAACAGGCACTAAAACCATCGAGTGTTGATGATGACGATCTTTGGTTTCATCAGGTGTATGCGCCATAAAAATAATTATTTTGGCATTGGGATCACCTAAGCCTGAAGACCACCATTTACGGCCATTTAAGACAATTTCATCGCCTTCTATCACGGCTGTTGCTTGCATATTGGTTGCATCGGATGAAGCAACAGCAGGTTCTGTCATGCAGAAAACAGAGCGAATTTTTCCATCTAAAAGTTGCGTAAGCCACTCTTGCTTTTGAGCTTCAGAGCCATAACGCCACAATACTTCCATGTTGCCACTGTCAGGTGCATTACAGTTAAATACGGTCGGCGCAAGAAGACTCCGGCCTGTGAGTTCTGCAATATGAGCATACTCTTGAACCGATAGACCTTGACCCAATTCAAGACACGGCAAAAACATATTCCATAAACCCGCAGCTTTTGCTTTAGCTTTTAGCGTTTCAAGTTGTGCAGGCCACTGCCATTTGGTCCAGTCACCACCTTGGTTCAGTTCATGTACCTCATGCCAAAAGTCAGTTTCGATGGGCTCAATTTCATTTTGAATAAATTGTTTGGTACGTTCTACATAATCTTGAGCACGTGCTGAAAGTTCAAACATGGCTGCTTCCTTCGATCTATTTTGATATTTTCGCTTTACATCAACATAACCTGAAAACTAATATGAACAAAATGATTTTATTTTATAGATCAGCATGAACAATATTCATAGTAAATCACCCATTGATATGGGGATTTTTCATCGCATCGATATCAATTTATACCCACTTTTTATTGCGATTTATGAGCAAAAAAGTATTTCAAAAGCAGCTCAAATCTTGTCGATTACGCAGTCTGCTGCAAGTCATGCCTTGCAACGTTTACGTAGCCATTTAAAGGATGATTTATTTGTTCGCTCTGGCAGCCAAATGCTTCCAACACCTTTTGCAGAACAAAATTACCTGCTTGTTAAAAATGCTTTAATTGCGATTCAAAGTATTTCTATGCAGCAACAAAGCTTCGACCCGAACATGGTTCAAAGCCTAAAAATTGCGATTCATGATGAAATCGAGCCTATTGTTTTCCCAAAATTAGTTGCTCACTTTCAGAAACTTGGACTAAGTATTCAGTTCATGAGTAGTAAGCTGGACCGTAAAACAGTAGATGCTGATTTAGTTTCTCAACAAATTGATTTTGTGATTGATTTGGAACAAAACTTTGGCGATAAAATTCAATTTGAGAGCTTGGTCAAAGACCAGTTTGTGGCTTGTACTCAGCTCCAGCAAATCAATGCTGAATTGTATTTGGCTGCACCGCATATTGGTGTATCTTCGCGGCGTACTGGTGTTTTAGTTGAAGATGTTCATTTAAATCGTAAGCAACTGTCTAGGCAGGTTTTTTTGCGTTGTCAGCACTATTCCACTGCGCTACAAATTCTAGAGCAATATCCCAATGCAATTTTAACGATTCCACAAAATATTTTGAGCCATTTGCATGTTTCCCCTCTGCTCAATATTTTTGATGTTCCTGAGAAACTGCCGCAGATGAATATTGGAATTTATTGGCATAAAAATTTAACTGAAAATAAAAGACACTTTTTCTTGAGGAACGAAATTTATAAAATTTTTGCTTAGGCTATTTTATAAAATTTAAAAAAACTCGAAGCTTGAACTCAGCTTCTTATCTTGACTGTCATTTGGAACCTCTAAACAACCAACGCACCAGTCTTACAAATTAATCCTTGTTTTCCTAATTCCCTATCTTTGTTATTTGCACCATAACCATTTGTAGGGCACTCAATATGAAAGTAAACAATAAGCATCTCATCTCAAGATGCTTAAAATATGGAGTAAATGTTTATTTCTTAATAGCACTTATAAGGAATTAAAGCCGTTTAGAACTTAGCGACCGTACCAAGAATTTATTCTTTTTACATAGCTAACGGTAACTCTTCTTGTTTAGCTCGTTCAAATGCATCAAAAAACTCTTCTTGTTGTACTTCCCTATTTACCACAATGCATACCGCTTTATCTTCTACAGTTTTTTGATCTACCTCTTCGCCCTTGCCACTACGACGGGACTCATATACCGTCCTTTGACGGAAATAACTAAATGGTTCAGCATTACTCATAAAACCGTATTTAGAGTCATGAATATAGTTTTGATAAAAGCTCATAACTTCTGGTGTTGATTCTTTATGCCAACTCGCGAACTCCCAATCATCTACGTCTAAGAAAAACTCATATGCTTTTGAAACCGGTGACAATATTCTAAAAATATTCATTCCACCAGATTTATTAGGTGCTGTTAGGTTTTGTAATTTTTCTAAGCGGCTAATTTCAGTTGCCATATCTGATGGGCCGATCGGTAATAATTCACGAAATTTATTATCTTTACGCACATTTTGACTAACAGAGGCTGTCTTACTTCTCGACAGTGTCCCATACGCACTATAATAAACTTTCATAGCAGCAGTAATTTGATCTTGAACTTTTCCTGTAGACGGTATTTGTGCTTTTACCGCATTATATAAACGCTGTGTTTCGTTTTGAATTTCAAACTGTTCAGTAAATAATGCCCCATATTTTTCTTTTAATTGGTTATAGTCAAACATTCGAACACCTGCACTGACAGCATCTTCCAACATATCTTTCAATGGGATACGGGCAAAGTTATCGTTTACATTCTGGCTGCCAGGTGTATAGCCACCACCCACATCGGAATGCATGCCTGGATAAACGAGTTCTTTCCAATTTGGATTGGAAATTTGACCATTTTCTTTATGAATTAAATCCACAGGGAAAGCAAAGCGCAGCTCATTTCCTGCTACATGGTGCACACACATTTTGATACGTTCATCAATGACCATATCACGACCGTCAAAGGTTAAATTATTATTTAAGTTGGTCGCAGGTAAGCCAAATGAGGCAACGGTATCAAAGATTCCCATAAATTTAAATTCAATGGGGGATTTTCCTGTACCGTAGGTTAAACCATCGCAATCAGATTCGCATTGCCACATAAATTGATTGGTAAAAGCACGTGCTAAAGCGGCACCACGAGAGAAGCCGAATGTAGAAATATTAATTTTTTTAATCAGACGATGTTCCTTTAAACTATTATCAACCTCTGAAAAACTATAAACTTTTTTTTCATTGGCATATTTACTCGTGTCTATTTCTGCTTTTTTCGCATTGATGATCATAACTTGCTTTAAAGCATCATTCAGCTGAGCCTCACCATAATCTAGGCGTCGGGTACCACCTGTCCCCACACCAAGGCCAAAACCACTGTGGTCTTGCAGTATAGCGAGTGCACGTTGAAAAATATTTAACTCTCCGTTAAAACGTGTGCCTACGCCTGATACATAGATTGCATAGTTAGGTTTGTCTTTATCTTTTGTAAGTAAATCAGCATTACGCCATAATCGAGCCGGATTAGACCATTTCTTTTTTTCTTCATCGGCATCCTTATTGTTACCCGTACCATCAAAAAAAACCGAAATATGTACCACATCTGAACAATCCTGTTTTGCGGTAGGTGGAGTGTTAGAAACATCACTATTGGTTTCTACAGTCCTTTTTATAATAGTCTTTGTAAACATTATTTAACCCCATTATTTATTTAGCCTGTCATACCAAGCATCACCTTTTGCAGTAGGATTTGGCCAATTGTTGGATGTGGTAATTTCAATACTATCATCTGGATATAAGTGTACAGCCAAATATTTCATTCCTTTGATATCTTCTTTCGTTAGGCTTACCTCATTCTTAGCATTATGCGTTTGCCCAGTTTTTGCATCTCTCCAAGTGACAATTTGAGTTCCAACTTTTACGGGAGAGGTATTCATAGATCGCCCATATCCACCACCTATTTCTGTACCATTTAATTTAACCATATAACTTGCATATGCTGGATTATAATTAAAAGATACCGTCCCCATATAATAAGTTGCATTTGCTCCAATGCCTGCACAACCTGCAGCACTGAAAACCAAACTGATAGGTAGTAGAAGTAACTTCTTTATATTCATAGTAGTTCCTTGTTTTCTTTAAAAATATTTAATCTATATAAACATGTCTAATTTATATGGTTTAAATAGCTTTGTAGTTCGTTTGATAATCATTTTTTAAACATTATTTAACCCCATTATTTATTCTTTCTCATTTCATCTTGCCATTTTAGCCCCTTTTCGGTTGGATTTGGCCAATTGTTTGACGTAGTAATTTCTACAGTATCATCTGGATATAAATGTGCTGCTAAATATTTCTTACCTTTTAAATGTTCTTTAGTAATGATTACTTGATTTTTAGCAGAGTGTATTTCACCTGTTTTTGCATCTTTCCATGTAATAGTTTGCGGTCCAACTTTTACAAGAGATGTATTCACTCCACTACCAAAACCAGCTCCTATTTCATGACTATTTAATTCAACCATGTAGCTTACATATGTTGGATCATATTTAAATGACGTAGTAGCCATATAATAGGTTGCATTTGGTCCAACACTGGCACATCCAATTAATGCAAAGATAAGTACTGGTATTAAAATTTCTTTTTTAGGATAAATCAGTGTCATTGCTTAAATCTGTCCATATGCCCAATTTCCGATACAGCCAGATAACGCCACTGGTATAATGATAAGCAAGAAAAATAATACTTTGTAATTCATATTTACTCTCTCTTGAGAATTTATGTTTATTCATTTTAATAAGGTGTATAAAAAACTAAAATTGTATTATTCAATTTTAGCCATTACATTATTCATCACTTGATCCATTGTGAACTTTTTATCTTTCAAATGAATCAATTGATACTGTAAATTATCGTCTGACTCAAATTGATCTTTGTAAATCAGCTTTAAACAGATGAAATTTAAAATATCACGTGTACCAGATAAATTGTACGTTCTTGCTTCAGGGATACTCTTAACCACCGACTGATACAATGTATCATCATCAATTTTATCGACTAAAAATGAGTTATTGAGTTTGAGGTAATACATCAAATTATCGGGAAAGGTTGCCTCAACCATCATTTCTTCTTGTTCACTAGAAAAATATAGTGGTGTTTCTATGGATGGAAGTAATTCAACACGCACATTCAAGCCAAATATGCCCTGCAAATTACCTGAACGATCCCAGTACCACCAACTTTGAATCGGTTTAAGCAAGGTTTCAATTTGTTGTGGATTGAATACAGGTCCTTGTACATACAATGTTTTATCGGCTTTGTGGCCAACCAATGTTGCTAAGATAGTCGGATCCCAAAATGCCAACATCATTTCTAGACCACCATCGAATTCGACATCTAAGAATTGGCGTAAGTGTTTATATAAGTAATCAAATGACAAGGGTGAAATAATAATCGTCATTTTGGTCGTGCCAGCGATATTCTTTTCTATCCACTCCCATTCGAGTGCAGTAAAGTCTTTTGGTAATTGCAGTAAATGTGGAGAGATTTCTCTAGCCTTTTCGCCACCTGCTTCTTTCAAGAGGCATTTTTGCCTTAAGTGCTCTAAAACTTTTAAGAATGTTTTATCTTGGGCTGCATCGGCTAATGCATAAACGTTTAATCCAACTTGATCAAGCGGATACTTTTCAAATGTTTTAAAGAAAATTTGGAGACTTTGGTTGCCTATCATTTACATTCCATCTCCTTTGTTAATAAAAGCACTACGTTGTGCTGCCCGTCGAGCGAGACATTCCCAACAAATATTGTTAGGGAAAAGAGGAAGTGTAGGACTTTCACTCGCACCTGCTGTAAAGAGATGTTGACTGGCTTTGGCAGTAAATTTATTTGGTGTAATGACGGTAACCCCATCACCATTGATTTTTAAGGCACTGTCTTTTGCTTTAAATACAATTTCGGTCGGGCTGTGAATTTCTACTTTGCCTTCAGATGAGGTTATTTTGACGTCTAGTCGTGCTGAAACATCTAATACATTGTCTTGTGATTGCAGATCAAATTTGCCTTTTGCTGCATAAATTTTTAGATCTTCTTCACCTGCAAAAACACTAACTTTTTTCTTGGCATTCAAGATGAGGTGTTCATTTGTACTAACATTGATCGATTGACCACCGCCAACGGTAATACTATCCAAAGCATTCATATGAATGTCTTTCCCTGAAACCAGAGAAATACTTTCTGGTGATGCCAAGAGCATCAGAGCATCTTTCGTTGCTTTTAAGTCAGACCATTGTGATTCAATCGTTTTAATATATTGATCAATATTTTCGAGCATATCTGCAGCTTCAGCTTTTTGCTTAACTGCATATTCAGATAGTGCTTTCATACTTTCCAAACTTTCAGTGAAGTTTTGGATTGCTTCTTTTGTCTCTAAGTGTATATCGGTTGCTTTGTCTTGAACAAACGTTGAAAGATATAGCCCTTTACTTCGGATAGCACCTGCATGATCAGTTCTGAGTTCAAAGCCTTCACCACGACCATCACTTTCAGCTTTGTCTTTTGGATGACTTAAATTCCCTAAGTTCAGTTGGCTTGCACCGTGACTGCTATGTAATTGGGCACTGATTTGCCCTGTTGTATCATCAAAACGCAGTTGGTTATAGCCTTCGCCACCGACTTCTTTTGAACGAATCCCACTGAGTTTTTTGGTATCAGGGAGTTGCCCTTTAATATCAAATTTGGTTGGCGAACGCTGCGCTTCGTGAATCCGGCCAGTCACAAATGGACGGTCAATATTGCCATCAAAGAAATCGATAACAACCATTTCATCCTTACGTGGTAAAAAACGTGCACCATAACCTTCGCCTGCCCAAGGGGTGAGAACATCTATCCATGCCGAATCGGTATCAGTGTCATTTGATCCTGCACCACCATCGTGTGCATGGTCTTCTGTACGTGTGAATAAGAAACGGACCTTGATTCGCCCCCATTCATCAACATGGATTTCTTCACCATCACTCACAACTTTAGCGCGTTGTACATGTGCAGTCGGACGGTGAGTCAATGGATCATATTCAGGAACAACCTCTATCGTATGACGTACGACAGTTAGCTCATTTGCTTGGCGTTCTTGATCACTGTCTTTACTCGTTGCCCAATGACTTAAACTTAACAACTTTTCAACTTGATCTTTGATATCTTTTGGAAGGTTATTTTGATTATAAAAATGCTTCGTTAAGATTAAAAATTCTTTATCCTTTGGGCTATGGTTCTTCTCTAACTCTGGATGATCATTCAACTGAAACCAATAGCCAACTTGAGTATCACGTACACTACTATTTGCTATAAAATATTTTGCCTGCAAAACCTGATATTGATTCAGTTGTTTATTGAGTTTATCTAATTGAGCATTTCCTGAAGCAGTAGCCTGATCTTCCCCTTTTAAATCACCAATCCAAGCAGGTGAGATATTCCAAGCTTGCTCCAAAGTTAAGCTTTCATTATCGTGCTGGGCACTGTGTTGATGTGAACTGATCACTGAACCACTTGCATCTTCTTGCCTCAAACGATCCGCTTGCCAACGTTGTACGTGAATGGCTGTCGGTTGTAATTGACGCTGCGCAATAAAGCTTGTAATGCTATCTGATTGTTCTGTGGCATCTGAACGATGATAACGAATGCTTCTTCGCTCAATTGCTTCAAATTGAGCATTATTATCTATTAACTTAAGTATTTGTGGTTCAATACTGTCATCGTTACTTGAGACAAAAAGATGAGACTCACCAACCAACCAATTAATCGACTCTTCGCGTAACAGCCGAGTTAAATAAGCATAATCACTTTCATTCGACTGCATGGAGAAAGGGCGTATATCGTAATTTCTGCTTAAACAACTGGTATCTAATTTTAGGCTAGCAGTAAACAAAGGGCTTTTACTTTGCCATTCTTTGAAAATAATTTCACAAATTTCCACCGCACTTTTATTCATAAATACACGGCTATTACACCGTTTGTGCAGTAAACTCGTGGCATCCTGCATTGTAAGCCGATAGATGCTCAAAGCACCATCACTTTGCCCTTGGCTTGCACCTGTAATAACGCCTGTAGCTCTAAATAGTTGGCCTGAATCAGTCACCTGATCAACGGCAACTTGGCATCCAATAAATTGTTTTAATTCAATATATGGATTTGTAGATAAGCAGATCAGTTCTAAGGATAATCCATCATTAATACCATGATAACCTTCGAGGCGTTGCAGCATGATTTGAGAATTAACTGCTGTATTTGAAAGTTGAATATTAATTGCTCGTTTTTGCAGTCCAAAACCAAGCTTATCCAAAATACTGGAAATGTTATTTATCATTATTATGACCTTAATTTTACAAAAATATGCTAACAAAACAATGTATTGTTCTCAAAACTATTCGGTATATTTTTTGTTATCAGGGATAAATAATTATTTGTCTTATGAAAACATCAGCTTAAATAGCATTCAAATGATTTAAAAGAATCATACAAACTCCCTCAGTTAAACTTGCTATTGGCTTTTTTTATTTCGTTAAAAATTTGTTCCAGTTTACTTGTTTAATTAAACATCTATTTTCTTATGAAAAATAAACACTTGAGATTACTTATAGCATTTTAAATAGTGTATCTGCCATACAATGTCTTTTTGATATTTTTATTTTCCATTGCTCTCCTCTATGTTTGATCACCTGTCCAATAGCTGGCTCATCGGTATTGGCTTCGCCCTTTGCCTGATACTGGTATTTACTTTTTATAAAATACAAAATGCTCTCAGCCAATTTCTCCATCCCTTTAAAAAAGGTAAAACCTATTGGTGCCGGATTACGGCGATAAGTGATGGTGATACACTGACATGCTATCGCTTTAACTTTCGACGCTCAGAAACCAAATTACGCTTTGCCTATATTGATGCGCCTGAGTCGACTCAAAGCTATGGGCCTGAATCCAAACGCTTAATCAAAAAAATGGTTTATCGGAAAGTGGTTCGTGTTCGCATTACAGACATTGACCGTTACGGTCGTTGTGTAGGTGAAATCTACCGTTTTCGGAGAAGTATGAATGAGGAGATGGTCAAACGTGGTGCAGCATGGGTCTATGAGGACTATATTAAGGATAAAAAGCATTTGAAACATATGAATGCTTTACAAAGTCATGCGAAAAAGCACAAGAAAGGTTTATGGCGCGGCACCCGCCCTATTCGCCCGAGTGACTACCGCAAAATGAAGAAGTAGTCGATCTGTAAAGACTAAGTCTAAAAAGCCGCTCCATATAAAGCGGCTTCTTGATTGATTATTTGAAGACCTTAAAGCGTACAGCATCATCCACAAAGCCTTTTTCTTTAGCTTCGCCCTCAACCGAACCAAAGACCAGTTGTGCACGCAGTTTCCAACTTGCAGGCACATCCCACTCAGCATGGACTTCTTCATCTACAATTGGATTGTAATGCTGTAAAGATGCACCTAAACCTAAAGTATGTAATGTAGTCCAAGTTGAAAACTGCGCTATTGCTGTTGAATGCTCTGCCCATACTGGGAAATTTTCAGCATAAGATGGAAATTGCTCTTGTAGGTTCTGAATTACATCTAAATCTTCAAAAAATAAAACTGTTCCTACACCTGCTGCAAAACTGGCCATTTTTGCAGTTGTTTTAGCCGCGCTTTCTTCATCTTTAGCATAAGACTTCAGTTTTTCAGCCACAAAAGTCCAGAACTTTTCATGTTCCGCATTAAATAAAATTACCGCCCGAGATGACTGTGAATTGAACGATGATGGGCTTTGTTTAATGGCAGTTTGAATCAAATCAGTTAAAAATTCAGGGCTGTACTCGACCTTTTTACCAATGGCATAAATGGTACGACGCTTTGTAATTAAGTCGATGAACTGATTTGACATATTATAAAATCCTTACGGTTATACGGTGAATGATGACGCGATGTATCAAGCAATATTAATTCCAATATTTGACCAAATAATAAAATTCAGTGCTTTAGATGCAGTTTAAATACTTTCTTGTGCTCGCAAATACATAGTTTTGCTATCGATATAAAAAATCCTCCATTTGGAGGATTTTTTGAATGACTTAAAATTTGGCTTCTAAGACTTGAGTTGGAATTTTATTTTTCCATAAGTCACGAAGAACGGGTAAATAGAACTTTTCACCCAGTTCAACCAATTCTGCATCGATCAATGCATGAATCTCATGCATAAATAAATAATCGAGTTCAACTGTTTTCAACTGTTGCTGTGCTTTTGCAAATTCTTTGCGTTTTTGTTGTGCACGTTTCACTAGAGCATCGGCAAAATCTTTATCTTTAAACTGTTTGATCGCGTTTAAGCGTAGCTCAATCACGCCCCAACCACTCAACAACAGTTTGAAAAGTTCAAAGTCAGCCGTAGTTGATTCCCATGTCATTTCTTCAAGATTTTCATTTTCAGGTAGAACTGGAAGTAATAACTCCATAACACTTGGGAAAATCTTTTTGAAATTTAAAACAAATTTAACAGGATGTTCACCCGGATAATCGTTAAATTGCACGTTTTTCTGAACATCTGTCAAATAAATATAAAGCATGGTAACTCATCAGCAGTTTATCTTTAGTCGTCCATTGTACCGACTTCGCCCAAAGATAAAAACCGCTGATGTTCATTTGCTCTTTAGTTGAGCATCTGGACCAAGGGCTATTTTACATTTGGGGAAATCATTTGCTCTGGACGTACCACTTCATCAAACTGCTCAGCAGTGACTAAGTTCAACTCTACGGCCACCTGTTTTAAGGCTTTCCCTTCTTTATAAGCTGTTTTGGCAACTTTCGCTGCATTTTCATAGCCAATCACTGGATTTAAGGCTGTAACTAACATCAATGAGTCATGTAAGAAATGATCAATTTTTTCACGGTTCGGTTCAATGCCTACTGCACAGTGATCATTGAAGCTATTACATGCGTCACCCAAAAGCTGAATCGACTGCAACAAATTGAATGCAATCACAGGCATGAACACATTCAACTCAAAGTTACCCGATGCGCCTGCAACATTAATCGTGGTGTCATTGCCTAAGACTTGAGCCACCACCATGGTCATCGCTTCACTTTGAGTCGGATTCACTTTCCCTGGCATAATACTTGAACCTGGTTCATTTTCAGGAATACGTAACTCGCCAAAACCACAACGTGGGCCACTTGCCAACCAGCGTATGTCATTGGCAATCTTATTCAAACTTACCGCAAGTGTTTTCAATGCACCTGATGCAAACACTGCTGCATCACGTCCAGCCAATGCTTCAAATTTATTCGGTGCAGTCACAAAAGGCAGTCCGGTCAACTGTGCCAGTTGCTCCGCTGATTTTTCTGCATAATCAGGATGAGCATTCAGCCCTGTTCCTACAGCCGTTCCACCTAAAGGTAGTTCATACAAACCTAAAAGTGCTTGTTGTAAACGCTTTAAGCCGTGATCGAGCTGAGAAACATAACCACTAAATTCTTGACCTAATGTTAATGGTGTTGCATCTTGTAAATGAGTTCGACCAATTTTGACAATGTCTGAAAATGCTTGAGACTTTGCATCTAAAGTATCTCGAAGCTGGGTAACTGCAGGAATTAATAATTCATTAATTTGAATGCTTGCTGCGACATGAATCGCCGTTGGAAATGAGTCATTGGTTGACTGAGCACGGTTCACGTGATCGTTCGGGTGTACAGGTTTTTGTGCGCCTAAAGGATTGCCGAGTTTCTGATTGGCGATATTCGCAATTACTTCATTACAGTTCATGTTACTTTGCGTGCCTGAACCAGTTTGCCATACTACCAAAGGAAACTGACTATCCCACTGCCCTGCAATCACTTCATCCGCAGCGCCAACGATGTATTGCGCCAATTCTTGTGGAATTTGGTTAAGTTCAGCATTGGTCTGCGCTGCTGCTTTTTTCACTAAGCCCATAGCACGAATCATTGGACGTGGTAGACGTTCACTGCCAATTTTAAAGTTTTGCAAACTACGCTGAGTCTGAGCACCCCAAAGTGCTTCACTCGGTACTTCAACTTCGCCCATCGTGTCATGTTCAATACGTATTTGCATTTTAACCTCTTCCTTTTTAAGTGAATTGCAAAATGATTATTTTGCGCTTGTTTTCCTTATCTTAATGATTAAGCAAAAATATGTAAATGATAATTGTTATCAGTAAATTAATTAACGGCCATCTAAACTTTGTCGGTAGAAACGCCATCCATCTTCAATGGTTTGTTCTAAACTGCGCTTCGCTTCCCAGTATAAAACGTTTTTCGCTTTACTACACTCTGCTGCGACCTGATCTAATTCCACGATGTGCGAATCCACAACATCGACTGTAGCAATGTCACTTTGTGTCACGTTTTCAACTTTTTCAACCAACTGCTGTATCGACACACTTTGACCTGCGATATTAAAAGCTTCACAAGCAAACTGTTGAGTGCTTAACCATTGTAACGAAGCGGCAATCGCATCACAGGCATCGAGGATATGTAAAAAACTACGCTCTACGGTATGATCTGTGGTTTGTGCACTTTTTCTGAGCTCAATGTGATCACGCTGTTTTGCAGCGACTTGCATCAACAGTGGAATAATATTTTTCGGTAAAGGTGGGAACAGTTCTCCGAGCATCGCATTTTCAAATGCACCTGCAACATTGCCCATTCTTAAAATTGCAATTTTCCATTCATTATCCGTTTTTGCTGTATCTCGAATAATTTCCTCGACCATTTGCTGTGATTTGATATACGGATTTGGATAGCCGTAATTCAGCTCTAAATCTTCTTCTAGGTGTAGGCTCGATTCACCATAGACCGCAAGACTTGAAAGATGAACCAAAGTGCGGACACCTGTGCGCTGCATGGCACGCAGCAAACTCATGATACAACTGACATTGTCATTATAGTATTCCAAAGGCTTCAGTACAGATTCTTCAAGCGATTTGAAACTTGCTGCATGCACCACCGCATCGATGGAATACTGCTCAAAAACTTTGTTCAAAGCAGGCGTATTTCGAATATCAATTTTGACAAAAGGCACGTACATGCCGCTAATAAATTCTAATCGTTCAAGAGTTTGTAAGTTCGCATTGGATAAATTGTCTACAATAATGACCTCTTGCCCATGCGCCATAAAGCTCAAAGCAATATGAGAGCCTATAAAGCCTAAACCACCAGTCACTAAAATCATTGTATACATACTCCCTATAATAATCAGCAAGTTGCGTTTTATTGGTGTATTTATGGTGTTTCAAATGACTTATCCACAGATATTAAACGCAAAAAACCGACTCAAAATTCTCTTGAGTCGGCCAATCTGCAAGAGCACTATATCACCATTTTAAAGGTTCGGAATATCGCATGTGTTACAGTTATAGCTATGTACTGTATATCGTTTATGAAAAGGAAAATACTTATTGAAGGAATTGTGTAGCTCGAAATCTTGCTACGTGATTTTGTTCAAAGAGTCTGCAATTGATTTGACAATATTTTTCCCTTTCTATATAGTTAGGCAACTTACTATATTGTAACTAATCAAATGAACATTGATCAAAAATACAAAGCTCTTTTGGGTGAAGCAAAAAAACGAAAATTACCTGATATCGAAGGAATACAACTTTGTTTTATGACTCTTTCACTTGCTTCCAGTATAGATCGTGATTGTGCAAATCAACTCTCTGTTCATGGTCTATCTGAAGGACGATTCATTCTTCTATTTTTACTTGAAGCAGCTGGTGAAGGAATTGCCCCTAAAACTCTTGCAGAACAAGCTGGAATCACTCGCGCGACAGTAACAGGCTTGCTTGATGGCCTTGAACGTGAAGGATTACTAGAACGACAAGCAGACACAAAGGATCGTCGTGCTTTAAAAATACAACTCACTTCAAAAGGAAAGTTAATAGCTAAAGAAGTTTTTGACCAACATAGCCGCTGGATTTCAGGCTTATTTGGCAATCTTTCTTTTGAAGAGCGTGATCAATTGACCCAATTATTAGAAAAAGTCTCAAACAACCTCACCAAAAAGGAATAAATATGAACCACTATCTTGTCGAGCTTTATACTCCAAATTCTGCTTGGAAAGCCTTATCATTCGATGAGCGCAAAAATTATTTAAATAATGTTGGAGCTGCAATGGCGGGACTGTCTGATGCTGGAGTTCAAGCGCTAACCCTAACTCAAATCAACTCTAAAATTGATCAAAGTAGTGAACATCAATTCTTAGCCGTTTGGCACTTCCCAAATCAAGAAGTTTGCAATGCTCTACTTGCAGGTATCAAAGCAAGCGGTTGGTATAACTACTTCGACCATGTAAATGCTGTTGGAGCTGAATGCGATTTCAATGAGCACCTAAATGCGCTCTCTAATATTTGAAATTACAAAATTATTAAATATCAGAGTCATCCTTTACATAAAACTAGGATGACTTTGATTGATCACTTAGTTCTTATTAGTGGTTTAATTAGATCCCCTCATATGATCCAACATTTGAAAGCACTTTTACCTGCAGTAGTAAACGTTCAATTAATATACACAAGAGTAATATATTTTTTTAATCCATCTTTAATACATATTTTTAAAATATATTATATTTAATTGTTAGATAAATTTTAAAATCAAATGCTTAAACCTATACTTTTAATTAGTTCATGTGCTCTTTTAACAGCATGTATTGTTGTTGAATATCCTGTACCAATAGTTGTAAATAAAGAAGTAACCACCACTTCAGATTATCCAAGTAAACCTGCTAATGATCGCTTTAAAGAAGTTCAAATTCGTACCTATGATAATCGCTGTTTAGAGCTCAGTCCTTTTAATCAAAGAGAGCTTTTAGCTTCACGTTGCAAAAATACGTCAAATCAGAAGTTCGTTTACCATCAAAATAAAAGCATAACTGTACAAGGAAAATGCTTAGATGTATCTGGAGCGAATAAAAATGATGGCGCCCAAGTTATTGCATATCAATGTAATAACCAAGCCAATCAAAAATGGTTTTTTGATGGTTACCGTATTCGTAGTCAAGATAGCGGAAAGTGCCTGGATATCTATAATGGCAAAATGAAGATGTATGCCTGCAATAATAATCGCGGCCAGAAGTTCACAATTATTCCCTTAATATAAGGGAGTTTACCTACAAAAAAAGCCCTCAGTAATAGGGCTTTTTTTGTTTGTCGATAAGACTATTAAAACTAAATTAGCTTAGAAGCGGTAACCAACACCGATGTTAAAGCCATTTAATTTAACACTCTCGCCTTCAAATTTAACTTTAGTGCCTTCATAACCTACATGTACAGATACATTTTGTACTGGATTAACTGCAACACCTACACCGTATGCAAACCCAGTTTTAGTAAGGCTACTTGAATAACTGTAACCACCATCAAATTCATGATCGCTATAATCGCTCTTAACGTTAGCAAAACCAGCTAAGGCATATGCACTTACATATTCGTTAAAGCGGTATGCAGGACCAGCTAAAAGTGAAAATGATTTAACTTCAGCTTCTTCTATACCATCACCATAATTAGATTTATCATCACCAGATACATATGATGTAGAAACCACCACACCTACTGGAGATTCATTTTCAAAGCGGTATTGTGCATTCACACCTTTTAAATCTTTAAAATCTTCTGCTTTTGTTTGTGCATAGCCAACAGAAACTGTGTGTTGAGCCGCAACAGCATTAATAGAAACACCCAGTGCGCAAGTAAAAATAGCGCCACGAATAATATTTTGAATCATCTTATACCCTTTATATTGATTATTAGTCATTTTCTAATTTGCAATGACTATTAAGTGAATAAATTCACTACCAATATTATTTCATTATCAATACAAAAAAGGTATTGTAAAATTACATAAAAACCCACCGTTTAGCATATTTATTAACCACTTGTGCGACTTTATACATTTGATCTTTTTATTTTTAAATTTAATATTGATTAGTTTTTTCATATTATTTATCAAAAAACTTCCTACAGCCTTTCAAGAAAGTTTCATTAATATTCATTTCAGGATTATCCTTTTCATCATCACATTGATCTGCATTTTTTAGGTTGTTATCACGTGCGTATTGATAGCCGTAATACTCTTCTGTGCCTTCGGTGAAGCCACCAAGCGTGTCAGGTCTCATTTGATATTGGAAAAAGATGAATGCAGCTATGCCGATGACTGCGAGTACCGCGTTGACGATCCTAAACTGTTTTGAAATCATTTTTATTCTTTATTGGGTTATTATTTGAGCGATGATCATAAAGAATAAACGGGGATAAGTCTATGTGCGCAAACTGCAACACTCTTAAGAAAAAAGACCTCTGTTTAGAAGTCTTTTTTACTATAAAGGTATTTAGAAGGCTGTCCAACCGCCATCAGTTGCCCATGTAGCTCCAGTTATGTTTGATGACTCTTGGGACAACAAGAATAAAATAACACTTGCCTGTTCTGCCGGAGTTGCTTCACGGTGTTTTGAGTCTGAATACTGTAATAAGCCCTGACTTTTAATAAATGATGTATTTGGAATTTTTGCTAGTTCAGGATCTTTTGCACGATCCTTTTGCAATTCAGAAACTTTTTTAAATGCAGCTTCTGTCATGGCTGTTTTTGTAGCCGCCATATTTACCGAATTCACGCGAATACCATATGGTGCATAATCTACTGCGGCATTCTTTGTTAATCCTGTCACTGCATGTTTACTTGCTACATACGCAGGATTCCCACCAAGGCCAGTTAAACCAGCAATGGAACCAATATTAACAATTGATCCACCTTTATTCTGTTTTACCATCTGACGTAATTCTGATCTCAATGAACAAAACATACCTGTCGCATTAACTGCAATTGTTTTATTCCAATATTCATCGGTGGCCTGATGAATTGGAGCAAATAGCTGATTTCTCTGCTTTTCAACATTAATTTTTGCATCTGGCGGTATTCCATCCATTACACCAGCGGCGTTTAGCACTCCATCAATCTGTCCAAATTTGCTGACTGCAACATCCACCATTCGATCACATTCAGGTGTCTTACTAACATCTGTATGTATAAATACTGCTTTTCCACCTAATTTTATAATCTCTTGCGCTGTCTGTTCACCTTCTTTTTTTAGAACATCTGCAATAACAATATTTGCACCTTCTTTTGCTGCACGGACTGCTGATGCCTTACCAATGCCACGTGCGCCACCTGTTATAAGAATAGTTTTTCCCTCAAAACGTCCTGGGACATAGTAACTGTCTGGTATAGCTTCAATGTCTAGCGCAAATGCAGTTGGGCTAATTCCTGTGATTAAAGCAACTGAAGTTGCAACACTAAGTGCTAATTTTTTCATTTCGTAATTATCCTTCTTTATAAAATTAAAATGCATAACGTACAAACACCATGCTGCTCCACCAATCTTTCTCTTGACCGTTTAGAGCTAGCTTTACTGCATCTCCAGGTTGTGTATAAGCAATATGTCCATGCACGTACAATTTTTTGGAGTAAAAATATTTCAGCGTTAGGTTTAGCTCTTGCCCGTAGTCTTTAGACTGTAGGAATGAAAGTGCTGGGTTACCACCTAAATTTAAATCGGAATCTGCTTTGAATATCCAGTACTGAGGAACCAACTCAATTTTTTGATGTGGTTTAAAACGAGCCTGAAAACGATGCGAAATCAAATTTGAATCTTGAACAACTTTAAAGTGATTAATACCTTGCACCCATTGCTCTCCATTTCCACCTGACAGCAATGGATCCCAACGTTCATAACGTTCAGTTTTAGGATTATCTCCTGTAAATTTTGCATAACGATAACTAAAACTTGGGGAATATTTTAAGGCTGGCCAGCTATAACCCGCTTCTGCACTATATCCCTCAGCCTTCATATCAATATTATCGTGAGTTTGCTGCGCGTATTCACCTGCGAGGAAAACTCCTGATTGATTTGCAACAGTATTCTTCCAGTGTGCACGCACATCCCAAACATTTAAGCCTTCTCGTGTGTGCTTCTGACCATCAGGCATGTAATAACCAGCATTGGATTTAGGTACGGTTAAGTAACTAAAGCCTAAATCAGTATTTTGAAAGTTTGTTTGAGCATTGATACCATTAATTACGGTCTTTGTATCAAGTGTAGGGAGTTCATCTGGATCAACACTAAATAGTTCCAAGCGATGACGGTTATATTGCAGTTGGACTTTCCCCACAAAGTCTGCCGACCATCTTGCATTGGATTGTAGTGCGGCTCTTTCGCCACCATTTGAAGCCGTATTTACAATTAGCATTCCATCACCAAGGGTAAATTTTTCACGGCCTGCAGAGATGTTTAAAAGGGTTCTATTGCCTGCGAGCGTCGTTCTTCCTGTGACCAGCCCAACGAATGCATCTTCAACGGCTAGATGGCTCCTAGTTTTATTTGTAAATATCTCTTGCCCAGTAGAAAATGAACCAATCGCACTCACACCTCCATAGCTATATGTAGTTTCATTAAGCGGGTACATTCCATATAAACCGCTATGTACAAAACTTTCAACCCAGCTATCAAAACCTGATCCAGACGGTTTACCATCTACAAGTGGATTACCTTGAAGCATGGTATCCGGATTTCCATACCACGCATTCTGGTTGGCATAGTACATGCCTAATAAGTCGAGTTTGGCTTTTAGAAATTTTCCATTAGCATCATAAAGCACAGGAAAGCTTTTCTTTTCCTTATCAAGTAAGATGCCTTTTTCTAAATTTTGCTCTGTCTCAGGTTTGAGCTGTAACTGTATTTTAATGTTAATCCCACCATACACCCCACTTTCTACTATATATGTGGCGTTAATTAAGTAAGGATTCCTTTTGATTCTCATCAAATTAAAATCTATTTTTTCTTCTGTAACATGATCCCCAGGATACATACCTAAGGTTTTTCGAACCTGATCTGTAAGTTTATGATTATAAGCATCATCTTGTGTTGGGTTGAGGATCTCTATTCTTAATTCATCAATTCGACCATTCGTAGTTTCTAATAATGCATTTTCTGCTTGAGCAATGCTTGGCAACAAACAAGTAGAAGCCATGACTATAATTAAGCCATTAATAAGTAGATATTTTTTTCCCAACCCACCTTTTGACATCATGGCTGTATCCTGATAAAGAATTTATAAAAATAAAAAAAGCTATCGACTGATCCTTACACCAATAACATTTCGTTATGTAATCCTAAACATTTTTCTATAAAATAAAAACCTAGTAAAAACATATGCTTTAGAGCAATTTGAGTTATTCTTCTAGTTTTTTCTATTTTTAGTTCTTAATTCCAATTGTTTAGTTTTATCATTAATTAAAAAAATATTTCATCTTTATTTATAACTTTAGTGTTTTTCATAAACAATATATATTTTAGTAAATAAGTATTTTTTTTAGTCCATAAATAGTTCAAATATAAAATGGATACGTTGCTCACGTACTTAAACTTCAAAAAAATAGGAAGCGAAATCTAATGGCCTATATCACTAAAGATGGCAAATGGCTTGCCTATAGAGATGCAAGTGAAGAACATGAATATGACGATTTTTCAGATGTTCAGCAAGTTTATCAACCTGAATGGTTTTGGGTCGACAACAAAGATGATGCAAAAGTTTTTCATGCAGAGAGTATCGCTAGTTCATTTCTAGTAAGACGACGAGGGGAGTTTTGGAAAGGTGCTAAGGTTGTTGGGAAATGAAAAAGTTAGAAGTTGTTTTTACAGTAATTTTAGTGATTACCATTCTTTGGGGAATACAGTGGATGTTTCATGGTTTTCCAGTAAAAACTTCAAATATTAGTAATTCTAAACCTACTGGGGATATAGAATCCAACTTAGATGAATTCTTAAATGATCCGGCTTTATCACAAATAATAGAAAGCTGTATCCCTCTTTATAATGCTCATTTCAGAAAACTAAATCCTCAAGAAAAAAAACTACCAGATTTAATTACAACTTATGATTTTAGTAAAAATCAATTAATTAAAACCAACCAACATACAAAAATGTATGAAGCTAACTTATCAAATATAAATACTATTAATGAGTTCTTTAATGTATTAGATAGCCCAATAAGCGATCCCAAAATACTACAACAATGTTTCGGAAATTATGGTTACACACTTCATGACATGAGAAGAATTAAGAAAAAATTTAGCAATTTTGCAAACTCAAATTAATTAAACACCCCACTATTAGCATAATAAAGCTTATTTGAAACTGCCCTCACTCAGAGGGCTTTCTCAATTCACACACTGCACACATACTGTGACATGAACCTTCGTCGAAATCGAATGTGCTGTACAACCTGATAACAAGATGCTCAGCATTAAGACTTTGATCATAATAGAAACAAGCCCTTTTCTTTAGCACGACGATTAACAAGCCCTTGCATGCGTTTACCGCCAGCATTTACCCATACATCAAACTGATCCGCTGCCCCTTGAATGTCATTGTCATTTAACTTTTTAACTAAAGTCGATTTGCTAAATGCTCCAGTCCCAATGTTGTAGGCAAGTGATACCAGTGCATCGAATTGATTTTGATTAAGCGTAACCGTGACGGCCTTATTTACAGCAGATTCAAATTTCTTTAAATCATGGGCCATATAAGCTTTTGCCTGTGCTTCTGTGCAGGTATCACCTTTCTTAACTTTAATGCCGTTCGGATAAACCGTGGTACCGAATCCAATCGTCCACACTCCCACTCCATCGTCATAAGCAGTAAGTCGCTTTCCCTCAAAACTACAGATGAGATCCACACCAAAAGGACTAACGGTCATTTGGTCGATCTCAACACCCAACATATCAGCCACTGATGCATCTGTGGCTGTAGCAATGACTTGATTAGCAGCATCAACTTGTTTTTGAGTAAGTGTTCCACCGCTGATCTTTCTTAAAAAATCAAATATTTGTTTCATTTTTCACTTACTCACTTAAACATCGCTTTAAAAGCTGATCGAATTTCAAAGATTAATTCACCAATGGTTTTACCACGTAATAGCTGAATAGCTTGATACCAGATGCCAATTAACAACATTCCGAAAATCGCAAAGATCAACATTACAAAGCCTTGCGTCATATGTGAATAGACATGCCAACCATAGTATTCAATGAATGCTGAACCACCATACAGACTAATTGCTACGCTAAAGGTGAATTTCATAATCACACCCATGGTGATTTTAATGCGTCCTTCAGTGTCGATATCTCCCGATAATGTCAAGGCAAAGATTGCCCCAACCACTGCAGCTATAATTTTAAAAAGCCATGGTAGGCCCTTGATGCTTAAAGGGTCATTCATAGACCACTCCTAATTTTTGGCAATAAAAAAGCGCCCTAATGAGCGCCATACACTTTTCTAAACTTAAACTTCGATTTGAATCACTTCCCCCAATGGTGCGAGTCGTTTGATCTCACCATCAGATACGAATACGGTTGCTCCTAAGTTGTAACGTGTTGAACTGGTGACCAGATTCAACCCTGAACCACCCACCACCAACACTTTGTAATTGGGATGGTCCACACTGGTAATCGTTCCTACAAACTCTGCAGCCGTAGGAAGTAAATCAATTAAACGCTGTAAAGCATTACTCACGATTGACGCGCTCCACTTTTACGGTTTGATTGACCAGCGCATGGCTGAACGAGACGCTGACACTTTCTACAATGCCCCACCATTCAGCATTAAAGGCAAGGATTTCTCCCGGCACACATTCACCCACTTCAGGCGAAATTGGCATACTGTAGGTATGGGTTTCGACCATTCCTGCTTTGGCAAGTTTGGCTTTACCATAAGCCCCCATGCTGACATGGTTAAACAGTGGGTTGTTTTCAGGCTGAAGTAAGGTATCGGCACTGGTTCCAGTGCGTTTCACTTGAGCGACCAGCGCCTTTCGATCATTGGTCAGCGTAATGCCGTTGTAATCAGGATAGATCTGATAATCAGTCGATTGACTCACCACCGCAGACTCAGGCAACATGCGATCATACTCAGCGATCGATAGCACATCCCAAAAGGTCTTTTTATACAGCGGTTTAATAGTGAGTGTATTGCTACCCTTTTCGCTATAAATAAACCCACCACCGCTTTCAACCACCATCTTGATGGCATCCATCGGTGCTAAGTTGGAATAACTTAAGCATTCACGCTCAACAATCCAGCCCAACGCATCGATCAACTGCCAATTCAGTACCGTATCGCTAAAAACGCGATCCAGCTCCGCCTGACATAACTGGACTGAGGTTCGATCGTTCTCTTGTAAGAATGAGCGTAAAGGTGCTGTCGGTGCAGCAAGCAGCGCGGTTTGACTGCGACCAATCAAGGTATAGGTATCTTGGGCAAACTTACGAGAACGTCGACGGTTCTCAAGCAACATTTGATGCTCGGTACCATTCACGATAATTTTCAAAATCACAGGTCGGCCATTGATCGGTTCAAGTTTGCCAATCTGGGATGCTGGTACGGTCAAAGTATAGGACCAACACCAACAGCTACGATCGGTACTGTAATTCCCGTCATAGACTTCAATCACTACGCCATTGTCGAGGCGTGTCACAGATAAACTATTCAATATGTACCACCAATTACGATTTGGTATACCAGGTATGCAATCATCCTCACCAAAGTTGAGAACAACATCATGCGAATCCACTTCATGGCATAGACATACAAACTCAAGATCGCCCGTACCTTCATATTGAGGAATCTCAGGCTCTGGCCATGGTTCAATCGGATGTTTGCGATAATGAATGGATTTGGCTTTATCCCAAGGGATCTCATCTTGTGTGACCAGCTCTAGCCCTTTATCCCAATCAAAGCTAAAGCGCTTCTCAAAGACATGCGCGACTTGGTGTGAAAATGAGATGTTGCGCCGCTTTCGGATCATCTCCTGATGGTCGAATTCACGATTCAATCGAAGCTTGATCGATTCATCAAAATACACATCACGTGCAATCCGGATCTTCAGGTTTTCTTGCCAACGTACGCCTTGGTTACGACTAAGCTTCGCGCCTTGATCAAATGCCATACGAATTGATTCAGATAACGTCCGTCCACGCTGAAAGCCAATGTCATTGCCATGATTCACCAACAATCCACGGTCATAAAAAAAGGTGTCATTTGACACCCTTAAGATTGGTTTCGCCCAGGGTATTTCCGTTGAGCCAAGCTGAGTGATTGCACGTTCAAATACAGCACTGAATCTCAGTTCAACCCCGAGCTGATGGTTGATATCAAACAAGGCATCAAAGACGGGATTAAATGATGTATTGATCACTGCATCAAGGGAACAATATGCATTAATCCCCACCACGTGCAGTTCAGGGGTAAATCCTGTATTGATAGTGGCTTCAAGTGTTGCTGTTTGTCCTGATACAGCATGAAACTTGGCATTAAATGAAACATCAATTTCTGCTTCAAGTGCATTGAAATCAAAACTCAGTGCCTGAAACAAAGCTAAAAATGAGGTATCAATCGTTGCTTCAAGTGATGCAAGGTTTTGTTCATCCGCACCAAAATTAAGATCGGTAGAGCCCGTTACAATGTCTTTAAAATTGAGATTTACATGATGTGCATCAGGTGGAATATAGTTCGCCACATGTCCACCTCTTTTATGTAGATGGTTTTAGGATCAATGAGTTCATCATCAAGGTGCCACCCGCCTTTAATTCTGGATTAGCAATTGTAATGTTGGCACCCACAGTAAAGTCTGCAACAGCTTCACCTGCACCATTGAGTAAGCGTGCCCATGTTGCGATTCCATCTTTAGTCACTACTGCTGCATCGGTTTGATTGAGCTCAATGCGGTCAGCATGCATGGTCTTTAAGCAAGGCTTTGGCAAAGTCAGGATCACCAGTTTTGCAGCATTATTGGCAGCCACTGACACCGAGGCGGGTTTTGCATCATCATAAAAAACAAAGGAAGCATTTGAGCTTCCTTGGTCGAGAAATGTAGCCAGCGCTTGCAGTTGTGCAAGACTTGCTTTTAAGGAGGGTTGAATCATTTGGCCACCAGTTTGTCTGAGATGACTGCGTTATATTGTCCATTAGGATCAAAGGCCACCACAAAGCATTCAAGCCCTACCGCAATATTTCTAAAGAAGTAGGTACCATCAGGCTTTGATAGCGTTTCCCAAAGTAGTTCACGTGTACTGCGTTTAAAGCAGCACACAGGGACAGGTGAATAATTTTGGCCTAGTTTTTTTGTGGTTCCAGTAATTCGACCCAGCCCCTGGTTTAAATTCGTTACAGAGATGTATCGACTACATTCAGATTGAGCCGGCTGTGTTCTATAGATTTTAAGTGCCATTTCTTATCTCTTCTACTGGAAATGCAAGGAATACTGATGCTGCAGTATTACCATTGCAAATTGAGTGTATTAGTGCTTTATGATTAAAATCAATTTCTGTAATAAGGCTTGGTGAGTCGGAAACAGCTTGAGATGGCTTTGTTGAAACAGCATAATGACACTCAAAAACACCACCAGCACTAAATCCTAAAAATTGACTTGTTGAATAATCATAAATCTGAAGCGGATGCGCTGTTGTCGTATTAAATGAATCAATATTTGCAGGTAGATAAGAAACCACAGAGTTTGTTTTTAGAAATAGTTCTTTTGAGGCTGAGTATAATGTGGTTGTGCTTGTTTGAAAATTTACTCGAATATTTCCAATATATGCAGCACCTCCATTACTCAGCGCTGTTGAATAGTCTTGCCCAGCATTGGTTCCACTTCCTGTGATCGCAGCTGGATCCACACAACCCACAATCATCGGATAATCTAAATTACTGTAATCAAATACAGAAACTGGAAGAAGGCCGTTTATCGAACCAAAGTGAGTAGCATTCCCTCGATTAGTCAAGAGCATTAAGTGATAAAGACTACCAACAACAAACCCCTTACCGAATGTCAACACACCTGCTGAGTATGTGGAGTTATTAAATGAACTGGTTGCTGAATTTTGGAATTCCCATTTAAATTTATCGCCCGGGCTGATTAAAGTAGTGTTATCGCTCAGTGCATTACTATCTGTAATCGCACCGGATGTGCTATCGAATGTTTTTCCGATACATGGACTAATGCAATTTCGTCGTGCAGCTTGATCTTGAAAGCATAGTCTAAGATACATATCAGTATTATCAATGTGCTTGAATTTATAAACATGAATATTTGATTGCTCATAAACCAACTGCCATCCAAGTGGTGCAATCTTGGTGACAAAGCCACCTGTAATCGAAATTGGCGCAGCATCAATGGTCATGGTGAGTGAGGTTGCTGTGACGGCATCAACCCAAAACTCACCACCATTAATTGCAGCCAATGGCCCTGAATTGATCTTAAGCACCCGATCTGCAGCATAACCATGGGCCACACCGTAGTTTAGTGTTACTTGATTCCCAGTCACCGAAACACTGGCTACAGTCTGCTCGTTATAGCCTTGTGACAGCATTTTTTTAAAGCGATCAGGAAACAGATTTTTAGAACCCGAACAAAAGTCCAAACCTACATCTGCAAAATCAAACATCTTGGTCTGTGTTTGCTTCATTGCCATTATGTTTTACCCATAAAAAAGACCGCCGAAGCGGTCATATTTGAATTTAAGATTAGGCAACTCGGTCAATGTCACCGCGTAGCATGATTTGGAATGAATCAGACAATACGGTAGGTTCTGATTGCTTCACGGTACGAATCACCCAAATCGGATGATTGGCTGCAATGGAGTTAAAACGCAGCACGTTGCCACTTGCCCAACCATTGCCCCAACCTTCTTTTTTAATGGTGAAATAAGGCGCATTGGTGTCTGGATTCATGGGGGAGCAATCATCCGTCGTCACGCCCGTTCCAATCTGGCCAGAAGTTTCACCAATGATTCGAAATGAAATATTACCTGTAAAAACAATCGCCCAACGTTCTTGCATGTTGCCCTTATTAGTGACAGCAATCGGATACAGTGTGTCGTTGTAATTGGCTGAGATGGCTGCACCCACCGCCTCATCTTTCCAAATACTATCCCACGACGACTGTACAAACTTACGGGTGTAACGCGCTTGCATGTCACCAATCACCAGTGCTGAGCCAACAATGGTATGAGCTGGATCATAGTTGTGCGTCAGTGGCTTGGTGAAAGTCACTTGGCCATTGATTTTGACATCACGCACTAAACCCATGTCTTGATAGCGGTACTTAGCTGAGACAGGTTCAGTTAAATTACCTAAGGCAAAATCACCATTTAAAGTCACTTTGCCGTAGTCATAGTCCACTGTGTACATATCAAATGGAATTTTAATACCGTCGGCATCTTCAAGTTCACACCAGGAGATCCGTGCATCATTCAATGGGTAGGTTTGGCCAGCAATATAATCAGGTAACTCTTGTGATTTACTTGCACTCACGATCCCAATTTCACCCGATCGGAAAATTGGAACTCGACCATCAATCGGTAAACGTACTGCAGACAAGCCCAACAACTCAGCATCAATCGGGATATAGCTATAACCCACCGCACTGTATTTGATGGTTTCAGGCAGGACCATAATCGGCTTGTGAATCCACTGCTTGCCATCCTTGCTATATTCCAGCTCAGCTACATACCAATCCTGCGCCATAATTTCAGCACGGTTGGCAGAAGTCACTTCAATCTTTTGACGAAAAACAAACTGACCATAGCCTTGATCAAAGTTAAAGAAGCCATCGCACTCTGCTGTATCGATCGTACCCGAACCATCAGGCGTGATATTTAATACCCCGCCCTCCACCTTGGTTGCTGATAAGGTTAAGGACTGTGCCCGGATAGGGATCATGGGTGCACGGTATGACACTTGGTTGGTTTGCACGCTTTCCAGTTGTGTCACCAAGGTCTCTAAGGTTGGATTATTTGCCCCACCCACATCCCATGCAGATAGCTCTACTGCCCCATTCCCGTAATGGATCTGACCCGCTACCGTTCCTGCACCCGTGGTCACTGATGGGTTGCGGTAAAGCGATCCGAGTTTATCGACATAGGTTGAGCTGGCTAAAGTAAAGCGAACCGAACCTGCAAGAATCTGCTCAGCAAAGCCTTCCGTTAAATCCGTTTTTAGCACAGAACCAATCACTGTATCCGACCAGGATTGAGCCGCAGAACTATCTCGATACGAGACGCTAACAGTCACGGCAGTTGCTACTTCATTTAGGCTTAAGGTGTGCGTTTCACTGGTATTTTCATACTTAATGGTCATCCCCAGCATACCTGCAGCAATCGCTTCTTGAGAGGTATTATATTTGCCATAAAACGGCTGCATAATCTTCTCGCGTTCGATCGCTTCAAGTGTGGTGCTTGGGGTGATATTCATCGTGCGAGACACATAGTTGATCGTGCCTTGTTGCTGACCTGCACCATTGATTAAACGCCCTGTAGTGGCATCAACCGGCATATCGCGCAGCTCAACCTCACCCATGTAATTCATATACTTGACCGGTACACGGACTTTCACTGATTTAGGAATGAGTGCCGCAGATCCATTATCCAGTTCAACTGTAATTGATCCACCAGAAGGTATTGCCGTAAGACTAACAGCGGACTTGGTACCTTTCTGACCTGATACATTAAACGTGGTACCGCCATTGGGTAATAAGGTCGGCATCAACTTCGCTACACCATCCGCATAATCAATGGTACCTGTGGCATCCCCTGTAAATTGCCCTTGGCCGTTATCGGTTGCTGACTTGGTAATGCCATTCAATAACCAGTCAACGGTTAAGGTACCTGCCACAATCGAATCGTTTACAGGGATTTCGACATAGGCTTTATTGATGGTTAATCCTGAGCGCTCCTGAGCCGTGATCATATTGCTCCACGTCAGCAAGATTGCGCTGCCGACATCGGCGAGTTCACCCGTTGTAAGTGCCATGGTCCCAGTATCGTAATCAATACTGCCTGAACCAAATGATGAATCAGCACCGCGTAATTGGCCTGCACCATTGTCTCGAAGCGTGTAGACCTGATTCTGCACCAAGTATGAGACTTGCAAACTGCCCGGTGATGGCAACGGGACCAAATTACGGATCCAGTTAAAACCGATGTTCTCTTGATTGACATAGATCAGCTCAGATTCAACTGGTGCTGTCACCGCAGCTGCAGGCATAAAGTTAATTGTTAAGTTTGTTGTACCTGTCCCCGCGCTTGCATTCCACGCAATCGAACCGTTTTGATAGTTGATTGTGCCGATAGAAGTACCTGCAGCATTTTTAAGCTCACCGCCGACGTCGGTAATCGCTGAGCCAAATAAAGTAAACTCTACTGACTTCGGCATGACAGATGAGCCGAGATATAAGCTCGACACAGTATTAATGGTGACATTGTTAAAAGTCTTGGATAGCACCCCATCTTTAGCTTTAACAAACGCCACAGAATCACCTGCAGCATTGATATTCACCATGGGGGTTTCTGTCTGGGCTGAGGGAACCAACTGCGTATAGACATCCTCTGCAACCACAGAATAGTCACCCACTTGTGCAGCTTCTTTTAAATTCGCACTGGAGTAATACTTACCAGTATCCGCCACAATGGTGTCACGAATAATGGTGGTACTTTTTTCACCGCTATACCATTGCTTCGCAGACAAGCCCACAAAATCAGCTTTCAACGCATCACTGAGGCCATAAGTGGCAATCTTATATTCCACTTGTTTTTGGTCAACAACCATAAATGCTGTACGTGTTGACACCTCAGTGATCCGTAGGAATTGCTCAATCTCTAAAGTTTTACCTTCATTCGAGATCAATACAATCGATTTGCCGATCGATGTTTCAGACTCTTGGGGAAACATGGCCACTTGTAGAGACTTCATGCCTTTCCAATGCGTGTCCAACGGTGTGCCAGCAATCTGTGCGCCTTTGGCATTATAGTTTTCAATGCGGTTCTGCGCTTCTTTACGCTCATCTGTCCAACTATCGGTACTGAATAACACGGCGGAGACATTCGGATCTTGTGCATTCTGAGAGATGAATACTGTCGCACCCATCAAAGCATCGGTATCGGCGGTATCGACTGCAGCATAAATCTTTTGGATAGAAGTACGACCCGTGGTGCGATCCATCTCAGAAATATCATTGAACAGATTATTACTCTGACCGTCGACAATTTCACGGCCTGAGTATTTACCCCCACCATCATCAGCATCCGTACGAATGCGCTGTGACTCAAGGAGCTTTAAATTATGAGTTTCAATTGTCATCGCTTACCTCTGTAAAACGCATGGTGACGTTAAAATAAGTATCAAGTGATGTTGCTGGAGTGCCTTTAACTGTAGAGCTTTCCAGCGCACCGTCCTTATGATTCCAAATCACATTGAACTCACGCTGGTCGTGTGGCCATTCAAACTGAAGCGTGAATTGCTCCTGCAGGTTCTGCCATAAACGAAGGGTGTTAAGGTCACTCAGCTTGATCCAGCCTTTAGTTTTATTGGCTGGCTGCAATGTGATTGGTCGACCTGCTTGCTTGCGCCCCTCTTGAATAATCAAGGCCCCACTAATGGCATACTCCTGGTCCTGTTCAATCTCAGACCAGTTTTCATCAGACCAAAAAAAACCATCCTCAAGTTGGATGGTTTCCGATGTTGTTTTACGTTTAAGTTGCATTAACTGCTCCGAGAAAGCCTACTATCTTCCTGTATGTGCATTCACAAATAACCGCAATTCTAAGAGACGGCGCTCCTGAACAACTTTCGTGCAGTATGCAAATATTTGCTCAATCATCTTCTGTTGAGTCTCCAAAAACTCATAATGATCAGGGTTATCTTCATCAAATACGATTACCTCTATGTCCATTTGCACGAGGTTCTTGAACACATCACGATATTGATTTAGAAACTTAGATCTTAAATGGATTGGAAAATTCGTATTAACAAACCTGTCTTCAAAATAACTAACCTCATCTAGCCATGCTTTTTCTACGTAATCTGGTAGCTTTTGTTTAGTTGGAAAGCGGACGATATTTTCCACGTCTATGTACTCCGTTTAAGTCTTTCAAGTTGTTCTAGCATATTTTGAAGAGCATCAGATTGATCTGGCATAGCTGATACTGTAGCTGTTTGCCCCATCCCCATATCGATTTTAATCTCTACTGTTTCTTTTGTCTCCATACCTTCAATCGGTTGAATATCAAGACTAGTCGCGATAAGTGGAGCATCAGGAACGGCGGAAATTTGCTGAGTTGAATCCCCACCATTCGACAGTAATGAAGCATTTCCACCACCAGAACTACGTGCTTGTGATTTCGCATTCATTGCATCAGTACGCGCTTTCATTTTGGCTTTAAAGTCATCCCAATGGTCATTAGTAGCCTTTTGCTCAGCACTGATTTCCGGTTGCTCACGAGAAGTCGCCTGGCTGACTTGGCTCACAGTACGCTGAGTCTCGATTGCTGCTTGCTGGATCTCACCAAGTTTAGTGACCGTGGCTTTGCCTGTGGCATCCAGTTGCACTTCAAGTCCCAAATAAGCGGCCTTGGCGTTAGCTGCAGCAATGACTTGAGCATCGCCCGAGGCATAAGCTAAACGAATGGTTTCCTCATATGCTTGTTGCAGAGCATCTTGAGTGGCCTCACCACTTTTTAAAATGGTATTGAAGTCATTCAAAGCGAGATCTGCTGCAAGTTTAAGTTGCTCTTTGGTTTTAATCCCTAACCGCTCAAAAGCAGCTTCGACTGGTGATAAGCTATCGGGAATTTCTTGCACGGCGCGTTTTACAGCCTGCATTCCCATCTCAACTTGTGATGTTGATAATTTACCTTGTTCACCAAACAATTTAAGCTTGGCTTTTGCTGCCTCTATCTCTACTTCAGACTTTGCTGATGCTAACCATTTCTCCCACCCCATATACAATGCATTAGCAGCTTGCTCTCCCTTTAAGCCCAGCTCATCAAGGCCATTAGCGTAATTGGTCAAGTGATTTTGGTTAGCAGAAAATTTTTCAGAAACACGGTTGAGGGCAATATCAAGATCAACTCCCAAAGCCTCAGCACCTTTACGTGCTTGTACGAGTGCTTTACCAGTGTTATTCACACTATCAGTGGCTTGGTTGAATGCTTGTACTGAAACTTTTCCAGCTTGATCCATGGTAACCATATAGCCTTTCACTATTAGATCAGCCTGCATCACGCCATCCATGACACCTTTATTTGCAGCAATAGCAGCTTCAGCATAAGCCGTAACAGCCTTTAACTTTTCATCCTCGGTGATTTTCTTGCCATTCAACTCGGACTGCTGATTAGCAAGCATTTGGTCCAAGGTTGCTTTAGATTGAGCCAGACTTTCTGCATTTTTCTGATCTTGGGTTTTACCGATCTCATCAAGAGCTTGCACACCTTTGGATTTAAACTCTAAGGCACCATCTGAAGCTTTCTTGTAGTACTCCTGAGCTTTTGTTGCCATTGCATCCATATCGGCAATGGCTTGCTGCTTAACATCACCCCATGTGAATTTTGAAACCAGTTGCACCCATGCGGCTGCTAAATCATAAATAATGCCAACGAATAGATTTGCAGCAATTTGAATTCCTTTAAACCCATCACTAACAAAACCAATGGCAACATTAAAAGTTTGTAGCACCTTGGTGAAGCCATTCGTTTTAGAATTTGCCTCATCAATTCCGTTATTGAAATCATATAAGCCACTTAGTACATCATTTAAGACATCAAGGGTGATGACAAAAGCTTCGCCCAAGGTTTCACCAAGTGTTTTAATTGCATCATAAATACTGGTTAGGGCAATTTTTAAGGCAATAATCGTTGTTGTATCAATTCTCTTAAATTGGTCACCAACCCAAATCAAGCCTTCCCCAATATCATTTAATAAGGTTTCTACAACATCCATGTTGGATGCAATCGTAACCAGCCAATCAGCAACGGTTGCACTCGCGCCATTAGACTGATCCATCCTACCAATCAGGATCTCCCAGCTAGTGGAGATACGCTGTAACGCATTGCCAATAGTTGTTGGGAACTGATCAAAGGTTTGTTGAACTGCATCCTTCTGACTGAGGAGAGCTTTATAGACACGCTCTGCACCAAGCTCCCCATTGTCAGCCATATTCTTAAGTTCACCTGTGGTGACACCCAAACCCTTGGCTAACGCTTCTGCAACCCCAAAACCATTTTCCATCATGGAATTGTATTCTTCACCTCGAAGCGTACCTTGCTGCATGCTCTGGATGAATTGCTGTGTAAATGCCTCGCTAGCTTGTGCAGATACACCACTGATTTGAATTGCTTGATTGATGGTCTTGGTTAAATCAAGGGAACTCTGCTGGGTCATTCCCAAGTCTTTGCCAACAGCGTTCAATCTCGTGAATAAATCACCTGTTGCACTCAAGCTTGAGTTTGTCATCAAAGCAACTTGGTGCACGCCAGCCATTGCAGATCTAAAGTCACCACCATCCTTAGTCGCAATATTGATTCTTGCAGAAAGGTTGGTGTAGGAGTCTGATACTTGGCTTAATTCACGTATTCCAAGCCCAACACCTAGCGTAGCCATAGCTCCAGCAAGAGCATTTACAGCAAACTTTGCGCCACTCAATCCTTTCTGTGCGGTTTGCGCTGCTGTATCCGTATGCTTTAAAGAATTATTTGCCTTACCTACTTCTGTGTGAAAATCAATAAATGCACTTTCAGCTTGTTGAACCTCTCTCTCAAGTTGATCTACTTCTTTTTGAGCAATCTCAATATCTGCAGGAGTAGCTTTTGTTTTTGAAAAGGCCTCAAGTCTAATCTTTGCTTTTTCTAAATCTGATTTTAAAAATGCCAAAGCTTTTACAGACTTATTGCCAAAATCCGTGAAGTTACTTGCAGCGCTTTTGGCATTGTCTCCAGCATCACGAATGATCTGAGTTGCACCGCTTAGTGACTTGGTTAGACCATCTGCCAATTCTTTACTTTTCTCTGGAACAATATTCCCAAGAGCAAGAGCTGTAGCAGCACTGGACTGCTTCAATTGATCTGCCTCAGTCTTAATCGTTTCAAAAACCTTTTTAGTAACGCTTTCAGATTGCTTGGCAGCAGCAACAAGCCCCTTGCTATCACCATCCATGATGAGTTTAAAAGTTAGATTTTTTGACATTGAGACCTCAAATTGTAGGCATTAAAAAACCACCTTTCGGTGGCATTTGTTCGTAAATGAATACTCTTGCACTTGGCTGGTGCTTAATTAAAAGTTAAGCTGATCAAACATTGTTTTGTACCAATTACATATCAACTTTCTAGCCCTTCATTTGAAGGGCTTTTATAACAACGACTTATAGAATTATGAAATTTTCTTTTAATATTGATATAGCTCTACTCATTACTATATTTACTACTTTTTTATTTTGGTGTGGCTATTGGTATAGCTATGGGTATGCTGAATTTTTTGGTGTATCTATTAGTTTTTTTGATTTAGCTGTATCCACCACGATAATTGATGGCTTATTGGTTGGTGTTGATAAACTTCTAACTTTTCTTGTTATTATCACTAGCTTCTTGTTTATTACCACATACTCGCGAAAAGATTTTGAATTTGTACTAGGCCTGATCGCTGCTTTCTTTGCATTTGTAGTGATGGTCATTCGCTTTAAGATATTTAAATCTAAACCTTCAAAATATAAAATAATTCCACCCCAATCCCAATTACCCTTATTTCCCCAATTCCGTATAAAACAAAAAAAACAAAACTTCATCACTAAAAGCAAATCTATTGCCTTTGCAAAAAATTACCTTAAAAAAAATAAAATGACACTAAAGGAACTATCAGAAGATATTTATGGAAATAATCAACCAGGTAATACAGAAAAAACCGCATTCAATGTACTAGCATTTTATGCACTCCTTTTAATTTTTGTCGGTTTAATCTATTTCATGTTTTATGTAGGCTGGACACTACAAAAAAATGGATGGGATGCTGCTCAAAACTATTACGAATTAAATTTCCAAATAAAACCTAGTGAACTACCAATTCCAACTGTTTTTCCAAAATTTATTGGGAAAGAAAAAAATTTACATTCAGGGTATCGCCTTACTAATATATGTAATCAAAATTCTTGCTTTGCAGTTGATATTGCAAGAAATGTAAAACTTGTAGAAATTAAAGAAATAGTTATACAGAATGGTCCAGTAAAATAAAGCACCATAAGGTGCTTTATTTACTTTAAAGCTAACAGTAATCCACCAAAGCATTCGCATTTTTTTGGTGATCTAAACCAATATTTATAAAAGCACTGGAGATAGCTTCATTTTGTTGCATAAAGTTCAAAAAACCATCAATCGCAAAATCATAAGATTTTAGCAACTCATCTTTTAATTTTGCCTCACAGGCTGTTTCTATTTTTCTAGATTCTAATTCACGTTTGATTTGCTGCATATCCTTTACGGGTTGCGATAATGCTACTCTAGATGTGGAACTCGCTACCTTAAAAGCATCGCCCCACTTTCCTGCCAAGTCTGCATAAAACTTTCTACCCGCAACACTCATTTCTGGTGATTCAACAACTTTTTTGGCCTCCAAATAATCCATCATGTATTTACTCTGCAACTCTTGGACCATTTTATCTGTCTCACCTTTCTTTACTTTATCACTAGCTTTTTTATCTTCAAGCGCCTGAGCTTCGCCCAGTTTTTGTTGGTGAGCAATCTCAGCCTGCTTTAAACGCTCGGCATCAGCCTTATTGCTTTGAGACATAAAATAAAAAAGTGCTACAACAGCTATTATGGCTGCAATTAATCCGTACTTCATTTCTTACCCTCAACGACCACTACGAATCGTAGTAACTTTGCCATCTTCAATTACAACAGTGAAAGTTTTACTACCATCTACATAGCTTAATTCACGCACTGAAACGTCTTTACCACCCACGTTTTTAACATAATCAAAATGTGATACTGGCTGGCCTGCAGCTGCAACGACTTCGCCATAGCTTTGGCCTTTACGAACTTGTTTACCGTTAATGCTTGCCCCTGCTAAATTTGCATTTGCTAATGTAAAAACAGACATCAAAGCAGCTGTAATTAATAATTTTTTCATGAATTTACCCAGTTATTTATATTTAACGGCTAAATCATAACGTGCTCAAATTCACATCACAATGTGAAAGTTACTGTTCCTTCTCAAGACTCTTAATGAATTCATTGAACTTCTTATTGATTGCGTTCTGCGCCCTGGTTGCGATCGCTAAATTACGCATTTTAATGCGCTCAGCTTTTTGAGCTGCTTTAAGGTAGTGTCGGAATGAACCGTAGCTCATTTGCATGATACTTTCATGTGAGTGGCCATTGGATACGAGAAGCTGAAATACATCAAACCAACTGCTCTTTTTACGTGGATCCACATCGTCCCGGTGTTTAGGTTTCGGCTCTGAAAAGAATGCGTCATTCACTTTAATCACAGCATCCAATAACAAGATATTGAGTTCACCCTCTTTTTTGAATAGATCGATGAGCTGTTCAATACTGTATTTCAAACAATGAGCTATCAATTGCGTCGATTCAAATGGATGAGAATCAAAGATCTTTTGTGCGGTTTCATCTGGATGATGATTCAAAAAGTCTTTAATAACCTGCGCTGCACCCGACCACTCATCAAAGTTATGCATCTGCAGCTGGTGCACAGATAGCTCACCAACTTTGACAGGTCGATTTGAAGCCATAAAAAAATCATTCATGATGAAATCTCAAAAAGTACAGGCACAAAAAAAGATGCCTATTGCATCCTGTTTAAGTGCCTGTATGTGTTTATGCAGCTTTAGGGATTTGAGTGTAATAGCCGTATAAGCCAAGCGCACCATCTTTGTCTTTGGTCAGATCACCTAAGGCATCACCGCTGATTTCGTAAGAACCAAATTCTTCATGAATTAGGCCAAAGCTTGAATCAGGTGTCTTCACTGTACGATGTAAAGCTAAGAACACTTTGTCTTTGCTGATCTTATCAACACCTTCAAAGAACAATGCATACTCTTTGCCAAAGTCAGATGCGATCGTAGTATGTGTCACGGCGCCAGTCGTGTATCCAATAACAACCTTTGGCAAATCATCAAGAAACTCGATCGTGCCGTAAATTGCATCTAGCTTATATTTCGTTGATTCAATAGGAACTGGTGTTGATGCTCCATCAGTCACTGTTGGTAGAGTCAAATTAAAACCATCTAGTTTGATTTTCTGGCCTTTAGTGACCGCACCTAAATCACGGTCAGTTACAGCTTTGGTCGCAACTGCGACATTTTTACCCGACAGGATATATGCTAGGTTATCAGCATCAATCTGTTCAAGTGTGCCACTGAATGAAACTGCTGTGGTGTTGTATAACACCAAATCTGTCGTATCATCACCTGACATTGACTCGGTATGCTCAATCTTGTCAGCGGTGATTTCCAGCGTAAAGTCAGGAATGTTTCCCAACTCTCGCATTGCCCCCACAACTCCTTCAGTAATCGGGGCAAGGGAGAACTTACCACGCAATGAAATGTACTTCTTAGCCATTCGCAGACACCTCTTTTGTTTTTGGTTTAACTTCTGCTTTTACCTCAAGCTTGATTACTTCAATCACGCCATCCTCTAAAAGCTGTTTAATTTTTTCTTGTGGTAAATCACCCACAATTTGATCTTTCACCCAAGGACCAATGGGCTTTAGCGCTTTGTATTGCGTTTTCATAAGGTTCCTTAATCAGGTTCGGTTTGAATGAATAGCTCAGATTCTAGAACCACTGTTGAGTAGACACAGCTTTTAGAAATGTCTTCCTCCGTATTCATATAAATCAGTGGTTCCGCACTGGATTCAGGTTCCCAGCCACTCAATTTTTTGATGATCTTAATGGTTAGATCACCAGCCATATCAAATGCTTTAGAACCATCTGTCACCTGCGATGCGGCATGTTTACAACAAGCTGTCACTTCCCAGACCACTTTCAGCTTTAGCGCATCGCCTTTGCTTACCACTCCTGCACTTTTGGTACGACGGAAATTAACTTGGATGTTGGGGGTGATTTGCGACAGTTCAGTCGTCACACCTAGATTTTTAGGGGTATAGATTTTCTTTACACCCCACTCACCCATGAACTGCTCGAGACGCGCTACTATTTCATCTCGTACCGCATATAGATTTTCATCACTCATCTAGTAAAACATCCTCAACAATGTTTAAGAGATCCTGCTCGTCATTTGACGTTAAACCCAACCACGCACGTGCAGGCATTTTCACGGTATAAGCACCAACGGTCACGTCTTGAGCAAAGTTAGATCGCGTTTGACGAACAAAACGATTACCGACAACACCGGTCTTTTTGTTCTGTCGGAAGTAAACCGTGCTTTGACGAGCCTCATGTTTAATCTCACCGCCAAAGTGATGGATCGCGCCATACTCAACGTCCGTTCCAACTTCAAAACCATTGCTGATAGTGTTGTTGGTAATTGAGTTCATTAGACGTGATGTATCTCGAAGCGTGGTACCGCCTTGGCGCATCACTCTGACTGATAATGGCCACTTACCGTATAAGCCCTCTCCACGAGACCAGCGATCGCGAATATTCTCCACCAAGGCTGCACCCATACGCTCATAAAGTCTGGACTGACGCTTTTCAACGTCAGCATACAAACTTAGAGCTTTTGAGATCGCTGAGTCACCATCGGCACGGATTTCAATTAATGCGCCTGGCATGCGTCACCTCACTTAATGCTGGGCATTTTTCCAAGGACATCGTCACCAAAGATACCACCTGTATAAGTCGTACCAATTGGTGCTGTGGATGGTTTGTTTTTAGGTGCATCGTCGATAATTTCTTTACTCTGCTCATTGATGATTTGCAGATCTGCTTTCTTGTCCTGGACACGTTTTAAGAAAGCAATCGCATCGTCATAAAGCTTGGTGATATGCTCCAGAGGATCTTCAGTGTAAAGACGATAACGTGCGATATCACACGCTATACGTTTTAAGTTGGAGGGTACGCTTGCAAGTGGCAAAGAGTAACGGCTACCGATGTAACCGTTAATTTCTTCCTCAGCATCCTGTAACGCTACTTGCACGATATCGACAGGATCTGCCCCGCCTTCACGCCCCAACTTAAGCTCTTCAATCACCTGTCCACCAAACCGTGTTTTTAAATCTGCTTCAGTCGCGTACATAGATCACCTTATTTATCAGCTGGCGGTGCTTTCTTGGCTTCGGCGGTGGCTTTCTTTAGAGCGGCTTCGGTTGTGGCTAATGATTTTTCCAAGCCTTCAACTTGCTTTTGAAGCTCCGCCACTTCTGCATCGGCTTTATCTTTACCCTCAATAAGGATTGCCTCATTTGCTTTCAGTTCTGCCACTTCTGCAGTAAGGCTTGCAATCTGGGCAGCGGCACCATCAGCTTTAGGTTGTTCTGGAGCTTTTTCTTCTTCAATTGCTCCAGATGCTAAAAGGGCCTGAAGTTGTTTATCTTCAAGCCCTTTAACTTCTTGCCCTGGTCGAAAGTGACCTAGGGACTGTTTTGCAATGTACTTTGGCATGTTTTATTCCTTATACAAACCCACGACCACCAACAAGACCGTTCTTGTTGTTAGGGATTGCGAGTGGTGATGATTCAGCTAACAGCTCAATGCTAGACGGGTTCTTTTTCTGATCTTGGGTTAAGAAGAATTCCAAAGCTTGCCCAAATGCCTCTAGGTTTTGAATAGCACAGTGCGCGATCCAACCATTAGCATCATTAATCAAGCCAAAGAAGTCTTCTGGAATGAAGCGACCTGCTGCACCATCCATGTTGTGTTTTACGTCATATGTCCAAATTTCAATATTATCAACCACACCACGGAACTGCGGCTTATCTTTATGATCAAAAGTCGGTGTTAATGGGACGCTAATACCTGCATATGGAGCTACGAACTTAGCCACAAACGTTGCATCTTGTTTCATTGCATTAAAGACTTTTGAACTCGTCAAAACCATGTTTGGCGATGAGCCACCATGTTCAATCGAAAGATCAATCATCGCCTGCCAATCATCAAGCACTTTTGCACCCGATTGCCCCCATTTAATCAGTGGAGAATAATTGCAGGCAGGGTTTCGACGGTAGTCCACTTCATATTTCGGGAAGTCAGCAGAAGCAAACGTAGTCTTACCATACAACAAGACATCACGTGCAATTAGCAATTTTCGGTTATCAATAGACTGACGCAGATATAGAGCCTTTTGCGCTTGGTCAATCAAAAGAAGATCAGCATCACTTAGACGGTTTGAACCAGTTGCAATAACACCATGTTTACGCAATTGGGTAACTAATGCAGCATTTTGAACATCTGCAGGCGTTACTGTCATCATAGGCTTTAAATAAGCTGGTTTTACAAATTGCACTTGACCTGATTCTTCAACTTTAATCGGTCGAGCACCAGCATTCGGGGTTACAAATGGAGCAAGCGGAGTGGCTGTATTCAACTCTCCAACTGGCACTACATTTTTGTTATATGACACGCGCTGCGGAAAAAAGCGATCGATTAACCAGGTATCTACTTTCTGTGTGGTATCTGTTAGTAACACCAACTGCGGTACATCTAGGAGCTCTACAGGTGCTTCCTGAAACGTAAAAATTTGACCCATGTCTTAATTCCCCACTACTTTTCGTAGTTCAATTTTGTTGTTTAAACCTTGTGCACGAACAGCATCGATCTGACCTGCTGTTAGCTTCACACCATTGACAGTAACCACAGCCACATCAAAAGGACCTTGTACATAGATCGGCATTTCTAGGTCATTCGCTGCATGGTAGGTTGCTTGCTCCGCTGTGAAATCAGCGACAGCGATAGCATTCCAATCACCAATTACGCCACCCGTCACTACTGGATGACCAGCCACGTTAGCTGCATCGATGTTAAGCAAATCACCACGCTTATAAGCTGTATTGGTGGTGACCTTTGTATTTTCAGTGCGTACACCATTTCCAACGACCAATTGTTCTGATGTGATCGTTTGAGTAATCGTTCCCATTATTTTTGCTCCATAGAAGCTGCGAATTTATTGAAAGCCTGATCTAGTGCTGAACCTTGATCACTACCTTGCCCTTGTTGCCCACCCTGACCACCTGTGGCTTGGTGAGTAAACAAATGCTGAAAGTGCGATGGAATTTTTTGCTGCTGTTGTTGACCAGCTGGTGGCTGGCTGCCAGCTGAGAATTGCGTTAATTGCTGAGACATGAATGCAAATGAGGTGTCATCCATATTGGTATAAGAGGTCTTCTCTTCAGCGCTAAACTGCTTATTTAAAGCTGCCTCAAGCCCTTTGATATCTTCTTCACGCTTATCAGCTTTAAACTTTTTAAGATCTGCTAAAGCATCATCACGCTCTTTTTCAGCCTGTTTCTGCGCGGCTTGCGCCTTTTCTAATTCGGTCACGTCTGTGTCCTCTGTGGGTTGATTTGTTGTACCGGGTTTTGCCGAGAATGCATTTACCGACGTTGTTCGATCTGCACCAGTTGAGCAGATCGTAAATTCACGGATTCGGTTATTTCGGAATACTGCGACAGGTCCAGTGAATGTCTGTCCATTTACGACAACGCTTACCCCTTGCCCTACCTCCTCTACAGAACCAGGATCAATGAACATGGACATTTGAAACGGATAACCATCATCTGCGTCATCTACTACTTCACGTGCTTTTGCATTGCGGAGAAAGTCGCCAGTCACTGTAATGTTTTGATTGATACCGACTTCTTTCACCACACCGACTCTGCTAGTACTGAAGTGCTCTTCTAGTAAAGGGGTTGGGGTTGGAATCTCAATTCCTTCAAGATCGAAAACAACACCATTTCGCCCCCAAAACCAGTGACCATCAACACGACCACCACCATAAGCCGTGCCTTTAAAGGTTCGCTTTTTATCCCCTTCAACCTGAGGAACAATGTCCACGGCGGATAGTGAGAATAAGTACTTGCCTTGTTCTTTATTAAGTTCAGGCATTTTCATGCTCCATAAAAAAACCGCCCCATAAGGAGCGGTCTAAAGAAAAATAAAGTATCATTTCTTAATTTTTCGATCATCAGATCTTGTGATTACATCTAAATTAGGAGGTGGAACATATTCAGGTGGCTTATCATTAAAATTAATTAACATTATTTTTCCTTCACTTGGATTCTGAATTGATTAAAAAAACACTTTATCAAGCATAATTAAAATTATCAAAACAATGATAAGCAATCCCGTAGTTTTAATTTCACTAAAAGCCCGTTTTAAGTAATCTGATTTTTCATTTGTACAAGCCTTATAACTTTCAATTACACCGATATAACTATGTGTTATTCCATAGTAAAACTCTTCCAAACGGGTGTTATTGAAATAATCTACAATTCGCATATCAGATGGAAGTTCCTTCACATCCATTGGCCTCAAAATCATAAACACAAAGCGCCATGATGCGGCGCTAGATAAAATAATTAGAACAAAGATACTTAACATGCTGAACGACATTAGGTTAAATCCAATACCCTCAAAAACATCTTTAACTAAAACGACTAAGACAGTTGTTAGTAATGTTAATGCTGTGAGGTATTTGGATGCTTTATCTTCAAGTTTATAAAAATCACCTTTTATGACATCCAGTTCACTCTTATAAAATTCAAATAATACCTTTTGCTTTTCAATTGCTCGTTTTTCTTTTTCCAAATCAATCAAAATACACACCAAATTGTTGTTATTGCATAATCACATTCAGAGTATATAACAACTTCCCGTCGACAATGTCGACCGAAACTACTTCAAATGACAAACCCATTGGCATCAATACGCCATGACCAGCATTCAACTCGTTTAGATCAATGCCTAAGCCTTTCGCATTCTCAATTTGCAAAACCACATCGGAAGCATTCTCGGCTAACAATAATGGCGAATTAAATTGAATCGTTTGCCCAACCTCATAAGCCACTACATGCTGCAAGGTCACACCACCTGTCACGATTGCAGCAGAATTACTCGCCACGGCGCTTAAGGCTTGCATGTCCTGTCTGAGCCACTGCTTTAAAACATCGTCCGCTTTCGAGCTTACAGAAGAATTTAGGTAGTTCGTGATTGCAGTATCATTACCTTGCACATAATCCAAGAAAGTCTTAATCGCACTCGGTCTAATGGATGGATCTAAAGGAATAACTTTATTGGCCACCGTGTTAAATAGATCTCTCGATTTATCATCCATCGGGGCTAAAAGACTGGTCAGCTTTTTAGATGCAGTCCATTCAGCCTTAATTGCCTCTTTCTGCTCAAGCAGATATTCCTTATCAAGTAATGATTTAGAAATCTTCTGATCCACTAATGCCTCAAACTCTCCAAATTGCAAAGGATGTGAACTCCAGTCCAATGCTTCTGCAACTTCGGGCAACTTGTCATCAGGTGTGATGCCGTATTTCAATGCTTGCTTCTCAGTCAAAGCAATAACGGTGCATCTGCAACGAAAACCCAATGGAGGGTAATGCGTTAGCCAAAATGGGTGGTCAATCGGCAGTACAATTCGATTCAATGCCAAATGTGCAGGACGCACACGTGAATCATTGATAGCCGAATACATCAGATACTGACGTTTATCTTTATTCCGTTGTTGTTGTTGCCAACGTCCATGACCATATGCGCTTTGTATATTGGTGCGAAAGACGTTGTCCAGGTAATGCTTAGGTAAAACGATTTCTGATTCAGCTACAAGCTTCTGAAAATCGTTGAAGGTACCACCCGATGCTAAGGTTTTATTGAGTGACTTAATCACCGACTCAGCTTGTTCTAGGCTCGACAGAAAGCTAACCGTAGTCGCCATTTGCCGTGTCTTAAGATCCATTGAGTAAAACTCATTAGGCAGCACCACTTTCTTACTATGCGCATACTGCAGCGCTTCAAGAAACGTGACTGGTTGCATTTCAACACCCACAAAAAAACCTCCTTTCGGAGGCTTTCTAAAGTAAAAAGACTATTTAAAAAAACTTGCTACGGTATTAACTGTCCATTGCAATACTGCCAAAAACACAGCAATACCAACTAGTATTAACCACCCATTATTAGACTTTGCAGATTTTGCTTTTCTATCTTTTTGCTTGGGTTGCATGGCACCACAATTTGAATGCTGGCATTGACCAAATAAAGTAGTACCACCACAGTATTTACAGCTCATTTTGGTTTCACTTGTTATTAAATGCCAAATAAGCATGCCATCACATATCAATTAAAGCTAGCTCACTTCTCACTTTGCGCTGCGACATACCCAAGTACATCCCCTGCATACAAAGCCTGATCTAAATTCGCTTTAAATTGAGCCTTAGATGCCATAGGAATGAGTTGCATTAAATTGCTTGCTAGATCCTGTGGATCGGTCGAATCAGCCACTAGTTGTTTAATCTGATCTTGATTCAATAGTTCAAGGTCATCCTGAGCATCTGTCAGCTCATCCACTTCCTGCTGTTCAGGTGACTGCTTTTGCACAGAAGCCTTAAAGCTGAATGCTTGATGAGGTAATGCTGAGAATTTAGTGTTAGGGATTGCATCATCGGTATTCATCTTGAAATGCTCAGCCTTGATGCCGTATGTCTCAATCACATACTGGTCATTAAACTCAACACCTAATGTTTTAAGCTTAATATCACGATCAACAACAGCGACTTTAAGATCCTGCTCACCACCTAAAACGATCGTGTGCCTCTCAAAGTTATTCAGCAGGCAGAGTGCGTCAATAAGCTCTTGAATTGTAGGTGTGATCATGCGCAGATCTGAATTACGCTTATCTAAGCGAACATCATTATGTACTTCGCCTAAAGCCCGACTACCAACACCATCCGTACTACTTGTGAGCGTTTGACCTAAGACCACCTTTTGAATACGGCGAGTTAAAACATTATCAAAGGCTTCAAATGCTGTACTGCCACCATTAGAAGAACTTCCACCTATAGTTTCTACCGAATCCTCTGCGCCAATAGACATAACTGATTGAGCATGTGCATTGAGCAAAGCCGATGTCATTGCATCAATATCATCCTGTTTACGATCTTTACCACCTACTTTCCCCAATAAGATTGGCGTACCAAAACGTTCTAAGAACTTGACCCAAAACTTTGTTGTATTGGTACGGAAGAACCATAGCCAATAAACCTTCGACAGTAATGGATCACCATAAGGCTGTTTGAATGTAGGTTTACGGCGTGTCAAAAAGAACTTAAGTGGGTATTTGGCATTTACATCAATTTCTGTAGCATTTTGTCGGTAAATTAAGCGTCCATCATTCTTAGGCTCAAACCATTCTAGAGGTTTAACTACAATCTCATTTAAGGTGAATTTACTATCACTGGTAAGTTCGTAGTTAGCCTCCATAACCGAATAACCGTATGGGCAAGCTTCCCATGCACCTGAGACGATCTCTGCATGCCAGCGAGTGAATAAATCCTTTAGGAAGACCGTTTGCTCACCATGATCTTCAACAAATCGCCACGGCGCATTGAGAACTGCATCAAGGCGTGTCTCCATGGCCTGTGCAATCTCATCATCTACCATAAGGACTGATAATCGTTGCCGGGTTAGCCCAGCCTGACGAAGTACTTCGTCAATATCAGCTTTGCGACCCAAAGTGAATGCAAGGTTTTCAACAGCAACTTCTGTCATTAAACCAGCTGATTTAGGCTTTATTTTCTTACTTTCTGACTTCTTTGCCATCTTAAAAACCTTTTAGAAACTTCGTGAACCTCCCCCTCCTGGTCTTAATCGTGCAGGTGGTTTGATATCACTAAAACAGATCATGACGCTATCAGCCCGGTTAGGTGACAAAGCACCATCGGGTTGCTTATTTACAAGGATTTTGCCAGCACCGTTTTTACTGTAGGTCGGCTGTGATAACTCACGCTTAAGTTGCTCTAGTTCGCGCTTATCCAAATCTTCAGTCGATAGCGAGATAAGTGAGTCAGGATCGTATTGCATGCCTTGTAGTGCTCTGTAAGTGTTCTGGAAGCGCATGCGCAAACTCCACCACATTTGAGCCTTTAGATTTGCGAAGAAATCGATATTCTTCCGAGCTTCTACCATCTCAAGCTCTGGGTTATGTACTGCACCCGAGCCCCTGAACGGATCTGCTTGGATCTCATCAATTCCTTTTCCGCTGTTCTGCTCATTGATGACTCGGGCATCACCGCGAACACCAGCTCCCAAACCATCTGCATCGTAAAAGAACAAATTCAGTTTTTGCTCCAAGCAGATATCGATCGCCTTTTGGGTTGTTCCAAAGATGTCATCACCAATGCCTGACCACGTATCCAAATATTGCAGAACAATGCCGTGACGTGAGGCAAAGGAGTTTTTATCCTTACCCTCATCTGCCACATCAAGTGCACCATTACGCTCACCTGATGGCTGTATATCGAGTTTTATGTGCAAATCTACTGCAGCTTCAACCCATGCTGATGGAATCAATACACCTTCAACTGAAGCGGCGTAATCAATATCAACTTCTTGGGCTAAGACAATATCGTCAAGCGTCGCAATTTGCTTTTCATACCATGGATGAATCAACTTCCCATGGAGTGAAACAGTCCAGTTTTTATCTGGATTATCGCGCCATGCCATCGTAAACACGGCGTAACGTCCACTGAAGCGATCTTGGTGAAACTTGTCACCAATACCGTTTGGCGTTGATCCCTTGATATGAACGTTTGTGTTCTGCGATATAGCTGCATCTACAGCTTCTTGACGCTCTACGAATGCCCATTCATCAAGAAAGTACATTGTGGTACGTCCACCACGGCCAATGTTGTCTCCAGCCTCACCCGTAACCGTTGCACCATTATCAGGATTGATAATACGCATGTAGTTGTCGTGGACCTTTTCGACAAAACTTTTCGGCTTCATCCAATCAGGAAGTTTTGAGAACATATCTCGAAACTTGTGCAGCAGCGTTTTAGGATCGCCCTTCTTATCAACTAGATCCTCTTTACGACTACCCACACCACCAGCAAAGCCCTCTACAAATAGCCACCGGTGCAGATAAAACCCCAGTACAACATAGCTCATACCTTCATCACGACTCTTCTCAATGAGGCCGTGAGTTTGAGTGCTTTCACGCTCAAGTAACCAGTCGACCAATTCGACTTGACCAGGGCGAAGTACAAACGGAATATTTGCCGGTAATCCAAAAGGCATCCCCCTTGGATCGTAGGTCCACACCCAATGATTAAACCAATGTGCTGGATCATTCTTGCACTTGTAGATCTCAGCCTGAATGCTGAGTTCGCTTTGCTCTATTACGGCTCGGTAATAGTAACGTCTAGTCATCTCAGCAATGACTTCAGGCAAACGTATGCTAATCGTCCACTCTTTGATGAGGGGCGCTATTTCTTCAATTGCGTAACTCATAATTTGCCATTAATTGCTAAGCGAGATAGTTCTTGTGCTGACATCCCAGCAAGCTGCTCAGGGGTATACATAGGGGGGCGCTGGCTGTGCTCTGTTTCAGTTTTAATCGCACCACCATCTTTGCCTGTAATTTCCAACTTGCGCTCGTAGTGGCCTTTCACGATCTTCTGAATTTGATCAATCAGCTTAATCGACATCACCACATTGCCTTTCTTCGAAACCAAAAGGTCACTCAAGATTTGCAATTGAATAATGTCGTTTGCACCGATAATGTTGTAGATCGGTTGATCAATATATTTCTGCCGAGCCTCATGGAATAAATCCACTAACTCTTGCGATAGATCTGCACCTGCAGTCTTTGTTGGGTCATATGATTCCACCTGTTGTGGGGAAACATCTATCTTAAAGTTTTCCTTGATGGACACTACCACCTCAGTAGGTGTCATAAACTGTGCAAGTGACCGAACAATAAAGACTTTTTCTGCTTTTTTAAGCCTTGCCATAACTCACTATCCATCAAGGTACATCAAGGTAAGTGGGCAAAAAAATTCACCATTTTATAAAAACTTTATCCAATAAAAAAACTCACCCTAAGGTGAGTTCTTTCTAGATTCTTATGACTATGCAAGTAAATACTTGAGTGACTTTGTTTTGAAAAGATTCATGAAGGCATCAAATAAACTATCTTTGAGCTTTTTGAAAAATGTCTTAACAAAAAATTTAGCAGCTACTGGTAAGTGCTCAAATAAAAAAATTCGAAATAATCGCAAATTAAATCCATGCTCATTATACGAAGATGCTACAAGTCCACTTAATAACTGAAAAGTTTGAAAAGAAACTTCGACCAAGATTGTCGTAGCACTAATTAGAGTTACGTTCAGAATTCCACTCATTTTTAAAAACCTCTTTTAGAATTACAAAAATAGTGATCAACTTGTATTAAAAAAATAGATCACTATTTTGCTCATCACTTTACGAAGGTTTTTCGACGTTGGGTTATACATAGAATTCTCATAATATTATTATGTTATGAGTTATTTATACCCTTAAAGGCTGGTAGCGTCAAACAAGATAGCCAAATAAAAAGAGCCCTCAGGCTCAATTGATCACACAGTTCCCACAACACGCAGACACATTAAAATCAGATACAAACGGCGCAGTCTTTGTGATATCGACTAAGCGCTTAACAGTCTCGTTTGCACCCCAACGCTTGACTACACCATAGAACTCTTCAACATCGTGACCAGCTAAATAATACTTAGGTAAGCCAGTATTGTCGCTGTAAATAATCTCGTCGTCTTGATCACGTTCTACGCCTATGTGGTAGAGCTCATGTTCTATAAGAGCACAAAAATCATGATCTGAAGCTTGCTCACAGAATGATGCATCGATGGTAATTAGATAAACAGGTACACAACCAAACCAATCTCGCATCTGCTGTTCCTGCCGGGCTTTCTTCCATCCGCCCTGGTTAAACATCACTTTTTCACATTGGCCTAGAACCATGCGTTTTTTTGACTGGCATGCAGATGATGCCCAAGCAAATGCTAAGAAGGTTTCATCATCGTGCAGTAGCTCTGAGATATGGTCATGATCTGGATTGTGGAGCTGGCCACCAATGGTTAGAAAGTTTTTAATCACCCATTCTTTTAATTCCACGGCGGGCGCAAGGCGAATAGCATCTTCTTCCTCAGCCTGATCAATGAGATCCGTCGGTGGGAATGGTCTGATCTGTTCCATCTACTAATCTCTCTAACTTCGACTTAATCCAACGAATCACACAACCCGACTCAATCGCATGCGGCTCAAAACGCTGAATCTTGTAACCCATATCTTCAGCCAGATCATATTTATTAAATGCATTCGCTATTTTTTTTCCACCACGCCCGACAGCCCAGGGACTACCAGCTATCTCAATAAGAAGCCTCAGCTTCACAATATAAAAATCGAATCGCCAGTTTTTAGTGGATTCAAATTGAAATTTGCGCTCATAGCCAATCAGGTGTTCTTCTAATTCTTGGAATAGGGTTTCCTCAGCCTCTAAGTATTTTTCTTTTGCTTTCGGTAAAGGTTTAGTGCGTAGTTTCGTTTTAGGTGGACGCTTGTTGGTTTTCCAGAAATAGTCATCTGCGTTCATAAATTGCGCCCATAAAAAAACCGCACTGAAAATAATTAATGCGGTTTTGTGAAATTAATACTATTCCATCTTTTCCTATAATAATAGCGGAAATTTAAATTAACTTACCTCACCATTTTGATCATCGAGAGAAGATTGATCTGACTCCTCTTTAAGCATATCGCTAATTAAAGATTTTAAAATTCTATCTATTTCATGAGCCTTATAAATATTTTGCTCAAGATCACTCTGCTCAAAGTCTTCAATGTGTATCAATTGATTCCTATATTCTCTGAGCACTTGGAGGGAATAATATACTTTTGGTTCAATAATTTTTCTAGAAAGCATATGGCGAGCCAGCCTCATATTATTCATGAGCCTTGAGTCCATATTGTCACTATATTTCAATAATTTAGTGATTTTAAATAGAGAGCTTTCTATGCTTTTCCATAGCAGCAGAAATTCTCCATATTTTTCATTTATATTTATATTTACACTGTCTAAAATATCATATTTTTCTTCTTCTTTTACTTCCACATCACTCAATTTCTCTAAAGCAGACATGATAATTTTCTGAATCTTTTCCGACTTATTAAATAAATTATCATATTGTTCTTTAGTAAGAAAATTATTGTGTGCAACTGTACACCTAATTTTATATAACTCTTCCCAATTGGTTTTAAGCTCTTCAGAAGAACAATTTATTATAGGTTTAAAATACCTATCCCAATTTGACATCGGAAGTTTATTTTTTAAATCTTTTAACTGCTCTAGAGATATCTCTTCCGCCTGACTAATAAAACCAAAAATACTATTCGATTTATCCGTTGAGAACTCTCTAAACAAAAAATTAGATAATTGAATAAAATCAGTTTTATATAAGATATTCTGACTTTCTATTTTTTTAGTTTCACTCTTTACGGAATCTAATACCTCTAATGGTAAATTATAGGTTATAGAATTTTTACCCACTTTAGTTATCATAAACTTTGTAATAAGTTTACGCATTGAATTTTCAAGTTCATGAATTATTGGGTATGCTTTTATGGCATAGTCACTACTTATATCATCTCTTAAAACCAAAGGTTCTTTCTCATTTGCAACTTTGGCTAAAATTGTTCTTACAGCTTTAAGTAATTCTTGAAAACTGTTACTTTCATCTTCATTAGAATTAGTAAATGTAAGGTGATAAAAATTATTATTAGTATCACCAGAAATTTCCCCTTTAGATACATCAAAACCAAATACTTTATCTTTCCATCTAATATTTTGTTTAACGAAAGTAATATACCCAGACGCACTCAACAACGATTTAAAATTTGTTACTGAGCTACAAATACCTAGATTTGAGTCAAATGTACATAAATATTCTACAGTTTTCGGTGTGTACATAAAAATTCTTAATTATTGCGCTTTTTTAAATTTATCATTTATCTAAGCAATTGAAAACTTATAAATTATAAAATTCATAATTAATTTTGACTACACATCAATAATCGAAAGCATTATTCTTTATCTACTATTGAAAAGTTGGGTTTTAATTTGTCTTGAAAAGACTACTTGCCTATTAAAAATATACTCATCAATTTTCTGATCGTTAATAATACCCAATTCCTCTCTTAATTTATTTTGAAGATTTAAAGCCTTGAAGCCTAAATCTTCCATCAGATTAATTAATAACTGTTCCTCTGGAACTCGATCTTGTCCATCGTTTTCATACCAACTTCTTATAGCCACACTAATTGACTTAGTCTTGAGACTTAGTTCAAATGTAAAATCCATAATTTCTTTCTTTGTAACTGGTTCAGAAATAAAACTAGATTTGTGTAAAGAGGAAACTAATCTCTTATTTGATTGAAAAAAAACTATGTGAAAATCTTTCTCAGGCATTATTCGGAAACTATTTATATCCAATATAAAAATCATCCATGCATCTACGAGCTCTAAATAAACATCTCTCTTAGCTTCAGCGAGCTTATCAGCTCTGAAATTATCATGTACTTTTTCAGCAGTTTTTCTAACTGTTACTAATAAAGCAAGAGCTCCAATTAAAGCACCAAGAAGGGTTCCAGCAAATCCAATGTCAATTTCAAACATTTTTTAACAAAAATAAATAAAGTTTAAGAACTATATATCAAAAAACAACTGATATACATTGCAATAAAAAAGCTCATCATATGATGAGCTTTAACTAAAAATCTCTTAGGCGAGATAACCAACAATCTTACTACCCAAAGCACCGCCCAACACAATCAAAATAGCATCAGCTGTTGCACTTATAGCCTTCGACAAGTTCTCTTTCATAAATATACCTCCATTAAATAAACTTTTAGTGAAATTTGGATCTTTTAATAAACAAAGAAAAATTAGTACTAAAAAAAATGAAAGTGCTTTAAAAAGTAATAAGGTTATGTCAAGGAATCCCAAACCGAAGCTTAGCTCCCTAAGAAATCTTTAAGTTTATAAAGTGAATTACTATAACTTCGTCCACTATAGCAGAAATATGCCATATACCTTGATCAAGGTCAAGTTAGCATATTCTCAATTTGCACTTATAGCTTTGCTTTAATACTATTCACCTAAGCACTTAAAATAATTGATCTAATGTCTGAACCTCAGTTTTCTCTTAGTGATTATCTATCCACCGTACAGGAAGTAATTCAAATTACTTTCAATGATCCTGTATGGGTGAAAGCTGAGATCCGTAATCTTAATATTAAGGGCGGACATTACTATCTTGAGTTAGCTGAAAAGGATGAAAGCACCGACAAAGTTATAGCAAGTTGTAAAGGAACCATCTGGAAATTTACAGCTCAGAAAATGGTGCTTAAGTTTGAAAGAGAAAGCGGCGTAGAGCTTTCAAAGGATTTAAATGTCTTGGTAAAAGTCAGAGCCAAGTTTGATCCTCAGTATGGCTTTTCAGTGAATGTTGAAGATATTGATTCAAGCTATACCCTTGGAGATATTGCACGGCGCTATCAACAGATTTTAGAAAGACTTACCTCTGAAGGCCTATTAAATAAAAATAAGCTCATCCCTGCTCCCTTTGATATTCAGAATGTCCTGGTAATTGCTCCTGAAAATGCTGCAGGTCTAGGTGACTTCAAAAAAGATGCCGATGCTTTAGAAAAAGCTGGTGTATGTCATTTCAAATACTATTCAGCCACATTTCAAGGGAACACAGCAGCACAGAGTATTATCACCTCTCTAAGTAATGGTCTCAGACAATGGGCTACTGATTTCAGTACCCCGCCTGATCTCATCGTTATTATCCGCGGTGGTGGTGCTGTAAACGATCTTGCCTATTTAAATGATTACGAACTGGCTGCCTTGTTGGCCAAACGAACCGTTCCGATTTGGGTCGGCATTGGTCACGAAAAAGACCGTACGATACTAGATGAAGTTGCAAACCGTTCATTTGATACACCAAGTAAAGTGATTGGTGGTATTCGTAATCTTATCGCTGAACGGACGCAGGACGTCTTAGATGCATTTCAAACCATCAAGCTATTATCTCAACATCAAATCACGGCGTACCAAAGCCAAAATGATCAATACATGAGAGTGATTAAGACGCTTGCGCATGGGCAGATCAATGAAGCAAATAAGAGCGTAGATTTGATGCGAAGCACCCTACATTACTTAGCCCAGCAACAGATCAAACTGGCAACGAATCAAGTCGAATCACTGATGCGTGAAACCTTAATCCAGAATCCACGAAACGTGATGGCTAAAGGCTACGGAATTGTTCGTAGTGAAGGAAAAGCTATGCGCTCTATTAAACAGATTTCAGGTAATAACATCCAGGTCGAATTACAAGATGGTACCATTCAAGCGAATGTAACGAAGGTAATTAGTAATGAATAAAAAAGAACTCTCTTTCAAGGAAGGATATGAAGTCCTAAAAAAGAATGCTGAGCTATTGGAGTCACAGGAAGAACCAGACATCGATAATTTAATGAAAATCGTTGAAGAGTCTATGGTGGCATACAAAGCCTGTAAAACACGTGTAGATGCAGTTCAGCAGGCTCTGAATGAGACGTTTAAGGATTAGTTAAAATGAATAAAAGTATGAAATTTCTTTGAGTTTCGAAGTATCTATAATCCAAGGATCGTGAATTATCACATCTCCAGTTTTTATATTTACTTTGTCATCTTTCAGCTGAATAGAATGAACAACACACAAGATTACCTTCTTGGTTTTATCCTTATACAATTCGACTTCATTGTAGGTAAAAATTACCGATGAACCATTAGATTGCGTTCCTTTTACTTCAACAAAATGCTCAACCCCATCTTTATAGGCAATCATATCAAATGGAGAGTTTCCACAAATACTTTGTCCATTTTTATGAGTTAATCTAACTTCGTAACCTTTTTTAGTTAAAGCATCTTCAGCCTTTTTCATTGCATGCTGCTCAACCGCAACTCTCACTAACGCATTACTCTGAAAACCAGCACCACCATTACGATTTGATCTAAATTGGCTTGTAATAGCATTCTGTACTGCCCGCTCTTGGTCAGAATTAATGAATTCACCTGAATACGCTTTCACATACTCGATTGCTTTACTAATCCAATTATTCTGTAATGTATTTAAGTCCTTAATATTTTTATTTTTATCATAAATATAAAAGCTATTAGATTGCCCTGGGTTACCCTCTTTTTCACCCTTTATTCCATGTCCAATTTTGTATACTCGCTTATCAACTGGTAGCAAATACGAATCAGCTGCTTTCGCTTCAATAAAATAAATATTTTGTTCTATTCCATGAATTTCTCTATCTATTTGTTGTGCATCTCTAAAGACCGTAGCATTTTTATACCAGCCGACAATTACAGCCGATGAGCTATTTATCTCGTTAGTAAGGTTTTGTTGCACTAGGGCTTTAGGCAAGGTTGAGAAAAAGATTACTAATACATTTTCTAATTTATCCAGCCCTGTTTTTTTAGGATTAATTCTTTCAAGGTTGATCTTTCCTGAATTCATTGATGGCTGATAATAACCATATACTTTTCCACCGACATCTAAAAAATTGCATGCCTCAAAGCCTGTATTATCTTTATTATAACTACCTCCACCAATAGGAAAATCACCATTCATTGCGCCTTGGTAATACTCCATATAGCCAATACGAGCAAATAATACAGGCTGCTCAATAGGCTTAGTTACATTTAGGTTTCTGGAATTAATAATTTGTATAATATTATCTGCAACATGTTCTGGAATTGTATTTCCACTTCCACCTGGAGTCCAATCAGAAACTTCTCCCTCAAATCTCCTATTTAACTCCTCTTCTCCTATTAAAGGCTGAGAACTTAAAAATTCAAAACATAAATCGACGTTAAGCAACTCCTTGCCTAAACTTGCCTTTTCTGGATTCCAATGAGGTCTGTTTCTAAAATTATTAAATGTACCGTAAGCCATGATTCCTTTGGGCTCTTGTCCCAATCTCATCATTAAAAATCTATCACCATCCTTAATTCCTTTTTTTCTATTACCAGTAGACCATGGCTCTTTTACTATTTTACCCTCTTTCAAATCTTCTATTTGAAGCTCTAAATTAGTCCAAGCCCATTTTTTAGGGTTCCATAAGAATAAAATCGTTGCCATAACACCCTCTTATAATCATAAAGTCGCCCTATCTTAGTGCATTATTATTTTAAAACAATGCTTTAGATTTAAATTCACAAGCATTTACGATTATAAGATTTGAGCAAAAACATTATTTGTTTAATAATCCAATAAACCCATACCGAACATGCAAAGCTGCCAAACCACACTTAACATCAAATTTAGCATCCATTTCGGTACGGGTTGAGTTTTTCATTTCAGCCCATGAATTGTTATAAAAATAACGGCAAATGATGGCATCCAACCAATCATCTAAAACTTCAGATTGACCCTGCATATCTAGAATCAAACGCTGTACAGCGCGGGCTTCATTATCATCAATCTGACAGGCCAACTTGCTACGTCTAGACTTTGGCGGTTCAAAGTCACCTGTTAAGTAATCCACAATAATTTGCTGTTGTTGCTCTTTGGTCAGCTTCTTATATTTTTGAGCTTTCACAGCACTATCCATTGCTACAGCGATTGGATTGATACTTTTCCCACATGTACCAGATACGGTATTCATCCAAGCACCAAACTGATATAACCATCCCTCTAAATCAAAACGTGTCCAATCTACTACTTGCATAATCGTTACTGCTGCCGTCATCCCAAATCCCCTACCATCTTCTCTATTTGCTCAATCGCTTTGCCGCTTTTCACTTGCTCGGTGCTAAACCGTATTACCTGATAACCCATCATTGTTGCTTCGTTATATTTCTCTAAATCCCCTAAGTACCCCTTACCCCTTGTATGCCTGCCATTACTCCAGATCCCACCTTCTACCTCGACCAATATCTTTTTGCCCTTCAAATGGAAATCAGCTCTCCATTTACGTGTAGGGTGAAACTTAAACTCCTGCTCAAACTCAATCTTTAAGGCTCTAAGAGATGTGGCCAATATCACCTCTCCCTCACTCTGTACCTTTTCACCTTTAACCTTTGGACGCTTAGATTCTCTTTTGGGTTTATTGGCTCCGATCATCCTTTTGTATTCAGCAATGGAGTAGCTGCTACTCACACTTTTACCTCAAACAACTGTTTAGCCTTCTCAGATGGGATAAAACCTGCAGGTGTCGCGTCATCACGTAAAATGTATCCAGCTTGAACCAATTGATCTAAATAGCGTTGGACTGTACGTGTAGTCATCCCCATCATGCCCTGTACATCAACAACACTGGTCTTACCCCGTTTAGCCAGCATCTCCTGTAAAACCAAGATCATTCGTTCACCTTGTCTTACAGCTTGCCTTGCGCTGAAATTTTGTTGTTTCATGCTGTAGCCCCCATAAGCGTTCCAGTAAACCCAACTTGCTTGAGGTATGGTTCCCATTTCTTCGCTTGAGTTGGGTTCATCAGTTTGATTTTGATTCTTGATGCCAGTTGCTCGTATGAGTCACCCGGAGCACTGTGTTTACTCGCAAACTCTGGGTGATGTGCAAGTTTTAATGCAAACGCCGAGATTTGTTTGTCAGTGAGGTGCTTCGGTTCTGCTGCAGGTTTTTTGCCGTATCCCATTTTGGTTTCTTGAGAGTACTTAGTTCGGTATGCATGCAGCAGCCAATCGGCAAAGTAGAAATTCAGAAGTTCATCGCAAATGGTTTTGTCTTGGTTGTAAATCTCAAAAGCGCGTTTTTCTCGTTCCAGCCATTTCGCTGTCA
>NZ_JAVWVO010000012.1:0-105894 GCF_036666595.1 Acinetobacter sp. | reverse complement strand
AAAGAAATAGATCAGCTCAAACAGTTTTTTATCAAGTTAGATCATCACATCGATAGGCTGCGCGCGTAGATTTCGGCTTATGTTTATAGAAAATCTAGTTCATGATTAAATTTATGTTTAATAATCGATGAATTTAATTACTTAGATAACTAAAGTGATAACTTATAAAGTATTTGGTTCATGAACCTAGCTATGATTGCATATTTTCCTACTAAAAAAGTCTTAAGAATAGACAAAATTCTTCTAAGAGGGTGGTGACATTCTATATTTAGAATAAAGCTTGTTGAACAAATTGATCTACAAATGCTTTACGGCTTGAATCCTGAACCAGCTTGATTTGCCAAGACTTTAAGTATCTCAATAACAGCACGTCTTAGCTTGAAAATAATGTGACTTTGGCCATACCACGTGAATAGGCATTACACTACCTGTGTAGTCCTCTAATTTAAATCCAGTTTGTCGAATTGTGTAACCACCTTTAATAAACTAGAAAGAACATAACGACAACCAAAAGCACCAGATAGTCTGATATGAATGCGCTCTTTGGGAGCAAGACCATTCTCTGCTACCTCTAGCCCTTCAATAGCAAGCACGCAAGCTCTAAGTAAGCTTATCCCTCTAGCGTCAGAGTCAAGACTTACCAAATAGACAAATTTAACAGTTGGTTGCGTTGGATGTTCAGCATGGGAAGCCAACCAATGGATTGAGTTTAAATTGGCTAATCGTTGATGATGAGCTTCTGCTCCCTTATTTTTTGTAAAAATTCAGTCGTTATCATTCATCAGTATAAAACGATAGACTTTAATCTCTATGAGGGTTAAAAGTTTGAATTGTTTTGATATTGTGATTTACAATAACTATAAATGAGGGATTAATTATCTGGGATGATGAGTATGATCACTGATTTACAAAAAAATATTGATGATACTCTTGGAAGTCAAGTACTTGTAGGACTTGTTAATCATTTCCTTGAGCATGCAACCTTTTTTGGAATCAATAGAAAGGAGCTTCTTTTACAAGGTGGTTTTACTGAAGAGCAATTAGGCGATTCAAATCAGTGTATTCCACTCAGTCATTTTGAGAAGGCGGTTTCATATACTTATAATATTTTAAACAATCCATTGGTTTCTTTAGTTTTTTCTAAGAAGATGGATTCAACAGCTTATGGTGTTTTAGGACACCTCGTACCTTTATCTTCAACTTTAAGTAAAGCAATATATACCTTAAAAGAATTCCAACCCTTAATTGGTTGTATCGGTGATATTTCTATTCAAATAGAACCCGATATCGTGTATTGGAAATGGAAGTGCAGGTCTAAAGACCCTATTTTTATTCGTTGTGCTACAGAATATAATTTGGCTTGGTGGATCAGTTTGGTTCACTTAGTCCGAGATGAGGGTGATTCTTTACTAAAATCAGTTCATTTTAGCCATACTTTGGCCGCACCAGAATTACAAAAAATGTATGATGAGTTTTTTGGATGTCCAGTTTATTTTGACCAAAAAGAAGCGGCACTGTTATTGCTACCAAAATCATTGAACATGCCATTAAAAACAGCAAATTCTGGATTGTATGACAGTGTTAAAATATTTGCACAAAAATTGCTAGAACAACAAAAAGTTGAAAAAACTTTTACTGAACAGGTCAGAGCGCAAATTTATTTATTGTTGCACCAAGAGCGGTTGTCTCGTGAAAATGTTGCTGAGCAGTTGTCTGTTAATGTCAGGACGTTAAGTAGAAAATTGCATCAAGAAGAAAATGCTTATAGTAAGATATTAGATGAAGTTCGATTCGAGTTAGCTGAAAATTATTTGGTGAACTATCAACATTCAGTTGCATTTATTTCGAAGGCACTTGGTTTTTATACCAGTCATTCATTTATTACATGGTTTAGACTGCAAACAAACTTAACACCAACTCAATACCGTAAAAAATTAAATAATTTAAATATATAGTCATTTTTTGGTCATTTTGGCCCTTTTTTAAATGAGCTGTCCTAAATTCGAAATCTTCTGACTCAGAAGCGTTATTTTTTTATTCTTGATTCATCATATTATTGGAAGAATGATCATATAGATTCTCTCAAAAGTTCATTATTTGTGAAAATTCAGAGGATCTATTAGGTTTGGTTCTTGGATAAGCCTGTTTTTTACAGTATTTGGTAAGCAGGTAAAGGAATATATACATAAAAATTACTCATATAGCTGCAAGTCAAAAACCTATTTGTTTCATATACAAGAGGTTGCGATGAGTAAACGTCAAGGAAAAGATATGAAAAAGCATCAAGTTTATAAACAACCTCTAGGTCTTATTTTACTTAGTTTGGCGGTTACTGGTTGTGGAAATGATAAGGAGGAGGGCTTTAGTACACTGCCTGAAGTGGAAGAGACATGTCCAACGATCATGGATGAAACGCTATTTGCAGATGCAGCAGCTTTAGAAAAATTAGTACAAGTCGGGCCAGAGCTTGGCCAATTTCGTTCTACAGGCAGCGACGCACATAATCAATTGATTGATTGGATTGAAGTAGAAACAAAAAAAATATCAGGTATGCAAATACAGTCAGACAGCTATGAAATTGAGCGCTGGCAACCCACGATGCAAGCTGAAAATGGAAAGGGACGCAGCTTATCACGCTCAGGAAGCCTATCTGTCAATGGTCAGGATATTCCGATTGCTGGAGCAGTGCCGTATTCATTGAGTACATCTAATACAGGGAATACAGGCCAGTTGATTTATTTAGCTGCCAATCAGCCGATTACTGCTGAGCATAAAGGAAAAATTATTGTTCGTGAAATTCCAACAGCTGATGATCCTAATTACGCTAATGTTGTGGCTCCGCCTTACGCATTTTTATTTCAATTTGCAAAATATGTTAGTTCGGCTTTGAATGATCTAAGAACTGAAAGATATGATAAGCCATTTTTAGCAGCGCGATTTATGCACAGTGATTTGGTTGCTGCTGGCAAGGTTGGAGCTGCGGGGCTGATTCTTGGTTTTGATGTACCACGGGAACAAGTGAAAGATTATTTTGATCCGCATAACGGTTTACATTATCGACTTCCGGCTGTTTTCTTAGGATCGGATGAGTTTGCCGAAATAAAAGCATTAGCAACAAATACAACGGATGCACGTATCGTTGTTCAAGCAGAACGAGATAAAGCCATGACTCGTAATTTAACTGCAACGCTACCAGGAATGAGTGAAGAAAAAGTTATTTTTGTTGCCAATACAGACGGTAATACTTGGGTTCAGGAGAATGGTGCTGCTGGTATGGTGGCTTTGGCACAATACTTTTCCAAATTACCGCTGAAATGTCGACCAAAAACTTATGAGTTTGCATTTAATACCGCTCATCTTCATATGTCTAAAGAAGGTACCAATCGATATATGGAAAAAGTCGCTGAAGAATATAAGGCGAAAAAAGTCAATTTTGTATTTGCTGTAGAGCATCTTGGAACTCGTGAAATATTAGCAAAGCCTAGACAAGATGGTAAATTTGGCCGGACCTTAGAATTTTCTGGCAGAGCAGAACCACAAGGCTGGTTTGTTCCTGAAGATCATCTTTTAATGCATAAAATTGCAGAAGATGCTGCGGTAAGACGTAAATTACCAAGTGTTTTTATTGGCACAGGTCAGGATGTACCTGTTCCAGACCGATTACCGAAACAGTGTGATTTTGGTGGACTTGGTAATGCTTCACATAAAAATTTGATTCCAACAATGGCAACCATCTCTGGCCCGTGGTCACTGTGGGCACCATCATTTGGTAAGGATGCTATTGATTTTAATCTAATGCGTCAGCAGTTGTTAGCAATTGGTGATTCAGTTTTAGCTTTACAAAAACATTCTCAAGCTGAAATTGATGGACCTTATATTGCTTGGAGAGCTGCTCGTGATCAAGGCAAATTAACATGTTCTCATTCTATAAATAGTGGTGTGGAAGATGCACCTGCAGCGACTCAATAAGAGGTTACATGACTAATAGATTTTGCAACAAAGTCACTTGAAGCTATTCGATGAATAGCTGAACTAGGCCATGCATTTATGACTATCTTATAAACAGGTTTTTAAAAGGAAATCTCTAAACCAGTGTTGTATAGAATCATGGTGTGTTCTTTCATGCCATGCCATTAATTTATTATAACCACCAACTTCGATTGGTGGTTTTTTGGAAGTAATACCTGAATCTTTCTCTAATAAATAATGTGGAGCAACAGCTATCCAATCACTATTTTTAAGAATATCAGCTAATAAAAGAAAGCTTGTAATGGACATCACAACATTTTTCTTTTTCCCAATTCTCTCTAACGCAACATCTGTAGCTCCTGTGCCCCCATCGTAAGACACTAATACATGATTCATAGAGCAAAGTGTATAATTTCTGCATGGATTGGCTTTTATTATTAAATGGAATGCAGATAATATGTTTCATGAGCTCAAAACTCTTATAGCAATCAAAAATATGGTTCATTTAGTGCTACTGGTCAGAATGTAGGCCTTACACAAGCTGCTGTTAGTGCTCAAATCAAATCTTTAGAATCTTATTTGGGGATTAAACTCTTTGAAAGAAATGGAAAAACTGTTCAATTTAATAGTGAAGGATTACGTGTACTTGCTTTAGCTGAAAAAGTTCTTGAACTCGTAAATAAGATGAAACAACCTGAGTGTCTGGCAGACTTTACGGATGAAATTAAGATAGGAGCTATTGCTTCAATCCAATATTTTGCCTGAAATACTCGAAGAACTATGTAAACACTTTCCTAAAGCAAAAATTAAATTCATGCTAGGAGTCTCGCTCAATTTACTCCATCAACTTGGAAAAAATGAAATTGACCATGCAATTATTATTAAGCCTAATTTTGAAATCCCGGATGAATTTAGTTATTACACTTTAAAGAAAGAGCCCATTCTACTCATTACACCAAATAATATCTAAGAAAATCACCCCATTGAAAGTTTAAAAAGCAATCCCTTTATACATTATGACTATTGTTCATTTGGAGGTAAAGTTGTAGAAAATTATTTAACTAGAAATCAAATTAAAACAAATGAATTTTTTGAAGTAGACGAAATTGAAGCAATTATAAGAATGGTGGAGAAAAATCTAGGAGTGCCTTGATTCCAGATATTGGTATGAATAAATTAAAAGATAGAAATATCAATATTATTGATTTAAAGCAACCAGATTTTTATCGAGAAATCATTGATATTTATAAAAACTTATTTTAAATCAATCATATATAATGTTTTTCATGAAATAATAGAGGCAGTATATACTCAACTTTAATTACCAATCACGTCAATATTTATCTTGTGTAAAATAAACTTATAGTGGCTACTTATTCTTTCACTTCTTGTTGTATCCATCCAACAAATTTTTCAATAAGTGGCGAATTTTCCTGACTGGAATGCACTAAATAATAAGCTCGCTTTTTTTCTAGTTTTTTAGTCGAAACCATAACTAATTCCTTTTTTTGTAATTCTTTTTTGATAAGCATTTGTGGAATTAACGCCATTCCCATACCATGATTAGCTGCAACGGCTAACATTGAAAATAATTCATGACGTTGACCATGGTTAGGGTTAGGGTGCTTTATTGGATGGAGATTAAACCATTCCTCCCAAATATGAGGTCTTGTTGTTTGTTGTAACAACGGAAGTTCTATCAATTGTTGTGCACTTAAATCAAAGCTATTGATATTAATCATCGTAGCATCAGGAAAATAGTGTGTAATTAAGCTGGGTGCGCATACGGCAACCACATCTTCATGCATTAAAAAGTGGCTACATGTACCTGGCCATTGTTCAATCTGTTGGGGTGTACCCGCATAAATAGCAGCATCTAGAATATGGTCATTAAATAAAAAAGGTCGTGTACTAGTTTCTAAATGGACAGTAATTTCAGGATAGAGCTGATTAAAGGTTTGTAACTTTGGCAACAACCAGCGTGTAGCAAATGTAGGCACCACTCCTAGTTTTAAAGTACCTCCTTGTCCTTTGTGCGCAATAACATCTAGTGTGGTCTGTTCTAACCCCCTTAAATAGGGCGTAATACTTTTGAAATATTGTTGGCCTACATATGTTAATTCTACGCCATGGCGTGTTCGGGTAAATAAGGGAACATCTAAATAACTTTCTAACTGCTGTATTTGTCTAGAAACAGCACTTTGAGTTAAAAACAGTTCTTGGGATGCATGCGTATAGCTAGCATGACGTGCTGCCGATTCAAAACATAAAAGTGCTTGCAAAGAAGGAATTCTGCGGCGCATAGATCATCCTTGAAAATATTAAGATATCAATAAATTACATATCATTATGTTATGACTATACAACTTAAGTGTAAAAACCTTCAATCATCCTGATAATTTAAGTTTAAGAATTTTAAATTAAATAAAGTATGCGGAAAACGCATAACTGCATGCATATTTATTGTTTGAAAGAAAGACGATTCACGCATACAGTCAATCCAAGAATAATACAACACATGGACTTAAAGGCTGGTGAGGACACTATGAATCAAATGGTAAATTCTAAGAAAGTAAGTAAATCAAATTTTAACTGGCAAGACCCGTTCATGATAGAACAGCAACTCAGTTCAGAAGAGCGCATGATTCGTGATGCAGCAGCTGCTTACTGTCAAGACAAGTTGATGCCACGGGTATTAGAGCAGTTCCGCCATGAAAAAACCGATCCAGCTATTTTTCGTGAAATGGGTGAATTAGGGTTGCTGGGTCCAACCATTCCTGAACAGTACGGTGGTGCTGGTTTAAATTATGTCAGCTATGGCCTGATTGCACGTGAAGTCGAGCGTGTCGATTCAGGTTATCGTTCAATGGCCAGCGTACAAAGTTCACTGGTCATGGTGCCGATTCATGAATTTGGTTCTGAAGAACAAAAACAGAAGTATTTACCAAAATTAGCCACAGGGGAATATATTGGCTGTTTCGGCTTGACTGAACCAGATCATGGTTCTGATCCGGGCAGCATGATTACCCGTGCCAAAAAAGTCGATGGCGGTTACCGCTTAACTGGCGCAAAAATGTGGATTACCAATAGTCCGATAGCAGATGTATTCGTGGTCTGGGCCAAGGAAGTATCCGCTGAGGGTAATGTCGGTGACATTCGCGGGTTTATTTTGGAAAAAGGCTGGGAAGGGCTTTCAGCGCCTGCGATTCATGGCAAGGTTGGCTTACGCGCATCGATCACTGGTGAAATTGTGATGGATAACGTGTTTGTACCAGAAGAGAATGCATTTCCAGAAGTCCGTGGCTTAAAAGGTCCATTTACCTGTCTGAACAGTGCGCGTTACGGGATTGCTTGGGGAGCCATGGGCGCAGCAGAGTTCTGCTGGCATACGGCACATCAATACACCATAGATCGAAAACAGTTTGGCCGACCACTTGCTGCCAATCAGTTGATCCAAAAGAAACTGGCCGATATGCAAACTGAAATTGCACTCGGTTTACAGGTGGCTTTACGTTTTGGTCGTATGAAAGATGAAGGTATTGCATCAGTCGAAGGTACGTCTTTAATTAAGCGTAATAACTGTGGTAAAGCTCTAGATATTGCACGTCTGGCACGTGACATGATGGGCGGTAACGGGATCTCTGATGAATTTGGCGTAGCTCGTCATCTGGTTAATCTAGAAGTAGTCAATACCTATGAAGGTACCCATGATGTGCATGCGTTAATTTTAGGACGTGCACAAACCGGAATTGCCGCATTCGGTAACTAATTTAGTTCTTCAATTCAGGATGTTTATTTATAGGCATCCTTGAGACTTTTTTGTCTCAAAAAATCAATAATTAACTTAAATTAAAGGATTCATCGTGAAACATTCTTGTAAATCTGTGCATTTTCAGGCTTAAAGTTCAAATGGGACAATAGAAAAATAATAAAGAACCTAAGGCAAATGTAGAGAAATAATAGGACTGCCGATGACTCATTTGGGAAAATGAGGGATATGGAAATGAATAATGATATACAAGCTGAAGCAGGAACGCTCAGCAGAAAATTGCCATCCAATATAGGTACAGTGCACCGTATTCATAAAAACACATGGAAAATTGCATTTGTTTTTGCATTTATTTCATTGGTAATAGATGGTGTCGACATCATGCTGTTGTCATTCAGCTTGACCAGTTTAAAGTCTGAGTTCGGTCTAACTTCATTTCAAGCTGGTATGCTAGGAAGTTCATCACTAGCAGGGATGGCGTTTGGTGGAATTACAGGTGGATGGGCATGTGACAAATTCGGTCGTGTCAAAACTATCGCCTGGTCTGTGGTTTTCTTTTCAATTATGACCTGTATTCTGGGCTTCACTCAAACTTATGAGCAGTTCATGATTTTGCGGTTTATTGGCGCATTTGGATTAGGTTCGTTATACATGGCGTGTAATACACTGATGGCTGAATATGTACCAACAAAGTATCGCACCACCGTTTTAGGCACATTACAGACAGGTCAAACCATTGGTTATATCGTGGCGACGTTGTTGGCGGGCGCAATTATTCCTGATCATGGCTGGCGTATGTTGTTTTATGTCACGATTGTTCCAGCAGCATTTGCACTTATTTTCATGCGTTTTGTACCTGAACCTGCATCTTGGCAAGAAGCAAAAATAGAACAATTTAAACGCAAAGAATTGAAAATTGAGCCTACAACTGAAGCAATCACTGCAAAAGCTCCCTCTGAAAGTGTGTATAAACGTATTTTTGGCCATACTCAGCACCGCAAAATGTTTTTACTGTGGATGACCACGGCTGCCTTCTTACAATTTGGCTACTACGGTGTCAATAACTGGATGCCAACCTATTTAGAAACAGAACTGAATATGAACTTCAAAGCTTTAACAGGCTATATGGTAGGTGCATATACAGCAATGATTCTAGGGAAAATTATTGCAGGCTATGCCGCAGATAAATTGGGTCGTCGGGTAACTTTTGTCTTTGGTACAGTTGCGACAGCCGCATTTTTACCAGTGATTATTTTCTACAATACACCAAGCAATATTGCTTATTTATTAATTACCTTTGGTTTCCTCTATGGAATTCCATACGGTGTAAATGCAACCTATATGGCGGAAACCTTCGCGACCGATGTTCGTGGTACAGCCATTGGCGGTGCGTATAACATGGGACGTTTAGGTGCTGCGATTGCACCTGCTACCATCGGGATTATTGCGGCAGGTGGTTCATTCACTATGGCATTTATTGTAATGGGTACAGCCTACTTTATTGCGGGTGTTATTCCAGGCTTGTTTATCCGTGAACGGCAGTATGATCCACAGCAATCTTCATTAGTGACGGTCACAAATACGGAAGAGAAAACGTCGAGTAGCGTGGAAGTAATCAACAAAACTATTACCGCTAAATAATAAAAATGGCCAGCAGCTTCCTCTGCTGGCTTTTGGAGTAGAACATGGGTGCATTACAAGGAATACGGGTACTGGATTTAAGCCGCGTACTAGCAGGTCCATGGTGTGGACAGATTTTGGCAGATCTAGGTGCTGAAGTGATTAAAATTGAACGTCCAAAAGTGGGAGATGACACCCGTATGTGGGGACCACCGTGGATGCTGGATAATCAGGGTGCTGCCACCCGTGAATCGGGCTATTACCAGTGTACCAACCGCAACAAATATTCAGTTGCTATCGATATTGCAACTGAACAAGGGCAGGAACTGATTCGTGAAATTGCTAAAACTGCCGATGTAGTGATTGAAAACTATAAAGCAGGCTCATTGGAAAAATACGGCTTAGATTATGCATCTTTAAATCAGCTTAATCCAAACTTGGTCTATTGCTCAATTACTGGATTCGGCCAAACTGGACCGCGTGCAGAAGAGCCGGGGTATGACTTTATTATTCAAGGTATGTCCGGATTAATGAGTATTACAGGTGAAAAGGATGAGTTACCCGGTGGCGGTGCACAAAAAGTCGGTGTAGCTGTGGTCGATATTCAAACGGGGCTGTATGCAACCGTTGCCATTCAGGCGGCTTTACTGGCACGCCAACACACTGGTTGTGGGCAATATATCGATTTATCCTTATTAGACGTACAGGTGGCTACACTGGCCAATCAGGGCATGAATTATTTAACTTCTGGTATTGCTCCAAAGCGCATGGGAAATAATCATCCAAATATTGTTCCTTATCAAACATTTAAAGCCAAAGATAAAGAGTTTATTATCGCCTGTGGCAATGATAAGCAGTTTAAAGATTTGTGCATTGCCATTGAGCTTCCTAAATTATTAGAAGATAAAAAGTTCCAACATAATCAGGATCGGGTTAAGCATCGTGATGAATTGATTTCATTACTGTCAGAGTACTTCTTGACTAAAAATGCACAAGATTGGGTAGCGGCAATTCATGCAGTAAAAGTGCCGGTCGGGGTGATTAACTCGATAGAAGATGCACTGCATGAACCACAAATTCAGTCTCGGAATATGGTGGTGGATGTTGCACATCCGTTGAATGATCAATTTAAAATGATTGGTTCACCGATAAAGTTATCCAATACACCGGTTGAATATAAGCATGCTGCGCCACAGTTGGGTGAACATACGCTAAAGATTTTATTACAGTTTAAAACCCGAGAAGAGCTTGCTTCTTTACAAGCTAAAGGTGTTATTGATAGTTCAATAAATATTTTAAATGACGATTCGGTTGCTTGAATATGTATTCAATAGATAAATGTACCCATTAAATTTGGGCTGCTCCAAGTATCCAGACATGAGGCAGTCGGATGTTGAAGTTGCCTCAAAGACTTCAATTTTAGAGAAGTCTATACCGATGAAGCATTCACAATTGAAGCCAAGAATGGTTACTTCACAGAATCGCTCGCCAGCAACGTGGCTTCATTTTTCATCTGGAATCGCACTCGTATAAACCATTACCAGATCAAGTCTACTATTAGAGATCTTAAGGCACATGTTTTGTTTACTGTCTTATGTGGACGAGCTCTATATTTGTAGTATTACAAGAAACCGCAGCTATTGATTGAGCAAATATTTGCTCATTTAATTTAAACCACCATAAAAATGCGCAAATATATTCTCATTTTTTTGATTTTATGATATTTTTGAGAAAATGTTTGCTCATTTCTATCTATGGAAAAATTAACGATCCAAGCTCTTCTCGATACAGAATGGCTAGATATAGCAGAACTCAAGATACTAGAACCACATAAAGGTTCTGCAAGTGCGAGTGAGTTATCCTACGAATTAGAATATGCCATTTCTTATCTAGATAAGAGAGATGAACATGCATGTAGCTTAGCACTTCCTGTTCAGATTCTCATTCAACATGAATCGAAAGTCTGGTTTAGTTTTTTAGATGATATTGTGCCATCTGGTGCTGCTCGACGTTATTTAGTGCAATATCTAGGTCTGCAAAAACTTTCGCCAGCAGAACAAGATTTTACTTTATTAGAAAAGGGCACAATTGCTCCTGTAGGGAATCTAAGAGTTAAGGAATCAGTTCCACCAATCAATCCAGAATCAACATTGCACTTACGCAAGTTCACTACTGATGATGTTACGGAACGGAATATTGATTTTCTCGAATATGCACAACAAATGGGTGCAATTAGTGGTGGTGCAACTGGTGCAGGTGGTGAGGCTCCAAAACTACTGATTCGCGTGTCAAAGGATCAGCAAGTTTGGATTGATGCCTATCAAAATTCTTTTGATGAACCAGATCAGCATTATCTAGTTAAATTCCCTCGAAATAAGCGTAGTGCAATAGATTGCGATATATTGAGAGCAGAATATCATTTTTATCATGCCCTGAATGAACTTGGGTTTACAACAATTGAAACTTCTCAGATGAAGCTGATTGAAGGTCAGAAATACCCTTCGTTATGGCTGCCGAGATTTGACACAGAGTGGCGTAATCAACAATGGCATAGATTCGGGCTTGAGTCAGTTTATTCCGTATTGAATAAAACATCAGGGAGCCATTTGAATCATTTTGAGGTCATAGACGCGCTTTGTACCTTATTAAAATCGGTGGACAAAAACTTTGATTCTTCGCAATTCGTTTGTGAGTGGTTACAAAGGGATTTGCTGAATATCATTTTTGGTAACTCAGATAATCACGGCCGTAATACGTCATTCTTAAAAAAATCAGGACGAATATTTCTTGCTCCAATTTACGACTTTGCCCCAATGAAAGCCGATCCAGAAGTTGTAATGAGATCAACAACATGGGGAAGTCCGTATGAAGAAGGAGGGGAATACCGCTGGGAAAGTATTAGTCGAAATCTTGCACATTGGTGTGAACCACAAATATCTTTAAGTACATTGAAAACATTGGCGAGCAAACTTATTGGTCTCAAACAGCAATTAATCAATAGAGGTGTTCCCCAAACGATTATAGATATGCCAGGTCTAGGATATGACTTTATTGAAGCCAAATTGAGTCGATGGGAGCTATTATGAAAAAGGAAAATCAGCCACTTGACCGTCAGCAATTGCTCATTGATTTATATACGCAATATTTATTCGGTAAAATTACCTTGGGGCAACTGCTGAGCCACTTGCGCAAAAATGTATTGGGACTATCTCAAGAAAAATATGCAGCAATGGTTGGAATCAGTCGGCGTACTTTAACAGACATTGAGCAGGATAAAGGTCAACTGACTCAGGTCGTGTTAGATAAGGTGTTTAAACCACTTGGCTTAAAAGCCGGCCTCGTACCCACACATGAGCATATCGTTCACAAGATTATTCAGCCATCTAGTGATTAAAACTTAAGATTGAAGCTATTTTGATCATCACATCGATAGGCTGCGCGCGTAGATTTCGGCATAACGTATATTATGTTCATTAGCGTACTCGGCATCGTGAATATAATTTTACTGGAATTCACGATGTCGAGCTGTAGCACCAACTGAGTTGCGTAGGCTACAGTCTTGGATATTCTATTTAACTTATGTTGACCTGAGTTCTAGTTAATAATAAATTATTAAAATTTATATTTTAGTTTCAATGGTTTATTTGGATAAATTAATTTACTTAAAATAAGATGGTTCATGAACCTAAGATTTTTATTAAAACTAAGCTTAAAACCATAATCTCTTTCATTCGATTGAAGCCTACTCTCGTTTATTGAGAAAAAGGCATCAAAAGATGCCATTTTCTATTTTCCCTGAATTTATTCTGCAATTTTTAAGACGACTTTACCTTTTGCTCGTCCAGTATTCACATATTGGAAAGCATCTTTAATCTCTGTAAATGCATATGTCTTATCAACAATTGGATTTATTTTTCCAGACTCAACTAACTTTGAAATTTCAGATAGCTGTAGTCCATTCGGCTGCATAAACAAAAATGAATAAGTAATTCCTTTCTTTTTGGCTTTATTTCGGATCGACCAACTTAAAAGAGGAATAATACATTTCAATAACCAATTTGCATGGATTGCTTCTGCAAACTCACGATCAGGTGGACCAGAGATACTGATAATACGACCACCACTTTTAAGAACATTTAGAGATTTCTCTAAAATTTTTCCGCTTTGCGTGTCTAAGACTACGTCATAGTCTTTGAGTTCTTGTTCAAAATCAGTCGTTTTATAATCAATGATAATGTCTGCACCTAATGCTTTGACCCATTGTGCATTTTTACCACTCGTAGTCGTCGCAACAGTCGCACCTAAGTGTTTCGCAAGCTGAATAGCAATTGAGCCAACACCGCCAGAACCTGCATGAATAAGCACTTTTTGTCCTGCTTGAACTTTCGCAATTTCAACCAAGGCCTGCCATACAGTCAATGAAACAAGTGGAAGAGAAGCTGCGAGTTCCATCGAAATATTTTGAGGTTTTAGCGCCAACGAAGATTGATGAACGACAGTATATTCAGCAAAAGCACCATTTTGATCAGTCTTGGCATACACCTCATCACCAGCTTTAAACTGTTTAACATTTGCGCCAACTTGGACAACTGTACCTGCAAAATCATTGCCTAAAATAAAAGGAAACTTAACAGGCTGAATGGCCTTAAATTCACCTTCTAAAACCCTTAAGTCCAGAGGATTAATACTTGCTGCATGTATTTTAACAAGTACATCATTCTCTGTAATCGGTGGTTTAGATTGTTCATCGAGTTGAACATCATCAATATTGCCGTAGCGGTTAATATAGGCTGCTTTCATATAAGACCTCAATTGGTTTGCTTTTTGTTTTAATGTTTTACGTATGTAAATCTACATTAAATTTTCAGATTAGGGTGCATATCAGACTCTTCGATTAAAACTTGAATTGAGTCATCAACAATATTTATTTTTTTATCATAATCTAAAAAATGATTAGTTGATACTGAAAAGATAGTAACTATTCAAAATTAATCCTGTACTGTTAGTACTAATTCGATAGTTACAATGTTATTTCCTATTGAAGAGTGCATAGACCAGCTCAAGATATGAATGATTTCAAAAGTATGAGGTTCTTATTCTTAGGGTAGCGGTTTAGATATTAATCTTACTTTAGGAAATTCATCATGCGTGGCTTAGTCAAAAAAAGTCTGATTTCAATGGCTTTAGCTGTATCAAGTTCAATCTATGCCGATGTAAATACAGCTATGACTCAGAATTCAGGAGCGATTGTAATGACGGAAAAACAATATCAATGGACAACTGTTCCAACTCAATTTATTTCAGCTGATGGTGTTAGCTTCGCATACCGAGAATATGGTCAACAAAATGGTGGAACGCCTATCATTTTTCTCAATCATTTAGCTGCTGTCTTAGATAATTGGGATCCACGAATCATTGATGGTATTGCAGCAAAACATCATGTCGTTATTTTTGATAATCGTGGTGTCGGCGCATCAACTGGTGAGCCAGCAAAGTCCATTGAACAAATGGCTGATGATGCGATTACATTTATTCAAGCAAAAGGATTTAAACAGGTTGATTTATTTGGTTTTTCAATGGGTGGCATGATTTCGCAAGAGATCGTTCTTAAACAACCAAACTTGATTCGTAAAATGATTTTATCGGGAACTGGACCTGCGGGTGGTACTGGAATTAGTACAGTGGGGCGAGTTTCAAATTGGGATTTAGTTCGTGGTATGACGACTCGTCAAGATCCTAAAGTTTATTTATTTTTTACGCGTACAGATAATGGCAAAGCTGCTGCAAAAGAATTTGTGCAGCGTATAAATGAACGCACTGAAAATCGTGACAAAGAGATTACCATTTCTGCATATCGTGCCCAGCTTAAAGCATTGAAAAAATGGGGAAATAAGAAACCAGCTGACTTTTCAGTTATTCAACAACCTGTCTTAGTTGCCAACGGTGATCATGACCGTATGGTTCCAACAGTGAATACCTACGACTTAGCAAAACGCCTCCCAAATAGCTCGCTCATTATCTATCCAGATGCAGGTCATGGCGGAATATTTCAGTTTAATCAAGATTTTGTAAAACAATCGCTCACGTTCTTAGCTAAATAAATTTAGACCCAATCAGATATTTAAATGAGGACAATGAAGATGACTGTAATTACACATCAAACAGCTGAAACCCAGTTTATAGAAGTTAATGGAGCAACTTTTGCCTATCGTCGCTGGGGCAATGCAAATACAGAGCAACCTCCTTTATTTTTTCTTCAGCATTTCCGAGGCGGTTTGGACAATTGGGATCCATTGATTACAGATGGGTTAGCAGCAGGGCGAGAAGTCATTTTGTTTAATGGTCGTGGTGTCGCTTCATCCACAGGTCAGCCACGCACTCGCATTGAAGATATGGCTGATGATGCTGCCGCAGTAATTTGTGCATTGGATTTAAACCAAGTGGATCTACTTGGATTCTCACTGGGAGGATTTCAGGCACAGGATTTAGTACGTCGTCATCCTGAACTGGTCAGAAAATTAATGCTTTTGGGTACAGGTCCACGAGGTGGAAAACCACGTGGTGATGATCCAGATGTACCTGCTTTGGTCTTGAAGTATGCAACCAGTGCAGTACCTTCCGAAGAGGACTTTCTATTTTTATTCTTTGGTCGATCAAAAGCCGCAATTCAAGCAGGTCGTGATTTTTGGCAACGTCGCCATCAACGTAAAGATCAGGATCCAGCAAGTTCAGTCGACGTGATGCAGGCTCAGATTGAAGCCAATATGCACTTTTTACCGAAACTTGATGAACAAGATCCATTTGCTCATTTACGTGAGATTAAACAGCCAACTTTTATCCTCAATGGTGTGGATGATGTGATGATTCCGACCATCAATGCCTATCAGATGGCACTTAATATTCCAAATGCACAGCTGTTTATTTATCCCGATGCAGGGCATGGCGCACAGTTTCAATATCCAGAACGATTCGTGAAGCATGCCATACAGTTTTTAGGTGAGTAATCGATCAGAATTTCCTTAGTGTTTTTTATATATTGATGAACTGAGAGCTAAAATGATGAAATTTAAATTATTACTGTGGATGCTGACTAAGCTGTTACAACGGGCTGTGAAAACCAATCCGAAATGTGCTTCATACGTGAAAGATAAAAATGTCACATTCCAAATCCAGACGGCAAGTGGTGAAGGGCGTTATTTTGAAGTTAAAAATGGCAAGATAAGCTCTCACGCAGGACGAATCAAATCGCCAAGTTTTACATTCACTTTTAAGAATGGCAGTACAGGTTTTGCTGTGCTATCAGCCAAAGATAGTATCAATACGTTTCTAACTGCTCTTAGAACAGAGGATCTTGTGATTACTGGAAACTTTGTAGATGTAATGTGGTTTCAAAGTTTAGTGGACTTTATTCAACCTTATTCTCAATCATCTTCCACTGTGTGAGCGAAGTGCATGACTCATTTGCAATTAAAAACAAACCTCCTGAATCAGCCTTTAACGTTACCGAATGGTGTGGTGATTCCAAATCGGTTGGCTAAAGCAGCGACCAGTGAAACCCTAGCGACCTATTCCAATAATCCAACTGAAAAGCATATACGGTTATATCAGCGTTGGGCTTCATCAGGAATTGGCATGATTATCACGGGTAATATTATGATTGATCGACGTGCCTTAGGTGAACTAGGGAATGTTGTCATTGAAGATGAGCGTGATTTTGAAATTTTACAGAAATGGGCGAAAAGCGTTACCGAGCAAGGCTCTCAATTGTGGGCGCAACTCAACCATCCGGGAAAACAATCCCCGAAAGGCTTAAATGCACGTAACATTTCTGCATCGGCAGTGCCATTTGGGGTTGAAATGCAATCTTTATTTGCGACTCCAGATGAAGCAACTCATGACGAGATCATAGAGATCATTCAACGCTTTGGTCGTAGTGCGGTGATATGCAAAAATGCTGGATTTAGTGGTGTTGAAATCCATGCTGCACATGGCTATTTGATTAATCAGTTTTTATCTCCATTACACAACTTAAGAAATGACGAGTGGGGTGGTACACCTGAAAAACGTCGTAAATTCCTAATGGAAGTTTATCAAGAGATTCGCAAGCAAGTCGGTACAGATTTTCCAATCGCCATTAAACTCAACTCCGCTGATTTTCAAAAAGGCGGATTTACTGATGAAGATTCTTTAGAAGTCATTAAAGCATTAGCAGTCGCAGGGATTGATCTGATCGAAATCTCAGGTGGTACTTACGAATCTGGTGTAGCTAAAGCACCACAGAAATCTTCAACCATTGCGCGTGAAGCATTTTTTATCGATTTTGCTGAAAAGGTGAGAAAGTATGTAACAACACCATTAATGCTTACAGGTGGTTTTAGAAGTGCAGAGGGAATGAATCAAGCGCTAAAATCCAATGCATTTGATGTGGTCGGAATTGCAAGACTGATGGCAATAGACCCAGATGCAGCAAAATATTTGTTAGTAGGAACGGATAGCAAACAAAAGGTTCAACCTATCAAAACAGGAATTAAAAAAATCGATAGTCTTGGTATTATGGAAGTTCTTTGGTATACCCAACAACTTAACCGTATTGCTCAAGGTAAAGCACCAAAGCCTAAAGAAAGCGGTTTATGGGCATTTATTAAATCTGTTTTACGTAGTGGTTGGGGAACGTATGCGACACAACGGACCCGGATAAAATCATAAACTACTCGTTGAAGCTATAAAAAAGCACCCAGAAAGGGTGCTTGTTAGCTTTATTCACCTTGTTGGCGAATAAGTCGTGTACCAATTTCCGCACCAGTTACCTGATCAATTACGATTGGTTCAATTTCAGTACCATTTTCAGCATCAAGAAACTTAACCATTTCTTCAGGATGCTCATAAGGTTTGTGTTTACGTCCCCATGCTCCAATTACAAATAGAACTGGTAGAAAATCTTGGCCTGCTTGAGTGAGTACATATTCTTCACGTGGAGGATGTTCTGAATATTGTCTTTTTTCAAGCAATCCTTCATCAACCAAAACGGATAAGCGTTTAGTTAGCATTGTAGGCGCAATACCTAAGCTTTTACGAAATTGATCAAATCGTGAGAAACCTGAGTGTGCATCTCGTAATATCAGCATGCTCCAAGCATCACCTAGAACGGATAGGCTTCTCGCAATTGGGCAGATTTCAAGATTGGTATTTTTACTCATAAGAATTAATAAATTTAAAAGTAACTACTGAAACAATAGTAACACACTCTTACTTATTCAACTATGCTTTACTTTTTAAAGAAGGGCTATTCATCAATAACTTCTATTTTTGCTGTAATAGGTTGTCATAAATTCTATTATGTAAAACTTGATATAAAGACGAATAAAACTTAACATATTAGTATTAATGAACTAAATTTCAAATGTTATCTATTTAACTGATCTTACTTAAAGTTAACTTCATAACTTTTTATACATTATTATTTAATAATCTCATATGTTTAAATTAATAATGTTTATTGCATAATTTTCACTGGTTCATGAACATGATATATAAAGTAGGTTTGATCCTAAAAATAAGACAATAATATTAAGAAGTACACATCCCCCAAAGCATGCAGTGTTCACAACCTTAAAGTTCAATAATATTGGTATCAGGAATGGTTGTTTTATATCTTATGCGCCATAAGTTCACAAGAATTTGAATATTGTCTCCCATTGATGAGTAGCATAGAAATCTGACTGTTTTTCAAAATTCCAATACATTTACTCCATCAAGCTAAAGTTTTTATTTTATGTTGAAATTAGATTACATGTGTCCAAAGTTTTGCTAGTTATTGGTTATTAGATACCTTTATATTCCAAAGTATATTTAACGTGACATTAGATATTTCACCCAGTAATCCAAACTTAGATAGCGTCCACCGCCAAGTACAATTAACGCTATGAGCATGACTAAGTAAGTTACTGCAAACTCAATACCATTATTCAAGATGACAAATGATCCACTTGAAGTTAACCAGTCATAATTTCCATATGTTTCTAAGATCTGACGAGCTTTTTCTAACTTTTCAGACGAAGAAATCACCTCAGCACTAGCAAATGGAGCATTGGGATCAGCAATTGCTTGCCATCCATTGGGTAAATGTACCGTAACGATAGCAACTAACATGGTGATAATGAGTGGAATACTGATGAATCGAGTTAATAAACCTACTGCTAAGAGAATAGCCCCCATAATTTCAGTCGAAGTTGCGAGTGCTGCCAGCAGTGTAGGAAATGGTAGACCTAAACCCCAATCAATATTACCGAACCATTCGACTGTATCTTGAAAATGGGTAAATTTATTTGTACCCGCCATCCAGAATATCGGAACTAAATAAAGTCTTAGTGCAAGTGCTGCAATACCATCACCATGTTTTATGACACTACAAAATTTTCGGTATTTTTCTGATAAAAGATAGATAACGTTGTTCATGAAAATTTCACACCCAATGCGATTGAATAGTCATTAGTCGGGTGATAACGGTGTTTCTTACATAATTTTTAATTTGGACTGTAATAAATGTCAGTTTAAGTCGTCTAACCATAGTACCTAAGTACAAACCGTGAAATTATATTAAAGGAATAGAAAAATGAACAAATTAAACTCAATCACATCAGTTGCTGCACTATTAGCGTTATCTGTAGTTGGTGCAACTCAAGTATCCGCAGCAACAACTACGCATACGACAGAAACACATGCAAGTAAAGTGGCTGATGGCAAATGTGGTGAAGCTAAGTGTGGTGCAAATAAAATGCATAAACACGAAAAGACCACTGAAGCAAAATGTGGCGCTGATAAAAAATCAGCAGACGGTAAATGTGGTGCAACCAAGAAAGCAGCAGATGCGAAATGTGGAGCTGATAAAAAAGTTGCTGATGGCAAATGTGGCGCTAAATAGTCAATCAGTTAGAAGATGATGTCGCTATGGATCACATAGTCGGCATCATTTCCAAAATTGGAGTATCACTATGGTTGATTTAGCAGGTGTAGGACTTGGGCTAAGAAGGGATTTTATAGATGAATTTCTTAGTGCTGAAAAAGCTCCTGACTTTATAGAGATTGCACCTGAAAATTGGATGGGTTTTGGGGGGCGGCATGCAAAGCTATTAGCACGATGCGTAGAAAAAGCACCTTTAATATGTCATGGACTATCTTTATCGATTGGAGGACCTCATCCGCTCAATATTGAATTTATTCAACAGATTAAAAGTTTCTTAGCAGATTATAATGTCCCGATTTATTCTGAACATTTAAGCTATACACATGATAGTGGCTACTTATACGACTTGATGCCGATTCCAATGACAGACGCTGCGGTCAAATATGTGGCTGAACGTATTTTACGTGTCCAAGATATTTTAGGAAAAAGGTTGGTGATTGAAAATGTCTCAACCTATTTAATGCCAAATGCTGAGATGAGTGAAGCCAATTTTGTTTCTGAAGTGCTTCAGCAAGCTGACTGTGAATTACTACTTGATGTGAATAATGTCTATGTAAACAGTATAAATCATGGCAGTGATGGCTACGCCTTTATTCGAGCAATGCCAAAAGAGCGGATTCGTTATATACATATTGCGGGACATGAACAAGTTGAACAAGATCTATTGATTGATACGCATGGCGCAGAAGTGTGTGATTCTGTTTGGCAATTATTGCAACATACTTATCAAGTCTGCGGGGTAAAGCCAACCTTACTTGAGCGTGATTTTAATATTCCATCATGGCAAGAGTTAGAAGATGAAATGACCAGAATTACAATAATGCAGCAGGAGGGCGGTAATGAAAATAGAGCAAATATCTTTCCAAGCGACGCAGCAGCAGTTTTGTAACTGGATTCGTTCGCCTCAATCTGAATTGCCGAAAGCACTTCCTGCGGAAAGAATGCAGATTTATCGAGATTTACTTTTTAATAATGTTTGTTCTTTTATTGAAGTAGTTTATCCAGTGACTCAAGCAATGTTGCCTGAGTTACAGTGGCAAAAGCTATTGAATGAATTTTTTCAAAAAGCGAAATGCGGTTCACCGTTTTATAATGATATTTCTTTACAATTTAGAGAGTATTTGACAGATTGCCAGCATCCTAGTTTAAAAGAATACCCATGGTTAGCTGAGCTCTTACAGTTTGAATGGCTTGAACTCTATTTAGATACCGTTGAAATTGCAAAAAAAAAGGTGACTTTGCAGGATAAATGGCAATTAAAAACCCAAGTCTGGGTGCTCGTTTATCAATATCCAGTCTATCAATGGTCGTCACGTATGAGCATTTCTGAAATTGAGCATATGCCGAGTGTCATCATGGTATGGCGAAATGATCAAGATCATATCTGCATAGAAACCTTATCTGCTTTATTTGCAGTGGTCATTGAACAACTCAATCAACAAGAGTTAGTTGAACAAGACATTAAAAATTTAATAAAAGCGATATTCCCTGATTTTTCTAACACCCAGATCCAAATACAGGTCTATGAGTTAAAAGTGTTATTAACTCGATTGAAATTGTTAGATGCTCCCAATAACAATGATGAGGAAAAGGGATGAGCGCAGAGCCAGCAAATAGAGATGAGGAAATATTGCAACAACTGCAAAGCCCAGCCTTTTTAATCGACCTAAGACAACAAATGTTGAAGTTTGCCATTTTACAATTGTCCTCATTTCAACTTGCTGAAGATGCTGTTCAAGAAGCATTAGCCAGTGCATACCAACATATTGATTCTTTTACTGGGCGGGCAGCTTTTAAAACATGGGTTTTTGCTATTTTAAAAAACAAAATTATTGATTTAATTCGACAAAAATCTCGTTTGATGACGATGAGTGAGTTGTTTAATGATGAGGAAAGCGAATTAAGTATAGATGCGTTATTTGATGCGTCCGGACATTGGCATAAATATGAAGCACCTAAAGCTTGGCCTAGTCCAGAAGAGATGTTGGAGCAAAAAGATTTTTGGATCATTTTTAATGCCTGTTTGAATCACTTACCAGCCAAATATGCACAAGTTTTTATGCTTAGAGAAATGATTGAACTGAGTTCAGATGAAATTTGTGAAAAGCTCGGAATTACTGTTACTAACTTAAATGTACTTATGTATAGAAGTCGAACAAGATTACGTGAATGCTTAGAAAATAAATGGTTATTGAAGGAGGATTGCTCATGCTAACGTGTCGCCAAGCCACCCAATTATTATCTGAAAGATTAGACAGACCACTTCTGTTTCTAGAACAGACTAATTTACAAATTCATTTGTTGGCATGCCGTTCATGTCGTCGTTATGGAAAGCAAGTCAAAACACTTAGTCAGCTTTCCAAAGAGTTTAAAAAGTTTGACGACGGTAAGTAGGTAAAGTCGACTGTTTCACATTAAAGATACCTGAACGTATAAACATGTAACAGATGACACTAGTGAGTTGCTTTAATAGGAATTAAAGTAGAGCTTTACTAAATACTAAATTTCACTATTTAATTTTCACGCTTTGTTCACATCTACTGGGTTTATCTTAATGATTAAATCAAAAATAAGGCTTAAAAATGAATACTTTATTCAAGTCATTTTTTACAGCTGCGGCGCTGGCTATGATCAGTTTGTCTATGACTGCTCAAGCAGAAACTGTTACACCTCAGGCTGTAGATGAAGTTGATATTCAACAATATGCTGGAAAATGGTATGAAATTTCTCATTTACCGATGTATTTTCAGCGTAAATGTATAGCTAATATCAACGCAGAATATAGTGTTAATGACGATCAGACAGTGAATGTATTGAATAGTTGTCGAACTGCCAATGGTGAGATGATAAGTTCTGAAGGAGTTGCATATCCGCAAAATAGGGGAAATAGCAAATTAAAGGTCAGCTTTTTGCCTAAAGGTTTAAGATGGATACCCTTTACTAAAGGTCATTACTGGGTATTACGAGTAGACCCGGAATATAAAGTGGCACTTGTGGGTGGCCCAAGTAATAAATACCTATGGATTTTGACACGTGAACCGCAACTAGATGAAGCAACTTATCAGTCATATATAGACACTGCGAAAGATTATGGCTATGACGTGACAAAACTTATCAAATTGCCTCATTAATCTGCTAACCTTTTGCCGAACTGGTAAATCTCTCTACAGTTCGGTTTTTTTTTACTTCACATAAAATTCATACCTGACTGATTACACTCATCAAATAGAATAAATACAATCGCTCGAAAGTAGGATGAGTCCATGTTGAAAAGTCTGATGCGATGGATAGATAGCTGGTCTACACCCACAGCGCCCGAAACACAGAGGGTTGAAAATAGAAAGATTCAGTGGTTGAGGATTTTTCCCTTTATTCTGTTGCATCTGGCTTGTCTAGCCGTGTTCTGGGTGGGAGTGTCGTGGTTTGCACTTGGCTTTATGCTGCTGTTTTACCTGATTCGTATGTTTTCTATTACGGCTTTTTTTCATCGCTATTTATCGCATAAAACCTTTCAGACCTCGCGTCCAGTGCAGTTCCTATTTGTATTACTAGGTACCATGAGTGCACAGCGTGGCCCCTTATGGTGGGCAGCCCATCATCGTTATCACCACCGCTATACAGATTCGTCACAAGACCCGCATTCATCTACCCACGGTTTTTGGTATAGCCATGTGGGTTGGTTTCTGAATGAATATAACTTTGCCACGCGTAAAGAAGTAATCAAAGACTGGCTGAAATATCCGGAATTAATCTGGCTAGACCGATTTAGTCTAATTGTTGTGCTGTTGACCGCGGGTGGGATTTATGTACTAGGAGAATGGCTGGCAATAGCTTGGCCGCAACTGGGGACTTCCGGCTTGCAATTACTAGTCTGGGGATTTGTGGTGTCCACCGTGTTGCTGATCCATGCGACCTTATGTATCAATTCACTTGCGCATCATTACGGTAGCCGTGATTTTGACACTGATGATCAAAGCCGCAACAATTTATTCTTGTCTATCATTACTTTGGGCGAAGGCTGGCACAACAATCACCACTATTATGCAGGCAGTACCCGACAGGGCTTTTACTGGTGGCAGATTGATGTAACCTATTACCTCCTAAAAATTATGTCTTGGCTCGGGATAGTCTGGGGTTTAAAGCCAATTCCAACGCGGGTCTATGACGTCAGTAAAATTGCACAAGCTCGAAAACAGAGAAAAGTAGCCAAAACAGGCACTCCTACAATTCATTCGAAGGAATCACCATGAAAATTGCGATTATTGGTTCAGGTATTTCCGGTTTGTATGCGGCTTGGAAATTAGGTAAAGTGCATGACGTTACCGTCTTTGAAAAGAATAATTACTTTGGCGGCCATACCGATACCCATCAGTTGAATATAGATGGCGAACAGGTCGCGGTGGACAGTGGCTTTATTGTATTTAATGAGCATAACTATCCACTGTTCTGTGCAATGCTCAAAGAACTCGGGATTCAATCGCAAAGCAGTGACATGGGCTTTTCGGTCAACAATCAAGTCACTGGCTTGCAGTACAATCCTTCAAAAAAATTCTCGCTGTTGTTCCGACCGCAAAACTTCTTTAACGCTGATTTTCGCGTGATGTTGTCGGATCTGTTCCGTTTCTATGCGGCGAATAAAGATATTGATGTTGAACAGGTCGATGCTCAGCTCAGTATTGATGCATATCTCAATCGACATGACTATTCCGAAGCCTTTCGTCAGGAACATCTCTATCCGATGTGCGGGGCGCTATGGTCCTGTCCAGTAGAGCAAGCTGGACAGATTCCGTATAAATTTGTGGTGAGCTTTTTTCAGCACCATCGTATGTTGCAGCTGAAAGAGCGACCTTCGTGGCTTACGGTCAAGGGTGGATCAGCGCGTTATGTTCGTGCCATTCAGGCCCAATCGAATATGACTTTCCGCAAGACAGGTGTGCTTCATGTATCCCGGAGTGCCGATGATGTAGTGATTGAAACGGCACAGGGCAGTGAACGTTTTGACTGGGTCATTTTTGCGAGCCATGCTGATGACAGCTTGAATTTACTTAAAGACCCTTGCGCACAAGAGCTTGAAGTACTTGGCAAGTTTCGTTATCAGGATAACCATATGGTGGTGCATTCCGATACTCATATCATGCCCAAATCCAGACGCCAATGGGCCAGCTGGCATGTACATGTAACACCTAGCTATGCAACTGAATCAACTCCATTCCAGCATAGTGGCATGCATTATGGTTTCAGTTACTGGATGAACCAGTTGCAAAACCTGAATTGTAAAACCCAAATCTTTGCCACACTCAATCCTAACTTTAACCTCGATCCGAAAAAAATATGGGTAGAACGATATTACCGTCATCCAGTATTTGATGCTGCCGCGATTGAGGCACAACAACGTTGGGCTGAGGTTAATGGTCAGAACCGGACGTCATACTGTGGTGCCTACTGGGGCTGGGGCTTTCATGAAGATGGAGCGCGTAGTGCTTCATGGGTTGTAAATCAGTTGCTGCAACACACTGAGCAAGCGGCTTAGGAGTACAGAATGCAAATGTATCCACTGGCTATCGCTTCTACCGAAATTCGCCATCGTCGCTATTTGCCCAAATCACATGCTTTTAAGGTGAAGCTTAGCTATTTATGCTTTGATCCGGATCAACTGGCAAATTTTACCCAAAAATCTTGGTTCTGGTCTTCTAGTCGCTGGAATTTATTGACCTTGGATGAACGTGACTTTCTAAACATGGAATATGGCTCGATTCGGCAGAAAGTTGCACGGTTACTGATCAAGCACGAAAACTATCATTTACCACATGCTGCATCTATTCGTGTACTGGCTTTACCACGCACACTGGGTTTTCGTTTTAATTCTGTGGTGTTTTATTTGATCTTTGATACGACCGATCAACTGATTTTTATACTGAGTGAAATCACCAATACACCGTGGAATGAACGTCAGGTGTACATTCACGATTGTCGCCATAATGTAACTAAACATACGCCTTACCAGAGCCACCAGTTTGACTTTAAAAAGACCTTTCATGTGTCACCATTCATGCCGATGTCACTGGATTATCGTTGGCGTTTTAGCTTTTCAGAACAGCAAAATGTGATTCACATGCAGCTGTTTGAACAAGAAATATTGCAATTTGATGCCACGATGAAATTTAAGCTGCAAGCCATCACACTTCCTTCACAGCAACATCGATATGCTGTATTAAAAGTTCTTGAGCCCTTTAGGATGGTGAGCGGGATTTATCTACATGCTTTGCGCTTATGGAAAAAGAAAATTCCGTTTTATCGGCATCCTAAAAAAGAAAAAGGAAAGACATGACTATGAAAACACTGTTAATGGGAGAGCATACCGAACTGCCGATAGTCCTACGCCATATGCTGAAATTGCGTCATGGTCAGCTAATATTTAAAGGTATCTGGAATGGTCTGGTCGGGGAAAATTACAGTGACTTGCATGCAGTAATTCAAGTTCACGACCAACGCCTTATCGATTTGCTGTTCCGTAATGGTGTACTGGGGGCAGCAGAAGGCTTTATTCGTGGTTACTGGAGCAGTGAAGATCTGGTCAACGTAATTCGTATTCTAGCACGTAATCGTGATGTGCTTGATCGGATGAATCAAAATGTAGTGGCAAAAGCCAGCCAGTTGGTACTCAAGGCTTGGTATAAATCCCGCAAGAATTCGATTGATGGTAGTCGTCAGAATATTGCTGAGCATTATGACTTGAGCAATGATTTTTTTAAATTGTTCTTAGATTCCAGCATGATGTATTCCAGTGCGGTGTTTAAAGAACCCTGTATGAGCTTGGAACAAGCTTCAGATTATAAAAAAGAACTGATCTGCCAAAAACTTCAATTGCAACCGATGGACCATTTGGTTGAAATTGGCAGCGGCTGGGGAGGCTTTGCCATTTATGCGGCTCAGCATTATGGCTGTAAGGTGACCACCATTACCATTTCCAAAGCTCAGTACGATGAAGCACTCGCCCGAGTTGCTGAAGCAGGGCTGTCTCATCGGGTGTCTGTACAGCTTCAGGACTACCGTTTACTCGAGGGTAAATACGACAAATTGGTGTCCATTGAAATGATTGAAGCAGTTGGTGAGCAATATTTACCAACTTATTTCCGAAAATGCCGCGAGCTCCTCAAGCCGAATGGTCTAGCCTTGATACAGGCGATTACGATTGAAGATGCACGCTATGTTAAAGCTTTAAATACGGTAGATTACATTAAGCGTTATATTTTCCCCGGTAGTTTTATTCCATGTATCAGTGTGATGACGCAAACGGCTTCTGAGCAAAAACTTCGTCTCAAACATCTGGAAGATATTGGTCAAAGCTATGCACAAACCCTGAAGTGTTGGCGCCAGCGTTTTCTGGAGCAGCGTGATCAAGTACTGCAACTTGATTTTGATGAGCGTTTTATACGTATGTGGGATTTTTATCTGTGTTATTGCGAAGGTGGTTTTAGGGAAGGTGTGATCAGTGATGTTCATTTGCTGTTTGAAGCCAGTGCTTACTAAGCAGAAATAAAACAGGAGGGCGACATGCTGCTAGATTTATTTTTGCTCAATGTCTTCATCATGCTCTGTAGCTGGGTGTTAGTGACCTATAACCGCAGAGCGGGGCTGGTCGATGTCGCTTGGAGTTTCAGTATTGCCCTTAATGTGATTATTGCCGCTTGGGCGATTGACAGTGCACCGATGTTGGTTCGGTTATTTCTGGGACTGGCGAGTGGGATCTGGTTTTCACGGCTGACTTGGCATCTGTTACGGCGCTATTCCAATGAAACCCAAGAAGACACGCGTTATGCCAACATGCGCCGAGCGATGGGGGATTATCAGCATCTTGGTTTCCTGGTGTTTTTTATATTTCAGGCAGGTTTGGCTCTACTGTTTTCGTACCCAATGCTGAAGTTGTTAAGTATTTCGACCCAGCAATGGAATGACTGGACTTTGGTCACTGTGATTGTGGCGGGCATGATCATGCTATCGGCTTTGATAGGCGAAAGCACTGCCGATCAGCAACTTTACCGTTTTAAGCTAGATGCACAGAATCAAGGTAAAACCATGGATCAGGGCTTGTGGAAATACTCACGCCATCCGAATTATTTTTTTGAATGGCTGCATTGGTTTGCCTATCCAGTGCTCGGTCTGGCAGCAGGATGCTATGAATTATGGATTTATCCGCTGCTGATGTGGCTATTCCTGTACTACTTTACGGGTATTCCATTTAGTGAAAAACAGGCCCTCACCCACCGTGGTGACAACTATAAAGACTATCAACGACGAACTTCAATGTTTATTCCGTGGCCACCCAAAGAGTAGGTAAATACATGGACTTTATGATTCAAAAATCTTTAGAACTGATCGAAAATGGCAAGGTGCCAGACCCAGTGATTCGTGCTGGTATTAAAATCTTGAGCAAAAAACGTTTGGCACAAGAAGGTCGGTTTAACCCCGCATTGGCAGCGCAGCGCTATATGGATGTGCTGACCATGCTGAAAAACAGCGAAATTGCCATTGAGACAGACAAAGCCAATGAGCAGCATTATGAACTGCCGACCGCATTTTTTCAGGCAGTACTCGGTAAGCGTTTGAAATATAGCGCGAGTCTATTTAAACATGCCGATATGACGCTAGACCAAGCCGAAGAAGCTGCCCTTGCATGCTATTGCCAGCGAGCACAACTGAAAGACGGGCAGGATATTTTGGAAATTGGCTGCGGTTGGGGTTCTTTAAGTCTATATATGGCCGAGCATTATCCAACGGCCCGTATTACAGTCGTGTCAAATTCTTCAACGCAGCGCGAGTATATTCAGGAACAAGCCCGTTTAAAAAAACTGGATAACCTTAATGTGATCACTTGTGATGTCAATGTGTTGCAACTTGAACCTGCGTCATTTGACCGTGTGGTATCGGTGGAGATGTTTGAGCATGTACGCAACTATCAAAAACTGTTTGAAAATATTAGTATTTGGCTCAAACCAGATGGCTTATTGTGGTGTCATATTTTCTGTCATCGTTTCTTGCATTACCCGTTTGAAGTCAAAAATGAGTTTGACTGGATGTCGCAATATTTCTTTAGTGGTGGTTTGATGCCAGCAGCCTCAACTTTCCTACATTTTCAGCAGCATTTACAGCTAGAACAGCACTGGCAATGGGCGGGTACGCAGTATGAACGTACCGCAAATGCTTGGCTAGAAAATATGGATGGTAAACAGGCCGAGCTAAAGCCCTTATTTGAAAAAACTTATGGCGCGGATGCCGCAATCTGGTGGCAGCGCTGGCGGATTTTCTTTATGGCCTGTGCCGAGCTATTTGGTTATGACCATGGACGCGAGTGGGTCATTGGCCACTTTCTGTTAAAGAAGAAAGCCGTATAATTGAACAATGGGATTGGCCAGCGGGGAATGCATCAATGTTAAAGCTGTTTAGGGACAAACGTGATCATCCTCTGGGTGAGGTGTTTAACCGCTACTACTGGCTGCAAATCGGATTCATTGCCCTGTCTGTGGTGATTGGGATTGGCTTCAGTGCCTGGGTGATTAAAGGTTCTTTGCTCAGAACGGCGCTAGAACAGGAGATGTCACACTACTGGCAGCGATTAGAACGTAATCCTGCCGCAGAATTGCCCGATACCAAAAACCTGTATGGTTACCGCTGGAACACTGTGCCACCCTCCCAATTTAAGAATATGTCACTTGAGCAAGGGGTGAATCGGCATTTTGTCGATGGCAAGGAACGCATGACCGTTTATGGTGAAAAAGACGGGCAGCATGTGCTATTGGTTTTTGGCGAAAGCAATGTCAATAAACTGGTCTGGCTGTTTGGTCTGGCACCATTGATGGTCAGCTTGTTTGTACTTTATAGTATGTTATGGTGGTGGAACCGTCGTGCCCGGCGCTATTTTTCTCCCATTACAAGGCTTGCCAACGCACTGGAACATATTGATTGGGAAGATTATAAAAATCAGGCTTCACCGTTTCATGACATCCGGACTGATTCAAATCTGGAAGCGGAATATCTGAAGCAGGCGCTAGAAAAATATCATCAGGTATTAAGCGAGTTTATTCAGCGTGAACGTGAATTTACTGGTGATGTCAGTCATGAGCTTCGCACACCACTTACCATCTTAAAAGGCAATGTGCAGTTGTGTCAGGCACGCTATGGGGACAATAAATCATTTACTCGCTTGAACAACACCATTGAAGACATGCAACTATTAGTTGACACACTACTGGCTATCGCCCGCAATACCGCCAATACTTTAACCGCTGAATCGACTATGCTTTCAGAATGTCTGGAAAATCTAGTTCAGGATCTGGATAGTGTTAGCCATAACAAAGGCATGCGGATAAATTTTCAAAAAGATCTAAACGAACAGCCACGTAAACTTTACCCGTCGATGACCAAAATGGTATTTGGCAATATTTTGCGGAATGCACTGAATTATTCACAAGGCACAGAAATTGATGTCATTTTGCAAAAAAATACAGTATTGATTGCAGATAATGGTGTCGGCATTCCTTTACCGAATAACTCAAAGGTGCAAGAACTGTCGGGGCAGCAATTGCAATTAGAGATCAAAGGTCATGGCATTGGACTGCAATTGGTACAGAAGTTGTGCAAGCAGCTTGGCTGGCGAGTGGAATTGTTTGATCGGCAGTATTATCTCAATACCCATCAGGATGTTGATCTGGCGATGACGACTGGACTGATTGTCGTCGTGTATTTAAATTAAGGCTGGGCTTCTAGAGCTTAAGTTTCTAAAGTGATCTTTAACCCTACACCCGATATGGTGTGAATTAGTTTTTGCTCAAAAGGTTTATCGACCATTTTACGCAAATTATAAATATGACTACGCAGGGCATCGCTTTCAGGCTCTTGATCCCCCCAAAGCTCTATCATAATTTCCTGTTTAGTCAGAACTTTAGGCGAATGACGCATCAGTAGTTTGAGCAGTTTGAATTGAATGGGGGGCAGTTCAATGGTTTGTCCTCCACGAGTCAGTTGCTGTGTTGCAGGATCCAGAATAAGATCATGAATTTGAAGACGGCTAGAGGAGACTTCGCCCTGTGAACGCTTGATCAGAGCTTTGACTCGAACCACCAGCTCATTAAAGTCAAATGGCTTGACTAGATAATCATCCGTGCCTGAATTGAAACCTTTGAGTTTGTCATTCAACGTATCGCGTGCGGTGAGCATCAGCACGGGGAGGTCCATACCTTCTTTATTTCGTAGCCATTCACATAGTTCATAACCCGAACCATCAGGTAAGTTAATATCTAAAAGTAAAATATGATAGCGTTGCTGCTTGAGCAATTGGCGCGCAGCATTTAGGTTTCGAGCATGATCGACCACAAAACCATGCTCTTCTAGAAACTCGCATAGGGTAGATGCCAGTTCGTAATGATCTTCAACCATCAAAATAAAATGTTTAGACATAACTGTAGAGACTACTTTATTAATTGCTGTTTTAATTTAGCACTAAATGGCTGAGGACCTAGCCATATATTAAAATATTGCTGGGCTAATGGGTTCTGGAGTTGTCCCTGCAGTTTCTGGTTTAAGTATAGGCTTAATGTGTGTGTGGCATGGCTATATTTTAGTTGGTATAGATCTCCTGAGTTCACTGGAAGATACAGATTGGTGATTGGATTGAAAACAGCCTGAATCTTTTGATCTTTGATATTACGTTGGAGTAGATGTCTGGCTGCACGTTTGAATGCCCATTCTGGAATATTCTGCGTATAGGTAAAATCCATCTGCATGTTTTGGCCTTGCCAAGGCTGATTACAGTTTTGCGCAAAGTAACTGGCCACACCGACCTGTTTTTGTCCCACCATTAGTGGGCCATTACCACATTTATTTAAGGTTTGTGCATGCGCCCACGAACCGAAACTCCCAAGCATCAGTACAGTGGTTATGGCTACTTTTTGAAAGGCAGTACCCATGAATAGGTTCCTCCTACATAAGGCAAAGAACGATACAGACCATTGGCCGGATCCCAGAAGTCTTGTTGGAAAATAATCTGATGATTTGGGTTGACCTTTATTTCACTGATTCCAAATGAATCCATTGTTCGTGTCTTCCCGAACATTTTAAAATCATAAACCATATGCCAATGCACATAGGCTGAGTCTTGATGATATGAAGCATTTAATAGACTGACAGTTACATTACTCACCCGCTGGTTCATACCGTGAAAATGTTCAAGCAGTTTTTTACGCGATGAAAATTGCGACAGAGTATCGTTAATAAAAAGCTGATCTGCATACAGTGCTCCAGCATTTTCAACGAATTTAGGTGTGCCCAAGGTATTAAATGCCGAAGTGAAGCGGGTACCGATTTCTAGTGCTTTTACATCATCTAAGGGTATTCCCTGAATACTCGTTCTGGCATTTGCATAATCAGAGGAATAACGAGGAACACTTTTACATCCAGACAGGAAAAGCACTGGTAAGGATAAGGCAATTGCCATTAACGTTTTGACTTGATTCATGTTCACTGTCCATCTTCACAGTTTATTTTTATACTTTAGGTGAGTTAAGGTGAATAGAATGTGAAGATGAAAGTTAAATGTAGTTCATATAATAGAATTTTTATGACTATTCAAACAGTTTTTCTATTATTAAATATTTTAAAAGTCACTATTATCATACATATGTGACATACGTTTTTGCTTTGTTTCTAAATAAGCTTTGTTAAAGATATTTAAACCAACTTTTAAAGGAATACGTTCAACAACATTAATTCCTAAATCAGTCAAAGATTTGATTTTAAATGGATTATTTGTAATCAACTTGACGTCTTTTATTTGTAAATAATCAAGCATAATGGTACACATGTCATATTTACGAGCATCTTCTGGCAGGTTTAATAATAAATTTGCATCAAGGGTATCATGTCCTTGGTCTTGAAGTGCGTAGGCCCGAATTTTATTGGTTAGTCCTATGCCACGGCCTTCTTGGCGAAGGTATAAAATGACACCTTGACCGGCATCATGAATCATCTTCATGGTTGAGTGTAATTGTGGACCACAATCACATTTGAGTGATCCAAAAGCATCACCTGTTAAGCACTCTGAATGTATTCTGACCAATACAGGTTGATTGGGAGCAGCATTTATCCCTTTAGCAAGAGCGATATGTTCTTCACCAGTCTTTTGATCTTGAAATGCTATAATTTCAAAATAGCCAAATGCAGTAGGTAACTTTGATTTGGAAACAAATTCTATAGCCATTTAACTATACCCCTGTATTTTAAGAATTTAGAAACTTGCAACTATTACTTTCCAGCTAAAATAGTTCTCAGATAGTGAAATTTATGTGAAAACACAAGAGTTTTTAGCGTGTTAAGTAAATTTCAATAAAAAATCAATGAGTTACTTCTAATTTTAGATTTGAAAAGTTTTCTAAAATCATTTTTAGTTGGATGTTAAATATACAATTTTTATATGCATAATAACTAAGATCGAAATTAACAGTCATTAGGAATGATATAGACTATTTTTAAAATGGTAACTTTTTACTCGCAATTGCTTTCTGAGTAGGTTGATATAGAGTCTTAATAGTTAAGCTCTACATTCAGTTTGTTCTCATTTTTTAAATTTTTAATATTATGTACTTATTACAAAAGGAAGAGATTCATGGCTAGTCCTAAAAAAGAAGTAAAAGCAATAAAGATTGATATCGGTATTTCGCATAATGATCGAGAAAAGATTGTTTCTGGTCTGTCAAAATTACTTGCAGATAGTTATACCTTATATTTAATGACGCATAATTTTCACTGGAATGTTACAGGGCCTCAGTTTAATAGTTTACACAACATGTTTATGGATCAGTATACTGAACAATGGAATGCTTTAGATACTATAGCAGAACGTATTAGAGCATTAGGTTTCCCTGCCCCTGGTACATACAAACAGTTTGCTAAATTGACCGCAATTAAGGAAGTAGAGGGTGTTCCAAAAGCACAAGAAATGGTTGGTTTATTAGTGAATGCTCACGAAACTGTTGCAAAAACAGCAAGAGGAATTTTTCCAATTGTCGATGAGGTAAACGATCAGCCATCAGCAGATTTAGTTACACAAAGACTTGAAGTACATGAAAAAACTGCATGGATGTTAAGAAGTCTTTTAGAAGATTAATAGATGTAAAAAAACCCTTGAATATATATTTATTCAAGGGTTTGAATAAACTAGAGATTAAGATGATTTTGGTTTATTTAAAACTTCATCTAGTACATCTTTCTCCAAAGCATTATCCCAACGAGCAACAACGATTGTTGCGCAAGCATTTCCTACTAGATTGGTTAATGCACGGCATTCTGACATAAAGCGATCAATACCTAAAATTAATGCCATTCCTGCAACAGGTACTGCTGGTACAACAGACAATGTAGCCGCTAGCGTAATAAATCCTGCACCAGTTACTCCAGCTGCTCCTTTAGAGCTAACCATTGCTACCAGTAAAAGAGCTATTTGTTCACCAATTGATAAGTCTACATTACATGCTTGAGCAATAAATAATGCTGCCATGGTCATATAAATATTAGTACCATCAAGATTAAATGAATACCCTGTCGGGATTACTAGGCCCACTACAGACTTTTCACAACCAGCTTTTTCCATTTTTTGCATTAAAGTGGGTAGGGCCGCTTCTGATGAACTTGTACCTAATACAAGCCATAATTCATCTTTAATATATCGAATAAGAGCTAAAATTGAAAAACCATTGTAGCGAGCTACCGCACCTAAAATAATAAGTATAAACAACAACGATGTTATGTAGAAAGTCATTATCAGTAATAGCAAATTACCTATAGCTTCAATACCGTATGCGCCAATTGTAAATGCCATTGCTCCAAAAGCACCAATTGGAGCTAACTTCATTAACATTCCGACTAAATAAAATACAGGAGCTGTCAAATTATTTAGAATATCAACAATTGGGCGACCACGGTCACCAATTGCAGCTAAAGCAATACCGAATAGAACTGCGACAAATAAGACTTGTAGAATGCTTCCTTCAGCTAAAGGGCTTATTAGTGTCTTAGGAATAATATTCATGAAAAAGTCGACTAAAGTCGCATCATGTGCTTTTTCTACATAATCAGCTACTTTATCATTTGCTAATGTAGTTGGATCAATATTCAAACCTTTACCGGGTTGAATGATATTTGCCACTACCATGCCTACAATAAGAGCTAATGATGAGAAGGTAAAAAAGTACAACATCGCTTTACCAGTCACACGACCAACACGACTCATATTAGTCATGCCAGCAATACCCGTAACAACTGTTAGAAAAATTACCGGAGCAATAATCATTTTAACAATTTTAATAAATGCATCGCCTAAAGGTTTTAGGCTTTCACCAAACTCAGGGTAAAAATGACCTAATAATATACCTAAGATAATTGCAAATATTACCTGGACATATAATATTTGATGAAACTTCTGTTTCTTTTTTATAACTTCTGGTTCAAGGGTACTGAATTCCATTATCTATATACCTTTTTAGATCAAATTTTAAATTACGCAACCATGCAACATTTGAAGCATGAAACCACTCTGTTTGAGAAGAGCAGGCAGTTTATAGAAAAAAACAACAATCAGGTCATAAGATTTCGAAATGTTAATATGGAATCCATATATTAAAGACATGCTTAACAATTAATTATTAATGCACCAAAGTAGCGCTAGTTAATAAACACCTGCCGCACCACAATGAATCAAAAATAAGTTAATATAGATCCAATATGGTGCATTTCCATATTTGTAAATTCTTGTATATTTATATCTTATTAATTTTTATGATATTTATAATTATCTCAATGAAAAATGAATACTACAAAATTTAAATTTATTTTATTTTTTGTTTATTTTTACTTAAATTTAATAAATATTTTATTACATATAATCACCATTTAATAATTTTATTATATTAATAAATAGAAATAGTGTTAATTAGAAAGTAAGTTAGAATTTAGAACTGAAGTAAGCACCATCTTGAAACTCATTTTCACTAAGAAAAATATCTTCATTTTTTATTTTATTTTCAAACTAAATTACTTTTACAATTACATCACGATTATAAATACCAAAAGACGTAAAATTACACTAAGCTAAAAAATAAATTAGATCCATAGATTCTACTCATAAGATGACCTAAATCTATATATAACGAGATAGGTAAGAACAAAAGAATTTTTAAAGACAAAACATCCCTTATGCGTGCAATACCTTACTTGAGTTGCCGCTGTTAAATAAAGGACCCGCGTTACGGAAGAAGAGAGCGCTCTCTTCAACTTGCATGGTTTAATTCTACACGTTGAAGAAATTATTGAAGAATAAAGTCACTAATCCTAACAATACTGTGTTTTTAATGATGCGATCAATAAACACTTTTACTTGCGTAACATTCAAGACATCAACGAAACCCTGTTCTATCACCTCATTAAAACCTCTTTAAGAAAGGGGATGCCTATCTTTTATACCTGCAAAGGTGGGTGAGGCTAGTCAGCATTCTCAGATATTTATCATCACCATCACGGCATAGGCGTGCGCTTATGGTAAGTCACACTTACATAACTTAGACCTAGAAGATTTGGTGGCTTTAACTATTAAAGCTGTAGTAATGGCATGGGTACACCTTGCAGCGACAAACTAGGTGTCAAAGCTAGGTAAGTGAATTACTAGACTTCACTGTAGTTAGTTCTCAATTTTAAATTTTATTAAAGGAAGTATGAAAGTCATACTTCCTTTTCAATCGGCTACACAATAAAACTTTAGAGTTGAGGCAATAGATCAAATCTAAATCAGATTTGAAAAATAATTACGGTGGATACTGTCCTGTGGTAATAACTCTAATAAACGCTGTACCGCATCAATTCGATCATGTGTTTGCCCAATAATTCGTAATAATTGATCGATATCCTTTATTTGATAGATCAACTGGCTTAAACGGGCATCAAAACAATGTCTCCAAGTACTTAGTAAAGGGCTATCTGATTTAGATAAAAAGCTACCTTTATATAGCGAGAATGTACTGGAAATAAGATTTGCATTTAATGATTGTTCAGCACGTAAAAAATCACACTGGACTTCACAGCTAAGCCTATAAATCCGAGCCTCAATTGAATGAGGTAATAGGCTACGAAGTTGTGAAAGCTCAGCCTTTAGGGTTTTTAGGCTGACACTACGCTCACCATAAAGGGCATAGTGTAACTCTTCTAAACCAATGCCATGGGGATGCAAAGCTAAAATGCAAAGTATTTCAATTTGACGGTGACTTAAGTTCAAGGTATGCCCATTAAATTGAACCCAAGGCGAGCCTAGCGCCTTAATGTATAAAAAATTTTGCTGTTCAAACTTTATGGCTCGTTGTATTAAATCCGCACAGCGTTCAACTGCAAGCAGCCCCAAAGGAGTATGTTTTTTATATTTTGTGGAAAGGTTAATAATGCCATGAAATTGCCCTGATGTCGGATCCCAGATCGGTGCGGCATAACAAACCCAATCTCGAACACTGTCCATTTGGTTTTCATGAGAATAGACACAACTTGATATTTGGCTGTTTAAAGTCATACCTATCGCATTGGTCCCAACAGCCTGTGTAGACCAATGCCCACCCTCAATAAAATGAACCTGTTCGGCAGAAGAAAGCATTGCAGAACTACTCCATGTCCATAAGAGAGTACCTTGATGATCTGTAAGACCAATCGCCATATCTGAATCATCAGCTATTTTGAGTAAGTCGGCATAATTATGTTGGATAGAGCGGCGAAATAAAGAAGTTTTATCTTCTGGAGGTAAGGCTAAAACAGGAGCGGCATGAACAGTATGTTGATTAATTAAATGGGTTGTTTGCAGATTTTTTGCAGGTGCTGTATTGAACAGATACATATCATATTCCTTTATGATGAGACTGTAATATTTTTAAACTTTAGAAATGAGCTTCTAAATTTATAGTCATTTCTTCTTGCTTAGATTTTAAATGGTTTTATCTTTGCTTGGTTAAATCATATCTTTTGGCTGTACCAGTCCTTGAGTTACTTTAAAAGTGTTCTTATGAGCTGAAAATGACTATTTCCATCTGAAATGTTAATAAACGTAAATAGGATGAAAATTCATTCGCTCATGTAAGGGCTAGGCACAGCCTCACCATGATACTGACGGTCTGCAAAATAACTTGATCGTACTAATGGCGCACTCCAAATATTTTTAAACGCTAAGCGCTCTCCATGTGTTTGATAGTGCTTAAACTCTTGCAACGTAACAAAACGATGAATTGGCGCATGAGATTTGGATGGCTGTAAGTATTGACCGATTGTGACATAGTCCACTTGATAATCTTTCAAATCATTTAATAACACAATAACCTCAGCCTCGACTTCTCCTAAACCGACCATCAAACCGCATTTGGTTGGAATGTCGGGACAGTAGTGTTTAAATTTTTTGAGTAAATCCAATGAGTGCTTATAGTCAGAGCCTGGTCGCATGGCCTTATACAGACGTGGAACGGTTTCAATATTATGATTAAAAACATCGGGTGGGGTCTGACTCAGAATCTTGAGGGCAATATCTGCACGACCACGAAAATCAGGAACCAAAATTTCTATCAGAGTCTCTGGACTAGTTTGACGAATTTCTCGAATGCAATCTGCAAAATGCTGTGCACCACCATCTTTTAAGTCGTCTCGATCAACAGAAGTAATCACGACATACTTTAAGTTTAGATTCTTGACTGTTTCAGCCAGATGCTTTGGCTCATTAAGATTTAGGATATTAGGACGACCATGTGCGACATCACAGAATGGGCAGCGTCGAGTACAAATATCTCCCATGATCATAAACGTTGCAGTCCCTCCGCTAAAGCATTGTGGCAAATTGGGGCAGGCCGCTTCTTCACAAACCGTATGTAGTTTCTGTTGTCGTAATAAATCCTTAATGATTTGAACTTCCTCAGGTTGACTAATTTTGGTCCGAATCCATTCTGGCTTTTTCGGTGTCGTTTCCGTTGGAACAACTTTAATTGGAATACGCGCCATTTTTTCAGCGCCACGTAGCTTCTTTCCAGTTAATACTGTGTTATTTAAATCCATTCCAAACACTCCATCGTTTAAAATAATTAATATAGACCCCGATATTAAATAAGCTGCTTTAAAAGCATTAATAAGATTAAAACAGGGCAAAAAACTTATCATATAAAATAAAGGTTGGTTAAAGGTTTGTTTTCATATGTAATTGAACTATTGTAAAATTTTAAAAAATTTTTAAGTTCATAACCTTCTGTTTTTAATATTTTTCTCATCTTTTTATGCATTATATTTTTTTAGTCTAATATGAAATTAAATAAAAATATATTTATATAAATATACGGTTTAAAAATCCAACCCTTCATTTTTGGATTTTCTTTTAAGCGTAGTTAATAAGGAACAAAGATATGCAATTAACGGAAGAGCAATTGCTAGCAGCATACAAAAGAATGCGCGACATTCGTGAATTTGAGGATCGACTTCACGATGAAAATAATACAGGTGATATTCCCGGTTTTATCCATTTATATAGCGGTGAGGAAGCTGTTGCCGTAGGGATCTGTGAAAATTTAACAGACAAGGACTTCATTACATCAACGCATCGTGGTCACGGACATTGTATTGCTAAGGGCTGTGACATTCACGCCATGATGTTAGAAATTTTTGGCAAAGATGATGGTTTGTGTCGTGGTAAAGGCGGCTCAATGCACATTGCGGACTTAGATAAAGGCATGCTCGGTGCAAACGGTATTGTGGGTGGTGGCCCACCTTTAGCGATTGGAGCTGCTTTAAGCGCCAAAACACTCAAGAATGGTGGGATTGGTCTATCATTTACCGGTGATGGCGGGTCAAATCAGGGCTTAACTTTTGAAGCCATTAATATGGCTGTCGTGTTAAAGCTCCCTGTCATTTTTGTTTTTGAAAACAACGGCTTCGGTGAAGGTACTGCACATGACTATGCCGTAGGCAGTAAAGATATTGCAGGTCGAGCAGCAGGTTTTGGCTTACCTGCTGAAAAGGTAGACGGAACAGACTTCTTTGCTGTGTATGAGGTTGCGCAAAAAGCTATTGAGCGTGCACGCCGTGGTGAAGGTCCGAGTGTGATTGAAACGGTAACCAACCGTTTTTATGGACATTTTGAAGGTGATCCGGGGCTTATCCGTTCCAAAGAAGAACTGGATTATGTCAAAGAACATAAAGACCCATTGAAAATATTCCGTGAAAAAGTCAAGGGCAAAATTGACGAAGCCAAACTGGATGCAATTGATATTCAGTCTAAAGCCAATGTAGACGATGCCGTTGCAAAAGCACGCGCAGCTAAGTACCCAGAAGTCTCTCAGTTACTTACTGATGTTTACGTCTCTTACTAAAGGAATAGTAGAAAAATGCCAAATAAAAGTTATCGAAACGCAATTAAAGAAGCAATTGAATTAGAAATGCGCCGAGACCCAAGTGTCATTGTGGTTGGTGAAGATGTTCGTGGTGGGCATGGTGGTAAAAATACCGATGACAATAAACTGGAAGGCTTTGGTGGTGTACTTGGTGTAACCAAAGGCTTATGGACTGAATTTGGTTCTGAACGAGTCATTGATACTCCAATTACAGAATCTGCCATTATTGGTATGGCGGCAGGTGCTGCTGCAACGGGTTTAAGACCTGTGGCAGATTTAATGTTTATGGATTTTTACGGCGTGTGCTATGACATGCTGTATAACCAAGCGGCTAAATTCCGCTACATGTTTGGTGGCAAAGCCAAAGCGCCACTCGTTATACGTGGCATGATCGGTGCAGGTTTTTCCGCCGCAGCACAGCATTCTCAGTCGCCATATAACGTGTTTGCCTCAGTGCCTGGTTTAAAAGTGGTAGTGCCTTCGAGCGCCTATGATGTGAAAGGACTATTAATTCAGGCAATCCGCGATGACGACCCTGTCGTATTTTGTGAACACAAGTTGTTGTACGACATTAAGGGCGAAGTACCAGATGAGGCCTATACTATTCCTTTTGGTATCGCAAATTACACTCGTGAAGGGACAGATATTACTATTATTGCCTTAAGCCTTATGGTGCACCGTGCCAATGAAGTCGCTGATAAGCTCGCAAAAGAAGGCATTTCAGTTGAAGTGATTGACCCTAGAACCATTTCCCCATTAGATGAAGACGGTATTTTAGAATCAGTGGCTTCAACAGGTCGTGTGGTGATTGTGGATGAATCAGCAGCGCGTTGCGGTTTCGGACATGATGTGGCTGCGCTTATTGCCCAGAAAGGCTTTCACTACCTTAAAGCCCCGATCGAATTAGTCACACCGCCGCACTCACCAGTACCATTTTCGCCAGTATTGGAAAAAGAATGGCTCCCTAGTGTAGAACGCATCGAACAGGCTGTACGTAAGACGTTGGAGGCTTAGGATGAGCGAAATTAAAACCTTAGAAATCCCAAAATGGGGTTTGTCCATGGAAGAGGGCACGATTGCCCAATGGCTGATTCAGGAAGGTACGCAATTTAGTAAAGGACAGGAAATTTGTGAAATTGAAACCACAAAAATCGTCAATGTTCTGGAAGCACCTTTCGATGGCTTGCTACGAAAAATTATTGCTAAAGATGGTGACACCCTTGTCGTAGGTGGAGTCATTGCAATTTGTGCAGACGCTCAAGTTTCCGATGTAGAAGTTGAAGCATTTGCACAGTCCTTAGGTGGAACACCTGCTGTAACTGAAAATAAAGCGGTAGCAGCGGTTCTTGAAAAATTAGCTGTGGCTCAAGCTGAAACCAAAGTACAAGCTGCTCCTCAACAAAACAGTGTTGGTCATGTATCAAAAGCGGTGCCTCAGGGTGGATATTCAATTCCTGCTACGTTACAAGGCTTCCAACAAAGCGATGATATTTTTGCAACGCCACATGCCTTGAAATTGGCTGAAAAGCATAATGTAAACTTGTCTCAGATTACTGGTTCTGGACGTGAAGGTCGTATTAGTGTTCAAGATGTTCAGGCCGCAGTTCAAGCTGCTGGTGGTTCTTGGCCAGATGTGCGTCATCAAGCCAGTACGAAAGCCGCGAAATCTAAAGCAGATGATAGTGATGTTCTAGCAACACCTGTTGCCCGCCGTTTGGCAAAACAATGGGGCATTAATTTGCATGATTGTCGTGCATCGGGTTCACGTGGACGAGTCTGCAAGGAAGATGTTGAAGCTGTATATCAACGTGAAAACCCTGTACAAGCTCAACATGATCATGTGCATCCAACAGAGTCAGCAAAATTTACCACTGTGGCTATGAATGGTATGCGTAAAGCAATCGCTTCACGGCTACAAGCAGCAAAACGTAATGCACCACATTTTCGCTTAACGATAGACTTAAATGTTGAGTCGGTTCAGGCTTTGCGTCAGCAAATTAACAGTACCGTACCGCAAGTAAAACTGTCCATTAACGATATGCTGATTAAAGCTGCTGCCGCAGCACTGATCAAAGTTCCACAGGTCAACGTTCAGTTTGATGAAGAAAATCAGCAGATTTTACAGTTTGAACAGGCTGATATTTCGGTTGCTGTGGCCATCGAAAATGGACTGATCACGCCAATTATTAAAGCAGCAAACCGTAAATCTTTGGCACAAATTTCCAATGATATGCGTGATCTGGCGACACGTGCCAAAACTGGAAAACTAGCACCTGATGAGTTTCAAGGCGGTAGTTTCAGTATTTCCAATTTGGGAATGCTTGGTATTCAACAGTTTGATGCCATTATTAACCCACCTCAAGGTGCAATTCTGGCCTTAGGTGCAGCAGAGAAACGTGCTGTCGTCGAAAATGATGAGATTGTTGTTCGTGAAATGGTGACAGCAACATTGTCTTGTGATCATCGTGTCATTGATGGTGCATTGGGTGCTCAATTCTTATCGGCATTTAAGCAGTTTGTCGAAAATCCTGCATTAATTTTGGTGTAGGAGGAATAGCCATGTCAGATACACAATTTGATCTTGTGGTTATTGGTGCTGGTCCTGGAGGATATGTCGCTGCGATTCGCGCAGCGCAACTGGGATTAAAAACGGCAATTGTTGAAAAACAACACTTAGGCGGAGTGTGTCTTAATTGGGGATGCATTCCAACCAAGGCATTATTGAGCGGGGCTGCGCTTGCGCAGCAGTTCAAACATGCAGAGCAGTTTGGCTTTACTCTTAACGCGGTTGATTTTGACATTCAAAAACTGGTCCATCATAGCAGACAGGTTTCTGAGCAACTGGTACAAGGTATCGGTCAATTATTGAAAAAGAATCAAATCACTGTTTTTAATGCAGCAGCCCAGTTTATTGCCAAAGAGCAATTAGAGCTTACAGATGCGAATGGACAAAAACAGCAGATTTTTGCACCGCATATTATTGTAGCAACAGGTGCACGTGCGGCCAATTTACCTCATATTCCTGTAGATAGTCGTCAGGTCTGGAGTTATAAAGAGGCTTTAGTTCCAGAACAATTACCAAAATCTTTACTGGTCATTGGTTCGGGTGCTATAGGCAGTGAGTTTGCAAGCCTATACCAAGACTTAGGCTGCCAAGTCACCTTGGTCGATATTGCCAAGCAGATTCTCCCTAGTGAAGACATTGAAGTTGCGAGGTATGTACAAAAGCAATTTGAACAGCAGGGTATGCAGGTTTTAACCGAAGCGACCGTAAAAAAAATAGAAACTGATCAGCCTCAAGTACATTGTCATATTGAAACTGCCACAGGTGTGCAAATTATTAGCGTTGAAAAGGTACTTTCAGCAATTGGCGTGAAACCGAATGCTGAAAGTCTTGGCCTAGAAGTTTTGGGGGTTGAATTTGAGGATGGTTTTATTAAAGTCGACTCATGGTGTAAAACCAATGTTGTGGGCGTTTATGCAATTGGCGATGTCGCAGGCGCACCGTGTTTGGCACACAAAGCCAGTCATGAAGCCATTCTTTGTGTGGAGAAAATTGCAGGCCTAAGTCATGTACATGCTTTAGATCGTACACAAATTCCAGGCTGTATCTTTACCCATCCTCAAGTGGCCAGTATTGGTTTGACAGAACAGAAAGCGAAAGCTGCGGGCTTGAATATCAATGTAGGTAAGTTCCCTTTACAAGCCAATGGTAAAGCATTGGCTTTGGGCGATAGCGCAGGATTTGTTAAAACCATTTTTAGTCAGGAAACAGGTGAATTGTTGGGTGCTCATATGGTCGGACATGAAGTCACCGAACACATTCAAGGTTTTGCCATCGCAAAATACCTAGAAGCTACGGATGAAAGCTTAGCGAAGGTCATTTTCCCTCATCCTACTTTGTCTGAGGCGATGCATGAGTCGGTATTGTCGGCGATGCAACGTGCAATCCATATTTAAGGAGTCGCAACATGCCTAGAGGTTTAAACAATAAAGTTGCATTAATTACGGGTGCGGCACAAGGTATTGGACGCGGTATTGCCTTACGTTTAGCACAAGAAGGTGTTCATATTGGATTGATCGATCTTCACCAAGAAAAGTTAAATACTGTTCAACAAGAGGTTGAAGCCTTTGGCGTAAAAGCCACCACATTTATTGCGGATATTTCAGATCCAATACAAATCAGTGACGCTATTAATCATGCAGAATCGACACTTAATGGTTTTGATATCATGATTAATAATGCAGGTATTGCACAAGTCAAAGCTTTGGCAGAAGTAACGCCGAGTGAATTTAACCAAATTATGAACATCAATGTCGGTGGTGTACTTTGGGGGATTCAAGCCGCAGCAAATAAATTTAAACAACGCCAACAGGCTGGAAAAATTATTAATGCATGCTCAATAGCAGGTCATGAAGGCTTTGCTTTACTCGGTGTTTATTCGGCAACTAAATTTGCAGTTCGTGCATTGACGCAAGCTGCGGCTAAAGAATATGCCAGTGTTGAAATTACTGTAAATAGTTATTGTCCGGGTGTTGTTGGTACAGACATGTGGGTCGAAATAGATCAGCGGTTCTCTGAAATTACAGGCGCACCAATTGGTCAAACGTATAAAAAATATGTAGATGGTATTGCTTTAGGACGTGCTGAAACACCAGATGACGTGGCTGCATTAGTTGCATTTTTAGCCAGTGAGGATGCAAACTACATTACAGGTCAGTCTATTTTGACAGATGGTGGAATGGTTTATCGTTAATATCAATATAAGGAATACAAAATGAAAGCAGCTCGTTTTTATGATCGAGGGGATATTCGGATTGAAGATATCCCTGAACCGAAAGTACTTCCAGGCACAGTTGGAATTCAAGTAGCATGGTGCGGTATTTGCGGTACAGATTTACATGAATTCATGGAAGGTCCTATTTTTATTCCACCTTGCGGTCATCCACATCCAATTTCGGGAGAATCTGCACCTGTAACAATGGGACATGAATTTTCAGGTGTGGTTTATGCAGTTGGTGAGGGTGTAGATGATATCCAAATTGGGCAACATGTCGTAGTTGAGCCCTACATTATTGCTGACGATGTGCCGACTGGCCCGAATGATAAGTATCATTTATCAAAAAATATGAACTTTATTGGCTTAGGCGGACGTGGTGGTGGTCTTTCTGAAAAAATCGCAGTTCAACGACGTTGGGTACATCCTATTTCAAATGATATTCCCTTAGACCAAGCAGCGTTGATAGAACCTTTATCTGTTGGTCATCATGCCTATGTCAGAAGTGGTGCAAAAGCTGGCGATATAGCACTGGTTGGTGGAGCAGGCCCAATAGGCTTACTTTTATCAGCCATTTTAAAGGCCAAAGGTCTCACGGTCATCATTACGGAGTTGAGTGCAAAACGTAAAGAAAAAGCGATAGAAGCGGGTGTTGCAGATTATGTATTAGACCCATCACAGGTTGATGTGGTTGCTGAAGTAATGAAAATTACTGAAGGCCATGGTGTAGATGTCGCTTTTGAATGTAGTAGTGTCAATAAAGTCATGGATACACTCGTTGCAGCAATGAAACCAACTGGCGTAGTCGTTATCGTTTCTATTTGGAGCCATCCTGCCACAATTAATGTACATAGTGTGGTGATGAAAGAGCTAGATATTCGTGGAACGATTGCTTATGTCAATGACCATCAGGAAACCATCCGTTTAGTAGAGCAAGGTAAGATTAATCTAGAACCTTTTATTACCCAACGTATTGCATTAGATGATCTTGTTTCTAAAGGCTTTGAAACGCTGATTCATAATAATGAGTCTGCAGTAAAAATTATTGTTCATCCGTAGTAAAGCCTAATTTTAACGACAAATGTGAATAAGTTAGAAATAAACTCTATGTAGCTATTTCTAATATCTTTATCGATAGGGAATGAGTCTGTACGTACAGATTCATTCTTAAATTTACAGTGTTGAGTGCCAGTATGATTTTGATCATACAGCCTAGTAAAGATAGAAAATAAGTTTTTAAATAAACCATAGGGGTATAGACTAGATTTTTCTAGGAGAGTGGTGGTAGTCCACCACTAATTAAAAGATGCCTACAAAATCAGTGTCTATTCAATAAGTTTAGTTTACTATTTGGTATAAAATATTATGCTAAGGTTGGGGGTTTTGAAAGCTACGATTTCTGTTTGGCTTTTTGGCGTAAGACATACAAATATAAGCTTTCTACTTTTTCACGTGCCCATGGTGTGGTACGTAAAAATCGCAATGATGACTTAACACTCGGATCTATACAAAAACATCTAATTTCAATTTTACGACTTAAGCCTTCAAAGCCACCGTAGTAATCTAATAATTCATCCAAAATGTCAGCAAGTTTTTTGCCGTGTAGAGGGTCATTGGAGGCGTTCATAATAGATCAACCATATTTTGGGAGACCATCATTATAACCTGAGCTAGTTGAAAAATGAGAGGATTGGAATTTAAACCTAATTAACATTGATGTGTGCTGAAATAGCAGGAGACATTTACTTGGGAGATTCTAGGCAGCCGACTTGTAAAAATCTTTTGCCATTTGATTTAGTGTCTTAGAATCTAGACCTTTCTTTTTATAGAATGAGACCTCAAAGAAAACCTATTTAACTGAAGCAAACATAAAAGTGCATTTCTACGTTTCGTTTGCTAAGACTTTAGAAACATTAGCTATTGAAAACCCAAAGGTTTATTTTGGTTTCAAAACACCTGAACAACTTATTTCCTCATTTGAACAATTCCAAAATATTGAGGATGGACAGGATTTTCTAGAATATTTTAAGTTTCATATTATCTATAACGATTTCATTAAATACGTTTTTAAAAACCACACATCTTTAAAATTGGACTTCTTAAAACCTGTACATCAATTGATGGCAGATATTAACGGCATTAAAGTTGATAATGTTTATGCACCACCTGACGACTGGAGAACAGCACCACTAGGATCTAAGATTTTCTATGATGAATTTCAGGACAGACCTGAGTTTTTATTTGATGGCAATCGACCATCAAAAAACCCAATGATTCTAGAATTATCAAAGATACGTCACTATGACATTGATCTTTTCTTGATGACTCCTGATCCTGATAACTTGCACAAATCATTAAGAAAAATTGTTCATGTTCTTTATTTCGTAAAGAGACCTCATGGTAATTCGCAATGCTGTTCCATTTACACATTTGACCAGTTCTTGTCGAACCCTCGTGCTGCTGCTGACTCAAAGCGCGAACCTAAAAAATATTCAGAATACAAATTATTAAATTATAAAAGGTCTATTCAACGCCTATATACCAGTGCTGCAAATCATTCTTCCATGCGTTTTAAAATGCCTTGGAAATGGATTCGTAATGCAACACTGATTTCAATTGGTCTAATAGTCGTTATTTCGCTGTTCTTTAAAATTCCTATTTTCGGATTTTTTATTGATGCTATCAAAGGGATGTCAGGAGAGGAAAACAGCTTATCAAAACTTCAAAATTCGACAATGAATCAAGGTCAGACAACTTCACCTGTTAAAGATTCTTCTACTACTCAGGGTATGTTTAATCCTGATGTTGAATGTCGTAAAGGTGCCAATGTAGAAAAACCTGAATGTGTTAAGTGGTTTGATGATCTCTCCAAAGGCAAACAATCTATTGGATCGACTGAACCAAATGCTATAACTACTGTTTCATATAATCCTAATACGCCTTTTAATGATGAATCATTTAGCAATTTAACTTATGAAGTCACTGCAAAACATGTCTTTGCAGGCTGTGCCAAATTGAACGGGAGTATATTGCATATACACAGCAGGGAACACGCTTAAAAGTCTCTCATGCTGATTGCAGATGTGTCATTAATGATGGTGATAGACCTTTCAATTATTTCGCCCAAAAACAAGAAAACAACCATCTAGAACAAACGCAAGATGATACCTATAGAAAGGCTTATCAAGAAAACATTGCTCGTTTAGATGCTGAACGCCACGTAAAGGCACAAAACCCAGATTTAAGTGGAAATTTAAATGTTTCAATTAACCTAGAAGTTTTACAAAAGATATTAAGTGATGAAGATATGTCTCATGTCTTTATTACTGAATTTAATAGTTATTTAGATAAGTACCGTAGTTGGTATTCTAAAGATCAGGCATAAATAAGATGCCGGTAAAGATTGGATATACAACAATGAATGTTCTTGAACTTTGGTTTGTTACTTCATTAATTGCTTTAACTTTTTGGCTTTTTTACGATGCCTAGCAGACACATTTACAAAACTGGAAGCTATGACAGATCAAAGGGTGTTTTAACAAAGGCTGACTATGTGTACATGCGCGATCTACTGGAGACCGTGCTAGAACAACTGCAAAATTCAGAATTAGACAACGATAGAGAAATAGATCAGCTCAAACAGTTTTTTATCAAGTTAGATCATCACATCGATAGGCTGCGCGCGTAGATTTCGGCATAACGTATATTATGTTCATTCACGGTAATCAGCAGCGTGAATATAATTGTGCAGATTCACGATGCTGAGCTGTGGCACCAACTGAGGTTGCGTAGGCTACAGTCTTGGATATACTATTTAACATAAAATTACGTTATGCGACATTCGGCTCTGAGCCAAAAGAAAAGGGAGTTTAAAAACTCCCTTTTTTAATGTGTCTAATAATCTGGATCAACATAAATAATTAATCGTCTTTTTTAAGCACCTCAGCTCGGTACTTCATTACATCTTCTGTTTTTATATCTTTTAGGTGCTTTCTGATCAAAGCATGGATCACATCAGATTCTTTAATTCTAATTTTAGTTTCGAACATCATTTCGAGAGTTACGTCTTTAATCATCTCTTCTTCATCGTCTCTTAAACGAACCGTTGTAGCCATTGTCTTCTCCAAAATTTCGACATCATATCTGATTTATATTTTATGATATGTTGCAATATCACAAATCAAATGTTATAAAACGATCAAATATCATTTGTGATAAATCATAAATATGAAATCAATCACTTTTAGCAGCCCTCAAGACTTCACCCAAGCAGCATTTAACAGGGTGGCAGAGCTTGTTTCTCAACATGGCCAATGTGCATTAGATAACTTTGTACCTGCTTTCTCCACAGAGCAGTGTTTAGAGCACTTGGCATTTGTTGCGTCTGAAATGGCTTATGACTATTCGCTGATTGATGTTCATGCAGATTTATACAAAAAAACAAACGCTGAATTAAAAGAAGAAATGGGGGATTGCTAATGAGAATTTTAAGCATCGTTCTAGGTTCAGTTGATGTTGAGTGCCCAAAGTGCTTCTCAAGATTTCATCACCAGTATTTGCCATTTCATATGTCTAAGTGTGAGGGCTGATTCATGTTAGAACCTCATCAAGAAAATTGGTTCATTGGGATTTTAATAGTTGTCTTTATTTTGGCTTCGGCTTCTTTCTTACTTTTTTTAGATCAATATTCAGGGGTACAGCTCTAATGACTTATAAATCTAAATACACAAAGACATACCCAAAAAGTCAGGGCAACACAGAAACTCGCTCAGAAACAACTCTGAAAAAACCTGTACAAAAAACAACCCAAACCCGTAAAAACACGGTGGAAAGCCCTAAATCTGCACAATTCTTCTCAGCAGAATCTAGTCGCCTGACTGATTTTTCTACCCCCGTTTATAACATGCGGGTTACGATTGACTAAATTTGAATCAAAATAGGTATAAATATGCTGTTTATTCAAGAGGCTGAGCAGATTTGGTTGTCTAAATTTGGACATATGAATTTGCCTTGTGATGATTCAGGGCATAAAGCTTTAGTGTCTAAGGTTGCGTGGGTAAATGGCTATGTATTTGCAAAGATAGATTTATCATTAGCTTTGGATAGGGAAATTCAACAGCTAATTGAAAAAGAAAAGCTACATGGTGTTTATGACATTGAATTCAATAGTGGTTGCTTGCATGGGAAGCGCTCACGGATTTCGGCATAACGTATATTATGTTCATTAGCGTACTCGACATCGTGAATATAATTTTACTGAGATTCACGATGTCGAGCTGTAGCACCAACTGAGGTTGCGTAGGCTACAGTCTTGGATATGCTATTTAACATAATATACATTATACGTAATCTAAGTTATTTATAAAAAGCTACATAATCAATTGTGGCTTTTTATAAATAACTTAGATTACATCAAACTCAATTCGACGGTTTTTCTTACGACCATCTGCAGTTGCATTATCAGCAACAGGTTTGTTCGAGCCCAATCCTTCGACGCTTAAACGTTCTGCTGCAATACTTTTATTGATTAAATAATTTTTAACAGCCACAGCACGTTCTTTACTTAAAACAAGATTCTTTGCAGCATCACCTGAGCTATCGGTATGTCCAATAATTTTGACCTTTTTCCCACCAACCTTATTTAGAGCCACCGCCATTTCATCTAAGATCTGAGTCCCACTCGCAGCCAAAACTGCACTGCCAGATTCAAATTCTATAATTCTGTTTTTAAGCGCTTCATCTATAATTTGCTGCTCAGCCTGATTGACAGAAAGCTGCGCATTTAAGCGATATGGTGGCGTTACTAAACTTTGGAATAAACTTGTTGTTGGCTGAACTTCATTTGAACTCGATATTTTCCCATTAAGTTCCATTTGCGTACCACGTACAGAAAGTTTACCTTGATGAACTTTTTTTAACTCTGGAACCACCATATTCGCAACAGATTCACTCCAACCATTCGGAGCGCTAACCGCTTTAACCTTTATTTTATCAATCACTTGGTCAGCGCCATAAACACTGTACATCTTGTTTAAAATAATTTGCTTACTGGCATCATTTGGAACAACACCTTCCACAATAATCGGTTCAGCCCAGACATTCACACTCAGGGCTAGCGTTAAAGTAAGCAGCCATTTATTTAGCTTAAGTTCATGATTTATTTTCATATTTCATTTATCTATAAAAGTTTTTTTAAAAAGTTTCACAGCTTGTATTAAGCTCAATTGCCGCTCACACAAAGCTTGCTCAAGTGTTGCCAAACCTGCATTTTGTTCTAAATATGCATCAATCCAATTGGCTTGAACCAATGAAACCCAGTGATCTGAATCTAACTTTTGCGTGAAAATTTCACTTAAAGTCATAATATCTGCCCCTTGAAAGCCAAAAAGAAGTACGGGTTTTTCGCTATGTAAAATTCCTATCAGAAGCTCAGCATTTTGATCTTGAATAAAAAAACTAATTAGATTGACCCAAAAAGCTGCAATTTCATAGCAGTAGCTAGAGTTATTAATAGGTAAAATCAACACCTTAGTTAAGCGACTAGTACCATGTTGAATAACGGGTTGTAACAATAACCCGAGTCCAATCATGCTTTGTGCAAGCTCGTAACTGCTCATTCTTAGTAATTGAGCAAATGAATGTATCGTATGGTGTTCATAAAATGCCGAAACTTCGCTGTTATTAAAAACTTGTATCTCATTATTTAATTTAGATAATTTATCAAGCACGATATTGGGGTCACGTATCGAACGTACCACACGATTTTTTTGGAATAAATCGATTAAAGTTTGCTTATAGCGATATGGCGCATAAATAAGATTATCAAAACTATTTTCAACCTCTAATAAGTGGCTCAAAACCATTGGAAATTGACGACCAGAACTATCGTGACTGGCTATCAAATTTGCCACAAGAAAATTATTTTCTTGTGGATTGGCAATAAAAAAGTCTAATGAAGGTAGCTTTTCATACGCTTGACTAAATCCCTCTGACTGCATGGCATGTTCTAATGCCTCAGTAATCCACTGATCAATCAGTTGAATTAAAGCATACTGACCGCGTGTTTTTAAGAAATCACCACGCGCAGGACATTTTCCATAATATAAAGCTAAGGTCCGCAGTTCATCCATCACAATACTCCTTACAACCCAGCCACTTTCGAGAAATCATAAACGAGACTCCTGTATGCCTGGTGTTGAAGCTTTAGGACTTGCAACTGTTGCTGACGGTGTGGTTTGCGCTGCTACCACACGTACGGATTTATTGGTGACGATTTGATCGACCAGTTGCATCCCATTGTAACTGCGCTGCCCGCCTACTCCACCATTGGCGTCTCCGCTGATTAAACGGAAATTGACTTTTACTGCAAGCTCTGGATTTTGCTGATTTCTCCAAATCATTTCATAGCTTCCGCCACGTTGCGTTCGCTCAGCACCATCAATTAAACGATTAATACCATATTCACCAGGTGCCTCAAAAATCGTATGCGTTTTCCCATCTAAATCAATGGCTGTAATACGCGCGCCTGGAATTGCTCCAGCATTTGGCCATACAAAATTCACCCATTGTTGAATGCCGTTTTCATAAAGCATTCTTTGTCCATCGATATCAATGGTATAAGATAAAAACTTAGGATTTTCAATTGGGTAAAATTGAAAATTGGATTGTGCTGTAGTGGCAGGTGCAGACGAAGCTTGATTTAACGCTCCTGTTGCCATGCCATTACTTGGCGCAACATAGCTTTGAAAACTCATTACAAATTGTGGATTTAAACTAATCCCTAAATCTTTCCATGTCTTAGAGGTCAAGGTATAGCCACGACGAATAACCAGTGGATCAAGATACTCTTTGACATAACGCGCAATACTGCCATTTTCACCAAGAATCTGGCTAATTTCATTGCTGGTTGCTTGTAGTGTCGCTGAAGAGTTAAATGGATATTTTTTACTCAGATTCGTATTGAAAGGTTGATAGACTTGCATAACCCATAGCTTATTCATCTCATCTTGTGCGGGGAGAATTAAACTTTCAAATGATTGTGTCAGAGGCGATATCAACAGCTTTTGGAGAAGTTTCTGATCAACCTCAGACAAGCCCACGGACATTTTTTCATCGACCAACTTCTGCGTTGTATTAAAGACAGAGTTTTGCTCATTAATGGTCGACTTAACCAAATTCATCGCAGATGGTCCAATATCCCCTGAGCTTTTCAAGTCATTGAATTTACTTCGGACTTGAGCTAAAGATTGCATGTATTCATCAAGCAAAGACTTATTTTGTTGATCATCACGCTTACGCACCAGCTGATAAAACATCTGGAATTCTTTAGAAATCGGGCCTTGCGCTTGATTCATGACTTTAGCATCAAGCTGAGTTTCATCTCGTCTTAATACTTTGCGTTTAAACCAAGCCACAAAACCTGTTTGTGGCGCTGCCAGCTCCGCCATTACGACTGGATTGTCCCAACTGGTTTCTTTCGCAACGCGATCAAAAACACTCCGAATGGGTGAGTTTTCAGGCTCACCTAAAACTTGGACAAAGCTCGCCTGTTGTCCATAATCCTTAGCTTTTGCATAATGTATCGCACCTAAGAATTTCCGCCATTCCGCAATATATTCTTTTTTATAGAGTTCTGTGAGTTGTTTACGGATTTGATCTGGACTACCACTAAATGATAAGTCATCCGACTGTGTGCTGTTGAGTACCCAGTCTTTAGTATCCGTAGGACGTTTTGCAACTTCATCGATGGCTTGTTCAACATATTCTGACCATGCAGCATGTGTAAACATACCCGGTAAGGCATAACTGCCTAAGACTGCATTTTGATTAGCATCACCAAGCATTTGTTTTATGGTTAATGCTGGATAACGGACAGCCGCACGCATTTTTAATTCATTATAAACGCGGTCTCGTGCAGGCATTCCACGAACAACAGACAGGAGAACTTGACGCGTTTGATCCACCACTAAGCTATCTGAGCTGAGTACTGGAAATTTAGGATCGCTAGCTAAAGTCATGCTATATGACAAAATTTGCTCTGCCTTCTGGATCATTTCTCCGCGCGGCATTTGACCACGATTATTATCTAACCATGAACGCCAGAAGCGTGTGACTTGATCACTTAAATGGCTTGCATCCATATATTGAGTATTACCCATCATTAAATAGGCTTTTAAAGCATTGTATGCATCTTGTGGATTTGCATCATTAGGCTCTAAATATTGCTGAGTTTTCGCAATAGGTGTCAGCTCTACATTTGCATGGTTTGTACGCAATTTCTCTTCATTGCTTTTCACCCGTTGTAGATATTGGGCAATATTTTGTTGTGTTGGAATCAATACGATCTGCTCAACACCTTTTAAATATTCTGTTTTTAGCTTCTCCCGCAGCTCATCTCCCTGATATAGACCAAAACCCAGCTTTAAAGGACGATCTTCTTCAAATTGGTCCAACTGTTGCATGCGTTCCTGTAAAATCAAGAGTGCACTCAATTGTGTAGACAGCTCTTGACCCGATTGCTTTTCAAGTAAAACGACTTTGTCTAAATCGGCTTGTACGTCTGCAATCAATTGCTGATTATTCCGATAAGACCACACCCATAGACTTAAAATGATGGCTACACCGAATAAAGCCGCAACAAAGGCAATATAACGCTGACGCTTTCGACTAGGGTTAATATGCTGTTTAACGAGGTTCTTGTCTTTCAGAATAATGTCTGAAAATAAACCTTTTAAAAAATAGCCATGGTTTTGCGAAACTGAGCGCGTTGGAATGCCATTTTCATTGTCTAAACCTTTTTGCAATAAAAAGTCTTGAGCAATTTGCTCTGTCATTGGACTTTCAATAATGCCTTCTTGAAGTGCGCTGGTGAAATAAAAGCCACGAAAAACAGGTTTAAATTGATAAGGGTTATCTTCAAACAACGTGCCGATAAATGTCTTTAACGCAGGCTTTAAGCTCTTAAACTCTAAAGGAAATGTCATGACACTTGGAGAAATATTCTGCGAATGTCGGCGGCTGAGATGTGTCGTACTGACGCCTTTTAAACCGTCATATAAAATTGAATAGTGTTTTTCAAACAATTCAACAGCATTATTGGCCCCATCGGTTGTATAAGGCAGTGTTGCCCCCCAAACCTGATCAAATTCACCGACTTCATAGCATTCAAAAAACTCAGTAAAACCTGCAATCAAATCCATTTTAGAGAAGACCAAATAAACAGGCGAAAAAACCTCTAAACGCTCAGTAAGATCTTGAATCCGTGCACGTAAATTCTTTGCCAGTTTGATCGACTTTTCTGGACTGTTACTCACCAACTCAGCAATACTGACAATCACAATCAAACCATTGATTGGTGCTTTTGAGCGGTTTTTTTTCAAAATATTTAAAAAACCTAGCCACTCAAAATGATCTTCTGCATAAACGGAATAACGACCCGCGGTATCTAATAACACGCCTTCTGTTGAAAAAAACCAGTCGCAGTGACGGGTTCCGCTGAGTCCAGCAGAAACTGATTTTTGATGTGTTTCTTCAAAAGGGAACTTTAAGCCTGAGTTATAAATGGCCGAACTTTTACCCGCAGCAGGATTACCAATCACCATATACCATGGCAACTCGTAGAGTGCAGCATTGCCCTTTTTATCCCCCAGTTTTGATTTTCGAATCAACTGAATAGATTCTTTCATTTGTTGCTGAATCAAATGAAGTTCATCTTTGTTTTTTTGTTTGCCATATTCCGCATGCGTATCATGCGCAATGGCATCGGCAAGAGCTTCACCTTGTGCCGCATGTCGACGACGTACAATGAGTAAATAAATCCCCCACAGCATCAACCCGAATACATAACAAATCATTAAAGGCCAAAAGATTTTGGCTGGAATGACGTTATACATGGCCATTAGTGCAACAAAACCCGATATAGCCATAATGGCTTTAGGGTTGCTCACATACTGCCAAACATAACCTAAGACGTTATAAAATAAAGAATTCACAATGCTCTCTTATTCTTTTTTAATTTAAATGGTTGGTTCTACAGAAATATTACTGTCTTCGCACGCATGTAGAAAACAATGTGTAGACAATTGATCGGTGCTATAAATCATCGCCATCAGTTCATCAGGCAAATGCATACTCAACATAAATCCAAATACTTTGGCCAAATGCTGCGTATGTCCAAAGTTTTGTTTGGTATGAATGAAGTGATGCGATTCAATCCCACTTCGATCGAAAATTTGGTTAAGTTTTTTCATGGTTTGAATGTCTGTAATATCATCGAGCATCAGTACAAAAGGCTGAATATCCTTAAATTGTTCTAATTGCTTCATCGGTGGGGATGCAAACTGATTGGCTAGATTAGCCTCGTTTAGAGCAATCTTGAGTTGTTTTAAAGGTTTGATCTCAAGTAGAGCTAAAGACGATGATGCTAAGCACCAACTAGAGGCATACTCAGCAGGCAAGTAATGATCAGTTAACCATGTTTTTTCATCGAGCAATTCTTGGTCAATTTCAGAATCTACATTCAGGATGAATGTGATTTCCTCTGACTGCTGAGAAATTTGTTCCAATAGCAGCATCCAATCTTTATAGGCTGTTTCTTGGCTGAAATAATGGTGCTCTAGATGAATTTGCTGCGTAATCACGCCCAGTGAACTTAAATAATCCTGTACGACGCCACTGCTTTGTTTTTCATTCCAAACATGTAACATCGATTCAGGCAGCAGCATATGTATATTGATACGGTTTAATTTAGCAACTTGCTGCACATCAGGTTGTTCCTCTGGTTCATTGCTATCATATTCACTCGTAGGATCAATCCATGCCGGATGCATACGATACTCATAGGCCAATTCACTGTCATAAAATAAGGCCGATTGCTTTAAATGCTGTGAGATTTGCCACAATGTTTCTGCATGTTGTTCTAGTTGATGCTCGATCAGGGCCTGAATTCGCATATGACGCGGATGATCAACTGCCTCATCATCATCCTGATCTGTAATGACATGGTCGAGTGCATGTATGCGATAAGACAGCATTGGTAAGCCATAGGCATTTTGTAATTGCGTATCGAGCTCTGGGCTTTTAAATTTTTTAATCTCGTCAAGAATCTCGTCATTTTCCCCAAAGGCACTATATGCAGACGATGAATAAATATTCAGGTTCAGCCACTGAACCTCAACAGGTTCAGCCTGTTGGTTGTCATCATCCTGATGCTGTTCTACTTGCGCTTGTTTTTGCTGCTCTTTGCGCTTTTGGTGAGCTTTAATGCCATGATAAATAAATACTGGAGACCATAAAATTACGCATAGAATCAGTGGAAATAGAAGTAAATAATTAAGCAGGTCTGCCCCAGTTGGGTCATACTGAATGTCACGCCAGTAAAAAATGACGATTCCTGCGACAAGCAACAATAAGCTGCTCAAAGTACCAATAAAGAGCTTAAGCATGCCCCATCCCCATCAATGTATAACAGGTTTCATGATTGTGTTCGGTCGGCATCGGCATTAAAAAAGCGCCTTGTGATAAACCAATGGTCATCGTTGAACTCAGCTGAATTGGTTGAATATCGTCTTTCCTCAGGATGATTCTTAAATCCACCCCAAGCGTTGGACTGAGCCAGCTCGCGAGTAATCGTTTGAGTTTTATACTCTCAGCTTGATCCGGTAAAAATTTTAAGTATTCGGCATATGGGACAGGGCCAACTTCTATTTCAATTTTTCCATCTATTTGACGGATACTTTCTCCACAAAAGGTATTGATGCCCAATTGGTTAGCATTACCCCCCAGTGTGCTTCTTTGTTCAGAGGACAAGTGAAATATCTCTTCCACAAATTCTTTAATTATAAACGGTTGCTTAAACACGCAACTCAGCATAGTTTTTAGCGCATGTGATGTATTATTTTGCCCCTGCATTAGCCCAGCGAATTCAGCAAAATAATCATCTAAATCCTGTTGCTCATGCTGCGCACTCACATAGCCATTTAGTGCATGCAAAATATCGAGGTAATGGTTTTCTTGCTCAATTTCATAGCGAATCGGTAAATGGTAAGCTAAAGATGCGTCCACATATTGCGCCGTGAGCTTATGATTAAATAAACCTAAAAAATGAAGTGTTTCATTTCGTTGTATACGCGCACTTTGTTTAATCTTATTGGTATAGCTATACGGTAAGGTGCCCTGAATCCCAGTCAAACCAATCATTAAGTTGGTTAAGTGAATTTTTTCTTCGTCAAGGGTCAAACTCTCAATTTCTGCATTCGGAAAATTGAGATTCAGTGAACTATGAAACTTAAATTGCTTTGCCCAATCCCCTTCTTTTTGAGCATGGGGAGCTTCCGCATGACGTAGTAATCGCGTGGCCTGAATAAACTCAAAAGCGTTCGGTTGTTCAACCAGTACGTCAACTATAGAAGTGTCTTGCCACCAACGTTCTGCACGCATTGGTATAACTCCTGTTGAGATTGAGCATCTGAAATAACAACATCGACAAAACTGTTCATCTGAACTTTTAGATTAAAAACATGTGACAGCAACTGACTAAAAATATACAGGCTATGTCCTCTGAACACTTTCGAATCAATCCCTAGATTTACTTTCAACCCTCGTATAAAAAGTGGGAATGGTTTTGCATCCACCATCTTTTGCTTTAATTCAAAATTAACCGACTGAATCGCATTAATAATAAGGTGGTTTTCTTTAAGCTGAGGCAGATTGTAGAGTTCAAGTAGTTCTTGAATATGACTTAAAGCATCCCCCTTAGTGAGAGATAAAGTATTTAATGATAAATGCGAAATGATCCGCCATTGCTCTTTTTTATTTTGTTCAAAGTAATAGGGTTTATTCGGTCTTTTTAAAACCACAGCTCGCCGTGCCAGACTACTGTCATTCAAATTTAATATATTGTTGGCTTGGCTCAATGCCTCATGGGGTAAATCACGATTGGAGCATAATAATTGCGTACTGATAAAATCAGATTTGGTTGTTTCAGGCGATAAATGTTTTGAAATAATACTATAACCTGTTTCAACATATTTATTTTGTAGCTGTGCCGAATTCAAACTATAAAAAAACTGAGTCTCATCCTTTTGATAATGACTCATCGCAAAGAATGGATAAATGTCAAAAGTAGTTTGATCTTTATTCGACTTTTCACGAATCATTTGCATTTTGGTAATCGAATAAGTTTGATAAAACTCAGGATGATGAGCATCGGTAATTAAAGGATATTCGAGTTGTTGATGATTAATTTTTTGAGGTTCAGCCTGTTTTTTAAATAAATTGATAACTGGTACCACATATAATTTAAAGTTTGCGACATTCAACTCAGAATAATTTCGAATATTCACCTGATCATTTAAATTCAGTTTAAGATGAATCAAAATTTCAAACTGATTTTGCTCTTTTTCTAGATGTTTTAAAAACTCTAAGTTCATATTAAGAAAGTTAAATTTTTCAGAAAAACAGAAATATTCCATCAACAGTCGATATGCATGATGTGTATGTTGATCCAAGGGCAACAGACTTTCAGTTTCAGCAAAACCCATGATACTAAACGGATTTGGGATGTCGATGACGCGATGACCAAACTTTAATGAAAAGCCTGTACTCGACTGGAACACCGCATCCAAAACTTGTAGTGGAAAATTGGATATCGCATCCAGATAAATAGGCAAATTTTCTTTTTCTAAAATTCGATGCGTCTGATTAAAAATATTAAACCCCAAGCTTAGTGTTGCATTTTGATTTAAATGCATATGCGCACTAGGATTGGTTTTAAAATTGAGGTGACTCAGCTCAATGGGTAATAACTTTAGCTCTTGTGTGATGCTAAATTCACACTGTACACCTTTAAAACTTCGTGATTTTATTGCGGTATTTTTAGGAATAAGATGAGCTTCAGTTAATTGTTTACACTTATTTAGGTCTTCAAAACTGACCACAGTACATGCAGGAAATGGTTTGAGGTATTGAGGGAACATCACCTCAAACAAAGACCGGGTAAAGATGTCGTAACTGTCCGCCAGTTTCTTATCGATTCTTGCTGCAATTAAAGAAAAGGACTGAATTAAGCGTTCAATATGTGGATCATCTACTTGCTCTTGGTTTAAGGATAAACGCTGAGCGATTTTTGGATATTTTTGTGAAAACTCACGGGACTGCTGCCCAAATTCTTGTAATTGTTTTTCGTAGTACGGTAATAATTCTTCAATCACAAATTAGCCCCATTAAGCTCTTGCAGAAATAACATATTGTTGTGTTGTCGGTTTGAGCAAAGCATCAAAAATCACGGGTTCATATAAAGGATGAATATTTAAATAGGCTTGAATACTCAAACACAAAGCCCCCATATTCTGTCCATCAAGCAACATTTCGACTTTGATTTGTTTTAGTCTCGGCTCATGCGCTGTAATAGACGCTGCAATCGACTGGCAAATTTTATCGCGATCGGTCGGATTCGCAGTCGATAATCCAACAAAATCAATGATTCCAAACTGAACAATCGACTTTTTTACCAGCGGAAAAGCATCAATAGAATCATTAAAATTGGCCATACGACTGTTCAATAAATCTTCTAAGTCGGTCGCGACGGATTCACGTAGCTCCTGAAGAGACATCCCCAATCGGTCCTGTTCAGTGGTCGGTAGTAATCGGTCAAATAGCGTTTTTCTAAACCCATAGGGATAAAGCTGATCTAGATTCATGTTGCTTAAAATCATCTCGCATAAATAAAGGCCAACGTTGGTTAGCCTTTATTTTTTCAGTTATTTTTATGCAGCGTATGATGCAGTATTGTTTGATAGAGACCATTTCTTGGTCACAGCACCTTTTTGTGTGCCATTAATATCTTGCTGATTATACGTCCATTCCACAGCAGCATATTTCAAACCAAATCCTTCAAGCGGAACACCTTCCTCACTGACTGTTGGTGTAACACTTGAAACTAAAACATGCTTCAGTTTAATTTGTAGATATTTGATGCGCTTATCGCCATTTGCGCGATAAAAATCAATTTGTACTTCATCAAAGGTATAACCGGCTGAACATGCTTCCCAAAGTTTTGGACTGGTTGCATCCAAATCTTTAACAAACAACATATCTGAATGTTCAACACGTTCCGCCGTATGACCACCAACACTTGATGATGTTGCAGACTTTGGCTGACGAATATTGTGTGACCAAGAGTTCACCTCTAACCAGCCTTGGTGCTCTGTATCACGTGACTCGCCATCGACCTTATATTTACCTCTGAACTGTACGTATATGTCTTTCATTTGTAATCTTTTCCTATTCTAAAGTTATTATGTGTTGGCACTCAAATTAGTTTGAGGACTGAGGTAACTCAGTAACAAGTCGCAGTGATACTGACAACTCATCCAACTGGAAATGTGGTCTTAAGAAAACCACAGATTTGTAGTGCCCCGGTTGTGCTGGGTTCTCTACAACTTTGACAGATGCTTCACGCAGCGGATATTGCGCTTTCGCCTCTTGTGAAGCCCCGTCATCAAGCAAAATATATTGAGCCAACCACTCATTTAAAAATGTTTCAATGTTTCCAGCCGAAGCGAAGCTTCCGACTTTGTCTCGCATCATGGCTTTTAAATAATGTGCAATACGTGAAACGGCCATAATGTACTGAATTTGGCTAGATAAAGCCGAGTTTGCATTAGCAGAATCGCTATTATACTTTTTAGGTTTCTGCGTCGATTGCGCACCAAAAAATGCTGCATAATCCGTGTTTTTACAATGTACTAAAGGAATAAAGCCAAGATCACTGAGTTCTTTTTCACGACGGTCGGTGATGGCAATTTCAGTTGGACATTTAAAGACCACTTCACCATCACTGGTTTTAAAGGTATGAACAGGTAACCCTTCAACTAAGCCACCGCCTTCAACACCACGAATGGCAGCACACCAACCGTGCATATCAAAAGCATTGGTTAAACGCGTGCCAAAAGCATAGGCAGCGTTCATCCATAAATATTCATCATGATTTTGCCCGGAGACTTCTTCGACAAAATTAAAGCCTTCGGTTGCTGTACCTTCCTTAGGGTGATAAGGCAGGCGGCCCAATACACGCGGCATGGTTAATGCAACATAGCGTGCATCATCACTTTCTCGGAAAGAACGCCACTGGACATATTCAGCAGTTTCAAAAATTTTAGATACTTCACGCGGACGGTCAATATCCGTAAAGGATTCCAACCCAAGGATATTGGCATCTGCTGCAGAAATAAAGGGTGCATGTGCAGCTGCAGCAACATGTGAAATTTGTTCCAGCAAATACATATCTGAAGGTGTGCGATCAAACTCGAAATCGCCAATTAATGTGGCATATGGCGCACCACCAAATGAGCCATATTCTTCTTCATAGATCTTTTTAAACAATGTACTTTGATCAAAGTCCGTTGCGCCTTGAAAATCCTTGATTAATTCTTTCTTCGTTGTATTTAACATACGAATCTTAATCAGTGGATTAGAGGGTGTTTCTTGGCAAAAGTAATATAAACCGCGCCATGTAGATTCAATTTTTTGAAACTGCTCATCATGGATAATTTTACTGAGCTGCGTCGAAATGAGCGCATCGATTTCAGCAATACGTTTATCAATCGATAAAGTCATATTTTCTGAAACAGTAATCGTCCCCGCCATCACTTCTTTAGCGAGCTCACCAATTAAGCTTTTCGCTCGATCATGCTCTTCTTCATTTCGAGCAATTCGACTGCGCTCAACAATTGAATCTAATAGCGTAAACTCTTCAGTAGTATCTTGGACAACTGCAGCGGATTGGGAATTATTCATTTTCAGCCTCCACACTCATTTTGCGCACTTGATCTGTATTTTGCAGAACTTGATCAAGTAGATCTTCTAAGCGCTCATTATTCGAAATTTTGTTGCGCAAATCAGTTAAACGTTCACGAGCCTCCACCAATTTTCTCAAAGGATCCACTTGCTGAACCACATTTTCAGGACGAAAATCTTCCATCGACTTAAAAGTCAAATCAACAGACATACGCCCACCATCTTCAGTCAATGTATTTTCAACTTGATAGGCTGCACGTGGCGCTAAAGACTCCATGACTTCATCAATGTTTTCTAGATCAACATTAATAAATTTTTTGTCTTTTAGCTTGGTTTTTTCTATTTCAGATGCCGCCGAGAAATCACCTAAAACACCAACAACAAATGGTAATTCCTTGATTTCTTTAGCATCGCCGACTTCAACATCATAAGTCAGTTGCACCCGAGGTGGTCGAATACGCTGTAACTTTTTTTGGACGCTTTCACGTTTAGCCATATGAAAATCCTATTTTTTATTATTTCAAAAATGAAATTTTTTAAAGTGAATTGAAGGGATTTGTATTCGGTTTGCTCGCCACTTCAGTTGATTGTACTTTCTCAACTTTTTTGGGTTTTGCCACCTGAGCTGTTGTTTTCTTTGTGGTTTGTTTGGTTGAACTTGCGATTTTACGCGTGGTTTTTTTTGGTGTTTTGATTACCACAGCCTTTGCATCACTCGTATCTGGAGCAGGCAAAGAGTTTCGAACGAGATTAGACAAATCTTTGGCAGGCGGATAAGTTAAGTCTGCAGATAAATAGCGCATTTCTTCTTGGCGCATATGGTTTAACGCCGTATTTGCAATTGAAACACCAGCTAAAAACCGAGTATCAGTTAATGATGTATGATTAATATTTCGCGCATTTAACTCTTCAACCAGTTGAAGTGCTTTATAACTTTTCCCAAGTTCTTGATAGCGGCTTGCAGCTTGAACCAATAATTTATTTTTTAGCTCATCATTTTTTTTATTTTTACTATCACAAATTTGTGCATATAAACTTAGTAAATTGTGATCAGTCTCACCATTTACTAATGGGTAATCTTTAATACACTTATTTTTTAAACTAATACCCTCTTCTGCCGCTGCAAAAGTAAATGGTGTCACCGTTAATAAAACGAATGTAGGTAAAATTAAATAATATTTTTTCAAAACTTGCCTCAAATCTTTATGAATAAAAAATTAAAATTATTATCAGTAACTTCGATTTAAAATATACGCATCCTAGGTAAATATTTCTGGTTATATAATGCGCTTGGATTTAACAAAAATATGGCACCTAAAGTCAAGGAAAGAAATGTTACTCAAAAGTAACCATGTTTGTTTTTTGTAATATATCTTCTTTTTTATCTAAATTTCATTTGTGTATTCTGATGGCATATATATAAAATACCCGCAAAATAGCATTTATAATGACTTGTAAAATGCTAATTTATAAATAATTTTATATTTACACTAAAAACACGGATAGCCATTGGCATATTTGTCTTGTAAAAACTTTGCTATAAAGCATGACTGAGTTACATATGAATAACCTTAAAATATTAATTAAGAAGCTATCTAATCATGCACGTGTTGCTCTAGAGAAGTCTGCAAATAGTTGTATTAATCAACAAAATTATGAAATCGAAATTGAGCATTTTTTTCTTGAATTATTAGAACAATCAGAACCAAATGATCTCCACTTATTAGTTGAAAAATATAAAATTTCCCATGATTTTTTAGTTAAGGATTTACAACTCAGTCTTTCCCAATTGCCTAAAGGAAATACCCGCACCCCTATATTTGCTCAATCCATTATTCGTTTATTAGAGCAAGCGTGGTTACTTGCTTCAGCCGAACAAAATCCTGTCATTCGAACGGGTCATATCTTGGTAGCACTTTTAACAGCACCAGATTTGCATCAAATGGCATTACGCGCTTCGAGCCAATTTGAATTGTTCCCAATCGATACAATGAAACATAAATTTTTAGACCTTTGCTCAAACAGTATCGAACAAGACGTTTTACAGGAACCCGTGCCAATCGAAAGCAGTGAACCTGCGCAACATCTGGTTAAAAACAAAACTCCAGCACTTGATCAATATACGATTAACCTGACCCAAAAGGCACAAAATGGTCTTATCGACCCTGTTATCGGTCGTGAGTTTGAAATACGTTTAATGCTCGATATTCTGATGCGTCGACGCCAAAACAACCCCATCTTAACTGGCGAACCTGGTGTAGGAAAAACAGCTGTCGTTGAAGGGTTGGCATTAAAAATAGTGAACAATCAGGTGCCTGATACTTTAAAGAATGTCCAACTGCATACGCTTGATATGGGGCTATTACAAGCAGGTGCCAGTGTAAAAGGTGAATTTGAAAATCGCTTGAAACAAGTGATTCAAGAGGTTCAGTCTGCCACTCATCCTATAATTTTATTTATTGATGAAGCTCACACTTTAATTGGTGCAGGAGGTCAAGCAGGCCAAAATGATGCTGCCAATCTATTAAAACCTGCACTGGCTCGTGGTGAGTTACGTACCATTGCAGCAACTACGTGGGCTGAATATAAACAATATTTTGAAAAAGATGCGGCGCTCAGTCGACGTTTCCAAGTCGTTAAAGTTGAAGAACCAACCGAAGATGTCGCCATCGATATGTTACGTGCCATGCTACCAGTCATGGCCAATCATTTTAATTTAAATATTGATGATGAAGCCATCATCACAGCCGTACACTCTTCGCATCGTTATATTAGTGGTCGCCAACTCCCAGATAAAGCCATTAGCGTACTCGATACAGCCGCAGCGCGTGTAGCACTCACTCAGAATGCACAACCTGTGAAGTTAGATCAGATACTTGCTCAACAACATAATCTCAAACTTGAATATGAAATTTTAGAAAATGAACATAAAAATTTACCGATTCATCATGAGCGCTTGCACGATTTGAAACAAAAACTAGCGCAGCTTGAGTGTGAAATTGAACACACTCAAACGCAATGGCAAAAAGAAAGAGCGCTTGTTGAACAGATAAAACAACGCCAACAAGATACAACTGATAACAACGATCAAAAAGAGATTGCTTTGCTTCGTGAAGAATTAAGCAATGTACAAGGCCAGAATCCCTTAGTGTATGAGCGCGTTAATGCACAAATCATTAATGAAATTATTTCAGACTGGACCGGTATTCCTGTGGGCAATATGGTGAACGATGAAATAAAACAAATTCTCAGCCTAGAAAGCAAACTGGCCGAGCGTGTTATGGGGCAAGACTCTGCTCTACATCAACTGGTTCAGGGAATTAAAACATCTAAAGCAAAATTGGATGATCCCAATAAACCGCAAGGTGTGTTCATGTTGGTGGGGCCAAGTGGGGTCGGTAAAACTGAAACTGCACTTGCGCTGGCGAGTGAGCTTTACGGTGGAGAATCCCACTTGATCACCATTAATATGTCTGAATACCAAGAAGCACATACCGTTTCTTCTTTAAAAGGCGCTCCGCCTGGATATGTGGGATATGGTCAAGGTGGTGTGTTGACTGAAGCAGTTCGCCGCAATCCTTATAGTGTGGTTTTACTGGATGAAATTGAAAAAGCGCACAACGATGTTCAAGAACTCTTTTATCAAGTTTTTGACAAAGGTACGCTTGAAGATGGTGAAGGTCGAATCATCGACTTTAAAAATACCACCATTATTTTGACCTCTAATGTGGGTTCGAATGCCATTATGCAGGCATGTTTGAATCAACCGACTGAGACATGGCCAACCGCGGAAAGCTTAGCTGAGCAGTTAAAACCAAGTTTATATAAACAATTTAAACCTGCTTTTTTAGGGCGCATACGTATCGTTCCCTATTTCCCACTGCATGATGATTTACTGATTCAAATTATCCATCATAAAATCAAAAAAATAACCTCTCGCCTTGAGAAACAGTACCAAACCAAAGTTCAATATTCAGAGGAACTGGTAGAACTGTTATTAAGTCGCTGTACAGAAGTCGATAGCGGTGCCCGAAATGTTGATCACATTTTAAATGCCAGCATATTACCTGCTTTAGCCACAGAAATATTGATGGCTTTAGCAGCAGATCATTTGCCTAAAGTTATTCAGATTGATGTCAAAGATGATGAAATTACTTATATTTTAGACCCTGTTGAAAAAACCACGGCTAAAAAGAAACGACATCCTGCTAAAAATAAAGCGAATCAAGTTTAATAAAATATATAGAGTGTAAAATTATGAGCTTAGAAATCGAGCCTTTATTGTCTCCTATCTCAAGCGATCAACCATGTGGACAAGACTTGTCTTTTTCCAATGAATTCCACGCTATCAAAATTGCAAAAACTCAGGATGATCCACTACTCGATCAAGGCGACTGGGTCGCTGAACCGAAGCAAGCAGACTGGCAGTTCGTTGAACAAAAATCAATCGACCTTCTCACGGGAAAATCAAAAGATTTACGCTTATTGGGCTGGTTACTTGAAGCGTGGTCAAATTTATACGGATTCGAAGGCACCGCAAAAGCCTTAGAGCTTATGCATCGAACGCTAAATGAGTATTGGACACAACTTCATCCAGAAATTGAAGACGAAGATTTAGATCAACGTCTAGGTTTATTACAAGGTTCAATTAATCATTTGATTCCACTGATTAAACAAGTCGCTATCGTGAATGTTCCTGCATTTTCACTCAGTGATTATGAAGCCTTACTGAGACAAAAAAACCATTTGTTGAAACAAGTCGAAAGTTATACGGATGATGCCAATAGCTCTCAGATTTTAGAACAATTTGAGCAAAGTTTGTTCAACACATCAAAATCATTTCAATATCAGAACTATCAACATTTTTCGGCGATTCTGGCTGAATGGTCAATTTTGAAAAGTGTACTAGATACCTTGATGGGCTTAGACGCACCAAGCTTTGCTGCGATTGATACTCAGCTTGAAAACATCCACACCAGTTTAAAAAAGCTCTACAAAACCGATGTTTTTACTCAGCCTGTAATGGCGACACAAACGCCTGAGTCTTTTGCTGCCGCAACAATAACCACACAGGCACTTTCATTTACCCAGCACAAAGAACAAGAGATTGACATGAACACCGTCCATCCATCCAAAGGCTTTCAGGTTCAACCGCAAAATCACTTGGCAAACCGTGAACAAGCCATGCGGGTATTACAAGAAATTTCTGATTATTTCCAAGCTAATGAACCACATAGTCCGGTAAGTTATATGTTACAGAAAACCATCAAGTGGAGTCAGATGCCCCTACATGAGTGGTTAAATCAGGTCATTAAAAACGAAAATCCACTGCATAACGTCCAAGAACTACTGGGCGTGCAACAAGCAAATGAATCAAATGATTGGTAATCTAAATGTTTAAAGCAGAAAAAATACTTTGGGGTGAAGGTCTATTTTTACGTCCTCAACATTTTCAATTACAAGATGCGTATCATGAACAACGTCTGAATCATACCATTCGTTCCACGATTCCATTTGCCTACGGCATTCAAAATATTCAATTTGATGAAACCCAGTTACACACACATATCTTGGCACTCGAAAGTATTAGTATGATTTGGCAAGATGGCGAAATTTATCAAGCGCCGACACGTGATTTACTGCCAGAGCCAGTGCTATTAGATGAACTGAACTTACGTGGCGAAATCCTAGTTTATTTAGCCTTGCCGATTGTACAAGCCAATAAGAAAAATGTGAGCGCTGAAAATAGTGCACAGTTCGGTCGCTATCACTCTTATCTAACCTCAACTCACGATTTATTTACAGATGCAACTGCGGCAGATATCACCTTATTGCGTCGCCGTGCAGAGTTTCGCTTGTTAGACGTCAACGCGGAACCGAATCAAGAACTTGATGGCTTTTTGTATTTATCTTTAGCGAAAATTAAACGTCAAAGCTCAGGCCAATTTGAATTTGATCGTCATTTTATTCCGCCTATTTTGCATATCGAATCTTCTGAAAATCTTATTTCGAGTTTGAAACGCAGTTTAAATGTCATCAAAGCGAAAATTAAAACCATTCAAAGCAATAATCGAGAAAATGAGCAAAAGCTGATTGAATTTCGCTCTGGCGACATTGTGTCATTTTGGTTGGTCAATGCACTCAACACAGCACACGCGACGTTGAATCATTTATTGCAATACCCGCATATCCATCCAGAGCGACTGTTTTTTGAATTATTACGTTTAACAGGCTCATTGCTGACCTTTTCAACGGCTCATGAGGTTGATCATTTACCTCGCTATCAACATCATAATTTACAAGAAAGTTTTAGTCAGCTCGATGTCATTCTACGTGAGTTATTAGATACGATTATTTCAAACCGCTACATCAGTATCCAACTGAAAGAAACACGACCATCCTATTGGTTGGGTAGTTTAGAGTCAGATAAAATCACCCGAGATTCAAGACTTTACTTGGCTGTTTCTAGCAGCATGATGCAAAGCCACGAATTGATTCAATTGGTTCCGTTACGATTTAAAGTGGGCAATACCGTAGATGTTGAACAACGCGTCATCGCCGCACTTCCTGCAGTTCCTTTGCATCATTTAATGCAGGTTCCAACCGCTATTCCAGTGCGATCTGGTGTGAGTTACTTTGAAATTGAACCAAATAATGACTTATACCAACGCATGTTGGATGCCGAGTCGATTTGTATTTATATTCCGGCAGGTTTCCAAGATATTGCTGTTGAATTGATTGCTGTGATGAATGGCTAAGGAAATGAATCATGAATAATGCCCCTTCACTTTTTGATGATGGACAAATTGGAACTGGTTCAATTTCTCAGCCCATGACCGCCAAAGTCAGCAGCACAACCAACTTGGTCGACTTACTCCATGATGGTTTTTATATTGTATTTTTATTAAAAAACAAATATATACCGAGTAGTTCGACTGAATTTCGCGAAAAAATCATTGCCCTACTCAACCGTTTTGAAAACCAAGCCCGAAAATTACAATTTTCATCAGATGACATTCAAGATGCTAAATATGCTTACTGTGCATTATTAGATGAAACCATTGTGACTCAGCAAGATGCACAATTTTTCGAGCTACAAAATAGTTGGTTAATCAGTCCTTTACAGCTTAGTTTATTTGGCTCGCAACTTGCGGGTTATCGTTTTTTTGAAATTTTAGAAGAGCTACGCCGTAAAGGAAATAGTCGATTGGCCGCACTTGAAGTTTATCATTACTGCATGCTATTAGGTTTTCATGGTAGATATCGTATTGAATCTATAGAAAATTTAAACCATTTGGTCGCACGTGTAGGCGATGAAATTGACTATTTGAAAGGGAAAAAGGCAGCCTTTTCTCCTTTTGCATCACTACCCGATCAAATTAAGCACATGATTCACCGTGAGCTTCCTTTTTACTGGATTTTACTTTTTCTAATCGTATTCGCGCTCTTATCCTTTGCAGGCTTGCGCTATATGTTATCTAAGCAAAGTACGAATTCTTTGGCCACATATGAAAATGTCATTTCTACGCCAACAGAACAGGCACATATCACTATTCATTTACCCTAAGAACTAACTCCATGGCTCATGAAAAACGGACTTCAGTCAAAATTTTGACGTCTACAAAAAAGAAAAATATTTCACCTATGCTCTATGCGCTTGGTGGTTTTTTAGGTGGTGTCGTATTGATGGCCACTCTTGGTTTTACTTATTTTTTTACACAACAAAAAAATGATTCAATACAGGTTAGTCAAAGTTCTATCGTCGATGTCACTGAACCCTCAGTCGATAATGAAGCCCCGACGCGGGAACCAGAAGCTATTTTTGAAGCGACTAAAGCCATCCCTTCTAAAAGTGTTCAACCTTCAAATGTGACTGAACCGCCTTCTGATTTTCCTCAACCTAGAGAAGATGAATTAAGCAAGGCTTTTCTTCGTCCAGCTGAAACAGTTGCTGCACCATCGATGAAGAGCGCTAGTCCGCAACCCTTACCAAAAGAAAATAAGAAACAAAACTCGTCAGCGCAAAGTTCGGCCGCACCGAAAGATAAAAATCACGGCAAAGTAACCAAAGCAGAACAGCCGGTGGAAAAAGTGGAAGAATCTCCCACTGGTAGTGTACAAACCAAGATTACAACTCGTACCGTCGAGGCCCAAATGCCAGCTACTATCAGACTATGATTTATGCACTTTTTTCGATTTTTCTAATCCTAGCGATAGGACTAAGTTTGGCACTGTCCTACGAACTCAGAGCAAAATTTGCTGGCTTTTTTGTCTGGTTAATTCCTCAAGGAAAAAAAAGATTTCAATCCGCTCGTCATTTTGCACAGCATATAAATCATGCTGCTGCGCCCGAGCAATTGCAATCGCATTGGCATATTCAACAGTGGTGGATATTGGTTGCGGGTCTATTTTTATTTGCTAGCATCTTAATGTTTGCTTTTACCAGCCCCGTCACGCCCACTAAAATCGAAGCGGATTATTTAAGACAATCGGATCCACAAATTTATGCCCTACTTGATGGACAAATTTTGTCTCCGCCACCAGAGATCGAAGAAGCCTTAGTTGCTGCGGCCATAGTTGAAGCAAGTATGCTTGAGCAAGTGGATCTTAATAATAATTCTATTCAAGCCAGCGCTTCGAGTTACGATCCGAGTATTCAGGATGTACATTCAACCCATTCACATGACAATTTAGCAACGGCTGACCGTAAGTGGCACAAAATGAACCCACGCTATAAACAACGTCTACTGATGGTATTTAAAATAATGCGTGAGCAGCATGGATATGAACTCGTTTTACTGGAAGGCTATCGTAGCCCGCAGCGTCAGAATTCTTTAGCCAACAATAAAAATACGACTTTGGCGCGTGGTTACCAAAGTTACCACCAATTTGGCTTGGCGGCGGATGTCGCATTTAAGCGAGATGGAAAAGTCGTTATTTCTGAACGAGACCCATGGGCGATGCGTGGCTATCAGCTCTATGGTGAAGTTGCAGAATCTGTAGGTTTAACTTGGGGCGGGCGTTGGAAGTCGATCCAAGACTATGGCCATACTGAATATCGAATGCCGAATTTAAAGAAAACTGCGGAAATGGCTGAAAAGCTGACCTCTGAAGGACAACTTTCAGCTGCGAATTTGAGTTAATCAGGTTGAAGGCTGACTCAAATATTGAGTGATGATTTGCAAAACTTGAGCAGTTTTCTCTGCATGTAACCAGTGTCCTGCATTTGCAACCGTTTGAATCTGGGCTTGAGAAAACTGCGATTGGATAGCTTCTATATATTCTGGCTTTTCTACATATGGTGAGTTTCCACCACGTATAAATAATGCAGGCTTATGCCATGTTTCTATATTTTCCCATGACAGAATTTGGGCATAGTTCTGATACAGTGCGTCTACATTAAACAACCACTTCCCTTTACTAAAAGATTTCAAGAGAAACTGAATCACCATTTCTTCTGTGAGATATTCACGCATGATTTCTATGGCTTGTTGACGTGTTTCAATATCTGCTTTTTGTACTGTAAAGAGCGCTTTAAAAATCTGCTCATGATGATTTTCTTTATAAGCAATAGGCGTAATATCCAATACCACCAATTGATCTAGTCGATCGCCTGCGAGCTCTGTCACTTTCATCACCAGCTTTCCACCCATAGAATGCCCGACCAAAGAAAACTGCTCGATATTGAGTTCATCTAAAGTTTCAATTAGATCGGCTGCCATTGCCTCATAATTCATCACATTTGAGTGTGCAGATAGTCCATGATTACGTACATCTATCTGTAATACATGGTGGCTTGAATAAAACTCCCGAGCCAACATCCCTAAATTACTTAAACTGCCAAATAAACCGTGAACAAAGACCATTGTTTTTGCAGCTGACTGCTCATTTTGATGAAATTGATGATTAAGGATCATATGAAACTTACTTTATTTGATTGCTATAGATATTGAATTTTTAATGGAAATAAATCAAATGACTTTTTAGATTAAGTTCAATTTTGCTTAGGCTATTTTGAGTGGGATATTTTTGCTTAGGCTAAATTTAAAACCATGAGGTAAATGTCTGTCCGTAATATAGATTTGATTTTTTAACCAAATTTTGAGCAAGTGAATAAGTACTCAAAGCTTTAAGTCTTTCTATTTTTAAAAATAATTCAGCGGAATTTTTAAGTAAGAAACACCATTGTCTTCTGGTTTAGGAAATTTACCTGCAAACATATTGATTTGAATCGCTGGCAATATCAATTTCGGCATACTTAACGTTGCATCACGGCGGTTTCGCATTTCGACAAAATCAACTTTTCCCGTTGTAGTATTGATATGAATGTTTTTATGCTTTTGCGAATAAACCGATGTTTCATATTGGTATTGATCACGACTTTCGGGTAAATAGTCATGGCATAAGAACATCCGCATTTGATCTGGCAATGTGTACAAAGTCTTCACCGAGTCAAATAAAGCCGCCGCACTCCCCTTTGGGAAATCACAACGTGCCGTTCCATAGTCAGGCATAAACAAAGTGTCCCCCACAAAAACAGCATCACCAATGACATAACTGAGACACGCGGGCGTATGCCCAGGTGTCGGAATATTATAAGCTTCTATGTTGCCTATCAAAAATGTCTCGTGATCTGCATAAAGATAATCAAATGACTGCATAGCATTTAAATTTTTAATATCTAAATGATAAATCTCACCAAAAGTTTGTTGTACGATCTCAATCTTATGACTAATCGCAATTTTTCCGCCTAGTTTTTGCTTTAAGTACTGTGCAGCACTTAAATGATCTGCATGAACATGTGTTTCTAAAATCCAATCTATGCTTAGGCTATTTTCTTGAATATAAGTAATGATTAAATCGGCCTGCTCTGTTTTAGTCGTTGCCGATGCTGCATCATAGTCCAACACACTATCAATCACGGCGCAGCGCTGAGTGTCTGGATCACTCACCACATAACTAAACGTATTGGTCTGTGTATCAAAAAATGCTTTTACTTGCGCGGTTTGCTTCATGGCATTTTCTCCATCACTTTACGATGTAGTAGCACACCAACGAACATCGCAATTATAAAATAGATCGCTTGATAATAACCCAGTCCAATCAAAGTAAAACTCGGCGCAGGACAAATTCCCGCAATTCCCCAGCCTATACCAAATAGCAGACTTCCCAAGATCAGTTTTCTGTCGATTTTCGTATTTTTAGGAAGTTGTATGGCTTCACCATAAAAGGTTTGTGGATGTGGCTGACGTACAGCTTTTTGAAAAGGAATAAATGCAACTGCAATCGCACCCATCATCACAAAAGCCAAACTGGCATCCCACTGCCCAAAAATATCTAAAAAGCCAATCACCTTCGCAGGATTCGACATTCCTGAAAGCATGAGACCAATTGAAAATAATCCACCCCAAATGAACGCCCAAACATTTCTCATTTTAGATTGCTCCAAGCATATGACGAACAACATACACAGTAATAAAGCCTGCGAACATAAAACTGATTGTAGCGATGATTGAACGTTTGGATAAGCGACTGATACCACAAATACCATGCCCGCTGGTACAACCAGAGCCTAAGCGAGTTCCAAAGCCTACCAATACGCCCGCAATAATTAACATGAAAGGTGTAGCCTCAATATGGATCTCTGGCTGAACAAAAGCGGCACATATAAATGGAACAATGAACAAGCCCAATAAAAACCATAGTGCAGGCGTATTTATGATCCCTTTTAAATTTAAAACTTGAGAGACCAGACCACTGATTCCTGCAATCCGTCCATTGGTATATAAATATCCAACGGCAGAGATGCCAAGTAATATTCCACCTATAAAAGACCACACAAAATCATACATTGGCAATCCCCCTTAAAACAATATATGTTTTTATAATATATATAATTAAAAAATAATCAAGCGTACTTTGTGCCTAAAAGTGCTTGCTATGTCTATGACCACTGTTTACGAGGCCCTTTCATCTGGGTTTAGATATTTGAATGGGCACTACCTGTTCGTTCTCGAAGCTTTTAGTCTTTTAGATAACACCTTAAAGTATTTCTTTTACATAGTTATTCTTCACAATAACGTAAAAAGCTTGAATATATCCCCGAGGGATTTTGTATTCAGCTCTTTTTTAGATTAGAAATACTTAACTTATCTCGTTTTATTTCATTATAGTTTTCATTTAAAGAAACTGAATAGAGTTAGGGGGACATCTCTACATCATGATCATTATTCTGGGTTTATAAAACACATTCACGGCGTTTGAATATATTTTCATGTAGGTAGACACATGAAAAGTGATGAAATAACCAGATCATTTTATAAACAGTTTATTGAAATTCTGATAGTACGCGTTCTGCAAACCATCTTGGGAGCTTAGACACGGCGGCATTCATTTTTAAGGTTTCAGCTGCTTCTATTTCTGCAAGAAAAGACGCTTGTATACCGTCAGAAGAGTTATCAAACAAGTAAGCGCGATCGCAGCACTCTATGGCTTGCATGAGCAGGTCCATACTGCGGTAATAACGCTCGATAATTTTCTGCTCAGGGACAGGATGCCCACCTACACTGACACGATACTTGACCCGAGCAATATTGATTTGTGGATCGACTGTTGAAACATAATATAGATAGGTTTTATAACCCTGACGTTTCGCTTCTCGGAGAAATTCAACTTTAGAGATATGTGACATTACCGTCTCAAAAGTAAAACTGACTTTTAAGCGCAGAAACTCAAGCCGGATATAGTCAATAATACGTGCACAGAGATAAGAGTCGATTTCATTAGTTTTAAACTCGACCTTCCATTCATCTAGTACCATCGGTTCATGCGCAAGTAAGGCCACGAACTGTCCCGCCTGAGGACGTTTCTTACTTTTTAAAAATGTGACCAACTCTGAAGCTTTTAAGGAAGGATGATAATGCAATAAATCAAGGCGTTGACTCTGTCTTAAGTTTTGTTCCAGTTCATCTGCATTTAAATATGCCCCAATATGTTGGGGCAAGAGGTAATCTTTAACAGTGCTTTTACCAGAACCATTCGGTCCTGCAAACATTCTTATTCTAGGTTGTCGAGGTGGCATATCAATCTATACGGTTGCGTGTTTCTTTTTACGTGTCAATGTCGGTAAAACGCCTACATCGACATAAGCACTACTTAAGTCTTGTAAAACAGTTTCATTGCCATGAATATCTCGTTCAACCAACTGTTCAGCTTTTGCATAAACCACAGAAGAACGAGTGATTGCTTTTTGAAAAGCATCATGAAAAGCATGAATGGCAAGTTTAGGAATCATATCATCCTCATATTTGCCTACTTTAATGTCGGTATAAGCTGCCATACACCAACTCCTACTCAAACGATGGTGGATTTTTATTTATCTTAACACAATCGAGGACATTGTCTATTTATACAGCATCCTGAAACAATAAATTAGATCTTAATATCTACACTAATTTCATGCTGTCTTATTCGGTTACTTTACTTTTTAATCGTTTCGTATCTTCAACTTTTAAAGCTTTAGCCGTTGGGCAGAAGGCACTTTCATTCATCCCTGCATCGGTCAGGCTTTTTTCTTGCTGATCAAGATAACGGTTGGCCACCATCAGCATCACTGAAGCGGTACTTAACTCAATATTGGCTTTAGATAGCGCAGCAATTTGATGATATGCATCCATACGCTGACAAAATGCGGTTTTCATTTCTGTTGCTGTCGCTGGATTATCTTTTGCATCTAGAACAGTTTTGGTTGAATTCACAGTTGCTGTATATTCTGCCATCTTCTGATCATACTGCGCCTGAGTTAGCTTCGTTGTTTCTGCATAGCTCAGGGTTGATAGAAACGATGATAAAAATAACGAAAGGCTAAGCAACGTCCATGTTTGTTTTTTCATGTATTAAGACTCATCGCCTTCTTTCCATACGTCTTCATAGTCATCGCCATCAATCATAAAACGATAACCTTCACTTAAAGCCAAATATGGAAGTACATCAGGCAAGATATCTTGTAATTCACGTATAGTCATGGTTGTAAAAAAGTCTTGGCCTTCACCCAATTCACCACCATAGATGAACCAAGCGACATTCTCTTCAGTTTCTGGCTTTTTACGTAAACCGACAATGGGTTCTTGATTTAAAGTCTGCACAGCAACAGCAACGACATCATCACCTTTTACTTCAACATAAGCCGAGTCAAATTCTTCACACAGTAGTTTTTGTTCTGCAATCAATTCATTCAATGCAGATTGCTGTGACTTTTGTGCCATGCGATGCTGCCCCTTTTGAGCGTCAATCTATCGATAGCGCATTTTAAAACATATTTAGGTCAAAGGCTGTTTTTATTTAAACAATTAGCACACAGGTGAACACTCAATATCACTACAAATGTGGCATTCATTTTGCTTAGCAGTATTACGTTTTATAAAAAAAGTAATATCGGGGCTAAGCAACTATGGGTTATGTCGCGCGAGAACTCAGTCCTCAAAGCAAAATATTGCTGGGCTTTGGATCATTTCTACTACCAATCCTCATTTGGTGTGCTGTGAGTTATTTGCCCTTTATTTGGCATCCTCAGGTACAAATCACCAAATCTGGCAGCGTCTCTTTTCTACAAGTCGGTAGCCGTGTAGACAAAAGTGTGTTCTATGAAGAAGCACAAAGTGCCGTCAATGCAGGCACAGAGCCACCGCAGGGTAATTTGGTCAATCCCATTTATTTACCAGCACCTCATCAAGTTGCGATAGCCTTAGTGACGGCATTTACCACACCACCCACTCAAGCCGATGCATCATGGTTTCATCAAAGTCTTTGGCACAGTATCAATATTGTATTTAGTGCTTTCTTTATTGCATCACTCGTTGGTATTCCATTGGGGATTTTATGTGGTTTTTCCAACAAAATTTCCAAGCTCACTGAACCCTTTGTTGAGTTCTTTCGCTACTTACCTGCGCCTGCCTTTGGTGCATTGGCTGTTGCCATATTAGGCATTAATGATGCACCAAAAATTGCCATCATCGTGATTGGGACGCTGTTTCAGCAAATTCTGATTATTGCCAATACTACGCGTATGGTGGACCGCGGGCTGATTGAAGCGGGTTATACCCTAGGGACGAATAAAGCAAAAAGTCTGTTTCACGTGGTCATTCCAGCAGCGTTACCCGATATTTACCGTGATTTACGTGTTTTGCTGGGCTGGGCGTGGACCTACTTGATTGTCTCTGAGTTGATTGGCACCACCACAGGGATCACTTGGTTTATTACCCAGCAAGCACGCTACCAGAACTTTGACAATGTCTATGCTGCGATTTTAATTATTGGCGTGATTGGCTTGGTCTGTGATGTGATTTTAATGAAGCTCGGACAACATCTCTTTAAATGGAAAACGGGAGCAAAATAATGATAACCACAGATATAAAAGCGACGGAGTTCAATGCTCGTCAGTATTTTGATCACATTTATCAACGTCCTATCATTTTAGAGGCCAAACAACTTAGTCAAGTTTTTCAGCATGGTAAAAACTCACGCACGATTTTAAATCAGCTCGATTTGAAAATTCATAAGCGGGAGTTTATTTGTGTCATTGGTCCATCTGGTTGTGGAAAATCGACCTTTAGTCGTGTTGTTGCGGGGCTAGACCCTTATAGCAGTGGCGAATTGCTAGTAGATGGACAGCCCATTTCAGGCCCTAGTCCAGAGCGAGGCATGGTGTTTCAAGGCTATACCTTATTTCCTTGGAAATCGGTTAAAGAAAATGTGATGTTTGGTCCACTGATGAAAGGTGCAAGTCATGCCTCAGCTGAAGCGGCTGCACGAGAATGGATCAATATTATTGGCTTAGAGAAGTATGAAAACCAATATCCGCATCAACTGTCTGGCGGGATGAAGCAACGTGTTGCGATTGCTCGTGCTTTAGTCAATGAACCGAAAATTTTACTGATGGATGAACCTTTCGGTGCGCTTGACCCGCATACCCGTCAGAAAATGCAAAAACACCTGATGGACTTATGGCAAAACATTGATATCACCATCATCTTTGTAACCCATGATATGGATGAGGCTATTTTACTGGCTGATCGTATCGTCGCGCTTAAAGCCAATCCAGGTGAAATTAAAGAAATTATTGAAGTGGATTTACCCCGTCCACGAAGCGCTGAACTGATGTCCAGCCCTGCCTTTAAGCAACTTCGAGAGCGAGTCGATTTCTTAGTACATGCACAAGAAGAAGAAATTGACCCAGCACTGGAGGATTTACCCAAAATCCCACGTATGACCCAAGTCAGTACACACAAGTAACTCATTGATCTAGCCTTAGGGACGACCCTTAGGCTTTATGCACTGTTGGACGGCCAACGCGAGGATTTTACCATGCAAGATAAATATGTCCTTCCACTGGTGGATATCAGCCTTTTAAATAGCCCAAATCTAGATGCGCGTATGCAAGTTGCTCAAGCACTTGATCAGGCCTGTAAAGAAGTTGGATTTCTCTATCTCAAAGGTGATCAATTTCAACCTGCATTATTTGCACAGTTATGTGACATCGCGGAACACTATTTTGCCCAAGATGACGCATTAAAAATGCAAAATTATATTGGCAAATCGGTCAACCATAGTGGCTATGTACCTATAGGTGAAGAACGGTTTTCGAGTAACAGCTACGATTTAAAAGAATCTTATGATGTAAATTATGACTATCAAGGGTCTGCATTAAATTATCCCTTACTTGGCCCGACACAATGGCCAGATGATCCCACATTTAAACGCCATGTCTCACAGTACTATCAGCACTTAAAAGCAATTGGTCATCAACTGTTTCGCTGTTTTGCGCTGGCTTTAGAGCAGAAAGAAGACTTTTTTGATGTGCATATTCAACATGCACCCAGTCAGTTACGACTCATTCACTATCCATATAATCCTCAAGCGACAGATGTAGAAGGCATCGGGGCACATACCGACTATGAGTGCTTTACTTTATTATTGCCGACAGCACCCGGTTTACAAGTCCTCACTAAGCAAGGCGAATGGATTGATATTCCTCTACTTGAAAATACGTTGGTGATGAACATTGGTGACATGATGGAAATATTGTCCAATGGTAAATATTTAGCCACCAAGCATCGGGTCAAAAAAGTCCAACAAGAACGCTACTCCTTCCCTTTATTTTTTTCTTGTGACTATGACTATGTCATCCAACCGATTAATACAAATGAGCCACCTAAATATGCGCCACTGGCAGGTGGAGAACATTTGTTTAATCAAACGGCTCAAACCTTTCATTATTTAAAACAACGTGTAGCCAGTGGTGAGTTGGCCTTAAAGAATGCCGTTCCGCTTTATTCTTTTGGTCTGACTGAGTCAAACATGGAGTACACCCCATGAATTTATTCGAAACTTTAAGTCAACTAAAACCTATCACAGCTGCTTCAGGCAGCGTACCAAACTATTTAATGGGCGCATTTCGACGTAAGAGTATTAGCTTTTACAATGGTCTGACAGATGAAAATACGATTGTCTATTGGTTTCAGTCCAAGAGCTTCACCATTGACCTACGTCTCAAATCAACAACAGATACACCCATCACAGAGCGTCAAGCATGGGTCGGTTATACGCATTGGGATGCACAAACTGCATCACTGTCATGGGAGCTAAGTAGCAATTATCAGAACCATACCCAATGGCCTGAGCCAGCAACCCTGCATAGCATTGGCAATTGTATTTTGGAGTTCTCACCGAGTAATGCCTATGTTGAAGACTGGCGTCAACAAACCAGTACGGGTTTATTTTTAGGACTACGCTTACTCAAAGCCGTACATGTTGCCACGCAGCAAGAAATTTCGCTTGATGGCGGTCTCATCATCTGCGGTGAGTATATGGCATATGCAGAGTCACGTTTACCCCATATTCAACAGAATATAGACGCGTTAGGGGTTCTTTCTTATGTGGAGCAAAGTCCTTCTGACTTAAATCAAATTGAAAGCTATGAAGTATCAGTTTCAACTCAGGATCAGCTCATTCAATATTCAAGCTGCACCCAAATGACTCAACAACAACTCATTCTAGATGGTTTTGAAGTCGTTGATACTGAAACCCTCATACAGCATAAATTGATCGGTGGAGAAGCGTATCAGTTGGAATTTGTCGTGGATGTGTATGAACCTGAATATACTTTTCAAAATGTAACACCTACCACGGCGGATAGTCAGCATTGGCTGAAACAAGAACAACATCACCTCATGCATCATGCAACTGTGGTTGCGTAAGGGAGCTTTAATAAGCTATGGCTTTTCTCTATTTATTGATTGCCGTGATTGCAGAAGTCCTCGCAACTTCTGCATTAAAAGCGACCAATGGTTTCACTGCACCTTTACCTATTGTTTTAACTATTATTGGTTATGCAATTGCGCTCTTTTTCTTAGGTCTAACGTTTAAATCCATCCCTATGGGGCTAGCTTACGCACTGTGGTCAGGTGCAGGCATTATCCTGATCTCTACAGTCGGTTGGATTTACTTTAAACAGCAACTCGATTTTGCGGCGGTTGTTGGTTTAAGTTTTATGATTATCGGCATCGTGATTATTCATATGTTTTCTAAAAGTACGCATTTATAAATACATGCCTTAAAATCTACTCTTTATTTAACATTAGATCTTTCTTTGCTTTTTAAACACACTCATACAAAAAAGCCCAAGTTAACTTGGGCTTTTAGTTTCTACGGAGTCTTACTTTAACTCTTCAACCAAAGCTGGGTAAATTGCGCCATCAACATCCATTTCTGTTTTATAAATGCCATTTTTAACGTTGAATTTGTTTACGTGATAGCTTGAGCCATAAATCGAGTCAAAACCTGAACCTTTCTTAAAGACGGTTTTATTGGCTGCCAAATCGAGTAAATGCGTTCCACCAATAAATTGTTCATATTGTTTTGGATCGACTCCAACACGATTCGACATAATTTTCACGGCGTCTTCATGTGTTGCAGGGTCATTAATGTATTTGACCGTTTTATCCCACACTTGGATCATCTTTTTCCAATCTTCTTTATTGGCAGAAAGATGGCTCATATTCACGGTCAGCGTGTCATAAATTAAACCTGGCTTATCTTTAGAACTATAAATAATTTTAGACCCTGCAACAGACTTCAAAGCTTGATTGGCTACAGGTTGCCAGACCGCAATTGCGGCAATATCTGGACTGGCAAAAACTTGTGGAAGCTCATTGGTCATGGAGTTGACCAATTTAATGTCACTGGTCTTAATTTTTGCATCTGTCAGTGCTGTACTTAGCAATAAATGGTCAACCAAACCTTTTTCAGTGGCAATGCTTTTGCCTTTTAAATCGGCAATGCTGTTAATTCCATCTTTTGCAATGATCACATCATTACCTGCGGAGTAGTCCGTCGCCATAATCATTACACCTTGAGTTCCACCAGAAGCTGTGACTAGATTATCTCCATTGGTCACCAGTACTGCATCTAGCTGATTGGCTGCAAAAGCAGAAAGCGATGATGAATAATCAAACCATTTAAACTCAACATTCAAACCAGCTTTTTTGAGCCAACCTTTTTCAATTGCCACTTGCCAGGCAACAAAACCCGGCCAATCACTATAGCCAATCGTGATGGTCTTGGTGGCTGTGCTCTCAGATGCACTGTTTTTTGTTTCAGGAATTTTGGCGGTGTTATCACAACCTGCCAATAAAATAGTCGAAACAATAGATGCTGATAAAAACGCTTTTTTAATCATGATGCAATTTTCCCGATGCTGTAAATGTTTAAACTTGCTATGTATGGAGTGAGTCATTGAGGACGGTGAACATGGTCACGATTTCAACGCTCTCTGTTTTTCATTTTGTGGAATCGGCGGCATCACTGCATCCATCAGCTCCAAATGTCCTTTGATCACACCTTTCAAAGCAATGAATTGCTGGCTTAATGCTTTTAACTCTGTAGTTAAGCCCTGCAAAATCATCACTTCTAGAATTTTTTGCTCATCTAACTGAATATGCAGTGAACTGACCACTTGCTCTAAAAATTGTTGCTGCAAGTCCTGCAATTGGACTCTAAGTGGCGTGACACTGGCGTCATAGAGCAAGGTAAATGTCCCCACCATCACGGCGTTACGTTGCTCCTGATCCGCAATCAAATGTTTATTAATCATGTCGACAATGGCTTGAGAACGACTTTCGTAGTGCTGATCAACAATTTTCTGATCCAATGCATCGACAGTTAGTTCGGGCACAGTGATGCTGATCCGTGCCAATTTATGTTTCGACACGTGCTTATCCTTTTTCGGATGGATCTTGCTTGATATAAATGCCCGCTCTAGCGCTTAAGATGGCGACCACGAACTGTTTAAATACGGTGAAGAATACATTTAAGTCATCTTTGAATTTTTTAGACATTTGCTGCTCCTTTCGGTATTACCAAAAAAGGTTTTTGTAATACCTAGAACTAAGCAGAATACATGCCAATTTTTTGATTAGATTGACAGCAACAGCGCATTAAAAAGTTTATTTTTCGTGCAAAAAATATTTATATTTTTAAAATTGATACATCAAAGTGCATTTCGGGCTATTCAGCTTGACTTTTCATCCGTCAAAGGCCCAATGTTTACGTCCCTATAGACAGAATACTTTCTGGAAATGAGATCTTATGTCCTCACAACTTTTAGTTTTCTCTCACTTATAAGCAAAAAAAATCGCCAGATGGCGATTTTTCTTTTATTGATAAACTTTTTGGAACTCACCCAAAATTGGAGCTGAGACGCCATCTTTATACACATATCGAGAGATAATACCTTGATCTGTATAAATATTCATTTTAATCGAATTTGTACCTTTTAAGCTACTCATCAAATTTACAGGCGCTAAAATATAATTGGTCGAACGGTTTGTACCTAACACATGATCATGCTCGGTTGGCCCAGTGACAGCAAAAGTTTGGCTTTTTTGTCCATTGGTAAACACGACCTTTTGAATGTCGTATTTATTGTAAGTACTGCTCAAATGCATTTTTAACTTAAGCAGTTCTTTGTTGGATTCATTCCAGCTCACAGTGACCACTGGACAAAGCTCATTCTGCGCACAGATGAGTAACCCTGTGGTCCCCACATTTTGACGACTTGGATCTGTAGAGGTTGTCGCACAACCTGAAAGCAACATCGCCCCCAAACTCATGAGTAACCATTTTTTTGGCGATACGTTCGTTATCATTATATTTACTCCCAGAAACTTAAAAGGCTTTGAAATTCTAAAATGAAGCTTTGATTTTTCCCAGTCCCTATTTTTGACGAATCTGCACCTAAATCAAGCTTTTTCGTTCATTCAGGTTATAAATTTTAAAATTTATATCTCTTTATACAAATATGAAAGAAAAGAACCTGCTGAAAAGCTCGCTACTAACCAAGCACATGTATTCTTTCTAATATGCTCTCAATGAATACTCAACTTTGCAAGCCTATCAAAACAGATGACAGAACATGACGAAGGGAATCAACATCCTTTATACTGGTTCTAAAAGCTCACCAAAGACATAGCCGCCGATGAAATTCTTTAGTTGCGCATCCTGTCAAAACCAAGTCTTTTTTGCCAACTCACAATGTGTGAGCTGCCAAACTACACTCGGTTATATTGCATCAGAAAAAGATATGGGGAGCTTTGAACAGCACAGCCCTGTTCTTTGGTTAGCGCTAAATGAAAAATACCAGACGAAGCGCTATAAGCCTTGTTATAACTATCAGCATCATCAAGTCTGTAATTGGGTTATTCCCGCAGAGAGCAACGACATCTACTGTGAGTCTTGTGTACTCACATATACCATTCCTACTCTCGACAACCCTGATCATATCGTCTATTGGTCACGGCTCGAACATGCTAAACGGCGTTTTCTGTATTTAATGCAACGCCTGAATATTATGCCAAGGCCCAAATATAACGATGATGATCGCTACGGACTCCGTTTTAATTTTCTCATGCCTGAGCCAGAGCATCCTGTGCTGACAGGACATGCTAATGGCGTCATTACACTCAATGCCAGTGAAGCAGATGTCATCTATAGGGAAACGACCCGTATTAAAATGGGTGAAAACTACCGTACGCTTTTGGGGCATTTCCGTCATGAAAGTGGTCATTATTATTTTGACCTCATTAAATCGCTACATCCTGAGCTGGTCGACGAGTTCCGTCAGTATTTTGGAGATGAGCGTCAAGACTATAATGCAGCACTACAACGCCACTATGAAGATGGCGCACCGCAAAACTGGGACAAGTTTTATGTCAGCTCTTATGCCAGCACACATCCTTGGGAAGACTGGGCAGAAACATGGGCACACTATTTACACATGATGGACACATTGGAAACCGCTTACTATGCAGGATTAATTGTGCGCAATAATCGAAAAGATACCCATGACTTAAGCTTTTATGAAAATCCAATCGGCGCTCAAGATTTTGATTTACTCCTCAAACAGTGGATGACACTGACTTTTAACTTAAATGCGTTAAATCGCAGTATGGGTTTAGAAGATGCTTATCCCTTTACACTATCAGGACCAGTCCTCGATAAATTAAGATTTATACATAAACATGTTTTGGGCAAAGCCTTTGCTCGCCAAATCGCTTGAGCTGAATATAAGCGTTCTTAAGTTATGTCTAGGGACACCAAAGATTGGACCAAATCTGGATGTAACTCGGTAAAAATTATCTTAAAATGAAAGACATCTTGAGCCTATATAGATAACGTCCGTGCTAAAAACTATGCTTTTAATGAGACATCATGCTTTCACGCGACCAATCATTTTAGGGCTAACGATTGTTTTACTGCCTGCCTGCCAGTTGGTCAAAGTCAAAGAAAATAATATCCATCAAGCTATTCGTAGCAAGTCTGAAAATATCTTAACCCATGACCAATTGAGTGCGGAAACCACAAGCTTACTCAAATTACTCAGCCTGACGCCACAGCAATGCACCGCTGAATTTGAAACATGTTTAAAGCGCTTAAACACACAAACAGATATTGCAGCAGATGAGCGCTATGCCGCTTTAAGTGAACTGTATTTGGCCCAAGCTTTAGAGTTTTCAAAACAACGCAACTGTACCCAAGCACAGCCACATAATGAAAATAATCACTGCTTAGAACAGAGCCTTGAGGTCTTCGACCAGAGTTTACGTTATAGCTATGTGTATTTATTTAAAATGCAAGAAAGCCCAAGTACCCGTGTTTTTGATCAAAGACAAATGCATGTCCGCACTTTTTACAATGTTGCTTTGTCGCGTTTAATTACCACGGCGTACCGTACGCAGCCTTTTCATCAAGTTCCCGCACAACTCAACGTCCAACAACGTCAATATATTGTAAATTTAGAACACTATCCTGAACTGAAAAGTAAAACCATTGACCGAGTTCAATCCAGTTATAACTTAAATTTTTCAGGTTTTTATCAAGTCAACCGTCAAGATGGTCTGGGCGCAGAGTTTGTAGTTGTGACTGAAGCGGATCCTATTCATAAAAATGACTTTATCCTTGACCCGATATCGCGTTATCAAAATCAAACCAATCCCAATATCCATCCTGCACGCTATTTGTCCGTAACCGCAGCGGCACAGCCATTAAACCCTGAAAGCAGCATTGAAGATGTGCTTAATGGCAAAGCCATTTTTGAGATTGAGCTATTTAATCCTTATACGCAAAAGTATGTAGAGATTCATCAACAAAAATATATCCTCACGGCGAATTATTCTGTGCCTTTTGCCTACTGGCTGGCAGAAAATAAACTGGGCTCTACAGGCTACTTAACCCTGCTCGATAAAACTGAGCGATTGCGTATGCCACATGTCTATATGCTTGAACCTTACCAGCCGAATAAAAAAGTGATTGTACTTATTCATGGTCTCGCCAGCAGCCCTGAAACTTGGGTCAATCTGACCAATAACATTTTGGGTGATAAAGTTTTACGGGAAAACTTTCAGGTATGGCAGGTATTCTATTCAACCAATATGCCGATTGTTGAAAGCCGCTATCAGATTCATGCACTACTCAAACAAGCCTTTGCACAAGTTCAACCCAACTCTCGCTCGGCCAGTGACGCCGTGCTGATTGGACATAGTATGGGCGGTGTCATTAGCCGCTTACTGATAAGTGAGCACGATATTTCTGAGCAAGTGATTCCACTGTTAAACTATGAGCAATACACTCGATTACAACAATACCCCGTAATCAAAGAACGTTTTCAATTTCATTCCGATTTACCCATTGGACGTGCAATTTTTATTGCCTCGCCTCACCGTGGCAGTGAACTGTCTGACCGCTGGTACATGGAGTTGGTGAAGAAAATGGTGAAGTTGCCGATCACTTTCTTTAACCAAGTGGATATACAGCTCAATGGTAGCTCAAGTACCAAAGGCATGGTGCAATCTGGCCCTGATGACTTAAGTCCAAAGTCACGCTTTATGGCTTTGACCAGTAACATTATGCCGGTATCCACAGTTCCTTATCATTCTATTATTGGCAATCACCATCAGACCAATGACACACATGACATGAGCGATGGTATTGTGCCCTATTCAAGTTCACATCTAGAACAGGCAGTCTCTGAAAAAATCATTAAAGGCAACCATTCGGTGCATGAGGAAGCAGAAACATTATTAGAGTTGCGCCGTATTTTGAGGCTACACCTTGAGCAAACTCAGGCTCAATGATCAACAGTACTAAAAATGTTTACTACTTGGAGATTTTTATCCAAATACTCTAACCCAGCTAAATGAGCATCGAAAACTTGAAAAGCAGCAGTTTTAAGACCTAGCGCATGGAAAGGTTTTGATATACTTGCTTTATCTAAAAAATACATGCATTTATCTGCTCGGAAACATCATGCACATTAAAAATCAAGTTGTACTGGTCACAGGTGGCGCACGCGGTTTAGGTCTTGCGATTACACACGGCTTAATCAATGAGGGTGCTCGTGTAGTCGTGAACTATTTGAACAGCCAAGTTGCAGCGCAAACCTTAGTTCAGCAATATCCCGAGCAGATCTTTATCTACCAAGCTGATGTTACAGACAGTGCACAAGTTAAAAGTATGTTTGACGCAAGCTTTCAGCATTTTGGACAGCATATCAACGCCGTGATTAATAATGCGCTGATTCAGTTTGAGTTTAATGGTGAGGCCCGCCCAAAAGTTCATGAGCTATGCTGGGAAACTATGCAACAACAATTTGAGGGTGCAGTTAAAGCCGCTTTGAATACTACCCAAGCGGCGCTTAAAGGTATGAAACAAAACCAGTTTGGGCGCATTGTAAACATCGGAACCAATCTGGTGCAGAACCCAGTGGTACCTTATCATGACTATACCACGGCGAAGGCTGCACTATTGGCATTTACGCGTACCTCAGCACATGAACTTGGCCAATATGGCATTAATATCAATATGCTCTCTGGCGGTTTATTGCAAACCACTGATGCCAGCAAAAGTACGCCCAATGAAGTTTTTGATTACATCGCGAGTGCAACACCACTGCGTCGTGTAGTTACACCTGAGGAATTTGCTTCAGCCATTTTAATGTTCTTATCGCCATATTCTTGTGCTGTGACAGGTCAAAACTTGATTGTCGATGGTGGTTTAGTCAAAGGCTAATTCGCTTTAATCCTTACACTTTAAGTAAGTATGATTTAAACAATCCATTTTTAAACTTCTCAAAGCTTCATCGACTTGAAGTTTTGTTTTAGGTTCAAGTCTTCTTCAGAATCTGCTCACCCTAGCAAGGAATACAGTACGATGCTTTCTTTCCCCATTCGGCACCGACTGGCTGGCTTTTACTTTTTCTATTATTCCATTGTGGGCACGTTCATGCCGTTTTGGAGCCTGTATCTCGAAGATCAAGGCTTTAATTACAGTGAAATCGGTATCCTGTCCTCAATTGCGATCATTACCCGCTTTTTTGCTCCTTTTATTTGGGGCTGGATTGCAGATAAATCAGGAAAGCGGATGCTTTTGGTCAGAGTCGCAACGTGGATGGAAGCCTGTATTTGGTTCATGATTTTTATCATTCCAAACTCCTTTCAGGCGATCGCCCTGCTCATGCTGATCTTTAGCTTTTTCCAAAATGCCATTCTGGCTCAGTTTGAAGGCGTAACTCTATTTTGGCTCGCGGAACAGCGCAGTGCTTTGTATGGAAAAGTTCGAAAGTGGGGATCAATCGGCTTTATTGTCGGGGTTTTTGGTATTGGAGCGTTATTGGAAATTTTACCCATTTCTATGCTGCCAGTTTTATTGCTGTGTATTTCATTTTTGGCCTTTATTTGGTCATTTAGCATCAAAGAACCGACCACTGCACCCCATTCACAAGGGCAGCTCGAGCCATTATTACCTATTTTAAAAAAACCCGTTGTCGCTGCATTTTTCGGTATCGAGTTTATTCTGCTTTTTTCGCATGCGCCCTTTTATAGTTTTTATAGCAACTTCTTAAAACAAGCTGGTTACTCAACCACAGAAATTGGTTTTTTGTGGGCTGTCGGTGTCACGGCCGAAATTATTATGTTTGCCATTGCTCACGTTTTTTTCAAACGTTTTTCATGGCGACTCATGGTGTCTATTTGTCTGATCCTCACGGCGCTACGCTGGTTTATGGTGGGTTCTTTTCCACAAATCTTTGCGATCCAGTTCTTCGCACAAACCATCCATGCCTTTAGCTTTGGTTTATTTCATCTCATCGCGATGCGTATCATTTTCCAAAACTTTAGCTTAGGGCAACAAGGACGTGGTCAAGCCTTATATAGCACCATGTGGGGACTGGGTGTAGCGTCTGGAAGTATTCTTGCAGGACATTATTGGCACAGCCTGTCAGGCGAACATATTTTTATTCTGGCAGGCTGTGCTGTGCTACTGGGCTTGGGTTTTGTTCGGTACTTACCCAAAGAAGTTCAAGCTTAAAAAGCTCCCTTATAATCTGCCTGCATAAATTGCAGCAGTTTTACTCTACTTTCTAAACTTTGATTTCACTATATTTATGAAACCATGGCTGGGCTTGTTCAAGTTGACTAGCCAGCTGTAATAACAGATCTTCACGGGCAAAAGGCGCAATGAACTGTGAACCAAGCGGAAGATTGTCGGCATTCCAATACAAAGGTACAGACATCGCGGGTAAACCTGTGATGTTGGCTAACTGAGTAAAAGGCACCCAACGTAAATTATCTTTCACAATTTTATCGACCAATTTTCCTTGTGCCAGCAGGTGTGCTTTGCCGACTTTTAGTAAGCTTTTTAAAATTGGTTTTTGCCATGATGGGGTAGAAATTTGCCCATTTTTAGGTGCGACTGAAGCTGTAGCGGGAGTCAGATAAAGATCATAATGATCAAAAAATTGGTTCATTTTGGTGACATACACTCCCCAATTATTCAGGTTATGAATATATTCTAACGCAGTCGTTTTCGCACCAAAGGCAGCCAAAGCTAAAGAATCCAGCTCAAAGTCTCCTGCTGTGGTCGGAACGTGTTGCTTGATCTGCTCTAGCATATAAGAAAACTGACTAAACCACGTCGTGATGAAGTCTCTGGCCAAAGACATACCATCTATCTCAGGTTGTGCTTCGACCACTGTATGCCCTAAAGACTCCAACAAACGTGCAGTATGCTGCACCGCATCAATTGCATCTTTAGACACTGGGGTTCCGATAGGCGATTGAGTACTAAATGCAATTTTAAGTTTTTTTACAGGCTGCTGTAGACAAGCCAAATAACTTTGGTTGGGCTGTTCAATTTTAAACAACGAGCTATGCTCTGCACCCTGCGTTGCATCTAACATCGCGGCACTGTCTCTTACACTTTTACTCAATACATGCTGTATCGCGGCGCCGTGCATTGCCTCACTCATATCTGGGCCCCACGGCGTACGTCCACGACTCGGTTTTAAACCAAATAAACCGCAATACGATGCAGGAATTCGAATCGACCCACCGCCGTCGCCCGCACCCGCAATAGGAACAATCCCTGCGGCCACTGCAGAAGCGGAACCACCCGATGAGCCACCACTATTATGTTTTAAATTCCAAGGATTATGACAGGCTCCCCAGGCATCTGATTCCGTAATGCCTTTGATGCCAAACTCAGGAGTATTGGTACGGCCAAAGGTTAAAATGCCTGTGTTTTCCCAACGGTTTACAATTTCTGCATTATGTTCTGCAATATGGCCCGTGCGTTTAAATGCTTGGCAGCCATAAGAGGTTGGATAACCTGCATATTCTTGAAATAAATCTTTTACTAAAAATGGCACCCCTGTAAATGGACCAGACAATGCATTTTGTGCTCTGTTCTTGGCATAATCATGCATAGGAATAATAATCGCATTTAAAGCAGGATTGGTTTGTTGGCTACGCTCAATTGCAATTTGTAATAATTCAGCGGGATGGATTTGTTTTTGTGCAACCAACTCAGCCAAACCCAGCCCATCATAACGAAGGTATTCAGAAAAATTCATTTTTATCCAAGTATATAGTTTTTATTGTTTTATACTTTTACTAAATTTTAACCTATGAGGCAAGTTGTACTTGATTGCGTCCTAAAGTTTTGGCTTGATATAGCGCCCGATCAGCACGATTTAACAAGCTCTGTAGGCTATTTTGCGTTGGTAGAACTTGATGCACCACACCAAGACTCACTGTCATACTCAAAACCGCATGCGCCACTTGCGTTTTTGAAGTAGCAACAGCACGGCAGATACGTTCCGCAATGATTTGTGATTCAATCTCGGAGATATTATTTAACACCACCACAAATTCCTCACCGCCCATACGCGCAAATAAATCCTGTTCACGCAAATTACTTTTCACCGTCGTGGCAAAGCTTTGTAGCAATACATCACCAATATAATGACCATATTGATCGTTCATTTTCTTGAAATGATCAATATCTAGCACAATGATACTCATCGATTTAACCAGATTTTCCTTCAATAAGTTTTCAGTTTGAGTGAAGAAAAAACGGCGATTTCCCACATGAGTTAAGGGATCATGGTTGGCCAGATAGAGCACTTCTTTATACAAATCATGACGATTTCGACTCACAATACATAAAAGCAAAGGTGCAATCATCAGCATACACAGCCCTATACGCACGGAAATAGAACTGGCCAAGAAGTTATCTGCCGTACGTGAAATATAATAGGTCGTTAAACTATGGTAAGTCACAAAACAAACTAAGCTGTTAATAATACTCACATAAAATAAGTTATAACTCAAAGCCGCCCAAATCAGCCCAGCTAAAGGGAAAAGTAAGGCACCTGGACCAAAGAAAAGATGAGTACATGCCACAGAGATTAAAACTGAGAGTAAGGGTAAAACATCGACAAACTGGGTTTCACACTGTCTACGGTTATTCCAAAGATACTTTAATTTCTTCGCTGCTGGAAAGGTCAACATGAGGGGTAAAAGTGAAATACAATTGAGCACTTCCCCCGTCCACCAAATATAAAACTCAGCCCACAGGTCTTGCGTGCTCACAAAGGTGTGTGGCATATACGGAACGACCGCAACGGCAAATATCGCGCTGGAAAAACACCCAAGAAAAACACAAACCAAGAAAAGATAAAGAAAATTTAAGCCTTTGTTATATGCACGATAGTCAATTTGTAAATAATGGATAAAAAATAACGAAACGCCTACCGTCATAAAATTGGCGATCGTTAAAGCCAAAGTCAGCTCAAGATGATTTCCTGTGACTAAGTCTGCCGACATATAACCAATAAAAGCGCCCAACCAACCACCGACATTTCTGAGTGGCTTAAACCGTAAAAATAAGCCGATCAGTACAGCATTAGCTGGCCAAAAATAAGCGAAATATGCAATCGGCCGAGTGAATATCCCAAGCAAGCAGCAGACAAAAATCACCGCAGCAACAATCAAACATGCTCGGCCATGCTGTTTAAAATTCAACGATACTTCTGTGAGCTTAACTGCGTACAAAATATTCCCTCATTTTTACATGAGTTATGATTAAACATCATGTTTTCTACTGTCTATTTGCTTGCAAACGATGCGTTGATGAAAACCATCACAGATTGACAATATTTACTAAATAAACTCTATCGATTGTTCGTTGTGGTTTCAATATGATTTTTTGATTTATATCCTGAATCTAGATATTTACGATTAAATGCTGATATCACTCTCACCCATAAAAAAAGCCTCCACATCGGGAGGCTTTTTGATCTTTGGACTTATTTTGCTTCAGAAGCTGCCGCTGATGCACCTGCTTCTTCAGACTCTAAAGGTGCAGCATCAATCATCTCTGGACTAACTTCAATATTGGTCACTGGTGTTTCAGTTGCTGAACTTTCCACTGGCGTTTGTTCAGTCTCTTGTTTTTTGTCACTACACGCAGCAAGCAACAGCATGGTTGCAGAAGCTAAAACCACCAAAGCCATTTTCATGTTAATCATTATTCACCTTCACATTAGTCATCAATTGCTTGAAACAATACTACTTATTTTTGCCCAAGTTTAAAGTATTCGTTTGTGAGCAATCTTTTGAAATTAAGGCAGAATTATAGCATCATTGCACAAAAATGATAAAACAAGCTCGAAGCAAGCTTGTTTTTATCTATCTAAGAATACACTCGAATTAAACAGGATACGCTGTCGCGACTTCCTGACTAATCATTGCCGCAGTTGCCGCAGATAGCGTCCAACCTAAGTGCCCATGTCCCGTATTAAAGAACACACGTTCTAACTTTCCACGGCGAACTACAGGCATCATATTCGGCATCATCGGGCGAAGACCTGCCCAAGGGACCGCATGCTCTGTCGAAACTTTAAAGTTGCGGTTGGTCCAATCTACAAGAGGTTGAATCCGATCTGCACGGATATCACGGTTATAGCCATTAAACTCAGCAGTGCCCGCAACACGGAAACGATCTTTGCCTAAGCGTGAAGTTACAATCTTCGCGCTTTCATCCAGCAAGCTCACCCACGGCGCATTTTGCTGACTCTCTTCATCATTCAACATCACCGTAATCGAATATCCCTTTACAGGATACACATTGACGCGTTCTTGGACCAATTCAGCCAATTGATAGCTACCTACCCCGGCACAAACCACAACAGCATCGGCAGAGAGCATTTCAAATTCATCTGGCGCAAGTTCTACATTTTCTGAACTGGGTTGTAACTTCACTTCAACACCTGAAGTTAAATGCTGAATATCTGTCACATCCATACCAAAACGATACTTCACACCTAACTTTTTGGTGACTTCAGCCAAACCTGTGGTGTACTTATGAATATCACCGGTCGCATCGCCTTCACAATAAAATCCAGCATAATAGTCGCCGGTCAATGTCGGCTCAATTTGCTTAATTTCTTCATTGCTTACCCCACAGCGTTCAAGTCCACCTTTATTGAGTAAATCATTGACTCGAATGGCAACGTCATAATCTTGTTTATTATGATAAAAATGCAAAATACCACGTTTTTCTAAATTGAAGTCGATTGACTCTTTATCCGCAATTTCGAACAAGCGTTGACGAGCCAATAAAGCCAAACGTACTGTTTCGTGGGTATTGGCCTCATAATGTTTAATATTGCCCAGAAATTCCATCAGCCATGCATATTTATGCACACTAAACGCAGGATTAAGCAATAAAGGGGCAGATTTTTGAGACATCCATTTCATGCCTTTCAGCACTGTCGATTTTTGGTTCCAAACTTCCGCATTGCATGCAGACAGTTGTCCACCATTTGCAAAAGAAGTTTCCATGGCTGGAAATAAATGCCGATCCACAACTGTCACTTGATAGCCAAGTAAGCTTAATTCATATGCAGTTGTGACGCCTGTTATTCCAGCACCAATGACAACGACATGACACATAGACACCTCCTTTTTATTGTTTGATGTCAACCCCATCTGTCATGTGTACCTGAGAGCTTCGACCTAAAACATCCCATGACGTTTTAAACCATCCCCTTCGGTGAGTGATTGAACACTTCTCTCCAGAGTTTTTTCATTATTACAGTCCTTTTGCCTGAGAGTTTCCGGGGTCGTTGCTCCTTCGGCGAATGCAGAACATTTCTCTCCTGCAATAATGATTATTATTCTATGAGCAATTTATATACCATGTAATCACCCGATTGGAAACTGCTCTTAAAGTATTATCTTTCGTTTATTTTTATAGGGCACAACCTAAACTTAGGGCAAACGTTGCACTATACTGGCTAACATGACTATATTTTGCTTCAAAAGAGGACACGTGCTGTCGGACATTAGCGCTATCCTAAGGTCATCTAAACATCTTTAATAGTGATATACATATTAAGATGTTTCATTCTGTTTCTCTCCTGTATTAAAAGAATGAATGAGTTGTTCTGCATCATGATAAATTTCTTGCCAATGAGGCAGTAATTCACTATGAAAATCGATCTTTATATAACTCGTATTAAACCCATAATTGGGCTGATGTGTATTAGATTCACAACTTGTTGCACCATCCTTAAAATAAAGACACTTAATGGTTAGGCTTACCCCTTTACCTTTACGCTCCTGCCAATACACCTTTTTTCCAACACCGCCATCACTTTTTACCTCTATTTCATAGAGTCCCAAATCTGAATTAAATGTTTTTGTTTCATCTATCCATATTTCACTCACCTCTTCCCCACCAGAAGACATTCCTTTCCTTAAGTATTGTTTTAAAAGCCAATACTCATTAAAAAAGTCTTTATTTCCCTGTTCCTCTTTCCAAACTGAGCGTTGGTTTAATGCTATTTTGATATCATTTTTATACTCAGAACCTAGTCTAAAGCCTTCACTCGACGTTGTCATTTCAGGCCATTTCACTTTCAAAGCAATACTTTGAATTTGATCATCACAACCTTTGGCCTCGTGTTCTTCTTCGATATTTTTCCCCCAATAATTCACACCTTGATAAGTCACTCTGCCAAAAAGTAAATACTGCTTATCAATAAGCATATGCTGATCACCAAATTTTCCACAAGCATATAAGCGTGCTTTGACTTTTTCAGGGTTATGCATACTGTCATAGCCGTATATCAACAATGAAATAACCAAAACTGTGAGTAATGATAAAAATATGATGGTGCCTCGTCTGACTGTGCTTATTTTTTTATTCATACGACTCTAGCCCTTATGTTCCTTGTGCTATAAATGGCTCATACCCAATTATTCTGTGTTATTGATGATTTCTTTCAGAAACGAGAAAGACTCGAACTCTAAATTTGTTTACTCAGTAAGAGCAAATGAAGATTAATCAAAGGTTGTCCTACATTGGCATCTAATGGATAAGATGCCGTTTGATGAGTATCGTGATAACCATGGCGCTCATAATATGCCACCAACTCTTTTCTTATATTTAAAACAGACATGTTCAGCCTAACAATATGCTGCTTTTGTTTAGCAAAAAATTCTGCAAAATTGAGTAATTGCTTTCCATAACCTGCATTCTGATGCGTAGGTAAAATCGCAAAACTCCCAATTTCAATAGAGTCAGCATCTTCAGTTAAGCCGATGCATCCCAAAATTTGACCTTCTACTTCTAAAACAAAGAGCTTAAAATTTTCTTTTTGTAGTTCGATTTTTAACTGCTTTGGAGATATACGATCTCCAGCAACAACATTAAATTCATGGGTCCAACCTTGGTTGGTACGATAGGCAATATTGATGACATCTACAATGTTTTGAATATCATTAAATTCTACCAAGCGAATTATATTGTCTTTCATATTCAAATAAAAAAGTCAGACCGAAGTCTGACTTTAATGTGTACTCTTTTAAATATAAAGAGAATTTTCTAGTATTCAATCGGTGCAAATGGTACAACAACGTCTGCATTTTGAGCACGATGACGCATAAAGTGATCCATTAAAACAATCGCAAGCATTGCTTCTGCAATCGGAGCCGCACGCACACCCACACAAGGGTCATGACGACCTTTGGTTAATACGTCAGTATCTTCACGATTAATATTAATCGTTTTACCCGGTGTGGTAATAGATGCTGTTGGTTTAAGTGCAATTGCAACACGAATGGTTTGACCACTCGAAATACCACCTAAAATGCCCCCTGCATGGTTCGCAAGAAAGCCATCAGTGGTTAACTCATCACGGCTCTCATGTCCAAACTGACCAGCAACGGCAAAACCATCACCAATCTCAACCCCTTTGACCGCGTTAATAGACACCATGGCATGGGCAATGTCAGCATCTAGACGGTCAAAAACAGGCTCGCCCCAACCTACAGGCACTTTTTCAGCCAAAATTTCAAGCTTTGCGCCGCAACTGGTACCTTGTTCACGTAATGAAGTCACGAGTGCTTCAAAACGCGGTACGGCATCGACATCGCCACAGAAAAATGGATTATTGGGTACTTCATTCCAATCCAATTTTTCCGCCATTTCAGTCCCAATTTGGGTCACATGACCACGAATTAAAATACCAAACTTTTCAGCCAAGTATTTTTTCGCAATTGCACCCGCAGCCACACGCATAGCTGTTTCACGCGCACTTGAACGACCACCACCACGGTAATCACGGAAACCGTACTTTTGTGTATAAGTATAATCTGCATGTCCCGGACGGAAGCTTTGTGCAATATTGCCGTAATCTTTGGATTTTTGATCGGTGTTACGGATCAATAAACCAATTGGTGTACCAGTTGTTTTACCTTCAAACACACCTGAAATGATTTCAACTTCATCAGGTTCTTTGCGCTGCGTCGCAAATTTAGAGGTACCCGGCTTACGACGGTCTAAATCTTTTTGTAAATCGTCTGCTGTAAGCTCAAGGCCCGGTGGAACACCATCCACAATCGCCATTAAGCCTACACCATGAGATTCACCACAAGTCGTTACACGGAAGAGTTGCCCTATACTATTACCTGCCATGTCTAACGACTCCTTTTATGCTTGAACAGATTGAATGAATAAATCACGGAATTGACGGCATTGAGCAGCGGTCAATGCAAAGATTCCTGTACCGCCTTTTTGGAACTGTAACCAGTAAAAATCAACAGTATTAAAGTTTTGGCGCATTGCCCATTCAGAATTACCCACTTCAATCACGATGAGACCATCTTCAGTTAAGTAATCTGGCGCTTGAGCTAACATTTTACGAACCAAATCTAAGCCATCTTGACCTGCCGCCAGTGCCAATTCTGGCTCATGGTGGAATTCTTCAGGTAAATCTGCCATGTCTTCAGCATCTACATAAGGTGGATTCGACACGATAAGATCATATTGATTTTCAGCAGGAATTTTGGAAAACAAGTCAGACTCAAGTAAAGCCACTTGATACTGTTTGTCGTGGTGTTCTGAGTTAATTTGAGCCACTTCTAAGGCTTCTTTAGAAATATCCGTTGCATCTACTTCGGCATCTGGATACGCATAAGCCAAATCAATCGCGATACAACCTGAACCCGTGCACATATCTAAAATACGTTGTGGCGTTTTCGGATTTGGGTTTTCTGGCAAGTTATTGACTGCCTCACCCATTTGGCCATTTTCACCTAAGCAATAAGGTGCAAAACGGTTTTGAATCAATTCTGCAATCGGTGAGCGTGGAATCAGCACACGTTCATCGACATAATATGGTTTACCGTCAAAATAGGCCAAATTCAACAAATATGATGTTGGCATACGTTCATTGATACGTCGTTCAAGTAATGCTAAAAACTCAGTTTTTTCGCTTGGTAAAAGTTTTGCATCAAAAATTTCTGGGTCTGCTTGCCATTCTAAAGACATTGTTTGCAAAACCAATGCTGAGCTTTCAGCAAAATAGTCTTCTGTACCTTGACCTAAATGTGCATCGTATTGACGTAATGCTGTCACTCCAAAACGGATAAAATCACGAATTGTGCTTAAGTTTTCAGCGGCTTCCTGTATGTGTTCAGGGCTAATAGTCGGGCGATCCACTAAAGGCGTCTCCAAGGTCATAATAAAAACGCCTTATGATACCCTGTTTTTCTATGATTTATAATGTTTTGATGCACAGCAAACACATTTTCATACGCTTTGCACTTATTTGCTTATACGGCCTGTACGTGCTTCGTACATATCTGCACGGGTTTGCGTCATTTGCACCAGACACGAAATACGCTGTAATTCAGTCTTTTCATTTTTCACAATAGGTTTGTTATTACAAATCTGATCACGCTGCGCCAGCCATTGCTGATGAGACTGTTTAACCAATCCTTGCTCTTCTGCAGGAGCCTTCGCTAAATACGGCTTAAATACTTTCTTTAAGCGTTTTTTTTGTACTTTATATTCTTTACTCATGCACGCATCAATTTCACTCAACACATTGCCAGTTTGCTTCATGCATGCTTCATATTTTTTAGTTGGGCCCATTGCATAGGCTGAACCACTGAATAATCCCACAACAAGCAACGCACTGAATATTTGTTTCAATTCCTTTCCCCAAAGTAAATTTTCTTCATTCATTTTTAATCTAATCATTCACAGCATCTACGTGCTGCAGCGCTTTAATATAACATCCTATTTTGTATGAACATACTAGCCCCCTATAAAATTTCCACCTCACAGCTTTTTACATGAAGTCACAGGCTTGGCATTGAAACCTGATCAAACAGCCTTATTATAAGGTGAGTTCTTCTGCCAATATTCCCCAAACTTATGAGTTATAAACACAACAACTTAATGGCGATGCGTGAACGCTATTGGAATGACACTGAAAACAATCATGTCGACACTGAAAAAGCTTTCTTTCAGAAACTGTTACAGCAGCAAGGGATCTATGAATGTGCAACCATTGAAGATGCTCGATACTTCTTTTTTAGTCTACCGAGCATCATCATTGTTAAAGGTTATGCACATGGGTTTATGCACCAACCGGTACAAGAAATGATACTCCAACACATACAAACGCATAAAGATGAATTGATTCAGAAAAATACGCTTAAAGTAAAATTTCGCATGTAACAATCCCGATTAGGCTGTATTTAGATGGTTGCTTAACACTTATGGCCTTTTTTAACTCGAGATTCAGCAAGTTGAACTTTTTTAATACGTGAATACACGATATTATCCGTTACAATCTAAAATGCTGCCCTTGCTGATGAAAGGATTTTACTGAATTATGTCAGATCACAACGATAAGCTTAAACAACTGAAAACCTCCTCTATGGATCGTCGTTTATCGATTGCCAAAGCTTCGTTGCTTGCTGGAACACGTTGGGCTGCTTCTAATGCGACAACTATGTTTTCTAGCGAAGAAGAAAAAGAAAAGAAACGCAAAAAAGCAATGAAAGAACAGGCCGATTATCTTGTTTCTGAAATAGGCAAACTTAAAGGTTCTATCGTCAAAATTGGCCAAATGATGGCGCTTTATGGTGAACACTTTCTACCTGAAGAGATCACGCAAGCCTTAAATACTTTAAATAATCAAACAGTCGCTTTAGCGTGGCCTGCGATTAAACAGCAACTACACAGCCAGTTGGGTTCTAAGCTGGATGATTTGACCATCGATCATGAGCCACTGGGCACTGCATCACTAGCACAAGTCCACCGTGCAACGCGCAAGTCTGATGGTTTAGAGATGGTATTGAAAATTCAATATCCAGGCGTTGCTGAAGCCATTGACTCAGACATGAGCCTGTTTAAAAACATGCTTAAACTGACACGAATGGTGCCGCAAACACGCGAGTTCGACCAATGGTTCGATGAAGTTCGTGAGATGATGCACCGTGAAGTGAATTATAAAATTGAGGCTGCAACCACACGCCGCTTTGCTGCTCGCTTAAAAGAAGACCCACGCTACATCGTTCCGCAAATTATAGATGGCTACTGCACAGACCAAGTATTGTGTATGACATTTGAACGTGGTGTGCCGATTAACAGCCCAGTCATGCTGTCTCTGCCGCAAGAGCGTCGCAACAAACTTGGTGAAGCATCACTTGAAATTGCGGTACGCGAGATTTTTGAATGGGGTGAAATGCAGACCGACCCGAACTTTGGTAATTACCTCGTTCGCTTAGGCAATGGCAATGACATCTTGGACAAAATTGTTCTGCTTGATTTTGGCGCAATCCGACAGTTTGATGAACACTTACTCGGTGTTGCACGCAGGCTCATTCATGCTGGGTTTAATCATAGTAGTGAAGAAATGGTTCAAGCAATGACAGGATATGAGTTTTTCGACTCTATCCCTCAAAGCATTAAACCGGATATGGCTAAAGTCTTCTTACTTGCAACTGAAGCATTCAGCAGCCCAAGCAACAACCCAGACTTACCTGCTGGTGTTATGGATGAACACTTTGCTTATGACTGGAAAGCAAGCCAGCTTCATAGCCGTGTAATGCAGCAAGCTTCAAAGTCAATGGCATCTCGTTATTTCAGTGTTCCACCCAAAGAGTTTATGTTTATCAGCCGTAAATTCATCGGTGCTTATACCTTTATGACTGTGATTGAAGCGAAAACCAATGTTCGCGCAATGGTCAAAAACTTTATCTAAAAGTACATTGACCATAATGACGCGATGTCATTTTGGTCAATTGATCAATCATTTCAATTCCAAACGATTCAATAAAAAACTTAAAAAACAAAATATTAGAATAATTTAAAATACACCACCTACCGTTTATCTTTGACAATACATCATGTCAGTCATGACATAGTTATTCGTGTGCCGCTATGTCAGCATAAAACCACAGAATAATTCTGCTGGATGAAAATAATGACAAATATGGTAAATAAGGCGCAGGGATTTGGCTTATCACTGATCACAAAAATGGCAAGTAGCGACGTACTTGACCAATTAAAACTTAGAAAATTTATCGAGAAATCGCTTTATCAAGGCTCAAAAGCGGGCTATAAAACCCTATCAAAAACACAAAAAGCCTTTAAAGCCAATAAGGATCTGCATAAACAGCGACTCAACAATCAAGAAAAATCATTATTTGATCTGAACTATTCTGAAGATCAGAAAATGACCATTGACACCATGTCACAGTTTGCCGCCGATATACTTTACCCATTAGCCGCAAGTGCCGATCAAAATGAAACTTTTCCAACAGAACTTTGGCAATATATCGAAGACCTAGGTCTCAACTTTTATGCTTTGCCTGAGGCGCTTGGTGGTGTCGCTGCTGAGAAAAATATTCTGAGTAATGTGCTTATTGCGGAGCATCTGGCCAAAGGTGATTTTAGTTTAGCCGCTGGTATGCTCTCTACCTTTAGTGTGATTAATGCCATTACACAATGGGGTTCTGAGCAAGTACAAGCTTTATATTTAAACAGTTTTGCGCAAGACAGTAGCATTCGCGCTAGCTTTGCAATTCAAGAAGCTACGCCTGCTTTTAATCCTTACCAGTTAAAAACCAAAGCCCTTTCACGTGATGGTCAGTATTTTATCCAAGGCGAAAAGACACTGGTACTATTGGCTGAAAGTACAGATATTTTCCTAGTCAGTGCCGAACTGAATGGCCAAGCTGAAGTTTTTATTCTCAGACGAGATGAAAGTATCCAGTTTAAAAAATCACCCGCTATGGGGCTCAAAGCAACCGAAACAGCAACTTTAATTTTTAATCAGACCCCTGCTTTACGCTTAGGTGATGAAGATTTCAACTACACGGCATTTTTAGACCTCGGCAATTTAATGTGGTGTGCAATGGCGGTCGGCACATGTGAAGCGGTCAAAAAATATTGTATTGAATATGCCAATGAACGTACCGCCTTTGGTGAACCAATTTCTCACCGTCAAAGTGTTGCTTTTATGATTGCAGATATGGCCATCGAAATTGATGCCATGCGTATGCTCATCCTAAATGCTGCAAGTCTCGCTGAATCTGGGCAGACATTTCACCGTGAAGCTTATTTAGCGCGTTTGCTTTGTGCCGAAAAGTCCATGAAAATTGGTACCGATGGCGTACAGATTTTAGGTGGGCACGGATTCACCAAAGAACACCCTGTTGAGCGTTGGTATCGTGATTTACGTGCAACAGCAATTGTTCACTCTGGCCTACATGCATGATAAAAAAGGAAAACTAGCATGAATTTACAAAACCCTAAGAAATTTAAATTACTGATTGATCAAGCCCACCAAGTGGCTATCAACGTACTTCGTCCTATCTCTAGAAAATACGATAAAGCAGAACACAGCTATCCTAAAGAACTGGATATGCTGGCCTCCTTAGTTGATGGTATGAATGAAGGCGGTGAAGGTATGAACGCGGGTGCTGCTGTCGGCAAGCGAGGTACCAATGAACAAGGCAATAAAAATGGAGTGAATCTCTCTACCGCTTTAAGTGTAATTGAGATGTGTTATGGAGACACAGCTTTACTCCTATCAATGCCCCGCCAAGGTCTAGGAAATTCAGCAATTGCAGCTGTTGCCAATCAAGAGCAGTTAGAGCGATTCAAAAATACATGGGCAGCTATGGCAATCACTGAACCAAACTGCGGCTCGGACTCTGCCGCTATTCGCACCACTGCAACAAAAGATGGTGATAATTACATCTTAAATGGTGAAAAAATTTTCGTGACTTCAGGTGAACGTGCTGATGCTATCGTTGTTTGGGCAACTCTGGATAAAAAATTAGGTCGTTCAGCGATCAAATCTTTTGTGATTCCTAAAGGAACTGCTGGCATGACAGTAGAACGGTTAGAGCATAAACTAGGAATTAAAGCCTCTGATACCGCAGTTATTCGTTTAATCGACTGCCAAGTACCAGCCAACAACCTATTGGGAAATGCAGAAATTGACATTGCTAAAGGCTTTGCTGGCGTGATGGAAACTTTTGATAATACCCGTCCACTCGTTGCAGCGATGGCTATAGGCTGTGCTAAGGCCTCACTAGAACGTATTAAAGAGATATTCAGCGATTACTTAGATCCTCAGTATATAACACCATACTTACAGACGACTCATATTGCGAGCCAAATTTATCGTATGGAAGCCGAATGGGAAGCGGCACGTTTACTGACCTTAAAAGCTGCATGGATGGCAGATAACAAAAAACCGAACTCAAAAGAAGCCTCTATCTCCAAAGCCAAAGCTGGTCGAATTTGTAATGAAATTACCCTTAAGTGCGTCGAACTTGCGTCAACAGTCGGCTACAACGAAGATGAGCTTTTAGAAAAATGGGCCAGAGATTCTAAAATTCTAGATATTTTTGAAGGTACGCAACAAATTCAGCAACTTATTATTGCACGCCGTGAACTAGGGAAGTCATCAAGCGAATTGAAATAATATAAAACATCTTATTTAGATATGTTGATGCCGTAGTTTTTATAAATAGAAGATTATGGCTTCACATTGAAAGTGCTATAAAATAAGAAATCGTCAAACTCAAATTAATACTATCTAACAACGGCTTAAATTATTTCCTGCACTTCAAAAGCGTACCACAATTACAGAACCTAATTTTATTGAGTAAGCTTAATATTAGATAAACCCTTTTAATTTTCCACGTGTCTCTATTCTATTTTCTAATAGTGTTGATAATTATCTTCATAAAACAAATAGTCGATGCTGTTTTCTGTTATGTGTAAATCACTCTTTTTGAAATTTGAAATTTTTTTATAAGTCATCAGTCATGTCTTTACATTAGCGTTTGTATACTCCTAATTTCCACGTTTATATTTGGAGAATAGCCAGTCTTACAAATTTAGATGCTTAGACTCTACTTAGGCTATTTACTATAAGCAAGAGTAATTTCTTTGACTTATCCATGCAATCACTTATGGAAAAGTTAAATACTATGGGTTTATATGACAAAACGGTCTTTGCAAGTGACTCTACTCACCGCATAAAAATATAGATTTTTGACTAATCGCCACTATTTCGATTAAATAAAGTACGGATTTAACAAAACCATAAAATAGTACCTTCTGTCTCAACTTGACTGTAATTGCACAGCTCAATATGATCTTCTCAGACATTATACCAATGGATTTACAGTTTGCTGAATTATCAACGATACCTGCCAACATCTCATATTAAAGCTAAATCTGTTTTAATTTTAACAACAACTTTAGTATTCACTGGTTGTGCATCACTTGGTGGCGGTTCCGTTGAAAAGCGTTCAGCAAAATTAGCCAATGGCATTCAAAAGGCATTTGCTGTTGAACCAACTACAGCATTACGTATTGCACCCATGATTGTACAAAGTGCCGATCGTTATAATGTCGATCCATTGCTAGTTGCAGCGGTCATAAGACAAGAATCTAGCTATAGAAATTATGCTGTTTCCCCTGCTGGTGCTATTGGACTTACTCAAGTTATACCGCGCTATTGGCAACAAACCTGCCCTGGCGATTTATTCGAAGAAATTAATAATATTAATTGTGGCACCTATATTCTAGCTAACTATAACCAGAAAGCAGAAAGTTGGCCCAAAGCGTTGGCTTATTATAATGTCGGTCCAACAGGCTACCATTCGAGCTGGAAGATGAAGCGTCAAGGTAAGAAATATGCCAAACAGGTTAAAGCACATCAAGAAAACTTAAAAGGCGCTCTATAACCTCTTTTACATAAGATATAAAAGCCAGCAAATGCTGGCTTTTTTAATTTAGGCTCTTATAGATAGCTTATTTTCTGCTCTTTTCATCTGTTTA
>NZ_JAVWVO010000011.1:93237-118410 GCF_036666595.1 Acinetobacter sp. | reverse complement strand
AACGTAGAAATGTCAGTAGAATTAATCCACCCAATCGCAATGGACCCAGGTCTACGTTTTGCGATCCGTGAAGGTGGTCGTACAGTTGGTGCTGGTGTAGTTGCTAAAGTAACTGCATAATTATAAAATAAAATTACAAATTGGGGTTTCGGCTCCAATTTGTTTTGCAGGTCAGTAGTTCAATTGGTAGAGCGTCGGTCTCCAAAACCGAATGTTGGGGGTTCGAGTCCCTCCTGGCCTGCCAACTTTTTTATAAAAGACGCTTGATGTCGGCAAAACTGGTCATATAATAAGTCGCGAAACCTACGACGAGTACAAAAATGTCGAATGAAAAATTACGCGACGCACAAAGCGACGCGGCAATCCCTCAAAGAAATAATTCTGCTGAAGTAGTTAAATCTGGTTCTCCCCTAGACGTCGTCTTATGGATTATCGCATTGATTTTATTAATTGGTGCGACCATGGTGAATCAACACCTACCAGCGTATTGGGCACCAGCCAACGATATCTGGGTGCGCGTTGGGGTAATTTTGGCTTGTATCATCGTGGCATTCGGTTTATTATACGCCACCCATCAAGGCAAAGGCTTTGCTCGTTTGTTGAAAGACTCACGAATTGAGCTGCGTCGAGTGACTTGGCCAACAAAGCAAGAGACCATGACCACATCTTGGCAGGTGCTTGCAGTTGTAGTTGTTGCATCTATTTTATTATGGTGTTTTGACTACATTTTGGGCTGGTTAATGAAGTTTATTATCGGGTAAGAGAGCTATGAAACGTTGGTACATTATTCATGCCTATTCAGGTTATGAAAAACAAGTGATGCGTTCACTTAATGATCGAATCCAGCGTAGCGCTGTAGCCGATAGCTTTGGTGAAGTCCTTGTTCCTACCGAAGAAGTGGTAGAAATGAAGGATGGTAAGAAGCGTAAATCTGAACGTAAGTTCTTTCCAGGCTATGTATTGGTCGAAATGGAAATGAATGATGAAACTTGGCACATTGTTAAAGAATGTCCAAAAGTTTTAGGTTTTATTGGTGGTACGGCTGAGAAACCTGCGCCAATTACCCAGCGTGAAGCAGATGCGATTCTTGCTCGTGTACGTAATACTGGTGAAGCACCACGTCCGAAGACGATGTTTGAACCAGGCGAAGAATTACTCGTAGTTGACGGTCCATTCACAGACTTTAAAGGTGTGGTGGAAGAAGTTCTGTACGAAAAGTCACGTTTAACGTTGACCATTAATGTATTTAATCGACCAACTCAGGTTGAGCTGGAATTTCGCCAAGTCGAAAAATCAGTTTAATTGGAAGTGGTTGAAAAACGCCTGACTTATTTATAAGTCAGGCATTGTTGTTGTAACGGTATCGTTACTTAGAAATTGGGGAGCCTTCATCGGCGTTTGTACCCAGAGGTAATTTGAAATGGCTAAGAAGATTGACGGCTATATCAAGCTGCAAGTTCCAGCTGGTAAAGCGAATCCATCTCCACCGATTGGTCCTGCATTGGGTCAACGTGGTGTTAACATCATGGCATTCTGTAAAGAATTCAATGCTGCGACACAAAAACTTGAAGTTGGTTTACCAATTCCAGTCGTGATCACTGTGTACAACGACAAGTCGTTCACATTCATCATGAAAACTCCGCCTGCATCTATTCTTCTTAAGAAAGCTGCTGGTATCCAAAAGGGTTCTGCTGTACCTAACAAAACTAAAGTTGGTAAGTTGACTCGTGCTCAATTGGAAGAAATCGCGACTACTAAAGAGCCAGATTTAACTGGTGCTGATTTAGACGCACGTGTTCGTACCATCGCTGGTTCTGCACGTTCTATGGGCTTGGAAGTGGAGCTATAAGACATGGCAAAGTTAACTAAACGTCAAAAAGCCATTGCTGCTGCTATTGAAGCAAACAAAGTTTACACTTTAGAAGAAGCGGTAGCTGTTCTTGCTGGTCTTCCTGCTGCGAAATTCAAAGAATCTTTGGATGTTGCGGTAAACCTAGGTGTTGACCCTCGTAAATCTGACCAAGTTGTTCGTGGCGCGACTACACTTCCTGCAGGTACTGGTAAAACTGTACGTGTTGCTGTGTTTGCTCAAGGCGCTGCTGCTGAAGCTGCTAAAGCTGAAGGCGCGGACATCGTTGGTTTTGATGACCTTGCTGAAAGCATCCAAGCGGGTAACCTTGACTTTGACGTAGTAATTGCTGCTCCAGATGCAATGCGCGTTGTGGGTAAGTTGGGTACGATTCTTGGTCCACGTGGCTTAATGCCAAACCCGAAAGTGGGTACTGTAACTCCTGACGTAGCTGGTGCAGTTAAAAATGCAAAAGCTGGTCAAGCACGTTACCGTGTAGACAAAGCGGGTATTATCCACGCTGCGATCGGTCAAGTAGATTTCTCTGCTGAAGCTGTTCGTCAAAACGTTGAAACTTTGATTGCAGACTTGAAAAAGTTAAAGCCTGCGACATCTAAAGGTGTATACATCAAAAAGATCACTTTGAGTTCAACTATGGGTCCAGGTCTTGTTGTTGATGTAAGCAACGTTTCTAACTAAGTTTTACTTAGACAGAATTTTAAAGCCCTGAGTAAAAATCAAAGCGCTGCTTTGTTTTTTACGCAAGAAACGCTCTGTCGTATTTTGCAAACTTAGGCAAACTTTGAATTGGTAAATGTAGATTTATCAGCGTCAAAGACCTCAGGCGAGAGTAATTTCGATTACTTTCTTAATTTCCCAGCCTGAGTAGACGCGGTGGTGTGATTTGTTCATCCTCCGCGTGTAAGTTCAGTGATGAACTTGCGAATTGGGAGTGTACTTCGCGTAAGTACATAAATCACCGTTAGGAGGTTTTACAATGGCTCTTCTTATCGAAGGCAAAAAACAGATCGTTGCAGAAGTAACTGAAGTTGCTTCTACTGCGTTTGCTGCTGTTGTTGCTGACTACCAAGGTTTAACTGTTGAGCAATTAACTGCTCTTCGTGTTGAAGCTCGTAAGTTAGGTGTTGCTACACGTGTTGTACGTAATACTTTGGCTAAGCGCGCTCTTCAAGATACTCCATTCAATATCTTGAACGACAACCTTGTTGGCCCAACAATTTTAGCTTTCTCAACTTCTGCAGATGATATGGGTGCTGCGGCACGCTTATTTGAAGAATTTGCGAAAACTAATAAAGCATTTGAACTTAAAGCTGCTGCATTTGAAGGCAAACTTTATCAAGGTGAAGAAGTTAGCGTTATCGCGAATCTTCCAAACCAAGAAAAAGCGCTTACTATGCTTGCAAGCGTTCTTCAGGCTCCTATTTCGAAATTGGGTCGCTTACTTACAGCGCTTCAAGAGAAAAACGAGTCAGAAGCTGCATAAGCTCAAACTTAAACACACATCATTCAATACCCATTTGGAATTAATCTCATGGCTTTAACAAACGAAGAAATCCTAAACGCAGTTGCTGAAAAAACTGTTCTTGAACTTGTAGAACTTATTTCTGCATTTGAAGAAAAATTCAACGTATCTGCTGCTGCTGTAGCTGTAGCTGCTGGTCCTGCTGCTGCTGCTGTTGAAGAGCAATCAGAATTCAACGTTGAGTTGACTTCTTTCGGCGCGAACAAAGTAGCGGTAATTAAAGCAGTTCGTGAAATCACTGGTCTTGGCTTGAAAGAAGCTAAAGATTTAGTTGAAGGCGCTCCTTCAGTTCTTAAAGAAGCAGTTTCTAAAGAAGAAGCTGAAGAACTTAAGAAAAAACTTGAAGAAACTGGTGCTACTATTACTATTAAGTAATGTTACCAGGGGGGGGAATATTAATTTCACCCCCAAAAATTGGCTGATGGCTCTTGGGTCATCAGCCTTTTTGCGTTACAATAATCGGCTCGATTTTTGTTTGCTTGGTGGAAAATCCATCAAATTAAAATAAAGAAAAGAATCAAACGCTTACCAATATTTTTCAAATTTAAAAATATTGGTAAGCGTTTCAATACCACTGAAAATTGCAGCATTTGTAAAAAGTGGTGGCCATATCGGCCTGCGTAATTCCTTCTGAGCCCGTTCTGCAGGCGGGCTCGGTTTACTTTCCGAGGACTCCAGATGGCATACTCATATACCGAAAAGAAACGGATCCGTAAGAATTTTGGTAAATTGCCTAGTGTTATGGATGCTCCGTACTTGCTCGCGATTCAAGTCGACTCGTACAGAACATTTTTACAAGATGGCAAATCACCAAAAAACCGCGAAGATATCGGTCTGCAAGCCGCGTTTCGTTCAGTTTTTCCTATAGAAAGTTATTCTGGCAATGCTGCTTTAGAATTTGTTGAGTATAGTCTTGGTAAGCCTGAGTTTGATGTACGCGAATGTATTCTTCGTGGCTCAACTTATGCAGCACCAATGCGCGTAAAAATTCGTTTGATCTTAAAAGATCGCGAAACTAAATCAATTAAAGACGTGCGCGAGCAAGAAGTGTACATGGGTGAAATGCCACTCATGACCGATAACGGTACATTCGTTATTAATGGTACTGAGCGTGTAATCGTATCTCAATTACACCGTTCACCGGGCGTATTCTTTGACCACGATAAAGGCAAAACCCACTCTAGTGGTAAGGTACTTTATTCTGCGCGTATTATTCCTTACCGTGGTTCATGGTTAGACTTTGAATTTGACGCAAAAGACCTTGTATTTGTGCGTATTGACCGTCGTCGTAAATTACTCGCGACTGTGGTTCTTCGTGCTTTGGGTTATAACAATGCGCAAATCTTAGACTTGTTCTATGAAAAAGTGCCTGTATACCTAGACATGGGTAGCTACCAGATTGACCTTGTTCCAGAGCGCTTACGTGGCGAAATGGCACAATTCGACATCGTAGATAATGATGGTAAAACCATTGTTGAGCAAGGCAAACGTATCAATGCACGTCACGTACGTCAAATGGAAGCTGCTGGCCTAGAAAAGCTTTCTGTGCCTGATGAGTACTTGTACGAGCGTATTACTGCAGAAGACATCCCGCTTAAAGATGGTGATGTGATTGCAGCAAATACCTTACTCAGCCATGAAATTATGGTGAAATTGGCTGAAGGTGGTGTTAAACAATTTAACATTCTATTCACCAATGACATCGACCGTGGTTCATTCGTTGCAGATACTCTACGTGCAGATACGACGACAGGTCGTGAAGAAGCATTGGTAGAAATCTACAAAGTAATGCGTCCAGGCGAGCCACCAACGAAAGAAGCGGCTGAAAACTTATTCAACAATTTGTTCTTCTCTTCAGAACGTTATGACCTCTCTCCAGTGGGTCGTATGAAGTTCAACCGTCGTTTGGGTCGTCCTTACGAAGTGGGTACGGATCAGAAGTCTCGTGAAGTAGAAGGTATTCTTTCTAACGATGACATCACTGATGTACTCAAAACATTGGTTGAAATCCGTAACGGTAAAGGTGAAGTCGACGATATCGACCACTTGGGTAACCGTCGCGTGCGTTCAGTAGGTGAAATGACTGAAAACCAATTCCGTGTTGGTTTAGTTCGTGTAGAACGTGCTGTTAAAGAGCGTTTAAGCCAAGCTGAAACAGATAACTTGTCTCCGCAAGATTTAATTAATGCGAAACCTGTGGCTGCCGCGATCAAAGAATTCTTTGGTTCAAGCCAATTGTCTCAGTTCATGGACCAAAACAACCCATTGTCTGAGATTACGCACAAACGTCGTGTATCGGCGCTTGGTCCAGGTGGTTTGACACGTGAACGTGCGGGCTTTGAGGTACGTGATGTACACCAAACGCATTACGGTCGTGTTTGTCCAATTGAAACGCCTGAAGGTCCAAACATTGGTTTGATCAACTCACTTTCTGTTTATGCGAAATGTAACAATTTCGGTTTCTTAGAAACACCATACCGTAAAGTGGTTGATGGTCGTGTAACAATGGACGTTGAGTATCTATCTGCAATTGAAGAAGTAGGCACTGTGATTGCACAGGCCGATTCTGGCATTGATAAAGATGGGAACTTAACAGAAGAATTTGTTTCTGTACGTCACCAAGGTGATTTCGTTCGTATGCCGCCTGAAAAAGTGACGCATATGGACGTATCTGCACAGCAGGTTGTTTCTGTTGCTGCATCACTGATTCCATTCCTTGAACACGATGACGCCAACCGTGCATTGATGGGTTCAAACATGCAGCGTCAAGCTGTGCCTACATTGATTGCTGACAAACCGCTTGTAGGTACAGGCATGGAAGCAAATGTAGCGCATGACTCTGGTGTGTGTGTGATTGCGGGTCGTGGTGGTCGTATTGAGTTCGTCGATGCTTCACGTGTCGTAATTCGTGTCAACGAAGACGAAATGGTTGCAGGCGAGGCAGGTGTAGATATCTATAACCTGATCAAATATACACGTTCGAACCAAAACACTTGTATTAACCAAAAAGTTCTTGTGAAACTTGGTGATAAAGTAGGTCGTGGTGATGTATTGGCTGACGGTCCATCAACAGATGGCGGTGAGCTTGCGCTAGGTCAAAACATGCGCGTTGCGTTCATGACGTGGAATGGTTACAACTATGAAGACTCGATCTTACTTTCAGAGCGCGTACTTCAAGAAGACCGTTTAACCTCGATTCACATTCAAGAATTATCATGTGTTGCACGTGATACTAAATTGGGTGCGGAAGAGATTACAGCGGATATCCCGAATGTGGGTGAAGCTGCACTGTCTAAACTTGATGAATCAGGTATCGTATATATCGGTGCTGAAGTGACTGCTGGCGATATCCTTGTAGGTAAAGTAACGCCTAAAGGTGAAACGCAATTAACACCAGAAGAAAAATTGCTTCGTGCAATCTTCGGTGAAAAAGCAGCTGACGTAAAAGACTCATCTTTACGTGTTCCATCAGGTACGAAAGGTACAGTGATTGACGTTCAAGTGTTTACACGCGACGGTCTTGAAAAAGACGAACGTGCTCAAGCAATTGAAAAAGCTCAGCTTGATTCATACCGTAAAGACTTGAAAGAAGAATACAAAATCTTCGAAGAAGCAGCACGTGAACGTATTGTTCGTTTGTTGACAGGTCAAGAGTCTAACGGTGGTGGTACAACCAAGCGTGGCGATAAGCTTTCTGCAGACGTATTGTCTGGTTTAGAGTTGGTTGATTTACTTGAAATCCAACCGACTGATGAAGCTATTGCAGAGCGTTTAACTCAAATTCAAGTGTTCTTGAAAGAGAAGAGCTTTGAAATTGATGAGAAGTTTGCAGAGAAAAAACGCAAACTTTCTACAGGTGATGAATTAACAACAGGTGTATTGAAAGTTGTTAAGGTTTACTTGGCTGTTAAACGTCGCATCCAACCGGGTGATAAGATGGCGGGTCGTCACGGTAACAAGGGTGTTGTTTCTAACATCTTACCTGTTGAAGACATGCCACACGATGCCAATGGTGTTCCAGTCGACATCGTATTGAACCCACTGGGTGTACCGTCACGTATGAACGTGGGTCAGATTCTAGAGACTCACTTAGGTATGGCAGCGAAAGGTCTTGGCGAAGAAATCGACAAGATGTTAAAAGCGCAACGTACTGTACTTGAGCTTCGTGGATTCTTAGACAAGATTTATAACAAAGTTGGTGGCGAGCAAGAAGATCTTGATAGCTTAACTGATGATGAAATTTTGGTGCTTTCGGGTAACTTACGTGCGGGTGTTCCTCTTGCAACGCCAGTATTCGATGGTGCTGAAGAATCACAAATTAAAGACTTGTTAGAGCTGGCGAACATTTCACGTACTGGTCAAACAGTATTGTATGATGGTCGTACAGGTGAACAGTTTGACCGTCCTGTAACTGTAGGTTACATGTACATGTTGAAACTGAACCACTTGGTAGACGACAAGATGCACGCGCGTTCTACTGGTTCTTACTCATTAGTAACTCAACAGCCGCTTGGTGGTAAAGCACAATTCGGTGGTCAGCGTTTCGGTGAGATGGAGGTCTGGGCGCTTGAAGCATATGGCGCAGCTTACACGCTTCAAGAAATGCTTACTGTTAAGTCGGATGACGTTGAAGGTCGTACCCGTATCTATAAGAACATTGTAGATGGTAACCATTATATGGATCCAGGTATGCCTGAATCGTTCAACGTATTGACCAAAGAGATCCGTTCTTTAGGTATCAACATTGAACTGAAAAATGGTGACTAAGTTTCTCCATTGAATCTCCCCAACCTCTCTTGTTCAAAGAGAGGCTTCCTCGAAAGGGAAGCGGGGAGATTTCTCAGTTAAAAAACAATATTTGTGACCCAGTTGTGTAGTGAAAGTCTCCACAACACACGGAGAAAAAAATTGAAAGACTTGCTCGATATCATGCGCAAAAAGACGGATTCAGACGGTCATGCTCCAGTTGAGTTTGATCGCATCCGTATTGGTCTTGCGTCACCAGAAATGATTAAGTCATGGTCTCATGGTGAAGTTAAAAAGCCTGAAACCATTAACTATCGTACGTTCAAACCAGAACGTGATGGTTTATTCTGTGCCAAAATTTTTGGTCCAGTCAAAGATTACGAATGCTTGTGTGGTAAATACAAGCGTATGAAATACAAAGGCGTCATTTGTGAAAAATGTGGCGTTGAAGTAACAACTGCGAAAGTTCGTCGTGAGCGTATGGGTCACATCGAGCTGGCTTCTCCAGTTGCACATATTTGGTTCTTAAAATCACTTCCGAGCCGTATCGGTCTATTATTAGACATGACTTTACGTGATATCGAACGTGTATTGTATTTCGAATCTTACGTGGTAACTGACCCAGGTATGACTCCATTTGAGAAATACCAACTTTTAAACGATGAAGAATACTTCAACGCTTTAGAAGAACACGGTGATGAATTCACTGCGAAAATGGGTGCAGAAGCTGTTCAAGACTTGTTGAAAGACATCGATCTGGAAAACGAAATTTCACGTTTACGTGAAGAAATTCCAAACACAACGTCTGAGACGAAGCTTAAAAAAGCGTCTAAGCGTTTGAAGTTGATGGAAGCGTTTAAAGAGTCAAACAACAAGCCAGAATGGATGGTGATGAATGTACTTCCAGTACTTCCACCAGATCTTCGTCCGTTAGTACCACTTGAAGGTGGTCGTTTCGCGACTTCTGATTTGAACGACCTTTACCGTCGTGTGATCAACCGTAACAACCGTTTGAAGCGTCTTCTTGACCTTGCAGCACCAGACATTATCGTACGTAACGAAAAACGTATGTTACAAGAGTCTGTAGATGCATTGTTAGACAACGGTCGTCGTGGTCGTGCAATCACGGGTTCGAACAAGCGTCCATTGAAATCTTTGGCTGACATGATCAAAGGTAAGCAAGGTCGTTTCCGTCAAAACTTACTTGGTAAGCGTGTTGACTATTCAGGTCGTTCGGTAATTACTGTAGGTCCTACTTTACGTCTGCACCAATGTGGTCTTCCGAAGAAAATGGCACTTGAATTATTCAAGCCATTCATTTTCGCGAAACTACAAGCATCTGGCCAAGCAACAACCATTAAAGCTGCGAAGAAAATGGTTGAGCGCGAAACGCCAGAAGTTTGGGACGTTCTTGCTCACGTGATTCGTCAACACCCTGTGATGTTGAACCGTGCGCCTACACTTCACCGTTTGGGTCTTCAAGCATTTGAACCGATTCTGATTGAAGGTAAAGCGATTCGTCTTCACCCGCTCGTTTGTGCTGCGTTTAACGCCGACTTCGACGGTGACCAAATGGCGGTACACGTACCATTAACACTTGAAGCGCAGTTAGAAGCGCGTGCGTTAATGATGTCGACCAACAACATCTTGTCTCCAGCGAACGGTGAACCAATCATCGTACCGTCTCAGGACGTTGTCTTGGGCTTGTATTACATCACTCGTGATGCGATCAATGCCAAAGGTGAAGGCATGGTGTTTGCAGATACTCACGAAGTTAACCGTGCACTTGCAACAGGTCAGGTAAATTTACATGCTCGCGTAAAAGCACGTGTACACCAGACTGTGATTGATGAAAATGGTAACCGTGAACAGCAAACCATTGTTGTGGATACTACACCAGGTCGTTGCTTACTTTGGGAAGTTGTGCCAGAAGGTATGGATTTCCAACAAATCAACGTTGAGATGACCAAGAAAAACATCTCTAAATTGATTAACTCTTGCTACCGTAAATTAGGTCTTAAAGATACAGTGATCTTTGCTGACCAATTGATGTACTTAGGTTTCCGTCAAGCGACACGTTCAGGCGTATCGGTAGGTATGGAAGACATGGTGATTCCACCTGCGAAGTACTCAATTATTGAAAAAGCGGAAGTTGAAGTTCGTGAAATTGAGCAACAGTTCGAACAAGGTTTCGTAACTGCGGGCGAACGTTATAACAAAGTTGTCGATATTTGGGCACGTACTAACGACCAAGTAGCGAAAGCGATGATGGACAACTTGTCTTTTACCACTGTTAAAAACAAACAGGGTGAAGATGAGAAGCAAAAATCATTCAACTCGATCTATATGATGTCTGACTCAGGTGCCCGTGGTTCGGCAGCTCAGATTCGTCAGTTAGCAGGTATGCGTGGTTTGATGGCGAAACCAGATGGTTCGATCATTGAAACTCCAATTAAAGCGAACTTCCGTGAAGGTTTGACAGTACTTCAGTACTTCATTTCAACACACGGTGCACGTAAAGGTTTGGCCGATACAGCACTGAAAACAGCAAACTCTGGTTACTTGACACGTCGTCTTGTAGACGTAGCGCAAGACTTGGTCATTACTGAGCCTGACTGTGGTACTTTGGGCGGTCTTGTAATGACTCCGTTCATTCAAGGCGGTGACGTGATCGAGAACTTAGGTACTCGAGTACTGGGCCGTGTTGTTGCTGAAGATGTGAAGAAAGCAGGTTCTGACGACGTTATCCTGCCACGTAACACTTTGATTGATGAGAAACTTGCAAACTTCCTAGAAGAGCAAGGTGTCGATGAAGTTAAAGTACGTTCAGTGGTTGCGTGTGAATCTACATTCGGCGTATGTGCGAAATGTTATGGTCGTGACCTTGCACGTGGTCATCAGGTGAACCCTGGTGAGTCTGTGGGTGTTATGGCTGCACAATCGATTGGTGAGCCGGGTACACAGTTAACAATGCGTACCTTCCACGTAGGTGGTGCTGCAAGCCGAACGTCTGCTGCAAACAGCGTACAAGTACGTAACAAAGGTACCGTACGTTTCCACAATGTGAAAACAGTACAACATGCCAAAGGTCACTTGGTATCGACTTCTCGTTCAGGCGAAATCGGTATTGCGGATGATTTAGGTCGTGAGCGTGAGCGTTATAAACTGCCTTACGGTGCAAGCATCTTGTTGAAAGATGGTGAATCTGTTGAAGGTGGCGGTATTGTAGCGACTTGGGATCCGCATACACATCCATTGGTAACAGAAGTTGCAGGTAAAGTACGTTTCAGCCAAATCGCTGATGGCGTAACTGTTACCTCTAAAACTGATGATGCAACAGGTATGACGACGATTGAAATCTTACCTGTGACTGCACGTCCTGCGTCTGGTAAAGATTTACGTCCTGCGGTTGTTCTTGATACGACGGATGGTGGTGAGCAGTTCTACTTCCTACCACAAAACACGATTCTTTCTGTCCGTGATGGCGAAACAATCGGTGTGGGTGACGTTATTGGTCGTGTACCACAAGAAACTTCACGTACGCGTGACATTACCGGTGGTCTACCGCGTGTAGCTGACTTGTTCGAAGCACGTAAACCGAAAGAGCATGCAATTCTTGCTGAAATTTCAGGTGTTGTGAGCTTTGGTAAAGAGACTAAAGGTAAGAACCGTTTAGTGATTACTCCAGATGATGGTTCTGAGATTTACGAAGAACTGATTCCAAAATGGCGTACCATGAACGTGTTCGAAGGCGAACATGTGAACCGTGGTGAGACTGTTTCTGACGGTCCACAGAACCCACATGACATCTTACGCTTGAAAGGCGAAGTTGCGCTGACCAACTATATCGTGAACGAAGTTCAAGACGTATACCGTCTGCAAGGTGTAAAAATCAACGACAAGCACATTGAAGTGATCGTACGTCAAATGTTGCGTAAAGTTGATATCACTGATGGCGGTGATACAAGCTTCATCAAAGGCGAACAAGTGGATTACATCCGCGTGATGCAAGAGAACCAAGCTGTTCTTGCGCAAAACAAGTTCCCTGCGAAGTTTGAACGTCAATTGATGGGTATTACCAAAGCATCGCTTTCTACTGACTCGTTCATCTCTGCTGCATCGTTCCAGGAAACCACACGTGTGTTGACTGAAGCGGCTGTAACAGGTAAAGAAGATGATTTACGTGGCTTGAAAGAGAACGTAGTTGTAGGTCGTTTGATTCCAGCGGGTACGGGTCTTGCGTATCACTTAGAGCGTCGTCGTCAAGAAGCTGAAGCTGCAGAGCATGAGCTTGTAAATGACTTCTCTGATGTTGATCAAGCATTAAGCCAAGCATTTAGCGATGAGTTTAACGGTCTGTAATTAGCCCTTTAAATGAATAAAAAGCCACCTTCGGGTGGCTTTTTTATATAATTGAAAAATAATATTAAATTGGAGGAGTAATGTGAATTTAGTAGAAGCTAACGAAATTCTGGAACAGGCGAGAAGAGAGCAAAAAGAAGGAAATTTAGATAGAGCTATAAAACTCTTAATTAAAATCAATAACTCATCTGATGAGTTACAAGATTTATATGCACAAGCACAGTTTAAACTAGGCTATTTATATAACCAGTTAGATCGCTTTGCTGAAGCAGAGCAGGCATATAAAAATGTAAAAAGAGAAGATCATGTAGAGTCATATGCAACAGCACAGTATAATCTAGGCTATTTATATAACCAGTTAGATCGCTTTGCTGAAGCAGAGCAGGCATATAAAAATGTAAAAAGAGAAGATCCTGCAGAGCTATATGCAATAGCACAGTTGAATCTAGGCAATTTATATAGTCAGTTAGATCGCTTTACTGAAGCAGAGCAGACATATAAGAATATAAAAAGAGAAGATTCGCTAGATCAATATGTAAGGGCACAGTTTAAACTAGGCTATTTATATAACCAGCAAGATCGGTTTAAAGAGGCAGAAAAATACTATAAAAAAGTTAAAAGGGATGATTCTAAATCAATTTATGCTTATGCTCAATTTAATTTATGGGCTTTAACAAATAATAAAATATATTTGAAGCATATAAATAGAAGTGACAATGATGAAATTTACAATGAAGCCCAGTTTCAACTAGGGGAGTTGGAGTACTATTCTGAAATTCCGAAATTAAGGGTGATTCTAGATTATTGGAATAATATTCTAGAAACATCAGAATGGTATCCTAAAGTTGTCTATAAACGATATTTAATAAATAAAATATTTAATAATAAAAATCGTATGTCCAAAAAGCTAATCGAGATATTTAAAAAAGTTGATGCTCTTTTAAATAATTTAGTTGTAAAAAGGGATCATGAGAATTTAATTGCACACTATACATCTCCTAGTGTCGCAAAGTTATTGATAGCTAAGGAGGTATGTGGTTTCCCAATAAACTCAAAAATGAGATTAAATACAATTGATTTAATGAATGATCCTACTTAAGGGGAAATATTGAATCATTATTTGAATATTTCTTCTGACTTAATATCGACAAATGATCAAGCTTTTATGGGATGCTTTACATTACACCACGATTCACTTAATCAATTTCGACTTTATGGTAAAGAAGATAAAAAAGAGGGAAGTGGATTAAGTTTGATTTTATCTAATCAATTCTTTGAACAGGAAAATAGTTTTTCTCATATTCGTCTTCAAGATTCAAATAATTCTGTATCAGAAAGTAATGAGGTTGAGGGAGATGATATAAGTCGGAATATTACAAAAAAAGGCAGCGTGGATGAAAATACTGATGATAAAACTATTCTAAAGTTACCTTTGTATCGTTGTATTTATATTGATCCAGATTCTAAGTTGATTGAAATTTCACATCGAGAAGAATGGACTTTTTGTAGAGAGGAAAAAAACTCGAAGAGTGATAAATGGAGTGATTATTAAACAGAAATTATAAAGTTAAGAGATGAAGTGCGAAATGCTTTTAAGAATCTTGAGGAGTTAATTCAGCCACTCTATCTAAAGATTTTTAAAGATTTAAAAGAGTATTCTCATGAAGCAGAACTTCTAGCGGAAATACTATTACCACTCAGATTTTTGATTAAACATATGGCTTTTAAGGAAGAACAAGAGTGTCGTGTTGTATATGTTACTCAGTGGGATGATGATTTTATTCAGTATGATGAAAAGCTTAAACGCTTTTATATAGATTATGGTTCCGATGTTGTTATGCATTTAAAAAAGATTTATCTGGGACCTCACGCATTACATGGGAAAAATATGTTTGAATATCTGTGTTCCCATGCGAGGCATAAGAAAAGAACTGAACATGACGTTAAGATAAAGATTTCGCATAACCCATTGAGATAGAATATTTGAGATTTAAAGCCACCTTCGGGTGGCTTTTTTTTGTCCTTTTGTTACAAAAGAGGATTTAAGCTTTTATAAATTTCACATTTTTCCTATATTAAAAATATAAGTACACAAATCTCCTTACTTCATTAACGATTAAAAAATAGAGGTGGTTCTACATGAAATTGACATCAAAACTATTGGGCTTAAGCATCTTCGCATTTGTGAGCCAAACGATGGCAGCGCCGATGCCGAATACCATCACCGTGGAGGATAAAGCGGTTGTACCGATTGTCAAAACACAGATTATTCGTAGTGTCGTAGGTCAAGATCCTGTGCGGACGACCGAAGCGACTATTTTTGAAGTGAAAAATGGTGGTAAAGATATTGTGGCGCGCGAAGTGGTTCTCGAGGAAAATGCCAGCCAATTTTCAGATAAAAAAATGTCGGCACCGATTGTGCAAAAGGGTAGCGTGATTGTTCCTATATCCAAAGTTGAAGTGAAATCGACCTTGAGCCAAGGTGGTGTGGTCCTTGCAGAAGGTAAGCAAGTTGATGCACAAGGGGTTGAGTTTAAGAAAGGGCAGGAACCTGTACGTAAGGAGCTGAAACTGGATCAAGTGAAAGACCCGAACAGTAAAGAAAGTGTGACACGTGCAGTGCTCCAAGAAAATGGCACCACCACCAAAGATGTGGTTGTGGTGAAAGAGCCCGAATAAGCTTGAGTTGAATACGGTATGAAGCCCTCTAAGGAGGGCTTCTTGCTTACAAATTTTCAGCAATAGCATCTGTAACCGTAACATTTCACGGGTTTTAAGTTCATACTGATCTTTTATGCTGTAAGAAATAGCCAATAAGGACAAACCTCATGAAAAAGTATATGAGCATTATTGCAGTGGCATCTCTTTCGACGATGCTGTTGGCAGGTTGTGAGAATATGAGCGCTTCTGAGCAACGTATTGGGACAGCGGCTTTAGGCGGTGCAGTAGGTGGTGCTGCGGGTAATAGCCTCGGTGGCGGTGTAGGTGCAGCTATTGGTGGCGGTGCTGGCGCGGCTGTGGGCAGTAAAAGCCAAGGTGGCTCAAACCGTAGTGCAACCTACAGTGGTGTCGGCGGTGCGATTGGTTCAGCAGTGGGTAAAAGCGTGTTTGGTGGTAATACTGGCGCAGCCATTGGTGGCGCCATCGGCGGCGGTGCAGGCGCTGCTATTGAAGAACGTAAATAATGTTTTAAGTTCAGATTTTCAAAAAAGCACTTCATGGAAGTGCTTTTTTTATAGCTGTGCCGGTTTAGGTTTTTTACGACGTATATATAAAGTCTTTTCCACTGCTGCAATTCGAATGCCGGCTTCATCGTAAATATTTAAGGTATAAATACGATGTACGGGGGCATAGTTGTCGGCCAGTTGTTTCACGGTCGCGATTTCTTGGGCATCAAGGTGAAAGTCTGCATAGACTGTACTGCGTCCAGGGCTGAGAAATTGGATGGAGGCGGCTTTGTCCCAGACAATATACTTGTTGCCTAAGTGGTGCATCAGTAGGGTCATATAAAACGGGTCGACCATCGCATATAAGCTCCCGCCAAAATGTACACCGACAATGTTTCGGTTTTGTCGAGTCAGCGGCATTTTGACGCGAATGTGGGAGTGTTTAAGGTCAAATTTTTCAATTTGAATCCCTGCACCTTTAAAGGGGGCGAAATGATTGAGAAAGTATTTCGCGACAATCGGCTGTGTCACAAGTTTTTTTAAAATGCTCATTTCGGTCAATGGTATCTGATGAACTTCTATCCATACTAGAGAAGATGAGATCAATTGGCATTGATCGTTTTGCCAGCAAAGTATAAAAAACAGTCAATAACAATAAGGAGCTGAATATGGAGCAGCAAAGTTACTGGGTACAAACTACAGATCAGCAAAGACTTTATGTGAAAACATGGGGCAATGCGAACAATCCTGTGCTGGTCTTGGTGCATGGCTATCCAGATAATCAAGAGGTTTGGGAGCCTGTGATTGGGCATTTGGTGCAAGATTATTATATTGTGACCTATGACGTTCGCGGTGCAGGTATGTCGAGTGTACCGCGTCGTACACGGGCCTACGCCTTACCTCAGCTATCGCTAGATTTGGAAAGTGTGGTGAATAGTGTGATCCCACAGCGTAGCTTTCATCTGGTTGCGCATGACTGGGGTTCGATTCAGTCATGGGAGTCCGTGACTGAGCCAAAATTTAGAGAGCGTATGCTGTCATTTACCACCATTTCAGGTCCATGCTTAGACCATGCCGCATTTTGGATGCGTGAACAGTTCAAGCAACACAAGCCTCAATTTTTTAAGCAGTTAACGAAGTCTTGGTACATTGCGGCCTTTCAGTTGCCTTTTTTAGCACCGACCGTATGGCAGTTTTTTAGTCCTGAGCATTGGGGCAAAGTTTTATCGCGTTTAGAAGGACGTTCAGACTTACCGCTGAATCATCATATTGCTGCCGATGGTAAACACGGGGTTGCGCTCTACCGAGCTAACTTTATTCCACGTCTGACCAAACCACGAGAACGCTTTGCAATTTGTCCCGTACAGGCGATTGTGTTGGAGCAAGATCAATTCGTGAGCCCAGCTTTAATCGATGAAATGCCGAAGTGGGTCGAGGATTTTCAACGGGTGAATGTGAATGCCAACCATTGGGCAATCTTGAGCCAGCCTGAGACCATAGCGGGTCTAATTAGCAATTTTGTACGTAGATAATCTCCTTCTTTTACGTTTGCTGTAGTGCTAAAACTGGCCTACAGCAAGTCTGTCCTTATGCAATAGTCAGACCCTAAAGTCATGCAATGGCTGTGGATAAAGCTGATCAAAATACAGTTTCAGCCTATTGGATCTGCTAAAATAGCGTTTTTTTATCATCTTAAGTTTTCCATGAATGCAGTAGTAATTGCGATTGCCGTGATGTTTATTCTGTCACTGGCACGAGTTTCTGTTGTTCTGACTTTGGTCATTTCAGCAGTTATTGGTGGATTGGTTGCGGGGCTCAGTCTGTCCGATACCGTGAGTGCATTTAATGCAGGTTTAGGTGATGGTGCTGAAGTGGCTTTAGCCTATGCGGTACTCGGTGCCTTTGCTTTGGCACTGTCAAAGTCAGGCTTACCCGATTTATTGGCACATAAACTGATTGGTTTATTGGGGGTAGAAGTTTCACATCAACGTGCGCGTAAAGTGAAATACCTACTGCTGACGATTTTACTTGTTGCGGCCATTTGTTCTCAAAACTTAATTCCAGTCCATATCGCATTTATTCCAGTATTGGTTCCACCTCTGTTAAAAGTGATGAATCACTTGAACTTAGACCGTCGTGCAGCAGCCTGTGTACTGACTTTAGGTCTGGTCGGCACCTATATTTTCTTGCCTGTTGGTTTTGGTGCGATTTTCCTTGAACAGATTTTGATGGGCAATATCAACAAAATTGGTGCTGCATATAATTTGCATGTTGAACGTTGGATGATGCCAATGGGGATGGCCATTCCTGTCCTGGGCATGGTGATTGGTACTTTAGTGGCGGTATTCGTCAGCTACCGTAAACCGCGTCATTATATTGATCGTGAAGTGGCACGTGTGACCACGATTGATTTAGATAAACCCGTTCGTGCAGGCGAAGTGAATTTTGCGCAAGATGCGGAAGAACTCAAACGCGAAGCCGAAAATGTCCCTGTGATTGCAAAAAAAACCATCGTCATGGCGATCCTTGCGATTGTTTTGACCCTGATTGCACAGTTGTACTCAGGTTCAATGATTTTAGGTGGATTGGTTGGTTTTGCAGTGTTGTCTGCGGCAGGTATTTTTAAATGGCAAGAAGCCGATGATGTCTTTGTGCAAGGCATGCGCATGATGGCTTTGGTCGGCTTCATCATGATTTCTGCGGCAGGTTTTGCCTCTGTGATGACTCATACTGGTGATATTAACCAGCTGGTCAATGGTGTAGTGCACGTGATTGGGGATAACCATGCTTTAGCGGCGTTCTTAATGCTGTTCATTGGTTTATTTGTGACGATCGGTATTGGTTCATCGTTTTCAAGTGTCCCAGTCTTGGCCGTGATCTATGTACCACTTTGTGTACAGTTTGGTTTCTCACCCCTTGCGACTGTGGCGCTGATTGGTACAGCAGCAGCACTCGGGGATGCAGGTTCTCCAGCTTCAGATTCCACTTTAGGCCCAACAGCAGGTTTGGGTGTGGATGGGCAGCATGATCATATTTGGGATACGGTGGTGCCGACCTTTATTCACTTTAATATTCCGCTCATGATTTTTGGTTGGATTGCGGCCATGGTGTTGTAATTCAAACCTCCAGTTATTATAAAAGGGCGATTTTAAAATCGCCTTTTTTATTATTTATTCAGATTAAAATAATCGGGTTTATAATGTTAATTCGGATTAAAAAGGTTGGAATTAAAATGTATTTATTTTGCTTTTATGTTATTAATTTAAAACCAACTAAAATAGTCTATTTAATATTTAAAGTTATTTAAAACAGTTGTTTAAAAAAAGTATTTTAAATACATTATTATTATAATTGCATATTAATTACACTCTTGTTTATGATGATTTAATGTTAATTTTTATATTAATTATTTTACAAACAGAGGTTGTTTGAAATGTTGAAGCAAATTGCTCTAATTACATTAATGGGTCTTTCTACATCTGCTGCAATGGCAGGTCAATGGCAAGTCAAAGTCGGTGGATCTGCAATTGCGCCAACGCAGGACACGAAAATTGCGAATGGTACATTAACGGTTGAAGCAGATAGCGAACTCGCGTTTACGCCATCGGTTGAATATTTCTTTAATGACAATATTTCTGCAGAGCTGCTATTGGCGACGCCAATTAGCCATGACGTGACAGTAAATGGTAGCAATGCTGTAAAACTTAAGCATTTGCCGCCAACAGTGACTGCAAAATATAACTTTAAAAATTCAACAGGTTTCACGCCTTATATTGGTGTCGGTGCAACAGCATTTATTGCTTGGGATGAAGAAACTTCAGGTGTACTTGCAGGCACTAAAGTTAAAGTCAAAGACGACTACGGCTATGCTGCACAACTTGGTTTTAATTACCAACCTGCTGATGCGAAAAACTGGGGTGTGTTTGTCGATGTTCGTTATGCGGACTTAAACCCAAAAGTTGAAACTGTGGTTGAAAACTTTAAATTAGATATCGATCCAGTGATTTATACACTCGGTTATAGCTACAAATTTTAATAATCAAAAGTAGCTTTTTAAGAACCTCATCAATGATGGGGTTTTTTTATGCAAAGACTAAAGTTGAATAGTGGTCAATGCTGAAATAAATCACGATGATTCAGTATTAAAAGAAAATCATCTATAGAATGGATAGAAACAGAATAAGAGAGTTATAAAAATGAAATCTATGCTCGGGATCGGTTTAGTCTGTGGTTTGGCGTGGAGCATGCATGCTCAAGCGGCCAGTTTTAATTGTGATAAAGCGAAAACGACGACGGAGCACGCGATCTGTGAACATCGCCAAATCAATGACGCCGATGTGAAAATGGCCACCACTTATACCATTTTAAAACGCCTTGTTCCGATGGGGACGCGTGGCATGATTCAGGATGAGCAAGTGAAATGGTTGAGTCTCCGTGACCGTTGTGGTGCTTCACAAAGTTGCCTCATGGATGTGTATAAAATGCGCCAGCAGCAGTTAGAACTACATCTAGATCGTATTTACCGTCAGGGCCCATTTTAAAAAAAAAGCAAAAAAACTTGCGATTGCTATTGAAAAACGTATCGCTCACTCCAATTCATTAAGCATTCTCTATAAGACTTAATACATTAAGGAGCGATTGATGAGCGAGCAAAACGCACATAAACATAGTTTCCAAGCTGAAGTGGCTCAGCTATTACATTTAGTGACGCACTCACTGTATTCGAATCCTGACATTTTCCTACGTGAATTGATCTCAAATGCGTCCGATGCCTGCGATAAATTGCGTTTTGAAGGCATTAATCATCCTGAATATTATGAAAATGACCCAGACCTACATGTGCGCGTCAGCTTTGATGAAGCCAATCAAACACTGACCATTTCAGATAATGGGATTGGTTTAACTGAACAAGAAGCGATTGACCACTTAGGTACGATTGCTAAGTCTGGAACCAAGGACTTTATGTCTAAGCTCACAGGTGACCAGAAATCAGATGCACAACTGATTGGTCAGTTTGGTGTCGGTTTCTACTCGGGCTTTATTGTGGCTGACAAAATTACCGTAGAATCACGCCGTGCAGGTGTGGGTGCTGATCAGGCGGTACGTTGGGTCAGTGCCGGTACGGGTGAGTTTGAAGTCGAGCAGATCCACAAAGACAGCCGTGGTACCGATATTATTCTACATTTACGTGAAGATGCGCTGGACTATTTACAGTCGCATAAAGTGAAGCAAATTATCAATAAATACTCGGATCACATTAGTCTGCCGATTGAGATGCAAAAAGAAGTTTGGCAGCAAGAAGAAGCGGTTGAAGGTGAAGAGCCAAAACCAGGTCAGTATGTGAAAAGGGGTGAGTGGGAAGCGATCAACTCAGCCAGCGCTCTGTGGACACGTAATAAAAATGAAGTGACTGAAGAGCAGTACATCGATTTTTATAAGAATCTCAGTCATGATTTTGAAGCGCCACTGGCATGGGCGCATAACCGCGTTGAAGGCAGTACCGAATATACACAGCTGTTGTATGTACCAAGCAAAGCTGCTGCCAATATCTTTACCCGTGAAGCCAAAGCGGGGATTAAGCTCTATGTGAAACGTGTCTTCATTATGGATGATGCGGATAACTTGATTCCAAACTATTTACGCTTTGTCCAAGGGGTGGTCGATAGTGCTGATTTACCACTGAATGTCAGTCGTGAGTTGTTACAAGAAAGTCGCGATGTGAAAACCATTCGTGAAGGGAATGCACGCCGTGTATTGACCATGTTGGATGCTTTAGCCAAATCGGAAGATGAAAAAGATCAAGAGAAGTTCAAAACCTTCTACCGTGAATTTGGTTCAGTGTTGAAAGAAGGTTTGGGCGAAGACTTGGGTAACCGTGAGCGTATTTTAAAACTTTTACGCTTCTCAACTTCAAACAATGATACGGTGAGCACTTCTTTGCAGGACTATAAAGCGCGTATGCCTGAGGGACAAAAAGCAATTTACTACGTGACTGCAGACAGTCTCAATGCCGCGAAGAACTCGCCACAACTTGAGTTATTTAAGAAAAAAGGTATTGAAGTCTTACTCATGGCAGACCGTGTCGATGAATGGGCAATGGAATTTGTGTATGAGTTTGATGGCACACCAATGCAGAACGTGGCGAAAGGTGCAGTCGACTTAGGTGATTTACAAGATGCCGAAGAGAAGAAAGCACTTGAGGCAGCGGCAGAGCAGTTTAAACCTGTGGTTGAAAAACTGTCTGACTCATTGAAAGCCAAGACCAAAGAAGTCCGTGTGACCACACGTTTGGTGGATTCGCCTGCATGCTTGGTGACAGGTGAGGGAGAGCTTTCTCCACAACTGATTCGTATGCTGCAACAAGCAGGTCAGGCCGTACCTGAAAGCAAGCCAATTTTGGAAATTAACCCAGAGCATCCATTGGTGAGAAAATTAGAAAATTCGGCACAGTTTGATGACTTGGCCAATGTGATTTTTGACCAAGCGGTGATTGCTGAAGGTGGCTTACCTGATGATCCTGCCGAATATATCAAACGGATTAACAGCTTATTGCTTCAATAAACCATTATGTGTTTAAAAAAAGCCTATCGCTAAGATAGGCTTTTTTATGTCAACCCATTGGATCAAGCACCTTAAAAACGGTTGAACATACCGATTAAATAGGGGGAAAAGAATCTGATGTGCATATCCGTGGATAAGTTAGAACTTATCCACAGTTCAGTTTAAATATCCGCCATGTCATTAAAATAAAGCCTCAAAACGCACCAAGGCACTGACGTAATGGCTTCGGTCTTCACGGTGATCATTAAAATAATTTAAATCACCTTGGATATAAAACCATTCTCTTAAGAAGGGTTGACGCCACGAGACAAAAGGCCCCCAGCTGTTTAATCTTAAGTTATCATTGTTGTAGAAACCGCCAGTGTAAATGCCGTAGTTAAAGCGATTGCCATGAAAGAATTGGTGTTGTCTAAAGCTATAGTTATCCCAGAGCAGATCATCATCTTGTTCGTCGGCATAGGTCAGGCTGAACTGATTGGATAAAAATGGCTGATTGGGTCGTGCATGGGTCAGCTCTAGGTTGGTACGTAAATAATTTTCACTGTCGATACCATAACGGTAAATCTGTTCAGCATAAGCGCGAAAATCATTGTCGAGTTTCCATTCTCTCGATAACTCGATCCGCGCATAGATATCATCCCCTGAACGGACCCCCAAGTCGAAATCGGTTTCAAAAGGCAGACGATCTGACAGTTGCGACCATCTTAAAGCCAGTGAGCTATTGGCATCACGGGTTTGGCGGCGGTCAAATGTTTTATCGTTATTCGCACTGGGTGGATTTTCATTGGTAATCGCAACATTGTTTTGCAGTTCATTATCTAATGAGTCGTCTCCAAACACGACACTCAGTTTATGTTCTAGGGTTGGAAGTTTGACCCGACCACGAATACGCGGTTTTACATCATATTCATCATGTTTGTTCCAGCGGTTATCGACCAAGACCCGTAAGGTGGCTGTGGCTGGTTTTTTAGGATCAGTTTCACCAAACCAATTGTCCATTTTAGTGGCTGTTCGGTCTGCCCAGTTTCGAACTTCTTTTTGTTGGCGGTCAACCCAGGTGCGCTCTTCAGTGAGGTCAGTCGTGGGCACAATCAGCTCGTCCGACTCTTCAGGTAAGACGGTTGGAAGTGAGTCGATCCACTGTGGAATTTGGTATAAAAGTCCACTGCCTTTGGGGGGCGATGCGATTTTGTCAATTTCAGCCACGTCGTGAGGTGGCACAAAATGTTGTGTGCTGTTGGTATTGCTTTCCGCCCAAGCCACGTTGACGTATGTACCTAAACTTAGGCAGAAAAATAAAGAGATGGATCCCACATGTTGAGTTCTTAGCATGCTTTCGTACTTTATTGTTCTTCGATGTTTTAGTGTTGTAAATTTCACATAAGAACACAAGTAGAAAATACAAAACTCTACAACTCACTGCTCAGTTGTTTTTGAATAGAATCAAATAATTGAAATACAGTGATAGGTTCAGGCAAAGTGGAAATCGTATTTTGAATCAGTTGCCAACTGACACCGTGCTGTCGGTCTAAGACTAAGCAGGGATAGGCGATCTCGGTACATGAGAGTTCAACCCGCTTTTGACCATGAATTACTCGAATTTTTTGTCGTTCTTTTAACACTAAAATGGGCGTATTTACATCCGCGGGGCTTTCTTCAAAATGGATAAATTTACGGCTATTGAGTAGATTGGCCAGAATAAATGGATGATAGTCTTCAATGTGCCATATCAATTTGGCCTGTTGGGTATACAGCTGAAAAATCGAAAACACATCATGTATGTGAGTCTGTAGCTGATCCCATTCAATTTCACGGATGGCTGCGACTTGATGCTGACCACTCTGGGCAAATTGTTGGCTCAGGCGAATGGCTTCCGTGGGACTATCAGCACCAAATAGAGCCAAATACTTAATAAACCCTCCGTGCTGATGGGTCTGTTCTGCAAAATAGATGGGATAGTCCAACCAGTGATCGAATTGGCCGCTGTGGATCAGAAAATCGATATTTTGACTGATCTCGGTGTGTCCTGAAATGTCGAGGCCATACAGCTTAGGATCTAAGTTTGCTTGATGCAGCGTGCACAATTGCGCTTGATATTGCCCTAGATTGATCTGTGTAGGTAGCATGGGTTGCACAGCAAGGGCTGTTGTTTCTGAGTTGTCTGTATGGCTATCCTGCACAACAGGGTTTGGTGCTGTCACTTCGCTTGTAAGTCGATCTTGTTGTTGAGATTCAGATGAAATGTCTGTATCTGGTTGTTCAGTCAAGATTGATCGCCTTTGGATAAAGTCCTGAATGGCGAGCGTTGAAATAGATGCACTTGGCTTGAGGTCAAATCGAATGGCTGCAGCGGCCTCAATGATAAATTCTTCCTGAGGCTGAGATAGCTCATCATTTAAAAGAGGCAGATTGCTGGGAATCAAATGATTTTCTGCTAATACTTCAGATTGAAGCTCTAAATCTGTTTGTAGGATATCGAGCTGATTTTCAGGTTCCTTATCTTGTTTGATACTTAGCTCAATAGGATTAATTGAGACGACATCTTCTACAGTGTTTTGTTTAAAAGAGCTGAGTTCAGCTTCTTCAATTTGAGTTGCATTTGGGTTGCTGTCGAATGTAGGTTGTATTTCTCTATTAAAGTGAAGCGCTGCTTCAGCCTTAGATAAAACCAGACTAGACTCAGGACTGACTTTTGGGAAGTCTGACTCAGCCTCTTGGGTTCGTTCAGCCGATGTATCATCATCTGTAGCAATGCTTAAAAGCTCAATACCCGTGAAAACAAAAGCATCAGTAACCACGTTGTCCTGTGCCTGCCCTATGTCAGTTTTTTTATGGGATGTGGTTGTAACGGGCAAGATAAACTGGTCTTCTGCAACTTCTGCAACTTCTGCAACTTCTGCAACTTCTGCAACTTCTGCAACTTCTGCAACTTCTGCAACTTCTGC
>NZ_JAVWVO010000011.1:15935-93140 GCF_036666595.1 Acinetobacter sp. | reverse complement strand
ACTTCTGCAACTTCTGCAACTTCTGCAACTTCTGCAACTTCTGCAACTTCTGCAACTTCTGCAACTTCTGCAACTTCTTCGGATATTTCTGGTGTCGTAATGAAAGGTACGTTCTCGGGCTGTTGAACGCTTTGCGCATGGCTCAAAAACCATTGGTAGGCGTGTTCAAACTTTATGTGCCATGGGCTGCTATACAGTGTAGCTGGAGTGTTTTGAAAAGCAATTTGCCAACCTAAACCTGATTTATATAAAATACCCCATGCGAAAGCCACCTGCTGTTTTAAGGTATCGGTTAAAGCAGATTCATATTGAAATAGTCCAATATAGACATGCTGGTAGGGGCTTTGTTGTATCCAGCGCTCAGCCGCAGCTTGAGGCTGAGTCAGCGCCTTATAGGCTTCGAGTTGTTTTTGGAAAATGGGCTCATCACAGAGTGCAAAAATTTCACGGATGCGTTTTTTCGAGCGCGCAATTTCAAAAAAAGACAGAGGTTGACGTTCCAAACCATCAATCAATTGATGCAGTTCTTTGATCAGCAGTGCTTTTTCGATTGCTTTCATGCGCTGAACTCTAAAGTTGTTGTTGTGCTTGTTCCAAGTAGCTTGCCAAAACCATATTGATGGCCAGTTCAAGTAATTTATATTCGGCTGAAGTCGGCTGCGTATAGTGCTGTGCAAACGCAATCAATTGATCAAGGTCAATGGCTTGGGGCGCAATACGGCCTTGGATGAGGGCTTGTAAATTTTGCATAGGCATGTGCTATTGAGTGCATTTAATTTATTGGTTTTGGAGTTCAATCTTCTTGTTTGATCATAATTATAAAAGAATAAATAGGCAAAAATTATTCTGCACTTGATACGAGAAAAGGGTGGTGAAAAATGTAGATAATTTCGATTTCAGCACAGATTGAATTAAATATTTTTGCCCTAGAGGGTTCATAGCTGAAATTTTTTGTCAGTTCTTTGCAATTTTGGGCAAAAAAATAGGCAATCAACATTGCCTATTTTTGACCAAGTCAGCGTAAACTACGCTTCTTGATGCGGTGCAGCCGCAGGAGCATCAGCCGTTGCCGTTTGAGTATCTGCTGGTTTTTTTACAGGAAAATCTGGAACAAAAACAACTTGTGCAGAAACAGTTGCAGAAAGAGCCATTACAGCGACAGCCAAAGCATATTTAACAGCGTTCATGATATTTCCTCTAAAAAGGAGGTCTCACTAAGGAGACTGGGAGTTTTAAAAAGATAAATTTCGCATGAATAATATCAAAAAACGATCGATTTAAGCGCTGGTTTAGACCAGTAAAAGATGAATGGTGAGTTCATTTATTGTTAAAAAACAACAAATTAGAATAAATACTCTAGGCTAATATAGAGTTTTTGCTCCAGCGCTAAGCTGTTTAAATTTAAAGTGAAAATTTAGATTTTCAAGTTTGATACGAATCTTGAAAGTAGGTTTTTTTTGTCTGAAATGAGACCTGAAAAGGACTTAGGGTTACATGATTAATTGTGTAAATATTCACCATTTTAAAGTCTTTTGATTGTGCATACTGTGTAAGTTTTTGCTGTGGAATGTTTAAGTCATCTATTTTTGATTAAAAATTCACCTAAGATGAACAGGCAAAAACAACAATAGCTGAGGACAAGCAGATGGCCATTGCAAAAGTGGTAGAAGTCAATTCAAGCAGTGCGAAAAGTTTTGAAGATGCAATTCAGACAGGCATCGCAAAAGTCACTGAGACGGTGAAGAATGTTCAAGGTGCTTGGATCAATGAACAAAAAGTGGTGATTAAGGACAACCAAATTGTAGAATATCGGGTCAATCTTAAAATTAGTTTCTTGGTCGATTAAAGACAAGTCAGTTTTTTAACCTATAAAAAAATCCCCGCAGGTCGGGGATTTTCTTATCTATGGATAGGGCTCAGTTAAGCTCTGAACCGAGTATCCTTATGATTGTTTGGGTGTTTCACAAGACTCATCGGAACACTGTGCCGCATTATTTTCTTCTGCTGGCATTTGTGCTTTTTCAAGGACTTGTAAGAATACTTCACGCGGCTGCGCACCTGCTAAAGCCACACGTTGATCGAAAACAAAGAAAGGCACGCCTGTTACTTTCAGTTGTTCACGCGCCACTTCTTGGTCAAACTTCACGAAATCTGCGTATTCGTCAGAATCCAGCACATCATCTACCTCAACTGGGTTTAAGCCAATACGAGAGGCCACGTCTTCAATGGTTTCACGTTCACCAATCGGTAAACCTTGCGTCATATAACTAAAGAAAAAGGCTTCTTCAGCTTCATTGCCTAAACCATGGCTTTGAGCAAGGTGAATAATACGGTGTGCATTGAAACTGTTGCCTGAGTTGGCATTTTCCCAATTAAATTCAATGCCTTCTTCCGCAGCCATTTTGGCAATATTACGTTGCATTTCTTCAACTTCAGCGACTGTGCGACCATATTTTAGTGCGAGACGTTCTGAGTTCGAAATTTCTTGGCGTACTGGTGCATCTGGATCCAGTTCAAAACTGTGCCAATGCACTTCCAATTCAACACCAGCCTGTTCAGCCGCCGCTTCTAAACGTTTTTTGCCAATATAACAAAAAGGACAAACAACATCTGACCAAATATCTACACGCATGGGATTTCTCAAAAATAGTAAAAAGAGCAACTAAGGAAATGATGGGGATGAGTTATAAAATTTAAAGCAGGGCCATTAAAAAAAGCTGTTTCGCTATGGATTCAATTAGTTGAACCCTCTGGGCTTGACCGTTTATCTGACAACTACGCAGCACAAAGGTCGAAAAATATACAATAGGGTTAAGGCGCTCAGTTTGAGCACGCCTTTTTATATCTCTTATCGTTTGGGATTGTTTTATGAAATTTTTAAATTCTCTTCCGGTTTTTTGTTGCGCTCTTCTTTTTATGCCGACTTTGCTGCAAGCCAATGGTGAGATCGTGAGTCTACCGACTTTTAAAACCATGGCGGAATCAGAGCTACGTGCTGAAACGGGTGTGATTCCTTATCAACAGGATGAAAATATTCGTAAAGCCTTGCAGCACCGTATAGTTCAGTTGCAGGATGATGCACAGTCTTTTGTGGTCGATCCGACCATCACTCAAAACATCGATATTTTGCCCCCTGCGGTCACCGCAGATCTAAATTCTGTGCCACCTTTGTTACGTGAGCATGTCTTAAACATCGCCGCTGGTTTGCAGTCGTCTAATCCAACTGAAGGTTTGTATATTATGTTGCAGCCGTTTGGCATTGACCGTAATGCGACCAATGTACAAATTGCCCGTGAACAAATTTCGATTGGGCAGATTGATCGGAATTTTATGCAAGGGATTCAACAGAATAGTCAGCAACCGAGAATAGCTCCAGCGAAGTAACACTTCCTTATTCGTTTATCGCCCGTACATTCCTCATCCACTTGGGGAGGGTACGGCCTTAGGGCCTTAAAATATCGATAACATGTTGAAATATTGATCATGTGCTTTTATTTGCTATGATGAAAAGAAATGAAGAGGAAGCTGAACATGCGACGTATCGTGTTGATTTTAGTTCTTGCGACCAGTGCCGTTTTTGGTTGGATGTTTTATCAGTATTCTCAACAACAAAAAGAGCAGCAGCAGCTACAAAGCTATGAAACGGTGCTGTATGAAAAGACCGAACAAATTTACAAACAAGCTCAAGATTGGACTACACCGATTCAAGTCGATGTAAAAGACCCACGTCTGACAGGTGACTATCAAATTATGGCGGAGTTTGTGCTCAGTCATATGCTGCAAAATGCCGAAGCGCGTAATCAATATCTACGAGATTTAAAAGCGTTAAATTGGGATCAATTTTTAAATATTGACCGATTAAGCAAAGACAAAAAGAACAATTATGCTGAAACGGAGCAAATGCTGAAAGACGTACATGTCGTTGTTGAGAGCTATGCACAGCAGGTTGAACAACGTCAAAAAGAGGCCATTGCTCAGGCCAAAGATTTAGCAATATCTTCGCGGTTCCGCCATCAACTGACCGACAGCATGAAAGCCAGTGAAAAAAGCCATGAAGCTACCCGCCTGTTTAGTCTTGAACAACAGAATTTAGCCAAGGCGGATCAAATTTTCTTGGTGCTGAAAAATAACCAATGGGAAAAGAAAAATAACACCGTTATGTTTTATGAAGATGCCCCACTACAGCAGTTTAATGCGCTGTATAAAGAGATTTTGGCACTGAATAGCCAAATGCAGCAGGTCGAAAAACAGACCCAAAAAGAGGTAGAACAGAAGTTATAACACAGTGCAAAGATGACAGTCTTGTAAGCGGACTGTCATCTGTTGTTCAAAATTGGCTGCTAGAGTAAAAGCATCACAACGATGACGACTTTTCAGTGCAGGCAGGTGAGTCATGAGAACCATACACGTTTTTGATGATATTCAGCATGTGTATAGTGAGTTTGTAGAAAATAAAAACTATCCAAAATTAGAACGTTTAAGCAACTGGGGGAAGAATCGATTTTTCTTCAACCAATATTTCAAAATGATTGAAGACTGGCACCACACCGAACAAATCGTGATTCAGTTTAACCAACAGTACTTCAGTTTAGATACGGGCAGTGCGCCTGACTTTATGGACAAAGAAAAGTATATGGCTTGGTTGATGGGCGAGCTCTTAATTTAAATCCTTCACAGAAAATTACAGCGCCCGATTCGTTCTAGGCGCTGTACTTTTATTGGATTAATCAAAAATTTTATCGGCTGCTTGGAAGGGTAAGCTGACCACGTCGATTGCCACGGCAAAAGGCAGTAATACTAATTTTTCAAATGGGTTCATGCCTGACTTCGATTTATAACTTTCCTCTTGATGGGTATAAATACTCACCTGATAAGGCTTACTCAAGGCTTTTAACGACGCTAAATTGTTCGCCGCAGGGTAGACCACACCTGCCAGTTTGATCTCGAAACAGAAACGCTGCGCAAACATGCGTTCATCACTGGAACTCGAACATTCCTTTGCCCCATTTTCAATAAAAAATTCCAGATCTTTCTTACTGATGTCTTCTTTGAGCTTCACATAAGACAGTGGTAGTGTTCCTGTAAAATGACCATCATTCTTTTCTGAATAGAAACTCAGTTCTCGGGTAACTTGAATATTTTTCGGGTCCAGCTTACCAATCAAGCTGACAAATTGAGGCCCACCTTGGGTCAATACATAACTTTTTTGTTGGCCTGCAATCACTAAACTATGCGCAGGTAAATTTGGCTGAGGCTGAGCAGGCTTGCCAAAAGCCACCACTTGGTCTTCGATCAAGGTTACTTTGTTGGTGCGGGTGTAGGTTTTATTGTCTTTGGTCATCAGGGTTTTGGTGGCACAGCCTGTGAATAATGTCCCCATGACGCCTAAGCAAATGATGGTTTTTAAAGGTGATGCAAACATCGATAGACTCCGAATCGTTTGAAATATAGTTAAGCTGAATTTTTATTGTCTTTAAGCCTATCATTAAAACGTTCAAAAAGGCGTCAAAGCTCAAAAGTTTAAAGTCATGAAAGTTCTATGAGTTGCTCAATGTAATAGAGTGACAGATTTTATTTCTTATCCATCAGCTGTTTCTAGATAACGAATGAATGTTCATTTGAGTAGGAACTGGATATGATCATACAAGCTTCGATAAAAACGATGGACTAGCGAATACGTCATAACAAGGGTGGGAATCGGCTGATGCAAGACTTGATTTGTTATAAAGAACTTCCTGTGTGGACTGCGCAGACTATTCCTCAAGGGTTTAAAAATCAACACAATACCAAAGCGGGCACGTGGGCCAAGTTAAAGATTTTTCAAGGGGAACTGAGCTTTGCTTTTTTAGATGAGGTAGGTCAAGTGCAATCTGAACATCTGTTTACAGCTGAGCAACAGCCACCGTTTATTCAGCCTCAAGTATGGCACAAAATTGTTTCGACCAGCGACGACATAGAATGTCAGCTGCAATTTTACTGTACCCCGCAGGATTATTTTTATAAGAAATATCAGCTTTCACCTACGCACTCAGAAATTTTGGCGGCTATGCCGTATTTACACGGTGGTCGGGCTTTGGATGTCGGCTGTGGACAAGGGCGAAATTCACTGTACTTAAGTCAGCAGGGCTTTGAGGTAGATGCTTGGGATGTGAATCCGCAAAGTTTGCAAAAACTACAGCAGATTATAGATGCCGAAGGCATCCAAAAGATTCATCTGCAACAGCGTGACCTCAATACTGACCCAAGCATTACCGGCACATACGACTTTATTTGCTGTACGGTGGTGATGATGTTCTTGCAAGCGCCAACTGTGAAACCATTGATTGCACAGATGCAGCAAGCCACAAATGTAAATGGGTTTAACTTGATTGTCTGTGCGATGGATACCAATGCTATACCTGCGCAGGCTGACTTTCCTTTTGCGTTTAAAGCAGGGGAGTTAAGTGCGTTGTATGAGGGCTGGAACATTGTGAAATACAATGAAAATGTCGGTGAGTTACATCGGGTAGATGCACAGGGAAATAGGATTAAACAGCATTTTGCAACATTGTTGACGCAGAGGGTTTAGGATAGCCATAAAAGCACTTTGACTAAAATAATAAGTCAATGCGTGATTCCACTTTTAAAATGGGATGCTCAAATAAAAAAGATGTCACTGTGACATCTTTTTTATGCTTTAGTAATTTTAAGGAGCTTCTTAAACCAGAAAACCAGCCTTTTTTCTCAGCTTTACAATAGCTTGTTCAGTGGTAGCTTTTTTTATTTCTACAGGTTCTGCTTTTCATCACAAATATAAATAAAATATTCATTGTTAAATTCTTCATGTAATTTAATTTTGGCTTGAAGACGTTTCCAATGTGATTTGATCTGTTTATTAATAGAAGGTTCATTCATGATTTTGGCTGCTTTCAATGCATAGCTTATGTAGTTCCGTTTACCAATATATGAAAATCTTCTATAAATGTGCTTTTTGTTTAATTGCAGGGGGTGGTCGTCTCTTTTAATGCTTGATTCATTAATCTTTAAAATTTTTTTATTAGTCATTCTGATAGCTTTTGATGCTTTATGATGATACTGAGCTAAACCTGTATCACGTAATAAGATTTTTTTACCATCGTAGGTGAAACCGAGATATTGAAGAGATTCTCTACTCATATGTGGTTTATCATAGATGTGTAATCCATCTTGAAAATAAACTCGTTTAGTTTTGTCTGGATGAATTTGAACTTTCAGTTGATTAATTCTTTTTTCTGATTCCAGCGCGATTTTCATTCCTAAGTCAGAGTCACAGATGATTAAAATATCATCACAGTATCTGTAATATGAAGCATTTAATTTTGATAAATAGTTTTTGATATTTTTGTCAAAATCCAACATGTAGATATTTGATAAAAATGCACTTATAGCTGAACCTTGAGGAATTCCTTTCGTTTTATCTTCTTTGATAATTAAATTATTTTTTCTTATTTTATTTCTGAAATCATGGCTGGAGCATAGTCTTTTTAAATCTTTATGATTTTTATTAACAGATAATTCTAAAGCGTTATAAACATCTTTCTTATTTACATAAGAGAATTTAGTAAGTGATTTATAAACTTGGTAATGGTCGCGAGGTAAAAAATTTACATTAAGGACTTTAAGCCATGCTTTCTTTAAAATTTGATGATCAAGCTCATCGAAAAAACTTTTAATATCAAAACATAAAGCAACACAGTTTTGTCTTACTTTTATTTCCTCAAAAACCTTTTTAGCAAAATGAATATTATTAGGGGAGTTAGGTAATTTTCTAAAAGCTAACACACTATCTGACAGATTAGATTCTTCGAGTAATTTTTCATAATTAGGAGTTAGTAATGCAGCGTAATAGGCGTATATATGGCCATCTATATGTGAAGAATATTTGATAGGTCTAATCTTTGGCGCGCATTTGACAATAGCATATCTATTTTTCTTTCCCCTTACTCTAATAATTTTGGTTCTATCTTTTTTTATTTTTCGTGATTTTAGCTCGAAATGTATGAATGGATAGAAAGCATGCTTCTCAATATTTTTAGGATTTGTCACGTAATTATAAATTTTCTGAGGCTGCATAGGGTAATCGAAATGCAGATAGTTTTTTTGTCTATTTTTAAAGAAATCAGCATCAATAGTCATTATTAGAAAACTCAAGGGAAAGGTTGTGACGGTAATCCCCGTATTAAACGTTCTACATATGTAGAATTCCCAAGAGCATACTTAAGAACCCCAAAAATCAGTTCCCTCTAAACCGTCCTTAGATCACGAAAGGAATATACTATGAGAAGCATTGATTACATTCTGTGGAGTTCCATATACATTGTTTGTACTTGGTTCCAAGCAGTTTGTAGTGTTTCACCAGATGTACTAGAAATTATTCTAATATTGTGTGGTGCAATACTTGACAACAGATTACCTTCCCCATGTTCTACAACATGGGCTTAAGTAATATACTGAATTCAAATCTAAATCACAAATATTTGTTTAATAAAAAGAAACCCCGCAATAAGCGGGGTTTCTTTTTATCTCAGTATTTAATTAAAAATTAAACACGTTCGATAATTGTCGCGATACCTTGACCCAAACCGATACACATAGTCGCAAGACCAATTTGCGTATCTTGTTGTTCCATCACATTTAACAACGTCGTTGTAATACGTGAACCAGAACAGCCCAATGGGTGACCCAGTGCAATCGCACCGCCATTTAAGTTAATGATGTCTTGTTTCTCATACACGCCTAAGCCTTTCATCACTGATAAGCCTTGAGCAGCAAATGCTTCGTTTAACTCGATGGTTTGGATATCTGCCATCGTTAAGCCAGCACGTTTAAGTGCTTTTTGAGTTGCAGGTACAGGACCATAACCCATGATCGCAGCATCACAGCCTGCAACCGCCATAGAGCGAATTACAGCACGTGGCTTAAGACCTAAAGCTTGAGCACGTTCAGCAGACATCAACAACATTGCAGATGCACCATCAGACAAAGCTGAAGAAGTCGCAGCTGTTACCGTACCGCCTTTCGGGTCAAATACAGGACGTAAACCTTTGAATGCTTCAAGGTTTGCATCTGGACGAATCACTTCATCGATGTCGCATAGGATTTTGAAACCATTGGCATCATGACCTTCAACACCCACGATTTCATTTTTGAAACGACCTTCTTGCGTTGCAGCCCAAGCGCGGCGGTGAGATTCAACACCGAACGCATCTTGTTCTTCACGCGTAATGCCGTTCATACGACCTAACATTTCAGCGGTTAAGCCCATCATGTTCGACGCTTTTGCATAGTGCTTAGACGCTTCTGGGTTCAGGTCGATGCCGTGCATCATCCCTACGTGCCCCATGTGCTCTACACCACCGATGATGAAGATATCACCTTGGTTAGTTGCAATCTGAGCAGCAGCCGTGTGCAGCGCTTGCATAGATGAACCACAAAGACGGTTAACTGTTTGACCTGCCACAGTTTTTGGAAGGTCAGCCAATAAACCAATGTTACGGCCAATGTTCATACCTTGTTCTAGAGTCTGGTTTACACAGCCCCAGATCAGGTCTTCAACTTCATTGGTGTCAAACTGGTTACGAGCAACTAAAGCACGAACCAATTCAGCCGATAAGCTGTCAGCACGTACATTGCGGAACATACCGTTTTTGGTTTTACCCATTGCTGAACGTACGCCATCAACGATGACAACGTCACGTGGATTTAAAGTAGCCATTCACGTTGCTCCTTAACCGTAGAATTTTTTGTTGTTAGCAGCCATGTCACGCAACATTTGTGGCGCTTCATAAGCCTTACCTAAGTGTGCGTATTTGTCGCAAAGTGCAACGTATTCAGCAACACCTGTTTGGTCGATGTAACGGCATGGACCACCACGGAATGGAGGGAAACCTACACCCATAATCATCGCCATGTCTGCTTCAGAAGCAGTCGCTACGATGTTGTCTTCTAGGCAACGAACAGTTTCGTTACAGAAAGCAAGCATCATACGGTCAATGATTTCTTGAGCATCAAACTCGCGTTTTTCCGCAGTTGCCACAGTAGCAACAAGCTCATACGCAGTTGGATCAACCACTTTGGCTTTTTTGCCTTTACGGTCAAGTTCGTATTTGTAGAAACCAACGTCGTTCTTTTGACCCAAACGTTTGTTTTCGTACATGATTTCGATTGAACCTTTGAAGTCAGGCTTCATACGGTCAGGGAAACCTTCCGCCATGACTTCTGCACCATGAACGCCCGTGTCGATACCAACAACGTCGATTAGGTAAGCAGGACCCATAGGCCAGCCGAATTTTTCCATGACTTTGTCGACTTGTTGGAAGTCAGCACCGTCTTTCAATAGAAGGTCAAATGCACCGAAGTAAGGGAACAATACGCGGTTTACAAGGAAACCTGGGCAGTCGTTGACTACGATTGGTGTTTTACCCATTTTCTGAGCAAGAACCACAGTGGTCGCAATCGCTTCAGCCGAAGTCTTCTCACCACGGATCACTTCTACCAATGGCATCATGTGTACTGGGTTAAAGAAGTGCATACCAACAAAGTTTTCAGGACGTTGCAGGTTTTCAGCCAAACGTGTGATTGAAATCGTTGAAGTGTTTGAAGCAATGATGGTGTTGTCACGAACATTCTTCTCCGTTTCAGCAAGTACAATGCCTTTTACTTTTGGATTTTCAGTTACTGCTTCAATCACGATGTCCACTTCTTTAAACTCGTCATAGCTTAAAGTTGGACGGATGCGCGCAAGCGTTTCACCCATTTGAGCAGGTTTCATCTTCTTACGTTCAACTTGTTTGGTCAGTAAGCCATTGGCTTCTTTCATACCCAAAGCAAGTTGCGGGTTACCAATGTCTTTCATGATGATTGGTGTGCCTTTGCTTGCCGCTTGGTAAGCAATACCGCCACCCATGATACCCGCGCCTAATACAGCCGCTTGGTTTACAGGGTGCGCACCTTTTTCATATTTCTTCGAAGTTTTCTTCACCACTTGGTCATTGATGAATAGACCAATTAACGCATTTGCTTGTGGTGTAATTGCTGCTTTTGCAAAACCAGCCGCTTCAGCTTGAAGTGCTTCATTACGTGGAAGGCTTGCACCTGCTTGTAATGAGTCAAGAAGAAGTTTAGGTGCAGGGTATTGAGCAGGATTTGCTTTTGCAAGAACTGCACCTTTCGCCGAGTTGAACGCCATCATTTGCTCGATTGGGTTCAATTTAACTGGGTCAAGTTTTTCTTGGCGTTTTGCTTTCCAGTCTACACGGCCAGCAAGTGCTTGTTTAACCAAGTCAATCGCAGCATCTTGTAGTTTGTCGGCAGCAACAACTGCATCAACCGCACCGTCTTTCAGTGCAGCAGCTGGTTTTTTAGGATTAGCCATGGCCATCCATTCAACTGCATTGTCGATACCGATCACACGGCTTAAACGAACCGTACCACCGAAACCAGGGAAGATGCCCAGTTTGATTTCAGGAAGACCGACTTGAGCCGCTTCTGACATCACACGATAGTCACACACGAGACACATTTCAAAGCCGCCGCCCAATGCCATACCATTGATCGCTGCAACTTTAGGAATCTCTAAATCTTCAAACGCGTTGAAGATGTCGTGAACAGGCAATGCCCAATCCACAATCGCTTGTTCGCCTTGAGCGAAGTTTGCACCAAATTCAGTAATATCTGCGCCAACGATAAATGTAGATTTAGCCGAAGTAACGATTAAGCCTTTGATGTCACCGTTTGCTTTAACAGCGTCAATTGCAGCTTTGAAATCTTCAATCGTTGCACGGTTAAATTTGTTGACCGACTCACCTTGTAAGTCAAAGCGGAATTCTGCAATTCCGTCCGAAAGCATTTGGACGGTAATGGCATTGCCAGCGTGGATCATGCCTGATCTCCTTTATTTTGGAGGACTTCTAAGTTGATGTTGTGAAGCGAGTACGTCATTCCTACGTACATCTATGCTCCGCCAATCTTACGATAACTATATCGAAAAAGAACATAACAAGTTGTATCAAGCCGTGACGCAAGGGTCATCTATTTTTATTCAATTATTTCGTGTGCTTGCGTGATGTATTTTTGGATGATGCGGCCTAAATAGAGTGAAGTTTTTGTTTCATTTAAGATTTTTTATATATGATTGATCAAAAAATGATTAGACCGCGCCCTTATATTTCAAGTCAATCTTTGTCCCGATTTGGGCAATTTAGTCAATGCTGCACTTGCAGGTAAACTCAAACAGAATGAAAACTTGTAATGAAAAGCTGGAAATAGGACGTACTTTGCAGCCTATGTTACAATTCGCAGTCTAGACCGAATATTGGTCTTTTTCTTTTATTTCGTTTTCTTTGGTTTCCAGGTTTTCATATGATTAAGTGGATCATTCTGGCGATTTTTATTCTTTCTGCACTTTATATTCAGCAACGTGGGAAGGTTCGTCACTCGTTTTATCGTCAATTTTTCGATCACTCAACGATTCTTGCGCCGATTAACTACCTTATGTACATGTTCTCAAAGGTACCGAATCAGCCGTATATCGACACTCAGCATTTTCAAGACTTAAAAGTGTTGGATGAAAACTGGGAAATGATTCGTGATGAAGCAAAAGCTTTATATGAAAAAGGCGGAATTAAAGCATCGAGCAGTTACGATGACTTGGGGTTTAACTCCTTTTTCAAAACAGGCTGGAAGCGTTTTTATCTGAAATGGTATGACTCTGCACATCCGTCAGCCGCTGAACTTTGTCCAAAAACGACGGCGTTGCTGAAAACCTTGCCGACCATTAAAGCCGCGATGTTTACCGAACTGGCACCTGACAGCCGTTTGGTTCGTCACCGTGACCCTTATGCGGGTTCATTGCGTTATCACTTGGGGCTGATCACACCGAATGATGATCGCTGCTTTATTGATGTGGATGGTGAGCGCTATTCATGGCGCGATGGTGAAAGCGTGGTCTTTGATGAAACTTATATTCACTATGCCGAAAACACCACTGATCAAAACCGCATTATTTTCTTTGCCGATGTCGAGCGTCCATTAAAGACACGCTTTATGGAACGTTTCAATCACTGGTTTGGTAAAAAAGTGATGACCGCTGCCAGCTCTCCAAATGAAGCAGGGGATCAAACGGGTGGACTGAATAAAGTCTTTGGTTATGTCTATCAAGTGCGGATCAAAGCCAAAGCCTTGAAGAAAACCAACCGTCAACTGTACTACTTCTTAAAGTGGTTCCTGATGCTCGGAATTTTCTTCCTGATCTTTGTTCGACCTTATGTGTTTTAAAGCACATTAAACGCCCTGAGGGGCGTTTTTTATTTGGGCAGAAAAGAGGAAGCTTATCTGCCCTTTTGATTTTCTATTTATTTCAAGGCTTACAGTGGATTCGAACCACGCATGGCTTTATGCTTTATCCAGTTAAAACTAAAAACAACATGAGCGCGTATCTGTGTCATTTTTAAGATCGCAACTTATAATTTAGATAAAGCATGAGGTTTCAAGGTGCAAAAGTTTCGTTCGAAGATGGACTGGTGGTTTTTGGGGTTTATTATTGCTATGTCAGGCCTGTTGGCCCAATTGATTTTGACCACCTATGGCAAAGGCATTTTGATGCAAAATCTTTTGTTCGTTGTGGTCTATGCTTTGACTATTGTTTTGCTGTGGTGGCCGCTGTGGAGTACTCGCTATGTGGTCGATCAGGAGCAACTGACAATCCGCAGTCTCTGTTTTAAATGGATCATTCCTTTGACTGCGATACAGTCTGTTTCTGAAACAGATAATTCCATCAGTTCACCAGCCTTGTCCTTAGATCGTCTAAAGATTGAATACTTGAAACAGGGCCAAACCAAAACCATTTTGGTGTCACCGAAAGACAAAGTAGCGTTTAAAGCTGCGTTAAAATTGTCATAAATACAGTCTTAGGCAAGTTGTATGCTTTACGGGCCTAAGCGAGTGAAAGCCTTGCTCAAATATGCCGTGAGGGCTAAAGTAAATAAACTTGAGTTCTATTCACCCCCACAAACCTCCACTTGCAAAACGTCTACTTGCCGTTGAAGGATATGCTTATGAAGTCGTATCAATTGAGTCCGACACAAATTCAAACTTTAGTACCGCATATGGGAAGTTGTATCGCATCAGATATGATTACGGTGCAAGGCCTAAAAGTGGCCTACATGTACCGTGAAGAAGCACAATCTAGCGATGAAAGTGGTTGGGTTTTTTTATCGGGTGAAGAAGGAGATGACTATATTGAAGACCCTGAAAATTTAGGTTTTTATGAGGTCAATGTGATTGCCAACTATGATGCGGACATCATTGCTCACTTAAATGCGCCTGCGGGAAGTCACTTTGCCCGCAATGAACAAGGTGTGTTTGAACGGATCGATTTTGAAGCGATGGATCTGGAGTAAGCCTTCAACCTCAGCATCAACGTCTTTTGCCAGCCAGACTGGTTTTGAAATGAACTTTCATGTGCTTGAAATGCGTCAGACATGCCCAATCTAAAAGACAGATCAAAGGCTAAGCCTAAGCAAAACAGTTGATGGCGAGCCGAGAAAATTAGGGAACCCTGTGAACGAAAACGCACGAGAACATATCGAAAAAATTTTAGCCAATATGACCACACTGCCGGGCGTTTATCGCATGCTCGGCAAAGACGGTGAACTGCTGTATGTGGGCAAAGCGAAAAATTTAAAAAATCGTGTCTCGAGTTATTTTGTCAAAACTATTGAGCACCCGAAGACCCAAGCTTTGGTGGCGCGTATTTATGACATCGAAACCTTAGTCGTTCGTTCCGAAACTGAAGCACTGCTGCTTGAACAAAACCTGATTAAGCTGTACCGTCCACCGTATAACATCATGCTCAGGGACGATAAATCCTATGTGTATATCTTTGTCTCTGCCGACAAACCGTATCCACGGATTGCATCGGGTCGAGGCAAAGGCAAACACCAAGTTGGGAAGTTCTTTGGGCCGTATCCGAGTGCTTATAATGCACGGGATACTTTGTTGGTTTTGCAAAAACTGTTTAATGTTCGCCAGTGTGAAAATAGCTATTTTTCACAGCGTAAGCGTCCTTGTTTGCAGTATCAAATCAAACGTTGTTCAGCGCCGTGTGTAGGACTCATTAGCCCTGAAGAGTATAAAAATGATGTCGATAACTCGATTCGTTTTTTACAAGGGGACACCAAAGAGCTGAATCAAGAACTAATTGCGAAAATGGAGCAAGCGGCCGAAGCCTTAGAGTTTGAAAAAGCGGTGTTTTACCGTGATCGTATGGCGCTGTTGCGGGATGTCCAGTCACAACAAGCTATTTATAAGCTCAAAGGTGAGGCCGATATTTTAGCGATTGCCTATCAGGCAGGAGTGACCTGTGTGCAGATCATGCATGTGCGCAACGGGAAAATGCTCGGAGGTAAAAGCTACTTCCCAGATATGCTCGGAGAGGATTTGGGGCAAATGCTGGCCGACTTCATAGCGAACTTTTATTTCCAAGTGGCGGATGAAGTACCTAGTGAATTGATTGTAAATGCCGAACTGCCCGATCGAAAAGAGCTAGAACAAGCACTACAACAACAGTTTGATAAGAAAGTACAGATTAAACATAGCGTGCGTGAGACACGTGCAGAATGGTTAGAACTGGCACAGATGAATGTGCAGCATGCGATCAAAGGGCAATTGGCCAATCACTTCGAACTGAATGAGCGTTTCCATCAACTTGAACAAGTGGTGGGGCGTCCGATTGATCGGATCGAATGTTTTGACATCTCACATACCATGGGTGAAGAAACCGTGGCTTCCTGTGTGGTATTCGACAGTGGCGGCATTCGTAAGCGCGATTATCGTCAGTTTTCAATTCAAGACATTACCGCGGGTGATGACTATGCCGCAATGCGCCAAGCGCTGACCCGTCGTTATAAAAAAGCCATGCTGCCTGATTTACTGCTGATTGATGGTGGTAAAGGGCAGTTGCATATGGCGATGGACGTTATGCACGAGCTGGGTTTAGAGGCCTTTATGGTTGGGGTGTCAAAAGGTGAAGGGCGTAAACCGGGGCTTGAAACTCTACACTTTACCGATGGAACAAAAATTCAGTTGTCTGAAGACCATAAAGCATTGCATTTGATTCAACAGGTACGTGATGAGGCACATCGCTTTGCGATTACTAAACATCGGGCTAAACGTGATAAAAAACGGGGTTCATCGATTTTGGAAGTGATTCCGGGTTTGGGGCCGAAACGCCGCCGCGATTTGTTGACGCACTTTGGCGGGATTCAAGGGGTGTTAAAGGCTTCCGAGAAAGACTTAACCGGAGTCCCCGGTTTGGGCGAAGTGATGGCCCGCACCATTTATAAAGTCTTGCATGAATAGAACCGCATCTACTGCGTTGGCAAAAGTGCTCATTGACGCATGGGTCATTGATCATTCACATTGGTTGAATTGTGTTGTAAAGATATGGACGGAATTTAAAACAAGGATGCCACATGTCACTTCAACACAGTTATCAAGCTTTAGCAGAACAAGAATCGATTGATATTCCTACAGGTTGGTTACAAGGACGCACGATTTATGGGGGACTGGTCGCAGGTTTAATGATGCAAAAAGCATTGTTGACTCTTGCCGATGACACGAAGCATTTACTCAGTTGTAGCGTGACTTTTGTTGGCCCAGTACAACAGGCCAAAGTTCGTTTAACCAGCGAGATTCTACGTCAAGGCAAGTCGGTTACCACCTTGGAAGTGCGTTTATGGCAGGATGATGCAGTTCAAAGCATTTTAGTGGCAAGCTTCGGGACACAGCGTGAATCGAGTATTCATGTTCATCAAGAACCTGTAGCACCAGCATTTCCATCGGTTGATGGTCTTACAACAGCGCCGCATCATCCGCTTGCGCCTGAGTGTTTTAAGCAGTTAGATATGGTTTGGGTGACAGGGCAGTATCCATGTACAGCCAGCCCAAAGCCTGACTTCTCAGGCTGGTATCGCTTTAATCCAGACTTACATGAAAATCGAGACATGACCGTAGCCGACCTCATGGTGTCGATGGACATTTGGCCACCGGGGGTGCTACCCATGTTTAAAAGCATGGCACCCGCCAGTTCGCTAACATGGCATTTGACCTATGTGCATCCGCTGAAAAATCAGTTACACGATTGGATGAAGTACCACGTTGAAACGCAATATGCTGCGGATGGATATTCCACCGAAGCTGCCTATTTGTGGGATGATCAGAATCGTTTAATTGCAATTTCGCGTCAAACAGTTACCGTGTTTGCCTAGTGACACCTTAGGTCAATTCGTATAAAGTGGGCGCTATTAACGATGGATTAAACCTCAAAAAAGTGTGCATTTTCATCGTACATGAGGGAAACAACGGGCGGTGTTTATGACTACAGGTCGCATCCTGAATATTCCTAATATCTTGACCTTGGCGCGTATTGCCTTAATTCCGGTCTTTTTGTTGGTGGCCTATTGGCCCCCTGTAATGGGGATCGCTGAACAAGCGGTAAGTATGTCTCGTCATATTTTGTTGACGTCTATTTTTGTCGTTGCAGCGGTGACAGATTGGTTCGATGGTTATTTGGCGCGGACTTTAAATCAGACCTCAGCATTTGGGCGTTTCTTAGACCCTGTGGCGGATAAATTGATGGTGGCAGCCGCACTGATCGTGTTGGTGCAGTGGAAACCTGAAATTTCGATGGCATTTGCGGCGATTGTGATTATTTCCCGTGAAATTACAGTGTCAGCACTGCGTGAGTGGATGGCAGAGTTAGGCGCGCGTACCAATGTAGCCGTGTCTACGGTCGGGAAATATAAAACTGCTTTTCAAATGATTGCGATTACCGTGTTCTTACTGAATTGGCAGCCGCTTGAAATGTTGGCTTATGCGTTGTTGTATACCGCAGTAATTTTGACTTTGTGGTCGATGTTTATTTACCTCAAAGCGGCTTGGCCGTATTTAAAACAGCCTTGATTGTTAGATTTTTAAGAAGCTCCTGCGGGAGCTTTTTTTGTGTCTGAAAAGATTAACTATGCGTTTCTTCCTCAGTATCATCTTCAAAAGTCTTGGCAATTTTTTCAATATTTAGACTCTTGGCCATGGCATCGAAAATTTCTTTATAGACCCCATCCTGACGGTATAGCGTTTCATGTTCCCCATGTTCAGCAATACAGCCTTCCTTCATGACATAGGTATAATCGGCATCGATAATTTGCGACAGACTATGCGAAATAATAATCACCGTTCGCCCTTGTTTGATCTCATCGAGGCTCTGTTTAATCTGCTCGCTAGCAATGGCATCGAGGCTGGCGGTTGGCTCATCAAGAAAAATAATCGGTGGGTTTTTGAGGAACATGCGTGCCAGCGCAATGCGCTGTTGTTGTCCACCTGAAAGCATCAGTGCATCGGATTGGTAAGCTGCGGGGAGCTGCAAAATTTGTTCATGAATAGAGGCTTTTTCTGCGGCAGCATAGACCTCTTCATCACTGGCATTGATTTTTCCATAGCGAATATTGTCTAAAATACTGCCTTGGAAAATGTGATTTTTCTGTAAGACGAGGCCAATGTGATCGCGTAAATAGGCGGTGTCGATGTCTTGTAGATCAATCCCATCGAGTTCAATTTTTCCTGCTTCGGGCTGATAAAATTTATCTAATAGGCTAATTAGGGTCGATTTTCCTGCACCAGATAAGCCCACCAAAGCCGTGATTTTGTTGGGTCGAATTTCCATGTTGATTTTTTTTAATGCGTGATGACCATTGGGGTAGAAAAAATCGACATTCTTTAGGCTGAATTTGCCCTGAATTTTGGGTTTGAGCGCACCACTTTGCTCGATTTCGTCATCGGCTTCTAAGATTTTAAAAAAGCTTTCCGCGTAAATCATTGCATCATTCACTTCATCATAAATGCGGTGTAATGAACGAATTGGCGCAGAGACATTATTAAACAGCAAAATATGAAACATGATCATGCCAATGCTCATTTGTCCATCGAGTACAAAGTACGCCGTGAGGATGATGATCAGCACAATCCCGATTTGTTCAATAAAGGTCTTTAAGCCATCAAATAAAAAGCTGAGTTGACGCGTTTGCATCTGATTATCGGTCAGTGCTTTTTGCAGTTTCAGTTGTTTGGTCGACTCAATGGACTCTCGGTTAAAGGACTTAATCACGCTAATCGACTGGATAATACTGAGAATGCCTTGGCTCTTTTTTTCACGACCATCACGCAGATTGCGCCGCCATCCGCCCAGTTTCTTCGCTTGTTGGAAGGTCAGCCAAAAGTAAATTGGGATAATACTGGTCGCCACCAAACCGACGTAGAAGTTGGCATAGTACATCAGCCCCAGTGCCACAATGGCACTGCTAAAAAGTGGCAAAATATCGATAAAAAAGATTTGTACCAGACGGGTGAGTGAACCAATGCCACGGTCAATTCGCGTTTGTAACTTCCCCGCTTGGTTCTGATCGGCATTAAAAAAGGCCAAACGGTAGCTGAGAAATTTTTCGATAATGCTTTGCGCCAAGTCTTGTGATACCAGAATGCGGAGCTTTTCCCCATAAAACTTTTGACCAAACTGCACCAAGGCACTGATGATTTCTTTACTGAGTAAAATCACAGAAATGGTGATCAAAATATGTAGGCCTTCGGTTAGTCCTTGGCCTTGTTCGACCAGACGGTTGATACTGTCGACGGCATATTGCAAAGTCAGGGCATTGACCTGCGCGGTGAAGGAACCAATCAGCGTCAGGATCAAGGTCGCAATCACCAATATCCGATAGGGGCGGACAAAGGGGCGAAGCTTTTGAAACAACTGCCAAAGGTTCATACATGCTTCTTTTTATTGTGAAAGTTTACATGAGTGTATGCATAAGGAGGCTAGGCGACAAGCTGTGACTTTGTTTTGATTTGTGTCGTTCTGAATTCAGTTAAACTGTTTGCAGAGGAGGAAAAGTCATGACCTTAGATCTGTTTAGTCCTGAACCGCAAGCAAACTTGCTCCCATTCGATGGGCAGGTGCAGGACTTGGGCTTGATTTTAACTGCGAAGCAAAGTTCGAAATATTTGGATTATTTTTTAGCACATTTGGCATGGCAACCTGACGAGGTCGTACTGTATGGCAAACGTTATGTCACAGAACGAAAAGTGGTGTGGTATGGCGATGCTGAGTACCAATATCACTATTCGGGGAGCGCCAAGCAAGCACTGTTATGGAATCCTGCTTTGTTTCGTTTAAAACAACATATTGAGCAATTGGTGGGACATCCATTTAACTCATGCTTAGCCAATTTATATGAAAATGGCAGCCAAGCCGTGGGCTGGCATAGTGATGATGAGCCTTCACTACGTTCGCCACAGCAAGAAAATGTGGTGATTGCCTCACTCAGTTTTGGCGCAACCCGTAAGTTTTGCTTTAAGCACAAGTTTAAACAGGAAAAAATCGAGCTGATGTTGCACAGTGGACAATTGATTGTGATGCGTGGACAGACCCAGCGCTACTGGAAACATGCTTTGATGAAATCCAGCAGAATCACTGAGCCGCGTCTGAATTTAACCTTTCGCTATTTCTATCCAACGCTTCAACGCTAAGTATAATTAAGCTTCAATATTATGCAGCAGATGGCATTTTTGTTCGATCTGTAAGGCGCTATGTCTTAATATTTCGACCATTTTTTTCAGATCGACAAATTCAAACCGGTTTTTCGAAGCCAATAAGGTCAGTGCCAACGGTGTATCTTTGGGTGAAAATTTGACAGGTACAGAAAGACTGGCAAGGTTGGGGTCAAACTCGCCATTGGAAAAATAATAGCCCTGTTTCTTAATGGCTTTCATTTTCTGTAAAAATTCATCTTGGCTTGCGGCAAAATTGACCTCGGCCAACTGAGTCGAAAATTTTTGATAATATTCAATAATTTTAGCTTTGCTGAGCTGTGAAATCACTACTTTAGGCGATGAACCCAAATACACGGGACGTGGGCAACCACGCCCATAAGAAAATAACTCAAGGTCTTTAAAGACTTCACCATATAGGTCAATACAGTGCTCTGCGTTGAGTTGGGTGAGGATACAGCAAAATTCCGTTCGCTCAACGATGTCTTGCATAAAGGGAATGCTGATTTGTAAGAGTGGGTCTGTGGTTCGAGAGATATAGTCCAAAACAGCAATTTGAGAGCCTAAGGTATAGTCGCCGCTGGTTCCGCTTAAGCGCTGTAAAAGTCCTGCGGATACCAATTCCTTTAAATAGCGATAACTGGTGGGCTGTGATAGCCCGAGTTCGGCACTGATGATATCGACATTAATAATCGGGCGTGACACAGAAAAGAGGTCTAAGACAGTGAGAATTTTACCGAAACTTGAAAGTGCCATAAGAACCTACTTAGTCAAAATAAATGCCATTTGAACGACAGTTACTATATAACAAAAACCCTAGACTCGACATGGCTTTCGTTCTGAGCGCATGGCTTTCGTGGACTTTTATCAGCATTTGTAACGCAATAAAAAGGGTGAAATATGATCTTAAAAAATATATAAATTATCATATTAAGATATTTTAATTGACAAAAATTCATATTTTTGGAAAAATTATCATTATAAATATCTTTTAATGAATAATGATTTTGTTATTTATTGAGCTATTTTCTTTCCTTTCAACATGGCGCTGTCTTTGACCATGTCTGTAAAAGACTTCATTTATTTGAATCATTTTTTCATCCGTCTTCGCATGAGGTGAGGACGTAGTGATGCTGTTTGTCTGAGCAATGCTGTGTTGAAGAGTTGTTTAAATGTTGTCATTCAGCGCATTTAGAGATGAATTTATGTTCCTCACCAAACAGTTACTCGCATTCCGTCCAAATAAATTGGACTGGATTTTTGCGACGAAAACCTTTTTGGCAGGCATGCTTTCACTTTATGTCGCATTTTCATTAGATTTGGCTTATCCCATTTGGGCGATTGGAACGGTCTTCGTTATCGCAAACCCATATGCAGGAATGACTTCCTCAAAAAGTCTTTATCGAGTGTTGGGAACGTTGCTGGGAGCGATTGTTTCGATTGCAGTCACGCCAAACCTGATCAACACTCCTGAATTGTTCACATTATTTTTAGCCACATGGGTCGGGTTTTGTCTATATTTTTCATTGTTGGATCGGACGCCGCGTAGCTATATTTTTATGTTGGCGGGTTATACCACGGTCATTATTTGCTACAACATTGTGTATAACATTGAAACCACTTCCATGTTTGATATGGCGATTGGTCGCTGTATTGAAATCACAGTGGGAGTACTGTGTAGTGCAGTGGTGAATGCGGTACTGTTTCCCATGCATATTGGCCCCGTAGTCAAAACCCGTGTTTCACAGACTTTTCAAGACACCCGAGCGGTTTTTGATCAGATCCTGACAGATGATGTTAAGGCCATTAATTACAGCACTACGCTTAGTCATATCACGCGGGACATTGCCGATATTCATGTGATGGCCGTGCACTTGAGCTATGAAAAATCGACTTTGCAGGGCATGACCAAACCGCTCCAAGAAATGCTGCATCAACTGAGTATGTTGGTGACGAACTTGGTGGCCATGGCCGAACGAATTCAGCAGTTAGATCACATTGACTCACGCTACCGTCCAGCTTTAGAAAAGGCGCACGCACAGATTGTAAAATTTTTACAAAGTGATCAGGTCATTTTAGAGCAGGACTTAAACCAGCTACCTGAGCAGTTTGAGTCGAGTTTTCAAGCCGTGTTTGACAGTGCCTTACCACAGCAGCAAGTCATGTTGGCCAGTTTAAAAATGGATGTGCGTCATTTCACCCAAAATATACGTGCCATTAAGTTGATTTGGCAGCGTATCCAACAGGGGGATGACAGCTTACCCGCAATCGTGACCCCAATTAGTACAAACTATCCCAATTTACATCGAGATCATGGCGTAGCCGTGCGTGGCGGCATTTCAGCTTTTATTGTGGTGCTTGTGGCGACTGGCTTTTGGATTGTCAGTGGTTGGAAAGCGGGTTTTATGATGGCAGAGATGGCCGCTATTTGTGCCTGTATTCTGACCAGTATGGACAATCCTGTTCCTGCCTTAAAAATCTTTATCCGTGCCAGTCTATATGCGGCGATTATTGTCTTTATTTATGCTTATGGCATCTTCCCACACATCAGCGCTTTTTGGATGTTGGCTGTGGTGTTGGCCCCTTTTTGTATGTACTGTCTGATGCTGTTTTTACATCCGCCGCTCACAGGTTTGGCGCTACCTTTGATAATGGGTGTGGTCATGGGCTTAAATCTGCAAAACCGTTATCACCTTGACCAAGTGATGTTTTTTGATGCATCGATTGGGACGGTGCTTGGCCCCATCATTTCTGTCTATGTGATTCACTTGGTGCGTGCGATGTCGCCGGACATTACAGCCAAGCGAATCCTGTCTTTACATTATAAAGCGATACGACAAGCGCTTTATCTACCTTATGGGGTGGAATTTAGAGTGCATTTGCGCAGTATGTTGGATCGGATAGGCGTACTGAATACCAAGTTGGTACAGTCCGATCGTTTGAAGCAAAAAATTAATTTGGCCCTGATTGAATCCAGTGCGGTGATTGATTTAACTCGGGTGCAAGAACTGATTGAAAAAATGCCTGTGCAGGCCGCTATCACGCTACATCTACAAGAACTACAAAGCCAAATGGATGCTTATTTTCACGCGAAAGAATTAGACCATAGCGACCTACAGGTCAGAAAACATATTTTGGACAAAATTCAGATCATTCAGGCCGAGCTTATACAGCTGCAAGACCTAAGCATTGCTCGGCGTTTACAAGTTTCACTGAATAATATTCAAAGCAGTCTCTGTCATGCGACATGGGACGAAATGTCTCAAGTCAGTTTAATGGGAGCATAACGATGGGTGAACTTAATATCTATGGTGTGTATGTGCCAGTTTTGGCCATTCAGGCGGTATTGGCCTACATCGTATTAAAGTTACTCATGCGGGTGACCGATCCTTGGGTCGACAAAGGCTGGATTTTTTTACCCAGTATTTTTTATTTATGCCTCTACATTACAGTGCTTGGCATGGTCCATTGGGGTTTTATCGTGAGCTTTGCCTAAGCGCACATCTGATTGAAATGAATGAGGTAAAAGAAATGGCATCCTTTGATTGGCGTAAACTGAGCCGTCCCATCATTTTAGTACTGATTGCGGGTATTGCGATCGCGGTGCTCGTGCATCTTTGGCATTATTATAATGCTGAACCGTGGACACGTGATGGGCGGGTTCGTGGCGATGTGATTCAAGTGTCTTCCGATGTATCGGGCTTAGTCACAGAAGTTTTAGTGCATGATAATCAAAGTGTTAAACAAGGTCAGGTGCTGTTTAAAATTGATGTGGCGCGTCAGGCACTTGATGTGGAACAAGCCAAATCAGACTTGGCTAAAGCTAAAGCCAGTTTGGCTGCTGCCGAAGCGGAGCTGTTTCAAAGCAAAGCCAATTTGACCAAATCACAAGCCAATAGTCACTTGGCCGATAAAAATGCAGAACGCTATGCAAATTTGATGGATGGTGCTATTTCAAAGCAAGAACAAGATCAGATGTTTGCCGTACGAGATCAATCGCATGCCGAACATGAACAAATGCAAGCGGCGATTCAGCAGGCCAAAGCCAATATTGCGCAGCAACAGGCGTTAATCGATGTAGCCACCAGTAATTTACATTTGGCTGAATTAAACTTGAACCGTTCCGAAGTGGTGGCACCAGCCGATGGCACACTGTCTAATTTTGAGATGAAAGCAGGAAATTATGTCAAAGTTGGACAAGCGGTAGCGGCATTATTAGATCGCTCACAGCTTTATGTGGTTGGTTATTTTGAAGAAACCAAGTTAAATAAAATATATTTGGGTGCGCCCGCTACGGTACAGTTGATGGGGGACTCAAACATCTTAAAAGGGCATGTGCAGGGGATTGCTTCAGGCATTGAAGATCGTGAACGAACTACAAGTACAGGTTTGTTGGCCAATGTAAATCCAACCTTTAGTTGGGTACGTTTAGCGCAGCGCGTTCCTGTGAAAATTGCACTGGATGATATTCCGAAAAATGAATTGGCATTTGTCGCGGGGCGAACTGTGACGGTACATATTACCGAGTCGCAGCACTAAATTGACCTCTGTTCATTTCAAAAAAAAGCATCCAATGAGGATGCTTTTTTTTGAACGCTATTTGATGTGTTGAGGTACAACTCCAGTCATAAAACCCATGTCATCTGGTTTAAGAAAGCCTTGTTAAGGCGTAAGACCTTCAGGATCGCGATACCAACTTTCAATAAACAATGTCGCGGCAAGGCTATCAGCAGAAAGTTTTTTTCCTCGACCTTGCGCATGGTAATGGCTTAGCTCATCACGGGCTGCACGAGTACTTAAGCGTTCATCTACCATCCATGTTTCAATATTGGTTTGATGACGTAAACGGCGTGCGAACTTACGTGCTCGAGCAGATAATTCGGACTCGCTATCATCCATATTGAGTGGTAGACCGACTAAAAATACATTGGGTTGATATTGCTTAATAATTTTATGCAGTTCATCCCAGTTGGGGATGCCGTCTTTCATCGGAAACAAAGCCAAAGGCGTTGCACTTTCAATCAATGCTTGACCGACTGCCATGCCCATTTTTTGTGTACCGAAGTCAAATGCCATAATCATTTGGGGCGTGTTTAAATCAGGCATGTCCAATCTCAGAAGACAACCAGGTTCTATCCAGCCCGAGCTTTTTATAGGCAGCGTCCCAACGGTCGTCATAAGGAATATTAAAAATCAAATCCATATCAGCATCGCAGACTAGCCAATCACCACGAGACAGCTCATCTTCCAGTTGGTTTTTGGTCCAACTGGTATAGCCCAAAGCAATTTGATAGCGACCTACACCTTCATTATGCGCAATCGCATCTAAAATATCTTTAGACGTGGTGATACAGATATTTTCCCCCACCGCAATGGATGAGTGCCATGTCGGCTGGCCCGTATGTAAGACAAAGCCAGCTTCTGGACGCAAAGGCCCACCTTGGAGAACATCGTGTGGTCGTACATGATCGGCTTCAATTTCAAGATCATTGAGCAGTTCTTTGACTGAAAGTCCTGAAGGGCGGTTGATGATGATGCCTTGAGCACCTTCCTCATCGTGTCGGGCCAAATAAATCACGGTATGGGCAAAGACTTCATCTGCCATATCGGGTGGGGCAATGAGACAGCGATGCGTCAGATATTGTTTGCTCACCTAAAGGCTTCTCCTTGAAATTAAAATGCTTCTAGTCAAATGTTGTTCTCTACCACGTTACTAGACTAATGCACTTTCTCCAAATTTTTTTTTGTGATCCAGTCTACATAAATTAGGCTGATTGAAACTTCAACTGACGTAATTGCTTGGCATGTTGTAGTGTAGTGTCATTGATTTCAACGCCACCTGTCATACGTGCGAGCTCATCGATACGCTCATCTTCTTCTAAGTTTAAAATGGTGCTACTGGCAGGGTCGGTCTGACGTTTTTTCACCAACAAGTGCTGGTCAGACTGTGCTGCAACTTGAGCTTGGTGGGTAATACACAGAATTTGTACATGCGAACCCAAGTCGGCCAAGAGGCGACCGACAATTTCGGCTGTGCCACCACTAATACCGACGTCAATTTCATCGAAGACTAAGACTTCAGCTTCGGTTTTTTCAGCATTCATCACTTGCATCACCAACGCGATACGTGACAACTCCCCCCCTGAGGCAACTTTGGCCAAAGGTTGCGGTGGAATGCCTTTGTTGGCGGTGAACAGTAATTGGATAAAACTTAGGCCTTCACTAGAAACCTGCTCCATTGGTTCAAACTTAAACTCAAAGTGCGCTTCAGGCAGAGCCAATTGTTTGACCTGTTCGGTTAAATGTTTCGCCAATGGTGCGGCTGCATCGCGACGAATTTGATCGAGATGCTGGGCTTTATTTAACAGGTCCTGATGCGAGACTTCAACTTGCTCAGCAAGTGTTTCTGGATCTTCTAATAAATGGAGTTGTGCCAGTTCAGATTGCCATTGTTCATGTTCTTGTTTTAAGTGTTCTGGCTGCGTGCGGTACTTACGGGCAAAACGGTGGAACATCTCAAGCTGGGTGTTCAACTCTTCCATGCGTTCTGGGTCATAACTTTGACGGTCAATAAACTGACGGAGATTTGCGGTGGCATCGTCAAGCTCACTTTGTGCATTCAGCAGAGAAGTATGGATCTCTGCCAATTGTTCACTGCGGCCTGCATGTGATTCTAAGCGGCGAATGATGCTGGAAATTTCTTGATTAATATTTTGTTCAGCATCATCTAAGGCCGTAACGGCATAACTACAGTCCTGCATGATGTTTTCATGATGCGATAAGCGGTCGAACTCTTGTTCAATCTCTTTATAGTCGATTTGCACCACATCTTCGAGTTCTTCTAATTGTAAATTCAAGGTATCCATACGCTGTTTACGCGTGGCTTGAGCATCCAATGCCGCTTGGTGCTGACGAATGTCTTTTTGCCATGTGCTATAGGCTTCACGCACAGCTTGCGCTTCTGGGTAGAAGTTATGATAGAGGTCTAACCAGCGTCTTGGATAAGGCGGTTCTAATAGCTGTTGCTGACTGTGTTGGCTATACAGCTGTACCAGCAAGCGCCCGATTTCTTTCAATTCAGCTAAGCTGCTCGGACGACCATTAATCCATGCTTTGCTACGGCCAGTGGCAAAAATAACCCGTCTTAGATGAATCTCTCCTGACTCATCATCTAACTCATGTGCCTTTAACCATAAGGCTTCAGGACTGTGCTCTTGATAGCTGAAAATAGCCGTGACATCGGCTTTATCTGAACCGAAACGGACATAGTTGGTATCGGTACGTTCTCCCAGACAGGCGGACAGTGCATCTAGCAATAATGATTTGCCAGCACCTGTTTCCCCAGTCAGGACATTAAAACCTTGATCGATATCAAGTGCTAAGTGATCGGCTAAAGCAAAATTAATTAAAGTTAAATGTGTCAGCATAAACGCATCCGAGCTGCGAAAAGTTTTAGTTTAAGATAGTGAAGTTTTATTCAGCCGACAAGACGGCAACGCTATTCGTTTTGTGCAAAGTCGGCTTATTTTAGCGTGAATCTGAAAGTCGACCTAGCAGATTTTTTAAAACCGACTGTTATAGCAAACTTAGCACAAACGTGTTGGTATGCGATGTATAAGAAAGGAATAAGATTCAGCGAACGGATCGCATCGGCAAAAAACAAGCCAAAATGAGTTGGAAATTAAGGCAATTGTACGATGGTCGGACTTTAACGAAATATTGATTGAGGGGAATAAAACATCGATTGATTAGTTAATCGCACATCTTTAAACTAGCGAATCAATACGAATATAAATGCGCATTATCTGGAGTGTACGCATGTCAACTCAGTTCGATCATGTCTCTGTCATTAAAAAATCCAATGTTTATTTTGGTGGTTTATGCATCAGTCATACTGTGCAATTTGAAGATGGCACCAAAAAAACGTTAGGGGTTATTCTTCCGACAGAGCAAGCTTTGACGTTTGAAACGCATGTGGCAGAGCGTATGGAAATTATTTCAGGCGAATGCCGTGTACAAATTGCAGACAGCGAAGAGAGTGAATTGTTCCGCGCAGGTCAGTCTTTTTATGTGCCTGGCAATAGTCGTTTTAAAATTGAAACCGACGAAGTGTTGGACTACGTGTGCCATTTAGAAGGCTAAGCTTTCAACCGATACTCGCCAAGTAATTTCAAGCGAAATCGGTTAAACTATCCGTTGCACAGCAATCCTGTAAAGTCAGCTTTACAGGATTTTTATTTTTGGCACATCGTGTCGATGGTCATTTATCTTTTAGAGGTCCTACATGGCTAAACCTGAATATTTCTATGGCGTTCATTCGGTGGAGTCATTGTTGGAACTTGAACCTGAACGTGTACTGACGCTTTTTACTTTAAAAGGGCGTGATGACCAGCGTTTAAAGCGCGTACTTGAGTTGGCTGAACCGTTTGGTATTAGCGTACAACAAACGGGTCGTGATCGATTAGAAAAAATGGCTGGCTTGCCGTTCCACCAAGGAGTTGTGGCTGCGGTCCGTCCTAATCCAGTTTTCAATGAAAAAGATTTAGAAGCCTTACTGAAACAATCGCCAAATTGTTTATTGCTGGGTTTAGATCAAGTCACCGATCCGCATAACCTCGGCGCATGTATCCGTACCGCAGCTGCAATGGGTGTTGAAGCCGTGATTGTACCTCGTGATCGTTCTGCAAGTTTGACCCCAACCGCGCGCAAAGTTGCGGCAGGTGGTGCTGAAAAAGTCAAATTTATCCAAGTGACCAATTTGGCTCGGACTTTAGCGCAAATTAAAGATGAGTTTAATGTGCGTGTGGTCGGTACCATGTTGGATGAAAAAGCCTTGCCGCTACAACAGTTCGATTTTACTGGAACGGCTGTATGTGTGGTGATGGGTGCTGAAGACACTGGTCTGCGTCCAATTACTCAGTCTCAATGCGATCAAACGGTTTATATTCCGATGGCGGGCAATCTACAAAGTTTGAATGTCAGTGTAGCAACGGGTATGGCTTTGTATGAAGCATGCCGTCAACGTAATGTCTAAGTTTTTTTAATTCCTGATTCAATGTAAGCCCAATGATGACCCCTCAAAAACAAGGCTATGTCTTTATTGTCATCACCATGTGTATTTGGGGGGGATTTACCTTAACGGCGCGGCTCAGTGCCAATTGGGGCATTGGTGCGTGGGATATTACCGCCTTACGTTTTCTCTTGGCGTTTTGCATCTTAATGCCGATCTTGATCTATAAAAAAGATACCGCCTTTTTGTGGAAGAAAGAGCCTTTTATTTTGGCGATGATTGGAGGGGTGTGTTACTGCATCACCGCTTATAGCGCTTTTCATTATGTGCCTGCGGCACATGCTGCGATTTTTTTAAATGGTTGTATCCCGCTGTGTACCGCCTTGGCTGGTTATTTCTTATTTCGATCTCCTTTTGACCGACATACGTGGATCAGTCTAAGCATTATGCTTATGTCACTCACAGCTATGAGTGTTTTGATGTATCAAGAAACAAGTGTTGCTTTTAGTTTAGGCGATGGCTTGTTTTTCCTCAGTGCTGTGCTGTGGGGAACATTTACCGTTTTATTGAGACAATGGAAACTGTCGGCATGGCACTCCATGGCAGGTGTTGCGATTTGGGCTGCGATTATTTTTGTGCCGATTTATGTTTTATTCCTACCCAAAACCATAGCGCATGTGCAACCTGTGCAATTGATTGTTCAGGTGGTATTTCATGGCGTGTTCGTAGTCATCGTGGCGACTCTCACTTATGTGGAAGCCATTAAGCGTTTGGGGGCATTTAAAACAGGCAGTATTGTGACTTTGGCGCCTTTTATTGCTGCGATTATTGCAGTTCCATTGCTCAATGAGCCTTTGAGTGTTGCGATTTTATCTGGTCTTGTAGGAATGGGTGTGGGGGCCTTGCAGCCGTGGCGTTGGATACGGCAAGACAGTCTGAAAGCCCAACTCGCACAACAAAAAAAGCAGTCATAATCGACTGCTTTTTTTAGGCTTCTGAATGGGCCAAATACTTTAAATGCAATGGTCTGAGCTGTGCATATAAGTGTTCCAAGTGTCCATCATTTACCACAATATCATCGGCTAACGCTTGTTTTTGTTCACGGGACATTTGCGTTTCAATGATGGTTTGAATTTGCTCAATGGTTTGATGGTCGCGTTGTGAAGCGCGGAGAATCTGGATATCTATTGAAGCATCGATCAGAAGCGTATGTTGTGTCAGTTCATGCTGATTGGTTTCAAAAAGTAGTGGTGAAACCAAAATCGCATAAGGGCTGGTCGCAGCTTGTAATTGTTGCATGATGGACTGACGAATTGCAGGGTGGGTGATCTTTTCCAATTGCTTACGGGCAGACGGGTCCTGAAAAATGTGTTCACGTAAAGCGCGTCGATTCAGTTCGCCATTGTCCAGTAAGGTCCACTCGCCGAAGCTGCTTCGAATTTGCTGAAGTGCAGGCTGACCTACAGCAACAATCTCTCGAGCAACGACATCGGCATCGACCACTTGAATTCCTTGTTGTTCAAACCAGTGACTTGCCGCAGATTTTCCACTGCCAATCCCGCCTGTCAGACCTAAAATAAATGACATATTATTTTAATTGCCTAAATATATTTTCATAATTTGCTCACCCCACAAAAAGGCAATCCATCCTGCGATGGCAATATATGGGCCAAAAGCAAAAGGTTGATTTTCTTTACGCACTTTGAGCAGAATGATGCCGATAATGGCACCTACGAAAGAGGAAAGTAGCACAATCAGCGGCAGCAGCAAAGGGCCCATCCATGCGCCTAAAGCTGCAAGTAGCTTAAAGTCACCATAGCCCATGCCTTCCTTGCCCGTGATGAGCTTAAACAGATAGTACACGATCCATAAGCATAAAAAGCCAATGATGTAACCCCAAATGGCCGCTATTGGTGTGGTGTAAATCGCATAACTATTGACCGCTAAACCTAGACCTGCAAGGGTGAGGGTATAGCGATCAGGTAAAAGTTGAGTGTCAAAATCAATAAAGGTTAAGGCGATTAAAATATAAGTGAGTACGAGACCGAACAGCATTTGGATTGTTGGGCCAAATACTGCAACCACGACCAAAGCACAAATGGCGGTTAGGAGTTCAATCACAGGGTAGCGAATACTGATCGGGTTATGGCAAGTGCCACATTTTCCTCGTAGCAGGAACCAACTCATCACAGGGATATTTTGATACCAGTGTATGGCACTTTTGCATTTTGGACAGGTTGAGGCAGGCTTACTCAGCGTGAGTTTCGTTTCATCAATAATCGGCTGTTCAGGATGAAGCAGAAGTTGGCAGTCGGTACGCCATTCTTGTTCCATCATTTTTGGCGTGCGATAGATCACCACATTTAGGAAACTACCGATGCACAAACTAAAAACTCCAACGACGAAATAAATCGCCATTGGAGTATTGATAAGATAGGAAATTATTTCTTGCATTAAACCACAGAACCCATTTGGAAGATTGGTAGATACATGGCAATTACTAGGCCACCCACAAGTACACCCAAGACGGCCATAATCAGAGGTTCCATCATTGAGGTCAATCCATCCACCGCATTATCGACTTCATTTTCATAATGGGTTGCAACTTTATCCAGCATGGCATCGAGTGCACCAGACTCTTCACCAATGGCTACCATTTGTACTGCCATTGATGGAAATTTATTGGTGGCACGCATCGCGAATTGGAGTTGTTGCCCTGTTGCGACATCTTCACGGATTTTCATCACGGCTTCTTCATAGACCACATTGTTGGTTGCACCTGCGGTAGACTCTAGGGCATCAATTAAGGGCACACCCGCAGCAAAGGTGGTAGACAGGGTGCGACTATAGCGCGCGATAATTGCTTTATAGACTAAATCACCAAAAATCGGAGCTTTCAGTGCAGCTTTATCCAGCATGTCCCGAAATTTTTTACTGCGTTTTTTGGTTTCGAGTAAAGCAGTAATCACAATACCAACCACAATAATTAAAATGAACCAGTATTTCTGCATCCATTCAGACATATTTACCACCATTTGGGTGAATGCGGGTAAGTCTGCACCAAAGGAGCTAAAGAGTTCTTGGAAAACGGGGACGACTTTGACCATCAAAATAATGGTCACGATCACCGCAACCACAACGACAGCGGCTGGATATTTCATGGCCTTTTTAATTTTTTGTTTGAGCAATTCACTTTTTTCTTTATAGACCGCGACACGATCCAGCATGGTCTCAAGTGCACCCGATTGTTCGCCTGATTCAACCAATGAACAGAATAAGTTGTCGAAATGTTGCGGATATTTTTTGAGTGCTCCAGCAAAGGTATTACCACCCTCAACTTCGCCTTTAATGCCGAGGACAACTTCACGCATAGACGGGTTTTCCAAGCCTTCAGCAACGATTTCAAAGCCTTGTACCAGTGGTACACCCGCTTTCATCATGGTTGCGAGCTGTCTGGTGAAAATCGTGATGTCCAGTGTCGTCACTTTTTTCTTCATGATACCTTCAAGAATATTCTTTTTCTTTTCTCGAATACTTTTGATGGTAATCCCTTGTTTGCGCAAAGTAACTTTGGCGAGGGCAAGATTACGTGCAGGCAATTCCCCTTTAATTTTTGCCCCTTTACGATCAATTCCTTCATAATTGAAGGTTGGCATCATCTGTGCTTTTTTGATAGCCATGCATTTATCCTTATTCTTTCAATATTTCAACTATTCGCTGGTTACACGATTCACTTCTTGTAAGGAAGTGACCCCCTGCATAACCTTGAGTAAACCTGAACGACGTAAATTGTTAAATCCTAATTTTGCAGATGCTTCAGCAATCTGTAAGGCATTGCCATCTTCCATAATAATTTTTGAAATTTCTGGCGTGACTTTCATAACTTCATAAATACCAACACGTCCTTTATAACCTTCACGGCACTCAGCACACCCCACCGGTTGATAAACTTTGAAGTCTGGATCTTTGATATCTGTGGAAGTAAAGCCCATTTCGAGCAAGCTTTGTTCAGGAATATCGACAGCGGCTTTGCATTGGCTACATAAACGGCGTGCCAAACGCTGTGCAATCACCAAATTGACCGAGGTCGCAATGTTAAAAGAGGGAACCCCCATATTACGTAAGCGGGTCAGGGTTTCAGGTGCACTATTGGTGTGGAGTGTCGACATGACCATGTGACCTGTCTGTGCGGCTTTAATCGCGATTTCCGCTGTTTCAAGGTCACGAATCTCACCCACCATCACAATATCAGGATCTTGACGTAAGAAGGATTTCAGCGCAGCAGAGAAGGTGAGGCCGACTTTATTGTTCACATTGACCTGATTAATACCTTCTAGGTTAATCTCAACGGGGTCTTCCGCAGTTGAGATATTGGTGTCTTCTTTATTTAGAATATTCAAACCTGTATACAGCGATACCGTTTTCCCTGAACCTGTCGGGCCAGTAATTAACAACATGCCTTGGGGTTTGTCTAAAGCCTGCATAAATAGGTCTTTTTGATTTGGTTCATAACCTAAAGCATCAATCCCCAGCATAGCACTGGATGGATCGAGAATACGTAGAACCAGCTTTTCACCAAATAAGGTTGGAAGTGAGTTGACACGAAAGTCGATGGCTTTACTTTTTGACAGCTTTAATTTAATGCGGCCATCTTGTGGCACACGCTTTTCAGAGATGTCCATTTGTGACATGACTTTCAAACGTGAGGCAAGACGAGTCGCCAGTTGTAGTGGTGGGCTGGCAATATGACGCAGAACTCCATCTACACGATAACGAACGCGATAAGATTTCTCATAAGGTTCAAAGTGTAAGTCTGATGCGCCCATACGAATCGCATCAATCAATAATTTATTGATATATTTGACGATCGGAGCTTCATCGCCTTGAGGTGAGTCATCTTGTTCGTCATTGGAGTTCTGAGGGTCTTGCTCTAAGTCTAAATCAATATCTTCATCAGAAAATTCAAAGCTATCGGCTTGCGCGAAATTTTGTTCGATCAGTTTTTCAAGCTGAGGATGTTCAACAATAATTGCTTCAATGTTCATTTTAGAATTGAAGCGAATCGCGTCCATTGCATCCATGTTGGTCGGATTACTGGTGGCGATATAAAGGATATTGCCACGACGGTAAATCGGTAACACACGATGCTTTGTGATGAGTTTGTCTTCGACCAGATCCCGTAGGATTTGTACAGAATCATAGACACTTAAGTCAAAAACAGGCTCGCCAAACTCCAAAGAAATCGTTTCAGCGATCATTTGTGGAGCGAGTTTATGGTTTTCAATCAGATAAGGAACGATGTCTTGCTGAGCCTTTTTTGCAGAGAGCATTGCCTGCTGCATATTTTCAGCAGTCACGCGTCCGTCTTCGACTAAACGTCGAATGAAGCCTGTGAACTTAGGCAAACCATTTGATACTGACATTCCCCAGATCCTTAACTTCTCAATTGTTTATAATTGGTATCGTAAAATTATACTTTTGTTGCACAAAAATACCATATCTGAAAGTGTTGTCACCACCTTAATATCGATTAAAAGCATGAACTGGTCGTGATAGCAGGCGGTTTTTTTACAAAAAGATGTCTTTATTTTCACTCGTATTATTTTGATTGCCGAAGAAATTCTAGAAGAAAACTATCTTTGAAAAATAAATACCGTGTAGAATGAGGCCGTTTTAATGAACTGTTTTGAATAGGGTGCTGTATGTCGGGTTCGACGATTAAGCCATGGGTTGTCGGCAATTGGAAGATGAACCCAATGCAGGCAGATGCCAAGCAATTGCTTCATGAATTTAAACAGCTCTTGCAAGAGGATGAAATAGCAGAAGAAAAATGTAATATTGGGCTTGCGCCTGTGACACTTGCTTTGACTTCAATGCGGGCTGAATTGGCGAATGCCACACGTTCAGTTTTTACTGTGGCGCAAGATGTATCGCGTTTTGGAAACATGGGTGCATATACTGGTGAAGTGAGCGCAGAGCTACTTAAAGATAGTCAAATCGAATATGTTTTGATTGGTCACTCAGAACGTCGTGAATATTTTGCTGAAAGCGCGGCAATTTTAAATGCGAAAGCTCAAAATGCCTTAAATGCGGGTTTAAACGTCATTTACTGTGTCGGTGAAAGCTTAGAACAGCGTGAATCTGGTCAGGCAGAAGTGGTCGTTTTACAACAAATTTGTGACTTAGCCAGTGTGGTAACGGCAGAGCAGTGGCCTCATATTGTGATTGCCTACGAGCCGATTTGGGCCATTGGTACAGGAAAAACCGCTTCGCCAGAAGATGCACAAGCCATGCATGCTAAAATACGTGAAGGCCTCACGCAAATTACTAATCATGGCGCGAATATGGCCATTTTATATGGTGGTAGTGTAAAAGCTGAAAATGCAGTAGAGTTAGCGGCCTGTCCAGATATCAATGGTGCACTCGTCGGTGGGGCATCTTTAAATGCAACGTCGTTTTATAAAATTGTCGAAGCATTTGCAAATACAAAATAATTAGGAGTTCAGCATGCAAACTTTTGTGCTGGTAGTACATATTATCTTAGCTGTGTTGATGATCGTGCTGATTTTGGTCCAGCATGGTAAAGGTGCAGATGCTGGTGCTTCGTTTGGTGGTGGCGGTGCTGCAACTGTATTTGGTGCATCAGGTTCAGGTAATTTCTTGACCCGGTTGACTGCGGTTTTGACGGCCCTGTTTTTTATCACCAGTTTGTCACTTGCTGTGTTTGCCAAAAAGCAAACCACAGATGCCTATAGCTTAAAGTCAGTGCAAACGACAAGTTCTGCGCCTGCACAATCGACTGAAACTTCGCCAGCTGCACCTAAAACAAGCGAATAATTGGAATTAGTTCTTTCTTTTTTGTGACGATGCTACTAGAATGCGTCACAGCTGCGGTGGTGGTGGAATTGGTAGACACGCTACCTTGAGGTGGTAGTGCTTTCGGGCGTGGGGGTTCAAGTCCCCCCTTCCGCACCAACTTATGAATCCAGAAGATTAAGTTGGTGTATGCAGCAAATTCTGTTGATGCGGGATGGAGCAGTCTGGTAGCTCGTCGGGCTCATAACCCGAAGGTCGTTGGTTCAAATCCAGCTCCCGCTACCAATCTTACTTTAGAAGCAAACTAAGGTGAGTAACTTAAGTGATTAAGTTAAGAATATTTTTGCGTTTTGTTGCGGGATGGAGCAGTCTGGTAGCTCGTCGGGCTCATAACCCGAAGGTCGTTGGTTCAAATCCAGCTCCCGCTACCAATCTTACTTTAGAAGCAAACTAAGGTGAGTAACTTAAGTGATTTAAGTTAAGAATATTTTTGCGTTTTGTTGCGGGATGGAGCAGTCTGGTAGCTCGTCGGGCTCATAACCCGAAGGTCGTTGGTTCAAATCCAGCTCCCGCTACCAATTTGATTTAGGTGCAACTAAATCAGAGCAAGTACGAAGTATTTAGATTGAAAAATAGTTCATATTTGTATATAATTTTTGCACGTTGATGCGGGATGGAGCAGTCTGGTAGCTCGTCGGGCTCATAACCCGAAGGTCGTTGGTTCAAATCCAGCTCCCGCTACCAAGTTTCTAAAAAGAGGCTCACAACAAGGTGGGCCTTTTTGCACAGTGGATATTAATTTTCTGTGCAATAATTGGGGCGATTACGCCCTTTTTTATTGGCTATCGTGTAGTGTCGATGTGAGCCGGATACGGTGAAAGTCAAAGTGTCATGTTCCACTACTACTATAGTTTGTATCGGCTTGTAGTGGTCTGTTTCGGCCATTGAATCGCACAAAAATGACGAGAGTAAATGAAGCTATCAAATAAAACTCAAGCACTCCAAGACTTAATTGCTCCTGCAGTGCAAGCCTGTGGTGTTGATCTTTGGGGGATTGAATTCCTCCCTCAAGGAAAACGTTCTTTATTGCGCATTTATATCGACAAAGCTGTCGACGAAAATGCAGAACCCATCATCAATGAAGATGGTGAAGAAGAGCAGGGCCGTGGCATCGGCGTACAAGACTGTGTACGCGTGACCCAGCAAGTCGGCGCAATGATGGATGTCCATGATCCAATTTCAGGTGAATATGCACTTGAAGTGTCATCTCCGGGTTGGGATCGTCCATTTTTCCAACTTGAACAATTACCTGCATACATTGGTCAACAGATCGCTTTCCGTTTGATCAGTGCGGTCGACAATCGTCGTAAATTCCAAGCTAAATTGGTTGCTGTAGATCTTGAAGCTGAAATGATTCAAGTCGAAGTGGAAAAGCAACAGGTGCTTGAAATCGATAGTAATAATATTGATAAAGCCAATTTGGTCTATCAAGATTAATTCATTTAATAAATAAGAATCTGAACGAATAGGTGGCTTATGGCACGTGAAATTCTTACCGTAGTTGAAACGGTTAGTAATGAAAAAGGTGTACCTCGTGAAGCGATTTTCGAAGCCTTAGAACAAGCGCTTGTTGCTGCGACTAAAAAGAAATTTTACGAAGGAACAAACTCTGAAGAAGCTCAGCTTCGTGTAGAGATTGATCGTAAAACGGGCGAATACAGCACTTTCCGTCAATGGGAAGTGGTTGCGGATGAAGATCATGAGATGCCAGCATGTCAAGATGCGATTTCTGATGTTGATCCTGCGCAATGGTCGATTGGTGATATTCGTGAGCTTGAAGTGCCTTCAATTGACTTCGGTCGTATTGCGGCGCAAATTGCAAAACAAGTGATTGTTCAAAAGATTCGCGAAGCTGAACGTGCGCTGATTGCAGATGCCTACGAGTCTAAAGTGGGTGAGTTGATCTACGGTGAAGTGAAAAAGCAAACCAAAGATGGCTTTATCATTGACTTAGGTGACAATGCTGAAGCGTATCTTGCACGTGAAGAAATGATTGCAAAAGAAATTTTGCGTCCGAAGCAACGTGTAAATGCGATTTTGTTTAATGTGAACCGTGAAGGCCGTGGTGCACAACTACAATTGTCACGTGCCAAGCCTGAAATGCTCATCGCTTTGATGAAGAAAGAAATTCCTGAAATTTCTGAAGAAATCATTGAGATTAAAGCGGCAGCGCGTCAACCCGGGGTTCGTGCTAAAATTGCTGTGAAAACCAATGATCATCGTATTGATCCAGTGGGTGCATGTATTGGTATGCGTGGTACGCGTATCCAAGCAGTTCAGCAAGAGTTGAACGGTGAGCGTATTGATGTTGTTGTATGGTCTGATGATCCTGCGCAGTACATTGCGAGTGCTTTAGAGCCAGCAGATGTATCGGGTATTGTGATTGATGAAGAAGAGCGTACAGCGGACATTATTTTCGCAACCAGCGATCAATTGGCGCGTGCGATTGGTTCACAAGGTCAAAACGTACGTTTAGCCTCTGAACTTACAGGCTACAAACTCAACATGATGCTTGAAGATGAGTATCATGCTCGTCAGCAAAATGAAGCACAACAATACTTAGACCTATTTGTATCGCGTCTAGATATTGAAGAAGATTTGGCAATGGCATTGGTTGAAATGGGCTTTACTTCTTTAGAAGAGATTGCTTATGTTCCAGCTGAAACATTTGACGAAATCGAGCTAGATGCTGAAGTTGTTGAATTACTTCAAAGTCGTGCCAAAGAAGTTGCATTGGCTGATGCATTACAGCAGCAAGAAAATATCCAAGATCCAAGCGCGGAACTCGTTGCAATGGAAGGGATGACGCAAGAGATTGCTTATGCACTTGCAGCACGTGGTGTCATCACAATTGATGACTTGGCTGACCAAGCGACTGACGATATTGCTGATATTGAAGGTCTGGGTACAGAGAAAGCGGGTCAACTTATTATGAAAGCGCGCGAATCATGGTTTAACTAGGAGATCTACATGACGGATAAGACGATACAAGAGTTAGCTCTCAGTGTGAACCGCCCTGTTGAGAAGCTCCTAGAGCAGGTTCGTGATGCTGGTTTACCACAGCGTAAATCGGACGATATAATCTCTACTGAACAACAAGATGCCCTCGTGCACCATTTGAAGAAAATTCATGGTCAAGACGATGGTCAGGCAGGAAAAATCACGTTGAAACGTAAAACGACCAGTACCGCTAAAGTAGCGAGTACCTCAGGTAAGGCAAAAACGATTAATGTAGAAGTTCGCAAGAAACATACATTTACCAAGCCAGATCCAGAACAAATTAAAGCAGAAGCTTTGGCAAAAGCGCAAGCGGAGCAACAAGCTCGTGCGAACGTTCAAGCTATGGTTGAACCAAAAGCTAAAACTCCAGTAGTAAATAAAGCGGCTGCAAACTTTGAAGCGATGCGTGCTGCTGCAAAGCAAGAAACGACGAAGCAAGAAGTAGCAAAAGCTGCGGTAGTTGTGAAGCGTAAATCAAACAATAAGCCTGTGGTTAAAGCACAAGTTAAAGTTGTTGAAACACCTGAACAGAAAAAAGCACGTGAAGCTCAAGCCGCTCAATTAAAAGCGACTGAAGAAGCAGCACGTCGTAAGGCAGCTGAAGAAGCGCAGCAACGTACACTTGAGCAAATGCGTCAAATGGCATCTAAGTATTCTAACGAAGATGCAACTGCGACCATTCGTGTTGTGGATGATTCTCCACTTGCTGCGGGTCTAGTTGGCCAAGCATATGAAGATTCATTTGCGAAAGAAGACCGTGACATCAAACGTGGTACCAATACACCAAGTACACGTGCACCGAAAAAAGGTGGTCGTCGTGGTCAGGAAGAGCAAAGTTTCAGCAAGCAACCTAAACGTGGTCTGAAAACAAGTCAGGCTGGTAAACATGGTTTTGAAAAACCAGTTAAGAAACAAGTTTATGATGTTGAAATTGGCGAAACTATTGTTGTTGCAGATCTTGCAGCAAAAATGGCGATTAAAGTACGTGAAGTAATTAAATCACTCATGAAAATGGGTGAGCTGGTTACTCAGAACCAAGCGATTGAACAAGAAATTGCTGCATTGATCGTAGAAGAAATGGGTCATAACCCTGTTCTTGTATCGGATACGCAAGCTGAAGATAACTTACTTGAAGCAGCTGAAGGCGCACGTGGTGCTCAATCTACACGTGCACCAGTGGTGACCATCATGGGTCACGTTGACCATGGTAAAACATCGCTTCTTGATCGTATTCGTCGTGCGAAAGTTGCTCAAGGCGAAGCGGGCGGTATCACACAGCATATCGGTGCGTACCATGTAACAACGGACAAAGGTATGATCACTTTCCTTGATACCCCTGGACATGCTGCATTTACTGCAATGCGTTCACGTGGTGCGAAAGCGACTGATATCGTGGTTCTTGTTGTAGCAGCAGATGATGGTGTTATGCCACAAACTGCGGAAGCAATTGATCATGCACGTGCAGCTGGTACACCAATTATTGTTGCAATCAACAAAATGGATAAAGAATCGGCTGATCCAGATCGCGTATTGAACGAATTGACAGTAAAAGAAATCGTGCCAGAACAATGGGGCGGTGATGTACCTGTTGCAATGGTTTCAGCACATTCTGGTCAAGGTATCGATGAGCTTCTAGATTTGATTTCAATCCAAGCTGAATTGCTTGAATTGAAAGCATCTGAAGAGGGTGCTGCACAAGGTGTCGTGATTGAAGCACGTGTAGACAACAGCCGTGGTGCGGTAACGTCTATCCTTGTTCAAAACGGTACATTGAAAGTAGGTGACCTGGTTCTTGCGGGTGCATCTTACGGTCGCGTTCGTGCAATGACAGATGAAAACGGTAAACGTATTCAATCTGCAGGTCCTTCGATTCCAGTTGAAATTTTAGGTCTACCTGAAGCGCCAATGGCGGGTGATGAAGTTCTTGTTGTAAGCGATGAGAAGAAAGCACGTGAAGTTGCTGATGCGCGTATGGATCGTGAACGTCAAAAACGTCTTGAGCGTCAAAGTGCAATGCGTCTTGAAAATATCATGGCATCTATGGGCAAGAAAGATGTGCCTATCGTCAATGTGGTATTGAAAACTGATGTACGTGGTACATTGGAAGCATTACATGTTGCTCTTGCTGACCTTGCAACAGACGAAGTTAAAGTTCGTATCATTGGCTCAGGTGTTGGTGCGATCACTGAATCTGACGTGACACTAGCTGAATCTTCTGAAGCAGTTCTTCTTGGCTTTAACGTACGTGCGGATAACGCAGCGCGTCAAAAAGCGGATGCTGATGGCATCGATATTCGTTACTACTCAATCATCTATCAATTGATTGATGATGTGAAAGCAGCGATGAGCGGTAAGCTTGCTCCAGAACACCGTGAAACAATTCTGGGTGTGGCTGAAGTACGTGAAGTGTTCCACTCAAGTAAGTTTGGTGCAGCAGCAGGCTGTATGGTACTTGAGGGTATGTTACATCGTAATAAACCAATTCGTATCCTTCGTGATGACGTGGTTGTGTTCCAAGGTGAGCTTGAGTCTCTTCGTCGTTATAAAGAAGTGGTTGAAGAAGTTCGCGCAGGTATGGAATGTGGTCTTGCGGTGAAAGGTTATAAAGACATCAAAGAAAAAGACAAGATCGAAGTCTATGATGTTCAATTGATCAAACGGAGTCTTTAATGGCGGGTAGTCAACGTCTTAAGCGCATGGCGGATACAGTGCAACGTGAGTTGTCTGAACTGATTCGTCAAGAGTTGAAAGATCCACGCTTAGGTGGTCTCGTGACCATCTCTGCGGTGAAGGTTAGTCCAGACTTAGGTTATGCTGAAGTATATGTGACTGTGATGGGCCGTGAGCTTGGCGATGAGCAAAGTGAAGCAGCCAATAAAGAAACGCTAGATGTGCTGAACAAAGCATCTGGTTTCTTGCGTCACGAACTCGGCCGTCGTATTAAGACACGTATTACACCGCGTTTGCGTTTCCATTACGATAAAACCAATGCATATGGTAACTATATGTTTGGCCTGATTGCTGAAGCAGTGAAGGATTTACCCGCTGACGAAGCAAATAAAGATGATGAATAATTCAGTCTAACTGAATCAAAAAGCCACCTCCGGGTGGCTTTTTTTATAATTTTATATAGATAAAAATAGATAGAGATTTTAAAAATGTTGTATCTCAGCGAGCCTCAATTATTAGAGATCCGGAGTCTGGATCCGTTGAGAGAATCTAAATTTAAGTATAATTCTACTCGATGGCTGAGTTTGGATCAGAACTTGAAAAGTATTACAAAGGACTATTGTGATGATGATATTTCAAGAGAACAGGTCATTAAATGTTTTAGGGATTATTTTGATTGCAAAGTTAGTGTGGAGTCACCTTTTGTACTGACGATGATTTGGGGTTTTGCTGATATTGGTTATGGTACATTTAGGACGAATAAATATTATACTTCAGAGAATATGGAGCTCATGGAGTTGGCGTTCATGCATGTAAAAAGGAAGAATATTCAACAAGCCTATAGAACATTGAAGTTAATTAATGGTTTGAATATTAGCTATATTTCTAAATTACTCTATTTTTCAACTCGTGCTTTGGAACACTCGGATTATTGTTTAATTTTTGATATTCGAGTGGCTAGAGCCTTAATTAAACTGACTTGTCCGGCAACACTAGTGAATTTAATTGAGGTGACACTATCTAATAAGTTTGAACCTTATCATCAGTACAATGTTCAAATTAGCGCAACACCACCATGTCAATGCTGAAGCGCTAGAAAGTCATTTCTATATCCTTAACACCACAAGTGTTTAAAGACGATGTTCAGTGTCTTCATGCTTATTGCTAAAAGCTCTGCGGCGGGTGCGTTGCCAAGGCAGTGGGCGATTCAGTGCTTCTGGAACATCGCCACTCAGTGAGCGTAAGCGTAAATGTAGTGCCGCTTGCGCCATCAAATTCGCCGATACAGGTGCGGTTAAGAAGGCAAACAGCGTTAATAGCAGCTCAGCAAAACCAAAGCGTCCTTGGAATGCAGAATAGATCATTGCCGCGATCAAGAAGCTCCCTAAGCCTAAGGTACTGGACTTGGTTGGGGCATGCAGGCGCATGAATAAATCGGGCAGGCGCACCATTCCAATTCCTCCGACTAGCATGAAGAAAGTACCGATCAGGAGAAAAATTGAGACTAAAATTTCCATCGTAAGTTGCATCGATCTTGCTCCTAGTCAATCACATGACCTGAGGTGAAGTAGCGCGCTAAAGCGGCTGTAGAGACAAAGCCGAGCATCGCAACCAAAAGAGCACCTTCAAATAATGAAGTGCTGGCCCAGTAAATGCCTAAAATAATAATGAGGCAGATTGCATTTAAAAAGAGTGTATCGAGTGCTAAGAGTCTATCTACAATCGATGGGCCGATGATTAAGCGAATTAAGCACAGCAACATTGAAATGGTGACGGCGATTAAACAAATCCCGAGGGCATAAGGCAAAATAGTCATGCTTTGTCTCCTGCTTCGACACCAAAAATTTGCATCAACGGTTTTTCATAACGCGCTTTGATATTTTCAATCTCGGCATTTTCATCATCGGTGCTGAGGGCGTGAACTAAAATGTCCCCACGATCTTGATCGATGCCTGCTGAAACAGTGCCTGGTGTGGTGGTAATAATCATCGCCAGTAAGGTGTTTACTTCCTCATGTTGTGTTTCCAGCGGAACGCGAAACCATTTGGGTTGTAGACGATCAATTGGGCCGAGGACCAATTTAGCCACTTGAATATTCGACACCACAATGTCGTATAACACCACAAAAAATAGTTTCAGCGCCGCTTTCCATTCAATATTTGGAGTGTAAGTAATGAATGGTCTGATCAGACGCGGAATAAAAATAGCCAGTAAAAATGCCATCACTAAGCTGGCTGCATCGACACTATGTGCCAACATCACCCAGCTCAGCGCAACAATCACCGAGACAAAAGGGTGGGGTAACCAACGCTCCAAAAACGACGTTTTTTTCATGTTTAAGGCTCCACCATCGGTTGTAGGCTTTCAGCATCGGGATTCACTTCAGCCTGTTGTTGCTGTTGCATTTGGCGTTTTTTGTATTCGGAAATATGTTCGCCTTCCAGTGTTTCTTCTGAAATTAAATATGGAATCAAATGTGCATTTGGATCCATCCGTTCGCCACCATATTTGGTTTCAGGTAAATTTTCACTGTCGAAAGGTTGTACGCTAATGGTCTGTCCATGCTCATCAGTTTTGAGTAAAGTCTGTTCGTAGAGCGCATTATTTTGGATTTGCTCAGCCGTTTGGTAAGTGTACTTTTGAATCGGACCTGCAAATACCATATAAGCCATTAAACCTACCAACAATAGATAAATGGTTTTGTCATTGCGCTTCGGCGCTTGTTCAGGCAAAGCTTGGTACGCGGCATAAGCAGCTTCATCAGGGTTGTCTTCTGGTTTGGTTGCGCGCCAAAAAATCACGAAACCCACACGTGTAAACGCAATAATACTCAAGAGACTGACCACTAGAATTGTGATAATAATCAGCAATTGATACGGTGAGTGTGCGGTGGCTTGGAGAATAAATACTTTGCCTAAGAAACCACTAAAGGGTGGTAAACCTGCCATCATCAAGGCAATGGTGAAATAGGTTAACGCCACTATCTTATGTTGTTTCATTTGCGGTGCAATTTTAAAATGGTCTTTAAACTCATCACGTTGAGAGGTAATCCAACCACTTAAAATGTAGAAAGCTGCCGCAATAATGGTACTGTGCACCAAATAATACAGTGCCGCTGCCCATGCCAAGGTATTGAACAGGGAAATGGCGATTAAAATCGTGCCCACAGAAGATAAAATCATAAAGCCAATGAAACGACGTAAGCGTTCCGCGCCCATCGCGCCAATCACACCATAGACTGAGGTAATTAAACCAATCGGCAATAAAATGTATTGCAGGATTTCACGGCTAATTGCATCGTCAAATACGGTTCCATTAACACGTAAAATGGCATAAATACCGACTTTGGTCATGATGGTGAACAGAGCCGCTACAGGAGTGGTCGCGACCGCATAGGTTTTCGGTAGCCAAAAACCGACAGGTAGCATGGCTGCTTTAATGCCAAAGACTGTAAATAACAATAGTCCACCAGCAACCGCGATACGATGTTGATCGCCTTCCAATAGAGGCATCAAACGTGCAACATCCGCCATATTGAGGCTGCCGACGCTGCCATAAATCATGCCAAGGCCAATCAGAAACAGAGCTGATGCCAACAGGTTAATGGTGACATAGTGAATGCCGAGTTGAAAACGCGCTTTGCCTTGGCCATGCAGTAACAAAACATAAGAGGCCATCAACAAAATTTCAAAGAATACGAACAGGTTAAATAAGTCGCCTGTCAGGAAGGCACCGGTTAGCCCCATCAGTAGGAAATGGCACATGGCATGGAAATAACGGCCACGTTCATCCCATTCTTTACTGGCGAACCACATCACTGGAACAGCTAAGCTGTAGGTTAAAACCAGCATCAGGGCAGACAGTTGGTCGAGGACCAAAACAATACCAAATGGTGCAGCCCATTCACTCAGGTTATAAACACTGATTTGCCCAGAGCTGGCAAAGATCAGATAGTTTACTGCTGTAAATAAGCCCAACAGGCCTGAGGTATAACTAATGCCTCGACGCCAAGGTTGTCGCCAGTCTTGTGCTAAAGAACCTGATCCTGGATTACCCAGTAACACCAAAATAAAGGCAGTAATGGCAGGAATTAAAATACTAAAAATTGGGGTGTGTTCGGTCCAAAATTGGATGAAGTCATTCATTATGGCTCATCCTCACGTGGGTCAATTTGTGGTATTTCTTCTTTAGAGTCAACGTGGTCGGTTCCTGTTTCATAACGACTGCGTAAAGCCAGTTGTACAATAAACGCCGTGGTGGCAAAGCCAATCACAATCGCGGTTAACACCAAGGCTTGTGGCAAAGGGTCAGTGGCTTTGCTGGCTTCCGTGAGTACCGCGGGTGCATTAAGTTGAAGTCGCCCCATGGCAAATAAAAATAAATTGACGGCATAACCAATCATGGCCAAGCCAAGTACCACAGGGAAGGTACGGGCACGCAAAATCAGATAGATGCCTGTGGCAGTCAACAGACCAATAGCGGAGGCAAGTAACAGTTCTAAACTAATCATATTAATCCCCCTTTGGTACTGGACCAGACATACTAGAGTGACGCGAGTCCCCAAGTACTGAAATAAGTAGCATGGTTGCACCTACGACCGTGATATAAACCCCGACATCGAACAGTGCAGCTGTCGCTAGGTGCATTTCACCTAAGATCGGTGGCGACACATAAAAGTGTGCACTGGTGAGGAAGGGACGTCCCCAGAACCATGCGCCTAAGCCTGTTAATCCTGCAATGACCAGACCTGTTCCAATCCAGATTTCATACAAACGACCAGACTTGGCTTTGAGCAGTTGTTCTGCATGATCTTGACCGAGTGCCATGTACTGAATAATCAAGGCCAAAGCGGTAATTAGACCCGCGATAAACCCGCCCCCAGGCAGATTGTGTCCACGCAGGAAGATATACAGACTGACTACCAATGCAATAGGTAAAATCCAAGATGCGCTAATGCGAAGCATCAATGGCGATGGATTAAAACGGTAACTGAGACCTTGGGTCATAGTCGTGCCGTGGGTACGCATACCATCCATTAGGCACAGCGCGCCAATGCCTGCAATGCCGAGGACTGTAATTTCACCGAAGGTATCGAAACCACGGAAATCGACCAAAATCACGTTGACCACGTTGGTACCGCCGCCTAATGGAATCGACTGCTGCATGAAGAACCATGAAATGGAGTTGTGATCACGGGTCAAGATGAGCCATGTGATCCATGCAATGCCGAGCCCGCCGCTAATCGCAATCAGGGCATCTCGCCAACGGCGTGAGACACTCGACTCATAGGGAGTGAGTTGTGGTAAAAGTGATAAACTCATCAATAACAGTACGGTGGTGACCACATCGACGGTGATTTGTGTCAAAGCCAAATCAGGCGCAGAGAAGCAGATAAAGACCATAGTCACGACTAAACCAATCGCACCGCTGATCAATACTGCTTTAATCCGTTCGTGGTGGAACCACAACATCATCCAGCAAGAAGAGAATAACAGTAGCCACAATACAATCGCTAAAGCAGGGGCATGGGTAAGTTCACGGGTACCTGTGGTCAGCCCTTGTCCTAAAAATGGAAGTGAGACTACGGCAATACTGAAGATCACAATCCAGAGAATATAGCTTTGTAATTTACCGTTTTCAGTCAATCGTTTAAATTTGCGCGAGTTGAGCAGGAGTGACTTGAGGAATAAGTCAAAGGCAACTCGACCTTGTAGACGACCTAAATATGGATCAAGATCAATTTCTCGAATTTTGCCACCCTTCGCTAGACTGAAATAGAAAATCAGACCGCCGACCAAGGCAATAGCACTCATCAACAATGGCATGTTAAAACCATGCCATAGAGCAAGATGTGTGCCTTCAAAATTCATCACTTGGGTGCTGGCACGTGCTGTACTGTTGACGATGTTTTCAACCAATAGGGCAGGGAATAAGCCGACTAAAATACACAGAAACGCTAGTAAAGTAGCTGGTGCACGCATGCCAAACGGCGGTTCATGTGCATCCTTGTTCGGAACTTGTTTGCCCACTGGGCCATCGAAGAAAACCCCATGCACCAAACGCACAGAGTAAGCCACTGCAAAAATCCCCGCCAGTGTCGCGACAATTGCCGAGCAGATGAGCACAGGGCCAGATAGATTGCTAAGCAGCTCAGTAAAGAACATTTCCTTAGATAAGAAACCGTTGGTCAAGGGCACGCCGGCCATCGATGCTGCAGTGACCATCGTCAAAGTGGCCGTATAAGGCAACAGTTGCCATAACCCACTAAGCTTGCGTAAATCACGTGTGCCTGACTCATGATCGATAATACCTGCGATCATGAACAGCGCTGCTTTAAAGGTGGCATGGTTAATAATATGGAAAATAGCCGCAGCCACAGCCAATGGTGATCCGATCCCCAAGAGACACATGATCAAGCCGAGATGGCTGATGGTTGAATAGGCCAATAAACCTTTTAGGTCTTCTTTAAAGATGGCAAAAAACGCAGCCATACACAGGGTAAACAAGCCAATAAAGGTGACCAAATTGTGGAACAGTGCTGCACCTGCAAAAATAGGTAACAGTCGTGCCACCAAGAAAATGCCCGCTTTTACCATGGTTGCTGAGTGTAAATAAGCAGACACGGGGGTCGGGGCTGCCATCGCGTTAGGTAACCAAAAATGGAATGGAAATTGCGCACTTTTGGTAAAAGCACCGAGTAAAATCAGCAGCAACGTAGGAACAAATAAAGCATGACTTTGAATTTGTGCTGTCATCGTCAAGATTTGATCAATCTCGTAGGTGCCTGTGATTTGGCCGAGCAAGATGAAACCACCTAGCATGGCTAATCCGCCCATACCCGTAATGGTCAATGCCATGCGTGAGCCACGTTGCGCCGCATCGTAATTGCTCCAATAACCGACCAACAGAAAAGAGGAGATACTGGTCAACTCCCAAAAAACGAGGAGTAAAATTAAATTATTGGAGAGTGAAATCCCGAGCATGGCTGCCATGAACAACATGAGCAGTAGATAGAGTTTGTTGAGAGAATTTTTTGGGCCTAAATAAAAATAGGCATAAATATAAATGAGCGTTCCGATGCCACTAATCAGTAAGGCAAAGAGGAGGCCTAATGCGTCTAGACGGAAGCTGAAGTCAATTCCAAGCTGCGGCAACCATGACCACGACTGCATAATGACAGCGCCATTAAACACCTCTCGTGCTTGGGTCAGTAATAAGCCTAAACTTGTCATACTGACCCCAACAGCTGCGAAGGCGGTTAGCCTGCGTGAGCTCTGCTTCAGTAATGAGACAAGGGTTGTGCCAAGTATTAACGGTAACAATATAATAATCGGTAGCACACTCGTTTCCATTGTCGTGAATAGGTCAAAACCTATTGGTGAATCTCATCTTTCAAGGATTACAGGACTGCAAAGAGCAGCCCAAGAGTTTCAATCTTGAAAGCCAATGTGAAATTTAAAAATAATGAAGTTGTGTTGCGCAACTCATGAAGCGTTATAGCAAAATCCGATTTCAGTTAGAAATTTGCAAGTAAAACCGATCATATAACATGACTAAAACAACATCAATCTTTTTTGCGCTGACGCAAAACATTATACCCGTGATGGTCGTTTCTTGGTGGATGGTAGGCACTTTCTCAGTGCAAGAAATGTAAAAAAGCGACCATTGGTCGCCTGTTTTTGAGGGTTGAAATAGATGTGCTTATGAAGCTGGCTAAGTTAATGGATTTGCCGATGAGGCATCATCCTCAGCACTGAGTAAAGCAATCAAATGTTGTTGCTGTTCGGGAGAGAGTTGTTGTTGAATCTGTGTGAATAATTCAGCCACACTTAAATCTTGGGGTTCAGCCGCAATCGGTTCGGTGCTTCCACTGGTCGCTTCATGATTGGCAAGGTTTTGGTAAATTACATCGAACTGATGTTGCAGTGGTTCGAGTTGGATCGGACTTAATTGCTTATTTTCCAGTTTGAGGCATTGAAACTCACTGGCTTGTTCCAGCAACTCACTTCGGTTGCCTGAGGCGATAATTTGTAGTCGAGGAAAAGCCTGATTTAAACGTTTTAACATGACTTGCGCCATATTTTGATCCAATTGATGATCAATCGCGTCAATCAACAGTACGCCGTCACCTTCTAAACAAGGGAATAGGCTTTCAGGGTTGAGTAGGCATAAACGTCGCACAATATCGCCAACGAGCGCGACCCAGTTGCGAATACTATTGGAAAGCTGTTGATAGAGCATGCTGTTGCCATGGTAGCGCACCATCAGTTGTAACTTGGGATGATATTGCAGATAAAGATCTTCAATTTCGGGCAGAACGGTTGCTAACGCTTGCTTGAACGCTTGTAGGCTGGGTGACTGGATGTGTGCTTGAGCCTGAGTCAGTTTATAGCTTAAGGGGATATCGGGTGGCATACTTTTAGGCTGATGCAATATCGTTTGTAAAAACTGTGCAGTTTGGGCATTTTCAATATCGCTGATTTCACGAAACCACTCAAAGAAGCGTGCAAAGGTGGTATAGGGAATAGCTGAAATTTCATAGGCATGTGCATGTTGGAAAATCAGGGGATTGTTCTTGCTGAGAATATTCATCTCATTGACAAAACGTTCCGCAGGATAATACGCAATCAACGGCAAACCTTGCAGCGGATCTTGTAATGTTGCCTGCTGATATAGATTGACCAGTTGTTCGAGTTCCAAAGTTTCAACTCGACTGATGCCAATGCCTTGTTGGTTTAAGGTTTTGTAGAGTTGCCATGCATAGGGTTCGGGCGCAGTATCGGTTGCCGTAGGTTTGAGAGCATACAGCTCAGCGGGCACAGCAACTTGAATATCAATTTTGGACTGAAGGCGGTTCAGCATAATGTCGTGATCTAACATCACCACACCTGCAGAGCGTAAATCTTTATAACGGGCCGCAAACCAAGTCAGAGCCTGATAGCTAAAACGTAAGATTGAGGTCTTGCCTGAGGCTTGATCGCCTAAAATTAAAGTGACGGGTTTATCATGATAAGAAAAATCGACTTTAAGGTCAGCAAAATGCAGGATGTGTTTCAGGTGAATCGATTGAATTTTCATAGAACACCCGCAGCGGTTGTGACTATTTTTACATTCGACTATCCAGCAACTTTACGTAATGAGCTGGGCATTTGTTTTTTCAGCTGTTGCATCAGGTCGTAAATGTGATGGATATTTAAACTTACTTTAGCACGTGTACAGGCCACGTAAAGCAGTCTTAACTCTTCATCACTAATTTTATGGTCTTTGTCGTTGACCTTAAACTGATAATCATCTTCGATGTGAACGCGGTTCCACTCTAAGCCTTTGGCTTTGTGCGCGGTGGAAATAATATAATCCGCTTGTTCAATCGGCGTAATCTTCGCGAGGGCTTTTTTGAGTGGATCGGTGCCATGATCATCTACCAATTTCACTAAAGGCTTGATGTCGCTGCCGTCATTGGTTTCGCAGTATTCATGTACATCATGCCAAGAATTAAACCATGCCAGTTCAGGCACATCGGTGACGCGCTTGCCTTGTTTGAGCATCGCTGCGGCATCGACAAAGCGGTTCAGTTTGACATGGTCGGCTTGTAGGCTGACTTTGTCGCCATGAACTAATCCTGAGAGTAGCAGTTCCATGGCGCGCGCATTGGTGCGACATAAGATCGCATCGCGCATTTTGGTATGAGGTTTGTTGACCACTTTGGAGTTGAGCAGAGGGTTGCCCATGAGCGGTACGGTTTCATTCAAGGCGCCTAAAATGGCATTGGCATGCAATGCAATCTCTTCACCAAAACGAAACGAGGTGGTGAGACGGGACTCAGGCAAAGGCAGTTGTTGCATGGCATTGACTGCACCGCGCCATGCATAAATCTGTTGGTGTGCATCACCGACATAGATCACTTGTGTATTGCGCTGTTTCAGTAAGATGCCCAACATCAGCGGATCGGCATCTTGTGCCTCATCAAACAACACATAGTCACTTGGGATATTGGGTTCAGACAGCGCCCACAGTTTTAAATAAATATCGTGACCAATCCCAGCCTGATGGTTGGGATCGATGGACTCTAACCAACGTCGTTCAATGGCAGGGTAGAGGTGCTTTTGTAGTGAATCGATATCATCGGGATGTAACCAACTCGGTGCTTGTAAATGTCGTGGTGCAGGATACTGAGAACTGGTTGAACAGAAGTGACTCACAGCATTCGCCACAAGGCTGGCCAAGCGTGATGGCATCAATACATATTTTTCATAACGTCCACCCATCATCCGTCTTAAGGTAATGGGTTCAAGGCGGTATTCTTTGGCGATAAAACTCGGACTTAAACGAGGCAGACGAAGTTTGTCCGTCACTCCACGTGGAACACTGCGAAAAGCAAGCGAGTGGAAGGTTCGGCAGTCGACATTGCCATGAAACTTCGTTTGTGCTTCACTGGCAATGGCTTTGTTGAATGCTAAATACATGCCTCGTCTTTGTGGCATGGCATCGCTAATCATTTGCAGTGTGGTGGTTTTACCTGTGCCTGCATAAGCAATTACTTTAAACGATTTGCCCAGACGTGCGTTATCAATGGCAATGGCTTGCTCATAAGTCGCGCTCGGTTTGATGATATTCGACACAGGCAATAAACTTAGTGGCTGCGGTTGGCTTTTTCAAGCAAACCAGAAAGCCCTTGACGACGTGCCAATTCATTGAGAACCACTTGAGGGTCTAGGTCGAAATAGCCTAAAACCACAATAGTATGGAACCAAAGGTCTGCCACTTCATAGATCAAGTCATTTTTATGGTCTTCATTGGCTTCAGACTTAAAGTCTTTCGCGGCAATCACTGTCTCAATGGCTTCTTCACCGACTTTTTCTAAAATTTTGTTGAGACCTTTGTGATACAGCTTTGCAATATAAGATGAGTCTGGATCTGCTGCTTTACGCTCAGCCATCATTTGACCGAGGTAGGATAAAACTTCAACTTGCTCAGACTGCGCCGTTGAAGCATTCATCGCCAATGTATGCGGATTTTTCGATTTTTCACCATAAATCGCGTTCGGGTCTTTGAGCTGTGCATCCACAATTTCCCAGCCATTTGGCGTGAGTTTACGGTAGAAGCATGATTCACGCCCTGTATGACAGGCAATCCCGCCATGCTGTTCAATTTGTAACACGATTACATCGGCATCGCAGTCGAGACGAATTTCATGTACGGTTTGAAAATGCCCAGACTCTTCGCCTTTGTGCCATAACTTGTTGCGTGAACGAGAGAAATACACGGCTTGGTTTTTCTCAGCCGTCAAAGCCAAAGCTTCACGGTTCATCCATGCCACCATCAAGACACGCCCCGTTTGATGATGCTGTGCAATGGCAGGGACTAAACCTTGTTCGTTAAATTTTACTTCATCGAGCCATTGCAAATTGTTCATGTTTCTTTCACCAAGCGAATAAATATTGAGAGTGTTACGATGTTAACGTAGCGCGCTATAGTCTACGTGATTTAAACAGAATAAAGGAGAAACTTTCTACAGTTATCTCACAGTGGCTTAATTGATGTATTTTAAAAATTCATCTATCCGTCACCCATCCAAAGCGGATGACGGTGATTGTCGTCGCATTCTACATAGAATGATTGTTTTGTTTTGCAATATCTTGATAGTTCATTTGGTTGAACATGCCTAATTTTAAACCTGAAATTGTCACCGCCATTTCTTTACGAAAATAGGGGATTCGATACATCCAAGCAAAGCTTAAATCACGTAAACCGCCCGCCCACCAAAGATCAGACTGGTAAAGCGGTGTGAGTAAGCGACTTAAAAATTGATAAAATGCAGTCGAACTCTGTCGATGCTGATGGTAAGTCTGCCAGAGTTGAACATAATCAATCCTTTCATTTTTTCTTGCGCTTTGAACCGCTTGCCCCAAAGCCCATGCATCCAAAAGGGCCATATTTGCACCTTGGCCGAGTTGTGGGCTCATGGCATGTGCTGCATCACCAATCACACCAATACGACCTTCACCAAACTTAGACATGACGACATCACGATAATTTGCAGTTAACCATTGTGGTTTTTGTTCAGGTTTGGCGATGACTTGTTCTAACCAATCCGCAGCAGGTTTCCAACGCTTAGACACTTCGTTTAGCCAGTCTGAGTGTGCTTGTGAATTGTGTAGAAAGTTATTCAGTTGATGGCTTGGAAGACTCCAAAACACACTCGATAGTCTTTGCTTGGGTTCATGTGGGACTGTACCTGTCGGTAAGATTCCCATCATCATTTTAGAGCGATCATGAAACTGATGTAAAATTTCTGTATCTAATTCAAGGCATTCAGGAACAATCGTCCATTTGGCTCCCCAAGGATAAGCTTGATCAACCTTCACCCATTCTTTGGGTCTTAAAAGGCTGCGTGCGCCATTGGCAATGATCACAGCATCAAAAGCTTGATCAAATGATTCACCATCTTTTGTACCCAAAACTTGGACTTGATTGGATGTTTCTTCTAATTTTTGAATGTTGGTATTCATATACGATGTAATGAGTTCAGGATATTCACGGCATTTATTTTCTAAAACATGGCATAACGTTGCTCGATGAATACCGACACCATAAAAATCAGGATGCGCTTGTTGATAATGGCTATTGACCAGTAAATTTCCACTCGGTAACTGACCTTTGAGTCCAGTGACTTTTGCACCCAGTCTTAAAATTTCATCTAAAAGGCCTAAATGCTCAAAAACAGCTAAACCAGAGGGCTGTAATAACAGTCCTGCTCCGACAGGTTCAAGTTCTGAGGCTTTCTCTAAAATACTGACTTGAATATTTTGTCGAGCCAGTAAAATCGCAGTGGCTAATCCTGCGGTTCCTGCACCGATAATGGCGAAGTGGGGGGAGTGATTAGGAATCATAGATCGAATGATTTAACCATTGTCTAAAATGAATGCGTAACGAATATCATCCGATTTTTTTAACTGGTCGATGTTGATTTGAATGAAATCCTCTAATGAGCTTGCAATAACACTTTTTTCCACGATTCATTTTGTAATTCAATGATTTGGCCATACTTTTCTTGTTCACTTGAAATTATTGTTAGCATAAAAAAATGTAATCTCGATTTTTCTTTATTTGGTCAGATTAAACAAGATTACATTCATGCGCAAATTTTGTTTATAAATCTTGTATGACCTGTGCAAAATGCTGTTTTTCCACCATTTCCAAGAACTCATCGCCTAAGCGCTGACTTTCAGAAATACATTGGTTCCACATTTGAATGCGCTGTTTTTGGTCGAGCCCTTTGAGGGTGAAATCTTTACGATCGGGCAGGCGTCCTAAAGGTAAGCTCCGTAAATAGTCTTGGGATGGAGACAGGAGTAGCGTACGGGCTTGGTTTTCAGGATTGGCGCGACGTTTAAACAGTTTATCAAACCACCCCGGCGTAATGCTGTCCGTAAAGTGAGGATAAAGCACAATGCCTTGACTCTCAAAAGGCAGATCGATGTGATAATCAATCAGACCACCATCACGATAACTGCCTTGTGGTGCATCTGGAATATCGCGAATTGCGGCCATCACGCCTGGAATAGAGGCTGAGGCAATCAGCCAAGGCAGAACGTTTGCAGCGGTGAGACTGTGATAATGAGTGAGAAAATCATCTTCCACTTTAAATTGTTTACCATTACTGGGCTGACTAATCACCCGTTGCATAAAGTGGCGGCTATGTTTCCGTGCAACAGCGGTTGTGCCGATGATACCTGCTACAGAAGCCAAGAGCGGCAGAACTTGGTCACTTTGGAAGATGTGCTGTGCTTTAATCGAGAGGACTGCAAGGTGGTAGTCTGGATGATCTACTAGTTCCTCTTCCTTACCTTGCACCAAGTCGAGCAGCATGCCACGGCAAATATCACTGACTTCTTGACGCTGCATTTTTTTGTCAAAATAGAGATTGGTATAGAGTTCACCTAAACGTTCGGTACCTGCTTTTGCACCGTGCGCTAAGATGCTGGCAAAGCGCCAACTGCCAATGGAAGAACCAATCAAAGTCCGTCTTTGTGGTGCACGGGCAAAGAATTCACCAAAAATGGCTTGGTCTAAACCTTGAATCCCGATCCCTTTGGGCCCACCTGCGGCACCGGGTACAATATCGACCTGCTCAGCTTGTAAGCCTTCGCTTTGAATGAGTTGACGTGCTAATTTACCTGCACGAATGCTTAAAGCTGGAGGGTGTTTATGCAGGATTTGAGTCATCGTGATCATTCAAAATAGACAATATGTATTGTCATTTTAACTGGTGAGAGAATGAGCGCATTGGCAAAAGTGATCCAAGAATGACTTGGGAGTCACTTCCGACATAAAACCTAAACATAAAAAAGCCTGAGAGACTCAGGCTTTTAATACAGCAGAAAGCGTCTATTTAAACACGCGCCACACCGCCAGTAAGCTGGTGAGTACAATTAAAATCACTGAAATAAACCAAGGCGAGATAATCGCAATCGACAGCAAAATGGCCATGAGACTGCCAAAAATCCAACTGCGCTTTTGCTGATGTTCCATTTGCAGGCGCATGCTTTGTAGTTCATTGAGCTGTTTAGCATGCCAAGCTGATTGGTTTTTGAGACCATTTAAGCTATCGACCAACAGCGTCGGGAAGTCTTGTGCCCCTAAAAGTAAGTCTGGAATTTTTTGTCCCAGCTCTTTTAGGTTCTTCTGTGGATTCATTTGCGCTTTGATCCAATCGGTCAGGATTGGCTTTGCCAAACTCCAAATGTCCAGCTCTGGGTAAAGGTCTGTACCTAAACCCTCAACATGCACGAGGGTTTTAAGCAGCAGCATCAGCTGTGGTGGAATTTCCAAATGGAAGCGTCGTGCAATATCCATCACTTGAATCAAAATGCCCGCGAAGTCCAATTCATGCATAGGTTTGGACACCATTGGCCCGACCGTGCGACGCATTTCACGTGCTAGTGCATCTTGGTCTGTGCCCGGTGGAATCCAACCAGCTTGATGCACGATTTGAATCAGTTGCATAAAGTCGCTGTTCATGACCGCAAGCAGCATACGTGCCACGGTCATTTGGTCATGCTTCGACAACTCACCCATAATGGCACAGTCCAGCGCAATATAGCGGGGTTGGCTTGGGTTTAGGGTTTCAACGAAGACATTGCCCGGATGCATGTCGGCATGGAAAAAGTTGTCACGGAAGACTTGGGTAAAGAAAATGGTTAAGCCTTTTTCCGCCAGATCTTTACGATCCATTCCCAGCTTTTCGAAGGTTTCAATGTCTGAAATGGGAACGCCGGTAATGCGTTCGGCCACCATCACGTCTTTGCTATCCATATAGACTTCAGGCACATACATCATGCTTGAGCCTGTAAAGTAATGACGCATACGACGGGTATTGTCGGCTTCTAAGGTCAAATCCAGTTCATTTAAAATGACTTGACGATAGTCCTGAATAATTTCAGATAAGTGCAATGCACGCGCGGCTTCTAGGCGTTTTTCTAGAAAATCACCTAGCCATTCTAAAATTTCAAAGTCTTGTAAAATTTGACTACGAATAGCGGGACGGGTGACTTTCACCACCACTTCGCGACCATCATGTAAAGCGGCCGTATGTACTTGAGCAATCGAGGCTGCTGCCAAGGGTTGTTCGTCGAAGCGAGCAAACAGCGTGTTTACATCGGCTTTCAGTGAGTCTTGAATGCGCATTTTCGCCACATCAGAACCAAACGGTTTGACACGGTCTTGGAGTAAAACCAGTTGCTGTAGTACTTCAGGTGGAATTAGGTCTCGACGAGTAGACAGCAACTGTCCCATTTTAATCGCTAGTGGTCCCATTTCCTCTAAAGCTTGTTTGAGCTTCAGTGGATTTTTTCGTTCACGACTGGACCATGCCGCAGGGTGCATACGAATTACACCCAGCGCATGGCGTGCTTTTTCAGGCAATTCTTCCGCAGGAAACAACGTGTCGAGTCTATAGTGCGCGGCAATGCGCCAAAGTTCGAGTAAACGTGAAACGTGCGGAATCATATATGCAAATACCTAGTTTTGAGTTGAGTCTTGAGTGTCAATCTGTGCTTGAAGTTGTTGAATTTTGGCTTCGGCACGATCTAAGTTTTGATTAAAAATGCGGGTATCTTGATGTAGATCATCCATTTGCCAACGTGGGGCAAATAGACCACTGTCTTCTTTTAAGGCATCTTCAGCAAAAAACAAATGACTTTGTAAGGTCTGTTTGATGTGCTTCGGTGCCAGTTGGATTTTGGCCAATTCATGTGCCAAACTTGGGCCAATCCACGGGCTTAGATGCGCAGCCAAATCAGGCTCAGCTTGTTGCATAATCCGTTGAATATCTTGCAGAAGGTGATAGTCACCTTGCAGCGGGATATTGCCGACATCATCCGCCAGTAAAAGCTTGAGCAGCTCAACCACATTGGCCACTGTTAAAGTTGCGGTTGCTGGGGTGTGAGACTGAGCTTGATCAAACGGGCGTTGTTCAAAAATGGACGCTGTTTCACTATGCCCCGTAACGGTAGGTTCTAAGCGCACTTTAGCTTGGTCAAAGAACACATCTACAGACAGTTGCGGGGACGCGATCACCACACGTAACATCTTGCCTTGTAGTTCATTGAGCTGGATGCGAGTGATCGCATCCAAATTAATCACATGATGAATTAATCGTTCAACTGCACCGAGTGCCAGAATCGACCACATAATTTGCCCTTAAACGTTTAATTTTAAAGTTTAAAACCACGGTGTACAGCAACGATACCACCTGTCAGGTTGTGATAGTCACAGTTTTGGAAGCCTGCATTTTCCATCATGCCTTTCAACGTGCGTTGGTCTGGGTGCATACGAATGGACTCGGCTAAATATTTGTAGCTTTCTGAGTCATTGGCAATAATTTTGCCCATGATTGGTAAGGCAGTGAACGAGTATAGGTCGTACAGTTTTGAAAAAGGCTCAAACACAGGTTTAGAGAACTCTAATACCAGTAGGCGACCACCTGGCTTAAGCACGCGGTACATCGCTGCAAGTGCTGCATCTTTATCGGTCACATTACGTAGACCAAACGAGATCGTGAGTAGGTCGAAGCTGTTGTCTTCAAATGGCTCTAGGGTTTCAGCATTGGCTAATACGAAGTCAACATTGGTACAGCCTGCATCAATCAGTCGGTCACGACCAACATTCAACATCGATTCATTAATGTCTGAAAGTACCACATGACCAGTAGGGCCAACTTCGCGGCTAAACACTTTAGCCAAGTCGCCTGTCCCACCAGCAATATCTAGCACGCGTTGACCACGACGAACCCCTGACATATTGATTGCAAAGCGTTTCCATAGACGGTGAATACCAAAAGACATCAAGTCATTCATAATGTCGTATTTGCTGGCAACCGAGTGGAAAACCTCCGCCACTTTTTGGGCTTTGTCATCACTGCTGACTGTTTGGTAACCAAAGTGTGTAGTACTGCCGACATTACCTGTGTTAGCACCACGAGGAAGATTGTATTTGGGTACAGAACCCGTCACAGGGGTATCAGTCAACTGTTGTTGTAATGATTTTTGCTGACCTTGCGCCGTGCCTTGGGGTAATGGTTCAGTTAAAAATGGACTCACTTTGTCTGTGTTTTGTGCCGACTCTTGAGTAGCGGTAGGCGTTTGATTTTCATTCGACATGGGAGTCACTCCTAACATAGCAATAGGGTAAATGTTGCAGTGCATGCATGATGACAGATTCTAGGACGTTGTACAGTAACCATCATGCAATTGTGCTGAATAATATACAGAAAAACAGCAGAGCAAAGCTGCTGTTGGCTTATTTTTATCAAGTCATTCGTTGAAATTTACTGAAAAGGATACAAATGCCCCGCATGGACTTTGTCAATAATTTGACGTTCCACCGCAGTAAAGTCTTTCACAAATTTCTCTGCCGACTTTAGCGGTTTCATGGCTAAAAAGCCATCCTGCATAAATTCATACATGACATTGAAGTTATATTTGTTAGCCGTTCCTTTACACATCTTAAAAGCGGTATAGACCATAAAAGAGCGCATGTATTTATCGAGGTTCTTACCCAATTGATCGAGTAAATATAGCTGTTTCAAACGTTCTTCGCCTTGCTCTAGTTTTAAGTAGGCTTGACGCATCAAATCATCGGTTAAGGCTTCATAGGGATGGTGATCTTTCAGCAATTGCATCGCCACTTGTTCATCCAGTCGCACCGCCAAAATCGCTAACTCAACCCCAGAGGTACCCGTTTTAATAGCATTTTCGGGAATTAATTTCTCCGCTTTATGCGCATATTTGTTCAAGCGCGCAATTTGTCCTGCCAAAGCGTCAAAATCTGGGCCACCATATAAACGGTTGATAAAATACTCGGCCATCAAGAGGTTCTGTTTTTCTGCGAAAGCACGGTTATGCGTGCGTTGCATCCGTTGCTTTTGCCAGACTTGGACATCTTGTAAACGTTGGAAGAGCACCGAATCTTGATGATAATGCAATTGGTAATACTGTTCTAAAAGCTCATCGAGGGCGGCGAGTTTGGACATTTGCTGTCTCAGTTCTATTTAAAGATAGCTAAATCTTAGTGCGTGATGACGGAACTCGCTATGACAAAGTGACAAAAAAACTATTTATTTGTGGTCAGTTTGATGTAGAAGTAGTCAAAAGATACATATGAAAATCATCTAGATCATCATTTTTTAGGATCTAGTGATCTGATTAAATAGAAAAAAGGAGGGGGTAATGGATACAGAAACGATCGCCAGTACAGTGCTGAACGAAGAACAGCTTTCACTGGACTTAATTGAAGCGCAATATGCGTTGATGAATACCCGTGATCAGAGCAATGCAAAAAGTTTAGTGATTTTGGTCAGTGGAATTGAACTTGCGGGTAAAGGTGAAGCGGTGAAACAGCTGCGCGAATGGGTCGATCCGCGTTTTTTATATGTCAAAGCCGATCCACCTCATTTGTTTAATCTAAAAGAACCGTTTTGGCAGCCCTATACTCGATTTGTACCTGCCGAAGGGCAAATTATGGTGTGGTTTGGTAACTGGTATGGGGACTTGTTGGCTACAGCTATGCATGCTTCAAAGCCTCTAGACGATACGTTGTTTGATGAATACATCAGCAATATGCGGGCTTTTGAGCAGGACTTAAAAAATAACAATGTAGATGTCTTAAAAGTCTGGTTCGATTTGTCGTGGAAGTCTTTGCAAAAGCGTCTGGATGATATGGACCCGAGCGAAGTGCATTGGCATAAATTGCATGGGCTAGACTGGCGCAATAAAAAACAATACGACACTTTGCAAAAACTACGTACGCGTTTCACCGACGACTGGCAAATCATTGATGGGGAAGATGAAGATTTACGTAATCATAATTTTGCACAAGCGATTTTAACGGCGCTGCGTCACTGTCCAGAGCATGAAAAAAAGGCCGCGCTAAAGTGGCAGCAGGCGCCGGTACCAGATATTCTGACTCAGTTTGCAGATCCTCAAGCTGAGGATGCAAACTATAAAGCAGAGTTAAAAAAACTCACCAAACAAGTGGCCGATGCCATCCGCTGTGATGACCGTAAAGTGGTGATTGCTTTTGAAGGTATGGATGCCGCAGGTAAAGGTGGTGCGATTAAGCGCATTGTGAAAAAGCTCGACCCGCGAGAATATGAAATTCATACCATTGCCGCACCTGAAAAGTATGAGTTACGCCGTCCTTATCAGTGGCGCTTTTGGAGCAAGTTGCAGTCAGATGACATCACTATTTTTGATCGGACGTGGTATGGACGCGTTTTGGTAGAACGGGTAGAAGGCTTCGCAACTGAGGTGGAGTGGCAACGTGCTTATGCGGAAATCAATCGTTTTGAAAAAAACCTCAGCAATAGCCAAACCGTGCTGATTAAGTTTTGGCTGGCGATAGATAAAGATGAACAAGCGGCGCGTTTTAAAGCTCGCGAAAGTACTCCGCATAAACGCTTTAAAATTACCGAAGAAGATTGGCGCAATCGCGACAAATGGGATGACTATTTAAAGGCAGCCGCGGATATGTTTGCACATACCGATACGGGTTATGCGCCTTGGTATATTATTTCCACCAATGATAAACAACAGGCCCGAATTGAAGTCTTAAGGGCAATTTTAAAACAGCTCAAAGCGGATCGCGACACGGATTAAAAAGCATAAAAAACGGTCATTTGACCTAATGTCAGTTAGTTAAGTCGTTTCGTATTAACCTTTTTAACTTTTAACCTGAGTTCGACAAAAAATACGATACACGGAAATGTCATCTGCAACCTGCATGGTGTAAGTAAAATAATGTTTCTGCGATTTATTTTAATAAATCCAAAAAGAGAACAGGTTTTGCAGATGAAAATGGTTTGCCTACTTTTCCCGAAAGAAAAGTAGGCGAGCCGCTGGCGAATGATGAAATTGGATAAGGGCCTGATAAGACTCCGCCAAGATAATTATTTTTCAATAAGTTTGAGGAATATTTAAGTCGATTTCAGGTTAAATTTTTAGCTCTTTATTGCGGAGTCTTACCGCTTTAAGTCTAATTTTTGGAGTTAGTTTGGTTCTTTTGTTTTTAGCCAAAAGAACCAAAAACATTTGTCATTTGCAAAACCTGTTCAATTTCTGTGTGTAAAACAACTTTTATTGCAAAAACAGTCCATTTTAAAGGCTGAGCAGGTTGCGAATGACGTTGTCGCGTATCGACGAGAATTTAGAGTTTAAAAAGACATGCCAGTCGGCTTTTCATTGACTGGCATTAAGGTCATTTGACCGTTTTTTATAGAGGCGGATTTAGTTCTTTAACTCAAAGGAATTTGAGTCACTGGCGCTGCAACAGGAACACCCTGTTCAGCGGCTTGTTTTAGTTGAATGCCTTTGGCGAGCTTATACGACTCTTCCACATGGGTTTCCGCAATTTTTTTCATCACGACATAACCCAAGCTGGCCGCAATCATTTGTCCACCTAAGGGAATGAATTTGGTGACTTGTTTGGTGATGTATTTAGCTGCCATGTTATTGAGGGATTTCTTCACGGCTGTACGTGCCACCACCAGTCCAGAGAACTCAACGCCACGTTTACGCAGTTCTGACCAATGTATTTGCTTGGTTTCTGGGTCGTAGACACTGACTTGCTCAGGGGTTAAACCAAAGCGGGCGTTAATTTCGGGAATCAACTGCGACAATATGCCCACATCAATCACCACATCCAAGAAAGGGACTGGAATAACCGCGGCACCTGCGGAAAAATAGGCGCGCTTTTTGACTAAGTCCAAACATTCTTCGCGGATTTGTTCTAAATTTAAAGAGGGATCAATTTTTTCTGGAATATGCTCTAATTTCATCTTCTAAACCCTAAAATATCCTGATTCACATTGATTCTAGTTTTGCTTAAAGTGCGTATTTTAAAGCAAATTTTAAATAGAAATATGTCATCAAAGTGACATAGACAGAACCAGAAGTATAGTCAATAATCTGTGTGCTTTTGTAGATTTTTCATAAGACGGTCATTTGAGGGGAAACATGGCAATACACGTAATACAAAGTCAGCGTATTGATGTTCTGTTGCAAGCCATGCAAAAAACCGTCTTTAAACCGGCCAAAAATGCCTTTCAAGTGCTGCAAGCCCAGCACTTTATTGTACCTTCACCTGCGGTTGAGGCGTGGCTAACGCAAAAGTTGGCAGAACAGCAGGGCATCAGTGCCAACACGCAGTTTCATCATCGTATACGTGGTTTTCAATGGTCGGCTTATCAGTGGGTTTTGGTCGACCAAAAAGATGAAGTCCGTAAAGCCAATATTCCGCGATTGATTATTAAATGGCGTGTCTTTCAAGCCTTAAAAGAATTTATACAAGCCGAGCTGAATCCTTTAGAGGTTGCTCATCCGCTTTTTCCGATTATTCAGCGGATCTATGCCAGTGCCGACCGTTTGCAACAGGGTATTGATAAACAGCTGAAAAAACAAAGCATGTTGTATTGGGTCGCGGAGCAGGTTTCACGGCTGTTTAGTTTTTATATGGATTATCGTGGGCATTGCACCAAAGGCTGTCCACCGCAAAATTGCCGTTGCCAGACCAATTGGTTGCAAGCATGGGGCAAAAACCAGCCGCTCGATTTGGAGCAGATGTTCTTTAAAACCCATCAAGAACTCAGCGCTTTTCAACTCAATCAAGCGCATGAATTGGAAGCGTGGCAGCGTTGGCTCTGGCAAGTGGTATTCCATGCCGACTTTGAACAAATTCAGCGTATTGATATTGCATTTTGGGACTTGCTCGATCAAGCCGAGACCCGAGATGCTGCACTGAAAAAATTGCCTGCGCAGTTGGTGGTGTTTACGGTTTTAGATTTACCGCCAAAACAATTGGAGTTTTTGCATCGATTGGGGCAGTACCTCGATATCTTTATTTTTCACTATAACCCATCACAAGAATACTGGGCGGACAGTGTCGATCCTAACTGGAAAGCGCGTTATGACGCACGAGTGAAGCAGCGTTTTATTGAAAAAAATCCAAATGCCAATGATGCCAAGATTCAGCAGTTTTTTGATGAGTTTACCCTCAATTTTAATGCAGAAACCCGAGAGTCTCGCCATCCTTTACTGACCCGATTGGGTAAACAAGCGCGCGACCATTTCTCTTTACTTTCCAGCCTTTCTTCAGGTGAAGATGGGGTGTGGGCCGACGTCTTTGTTGATGAATATCCAGAAACTTTACTTGGTAAAATTCAGTCTGATGTCCTGTATTTGGTGGAGCCTACGCAGCATCAGTATGCCTTGGCTGAACAAGATGATTCGATACAGATTCATGTTTGTCATTCCAGCCTCAGACAGCTTGAAGTCCTTAAAGATCAGCTGACACATTGGTTGGCTCAGGGCACAGCTGATGCACCGCGACGTCCAAGCGATATTTTAGTGTTGACGCCCAGTTTGACTGAGCTAGAGCCTTTTATTCGCAGTGTTTTTGCGCCTCCTCCACATGAGCGTGAGGCTTTGCAAAAGGGCCATCAACTGAGTAAAGACAGTATTTATTTACCGATTAAGCTGGCAGGTGTGACTCAACTCGATGCCTTAAATGCATGGCGTGCTGTATTGGGACGGATGGTCTTGGTGCGGGGGCGTTTCAGTATTGAGGACTTTGCCGATTGGCTCAGTTTAAATGCAACGCAGCAACGTTATGGCTTAGACATGAATATGATTGAGCGGATGACGGAGTTGTTGATCAACGCGGGCTTTAAACGTGGATTGGATGCTGAACATTTAAAACGCAGTTTGGCCGAAGGGGATGAAGACTATCGTTATAGTCTGAAGTTTGCTTTAGATCGTTTGGCGTTAGGCGTCGCTGTACCAGAGCATGTGCTGTGTCATGAGACTTTAAGCTATGCCCAAGTACAGTCGAGTGATTTTGAGCTGATTGGTATTTTGATTGAAATTTATCAAGATTTTAAACACCGTTCCGAGTGGATGATCGCGCATGAAACTGGACAACGGACGACTGCTGAAACTTGGCTGAATCGTTTGATGGAGGATATTCGCGAGTTTGAAGCTGCGGGTGTCGAGTCTTTGGCCGCAGTGTATAAGATGGTCAAAAAACAAGAACGTATGCTGACCTTGGCGAGTTTCTATGATGAACACGACCATCATGCACTGCGCAGTTTAAGTTTACCTTTGCCTTATGTATTAGAAGAAATCCAAAAGACTTTAGAAGCGCAATTGGACTATGCAGAACCCACAGGGCAGATCACATTTAGTCAAATTGGTCAGATTCGACCTGTGCCGTATAAGTTGATCGTGATGTTGGGCTTGGACAGTGGCAAGTTTCCCAACCGTAGTGCGCATTTGCCTTTTGACCTAATGGATTTACTGAAGCCACAACTGGGGGATCGTTCCCGTTTGGAAGATGATCAAGGAGCTTTTCTAGATGCGTTGTTGTTGGCACAAGAGAACTTATGGTTATTTTATAATGGCTTTGATATCAACGATGGTGAAGTCCGTGATCCGTCTACAGTGTTGCAAGAATTGATTCAGCATTTGGACTTTATTGTTCAACCTGACACACAAAGCAAGAGTGCCAACGCAACGGTTGATCAGCATGGCGTGACTGTCCCTGCACAGTTGGCATCGCTGTATCATGTCCATCCTTTATTGCCTTTTGATCCACGTGGTTTTGAGTCTGAGCACAGTATCCGTTTTCAAGATCAATGGTTTCAGGTCGCGAAACAACTACAACATGCATCAGGGCAACGGAGCAGTTGGGTTAACACGCCTTATCCAAAATTAGAGCAAGACATTCAAGTTATTGACAGTCAGCAGTGGATTCAAGACATCACTTTCCCTGCACGGTTGTATCTCAAGACTTTAGGCGTGGAAAATTTAAAACCAGAAGAGATTCCTGCAACGCAAGAACCGTTACTGCTCGATGGTTTAGGACGTTATGCCATCCGTCATTTTTTACAACAACATGAGGCAAAAGCGGATGCCAATCTTTTGATGGATCAACTGCCGATTGGTAAAGTGCAAGATGGGGTCTGGCAAATGAGCGTGCTTGAACAGCAGCGCTTGCTGACCCGTTTACAACGCTATGCGCCTGAGGCCACAGCCACGACCCAACAAGTCTGGAAGGTGAATGAACATTTACAGATCAATGTCACCCTAGCCAAATACAGTGCTGAAAAATGGGTCAATGTAGAAGCATCCAGTGCCAGAGCAAAGCGCCGTGCCAAAGTTTGGTTAGAGTATTTACTGTGGTTGGCTTATGTCAATTTGGGTGAGGGCGGAGCGCAGTATCAACGCATAGTGGTGTTTAGTGACCGAACCATTTTATGCACTGGTGTGAGTTCAAATCAGGCGCGTGAATGGCTCAAACCTTGGTTGAAAGCATGGGAGTATGCACAAACCCAGCCCTTAGTTTTACCTGCGGCCTTGTTGTTAAAAATTGCAGAAAAAGATAAAACCCATGAATGGCAATTGAATGATCAGGAACAGAGTGTGATTGCGGACATGGACGCCATTTATAAAGTGTGGGAAGAAGATGGTCGCTTTAGTGGTTTTTCAATGACTGAAAACGAAGCCAATAAAGCACACCGCGACTGGCAGTTTATTTTACAAGAGCAGGATGCCAAAGCATTACTTGTCCATGCCTGTGAGCAGTTTTCTTATGATTTATATCATCCGATCTTTTTGCATCAGCAAAGCCTTGAGGACTAAGTCATGACAGCACAGTCTCAGGTCACCACATCAAACATGTCTTATCAACCCATTGCCGATATGAGCTTTCAGGGCTTGCATTGGATTGAAGCTTCAGCAGGCACAGGCAAGACTTTTACTTTATCCAGTTTGATGGTGCGTATTTTTCTCGGGGCCTATTTGCCGAATCAGGTCATTGCAACCACCTTCACCCGTGCTGCCGCTGCGGAGCTGAAAAGTCGCGTTCGGGCACGCTTGATTGAAACTTTACGTTATTTTGAAGGTTGTCAGAGTCTGACCGGGCGAGAAATACAGGCCAAAATAACTGTTGAACAAGATCCGCTTTTTACCAAGGTGCTCACAGACTATGCACAGCGGGTCGGTTTTGCCCAAGAGCGTTTGAAGTTGGTGATTGATCAGTTAGATGAGTTATTTGTCGGGACATTGGACAGTTTTAGTCAAAAGTTATTGCGTGAGTTTTCTTTTGAAAGTGGCAAGATTGAGCGTGCGGATATTACCGATGATGCGCAGAGTTATACTCAGCAGCTCATTCATGATGTGTTACGCGAGTGGATTCAGGCACAGCCGCAGCCTGTGGTGAATTATTTACTGTTAAAACAAAAATTAAAAACCGAACAAGCTTATGTGCCAATTGTTGAAAATAGTTTGAACTTTGCATCGGCACAGTTTCAACAGGTGGAAAAACCTGTGCTTGATTTGACGCAATTTGAGCAGGCCATTGATCAATTTACCGCGTTGGATGTGGCGCAGATTGAAAGCTTGAAAGACTATTATGCCCCCGAAGGGCAATATCATGCAGTGTTGGGGAAAAAATGGCGTACCGATGCCTTGATGCAACGCATCCTATGTCAGGACTTACCTGCTTTTTTGACTGCACTGAAAGAGCAGCGGGCTTATGCCTTATTCGCACCACATTTTGAAAAAACCTTAAAGCACCTGACTGACCTCGCAACGAAAAAAGTCTTAAACAAATGTGCTGTAGATGTGTTGGAACAGTTTGAACAGCATCCTGTGTGGCGGCAGGTCCGCAGTTTCTTAGAGGCGTTGGCAGAGCTAGAGCTCAATTTGGACTTGTTGGATGCATATTTGAAATATCACTTAAGCTCCGAGGTGAAAAAGCGATTACCACAAGTCTTGCAGCAAAAGAGTGAAACGACCTTTGCCCAACAAATCCGGACCTTGTCAGAAGCCTTACAGGGCGAACAAGGCAGGCGCTTTGCTCAGTTTGTACAGGCGCGCTATCCGCTCATTTTAGTGGATGAGTTTCAAGATACCAACCAAGACCAAGATGATATGTTAGCGCGGATTTGGCGTGATGCACAGCGTTATCATCAAGGCTGTATGATTATGGTCGGTGACCCGAAACAAGCCATTTATGGCTTTCGAGGTGGTGACATGCTGACGTATAACAAAGCGCGTTTAGATGTTTTGGCAAAGCAAGGTCGGCAGTATAGTTTGAAATATAACCATCGCTCTGTGCAAAAGTTGGTACAGGTGGTGGATGCTTTATTTCAACGCCAACAGGACTTTGGTGAGCAGGTCTATTATCAGCCTGTAGAAGCAGGGACTCGTCCCCATCCCGCTTTGGTCGATGCACAGGGCGAAAACCATGTACCGCTGCGTTGGCTGTTACTTGAAGACAAGAAAAATGAAGCTCAACAAGTGGCATGGAAAATCCGTGATTTAATCAACCAAGGCATTCAACAGCAACTCTATGTGGCAGATGATCCGCCACAGTTTATTGGGGCAAATGATATCGCGGTGTTGTCGAAAAACCATGATGGCTTGGACAAAGTCCAGTTTGAACTAGAGCGTTTGGGAATTTTGGTCAACCGTCCGTCTAAACGCAGTGTGTTTGAAAGTCAGGTCGCGAAAGATGTTGGTGCGCTATTGACTGCAATGATGCATCCTTTTGATGAAGCCAAAGTTCGCCGTGCGCTTTTGAGCCGGCTATTGGCGATTGATTTAAAACAGTTACTGGAACTGGAAAAGCAAGCCAACGGTCTGAGCCAGTTTATGGCGGATTTTGATGACATCCGCGACATGTGGATTAATAAAGGGTTTTTAAGTGCATGGCAGTACGCTTTAAACCTCTTTAAAGTGTGGAAAAACTTGGTGGCTTACCAAAGCCGAGACAACGAACGGACTGTGGTCAATCTACGGCATTTGACTGAGTTGCTGAGCCAACATAGTGAACAGTTTCAAGGCGCGCAGAAACTGTATCATTGGTATCTCAAACAGCTACATTTGCCTGCGGAACGTGAGTGGGAGTTAGAACGAAAACTCTCCAATGCCATAGGCGTACAGCTGATGACCATTCATCAGTCCAAAGGTCTAGAGTTTAAAATTGTGTTCTTGCTGGGTGCCGACAAAGACTTTAAGGAAATGAATAAAACCTTAAACTTTTCAACTCTGGAACAGATCAATCCGACGACAGGGCAGAGCGAGTTGCAGCGCATCGTGGCAGTAAATGATGCAAATCTGTTAGACCCAGCCGCGATTGATCAACACAATGAGCGAGCCGAAGCAGAGCAGCATCGCTTATGGTACGTCGCACTGACCCGTGCGAGCCACCGCGTGTATGCCTTACTGCAAGATCAGGAATATAAATCAAATACGGCATTGGCATTTTGGCGTGGCCAAGCCGGTAATCTGTTTGAACATCCTGCCAGTGGTGATGAGGGGCTGCTGACTGAAAAGCCGATCCGTTTACAGCCAGCGGAGCAGCAAGAGATCATTCAGTTACAAGCTTTGGCTTTTCCTGAACAGCGTTTTTATCCACGTTCCAAAACCAGTTTTAGCGCGTTGGTACAGCATTTGAGTCGCAAAGAGGCAATGGATGCCTTAGCGGTTTTGAGCGAGAAAGTGGGCAGTGCGGATGACGAGATCAATCATCCCGTACTTGAGGATGTGGAACTGAGTCAGCCTTTGGCTTGGATTAAACGGCAGTTTCCAATGGGGACGACTGCCGGAACCTTCCTGCACGAAATTTTCGAGCACATTGATTTTCAGGACTCACGTGACTGGGGGCTGGAAATTCATCGTCGTTTTAAAAATGATAGCCCCTTACTGTGGCAAGAGTTATTGGGTAAATATCAACACGAGTTTGGACAGGATGATGAAACTCAATTGGTGCTGTGGATGCAAGCGTGGTTAGCAGATGTGCTAGAAACACCTTTGCATGACAGCTTTCAGTTGAAGAAACTTAAAGCCGATGAACACTTGGCTGAGTTTCCTTTTTATTTGTCATTGTCCGATCATGTGCTAGCGATTAAACGCATACAGGCATTATTTCAAGAATACGGCATTGATCTGCTCGACTTAAATGAAGCCAATTCTGCTCGTTATCTGACTGGTTCGATTGACTTGGTTTATTTTGATGGTCAGCGTTATCACATTGCCGATTATAAAAGTAACTTCTTAGGGGCGGATCAGCAGAGTTACAATGATGATGCAATCCAATTGAATATGTCGCATGCCAGTTATTGGTTGCAGGCGGGCTTATATTTGGTGGCATTGCATCGTTATTTAACAGTGAATTTGCTGGACTATGACATTGAAGAACATCTTGGACAGGCGAGTTATCTCTATTTGAGAGGGATGAATGGACAGCCCAATCAAGGGGTTTTAAGTTGGCATGCCAGCCCAGAATTTATTTTAAGACTAGATGCCATCTTGGGTTATTTTGCTGAGGATACTTCTACTGAAAATCATGTAGGCAAAACTTCTGAATTAAGTGAAATTAGTCACTCATAAACAAAGAATTAAGCTGTGGATAACTTTGAGGATAACCGTGTGGAAAATGTTCATAAAGCCAGTATTGATCAGGCTGCCGTGGTAGACACATGGTTAATGCGTTGGAGTCAGTTTATTCAGCAGTCACCGTTGAGTAAAACAGGGCTCACCGAAGCGCGAAGTGAAGTGATTCAACAGGTTCTTGAAGCCATGCTACGTGGTGAGAGTTGTATCTCAGTTGCATCTGAAGCTGTGACTGCCTTAGATGATTTGGTGATGGATGAACAGCAGGCACAGCAACAAAAAGCGCCGTTTGTCTATGATCAGCAACAATTATATCTGTATCGTTATTGGGCTTTAGAGCAGTCCTTAGCCCAGCAAGTGGCGCGGTTAAAACTGCAAGACTTAACGCAAGTGGATATTTCAGCTTATGCTCATTTACTTGAAGATCCACACCAAAAACAGGCTTTGGCGATGGTGGCTGAGCAGGCGCTCTCGATCATTACAGGTGGTCCGGGCACAGGGAAAACCTATACCTTGGCGCGTATTATTGCGGTGCTCAAGCAAAGTCTGCCTGATATTCGTATTGCGATGGCTGCACCGACAGGTAAGGCGGCGCAGCGGATGAAAGAAGCCCTTCAGAACTCTTTTCAGGATGAAAAGTTACAAGACTTAGTTAGTCCAGATTTGAAAAACTTAAATCCTGTGACGCTACATCGACTTTTGGGTTTAGGGAATACGCAGCAACCGCGTTTTCATAGCAGACAACCTTTACCTTATGATGTAATTGTCGTTGATGAAGCATCCATGCTGGATTTAAATTTGGCGCAGATGCTCTTTTCTGCCATGCCAAACCAAGCTCGTTTGATTTTATTGGGAGATGCCGATCAGTTGGCTTCGGTCGATGTCGGTTCTGTGCTCGCCGATCTACAACAGGTTCCAGCTTTGGCTGAAAATAGAGTCAATTTGGTCAATAGTCGTCGTTTCAAATCAGATGCACGGATTGGAAAGTTGGCACAATTTATTCAACAACAAGCGTGTTTTGACTTAATGACGTATCCTGCTGAAAAACAGACTGTATTGCACAATTTTCAACAGCAAGTGGTAAATGCCACGGCGTTGAAGGTGGTTGAGTTGGATCAGGTCAAGGTCGATTATCTACAACTCGAGTTGTTGCCTGAGCAGGCTTTATCTGCAGAGCAGTTACAACATTATTATGATCTGTTGATGCTTGGCTTTCAGGACTATGTCGAGGCTTTAAAGCAATATCAGCAAAATCCTAATGAGTCTCTCGTACCCAAAGTGATTCAATATTTTGATGATTACCGTATTTTAGCCGCCATTCGTCATGGCCATTTCGGCCTAAAACAGCTCAATATGCAAATCGAGCAGCGCCTATTGGAACAGTTAAAACAAATCAAGCAGGGTGAGTGGTACTTGGGTCGTCCTGTGATGATGACTTATAACGACTATCAGTTGGGCTTGTCAAATGGCGATATTGGCCTGTGTTTACAGCGCGTTCAACAAGGCAAGTTGCAGTTTGAGGTGTATTTCCCTAGTCTGGATAAATGGGTAGCCGCGACACGATTACCGAAAAATATTGAAACGGCTTTTGCGCTGACTATTCACAAATCCCAAGGCTCTGAGTTCACCCATACCGCGGTGGTATTAGATCGGCAGGCTGAAAAATTACTCAGTAAAGAGTTGATTTATACCGCAATTACGCGGGCGAAAAAAGTGGTCAGTTTACTGGTCGATGCCGATGCATTTGTACATGCTATGGTGACTCGAACCACCCGTGAAAGCGGTCTATCAAGAAAAATTAATCAACAAATTCAATTGTGAAGATTTAATAAACAAATAGGGGTTTTGTACGAAATGGCTTACATGGATTCAGGAGATTTGCGCATAGAGCTTTGCTGAGGATTTTGAGAAGATGGCTTCACATAAAGAGCTCAACACGGAATGTTGAGTATAATCGCAAAAAGATAATAATAACGTCAGTAGACAGCGAACTTACAGTGAAGTAGGTGAAAGAGGAAACTTACAGCCGCTAAGCCTTGTAGTTTTGGGAGAGACTACAAGGCTTTTTTATATTTGGTGAATTGGCATAATATGACAAAAAATAGCCAATCACTTATCTGAACACAAATACATTAATATATGAAAGGTCGAATAGCTATTGGTACACTATAATGCAGTTTGTAGTTTTTCATTAATTAAGTATCTGTTTTGTATTGATTTAAGTATTGTTTGTTACGTTTTAGAGTGTGCTTTAGGTTCAATTGTGGAGAAATTGAGAGTTTAATGTAAGCAATCGCTTACATAGAGACGAGCAAAATGCGACTTTTCTCTTTAGCTCTGTGTGGCAAAATGTGTCACATAAGGACGTAAATAATTAAACATGGAATGTTTAATACAAGACGCGGAAAAGCGCATTATTATAATGATAACCAAAACAACAAGAACAAAAATAAAAGAACACTACAGCGCAAAAAAGCCCAAGTTTACTTGGGCTTTTTTTTATGCTCAGACTAAATCTGTTTCGCTTCGATCCGTTGCAAATAAGGAGCGACGTTGGTGCTTTAAGATTTTGGGACAATGCTTTGAGATTTGATAAAGTGTTTTCGCTAAAGCTGGTAAGTGAGTCCCGACGACTGACTTTCCTGTGGTTAACAGCGATACACTAATATCACGTTCTGGATCGGCCCAGCAGAGAATATTGGAAAATCCGAGATGTCCAAAGGCTTGCCCAGTCATGGGTCCAAATAACCCAATAGGATTGCTACCTAACATTGGGCCTAAAGCATAACGCATCGGGACTAATAATGTCCGATCTAAACTGACTCCTGACGTGGCTAATGTCGAACGAAATACTGTTTGGGCACTCATGATTTGTTTGCCTTGGTATTCGCCACCACTCAAGAGCATTTCAAAGAAACGACCAGCTTGTTCGGCACTGGTATAAATGTTGCCTGCTGGGCAAATCGTGTCCATAAAGCGTGCATCATTGGTCACATCGACGGCCAATTGTAAACCACCACCCAGTACCCGATTAAGATAATGGTCTGTGCCTAAACGTGGATGTAGACCTGTGGCATAGTTTAAAGCGACATCCGCTCGATACTCAGGTTTTAGGCCATAGTTAAAGTAATTTAAGCCCATGGGTTTTTCGATATTTTCGGCAAGAAACTCGCGAGCCGTTTGACCCGTTACCCGCTCAATAATTTCCCCTAAAATATAACCGGACGTCACGGCATGATACGCCAGATGTGTGCCCGAAGCTGAAACGGGTTGTGCCGCATAAAGACGTTCTAAAATTTGATCTTGATTAAACAACAGTTCAGGCGTGACTTTACTATCAATGCGCGGAATGCCCCCACGATGAGCGAGCAAATGGAAAATGGTGGCACGACGTTTACCGTTTACGCCATATTCGGGAATATAGTGGCTAATCGGATCGAGTAAATTCAGATCACCGCGTTCATCCAACATATGAATCAGCATGGCTGTAACTATTTTAGAGGCGGAAAATAAGCAAACTGGGGTATCGGGTGTGCCAATTTTCGCATCTGCCACTAAACCATCGGGTGAGTTGCCTTGCGCATAACCAATACTGCGATTTAACAATATTTGTCCCTGACGACGTAAACAGAGGCTAATGAAAGGGTAGTTTCCTGTTTTATATAGGGACTCTACACTGGCCCAGATGCTTTGAATTTGTGCGTCATTCATGCCACCCAGGGTAGCGGAGACTTCATTCTTAGAACGCATCACGTGGTTGAGGTCATGGGGGACATAACAGGTATTGGCAGATAAAATTTTCACAAATTTCTCTCTATTTTTCGTTTTTATTGGATTTGAGTCTGATACTGAAAATCAGAATTGTCATTATTGTGCATGATTTGTGCAAAGCCGTCAGTTGCCGAATTGACTGCGAACATAAAACATTTTTGCAATATAGCGCTAGATCCCTTAAAATAATGCCTTGCTGTAGTGATGCACGGCAGTCAACTTGGTTTTGAAGAATCAATTTGATTTGTATCAAATGTAACTTATAAGCATCTCGGAGAAATCGAATGGCTTTAACAAACGCAGATCGCGCAGAGATCATTGCTAAATTTGCTCGCGCTGAAAACGACACTGGTTCACCAGAAGTTCAAGTAGCTCTTTTAACTGCTCAAATCAATGATTTACAAGGTCACTTCAAAGAGCACAAACACGACCACCATAGCCGTCGCGGTCTTATCCGTATGGTTAACCAACGTCGTAAGCTTCTTGATTACCTTAAAGGTAAAGACGCTACTCGTTACAGCGACTTGATTGCTGCTTTAGGTTTACGTCGTTAATTCGATTAAACTTTTATTTTCGGACTATCGCATTTTGAATGCTTTATTACTGAAAAAGAAAGTCTACCTTGCTTCTGTGAGGTAATGGGGAAGGGGCGAATGTTTCGCTCCTTCTTTGTGTCTTAAAATCATATTTTTAGTCTCTGGTGAGGTCGGCTTCTAAGCTTTGTCATTTATACAGTTGCCTGAAATGGCGATGTGAATGCCAAACCTTAGGGGTCTCCACTAGAATAAAAATCAGGAAAGAAAAATACATGTCTATGTTTAATATTATTCGTAAAGAATTCCAATATGGTCAACACACAGTTGTTTTAGAAACAGGTCGTGTTGCTCGTCAAGCAAACACTGTTGTGATCACTATGGGTGGCGTAACCGTACTGGTTGCTATTGTTGCTCAACCAAAAGCGAAAGCAGGTCAAGACTTCTTCCCGTTGACTGTTAACTATCAAGAAAAACAATATGCTGCAGGTCGTATCCCCGGTGGTTATGGCAAGCGTGAAGGTCGTCAGACTGAATCTGAAACGTTAATTTCTCGCTTAATTGACCGTCCAATTCGTCCATTGTTCCCAGAAGGTTTCTATAACGAAATCCAAGTGACAGCAACAGTTGTTTCTTCGGACAAAACGATGGATGCGGATATTGCTGCAATGTTGGGTGCTTCAGCTGCGATGTCGATTGCAGGTGTTCCATTCCGTGGTCCAATCGCAGGTGCACGCGTTGGTTTAATCAACGGTGAATACATCCTTAACCCAAACAACGAACAGTTGAAAGAAAGTGATCTTGACCTTGTTGTTGCAGGTACAGAATCAGCTGTGTTGATGGTTGAATCTGAAGCGAAAGAACTTTCAGAAGACCAAATGTTGGGTGCTGTGCTTTTCGGTCATGACGAAATGCAAATCGCAATTCAAGCGATTAAAGAATTTGCTGCTGCTGCGGGTGCGGTTGAATCGACTTGGGTTGCTCCAGTTAAAAACGAAGAACTTCTTGGCAAATTGAAAGAAGCTTTCGAAGCGAAAATCTCTGAAGCGTATACAATTGCTGTTAAGCAAGACCGTTACGCAGCATTAGATGCACTTCACGTAGAAGCTGTTGCTCAGTTCGTTCCTGAAAATGATGAAACTGGCATTGCTGCTGAAGTTGACGAATTATTCGAAGACCTTAAATACCGTACGGTACGTGACAACATCTTGTCTGGTAAGCCACGTATTGATGGTCGTGACACAAAAACTGTTCGTGCCATTGATGTTCAAGTGGGCGTATTAGGCCGTGCACACGGTTCTGCATTGTTCACACGTGGTGAAACTCAGGCGTTGGTAACTACCACTTTAGGTAATACCCGTGATGCGTTGATGGTTGATACCCTAGCTGGTACTAAAACTGACAACTTCATGTTGCACTACAACTTCCCTGCGTACTCTGTCGGTGAAACTGGTCGTGAATCTGGTCCTAAGCGTCGTGAAATCGGTCATGGTCGTTTGGCACGTCGTGGTGTTCAAGCGGTTCTTCCAGCAGCTGACCGCTTCCCGTACGTGATTCGTATCGTATCGGATATTACTGAATCAAACGGTTCATCTTCAATGGCTTCTGTATGTGGTGCTTCATTATCACTTATGGATGCAGGTGTTCCACTGAAAGCGCCAGTTGCAGGTATTGCAATGGGTCTAGTGAAAGAAGGCGAGCGTTTCGCAGTTCTTTCTGACATCTTAGGTGACGAAGATCACTTAGGCGACATGGACTTTAAAGTAGCGGGTTCTGC
>NZ_JAVWVO010000011.1:0-15925 GCF_036666595.1 Acinetobacter sp. | reverse complement strand
AACGGTATTACTGCACTTCAAATGGATATCAAGATTGAAGGTATCACTGAAGAAATCATGGAAGCGGCATTGAACCAAGCGTATGCGGGTCGTATGCATATCTTGAACGAAATGAACCAAGTGATTTCACGTGCTCGTCCTGAAATTTCAATGCATGCGCCGACATTCCAAGTGATCAACATCAATCCAGACAAGATCCGTGACGTGATTGGTAAAGGTGGTGCGACGATTCGTGCCATCACTGAAGAAACCAAAGCGGCTATTGATATTGAAGACAACGGTACTGTTCGTGTATTTGGTGAAACCAAAGCTGCCGCTGCTGCTGCGGTTGCAAAAATCCAAGCGCTTACTGCTGAAATCGAGCCAGGTACAATTTACGTTGGCAAAGTCATTCGTATCGTTGAATTCGGTGCGTTTGTAAACATCCTTCCAGGTACTGATGGCTTACTTCACATTTCACAAATCTCGAACGAGCGTATTGCAAACGTGGCAGATGTGTTGAAAGAAGGCCAAGAAATTAAGGTACAAGTTGCGGATGTAGACAACCGTGGTCGTATCAAATTGACGATGAAAGATATCGAACAAGTTTAATCTCTTGTCAATTCACACGGTGTTTGCCATGTGAATTGAGTTGTCTTAAAAAGCCTTGAGCTTGGCCAATTTAAACTTTGGCTTGCTCAGGGCTTTTTTTATGGCATCATGCTGGCTAAGACAGACAATAATAAATGAGATATGCAAAGCTATTATTTCTATCAACATCCCACCGCACAGCATACTTATGTGCAGAAACAGCCGATTGCAGAGCAGGAAGCCGAGTTTATTTGGGTGGAGTGTAGCCGTGACGATGTGGTCAATCGGGCAGAACATTGGCAGCAGGACATTTATGCGGCAACGGGACTGTGGATGAATGAATATCATCTGCGTGACATTCTCAATTTAGAACACCCTTGTGCCTTTGACACTTTGGAAGATTATGACTTGCTGATCTTTCGTAAGCTGATCACACCCGATGACCAAATCAAGCTTGATACTCAAGCGACTGAAAAACATGAACGGGTTTTTGGCCTGGCGACGACCCCGATTAGTTTTATGCTCACGCCGCAAGTCTTGATTACGGTTAGAGAGCAGGGCAATAAAGAAGTTGAAAGCTATATTCAGCGTATGGAAACGGTATTGAGCCGTCCGATTGAAGAACATAATAAGCCACGAAAATTACCTGCAACACCTTTAGACTTGACCCTGAGACTGCTCAATAACATGGTGGATGGTTATCTCGATTTACGTGTTCCACTGACACGTCGAGTGGAGTTTTGGCAGCAAGAGCTTTTACAAGGCCATCGTCGTTTTACCAAGTGGCATCAACTGTTGCAAGAGAATATGGCTTTCCAACAAGTGGAAAACTTGTGTGAAGAACAAATCGAGACTTTGCAGGAATTACGTGATGAAATTGTCGATAATTATTCGCATTTGAAAGGGAAAAAGCGTAGCGAAAAACAAGACATCATGTTGGTACGTGTCGATGATTTAACCAGTCATATTGAACGTATTCAAAAGCATACCATTCGCTTGAGAAATGCAGTGCAAGCAGCTATCGATCTACATTTTTCAGCCATTGCCAATCAAACCAATGAAAACATGCGGATTTTAGCCATTATTACCGCGATTTTTGCGCCGCTAACCTTGTTGACAGGGGTGTATGGTATGAACTTCGAGTTTATTCCGGGGCTGAAGTCCCCAACAGGGTTTTGGATCATGTTGGGTATCATGTTAATGACCACATTGATTCTGCTGTATTATTTTTATCGACGTCATTTGGTCGGGCGTGGCGAAAAAAGTGTCATTGATATGTTGGCACAGCAGCATGCGGATCAACATATGAATTTGTTTTGGTTTATCGATTATGAGCCGATCAAGCAAACCGTGAAGGGCACCATCAAAGATTTAGAGAAAATCACCAAATTAAAATAATTCGGTGATTTTCCGCATAGACCATTAAAGCCAATGGGCTTTAAGGTGTTTCTTTATATGCTGACGCTATCCTTGTTCAATTTATTATTCGGATATGTGGGCGTCGCAGGGAGATTTAATTTAAGAGGTTTTTAACTGGGCTCCTTTTAAAATCCGGTAAAGCTGATCTTTAATGAACAACTTTTTGCGTTTGAGGGGCTCAATCTCTCCACGATGAATCCTGACAGGGTCTTGTTCGAGTAAACAAATTTCCTGATCGAGAGCTTCATGGTCGTCAAACATTTTAGAAAAATGCGGATTGTCTTCTCTAAGCTGTTGAATCATGTCTCGGTATTCAGGAAACATGAGCTTAGTCTTTTTATTACAAACTTTGAGTTTCATGGTTGCCGTCTAATCCTCTTATTCAAAAATAAAAAAAAGAAAGAAAGGCATGCGCCAATCTTTCTTTATAGAACTAGTGTTGAGTCGTTTGAACTGGGTCAGTGAGATGTAAATGTTTTACTTCACGACGAAGTTTTTGAACTTCCTCAATCAAATCCAGCATCATTGCGACTGCAGTAAAGCTGGCATCAAAGTCACGTTGTAAGCGATAGGCTCGCCGTGCACGTGAGACATCATCACCAAAAAATTGGTGAATGCGGTTATCGGGTCGGTTAGGCAGAATGTCATATTCCAACAGCTGTAAAACCCATTCAGGACTTTGTCCGCAGGCTTCAGCAAAATGCTTTAAATCAAAGCTATGTTGTTCATCAACAATTTCAGCGTGTCGACATCCGTCTAAAATAATTTCACGATATTGAATAGTCGTCATAATTTTCTCCTTAAGACTGACGCGGCTTAAAGTGAGGGAAGGCTTCAGCAAAGGCTTGGTAGGCTTGCTGTTCTTGCTCACTCTGCGCAGGAGGTTGAACAATGTTTAAAATTAAATATAAATGTCCTGCCGTTTTGGCTGGAATCCCCTGATCTTTTAAACGGAGTTGCTGTCCCGTTTTGGCATTTTTCGGAATTTGAATTTGTAATGTTCGACCATTGGGTAGCGCGGCGGTAATGCTTTGCCCCAAAGCGGCTTCCCAAGGACTGATATTCAGTTGGTGATAGACATCAACCTCTTCAACGCGTGTAGTCTCCGTATCTTTGTAATAAATTTCGATATACAGGTCGCCATTTTCACCGCCCTGAATACCTGACTGTCCTTGACCACTTAAGCGAATTTGTTGCCCTTCTTTCATGCCTTTGGGGATTTTAACTTCCAGTGTTTTACGCTGAATTTCTGCTTCACCATAGGCATTTAAAGTGGGAATCTGTAAGGTAATGGTTTGGGTGGTACCGTGGAACCCAACCTCAAGATCGACCTCTAAACGCGCATGTTGGTCTTCGCCTTTATGGCGTGTGCTATTTTGGCGTTGATATTGATAGTTTGATCCTCCAAAACCAGAACCAAAACGCCCAAATAAGTCTTCAAATCCTGAAAAATCATGTGCCTGTTGTCCGCCTTGAGCATTCCGAAATGCCTCTTCAAAACCGCCAAAGCCTGCATTGGGATTGAATTGGTGTGAGCCTTGTGGATGATCGAGTTCAAAGTCATATTCTGCTTTTTTCGTTTCATCACTTAAGGTGTCATAGGCGACATTCAATTCTTGCATACGTGCTTCAGCATCAGGCTCCTTACTGACATCGGGATGATACTTACGTGCCAATTTTCGATAGGCTTTTTTAATTTGTTCGGCGGTCGCATCTCGCGTTAAACCGAGTATTTCATAATGGTTCTTCGGCATAAATAAGATTAAATAAATTGATTAAGTTTTAATCATTATTCAGTCTTTCAGCAGATTTCAACAGTAAAGATATGTTCCTTATTGTTTCAAAACATGACAAGAAAAAAGCCCCCGATGAAAGGAGCTTTGATGGATGAGGGATACTTAATATTTGACCCATGTGATGTTGCGCCCACCGCCATTTTCGGTCGAAGTTCCTCGAATTCGTAAGTGCTTACCATTGTTGCTGAGTCGTGCATATGCGTCATAACGTAGCCCTGTGAAAGGGTCGAGGAGCTGTCCATGGCTATAGGTCGAATCTTTGGGATTGTCTAACTGCAAATGGCTGAGCGTTGTCATGCCGACAATGGGTTGATTTTTATTGACACCATCACACTTGCTACAGTTTTCTATTTTTACCGCACCTGGAATTTCGCGCGTACTTACTATGACTGCTTTATAGCTATTGTTTTTGTCTTTTTCAATCAAGACGTCACTGAGAGAGTATCCTGTTTTATCATCGATGGTTTTCCATTTGCCGACCAAGGGATCGGTGGCTGCAAAACTGGAGAAGGCGCATAAACTACTGAGTACGAAAAGACTGCAAGAAAATTTCATGATGATAAAACCCCAATGGAAGAGAAAAATAAAGACATATAAAAATTATGGGTTTATTTATAACGAAATTTAAGCGGTGTGACTAGTGAAATATCTATGAATAAAAGTGATGAATCATTTGAATTATCTTATTTTTATGAGAACAAAGGCATAAAAAAAGAGCAGTTCAGCTGCTCTTTTTTTTATTGCACATGACGTGCTTAGCTTAAGTGTTCACCAAATAAACCCAAGGCTTCTTCTGCACTAAAGCTGTATTGCGTGTTACAGAACTGGCAGTCCATGGTAATTGGGTTCTGATGTTCTAGCGTTTCACGAACGGCTTCGGCGCCAATTTGTTCAAGCGCTTGAGCACAACGTTCTTTCGAACAGGTACAGCCAAATTTCAGTGCTTCAACTTCAGGTAAGCGTACTTCTTCTTCGTTGTACAAACGGTAAAGAATTTCACTGGACTCTAAATCGGTTAACTCTTCGATTTTGAGCGTTTCAGTCAACATGGTTAGACGTGGCCATAAGTCTTGATCGACACGTTCTTGTTCCTCTTCACTGTTACGTGGTAACAGTTGAATAAGTAAACCACCAGCACGCTGGGCTGAGCTGGCCAAAACGATACGCGTTGGAATTTGGGCAGACAGGTCATAGTACTGCATTAAACAACCCGCAAGATTTGGCTTGTCTAAAGCCACAATCCCTTGATAACGCTCACCAAATTCGGGCTCAATATTAATAAATAGTACAGGGCTAATGAGGGTGCTCAATACCGTACTGCTGCTGTCGGCAGCATTAAAGCGTGGATCCGTTTCATAATCCGCCAAGGCACGCACTTCACCAAGGTGATTACATTCAGCCATGGCCCATTTGAAACTACCAGAAGCCTGAATTTGTAAACTAATACGGCCTTTAATTTTTAAAGTACTGGCAAGTAATGCCGTGGCACTGAGCATTTCACCTAACAGCACTTGAACTGCAGGTGCATAATCACGCTGCGCCAAGATGGTTTGTAGGGTTTCTTCTAGATGAACCACTTCACCACGAACAGGACTATCTTCAATATAAAAGCGTTGACGCAAATCAGACATAAATTTCTCCAATATCCTGTCTTAATGGTGACGATATTGTAAAACACAAGTCATTTTACTTCATCCCGTGTGACATCTATTCGATCATGTTGTAACTCGCGTTGTAGGTCAACGCCGACAGGACTTTGACGGAGCTGCGTATCACTTTCAAATAAGTGTTCTAATTCGGCTAGAGCATTCCGATGTGTTTCATAGACCTTCTGTTCGTCGTTATAAATACTTTGCTGCTGTGCGAGCAGTTTTTCATCATAATCGCGAAATAACTCAATGCTCTTATAAGCATCTTGTTCTGCAATGCCTAAATTACGCAGGGCAAAATAGGCCATCCCTAAAGACGATAAATAGGTTTCACGCCAAATATGCTCCACCCCCAAGTCACGCAGCAAATGTACATGATGTCGATCACGGGCACGGACCAGCAAGTTTAAATCTGGATAATTGAGTCGGATATGGCGTGCCACATTCATCGAGTCTTCAATATCATCAATGGCTAATACAAACACTTTGGCATGTTCGATACCGGCTGCACGCAGGATATCGGGTTGAGTGGCATCACCATAGTAGAGTTTGCCGCCATAGTTGCGAACGAAATCGACTTTGTCGATATTGCTGTCAATCGCCGTGAAGGTTTGGTGCTGTAAGTGAACCAATCGTGCCACAATTTGTCCGACACGGCCAAAGCCAGCAATGATCATCGGGTTATGCTGTTCAGGAATCTCATCATAGACAGGTGTAGTTTCTTTTTCGAATAGAGGCACTACCCACGAACTCATCAGCCAGTACAGAATAGGCGTTAGAATCATCGACAACGTCACGATCAAATTGATCGGCTCTAAAATGGCCCGGGTGATCACGTGTTCACTCATGGCAACATTGAGCACTACAAAAGCAAATTCACCACCTTGTGCCAAACAGGTTGCCAGCATCAAACTATTGCGCCATGAAAACTCGAAGTAGCGAGCGATGGCCGTTAAGGCCAGCAGTTTGACTAACATCAGCAATAATGCACCGCCAATAATCAGACTTGGGGTCTCCCACAGGAGCGAAACTTGCGTGCTCATCCCGACGGTCATGAAGAATAGACCGAGAAGTAGACCTTTAAATGGTGCAATACTGGCTTCCAGTTCATGACGGAATTCAGAGTCAGCAAGTAACACCCCAGTTAAAAATGCGCCCAAGGTGGTACTGATGCCTAAGACATCCATCAGCGCGACCACGCCTAAGACAATAAACAAACCGACTGCGGTAATCAGTTCATGTGCGCCACTTTTGGCCACAAAGCGGAAAAAAGGGCGCATGAGATAGCGGCTAAATAAAAACAAGCCTGTAAAGGTAGCCACAATTGCTGCAAAGTAGGCAACGCCATGATGGGTTGAGTTTGTTCCCGCAAGAAGGGGGATAATTGCAATCAGTGGAATCGCGGCAATATCTTGAAAGAGTAAAATAGAAAAGGACTGCTGACCAAAAGTGGTATTGAGCTGCTGTTTTTCGCTGAGCAGCTGCAACACAAACGCAGTAGAGGAGAGGGCAAGGGCAAAACCAATCACAACACTGGCCGCAATCTGCTGTTGCAGGGCAAAAAAGACGATGCACGCCAGTAGCACGCCGCAGACTGTTACTTGTAAACTGCCCATCACAAAAATGGATTTACGCATTTCCCATAAACGTTGCGGGCGAAGTTCGAGTCCAATAATGAACATCAAGAAAATCACGCCGTATTCAGCGAGTTTATGAATGTCTTCAGGGTCATGGACGACATTTAATACACTGGGACCGAGTAAGATGCCCGTGAATAAATAGCCGAGTACCGTGGCAATCCCCAGCCGTTTGGCCAACGGAACGATCATCAGTGCCGCAGCCAAAAAGAGGGTGATTTGAAGCAGTAGAGACATTGCCCTGTCCTAAATTTTTTTCTTTATGTTGGAAGTTTAAGGGAGAACGCGACTCAGGTCTAAACCTTATTCACGTCAAGTCTTAACTTAACTCTTGTGGATCAATATCAAGGCTCAATTTCATACCATGCGGTTTGTTGTGCCAGACATTTTGCCACCACTGACGAATGTAAAAATGCATCCGCGCACGGTCTTTGGACAGGAGTACCATATGCGCTTGATAGCGGCCTGCTTTACGCTCCATCGGCGCAGGAATCGGTCCCCAAATATCAATACTGTTTTCTGAGGCTTGGCGCAGCGCTTGCGCATGTTCTTGTAAAAAGCTTTGGTTCAGTTCTTGGTCTTTGGATTCACAGCGCAATAAAGCCGCATAGCGATAAGGTGGCATCCATGCAGCTTTACGCTCTTTCAACGTTTGCTTGGCAAAGCTGCGATAGCCCGATTCCAGCAGGGTATTCAGCAAAGGATGGTCTGGACGTAGAGTTTGTAAATAGACTTCGCCTTTTTTCTCGCCACGCCCAGCACGTCCAGCGACTTGGATGATGAGCTGTGCGGTACGTTCTGTGGCACGAAAGTCGACACTGAGTAAGCCCGAGTCAATGTCTAAAATCGCAACCAAAGTCACATAAGGGAAGTGATGTCCTTTGGCCAGCATTTGGGTGCCGAGCAAAATGATGGGTTCACTTTTCTGAATCTTGTTATAGATTTTTTGCCAGCTGCCGACCCGACTGGTCGAGTCACGATCAACCCGAATCACGTCAAAATTCGGGAACAGTTCTTGTAGGTTTTCTTCAACTTTTGCGGTGCCTAAACCAATTGGTTTCAGTTCGCTATGCTGACATTGTGGGCAGTGTTCAGGCATGCGGTGGATGGTGCCGCAGTGGTGACAGTGCAAATGCTGATAGGGCTGTCGATGCACGGTAAAATTGGCATCGCAGTGGGGGCACTTGGCCTGCCAGCCACAACTTTCACAAATCAACACAGGCGCATAGCCGCGACGGTTTAAAAAAATCAGCACCTGTTCTTTTTTGTCTAAGCGCTTTTGTACTTCATGAATCAGCTGTTGGCTGATGCCATTTTGTTTTTGTGCCACTTTCAGATCGATCACATGCATTTTCGGCATCACGGCCACACCTGCACGTTGGTCCAACTCCAAACGGGTCATTTTGCCTTGTTCAACCAACGCATAACTGTCGATACTTGGCGTTGCAGAGCCGAGGATAATCGGACAGTTTTCTAAGTGTGCACGGTATAAAGCCACATCACGAGCGTGGTAGCGGAAGCCCTCTTGTTGTTTGAAAGATAGATCATGCTCTTCATCTAAGACAATCAAACCCAAATGCGGAAGGGGGGTGTAGATGGCAGAACGTGTGCCAATCACAATCGAGGCTTTGCCCGTTTGCGCACTTTGCCAGGCTTGAAGGCGCTTAGAATCATTTAAACCTGAATGTAGTAGCGCAATATGACAGTGAAAACGTGACTGAAAACGACTCACTGTTTGTGGGGTGAGACCAATTTCAGGCACTAATACCAAGACTTGTTTGCCTTGTTTTAAAATCTCTTGCATGACTTGCAAATAGACTTCAGTTTTGCCACTACCGGTTAAACCATCCAGTAAGAAAGCATGGTAGCTATGACGAGCTTTGAGAATGTTTTGAATGGCTCGCTTTTGTTCATCATTGGGCGTGAGCGGCATTTGCGCCAGCGTCATAGCTTGCGGTTTAAAGTCTTGAGCTTCAAGTATGCACTGGGTGATTTGCTTTTTTTCTAAGGCTTTTAAGGTCGCAGTTTCAATGCCAGCCAAATTTAGAATGTTTTCAGACGTTCCTGTGGGATGCAGCTTTAAAATTTTATAGGCATCTTGTTGTTTTTCAGAACGCTTTAATTTGTCTTCGGCATGATCATCAATCAGCTTCCACATCCGCGCCAGTAAGTTATAAGGTTTACCTTGGCGTAAAAAGCTGGGTAAAGCGGCATGCATGACTTCACCAATCGGAAATTGGTAATATTGCGCTGACCATGTCAATAAACTTAAAACTTTAGCATCTAGAATAGCGCTGTCATCGAGCAACTCAGTTATGGCTTTGAGTTTAAAGCCTAAATCGAGTGGTTTCTCATCAGTGAGTTTCTCAACAATGACACCGACCACATTTTGGCGACCAAATGAGACAGCCGCACGTGCACCCACTTCAGCTTGGTGGTATTGTTCAGCCGTTAAACTATAGTCAAAACAGTCATATAGATAAACGGGAACAGCCACGCGGATACGGTAGCTTGGTGTGGTGGAAAGTGTATTTTCTGGCATAAAAAGCTCAAACTGTCCTGATGAAATTGTCGTTGTGCGATGAATGAGTTGTGTTAGAGTGATGACATAATTTATAACTTAGAATATGAATGATTTTGGTGCCGACATGCAACAGCGCCAAATGACTAAATGGACAATTAGAAAGCGTAAACATGCCAGCATATCAATTTACCGCACTCGATGCCGCAGGAAAGCAGCAAAAAGGCGTGCTCGAAGGGGATTCAGCGCGTCAAATTCGGCAACAACTTCGTGATAAAGCACTGATTCCAGTCTCGGTTGATCCTGTTGAACAAAAAGATAAGCACAGCAGTAAAACATGGTTTCAAAAACAAATTACCGCCTATGATTTGGCTTTATTGACACGTCAACTTTCGGTACTTGTGGCGGCGGCCATTCCGTTGGAAGAAGCCATTCGTGCGGTTGGAAAGCAGTCAGAAAAAGTACATGTACAAAATCTATTGATGTCAGTGCGTTCTAAAGTATTGGAAGGTCATTCATTGGCGCAAGGCTTACAGCAATCTGGACGTTTTCCAGAGCTGTACATTGCCACGATTGCCGCTGGTGAGCGTTCAGGGCATTTAGACTTAATTTTAGATCAGCTGGCAGACTACACCGAAAATCGCTTTGCAATGCAAAAGAAAATCCAAGGCGCGATGATTTACCCGATTATTTTAATGCTGATGTCTTTTGCCATCGTGATGGGACTTATGACTTATGTGGTGCCTGACATTGTCAAAACCTTTGATCAAAGTAAAGATGCCTTGCCATGGATTACGGTTGCCTTGATGAAAGCCAGCGATTTTATTCGAGCGGCATGGCCATTTTTATTGGTGGGCTGTGTACTGGGCATCGGGTTATTACTGCGATTTTTAAGAACTACAGCAGGGCATTATGCCTTTGATCGTTTAACGCTCAAACTGCCATTATTCGGTAAACTTTCACGTGGTATAAATGCCGCACGCTTTGCCAGTACCTTATCGATTTTGACCCAGTCCGGTGTGCCCTTGGTGGATGCGTTAAAAATTGGCGCGGCGGTGAGTAATAACTGGGTGATTCGCGATGCGGTCAATCATGCCGCAGAAAAAGTGACCGAAGGTGGAAACCTTGCGACCCAGCTGGAGCGCAGTGGTTATTTCCCACCGATGATGGTACAAATGATTAAAAGTGGTGAAACGTCGGGTGAATTGGATCGGATGTTGGAGCGCGCATCGACCATGCAAGACCGAGAAGTGACAACGCTCATATCGACCTTGCTGGCTTTACTTGAGCCACTGATGTTGGTTCTGATGGCAAGCATTGTTTTGGTGATTGTGATCGCCGTGATGCTACCAATCGTCAACATGAACAATATGATTTAATTTTAAAAATATAAGATGGAAGAGAAAATTCACATGCAATCAAAAATCTATAGACGCCAAGCTTCAGGCTTTACCTTAATTGAAGTCATGGTGGTGATTGTTATTTTAGGTGTATTGGCAGCCTTAATTGTACCCAATGTGATGGGGCGCGGTGAAAAAGCCAAGGTTGATACTACTGTCATTACCCTCAAAGGTGTTGCTGCGGCATTGGATCAATATAAATTGGACAATGGTAAATACCCTTCAATGCAAGAGGGTGGACTCGACGCTTTGGTGAATAAGCCTGAGTCTGCAAAAAATTGGTTGCCAGGCGGTTATGTGAAAGGTGGATATCCGAAAGACAGTTGGGATAATGATATTCAATATGTTGCGCCTGGGACTGATGGGCGACCATTTGATTTATATTCTTTTGGTGCAGATGGACAGCAAGGTGGTGAAGAAACCGATGCTGATATTCAGTATCAACCTTAATTGAGAATTATTATATATTAGGTTTAATTGAATATATCATTACAGTGCATAGGTTATGTCAATGTGGACTGTAATGATAATACATCTTAATTTAAAATTAAAACCTAAGATTATGATTTTAAAATATTAAATATAATAAGCATCAGCTGAGATTTATAATAAGAATTATTCCCATATTTATTGATTACAAATAATGTAAATTATGGATAAAAATAGGCTTTTTATTTATTTAAATCCTTGCATAATGTTCTCAATGGCAACTAATTTGCCTGAGGAGAATAGAATGAAAGCATTAACCTTGTTGGATGAAATGAGCCAATTCCATTGGTCGATGCTCAAATCTGTTCTTTTGATTTTGAGTATGCTTCCTGTTGCTCAAGGTGTTTTAAGTGTGTGGCAGTCGACTGAAGGCAGCAGCCAAATTATGGTGGGTTTCTTTGCAATCAGTCTGTTCAGCACATGGGCGGTTTTGAGCTTTTGGTCTGCGTTAAAAGCAACCGTACTCACACTTGATCAAGTACAGATTACAGCATTAGAACAAAAAGTGGTCATGTTCTACCGTTATACCCCGATGCTCTTTTTAGCTGGTATGGTGTCCTATTTGGTCAGTCAAATTTAATTCTGACATTTATAGTTGTGATAAAAAACCGAGCACATAGGCTCGGCTTTTTATTGCGCCATGAAGAATGGCGGAAAGATAGGATCGCTTGTCTGTTTCGTCGTATATGATCCTAGTGTTCGCTCCCTATACTGTAGAAAATATAAATATAGAGTGAAATATGGAACAGATCGATTGGGCAGATTTTTTAAAAGTCGAGCTCCGAGTCGGGCGTATTATTCAGGCCGAAGTCTTTGAGCAAGCACGTAAGCCCGCTTATATTTTACATGTCGACTTTGGCCATGAAATTGGCATTAAGAAATCGAGTGCGCAGATTACTGAGCGTTATCAACCTGAACTGTTATTGGGTAAGTTGGTGGTGGCGGTGGTTAACTTTCCAAACAAACAAATTGGTCCCATCCAGTCTGAGTGCTTAGTGACAGGCTTTCATGATTCAGACGGCGTGGTACTTTGTGTGCCTGATACAGATGTTCCAGTAGGCACCAAGCTACTGTAGCTGAAAAAGAAAAACCCAAGCTGAGCTTGGGTTTTTCTTTGGAAAAGTCTGATTTAACAATAGAAACTATCGACGAGACTTAAACGATACATCGACTTTACGTGGACGATAGATCCAACCCAAGATCAGCAAAAAGACTGAAAAACCTAAAATTGGCCAGTCACTTAAACGGGTATATAGCGTTTGACCTTGCATAGCAGGCAGTTCACCGCGAAGCACGGTTGCCACATCTTGCGGAGCACGTTTTACGATATGCCCTTGATGGTCAATAAATGCGGTCACGCCTGTATTGGTGGCACGGATAAACCAGCGTCCATTTTCTTTGGCACGCATTTGAACCATTTGTAAATGCTGTAAAGGGCCTGCAGTTCCCGTAAACCATGCATCATTGGAAACCGTCACCAAGAAATCACTTTGGCTGGCATTACGACGCGTCAAGTTCGGATAAGCCACTTCATAGCAAATGGCTGCGCCTAAATGCTGCTGATGAATAGAAAGCGGTTGTTGCTGTTGTTCACCACGCGAAAAACCACTCATCGACGGATCATTCTGCATGGCTGGCAACACCCATTTCAGTAAACCAGATAGTGGAATATATTCACCAAAAGGTACTAAACGTTGCTTTTTATAGAGTCCTTCGGCTTCAGCACCATTGGCCATAATACTGTTGTAGTACAGTGGACGACCTACTGTTTCAGAGCCTGAAATATCCCAGTATGGAATACCCGTGACCCACGCCGTGTTGGTTTTCTTGGCTTGTGCCGTCATCGCAGCTAAAAAGGGTTCAATATCACTTTGGAACATCGGAATAGAGGATTCAGGCCAAACAATGAGGTCTCGTCCCCATTCTGTTTGGGTCAAATCAGCATAGATTCCAAGTGTTTTCAGTTGATATTCAGTGAGCCATTTTAAGTCTTGTGGGATATTGCCCTGAATTAAAGAAACCGATAATGGTGGTGTATTTTTTGCGGAGACGAATTCAATTTTTGATGCGCCCCATGCGCCAAGCACCAATAAAGCAGAGGGGATGACCCAAAAGACGCGGCGGTTTAAAACTTCGACCAGTGCGCAGGCCAACACCAAGACTACAAACGATACCCCGAAGATACCAAATAATGGTGCATAACCATCCAGTAAACGTTCGGTAAAGGCATAGCCTGCAAACAGCCATGGGAAGCCTGTGAAGACCCATGTTTTTGCCCATTCAAAAAGCACCCAAAGCGGGGCGAAGGTTAGAGGCGTTTCAGGGAAAAAGCGACGATAAATAAAGCTTTGGACAGCTGTGAATAAGCCCATGACCAAGGCCATAATGCTGATCATGCCGACACTTAAGGCACTATTGGTATCGCCATAGACATGGATGGAAGTATAGAGCCAAAAAGCCCCCACGAACCATAGGCCAAAACCATAGGCCCAACCAATGCCAAAGGCCTGCTTTGCACTGCGTTTGCGTAAAGTGGCATAGAGCAGTGCAGGGGATAAGATTGCCAGCCACCAATAATGATAAGGGGCGAGTGCAAAACTAAAGACAGCTCCTGAAAATAAGGCAATTAAAAGCGGATAAATTAAAGGTAACTGTTTTTGTTGTGGATTGGGGGTTAACAGTTTGTCAAAGTAAGCTCTCATTTACGAACGGCTCGAATCAGATGAATAGAACGTGCATCTGCTTCTACAATGGTAAATTCCCAATTTTCAAGATCAATGACCTGACCTTGTAAATCACTCACTAAACCAATTTCTTGAAGCAATAAACCGCCCACAGTTTCAACCTCATCATCAGAAAAGTCTGCATCTAAAAGATTGTTAAAGTGTTCGATTGGTGTAAGTGCTTGAACCAACCACGTATTTGCGGTCGTTGGGTCATTGTCGGGAATAATATATTCCGCTTCTTCATCGATCTTGTCGTGTTCATCTTCAATTTCACCGACGATCTCTTCCAAAATATCTTCTAGCGTCACTAAACCTGAGGTCGTGCCATATTCATCAATCACCACCGCAATGTGCGTTTGGGTATTTTTCAACATGCGAAGCACTTGGTCTGAGCGTGCGCTTTCAGGTACATATAAAGGTTGACGCATCAGCGCACGTATATCCACTTTATTGTTTGGTTCAGTCAAAAAAGGCAATAAGTCTTTGGCTAATAAAATGCCAACGACATTGTCTGGTTGATCTGATGAAAAGACAGGGAAACGTGAATGTGCCGACTCAACCAAAGTATGCAGAATGTCGAGTAACTCATCATCTTCTTGTAGGCTGATCATCGATGTACGCGGTGTCATGACCTCGCGGACTTTGGTTGCTGGAAGGTCTAATACGCCTTCTAACATCGCAACAGTGTCGGGTTCTAAAAAACGACGTGAATCTTGAACTAACTTTAACAGTTCATCGCGAGTTTCTGGCGCGGTACCTAACCATTTGCGTAAGCCACGCATTCCCCACGACGGGCCTGATTCCTCGTGCATGATCTTTCCTAAAGACGCTTAATATCTAAAAAACTTAATTTTATCATACCGTAGAAAACACAGTTGTCTATTGTAATTAAGCAAGGATTGCATGAATGATTAGATCAATACTTGTAAATCCGAGGTTCATCTGCCATCAAGCTATGCAAACAGATATGCGAAATGGGCAGTTGTGTTAAAATTGGCAAGTTTTTAAATTTTTGAGTTTATATATGTCTGATTTGGAAGTGAGCCCAAGCATCCAATTAAACACCCGTGGTTTACGCTGCCCTGAACCTGTGATGATGTTGCATCAAGCCATTCGCAAGTCTAAATCTGGAGATGTGGTTGAGGTATTTGCAACGGACAACTCCACCTCATGGGATATTCCGAAATTTTGTATGCATCTTGGGCATGAGCTTTTGTTGCAAGAAGAGCGCTTAGACGAAAACGGCAATAAAGAATTTCATTATTTAGTTAAAAAGGGTTAAGACATTTGTCTTAGCCTTTTAAAATGAGCTTGAGTAAAGAAAAAGAAATCAAGTTCATCCAAGGAAATTAGAATGAAAAGAATAAATGTGTTCTTATGGACTCATCTTTTTGCATTATTTTGTTCAATTTCTTGGGCAAAATCTTGTGAAGTTCCTGTAAGCACGATGAATGTTGCAGGTTTAAAAATTGGACAGTACATCAGTGAGTTTCAAAAATATCATCCCACCGCAAAAACGGTTATTTTAGGAGGTGATAATTATCAGTTTGAATTTGCAGAAGGTGTAGATACACCAATTAAAAAAGCCGGTGTGAGCTGGGTTCAGCATATTCGTTACGATCCGTATTCTAAAATGATTATTTCATACAGTCTAAGTTTTCTAGATGGGCCACTTGCGACGTATGAAACCGATTTAGATGTTTTTAAAAGTCGAGTCA
>NZ_JAVWVO010000010.1:0-127544 GCF_036666595.1 Acinetobacter sp. | reverse complement strand
CCAGCTCATTAATTCAAAATCCCCCTCCGCTTAAAGCTGAGGGGGATTTTTTATGTGCGGAAGATTAAAAATATAAATGAGAAAGAATAAGAGGAAGTAAACAGATGAAAAGAGCAGAAAATAAGCTATCTATAAGAGCCTAAATTAAAAAAGCCAGCATTTGCTGGCTTTTATGTCTTGTCTAAAGAGGCAAAAATAGATCAGGTGTTACTGACTTATGGGTTAAAAACTATGGTTTTACGGGTGTGAAGGTGTTTAGATCAGTTAAGTTACGCGCTAAAATAAGAACTTTACCGCTAATCTATTAAGCATGTGTCTTGTAATTAAATCAACGCTGCAGCGAATAGTTTGCTGCCCAGCGTTGATTTAATCGTTTAATTGCAGGCAGAAAACCTTATTAAAAGAACATGAATCATAAATTTCGCAGTTTAGGTATCTAGCTGTCGACGTGCATGTTTTAATGCGGTTCTTAAACCTTCTTCAAGGGTCGGATGATAAAACGGTTTCTGCAAAATTTCATCAACAGTCAGTTGTTCTGCAATCATCCATGCCAGTAAATGGGCCAAATGTTCAGTAGACTCTGTGAGTAGTTCAGCACCTAGTAGCTTACGGCTGCTTTTCTCCACATACACCTCAATGGCTCCATGATTTTTACCCAGAACTAAAGCACGCCCTTGTTTAGCATAAGACACTTCGCCGATGACAAAATTGATAGGTGCACTTTGCAGTTGCTTAAAATTTTGTCCAACCATTGCCATTTCTGGGCTACTAAACACTATGCCTAAGGGTGTTAGAGTTTTGCATGATTCTATAGTGGGGAAGTTCAACGCATTTTTGACCGAGACTTTACCTTCGTGTGCGGCTTCATGTTGTAATGGAGTATCAGTATATGCATCACCAATGATAAAAATCGGGTAGTCAGAGAGTTGTTTGGTTCCAGGGTCAACAGGCAAATGTTTTAAGTCTGTGAATGAAGTGTCGATATTGTCGAGTTTAATAGTATTTAAAAGACTGCTTCGCCCAGTAGCGACCAGTAAATAATCGATGTTAAGTGTTTTAGGTTGATCATTTTCAGTAAAACTAAGTTCGACTTGATCATTTGTATGTTTAACGTCTGTAGGTAAAACTTCGAACTTGATCTCAAGTTCAGTGCTAATTTCTGTTTGTGCCAACTGCTGTAATTTCGGACTGGTCAGAACACCGACTTTACGGCTACGAGCAAAGACCGTGGTATTGACGCCAAGTCGTTGCATGGCTTGCGCAAGTTCAATCGCGATGACGCCGCTCCCAATAACGGCTAGGGAGTTTGGTAAAGTATCAAGTTCAAAGATTTGATCGGAGGTGATGAGTCGATCACCAAGTTCATCTTTCCATGCTGGGTCAAAGCTAGGTGTGGAGCCTACAGCTAAAATAAAGCTTTTGGCTTGGTAGAGTTGCCCATTAACTTCGACCGTTTTTGAATCGACAAAGCGAGCACAGCCCTGAATTTTATGAGACTCAGGCCAGTTCTCTACGGTTTTAAGGGTGCTATGAGTAAAGCGATCACGGAGTTTTTGTACGTGTTGCATGACCTGACTGCGGTCTATTTTTGACTCTACTTGCAATCCGACACGATCCGCATGTTGTATATCATGCATGCGATTTGCTGTAGAAATTAGGACTTTTGAAGGCATACAGCCGACACGTGCACAAGTGGTGTCCCATGGCCCATCATTAATGATTAATAGATTTTGTGTGGACTTCACGGCTTGTTGGTAGGCTGCGATACCCGCAGTTCCAGCCCCAATAATAATTAGATCATACATAAGCAAACGTTTATCTAAGCGAGACATACTCTATAGTTAACATATTCAGGGCTGTAGATGATTATATTTTGTAAAAAAACGGCACTAGATGCCGTCTTTACTTTCATTTGACTTATAAGCCAGTACCAACGCTTACCCCAACGGTAGGACGTACATTCATTGAACTACATGCTGTCATTAAGGTACAGCAGAGTAAAAGCAGCAACAGTTTATTCATGGAGTAATCCTCGTTGTTTTGCCTGATTGAACAGCAGACTAGAGCGAGCACCACTCTTACAGACCATTAAAATAGGCTTGGGTAGTTCATTATAATATTTAGCAAATTCGACCACGTCTGTTTCAGAAATTTTACTGCTGGTAACCGGTTGGTAAATTACGCTGACTTTGGACTGTTCCGCAATATTTCGCAGTTGATCAACGCGAACCGTATTGCCTTGTTCTTGATCTGGTCGATTGACAATGACCGACTTAAACCCTTGTTTTATCAACTGTTGAAACTTGTCTTGGGTCATTTCCCCTGAAACGCTGAGTTGCGGGCTGAGTGCTTGACTCAGGTTATTCGTTGCCGCCCACAATGCACTGTTCGTTAAAATCAGAGCAGTGCAGATGACACTTTGAAACAACCGTTTAGTCATCTAACAGGTCCATTTGTTTGGCCAGTTGGTATAAGTTGTTTGAGCGATTGCCTGTACGGCAGAACATTAAAACAGGTTTTGGTAGCTCATTGAAATGATTGGCAAAAGTGCGTACATCCACTTCTGTGATTTGCCCTGCAACCACAGGTTGATAGACATAATCGAGGCCTGCAATACGTGCTGCTTCTTCAATTTGGGCGCTGGTTGGTTGTTCTGGGCCACCTTCCATATCTGGGCGGTTATTGATCACAGATTTAAACCCTTTTTCAACCACTTGAACCAAATGTTCTGGGCCAATTTGACCTGCAAAGCCTACATTTTCGCTCATGCTGTCACTCCAAAATTAAACTAATCAAGATATGCTTTATGATAGCATTAAGCTGAAAGTTCAGCCTATGCTGTTGAAATATTTATAAGCGATTACAACCATAAAATAACGCAATGGAGCAGGTATGCACGCCTATACCGTTGAACCGCTATATGTCAAAAGTGGCCAAGAGGTCATTGCTGCGGATTTCTATCGTCCGAAAACCGAAGAAAAACCAGCAGTGATTGTGATGGCCCATGGTTTGGCTGGGCTGCGCCAATTCAAACTAATCCAATTTGCACAGCGTTTTGCACAAGCGGGCTATGCAGTCGTGTTATTTGACTACCGTTATTGGGGCGGGAGTACTGGACGTCCACGAGAGCTGGTCTTGATTAAGAAGCAGCTTGAAGATTGGCGGACCATGATTAACCACCTCAAAGAGCGTAAGTCGATCGATGGTCGACGGATCGTGCTGTGGGGGACCGCGCTCAGTGGTGGTTATGTGCTCGATATCGCAGCAGAGTTCAAGAATGTACAGGCAGTGATGGCGCAAGTGCCTTTTGTAGATGGGGCAGCAAGTGCTAAGTTATATCCTTTGCAACAGTTCCCCAAAGCCTTAAAACTATCCAGCCAAGATTATATGGGTGGAAAAGTGGGGATGTCCCCGACCACTTTACCTGTGGTTGATCCACGAGAGTTATGTTTTTTACCGACGCAAGATGCCTATTTGGGGTATCGTTCGATTATTAATCCTGATTATTATTGGAGTGGTGAGATACCTGCCCGACTCTTTTTTAATTTAATTCGTTATCGTCCGATTCAAAATGTCAGACAAATTAATATTCCTGTACTTTTCATTGCCGCCAAGCATGATAGTTTAATTCCGATTGAATCCAGTCGTGAAGCAGCGACCAATATTGCCCCTTTTGTTCAATATCATGAGTGGGAAATGCAGCATTTTGATATTTATCATGCCAGTTGGTTTGAAAAAGCCATTTCGACCCAATTAGAATTCTTACATCAACATATTGGAGTCAACTAAATGATTATCGTCTGTCCTACTTGTTTGGCCAAAAATCGTGTGCCTGAAGAGAAATTGAGTGCTAATCCGAGCTGCGGTCAGTGCCACGCAGCGCTTTTACCTGCGGCACCAATTGAATTGAATGAGCAGAATTTTAGCCAGTTCATTAGCCATAGCGATTTGCCAGTGTTTATTGATTTATGGGCAGAGTGGTGTGGTCCATGTAAAATGATGGCTCCGCACTTTGCTGAAGTGGCCAAGCAAAATCCGCAGGTTATTTTTGCCAAAATTAATACCGAAAAGTCTCCGCGCTTGAGCAGTGCGTTTAACGTACGCAGCATTCCGACCCTAGTTTTAATGAATAAAACCACCGAAATTGCTAGAATAAGCGGTGCGCTCCGTGCGCCACAATTGCAACAATGGTTAGATCAACAGTTGCAAGCCCAGTCATAACGAAAATTGGAGTCAACGTGTCAGAGATTCATGTGAAACCAGAAGGGATGTTGTCTCTTCAGACAATTGCAATGCCAGCCGATACCAACTGGAGTGGAGATGTTTTTGGTGGTTGGATTGTGTCACAAATGGATTTGGCGGGTGCAATTCACGCAGAGCGTTTTAGTAAGGGACGCTGTGCAACGATTTCAATTAATCAGATGACGTTCTTAGTCCCAGTGAAAGTTGGCGATGTCATCAGTTGTTATACCAAACTGTTAAAAGTGGGCAATACATCTATTCAGATGGAAATTGAAGTGTGGGATAGTCATGACAGTTCACGTCCGCCTGTACGTGTGACCGAAGGTGTATTTACCTTTGTTGCGGTTGATGTCAAAGGCAATAAGCGTCAAATTCCTGCGGATGTTAAAGAAAAGTTTCTTGCGAGCCAATCCAACTAAGGTTTGAGTCGGTCTGCAAAAAAAGCCAGTGTAATCACTGGCTTTTTTATTGCTATTTCATGCAGTCCGATGGATTAAAACATAGTATTGTGGTTGGCGGACTCCGCGGGAATGGTTTGTATCACATCCCAATGTTCTACAATTTTGCCTTGTTCGACGCGGAAAATATCGACAACGGCTTCACCACGATCTTGTGCATTTTGAGTGGAATGTACATGGAGCACCACCAAATCACCTTCGGCTACGACACGCTTGATGGTGTTTTTTGCATCTGGATGTTCTTCAAAGTACTGGGTGAAGTAGTTTACAAAAGGCGCTTTGCCATCTGCAACATAGGGATTATGTTGAATGTATTGTGTACCAATATAACGGTCAGAATAGGTTTGAACCTGATGCTTGCTAAAAACCCCTTCATAGAAATCCACCACAATTTTTTTATTTTGTTCGGTCAGGGCAGAAGCAGAATGGTAACTCGGTGTTGTTGAAGCCGATGAGTTGGCTGGGTTGTGCTGTTGGCACGCCACCAGCCCTAAAGAAAATAGGGCAGTCGCTAAAATTAGTCTTTTTTTCATCAAGTCAGCTCAAATATTCATGTTATGTAGCATGATTTTGAGCCGAGTCGAAGTAAAGATATAGTAAGTTTTAGTCGCAGCTTTAGCGTATTGTTGTAAATTTTATACTTACTAAACAGTAAGTTATATTTACATTTTTACTTTTTTAATGATGCTTTGTCGAGCCAAGCCCATAACATTTCACATTGAACAGGTGCTTCACCAGACTCATCCATCACGGTCACAGAAACTAAAGTTTCACCTTTGGCGGTGGTTTGCATCAGTTGCTGTTGTTCTGGTGTTAAGGTGGCTGTCGCTGTCATGGCACCTTTACTCGGACGTTTAAAGTCAACGTGCATGCTTTTAATCAGAACGATGCAATGGTCAGGTACATTCATCCCTGTTACAAAACCAGTTGCCGTTTCAGCAATCAAGGCCATGGCACAAGCATGCAGTTGACCAATATGGTTTTGCATGGCACGGTGATTTTCGATTTTGACCACGACTTCACTGTGACTGACTTGCAAATAACGAATATTGGCACTGCCGACCATGGGAACTATGCGACCAAAAGCTTGACTCCATAATCGCGTACGCAACGCTTTCGGCAAGCGTGACGTGGTTTTTACAAGTTTTGATAAGCGATTGGCCTTTGGCATAGTTACCTCAAATGATCAAACAAGAGTATTAGTCTTTAAAGTTATTGAACTGTAAAGGCAGACCAAATTGTTGTTCTTTTAAAAACGTCATTACTTGTTGTAATGTATCGCGCTTTTTATCAGTCACACGAATTTTGTCGCCTTGAATTGAAGATTGCACTTTAATGCCGCTTTCTTTAATGGCCTTGTTAATTTTTTTTGCGGTATCTGAGTCAAGTCCGTCTTTTAATTTCACCACTTGAAGTACATTTTTACCTGAAGCCGTCATTTTTTGTGGATCAAGCGCTTGAATATCGACTTTACGCTTAAAGAAATGGTTTTCTAACATGGTATACACTTGTTCACACTGGAAATCACTTTCAGTTGAGATTTTGATTTCTTTGTTTTTTTCATTGAGTTCAATCGAAACGTCCTGACCACGGAAGTCGAAACGGGTTGCGATTTCCTTTTGGGTGTTCTGAACAGCATGATTTACTTCAAAAATTTCTAATTCTGAAACAATATCAAAAGATGGCATGGATTAAACCTTTACAAATGGAAAGAATATCTGAGATGCTAGGGATGTTTTCTTCATTTGCCAAGTGTTGTTTACATCAAAGGAGTGCGCAATGATCCGTAAACAAGAAATTACAACATTTGAGTTCCCAGAGGATGCGATCATCTGGGATGTACGCGATTCAAGTGCTTATGCTGAAGCACACGTGAAAGGGGCGATTAATCAGCCAATCACAGAACTTTCAGCACAAAGCCTTACTCAAGTGTCGACGGATCAACCGATTTACATTTTATGTGGTGGCGGTAGTAAAGCGCCCCGTGCTGCAGAGTTACTAGAAGGTTTTGACAGTGCGCGTGAGTATGTGATTTTAATGGGTGGTACCCGTGCTGCTCGTGATGCTGGTTTAGCCTTAGAATAAAGTAATTAAGCAGAAGCAAAAAAAGCGCCGTAAGGCGCTTTTTTAATGTCTTGGAAATGTGATTTTTTCTCTATAACGCCATGCGCTGCACTTGAATCATAAGCGGAACTAAGACTGCGCTTTAAAATAAGGCTTTTTGGCTTTGAGCTTTTTATGGAATCGGGCCGGACTGAGCTTTTGTAGCAGTGACTCAGGAACGGGGCAGGCCTCTTTCAGTATCTGCGCCGCTAAAATTTCACTACATAAAGGTGCAAACAAAAAGCCTTTAGAACCCAAGCCAGCAAAGCTATAAATTTCAGTCTGTTCAGACATTTTTCCAAGGACTGGAAAATAGTCCAAACTTTGCGCACGAACGGATGCACGGCCTTGCCAGGTCGTCACATCAGGAAGTGATTGTGCATAATGTGGAAAGACACTGTGGATAAGCTCGTAGTTATGCACATGGTCTTCAAGCAAAACATCGCTGTCGTCTCGATTGGGATAGAAGGATGCACCTAAAATGAACTGTTGAGCATCAAGCTGCATACAATAGCCGCCATAGCTATAAGCTTGATTGAGGGCCAAAGGTTGTGCAGTGTTCTCCACCCAACTGACTTGTCCGCGAATCGGCTTCAGCACAGGGTAGTGCTCAAAGAAAGCAGCCGTCTGGCGTGCACAACACACAATCACGTGATCAAACTGACCGAGAGATTGGGCTTGCTCATTAAAAAGTTCATTGTGCTCTGGATGGATTTGAGTAATGTTGGCTTGTACGAACTGAATCAGCGGATGCGCTAAGATTTCATCTTTGAGCTGATGTGGTGAGACAGCGCCAGCTTCAGTTAGATTCAGACTGGGATATTCAGTAATTAACGCAGAATCAGCAGCGGTTTCGGCTGTCAAAAGATCCGCAGGGTATTGTTGTTCGAGATCGAGTAAGTCTTCGGCTTTTTTTAGCGCCAGTTGATGTACTTGAATGGGGCGAAAAGCCTGAAACTTGGGATAGTGCTGTAAAGCATGTTGCCAAGCCAAAGTCATTAGATGTTCATGACTTTGTTCAATCGGACAAAGTTTGGGGTTGAGTAGAGCCAGCGGATTGCCTGAACCTCCTGCAAGTGGCTCAGATTGGTCGTAGAGCGTGACTTGGTGCCCACGCTCAGCAAAGGCCCATGCACTACTTAAACCTGCAATCCCTGCACCAATGATAGCAATCTGGCGTTGCTTAAAAGCGTGTGGTACTTGATCAGGTCGATTTTGATTCAATACTGATTTGGTATCTACAGCGTTTGATATGTTTTCAGGCTCAGCAGGTAACCAGATGGCTTTGAGCATTTCGCGTTTATGCTTATAGCCGCGCGGACGTGAAATAGAAATACCATGCTGCGTTAAACCACGTTTGAGCACGCCTGCGACACTAAACGAAGAAAATGTTGTTCCAATACCAGATAAGCGAACGATGTGATTCAGCACTTGCTCTTCCCATATGTCTGGGTTACAGGCAGGCGCGAAACCATCGAGGAACCATGCGTTAACGCTACTGGTTTTTGCCATACTGGGGAAAACATCGTGGGCATCGCCTAACCAAAGGTCAAGGCTGAAACGTTCCTCAGGGAAGCTCAGGCGATGACAACCTGCAATCGGGTGCGGGTACTGTGCGATCAGTTGATCGGCGATTGGTTTGAGTTCAGGCCAGACATTGAGTGCGCGTATCAGATCCGTTTTAGACAGCGGAAATTTTTCAACTGAAATGGCATGAAGGTGGCTGTGGTTATTGGGGCGAACCTGTTGCCAAAGTTGCCAAAGCGCCAAGATGTTGAGCCCTGTGCCAAAGCCTGTTTCACCAACACTAAAATATTCAAAGGGCTGAAGATTGGACAGACGCTCAGGTAAATCATTGCCATTTAAAAACACATGGCGAGTTTCGAGTAGACCATTGTCTTTGGAAAAATAGACATCGCCAAATTGTTTTGAGACTGGCACATCTATGCCATCAATCTGTTGCCACTCTAAATCGGCAGTTTGAATTGCACGCGACACAACCACAGCACCCTATTGTTTTCAATAGGGCTTAGCTTACCACTGACGACGACGTTTGGTATAAACGTAACTGGCAATTAAGAAACCCAGTAATACGCCAACAGCGATGGTCGCCGCGCCGTAGAGAAACATTTGCGCACTGCGTTCGCTTTGTAAGACTTGAACTTGTACACCGAGGCTATCATTTTTGAGTTGTAGCTCTTGGTTTTGCGCCAAAGCATCAAGATTGGCTTTTTCCAATTGTGCAAGACGTGAAGCTTGGTCTTTGACCAGTGCTTTGACTTTGGCATCTTGCAATGCTTTGTTCTTGGCAAGTTGTTCAGCGGTGAGTGGTTTGGCTTCTTGCGGTTGACCTGTTGGACTAACTGTGGCCACCGCAGGAATGATTTTCGGCTGAGTTGTACTGCCTTGCACTTGAACAGGTGCGGCAGTTGTTGCTGGTACAGCAGGGGCTACACTCGGGGCAGGAGCGGTTTCAACGGCCCACGCCATAGAAGAAAGAAGAGATAAGCCCAATAAGCTTGTGACAACAACGCGCATGACCTTATCCTTGAGGGAATGCTTTATTAAATGGTTTAACATCAATCTGACGATAAACCCCTGCTTTTAAGAATGGCTCTTCCTGTAACCAGACATCGAGTGCTTCACGTGAGTCAAAGTCAACAATGATCGTACTGCCGTAAAAGCCTGCTTGTGGATTGCTAGGATCTTTCGGCATCGCTCCTGCAACAATTAAACGACCTTCATCATTGAGCTTTTGTAAACGAGCAAGATGTTCTGGACGTGTAGCAAGACGTTTTTCGACTGTACCTTCTTGATCGGTACATGTGACGACGAATAGCGGCATATGAGTTCTCGATGTATGTTCCGGCTAAATTACTCTTCAGAAGATTTAAAGTATTTACGCAATACAATAAACTGAATAATGATAAAGGAAAACATCACGATCATGTCACCAAAAGCCGTGAATTCTCCCCAATATTTTCCATCCATAAATAAAAATGCGAAAAATACGTGTAAAAAGGACATCAGGGCGAACATGGCAGCCCACGCAAAGTTTAAATTTATCCAACCAGCGTCGGATAAATTGAAGATTGGGCCGAACAAGCGTTTGATCAGCGGTTTGCGTTCTTTGCCAAAATAAGGAGAAAGTAAGAAAGCGCCTGAGAAAATAATATTCAGTAAGGCTGCTTTGAGTTTGATGTAAAAGTCATCCGACAGCATTAAGGTGACACCGCCGAAAATAACCGTCATAAACAACACAATCCACTGTTGTTTGTCTAAACGGAACTTTTGCATGAAGAACAGTGCGCCGTAAACCACCAGCATCGAAATAATCAAACCTGTGGTCGCTACAAGAATATTATTATTATCGACACCCCCAGCAGAACCAATCAATTGGAGCAATGGGTGATCAGTATTTTTAGGATCTACAGTTTTATATAAATAAAAGAAAATTATCAGCGGCACAAAGTCTAAAAGTGCTTTCATGTTAGAGTATCTAAATCTGTTCAAATAAATAGCTAGTATAAGTGATGGAAGGCGTAGATTTACATACTCACAGCAATATTTCTGATGGTACTTTCACACCGAAGCAATTGGTTGATGCTGCTGCGGAAAAAGGCATCCACACCTTGGCTTTGACAGACCATGACACCATGGATGGTCTTGCGTTGGCAGAGTTGGCTGCAAAGTCGCATGCAATACGTATTATTTCGGGGGTAGAAATTTCGAGTCAATGGTCGAGACCCTCAACCCAGAAAAACTATGGCGTGCATGTGGTTGCATTGAATATGCAAGACTTAGAACCACTGCAAAAATGCCTTGAACAGCAAAAACAAATCCGTGCACGACGTGCTAAACAAATCTGTGATTTGTTGATCCCACTGATTGGTGAAGATATTTATCTCGATGTTTTAGCGAAAGTTGAACAGATGCCTGACCGTGTGACTCGAACCCATATTGCCAAGACCTTGGTTGAAAAAAAGTATGTGAGTCGTGCGCAACAAGCGTTTGATAAATATATTAAGGAAGGTAAGAAAGCCTACGTGAAATTTGATGGGCTGGGTTTAGAAGATACCATTCAAGTGATTCATGCCAGTGGTGGTTTTGCCGTATTGGCGCATCCGACACGGTATGACTTATCTGCTACCAATATTCGTTATCTGATTGAAATATTTGCGCAGTTTGGTGGGGATGCGGTTGAATTGCCGCCCAATGTCGAACCGACATCTACCCGTCAAATGGTGGACCGGATGATTGCCGAGAATGGTTTAAAAGTATCGGTCGGTAGTGACTTTCATGGTGCCAATATGCCGTGGATTAAGTTGGGCAATATTCCCAGAGTCAAAGACGGACAAGTGGGGATTTGGGAAAGTTTTGTTTAAAGAGTACTGGTCATTCCCACCTTCTCCAAGAGCTATCTAGCCTAAGAGAAGGTAAGCGTGCGCTCGATTAGAGTAGATTATTGTCTTGTGCTTGAATGGGTGGTGGAGTAGGTTTACCTAAAGTCCCAAGCAGTTCAATTTCGATGGTACGTACCATCGAGTCCAGCGGCAAGTCATTACTTTGCGTTCCGAAAGGTTCTTCAATTTCCGAGCTCAAAGCATCGAGTCCTAAGAAGGTATAGGCCAACACACCAACCAATAGCGGGGTGAAAATACCCAAAGTTGAGCCTAAGCTGAACGGTAAAATGAGACAGAAAAAATACACCGTACGATTGAGTAATACCGAATAGGCAAAAGGTAGCGGCGTTGTCGCAATACGGTCACAACCAGTTTGCACCACACTCAGGTCAGCAACGTGCTGATTCAGCTGTGCATACACAATGTCACTAATTTCACCTTCTTTTAATGCCTGCATCAACTCCCACTGAATCAAACTGAGCGTGTACTGCGGGGCATTGGCTTGTTGATATAGCTGAGTCAGTGCATTTTGACTTAAGCCACTGGTCTGTACCAATTCTGTTGGATTGGCCGTTTGATGACGTAAACGGTCACGTAAGACATTGGCAAAGACAATCACATGTTGAATCACACGTTCACGACGACCTTGAGTCAAGATACGACAGTCACGGTCAAAGTGACGTGAGTTGGCAATTAAAATGCCCCATAACTTCCGCGCTTCCCACCAACGGTCATAGCAGGCACTATTTTTAAAGCCGAGGAAAATGGAAAGTACCACTCCAATGAGGGTGAAGCCGACCAAAGGCAGTTCAGGGAAGTGGAAATAGCCGACATAGGACAAAATGCCAATAATGGCAGAGACCAACATAACCACACCCAAAGGAGGTAAAACTTTGGGAAGAATGGTGCCACGCCATGAAAAAAGCACCTTAAAAATACTTGGCTGATCACGCACAATCATGTGATTAGAATTCTTTTAAAATTTTGCTTGATCTTCATATTTGTCGCGGTATTTGTCAATCATTTGTCTGCATATTTAAACGGGTTGGATCAGGCCGTGTTCAGCAAAAGAAAAAGCACCTTCGGGCGATAAGATGAAATGATCAATCAGTTGAATATCGAGCAGTTGACTGGCTTGAAGAATGCGCTCGGTCAGTTCGATGTCCGCCGTGGAGGGCTGAGCTTTCCCAAGTGGATGATTATGGGCAATCACCATGAAAGTGGCGTGTTGAGCAATACAGTAACGGAGCAATTGATTGATCGAAATTTCACAAGAATTGACTGCACCAAAGAACAATTTTTTAAAGTTTATTTTTCTTAAATGTGCATCCAAGCAGAGCACTGCAAAGACTTCTTGGTTTTCGCCTGAAAACTCATACTGTAAAAACTTGAGCAGTTGAGCTGAATGATTGAGTTCCAACTTTTGTTGCTTGAGCTGCTGACTACTGTAGCGACGCCCCAATTCTTTGACGGCCATTAATTGTGAATACTTGGTTGGGCCAATGCCGTGAAACTGGCTGAGTTCGGGCAGTTCAGCATCGAAAACCGCATTCAGGCTGCCAAAATGTTGCAACAAAAGACGTGCCAATTCGACCGCAGAATGCTGTGTTGAACCCGAGCGGATGAAAATAGCCAGCAGTTCTGCATCGGATAGGCTGGCTGGCCCTTGTTGTAATAAGCGTTCACGTGGCCGTTCTTGTTCGGGCCATTTTTTTATGGATAAGTGCATTATTTTATACTTTTTTATTCTTAATCTGAGAAACAGGGCCCAATCGATGATTGGGTGCGAGACTATTTAATGCTATTGTGAGCGCCACTGCAACAGAAAGGTAGCCTGTTCGTGAGCTTTGATCTCAGTGTAATTCCAAATAAAAATATCCTTTTAGCTGTTACGGGCGGTATTGCTGCCTATAAAAGTGCCATTTTGGTTCGCCGTTTAAAAGATGCGGGTTTTCAAGTCCGTGTGGTGATGACCGAAGGTGCGCAGGCTTTTATTACGCCGCTAACTTTTCAAGCTTTGTCGGGCAACCCTGTCCATACCGCACTTCTCGACCCTGAAGCCGAAGCGGGCATGGGCCATATTGAGCTGGCACGTTGGGCAGACTTACTCTTGGTTGCGCCTACCAGTTGCAACACCATTGCAAAGTTTGCTGCGGGTTTAGCCGATGACCTGCTTTCTACTTTATATTTAGCCACCAAAGCCCCTGTATGGGTCGCACCAGCCATGAACCAACAAATGTGGGCAGCAAAAGCGACGCAGCGTAATTTAGCGACTTTGGTGGAAGATGGCGTGCATGTGATCATGCCAGATGCGGGTGCGCAAGCTTGTGGTGATGTCGGTTTAGGCCGTATGCCTGAGCCTGAGGATTTGGCACATCAAGTGACAGAATACTTCCATAAAGCGCAGCGTGCCATGGCTGAAAAATTTGGGATGTTGGCGGGTAAAAAAGTCACCATTACTGCTGGGCCAACGCGTGAAGCGATTGATCCTGTGCGTTATATTTCTAACCACAGTACCGGAAAAATGGGCTTTGCTATTGCTGCTGCCTGTTATGCGGCAGGAGCCAAAGTGACTTTAATTGCAGGTCCTGTCAGCTTAGACACGCCGAACGGTGTACGCCGAATCAATGTTTCATCTGCCATGAAAATGCTGGATACCAGTATGCAAATGTTAGATGAAGGCTGTGATGTGTTTATCGCGACAGCCGCTGTTGCGGACTATCGTGTTGCAGAAGTCGCAGAGCATAAGATTAAGAAAGCAGGGGACGAGCTCAATGTTTCTTTAATCAAAAACCCTGATATTGTGGCGACCATTGCACAGCAAGGCAAACGCCCGTTCATGGTGGGTTTTGCAGCGGAAACACGCAATGTCGAGGAATATGCCGCAGGTAAATTGGTGGCGAAAAAGCTCGATATGATTGCCTGTAATGATGTGTCACGTCCTGATATTGGTTTTGCGTCTGATGAAAATGCGATGACGGTCTTTTTTGCAGAAAGTTATAAAATGGAAAAGCGCGATTTGGAAAAAGCATCGAAACAAGAAATTGCTTTGCAGTTGGTTGAAGCGATTCACGATGCTTTACATCGAGACCCTGAAAGTGATGATGATTTTTAATTTACATCGGTCTTAATTTTTGCGATATTCAATGCAGCCTTAGGCTGCATTTTTTTTGCAAACTCATAGGAATAAGAATGAAAACATTATTAAAGGTCGTGCTGTTGAGCAGTGGTTTATGTTTGGCAGGACTTGCACAAGCGTCGGAAGTGCTAGAAGGTGCGATGAAATCTTTGGCAAAGAACTCAAAAGCTTTTGCTCAAGCCAAGACTGCCACAGAGGCGAATACCGCATTAACTGAAATGCAAAAAGCCGCGGCAGCTGCCAAGCAAAACAAGCCTGACACTTTGGTGAAACAACCAAAAGACAGTGTTAAAGTGAAACAATATGAACAAAAGTTTGATGCATTAACCCAAGAAATTGAACATGCTCAACATTTGGTACATGCTGGGAAACTTGCAGAAGCTAAACAAAGTTCAGCCAAGTTTGAGGCCATTAAGCAGCAAGGCCATAAAGCATTTAAATAATTCAGTACAATAAAAAAGACCGCAAAAGCGGTCTTTTTTATGTTTGAAGGGCTTAAAGTTTTAAGCTTGACCTTCAACAGCGGCTGCTTGAGCACGCTGCATATTTGCTTCGAACTCAGCATCAAAGTTAATTGGTGTAAGTAACAATTGTGGGAAACTGCCTTTAGTCACCATATCATTCACCGCTTCACGAAGGAACGGGAACAAGATGTTCGGGCAATATGCACCTAAGATGTACGGAAGACGTTCTTCTTCAACACCATCTACAAGGAAAATACCCGCTTGAGTAACATCGACAATAAACGCCGTGTCGCCTGCATTGTTTGCTTGTACAACCACTTTAAGTGAAACTTCGTAGTGAGTTGGATCAACTTTTTCAGCAGAAGATGACAAGTTGATGTTCAACTCTGGTTGCCATTCTTTGGTAAAAACTTGCGCCCCAGGGACTTCAAAAGAAATATCTTTTGTATAAATACGTTCTAAAGCAAGTTGTGGTTGAGCTTCACTCATTTTCTAATCCTTAATATGCTGAGCTAATTATGCCAATAGTTGGTCGAGTTTGCCTTCACGCTCTAAAGCATAAAGTTGATCAAAACCACCAATAAATTGGTCATCAATAAAAATTTGTGGAACCGTACGGTGATTGGTGCGTTGCATCAATTCAATGCGGACTTCTGGCGCTTCTTTAGATAAATTAATTTCTTTATATTCAACGCCTTTACGCTCAAGGAGCTGCTTTGCGCGAACGCAATATGGACATACAGTCGTTGAGTAAATAGTGACTTGAGCCATGAGTTTCTCCTTGTGCGAATTATTTAGCTTTAACCAGTGGTAAGCCTTGAGCCTTCCAGTTGCTAATCCCGCCATCTAAACGATAGCTGTCAGTATGTGCAACTTGTTGTAAAGCGGTACCTGCCACTTGGCCTAAGTTACAGATGAACACGAGTGGACGATCTGCAGCTTTTAACTCTTCAGCATGTTTTGTAATTTGGCTGTAGGGAATGTTGCGACTTCCACTGATATGACCTTCACGGAAATCTTTGGCATCACGTAAGTCAATCAACATGGCATTTTTAGCTTTCACTAAAATACCTAAAGATTGTGGTGAAATTTTGCGACCATTGCGTTGTCCTTCAAGTACGAAAAACAAAACAACCAATACCGCAAGTGTTCCAAATAAGAAGGGGTGATTCCCCATAAACTCGAACCAACGTTCCACAAGTCACCTAAATTACAATTCAAAAATTGCTAGAGAGTATAGCTCATAAAATATGGTGATCAAAATCACCGCTTCAAGGGCTAAGGTTGAATAAAAATTAATTTTTTTGCTGAGCTTCAGCAATTTCATCAATCAGACGTAAATAGCTGTCTAAACGGCGCGTTAAAATTTCACCATTTGCTGCAGCTAAGCGTAAAGCGCATTGTTTTTCATGTTTATGGGTGCAGTTACGGAACTGACAGTAGCCCAACAAGTTTTCAATTTCAGGAAAGCCGCGTTGCACTTTGTCCGCATCTAAGTGCCATAAACCAAACTCACGAATTCCTGGTGAGTCAATCAGCGAGGCGCCTTCACCAAAACCAATCAAACGGGTAGAGGTCGTGGTGTGCTGCCCTAAGGCTGAGTTTTCAGAAATCACATTGGTTTTTTGTGCAGCGTCAGGCACGATGGCATTAATCAGCGTGCTTTTACCAACGCCAGATTGGCCGACAAAGGCTACTGTTTCATTTTTTAAACGCTGAGTTAGTGCCGTTAAATCACCATCGGCTTGTGTTTGCATCACTTCATAGCCTAAGGCTTGATATTCCGCAATCAACGCTAAAATCGGGTCATTGTCTTTGAGCAAATCGGTTTTATTCAGCACCAAAAGTGCTGGAATGTTGGCATCGGCACAGGCCACCAAATAACGGTCAATCAGACCTGGTGCAGGCTCAGGCAGTGGCGCAAACACAATCACAATCAGGCTGATATTGGCAGCGACAGGTTTCACTTTATGGTAACGGTCTGGACGAGTCAGTAGCGACTGACGTGGCTGTATGGCATTGATGATCCCCAGCCCTGTATTTGGGTCGGCTTGCCATTTGACACGATCACCTGTGACTAGAAGTTCGAGGTTGGTGCGTGTATGACAGCGCCAAATACTGCCGAGTTCAATCGGTTTCCAAAACGGTTCAGGTTCGCCTGCTTGTACCGTCGGTTTGATGGGATGTGGATCTGGAGTCGTAAGGGCTTGCACTTCAAGCTGACGGCCGTAGTGTTGTACCACCAAGCCTTCTAAGTCATTTGAAGTGTCGATATCTTCTTGACGTGTTTGCTGTTGTTTCTGAATGCGACGTTGTTGCTGTTCAGTTAAACGACGTTTACGAATTAAAGCCATTCATATCCTAAAAAACCGTGAATTCAAGATGGCAAAAATAGCACGAAGCAGGGTATCAGTTACAGCATCGAAGCAATTAATTTGCTACTATCATTGTTTTTAAGCCGAATAAGATTGCACATTTATGAGCAGCACCGCTGATACGCGTTTGATTTGGATTGACCTTGAAATGACAGGTCTCGATACTGATAATGACCAAATTATTGAAGTTGCTACAATTGTGACGGATGATAACTTAAATATTTTAGCTGAAGGGCCTGTGCTTGCTGTACATCAGCCAGACCGTGTGCTGAATGCAATGGATGAGTGGAACACTCGCCAACATGGTCAATCAGGCTTAATTGAACGTGTACGTCGCAGTAAATTGACTGCGCAAGATGCGGAGCAGCAAACTTTAGAATTTCTAAAGAAATGGGTCAATCCAAAAAGCTCACCAATGTGTGGCAATTCAATTTGCCAAGACCGCCGTTTTTTACACCGTTTAATGCCAGAAATGGAGCAATATTTCCACTACCGTAATTTAGACGTGTCTTCGGTAAAAGAGTTGGCTAAACGCTGGCGTCCAGAAATTATGAGTGGCTTGAAAAAGAATGCTTCACATTTAGCGATGGATGACATTCGTGATTCGATTGCGGAACTGAAGTATTATCGTGAATACTTTTTTATTATGAATAAATAAGTAGTAAAGAAAGAGGCGTTAGCCTCTTTTTTATTGAAATCGAATAGAATAGAGCTGAGGGTGTTTGTGTATAAAAAAGAAACACTTTTTTGCTATACAAGTTTAAAACACGCTTTATGATAAAGTAAATTAATTAAATTATAACAAAGAGTTGAGTTATGCAAAGTAATAACCCTATTTTGAACCGCGTGGAAACACATGCGGACTATAGTCAACCGATGACTGTTCAAGGTGCCATTCAGAAGTCTGTATTACTTACAGTGATTGCGGCTGTGGTTGGTATGGCGCTGTTTTTCTACTGTTTCATGACCTTAAATATTTCGCTGGCATATGCTGCAACCTTAGTCGGTGCAATTGGTGGTCTAATTTTAGGTCTGATTGCAACTTTTAAACCGAATACCGCGCGCACTCTTGCCATTCCATATGCCTTGTTTGAAGGTGCTTTTTTAGGTGGGGTCTCTGTTATTTTCCAATTGAAATACCCAGGTGTACCTTTACAAGCGCTCTTGGCAACTTTTGTCACCACTTTAGTGATGTTTGGTTTGTATCGTTTTCAAATTATTCGTGCCACTGAAAAATTCAAATCGGTAGTAATGTCGGCATCGATTGCCATCGCGATTGTGTTTGTGGTGCAGATGGTTATGCGTTTGGCTTTTGGTTCAAGCATTCCATTTTTATTTGAAAACAACTTATTAGGTCTAGGTTTTGCCGCTTTTGTTGCAGTGATTGCATCACTTAACCTAATTCTAGATTTTGATTTGATTGAAAGTGCTGCGGCACAACACGCTCCGAAAGCGATGGAGTGGCTGTGTGGTATTGCACTACTAGCGACTCTGGTGTGGATGTACTATTCATTCCTGCGTCTACTTAGCATGTTGCGTGGCGATGACTAATCTCCCTAGTTTTAACAAATACGCCCCTTCATTGGGGCGTATTTGTTATTGAATGTTGATGAATTGAAAAAAGGCGCATTATGCAATTTCGGTTTCAACTTAAACTTGGCATTATGCAGATAAATTATTTTGAGTGAGAGTCACATGGCACAAGGACTATTGGCTGGAAAGCGTTTTTTAGTAGCAGGTATTGCAAGTAAATTATCAATTGCATTTGGTATTGCTCAAGCGCTTCACCGTGAAGGCGCGGAACTTGCATTTACTTATCCAAATGAAAAACTGAAAAAACGTGTAGATGAATTTGCAGCACAATTTGGCTCAACGATTGTTCTACCATGTGATGTGGCTGTCGATGCTGAAATTGAACAGACTTTTGTTGAATTGGCAAAACACTGGGATGGTTTAGACGGTGTGGTGCATTCGATTGGTTTTGCGCCTGCGCATACTTTGGATGGTGACTTTACCGATGTAACGGATCGTGATGGTTTTAAAGTGGCACATGACATCAGTGCATATAGCTTTATTGCTATGGCGCGTGCTGCGAAGCCATTACTTTTAGTTCGTCAAGGTTGTTTGTTGACCTTGACTTACCAAGGTTCTGAACGTGTGATGCCAAACTACAACGTGATGGGTATGGCGAAGGCATCATTAGAAGCAGGCGTACGTTATTTGGCTTCAAGCTTAGGTGCAGAAGGGATTCGTGTGAATGCGATTTCAGCAGGCCCAATCCGTACTTTGGCGGCATCAGGGATTAAATCGTTCCGTAAAATGTTAGACGTAAACGAAAAAATTTCACCGCTTAAACGTAATGTGACCATTGAAGATGTCGGTAATGCTGCATTATTCCTTTGCTCACCTTGGGCAAATGGTATTACGGGTGAAATCATGTATGTCGATGCAGGTTTCAATACTGTAGGCATGAGCCCAGACTTGATGCTCGATGAGTAATTAGATTGATTCAAATCATCTGATAAAGCCGCTTTGATAGCGGCTTTGTTTTTGAAAAGGATAGTTGCTTCGTAATCAGTGAGTGCGGTGAAGCATAATTGAGTCTATTGAGCTTACGTTGTTAAGCACTACTTTTAATTACGCGACTTTCAATCATTAACTGCTCGCCTTTGGGAGTTAATGTCCAAAAAAGAGCCATTCCACCTTTTGTTGTTTTAGTATTTATTAATCCATATGCTTTGAGCTGTATAGTGATTGTTTTGACTTGATATTCCATTGAGTGATGTTTGATCAGTTGAAGTTTTATCAAAAAGTATAATTATTTATTTGTCATCGAATATTTTATATGCTAATAAATCCTAGTTTTTGTTGAATTAAAATTCTAAAGATAATGTCGATAAAAATATAATTTTGAGCTTTCGGGGTAGGGAAAAAGCGTGAAAAAGATAACTGTTATTTTAGGATTAGTCATTGTTCTTTCACTTCAAGGTTGTGCCGCGGTGATGGCGAGTAACCAGCCGCATAAAAAGAATCTGACGGTTTTAGAGGTTGGAAAACATCGTAATTATGTGATTTCTGAATTGGGTGCACCAGTTACCTCAGAAACCGTCAATGGAGAGCGTAAAGAGATTTATACTTTCCAACAGGGCTACTCAAAAGCAGCCAGAATCAGTCGTACACTATGGCACACGACTGCGGATATTGCCTCGATTGGTCTATGGGAAGTGATTGGCTCTCCAGCCGAGATGTATTTCGATGGTCAGCAACTTTCGTATGAAGTTGTTTTTGATGATCAAGACAAGATTAAACGTATTCACCAGATCCAGAATAATCCAGATCTAGTGAAAGAATAAGAGAACAAAACAATAGTGCTCGGACTATTGTTTTGCTAGTTCTTTTACAGGACTTCCGCCCAAAGCTTGCATCAACGTCACATAAGCGTTGTATTGGCTTTGTTTGGTATTGACCAACGTTAAGCGTGCAGTGCGCGTGGTTTCCTGTTGATCCAACAAGGTTTTTAAAGCCACGGCTCCATAGCGATAACGCACTTGGGTCAAACGCTCCACTTTCTCAGCAAGCTCTAAATTACGCTGTTGTAATTGCACTTGTTGGTTCAACTCAGTTCGCGCAGACAATGCATTTTCCACATCGGCAAAGGCTTGGTACAAGGTCTGACGATATTGCACGATAGCTTTTTCATAGTCCAATTGACTAATCGCAAGGTCGCGTTTCATGTCGTTATATTGCAAGAACGGCAGACTTAAACTTGCGCCTAAGGTTAGGGCTGGGTTCTTGAGCAGTTGCGTTAGCGAGGTACTGCTTGAACCAAGATTCCCAGTCAAACTGATCGAAGGATAATAGCTCGCCGTGGTGGCATCTTTGGTCGCTAAACTCTCTCGTAAACGTAGCTCAGCCGCTTTTAAGTCTGGACGGCGCGACAAAATGTCGGCAGGTAAGCCCGCTGCGATACTTGGCAAAGCTAAACGTGGTAAACGCTGTGGTTCATCAATACTTAACTGCTGCACAGGCATATGCAGTAACACGGCAATTGCGGTACGGGTCTCGACCAAACTTTGCTGAATTTGACTCAGACTGGCTTTTTGACTTTGTACTGACTGTTCAGCTTGAGTTAAGTCCAGTCCTGATACAGCACCAGCTTGATACTGAACTTTAACCAAGTCATACAGTTTTTGTGAGGTCGCAAGGCTTTGCTCGGCAGTTGTACGGCTTTCATTATAATAGGCCAACTGCCAATATAACTTCGCCGTGGTGCCAATTAAGCTTTGAGCAGTGGCTTGTAAATCTTGCTCAGTCGCTAGTGCTTCCCATCTCTTTGCTTCAGTTTGACGAGCCAATTTACCAAATAAATCGACTTCATAACTGAGCCCAGCTTTGGCAGATAGCCCGCTTGATGTATCACTTCCATCATTAAGATCAAAAATATGACCTGTAGATACTGTAGAACTCACCCGCGGCTTTTGTTGATTCTCAGCCAGTTCTGCTTGTAAGCGCGCTTGCTTTAAGGTCATCCCTGCAACGGCCAAATCAGCATTTTTTACTAGCACAGCATCGACCAGTTGATTGAGCTGTGCATCGCCAAATAACGTCCACCATCGATCGGCATACAGGGCTTGTTGACGTTGTTGTGATGTTGCTTTGTCGTATTGAAATTGAGATGGCGTTTGTACTGCTGGTGACTGATAAGGTGTTTTAACCACAGCTGCACAGCCAACCAAAGTGCTGCCAAGCAGCATTGCGGTACAAAGGCGCGTTAATAAAAAAGGCATATTTTTTCCTTATTCTCTGGCAAGTGCTGCAACAGGGTCGAGTTTGGCTGCATTTTTTGCAGGCAAGAAACCAAACACCACACCAATTAAAGTCGAGCATACAAATGCGGCGATAATCGAGGTGGTTGAGTAGGCAACCCCGAAATTACCCCCAGCAAATTTTTGAATGATTTGTCCTAGACCCAGCGAGAGCAACACGCCTAAAACCCCACCAATTAAGCAGACTAAAATGGCTTCAATCAGGAACTGCTGCAAAATATCACTTTGACGCGCACCAACCGCCATCCGAACCCCAATTTCTTGCGTGCGTTCGGTGACCGAGACCAACATAATATTCATTACCCCTATACCGCCCACCACCAAAGAAATAACGGCAATTGCAGAGACCAATAGGGTCATGGTACTGGTGGTCTTTTCAATGGTTTGGCGAATACTGTCACTGTTCATGGTGAACACATCTTGTTGACCATGACGCAAGGTGAGTAAGTTCACAATTGCGTTTTCAGCCGCGCTGGTGGAGTACTTATCATTGATTTGCACCACGATATTGCGCACATTACTCTGACCGAGCATACGACTCATGACCGTGGTGTAGGGCATATATACATTCAACGTATCATCGGAACCCATGGCACTGGTTTGCGGTTCGACGACACCAATAATTCGTGCAGGGACACTGCCCAAAAGTACGACCTGCCCAATCGGACTGCTACCATCACTAAAAAACTGTTTTTGTGTATTGGTGTCAATGACCACGTCTTGGGTGCGGTCGCGGACGCTCCGCTGGTCAAAGGTTTGTCCATTTTTGAAGGTCAGGCCTTTCACTGTGAAATAATCGCCACCGACACCATTAATGGTGGCATTGGCTTCACTTTGTTGATAGCGAATGGTTTTGGATGAACTCACCATTGGACTGACCGCACTTACATACGGTTGGGTGGCGAGCGCTTCAGCATCGGCAGGAACAAGGGTTTTAAAGTTGGCCGTTTTGGAGTTGTCACCAAAACCGCGCCCTTGGAACACTGTAATGGTGTTAGTTCCTAAACTACTGATGTTACTTAAAATCTGCTGTTGTGATCCATTTCCTAAAGCCACCACCGTCACGACTGAGGCAATCCCGATAATAATACCCAACATGGTCAAAAAGGTTCGCATGCGGTGTGCATTCATCGACAAAAGTGCCATACGAAAGGCTTCACCTAAACGGTCGAGTAGGGAACGCCATGCGGAAACACTTTTATTTTTTTCTTGTTGGGTAGAAATCGCCGTTTCTGCATCAGGATCGCTATGCAGTTCAGTGTCGTGCTCAGGTTGATTGATACGGTCTGCAATGATTTGCCCATCGCTGATCTCGATAATACGCGAGGCATTTTTCGCCACTTGCATATCGTGAGTGACCAAAATAATGGTATGGCCTGCGGCATTTAACTCACGCAAAATCCGCATCACTTCCACGCCACTATGCGAGTCTAGGGCACCTGTCGGTTCGTCAGCGAGAATGACATCACCGCCATTCATCAAGGCACGTGCAATGGAGACACGTTGTTGCTGCCCCCCAGAAAGTTGACTTGGTCGGTTTTGGGTTTTATTGCCCAGTCCTAATTCTGTCAGTAAAGCAGTGGCACGTTGTTTACGCGCATACGGTGTTGCACCTGCATAAACGGCAGGTACTTCAACATTACCTTCTGCAGTTAAGTCGCCTAAAAGGTGGTAACGCTGAAAAATAAAACCAAAATACTCACGACGTAACTCAGCCAATTGATCAGGTTCGAGTTTACCGGTTTCACGACCATTGACCTGATAACTCCCTGAAGTTGGACGGTCGAGACAGCCCAAAATATTCATCAGGGTGGATTTACCTGAACCCGACTGGCCGACAATGGCAACCAATTCACCTTCGTAAATGGTCAGATCAATGCCTTTGAGAATTTGGACAGTACTTTCGCCAGCTGGAAACTCTCGCACCAAATTGCTGACTTCAAGCAAGGCTTTTTTGGTCATGCTTACATTCCCATCGGTGGACTGTTACGACGGCGGTTGCTGCTATTGGCAGAAGCGGCAGTATTCTCCGAACTGTCTGCAATCACCACTTGATCACCTTCTTTTAAGCCTGCAAGCACCTGTGCATTGACACGGTTATTGATACCCACCAAAATTTGTTTTGGTTGAGCTGAGCCGTCTGCTTGTAAGACTCGAACTACGCTCAGTGTAGCTTTGCCTTCTTTAACCAATTGTTGTTGTGCTGCATTTAAATTCAGACGTTCAAGACGCGGACCTTGAGGTCGATCTGAGTCCGATTTACTTTGTGTCGATGACGCGGCTTGCGTATTTGAACTGCCGTTACGCTTTGCATTTGCAGGACGGGTGGATATGGCAGAAGAGGGAACTAATAACGCATTTTTTGCAGAATCGAGCACGATGTAAACTTGTGCCGTCATATCAATACGCAGCTTGCCATCATGGTTGGGTACATCAAACAGAGCATTGTAGTAAATTGCAGTGCTGGTTGATGTACTCGTCGTACTGTCATTGCTAATCGAATCTGGTGCGGGCTCAACTTGACGTAGGCTGGCATAACGCTTGCTGTCATCACCTAAAGTGGTGAAATACACCTGTTGGCCTTTTTCAACTTTCATGATGTCCGCTTCACTGACCTGTGCCTTAATGGTCATGTTTTGCAATTTTGCAATTTTAACAATGGTCGGGGCACTTTGATTGGCGTTTACAGTTTGACCTTCCTCAGTCACGATCGCTACCACAGTACCGTCAGTCGGTGCCACAATGCGGGTATAACCGATATTGGTTTGTGCGGTCGACTTGGTTACTTTTGCAGATTCAATTTGTGCATCAATGGCTTTAATCTGTGCTTGTGCTGTTTTATAGCTGGCCTCAGCCGATTCTAATTCTGCTTTTGATGTGGCATCTTGTGCATACATTTGCTGTTGACGTTTATAGGCCAGTTGCGCTTCGTTTAAGCTGGCTTCTTGTTGTAGACGCTGCGCTTGCAAATTTTTAATATTGGCTTCTGCTGTTTTGAAGCTGTTTTCTTGAGTGGTTGAATCAATTTGCGCAATCAATTGACCTTGTTTAACTTCATCGCCCAATTGCACATACATTTTCTGTACTTGACCTGAGACCTGTGCGCCGACACTCACCAGTTTGGTTGCATCTAGAGTACCTGTCGCCAATACCGTATTTTCAAGATCACCACGAGTGACCGATTCGCTAATATATTGTGGTTGTTCTTGTTTTGGTTTGAAATATGTCCACGCGACATAAGCAAGTACGGCAACACACAGTACCGCGATAACCATTTTGACAGCTTTTATTTTTTGCATTGGAATCAGGGAGTAAACAGAATTGCAGATAGTATAAAAGCGAAATACGGATAAATCGTGAATTTTTTGAACAAATAGAAATGATTATTATTTTTAAAAGATTTGTTGTGGCAATTTAAGTGGAGAAGAGTGATTTTCCACACAGCGTCGCAATGGCTTGCATCACGACATGTTCCGCATTTTCATGCCCCAAACCTTTAATCGAAGCATCAATGCGAAGCAGGAGACTGGGCCACGTTAAAAAGCACTGCGGGTTCAGTCGACGTAAGGCGTGTTGATAGACGCTGACTTTATTCTTCCAAATTCCCAGTTGCAGTGCATTTTGCGGTTGCTCAAACAGTTGCATGAGTAAACGCATTTCTTTGCTGATGCTCCACAAAATCAGACTGAGGGGTTCACCTGAGGCAATCAGGTATTGGTAAATTTTAATCGATTGCGCCAAATTACCTTCGAGCAGAGCATCACTCAAATCGAAAGTACTATAGCGGGACTGGTCTTGTAAGCAGGCGTGTAAATGATCAATCTGAATCAGCTCAACCTCGGCAAAGGTATCGCTGACACGCATTAAGCTATTTTTAGCTGCGAGTAAGTTGTGTTCATGGTGTTGTTCTAACCACTGCCATGCATCCTGACTCAGTTTAACCCCAAGCTTATCTGCTTCAATGCTTAAAATCTGCTGACGATCACGCGGATAATTCGCGGTCAGGGCAACATGCACTCCATTGGCTTCAACCGTTTGGAAAAAGCCCGTTTTTAGGCTGGCGCTGTCCTGTTTTGGCATCACCACCAAAAGCAAGTTCTGTTCATTGCTTTGGATATAGCTTTTTAGCAACTTTAAAGCGTTAGCATCGGGCTTAATATTGCCATGAACTTCAATGGCAAGCTGGCTTGAAAATAAGGACAAGCTATTCAGTGCATTAAAGACATTTTTCCAGTCATTGACATTGTTGATGTCATGCCGTTGTCGTTCAATCTCTTGCTTTTGCCAACTTGCTCGAAATGCATCCAGTAAATTTTGCTCAAGCAATGGTTCTTGACCTTGCATAATCCACGCGCCGCGAGCTTCATCGACACGTTTTAAGGCTTGCAAATAGTCAAGTTTCATTGTTAATAAACCTTACTGCTGTGCAGGTGGTAGACGGTTCGATGAAATCTGACGCACAATTTGCTGCGCGACATCATCCACGATGACTTGATTCAAATAGTTTTTCTCTTGGTCATCGGTATTGACCGTTTCAACGTTGTATTGATAACTACGTGATGCAACTACGGTACGTGGTTCAGTGATTGGATGGCCTTGTGCATCTTCAATACGGAAGGTGACATTTAGGCGTAGCAATACTTCGATCAGTTTACCGTTCAGCTCTAAACGCTGTGGTTTATAGTCTAGCACGCGAAGCACATAGGCATCTGAACCACTGCTCAGCTGTACACCCGACGCACCCAAATAAATTGCCAATTTTTCATGCAGTTCATCGGTGTTCTTCGGAAGCACCAAATTCATTTTTGAATAAGCAATCGGCGTTGCGCTTGGATTGGTGCCTTTTAAATGAAAGCCACACCCGACCAAGCCAGCACTTAGGCCACAAGTTAAAACAATAGCTGCCAAACGTTTGCCTAAATGCATGTGTTGTCCTCTGTTTGCTCTTTTTGATAAAAGAAAAATAATATGTCGTGATTGTATGTGCAAAGCCCGTTGACTGGCAACGGGCTTTGTTTGGGTTTTGTTTATCGTTTTCAGTTCCTTCTCCCTAAGGGAGAAGGTTAGGATGAGGGGAATTTACCTCTCCCTAGCCCTCTCCTTGAAGGAGAGGGAACTTAAGAAGGAGTTTTAAAGCTTTTTAAACCACCAAATTCACTAATTTATTTGGCACCACAATTTCTTTCTTGGTTGGACCTGTCAAGAATTGTTGAACTTCTGGCAATGCTTTAGCCAGTGCAAGCAATTCATCTTTTGATGTATCGACAGACACTTCTAATTTGCCACGCAGTTTACCGTTTACTTGAACCACAATCGTTTGCGTATTACGCGTGAGTGCAGATTCGTCCACAGTTGGGAACAACACGCTGGTTAAGTCCAGTCCAAATTCAGCCAATAAAGTTTGGCTTAAATGTGGTGCAAATGGCGCAAGTAAAGTTAAAAGCGTTGTAATCGATTCGCGAGCAACCGCAACATCATTATCATTCTTCGCTTCAAACTTGTTGTTCGCATTTAACAGTTCCATCATCGCTGCAATAGCCGTGTTAAAGGCATGGCGGCGTTCGATGTCATCACCCACTTTTTGGATGGTTTCATGCGTTTTACGGCGTAAGTCTTGTGCTTCTGTAGACAGTTGAGCAGTATCAATTGCAGAGGCTGCATTGCCTTTTTCAAGGAAACTTGCAACTAAACGCCATACACGTTTCAAGAAACGGTTTGCGCCTTCCACACCCGCATCAGACCATTCAAGGGATTGATCTGGTGGAGCAGCAAACATCATGAATACACGTGCCGTATCTGCACCGTACTGATCAATAATAGCTTGCGGGTCGATACCGTTATTTTTCGATTTCGACATTTTTTCTTGGCCACCCACAATCACGTCCTGACCATCACCTTGGTATTTCGCAGACAGAATACGACCTTTTTCATCACGTTCGAGGTCGATATCCGCAGGGTTAAACCAAGTTTTTTTGCCTGATTCAGCTTCACGGTAATAAGTGTCTGCCAAAACCATACCTTGAGTTAACAGGTTGGTAAACGGTTCATTGCCTTGTACTACGCCTTCATCACGCATTAACTTGTGGAAGAAGCGCGCATAAAGTAAGTGCAGAATCGCGTGTTCAACACCACCGATGTATTGATTTACTGGAAGCCATGTTTGAGCAGCTTCAGGTTTAACTAAACCACCAGTAAAATCAGGAGATGCATAACGTGCATAGTACCAAGAAGACTCTACAAAGGTATCTAAAGTATCGGTTTCACGACGTGCATCGCCACCACAGCTTGGGCAAGAGGTTTGATAAAACTCAGGCATCTTGTTCAATGGGTTACCAGAGCCATCAGGTACGACATCAGTCGGTAAGACCACTGGAAGTTGCTCTTCAGGTACAGGAACCTGACCACATTTTTCACAGTTGATCATTGGAATCGGGCAACCCCAATAACGCTGACGCGATACACCCCAGTCACGTAAACGGAACTGAACTTTGGTGCTTGCAAGAGTTGTTGGTTCTAATTTTGCAAGGAAGGCATCATAAGCAGCTTGGAAGTCTAAACCGTCAAATTCTGCTGAATTGACCAATTTACCTTCTTTAGAGCCGTACCATTCTTGCCATTGTGCAGTATCAAAGTCTGCATCGTCTGCACCTTGAGCATCAATCACTTGTTTGATGGTTAAGCCATATTTATTGGCAAATTCAAAATCACGTTCGTCGTGTGCAGGTACAGCCATCACTGCGCCAGAACCATAAGACATCAACACGTAGTTGGCAATCCAAACAGGAATTTCTTCGCCAGTGACAGGATGCTTCACAAACAGACCTGTTGCCATCCCTTTCTTTTCAGCAGTGGCAAGGTCGGCTTCTGCTACTGAACCCATACGGCATTCTTCAATAAATGCTTTAAGTTCAGCATTATTTTCCGCAGCTTTTAGCGCCATTGGATGTTCTGCTGCAACTGCAACATAAGTCACACCCATTAAGGTGTCAGCACGGGTCGTAAATACTGTTAAGCCGTCTGCGTAAATTTCAGGATTCGCTGAAGGGAAGGTGATATCCATTCCTTGTGAGCGACCAATCCAGTTGCGTTGCATGGTCAAGACTTGTTGTGGCCAACCATCTTTTAAGGTATCTAAATCGTCTAATAATTCTTGCGCATAGTCGGTAATGCGGAAGTAGTACATTGGAATATCACGTTTTTCAACCAATGCACCTGAACGCCAGCCACGACCATTTTCAACTTGTTCATTAGCCAGTACAGTCTGATCCACAGGATCCCAGTTTACTGTTGAAAGTTTACGGTAAATGAGGCCTTTTTTATAAAGTTGCACGAACAACCACTGTTCCCAGCGGTAGTATTCAGGGGTACAAGTCGCAAATTCACGATCCCAATCAACTGATAGACCTAATTTTTTTAATTGGTCACGCATGTATGCGATGTTTTCAAAGGTCCATTTTGCAGGTGCAACTTGGTGTGCAATTGCAGCGTTTTCAGCAGGTAAACCAAAAGCATCCCAACCCATAGGTTGCAGGACGGTTTCCCCTTTGAGCCGATGGAAACGGCTGATGACATCACCAATGGTGTAGTTACGCACATGACCCATATGCAGTTTGCCACTTGGATAAGGGAACATCGAGAGGATATAACGACGTGGACCTTCTACAGAGTCGGCAACTTTAAAGGCTTTACGAGCTTCCCAGTCTTGTTGGACGGTAGGTTCAATCGCGCTCGCTTGATATTCAGGGTCAATGTGAGTAGTCATATACGTATGTAGAACAATGGTTAAAAAGTTTGTTGCACAGCATAGCGCAAAATGCACATAAAAGTGAATTTTGCGCTATGTTTTGTGCAGGAAATTAAACAAGCTGAAAATAAATCTGGAAACGTAAGGAATGATTAAACCGCAGGGCGGACTTGTTGTCCTTGTTGAAGTGCTTCATTCGCTTCACGTCGTTGATTTTCTAAATCAACCGCTGGTGCTGGGGCAGCACTCGGTATAGCGTTGGGAGGGGCTGGTACAGTATTCGGCATATTGGCAGGTGGAGGTGCTTCTGATGACGCAGCTTGTGGTGAATTTTTCCAACCATAGGTGTCGACTTTGCCTTTTTTCTTTGCTGTTTTAGGTGGAGGCGTCGTGGTGTAATGTGTCGAGCCTTGATTATCGACCCACTTATAATAAGTTTTAGCAAAGCTTTGTGTGCTGCTCATAGCAAGCCCCATCCCCACCAAACATGCTGCCATTCTTGCAAACTGAATACTCATCTACCATTGTCCTTTTTATATCCGGAGTCATTGGATTTTATCGGGTTTATCGTTGTCGTTATTTTATGCCAATTTTAGAGCAATAAGCAGTGTTTGATGCGTTTTTCATCTGAGTTTTTTGAAATATTTTGCAGGTCAAATCCTCAGTTTAAAGTGTGAAATATGCGTTATGACACAGTATGACAATAAGAAGGTTGTGCTAAAACCTGATGTACAAATGCTGATCTACACTTAAAAATGAAAAAACCTGAGATAGATGTTGGATTTAAATCTGGGTGAATATCTTATTAAACTTATTTATGGGTTTTATTATGTTTTTTTATTAATAAATTCAGTGAAATAGAAATCTATTTGTTTTTGCACTAAAAAACCAAGAAAAAGCAGCTCAGTTTTCTTTGTCCGTGATGAATAAAAAACAAACGCTCTGTAAATAAACAAAAAAAGCTAATTTTTAAACTTGACTTTAGTCACGAAACTCCTAAAAATGCTGTCTTTAGTTTTATATGCCTTTACTCGATCACCCTTCGATAAAGTGTCATTTCATGCAATGGACACGCTTTCTAGCCGAGACCGTGAACAAAGTAAAAAAATGTGTTTATCCCAACACGTTTTAGATCTCATATTGCTCAAACAGCATACAGATCAGAATTTTTTCCTATTGCTATGAAAACTAAGAAATATGTGTGCTATAACAGTGCAGACAATCAATGAATGAAACACTGCTGGTGCCTTCAACCATTGCAGTGATAAAGATTAGGGTGAATCACGTTGGAACTTTTATCTGGTGGTGAAATGCTCGTTCGCGCATTGGCGGACGAAGGCGTTGAACATGTATTTGGATATCCAGGCGGCGCAGTTTTACATATCTACGACGCGTTCTTTCAACAAGACAAAATCAATCATTACCTCGTGCGCCATGAACAAGCTGCTGGCCATATGGCAGATGCTTACTCACGTGTAACAGGTAAGACGGGTGTGGTCCTCGTGACTTCAGGTCCGGGTGCAACCAATACTGTGACTCCAATTGCAACGGCTTATATGGACTCAATCCCAATGGTGATTTTGTCAGGCCAGGTTGCGTCACATTTAATTGGTGAAGATGCATTCCAAGAAACAGATATGGTCGGTATTTCTCGTCCGATCGTAAAACATAGTTTCCAAGTGCGCCATGCCAGCGAAATTCCTTCGATTATTAAGAAGGCATTTTATATTGCTGCTTCAGGCCGTCCGGGTCCAGTTGTGGTCGATATTCCAAAAGATGCAACCAATCCTGCTGAGAAATTTGCTTACGAATACCCAGAAAAAGTGAAGATGCGTTCGTATCAACCGCCGCATCGTGGTCACTCAGGTCAAATTCGTAAAGCGATTGAAGAGCTGATTCACGCTAAACGTCCTGTGATTTATTCAGGCGGTGGCGTGGTTCAAGGTAATGCTTCTGCACACCTAACTGAACTGGCGCACATTTTGGGCTTCCCAGTAACCAATACCTTGATGGGCCTTGGTGCATTCCCAGGCAATGATCCGCAGTTTATTGGCATGTTGGGTATGCATGGTACCTATGAAGCCAATATGACCATGCACAATGCTGATGTGATTTTGTGTATCGGTGCGCGTTTCGATGACCGTGTAACCAATAATCCAGCAAAATTCTGTCCAAATGCCAAAGTGATTCATATTGATATCGACCCTGCGACGATTTCAAAAACCATCATGGCACATATCCCAATCGTGGGTGCGGTAGAACCTGTCCTTCAAGAAATGTTGACACAGTTGAAACAAATGAATGTGTCTAAACCAAATCCTGAAGACATGGCTGCTTGGTGGGCGCAAATCAATGAATGGCGTAAAGTTCACGGCATGCGTTATGAGTCAGGTGCAAATGGCGTAATGAAACCACAACAAGTGGTGGAAGCACTGGATAAAATCACCAATGGTGAAGCGATCATTACTTCTGACGTAGGTCAGCATCAAATGTTTGGTGCGAACTATTACAAGTATAAACGTCCACGCCAATGGATTAACTCAGGTGGCCTAGGCACCATGGGTGTTGGTTTACCCTATGCGATGGCGGCGAAATTAGCTTTCCCTGACCAACAAGTGGTTTGTATCACGGGTGAAGCATCGATTCAGATGTGCATCCAAGAGCTTTCGACGTGTAAGCAATATGGCCTAAACGTAAAAATCCTCTGCTTGAATAACCAAGCTTTAGGGATGGTGAAGCAGTGGCAAGATATGAACTATGAAGGACGTCATTCAAGTTCTTATATCGATTCATTGCCTGACTTCCCTAAATTAATGGAAGCATATGGTCACGTTGGTATCCAAATCGACCATGCGGATGAGCTAGAGTCGAAGCTTGCTGAAGCAATGGCGATCAACGATAAATGTGTATTTATTAATGTGATGGTTGACCGTACAGAGCATGTTTATCCAATGCTTATTGCAGGTCAATCAATGCAAGATATGTGGTTAGGTAAAGGGGAGCGCACGTCATGAGACACATTATCTCTGTACTTGTAGAAAACGAAGCTGGTGCGCTTTCTCGTTTGGTGGGTTTATTTTCTCAACGTGGTTATAACATTGAGACTTTAAACGTTGCACCAACCGAAGATCCGACCTTATCTCGTTTGACGTTAACGACTTATGGCGATGACCATAAAATTGAACAAATCACCAAACAGCTCAACAAATTGGTTGAAGTGGTGAAAGTGGTTGATCTGTCTGAAGGTGCGCACATTGAGCGTGAGTTGATGTTGATTAAAGTCAAATCACTTGGCTCAGCACGTGCTGAAATCAAACGAACTGCGGACATTTTTCGTGCGCAAATTGTTGATGTCACTCCAACGACCTATACCATTCAAATCGCGGGTACGACTGAAAAAATTGATGGTTTTATTGATGCGTTAGCAGAAAACACCATCCTGGAAGTTGTACGCTCAGGTGTTTCAGGCATCGCGCGTGGCGAAAAAGTTTTAACCATTTAATTAATTAACACGATTCAACCTCCTTTTGAGAAAGAGGAGGATTTCATCAAACAATAAACCCCTTGATGGAATTACAGAATACCAAGCATTTTAGCGGAGACAGCAATGCAAATTTTTTACGATAAAGACTGCGACTTATCTATCATCCAATCTAAGAAAGTAGCGATCATTGGTTACGGTTCACAAGGTCATGCACACGCGCTTAACCTTAAAGATTCAGGCGTTGACGTAACTGTAGGTTTACGTGCTGGTTCTACTTCTTGGAAAAAAGCTGAAAATTCAGGTCTTAAAGTTGCTGAAGTTCCTGCTGCTGTAGCACAAGCTGACGTAGTAATGATCTTGACTCCAGATGAGTTCCAATCACAACTTTATCGTGACGTGATTGAGCCAAACATCAAAGAAGGCGCAACTTTAGCATTTGCTCATGGTTTCTCTGTTCTTTATAACCAAGTTGTTCCACGTAAAGACTTAGACGTAATCATGGTTGCACCAAAAGCACCAGGTCATACAGTACGTTCTGAATACCAACGTGGTTCAGGTGTTCCTGATTTAATCGCGATTCATCAAGATGCGTCTGGTAATGCACGTAACCTAGCACTTTCATATGCTTCTGGTGTAGGTGGTGGTCGTACAGGTATTATCGAGACTTCATTCCGTGAAGAAACTGAAACTGACTTATTTGGTGAGCAAGCAGTTCTTTGTGGTGGTGCAGTAGAACTTGTGAAAATGGGCTTCGAAACTTTGGTAGAAGCAGGTTATGCACCTGAAATGGCTTACTTCGAATGCTTACATGAACTTAAGCTAATCGTTGACTTAATGTTTGAAGGTGGTATCGCGGACATGAACTATTCAGTGTCTAACAACGCTGAATATGGCGAATATGTAACTGGCGTTGAAGTAATCAATGAACAGTCTCGTGAAGCGATGCGCAATGCACTTAAACGTATTCAATCTGGTGAATACGCGAAGATGTTCATTAACGAAGGTGCGTTGAACTACCCATCAATGACTGCTCGTCGTCGTCAAAACGCAGCGCATGGCATTGAAGTAACAGGTGGTAAGTTGCGCGCGATGATGCCTTGGATTCAAGCAAACAAGATTGTAGATAAAGAAAAGAACTAAGTTTCTGATCTAGCTGATTTTAAGTACTAAAACCCTGCCTCGGCAGGGTTTTTTATTAATCTACTACCATTTTTTATGTAGGGCAAAGCTATTGACTAAAAAGTTGTGAGTATAAATAGGGGGATATGGCTATTGGTACACAGCTATAAGTTGATATAACCCGTGTTTAAAATTGTTAGATAGAGTCAACGAGTATTCCATTTTAGTGCTAGATATATGGGCAGCATATATTGCTAAAAAACTATTGGATTAATAACGTATCCGTGGGCTTTATTGCAATAAATGAAATTCTCAAAAAAGTGTACTCATGATTACGTTTAGGTTTTTAGTGTGTGCTTTAGATTTCTAAAATAGTAGGTCATGTAAATTTAAGGCTTGATTATGTGATTTTAGTCATATTGTTCAATCCCTAAAACTAGGTAAATAGCATATGAATAAACTTTGAATTTTTGTAAGATGATCGACCTGAATTAAAAAATTGGTAGAAATATAAAGTAAAAAAAAGATGAAAAATGGATTTTTTAGGGATTTAAGAAATTATTTAACTGAAGATGTAATGAAATGTAAAAGTGAATTTCTAATATAAAACAGAGATCTATTTAAAATATAAAAAAGCACTAAAATTGTGCATCACTGAAAGTGGTGTAACTGTTTTTAGGGATTTATTAAATTGATTAATAAATAAAATATTAATAAAAACAATATATTAATTTTACTTTGTTAAGTTTTTAAAGTTGGGTCTCTATTTGAGTGAAAAAGGCTGCATAGGTGGTTTTTTATACAGAATAACTAGAATAAAAACACACTTAAGAGAACATCGGTAGCCAAACAAGGTCCAGTTTAATTAAGGGTGATCATAACAATTAATCAGTTTTAAAAGAAAAGTCTCGGAGAGTAGCTATGAATAAATTACTTAAAATGTCTTTAATGGCAATTACATTAGGCTTAGGTTCTAGTGCTGTTTTTGCAGATGGTGAAGTGGAATCATTTGGCGGAGGCGGTCACCACCCAGGTAAAAATGGCTGTGGAACGAAATGTGATGGTGATATTGATATCGAACTGTATGTTGAAAAACATTGTGATTTGGATATTGATAAAGAAAAAATTACCATGACAAAAAATGTTTCTGGTGGTAAATGGAGTGGTCAATCTGGTTTTGAAGTGAGTGCGAATGCACCATATAGTTTGAATATTACGAAACCATCTCATTTGGTTAATCAAATAGATCCAGCACAAAAGATTGCGGTGGGTGTTGATACCAAACTAGGTGCTGCTCTTTATACAGGTACAGTTTTACCGTACAGCTCATCATCAAGAACATTTACGGTCAAAGCAGAAACCACAAATCCAGTTTCAGATATGGCGCATTGGGGTCTCTATAAAGGAACTTATAAAGTGGCTGTTGCATTCTAAATAAAAATAAGGAATAGTGGTGTATGCGGATAGCATGCATCACTATAATAATTTTAAAAGGAATAAATATGAAAAAAATAATTTTATTCTTAATTTTGAGTAGCTTGAGCTTTTCTTTGATTGCTGGAATTAAATTTACTCCAATTCAGTTATATTTGGGTAATAAGGGTAAACAGCAACGTAGTGCAACGGTAGTAGTTGAAAGCTCTGGGGTTGATAGTGTTAAGATATTTGAACTATCAGCAGTGAAGTGGGAGCAAAATGAAAAAGGAGAAGATGTATTAGTAGAAGAAAAGAATATTTTATTTAATCCTAAAATTTTTGAATTAAAGCCAGAAAGTAAACAAATTGTACGCGTTGGATTTAGCCAACCATTTTCAAGTCAAGACTTAGAGAAAGAACAAACTTGGCGTGTTATTTTCAATGAAGTAACACCAGTTTTGGATGATGAGGCTATCAATTTTCAATTTAATTTTTCTTTACCATTGTTTGTTGGTAAGCAAGATAAAACAAATTTAGATGTAAAATTAAGAACAGAAAATAATAATATGTTGGTTGATGTAAAGAATATGTCAAAATCGCATGCACAAATTACAGATATTAAATTAGTTGATAGTAATAATAAAGATTTGATACAAAAAAGTTTTAATCGATATTTACTCATTGGGCAAAAATATACATTTGATTTGGGGGTGATGAATAATAAACAGAACGATAGAATAAAAGTTAAAATTAAAACCGATAAAGATGGAGATTTATTGGAATATTAAAATTAAGGGGTAATTCTATGAAATGTTTTAGAGTTGTTCTTGTTTTTTTTAGTGTTGCTGGTACTGCACAAGCTAATGTAGAGTTATTAGCTAAACCACAAACTACTATAGAACCATTAACACAAACTGACGATGCTGGTGCACTGATTGTAAATGTTTGGCTTAATGGTGTAGATCGAAATACGGAAACCATCTTGATTGTGACTAAGGATGGTGAATACATTGAGTGTAAAGCGCTAGAAGATTTAGGAGTCAACTCCACTAAGTTTGTTAAAAACCAAACTAAAGTTGGATTTTGTCTTATGCGTGGTTCGGATATAAAATTCCAAAAAGATGATGCTTTACAGGCGATTAAAATTGACTTGCCTGCCTCATACTTTAAAGATACTAATTATGAAAATTTAATTATTACTCCAAGTAAAGCAAATTTTGGGGGATTCCTTAATTATGATTACTTTTACTCTAAGGATGACTATTCTACAGATTTGAATGCGTATTCTGAAATTGGAATATTTAAAGACTACTGGATGTTAAATAATTCGGTTTTGTATCGAGACTCACCGGATGAAGGGGAAAATCAATTCTTACGGGTGAGCTCTTTATTTGAACTAGAATTTCCAGATAAATACCTAAAATTAAGAGTCGGTGATACTACGAGCGTTTATAACTCTTTATTTAATTCATTCCGTTATGGTGGCATCAGTTTTGGTACAAATTATACTGATCGTCCAGATTTTGTTTATTGGAATATGCCAGCTTTACAAGGAAGTGCAGCATTACCATCTACTGTTGATCTGTATATTAATGGAGTGAATTTATATAAACAATCGATTACTCCAGGGAATTACTCATTACAAACTGGGGCAACCATTGATCAGGCTGGTGATGCAAAAATTGTGGTTGAGGATATTCTCGGGAATCAAACTGTACGGAGTTTTCCAATTTATATTAGTAGCCAGCTTTTACGAGTTGGTTTGAATGAATATGATGTTTCTTTAGGTAAATTAAGATATAACTACGATGAAGATGATAGTGATTATCGAGATTTTTTTTCAAAAGTATATTTTCGCCGTGGGGTTGCAGCAAGTACGACATTAGGCTTTGATGCAACATATTCAGAAGATGTTAGTAATCTCAGTTTTCTATGGACACAGGGTATTAGTAAGTTTGCACTACTAGACACAGCTTACGCTGTGAGTGACTATAATGGTGATGTTGGATATGCTTTTTCGGCTTCGGTGTCGAGAAATTTTGGGAATTGGTCATTTGGTTTAAATACACGTTATTATACCAAAGAGTTTCAGCAGTTAGGTTTTGATGAATATGATTTTAACACTAAAATGTCAAATCTTGCTTATGTGAATTTCTCAAATTTAAAATACGTTGATGGTTTAAATATAAGTTATGTAGATAATAAAAACTATAATACGGATGGTTTTGATTCTATTGATAGTCAGATTGTTAATATTGGTGTTCAAAAAATTATTACTAGAAATCTATATGCAAGTTTAAATTATTTTAAAAACTTTGAAGATGGTGATAATAGTCTTAATGTTATGCTTAGCTACAATTGGGGGAGTCGAGGAAATATAGATTTAGAACACAGCACGGATGATGGTGAAACGGTATTAAGCTACTCAAATAACAGTACTTTACAAAATGGGTTTGATTACTCTGTTGCAGTCGCACATATGGATAGTGATGTGAATTTTCACGGATTTGGTTTATATAAAACAAATATTGGTGATTTTAGAGCATCTTATGATGAGTATGAAAATAATAAAGTAGTCCAAGCTCAATATCAAGGTGCGCTGGTATGGCTAGGAAATAAAGTTTCTATGACTAAATATGTAGATAATGCTTTTGCTTTAGTTCATGTTGATGGTATGAAAGATGTTGATGTATTGAGGTCTTTATCTGTTGTTGGTCAAACCAATAAAGATGGTTATCTTTTTGTTCATGATATTATTCCTTATATTAATTATGATATTTCATATAACCAAGATCAGCTTCCTTTAGATTACTCGTTTGATAGTTCAAGTCAAAAACTGAGTGCTTTAAATCAGCGGGGATATATTTTAGACTTTAAAGTGGCTGTAACTAAGAAATTTAAGCTTCATTTAAAAGATGCTAATAATAATAATTTTCCTGTAGGAACATTGGTAGATTTTGATGGTAATAATGAAGAAAGCTATTTGATAGATAGTGATGGCCTAGTTTACCTTTATCTCTCTAAACCATCAAAATATGATTTGAAAGTTAAAACACAGGAGGGTAAGTCATGCAATACCACATTTAATATTTCCCAAAGTCAAATTGATAGCGCTGATACGCCAACTATTGATTTGGTATGTAAGTAATAGGAGGTTTTATGAAACCAATATTTTTAGCTTGCATTTTTTCTATGGCTTGTTGTTCGTCATATGCTTCAGAATGTTACATTGGTGGTTTTTCAGCACATGAAATGAAGTTGGCGAATTATTATCATAGTCAAACAGCAACATCATTTAATGTGGCTTGTGATCGAAATTATTCAATTTCATTTCGCAGTCAGAATTTACTGAACTCTAGTGGTGCAAGTTTTGTCTCGAATGGACCGTATAGATTAAGAACACAGTTAAATATCAGAGGTGCAAGTGAAAACCTATGGGGGGTTCAAATGAATCAGCGCGGTGGAGGTAATCAAAAATTTATTATTTCAGCACAGCTTCAAGAAAACCCTTTATATAGTGTTCCTGCGGGAGTTTATCGTGACCGAATTTATGTCAATGTGGATTTTTAAGATTAATATAAAGTCATGTGATTTTATGTTTTATCAACAAAAGGGAGGTGGCGTACATCTCCCTTTTGTATTTCATTGAAGTGTCAAAAATCAATCATCAAACTGTCAAAAAGTTTAATTAAACTCGGAGGAAAATAAGAAAAGTTTGGAATAACATGATCGGTTCAATGACAACAAAATTATTCAAACAGCACAATTTCCCAGAACCACAGCGGTTTTATCTCAAGCAACAACATCAGCATAATATTCAGCAAGAACTCTCTATCCTTCAAGAAACACTTAAGCCCAAGTTAAAAATAACCATTGTGACGGAAACATGGTCACCAGAAATCAATGGTGTGGCGAACTCTTTATTACAACTGTGTAAAGGTTTGCAAAAACTGGGGCATCGTATTCAGCTCATTCGCCCAATACAAAAAACGATGTGTACCGACTTTCAGGCGGAGCAGGAGTGTTTGGTCTGGGCAAAGAGCATTCCTAAATATGCCGACATGCAATTTGGTATGCCACAGTATGTGAAAGTCAGCAAAGCAATTGAACGCTTCGCGCCAGATGTGGTCCATATTGTGACGGAAGGTCCTCTAGGGCTGACCGCACTGTATGCTGCTCAATCACATCAAATTCCAGTATCAAGTGGCTTTCATTCAACTTTTCATGACTTTAGTCGCTTCTTTGATTTGGCTTTGCTGGTCAAACCGATTGAAAATTATCTCCGCTGGTTTCATAACCATACGGTGCTTACTTGTGTGCCGAGTCAAACCACCTTAAATCAACTCAAGACCTTTGGAGTGACTTGCCCTTTGGTTGAGGTTGGGCGAGGGGTGGATACAATTCGCTTCCATCCAGAGCATCGCTCAGAACAATTGCGTCAGCGCTGGCAAGCAGATGCAAATACTTCTGTGTTGTTATATGTGGGACGTTTATCTCCAGAAAAAGAAGTCGATGTGCTCATTCAAAGTTATTTGAATATCAAGAAGCAGCAATCACGCAAGTTGAAAATGGTGATTGTGGGGGATGGCCCGAATCGTAAGCGTTTAACCGAGATGGCAAATGGCTCAGATGTTATTTTTACGGGAAGCTTAACAGGGCAGTCACTCGCTCAAGCCTACGCCAGCGCAGATGCTTTTGTTTTTGCCAGTCAAATAGAGACTTTTGGTAATGTGGTACTGGAAGCCATGGCCAGCGGCTTGCCCGTGGTGGCCTATAACTATGCCAGTCCACAGCGCTATATCAAGCAAGGTATAACAGGGTGGTTGAGTCCTTGTGGACAAGTGGCACACTTTATGCAAGCTATTATGCAGTTGCCAGAGCAAAAGGTGCTTAGATGTATGGGAACTCAAGCGCGTCAAGACATTGAGAGTGTAGGCTGGCAGTATCCTGTGAAACAGTTTGAGCAAGCCTTATATCACGTGGCCAATATTAAGGCAGCCCCTTAACCAATAGTTGTATTAAAGCGTCCGTGATAAAGATGAGTTGGGTAATTTTGATGGGTTTTAACTTAAATCATCAAACTGTCAAAAATACCCTTTAATATGAGCTTAACGAGAAGCGATTTTGATGAATTAAATCGTCATATAACAATGATTTTCCAGCTGAACTTTCAACATTGTTGTTAAGGAGAAGTGGTATGAATCTTAAAACTGCAAAAATAAGAATATTAGATTTAGATTTAAAAGGCTGTGTCTATCTCAATCATTTCTCCCATTCGCATGCTGTAGCTAATTTTTTTAAGCGGATCAGTCGATTGGGAGATGGCATCTTTTGGTACACGATGTTGGCTTTAACTTGGTTATTGCAAGGCTTGGTCTACAGTTTGCAAATCGTGTATTTGGTTCTTGGTTCATTGTGCGGGACTTTAATTTATAAGGTCTTAAAAATCAAAACTATTCGCCCAAGACCCTATCAAGTACATCAGGTGATTCGAATGGGTGAGCGACCGCTCGATCACTTTAGTTTTCCTTCGGGTCATACTTTACATGCGGTGATGGTGAGTACTTTATTGGGCTTCGTACAGCCGATTTTATTGGTACTCATGTTGCCTTTTACTGTTTTAGTTGCCGCGTCACGCATGATTTTAGGGCTACATTATCCAAGTGATGTGTTAGTCGGGGCTGCAATTGGCGCAGTTGTAGCAGTGGCTTTAATTTGTAGTGCACCATTTTTAAATATCGTGTTGTAAAAAAGCCCAGTTTTATCTCAAACAAACTAGCGCTTAAATTTTAGAGTTTGCTACAGTACAGCATCTTCTACATTGTGATGAGACTCCACCATGGGCTTACGTTGGTCAGACACTATTGATATTGCTATTGAGTTGTATGAAGCTCATCCAGATGTTGATCCGCAGTGGATTCGCTTTACAGACTTACATGCTTGGGTGTGTGCCTTACCAGACTTTAGTGATGATCCGACCAAGTCGACTGAAGGTTTGCTTGAAGCAATTCAAATGGCATGGATTGACGAAGCGCGATAATCCTTGCATCGAAAAAAGCAACTTTTTACAGAGTAAAAGCAGAAAATTGTGCATTATGTCGGTATAATGCGCCAAAATTTTCATGTCTACATTGACTTAAGGAGCCAATCATGGCTATTGAACGTACTTTATCTATCGTAAAACCAGATGCAGTTGCTAAAAACCACATCGGTGACATTTTTGCTCGTTTTGAAAAAGCTGGTCTTCAAATCGTTGCAACTAAAATGAAACACTTGACTCAAGCTGAAGCTGAAGGTTTCTACGCAGAGCACAAAGAACGTGGTTTCTTTGCTGACCTAGTTGCGTTCATGACTTCTGGTCCAGTTGTTGTTTCAGTTCTTGAAGGTGAAAACGCAGTTCTTGCTCACCGCGAAATCCTTGGCGCAACTAACCCTAAAGAAGCTGCTCCAGGTACTATCCGCGCTGACTTCGCTGTAAGCATCGACGAAAATGCTGCTCACGGTTCTGACTCTGTAGCATCTGCTGATCGTGAAGTTAACTACTTCTTCGCTCAAACTGAGATTGCTCCACGTACTCGTTAATTCGAAGTATTCAAACCAGATAAGTGTTATTATACTTATCTGGTTTTTTTATTCCCTGAATAAATTTCTGCTCGTTTATTGAGCTTCTCCTTTCATCGTTAGACATGGTTTAGGTAATACACATGAGTACTGAAGTGGTCGCTGTCTCTACAGTTTCGGCTGAACAGCAACAATCTCCATCCGCTCCTGCACAGCAAAATTCTGTTGCGAAAGTGAACTTACTTGGCATGTCACGTCCGCAGCTTGAAAAATTCTTCGAAGATATGGGAGAAAAAAAGTTTCGCGCAGGACAGGTGATGAAATGGATTCATCAGTTTTTTGTGACTGATTTTGCTGAGATGACCAATATCTCAGGTAAATTGCGTGAAAAACTTGAAAAACTTTGTGAAATTAAAGCGCCAGAAGTGGTGCATAAAAACTATTCTAAAGATGGTACGCGTAAGTGGGTGTTTCGTGTCGGTGAGGGCGAAGGCTCTTTGGTTGAAACCGTATTGATTCCTGCTGAGCATCGCAGTGGTTTGCGCCGTACTTTATGTATTTCATCTCAAGTAGGCTGTGCACTGGATTGTTCATTCTGTTCAACCGGTAAACAAGGCTTTCAGCGCGACTTAAACCCAGATGAAATTATTGGCCAGTTGTGGGTCGCAAACTATTCTTATATGGAAGATGTGCCTGTAGCTGAGCGTGAGCGCTCGGTGACCAACGTCGTAATGATGGGGATGGGCGAGCCATTACTCAACTATGATGCCGTATTGAGCTCAATGCGTATTATGCTAGATGACTTTGCTTATGGTATGTCTAAGCGTCGTGTGACCTTATCGACTTCAGGTGTGGTGCCGAAAATTGATCAATTGGCACAAGATATTGATGTTGCATTGGCTATCTCCCTACACGCGCCAAATGATGAATTGCGGAATGAATTGGTTCCAATCAATAAAAAATATCCATTGGTACAGCTGATTGCAGCATGTCAACGTTATATCGCCAAAGACGGTAATGAAAGTGCACGTAAGCATGTCACCATTGAATATGTGATGTTGGATGGGGTGAATGATCATCCTGAGCATGCGCAGCAGATGATTAAACTGTTGAAGAACTTACCAAGTAAAATTAATTTAATTCCATTTAATCCATTTCCACACGCGCCTTATGGTCGTTCAAGTCGCAACCGCATTATTTCTTTCCAAAAAACTTTGTCTGATGCAGGATTTGTGTGTACGATTCGTCAAACGCGTGGTGATGATATTGATGCTGCCTGCGGACAATTGGTCGGTCAAGTGGCCGATCGAACACGTCGTGCTGAGCAGTGGAAAAAGAAAGTAGCAGAGAAAAACGAGATTCTACGTTCACAAGGATAATATAAGGGGATGCCAATTGAAAAAACCCGTTTCTAAACTTTGCCTTGCGCTGACACTAGGTGTGTCAGTGTGGTACTTGGTGGGTTGCCAAACCGTGAATACGAAAGGTGATCCAAGTAAAGCAGTACAAGTTAGAACGCAGTTGGCGGCTGAATATATTAAGTCGAATGATTATGATGCTGCGAAACGTACATTGGATCAGGCATTAGACATCGACTCTCGTGATGCATCTGCAAATATGATGATGGGGGTGTTGTTACAGCGTGAAGGCAGTCCACAAAATGTGGAAAAGGCTGAGCGTTATTTTAAGCATGCAATTGCGGCTGAGCCAAAAAATGCACAGGCTCGTAACAACTACGGTACGTATTTATATCAAATTGGGCGTTATAATGACGCGATTGATCAACTTCAAGTTGCAGGTTCAACTTTAGGGTATGATCAACGTTATCGAGCATTGGAAAATTTAGGTCGTGCGTATCTACAAGTAGGTCGAGTGGCGGAAGCAGAAGCAGCTTTTAAACAAGCCCTACAGGTAAACTCAGGTGCCTATCTTGCCATGATCGAAATGGCGGAAATTTCATATTTACGTCAGCAAAATGCTGAAGCTACGCAGTACTATGAACAGTTTGTGCGAGCGGTGGGCGAGAAAAACTTAGATGCGCGTGCGCTTTGGATTGGGATCCGAATTGCGCGAGCAAATCATGACACGATGGGTTCGCAAGTACTGGTCAACCAGCTACGTGCAATGTATCCAGATAGTCAAGAATACAAACGTTATTTGCAATTACAGTACACTACTGAGGCCGTATGGAAGTAAATCCTAATTCACCACAATCGAATGGTTCTAGCAATGCTTTAGGAAATATCCAACGTCCGGGTGATTATCTTCGTCAAATTCGTATTACACAAAAACGTGAATTAAGCGACGTTGCTAAAGAGTTGAATATTCCACTCAAGACTTTAACTGCGCTTGAGCAGGACGAATATACGGCACTTCCAGAAGCAACCTTCATTAAAGGTTACTATCGTATTTATGCGAAGTTTCTAAAAGTGGATGCTACTACGATTATTCAGCGTTTTGATGACATTTATGCCAATGATACGGGGCTATTGCCAAATCATGCATTGAATAATTCACCTATTAAAATCATGGGTAAATTACCCGGTTCTAACCGTGACCGTAACCGTAAATGGTTGAAACGTGGGCTGATTGCGATTGTTGTAATTTCGATTTTGGCAGCGTTGTTCGGCATGATTCAGAATTGGTCAGGCAGTACAGATGAGGCTGCGACTCCGCAGATGGAATCTGATGTACAAATCATCAATATGAATGGGGCTGCTGCAACTACAGGGGATCAGTTGAAACTTGAGTTCAATCGTCCTACGTCTGTACATATTGTCGATTCAACTGGGAAAGTACTGGCAACAGGGCGTCAAGCCTCTACACTTGAGCTTGCTGGCGAGACACCTTTTCAAATTCGTATCGATGATGCCGCTGCTGTGTCACTCAGCTTAAATAATGAAAGTATTTCATTGTCACCATATACCGTCGGTGGAAAAGCAGATTTCCGCTTGTCACGTTAATGGGATCAAGGAAAAGCAATGATTGTAAATCCAATTAAACGCAAGCCTACTCGTAAGATTCGTGTAGGTTCAGTCTATGTCGGTGGCGATGCACCCATCAGCATTCAAAGTATGACCAATACTGAAACTTGTGATGTGGAAGCAACGCTGGCGCAAATTCAGCGCTGTGCAGATGTAGGTGCGGACATCATGCGTGTTTCTGTACCGACGATGGAAGCGGCAGAGGCTTTTGGTGAAATTCGTAAGCGTTCATCGGTGCCGTTGGTTGCAGATATTCATTTTGACTACAAGATTGCACTGCGTGTTGCAGACTTGGGTGCGGATTGTTTACGAATTAACCCAGGGAATATTGGCTCTGAAGCTAAAATCCGTGAAGTGGTGGCTGCAGCGCGCCATAACGATATTTCTATGCGTATTGGGGTGAATGCAGGTTCACTGGAAAAAGATATTCAAAAGAAATATGGTGAGCCAACAGGTCAGGCATTGCTTGAGTCGGCGATGCGTCATATTGATATTCTAGATCGTTTAGATTTCCACGAATTCAAAGTCTCAGTGAAAGCATCCAATGTGTTTTTAACCATGGACGCTTATCGCCTACTTTCACAGCAAATTGATAATCCGTTACACCTGGGTGTAACAGAAGCTGGGATTTACCGTACAGGTTCAGTGAAGTCTGCGATTGCATTGGGCGGTTTGTTGTTGGATGGCATTGGTGACACCATGCGTATTTCCTTGGCAGCGGAACCTGAAGAAGAGATTAAGATTGGTTTTGATATTTTAAAATCACTTAGTCTTCGCTCAAACGGGATTAACTTTATTGCTTGTCCGAGCTGTTCACGTCAAGAGTTTAACGTGATTTCAGTGATGCAAGCCTTAGAAGAGCGTTTAGAAGATATTCGTACCCCAATGGATGTGTCGGTGATTGGGTGTAAAGTGAATGGTCCGGGTGAAGCCAAAGAAGCCGATATTGGTGTAGTTGGTGCAAGTCCACGTTCACTGGTGTATCGTAATGGTGAAAAGAGCCATTTAATTGACACAAATCAGTTGGTTGACGAAATCGAAACGATGGTTCGTCAGCGTGTTTCAGAGCTTGAAGAAGCTAAATCTAAAGAGATCATCCGTAGTTCATCATGAGTTCAATTGTCGCAATCAAAGGTTTTAATGACATTCTTCCTACGCAAACACCAGCGTGGAGACGTCTTGAACAGCATCTCGCATCATTGATGGATGCGTATGGCTACCAGCAAATTCGTTTGCCTATTGTTGAACAAACCAATTTGTTCAAACGTTCGATTGGTGATGCAACGGATATCGTTGAAAAAGAAATGTATACCTTCTTGGACAAAGGTAATCCGCCTGAGTCTTTGACTTTGCGTCCTGAAGGAACAGCAGGCTGTGTACGTGCCATGCTGGAGCATAACTTGCTTCGCGGTGCGACGCCTCGTGTTTGGTATATCGGGCCGATGTTCCGTTATGAAAAACCGCAAAAGGGTCGTTATCGTCAGTTCCACCAATTTGGCGTGGAAACCTTTGGTGTGGCAACCCCAGATATGGATGCTGAGCTGATTTTGATGACGGCACGTCTGTGGAAACGCATGGGTGTAGCAGATAAAGTTCAACTTGAGTTAAATACTCTTGGTGAGTCTGATGAACGTGCAGCTTATCGTGCGGCATTGGTGGAGTTTTTAGAATCACATAAAAATGATTTAGATGAGGATTCACAGCGTCGTTTAACCACCAACCCACTGCGTATTCTTGACTCTAAAGATGCAAAAACCCAAGCCATTTTAGAAAATGCGCCGAAGTTGCATGACTTTATGGGGGAAGAGACGCTACAGCACTTTGCAACCTTGCAGCAGTATTTAACCGATGCAGGTGTAAGCTTTGTGATTAACCAAAAACTGGTGCGTGGCTTAGATTATTACAATAAAACTGTATTTGAATGGACCACCACGCATTTGGGTTCACAAGGCACAGTCTGTGCGGGCGGTCGTTACGATGGCTTAGTGGGCCAACTTAAAGGCAAGGCAGATCAGTCTGTACCTGCAGTTGGTTTTGCGATGGGCATGGAACGTCTGTTGTTGTTGCTTGAGCAAGTCGAAGACGCTACACCTGTACGTGACTGCGAAATGTTTTTGTTGGCAGATCCCGCTTCTCAAGGCAAAGCTTTGGTGCTTGCAGAACAAATTCGTAACCAGTTAGATGCTGCATCAAGTACGCTTCGTTTGAAAGTTGGTTCACATGGTTCAATGAAGTCGCAAATGAAAAAAGCGGATCAGTCTGGCGCATTGTTTGCCCTCATTTTGGGTGAGCGCGAGGTAGAAGCTGCGCAGTTTGCCGTAAAAGAGTTGGCAACAGCTGAACAAACTTTGGTTGCGGTGGATGACATCGTGCCATTTATGATTGAAAAATTTTCTTCAAAATAAGCCAAAATATAAGGAAAGGGTAGTCACATGAGCGCATTAAGTGATGATGAGCAACTTGATAGTTTAAAGTCTTTCACTAAGAAATATGGTTCAGCCATTATTAGTGGGATTTTAATTGCGCTGATTGCCTTTTTTGGATGGCAATACTGGCAGAAGAAAACTTTGGCCGAGAACCAAATGAATACGGCTAAAGTTCAGCAATTGATGGATGAAGCACGTGCAACGCAAGGTGATGCATTTACAGCTTTGTCTGCAACTGCCGACAAAATTGTGAAAGAAGCACCAGATTCGGCGCAGGCCATTCAAACGCAATTGTTGATGGCAAAATTGGCCTATGACAAAGCGGATTATGCAAGTGCTGAAAAAGCGTTGAAGAAAGTTGAAAACTCTAAAGTGGATGACGATGGCTTAGTGCAAATTGTGAAATTGCGTTTAGCGTATGCACAATTGGCTCAAAAGAAGTTTGATGATGCGATTAAAAACCTCGCATTGGTAAAAGATCCTGCTTTTAAAGCGACAGCCGATGAAGCTTTGGGTGATGTCTATGTGGCTAAAAACGACATCGAAAATGCGAAAAAAGCCTACCAAAGTGCATGGGATCAGTTGGTTGAACGTAAACAAGAACGCCAAATTTTACAAATTAAACTCGAAAGTGTTGGTATTTTAGTTGATGATCCTGAAATCGAACGTCCACTTATAGAAACAGCAGCGGAAGAAACTGAATGAATAGAAAATACAAAATTTCGTGCGCATTAACCGTATTAACTTTAGCACTTGCGGGTTGTGCAAGTAGCGGAAAAGTAGAAGAAGTTAAGCCGAATCCACTTCCAAAACTGACGCAGGCGAAAACCCTGACTCCTGTATTTTCTCAAAGTGTGTCTTCAACTTCGACTGCTGATCCTTTACGTTTACGCTTAGATGCAGACAACGGTGTAGTTTTTGCACTTGACCCTAAAGGTCTAGTGACGGCATATCAAGGTAAACAAAAACTATGGCAGAAAGAAGTATCTAAAGCAGGCTTGAGTTCAGGTGTTGAGGCTGCCGATGGTCATGTCATTGTAGGTAACGCCAAAGGTCAGTTGTTTGCTTTAGATCAGGCAACTGGCGAGCAAAAATGGACAGCACAATTAACGGGTGCACTTCTTGCGCCATCGTTGATTCAAGCTGGTCGTGTTATTTCTGTAAGTAATGATGGCACTGTTTTTGCGCATGATTTGGCAACAGGTCAGCAAGTGTGGACCTATAACTTACCGAATGTACAACTTAGCTTACGTGGTAATGCAGCGCCTGTTCCTGTCGATGCGCGTACAGTGCTGATTTCTTCAGCTAATGCCTATGTCTATGCTTTAGATGTGCTTACAGGTGTACCACGTATGCAGCGCCGTGTGGCAGTGTCGGATGGTCGTTCGGATATTCAACGTTTGAATGATGTCGATGGTGATCCTGTAGTAGCAGGTCAGTACTTGATTACGACCAGCTATCAAGGTCAAGTGACCATGACAGATTTGGCTTCACAGCAAGTAGTGTGGAGTGAAGACTCAAGCAGTACGCAGCGCCCTGAAGTGGTGGGTAATGGTGTATTTGTGGCGCAAACTGACGGCAAGTTAGTGGCTTATGAAATTAGCACGGGTCAAAAGCTTTGGGAAAATGACAGCCTGCTGAACCGCCAATTGAGTAATCCTGTGATGTTAGGCCAAGACCTAATCGTCGGTGATCTAGATGGCGTATTGCACATGCTGAACCCTGCGACAGGTGAGTTGATCGGTCGTGCTAAGACGTCTGGCGAAGTGCGTACTTTACGTGTGATTGATGATCAGCTCTATGTTGCGACACGAAAGGGTGCATTAAGCATTTGGCAGAATCGTTAATTCTGTTCGACTTATGTTAAACTAGTCGAAATTCGTATTTTTTAAATTCCTCGGGGTGTTTGCTTAGTCAAAACCCCGAGTTTTTATTCAGGTTTTTCACCTAATTTTTCTTCCAGTTTCTGATGTTCAGACCAGTCTCACTGGCTGATCTTGAATAAAGGTTAATCTATGAAACCCGTAATTGCGCTCATTGGTCGTCCGAACGTCGGAAAATCAACGCTATTTAACCAGATCACCAAAAGCCGAGATGCGCTTGTTGCTGACTTTGCCGGTCTGACTCGTGACCGTAAATATGGTGATGCCGTATTTCAAAATAAGTCTTTCATTGTGGTTGATACTGGTGGTATTGGCGAAAATGAAGGCGGTATCGACTCTTACATGGCGGAACAGTCTAAAACAGCCATCAATGAAGCTGATATCATTGTCTTCGTAGTCGATGCACGCGCAGGTCTGCTCGCATCTGATGAGCAAATTGCGCGTGAGCTGCGTACACTGGGTAAGAAAGTTTACCTTGTGGCGAACAAAGTTGATGGTGTACATGCCGAAGCTGCACTTGTTGAATTCTACAAGTTGGGTATGGGCGAACCCATGCAAGTGGCTGCGAGCCATGGTCGCGGTGTACAGCAAATGCTTGAAGATGTGCTTTCAAGTGTGCCTGAAGATGAAGATGCAGATGAACACGACAAGAACACAGGTTTACGTTTAGCGATTATTGGTCGTCCAAACGTAGGTAAATCGACGCTAGTGAACCGTTTATTGGGTGAAGAGCGTGTAGTTGCATTTGACCAACCTGGTACAACCCGCGACTCGATCTATATTCCGTATGAACGTGATGGCCGTCAGTACACCTTAATCGATACTGCAGGTGTGCGTCGTAAAGGTAAAGTCGATGAAATGATTGAGAAGTTCTCAATTGTGAAAACACTCCAAGCTATTAAAGATGCGCATGTTATCGTGGTTGTACTTGATGCACGTGAAGGTGTGGTTGAGCAAGATCTACATTTGATTGGTTACGCGCTTGAAGCGGGCCGTGCGATGGTGATTGCGATTAACAAATGGGACAATATGTCCGAGTATGATCGTAAACAATGTAAGTTGGATGTTGATCGTCGCTTTGACTTTATTCCTTGGGCGAAAGTGCATTTGATTTCTGCATTGCATGGTACGGGTGTAGGTGATTTATATCCATCGATTCACCGTGCTTATGACTCGTCACATTTGAAAGTTTCACCTGCAAAAATCACACAAATTTTAAGTGATGCTACGGATGCACACCAACCACCAATGGTCGGTGGTCGCCGTATTAAAATGCGTTATGCACATATGGGTGGACAAAATCCACCAACGATTGTGGTGCATGGTAACAAAGTTGATAAAACCCCTGCGGATTATCGTCGTTATTTAGAAAACGTATTCCGTAAAGTGTACAAACTTGAAGGTACGCCAGTACGTATTGAGTTTAAAACCTCTGAAAACCCATTTGAAGGACGTAAGTCACAGGTGGATGAGCGTATAGCAGCACGTAAGCGTCGTTATGTTCAGAAGTTTAAGAAAGCTGAGAAGAAATTCAAACGCTAATCAGGCATTTAGGTTTTGATGCTGAAAAGCCCAAAGTGATCTTTGGGCTTTTTTATTTTATGATGCATGAAACCATGACAGGAAGGCAAAGTGACAAGGACAATACGTGTTGAGCTGAAAAAGATTGAGGACATTGTGCAGGTGGATCACAGCCTGTCACGTGTTGAGCAAATTACGCAGCGAAAACAAGCCATTTATCAATATCGCAATCAATGCTTATCCGAACAACGGCAGATGGTTGTCGATGATCGCTCCATTGCACTGAGCGAGACCGGTAAACCTTATTTACTTGATCAACCTTCCTTTCATTTCAATCATAGTCACAGCCAAAATTACTATGCTTTAGCTTCGAGTGGGCGGGTGCAGGATCTCGGCGTGGACGTGGAAGAATTAAGCCGAAAAGTACGCTTTGAGGCTTTGGCTAGACATGCTTTTCACGTAGAGGAACTTCGCGTGTGGCAACAGGTTGATCAGGACAAAGCATACTGGTTTAAAGTCTGGACCACCAAAGAAGCTGTGCTTAAAGCCTCGGGTTTAGGCATTCGTTTAAACTTAAATGAACTGAATACCCAAGCACACCCAACGCATAATGGCGGCATGTGTAGTCATTCGCTGATTGGGAGTTTTGCCTACCAGAATTTTGAGTTGGGAGATGTGATGTTGACCGTGGCTTGGCGGGCAGAGCAGTCCTGTCGTGGCTATGCGTTGCCTCAGATTGAGCTGGTACAACACCTTCACACCGACATAAAAAAGCCTCTCGATTGAGAGGCTTTTTTTACACTAGGGTAAGTATTTATGGAATTTCATTTTCTTCTTCAAACTCAGGCTTCACTTGAACAATGAAGTCTTGACGATTTAAGCCACGCCATAAAGCAAAAGCTGTACCGATGTAGATTGAAGAGTAGGTACCCACAAAGACGCCCACAAACATTGCAACAGAGAACCATTTAAGGCCATCGCCACCAAGAAGCATCATTGAGATCACCACCAACAATAAAGTCATTGAGGTGTGAATGGTACGACGTAGGGTCTCAGTTAAAGCAATGTTAACGATCTCTAAAGGAGAAGCGCCACGAATCTTACGGAAGTTTTCACGAATACGATCCGAAACGACAATGTTGTCATTCAGTGAGAAACCAATCAGAGCCAAAATTGCTGCTAAGACGGTTAAGTCAAATGGCCACTGCATCATGGCAAAAATACCGATGGTGACCACCACGTCATGGAACAAAGACAGTACCGCACCCATTGCCAGTTTGAATTCAAAGCGAATCGTTACGTAGACCAACATCAGCAGTAACGCTAAAGCCACAGCACCCGCTGAGCGAATGTAGAGTTCATTGCCGACTTGTCCACCCACCACATCAACTTTGTTGACTGAGGCTGAGTTACCTGGTAGCTGTACAGCTTGGGTGATGGTTTTGGTTAAGTCTTCTGCGGCTGTGTCCTTTTGTACAGGCATACGCACAATCAAATCACGATCTGAACCAATGGTTTGTACCACAGGGTCATGAAAGCCAGCTTTGGTCAGTGCAGCAGAGACATCGGCTGACTTCACTGGTTTGCTATAGTTCAATTCGGCAGAAATACCACCAGTAAAATCCAAACCTAAGTTAAGACCCTTAGTGAAAATAAAGAATAGGCTGCCGATGGTTAAGACAATAGAAAGAATGGCTGCAGGCAGCGCAATCTTCATAAAATCAATCACACGTTCATCATCTGGACGGCCGTATTTTTTTGAATCTTGTTGAGTCACATCAGTCATCATCGATCTCCTTATATGCTCAACTTTTTCAAGTTACGTTTTTTGCCATAAATGAGCTGTACAATCGCACGTGTTACTGTAATAGCAGTAAACATAGAGCAGACAATACCGATCATTAAGGTCACAGCGAAGCCTTTAATTGGGCCTGTACCGATAGCAAATAGGATAAACGCAACCAAGAACGTGGTTAAGTTTGAGTCGAAAATGGTGTTATAAGCACGGTCATAACCCGCCACAATGGCTTGTTTGGGCGATGCTCCCCACTTCATTTCTTCACGTATTCGTTCACAGATCAAGACGTTGGCATCGACCGCCATACCAATGGTAATCACAATACCCGCAATACCCGGCAGGGTAAGGGAAGCACCAATCCAAGACATGACCGTTAGAATCATGGCTAAGTTGAAGATCAAGGCAAAGTTAGCAATTAAACCAAAGAGACGGAAGAAGACTACCATCCAGATTGCTACCAGTAAGAAACCGATTTGAGTTGATAAAACACCTTTATCAATGTTTTCTTGACCGAGGCTTGGACCAACTACACGTTCTTCAACGAAGTACATTGGCGCAGCAAGTGCACCGGCACGTAGCATTAGTGCAAGTTCAGACGCTTCTTGAGGTGAATCTAGACCCGTGATACGGAATTGAGAGCCGAGTACTGCTTGAATAGTTGCAGCGTTAATCACGACAGACTCTGCATAGGGTGTACGGACTTCGGTTTGCGCACCAGTCGCAGGATCTGTGATATAGCTAATACGTTGTTTATTTTCAATGAACAACACTGCCATACGCTTACCTACCGCATTACGGGTTGCGTCTGACATTAGTTTGCCACCTGCTGTGTCTAAGGTAATGTTTACCTCAGCACCGCCAGTGTCTTGGCTAAATCCACTTGATGCGTTTTGAACACGTTCACCTGTTAAAATACGGTTACGGTTTAAAAGTAATTCACGTCCGCTGTCTAAAGACTGATATGCAAAAAGTTCGGTTCCTGGTGGCAGTGGTTGACCATTGCTCTTACCCGTATAAGGGTCAATCACTTGATCATTTTGGTCAGAGACCAAACGGAATTCTAGGTTTGCTGTACGACCCAAGACACGTTTTGCTTCAGCAGTGTCTTGAACACCTGGAAGCTCAACCACGATGCGGTTACTACCTTGTGTTTGTACCAATGCTTCTGCCACACCTAACTCGTTAATACGGTTACGTAAAGTGGTTAAGTTTTGGTTCACCGCATAAGATTGAATTTCTTGGCGACGAACATCGGTATAGGTTAAGCGTAAGGTTGAACCTGTCGCAGTTGCGACCGCTTGCTGATTAAACTCATTACCATTACTACGTAAGTAGTCTTGAGCCGCAGTACGATCATCGTTGTTGGCGAACTGAACGGTAATGGTGTTGTTGTTTAATGCAAGGCTGTTAAATTTAATCTTGTTGTCACGGAACTGACGACGTAAATCAGTCGCAGAGGTTTCCATGCGTTGAGCAATTGCTTTATCCATATCCACTTCTAATAAGAAGTGAACACCACCACGTAAGTCCAGACCGAGCTTCATTGGTTTTGCACCAATTTTTTGTAGCCACTCTGGCGTGGTTGGTGCCAAGTTCAACGCGACAACATAGTCATCACCAAGGCCACGACGTAACGCTTCTTTGGCTTTTAATTGTGCTTCGCTAGAGTCAAGACGTAACAGTGCAGCATTATTGCTAAAACTGTTGTCATGGCTTGAAATACTTTCAGATTTTAAAATCTGCTCTGCTTTTTGTACGATGCTTTGGTCAATTTGGGTACCAGCTTTGGCACCAGAAATTTGAACCGCAGGCTCATCCGGATACAAACTAGGCAGGGCATATAATGTACTGATCGTCAAAACCACGAGAATCAGTAGATATTTCCATGCTGGGTAACGCATTTGTTTTCTTCTTAAAATGAAAAAAGTCGTGCGGATGCACGACTAATTTTTTTGATTAAAGGTTATTTAATGTGCCTTCAGGAAGAACTGAAATCACACTTGCGCGTTGAATTTTTACGTCTACACCGCGGCTCAGTTCAACCACTGCAAAGTCACCTTCGAGTTTAGTGATTTTACCCATTAAGCCACCAGCAAATACTACTTCGCTGCCTACGCCAAGACTTTCAACCAAAGAGCGGTGCTCTTTGGCACGTTTTGCTTGAGGGCGCCAAATTAAGAAATAGAAGATTGCAATAAAAACAGCAATCATCAATAAGTTTGCGACCATACTTGGTTGTTGTGCAGCTTCACCCGCTGCGTGAGCTGTAGAAATAAAAAGGCTCATTTCAAATTCCTAAACTAAAAAAACGGTGACCAACGAATTGATCATAAATAGACTTGTTCTGCAATTTACCTTGTCTTTTTACCAAGCGCAAATGCTCACAACAATTAATCTTGGGGGCAAGGTGGAACTTCTAAACCACGACGTGCATAAAAATCTTCAACAAAGGCATCAAAGCGATCATTATCCAATGCATCACGAATGTCTTGAGTGAAACGTTGGTAGTAACGTAAGTTGTGAATAGTGCCCAGCATTGAACCTAGCATCTCGCCACATTTTTCCAAATGGAATAAGTACGCGCGAGTAAAGTTGGTACAGGTATAACAGTCACAGTGTGGGTCAAGTGGACTTTGATCATGACGGTATTTACTGTTACGGATACGTACTAAACCGTCGGTCACAAAATAATGTCCATTTCGGGCATTACGTGTAGGCATGACACAGTCAAACATATCGACGCCACGGCGGATGCCTTCCACGATATCTTCAGGTTTACCCACGCCCATCAGGTAGCGCGGTTTGTCTGCTGGCATTTTCTCTGGAAGATAATCCAGCACTTTGATCATTTCTTCTTTTGGTTCACCGACCGATAGACCACCAATGGCATAACCGTCAAAACCCACTTCAAGCAAGCCTTTTAAAGACTCATCACGTAAGTCTTCATACATACCGCCTTGAATAATGCCGAAGAGCGCATTTTTATTTTCAAGCACATCATGATGCTGAGTCTTACAACGCTTTGCCCAACGCAATGACAATTGTAGCGACTTTTGCGCTTCTTCATGCGTTGCAGGATAAGGCGTACATTCGTCAAAAATCATCACGACGTCTGAGTTCAATGTATGTTGGATGTCCATTGAGATTTCTGGAGACAAAAATACTTTAGAGCCATCAATTGGAGAGCGGAACGTTACGCCATCTTCTTTAATTTTACGCATCGCGCCCAAACTGAAGACTTGGAAGCCGCCTGAATCGGTCAGAATGGGCTTATCCCACTTCATGAATTTATGCAGACCGCCGTGCTCTTTAATCACTTCAAGGCCAGGGCGTAGGTAAAGGTGGAAGGTGTTACCTAAAATAATTTGCGCTTTGATGTCTTCAATATCACGCGGGAGCATGCCTTTCACCGTACCATAAGTACCGACAGGCATGAACACAGGGGTTTCAACCACACCGTGCTCTAAAGTTAAACGACCACGACGGGCGCGACCCGACTGACCTAATTTTTCAAACTTCATAAAATATCCTGAACAAGAGCAAAGCACTGCTTTGCTTGCAGTGCAAGAGCGAAAAAACAGTTCGCCGCTAAAAGGAGGCTATTTTCCTTGATTATGCAAATAAACACCAGTGTTGTAACACTTTTAACGCAAAGCTTTTCGGAGCAGGGTGGTGTGCTGTAAGGGCTGTTTCGGTTTGAATTTATGTCATGGTGGCGAGTGAGTCGTGATTAGGATGAAAAGAGTTGATTGCATGGACGAGGTTGTGAACGTAGAAGTTAAAAAGGCACTCATTGTGAGTGCCTTGGATTTGTTGTTTGTGTTAAAGCGATCTTTTAGTTGAAATTGGGGCGGTAATCAAAATTTTGCAGCGCAGCAGCGTCACGGAATGGACGCACAGCTTTTTTACCGACAGTCATGGTGTTTACAATGTTGTTCGGAAAGATTTGAATGTGGTTGTTAAACAGTTCGACATTGCGGTTAAAGATGCTGATCGCAGCCCCGACATTTTCATTTTGCTCTTCAATTTCATTCATCATCTTTAGATAAATATCATTGGCTTTGAGTTCAGGGTAGTTTTCGACCACGACATTGAGGCTACGCATCAGCTCTTGGTTCAATGCTTCGATACGCTGCAACTGATTGACATCTGTATTGTTTAAGTTCAGGTTGAGAATGTTCTGACGGAGCTCAGTGACTTTTTCCAAGGTGCCTTTTTCAAAGTTGGAGTATTGTTCGACCAGAGGCTCTAAGCCATCTAGAATTTTTATTTTCTGACGCTCATAGGTTGCTACATCCGACCATGCGCGAATGGTTGCATTGTGGTGTCGCACAATATTATTGCGAATGACGATTACGCCAAACACGATTGCAATAATAATCAATAAGAAAATCAATAGCCCCATACAGTCCTCAAACAGCAAAATGTCATTATTTTAAAAATTGCGTTAGATCAGATTCTAAGCGCTCTAGATAAGGTAATTTAAAAGTGCGTAAGTGTCCACGTAATGTCGAAATGTCATTGATTTTTTTTGCTTTGCTGGATATTTCAAACAGGTTTTGTGGGCTGATATAGCACAAGATATTTTTTTCAGGATGAAAAAGTAAATCGCCTTCCCGGGAACGGAAAAAATCGGCAGTACGCAGCACAAATGCAGGGGAAAGGAGTTTTGCCATCTGCATCTGGTCAGTACCAAAAAATTTGAGTTTCTGGTTAATCTGAATATCACTGCTATGCCATGGAAAACTATAAGGATAATAAAATTTTTTATTGTATGCGGTAATTGCGAGTCCTTGCGTGGGTACTTCAAAGACAAAACATCCCCATAAGTCTTTATGCACTTCTTTGACTTTTAACTCATTGCCATCTTTATCACGCACGCGAATTTCATCAACAAAATGATATTGAAACAGCAAAACCTGATGTTGTTGTCCTGCTTCATCCTGCCAAGTAGTACTGGCGTAGTAAGGAATATCATTACTAATGGTGCCTTGATTAAAAATTGGAAACAGCTGTTTGAGATGGGCAATAAAAAATGCAGGTTGTAGCACTACGCCAATATGCTGTGGAGGGGTAAACTCGTTGAGCTGGTATTTTTTATGAATAATTTGTTTTTCGAGATAGTCAGTGACCTCTTCAAGTGGATCATCTTGCTCATAACTTAAATAGGCCCAAAGCAGACAGCCTAAGCCAAATAAAAAGCTGAATAAGGTCCAAATGTGCTCTCCGACAAAGAACACTGGCACAATAAAAAAAATGCCGATTATTCCAAGCAGAATAGGCAGCACATTTTCAAATCTCAGGGTAATCGGGGCATTCCAAGGATGCAGTCGGTCAAGAATATCTTGTGCCGAATCTGCCCCTCGACCGATGTCCCAAAGCCTATCGATATTATCAAACACAACTTTATTCTTTTTACGTCGAATATGAATGGAGTGTTTGATCGTATCGATAGGCATATGAGGTTCTTATTTGGGTTGAAGTTGGTCGACTAACATGGCATCGCCATAACTAAAGAAGCGATATTGGTTGGCCACCGCATGTTGATAAGCCGCCAAAATATTATCACGATTTGACAGCGCTGAAACCAACATTAAGAGGGTCGATTCAGGCAGATGGAAGTTGGTGATAAGACGATCCACCACTTTAAACTCATAACCTGGATAGATAAAAATTTGAGTATCTCCCGTCCAAGCTTTGAGTTCACCCTGATGCGCTTGAGCCGCACTTTCTACGGCACGTGTGGCGGTTGTCCCAACAGAGATAACTTTGTTGCCACGAGCTTTGGTTTGGTGAATCAGCTCAACGGCGTGCTCTGGAACATCACACCACTCACTGTGCATAATGTGATTGGCAATGTCATCGGTACGTACAGGCAGAAAGGTGCCAGCACCCACGTGTAAAGTGACAAAAGTTTTTTGAATACCTTTGGCTTCGAGTTGATCCAACAGCTTTTGGTCGAAGTGTAAACTTGCAGTAGGTGCAGCGACACTGGCTAACTTGGTTGGATCATTAAATACCGTTTGATAACGCTCGGTATCAATGGCTTCAGCTTCACGGTTGAAGTAAGGAGGGATCGGAAGTTGTCCGTATAAATCCAGCACCGTTAAAATTGGCTGCGAGAACTCCACAATAAATAAATTTTCATGACGACCTAGCACCGTGACTTTAACGGCATCTGGGCCAATAAAGAGCTCAGCGCCCGCTTTGGGTGTGTTGCTGGCTTTGATGTGGCAGTGTGCAATAAATGCATCTTGCATGCGTTCAACCAGAACTTCGACGGCTCCGCCGCTGGCACGTTTGCCTTTGAGACGTGCTTTCATCACTTTGGTGTCATTTAAGACAAGTAAATCACCTGCATCGAGCAAATCTAAAATGTCGGTGAATTGAAAGTCATGATGCTGACCTTGAGCATCGAGGTGTAACAGTCGAGAAGCACTGCGTGTATCTAAAGGATAACGGGCAATGAGTTCATCGGGGAGGTCGAAATTAAAATCAGAAAGTTGCATGATGGGAAAGCAGCGTCAAAATAAGGGAGGTCAAAATTGCACTTAGTATATGCGTTTTTATATAAAAACGCTGAAATTGCACAAATATAAAGCTAAAAAATCAAATATGACTTAAAAATAGCCAATCATTACCAACTTGCGTTGACAAGTTTTTCAAAAAGTTTAATATACGCATCAACACCTTCCCGAGGTGGTGAAATTGGTAGACGCGGCGGACTCAAAATCCGCTGTCAGAGATGACGTGTCGGTTCGAGTCCGACCCTCGGGACCAAGATATTAAAAAACCCAAGCATATTCAGTCTTGGGTTTTTTATTGCCTGTAATTTAAGATTTGAATCAAATCGCCGTAAAACGTTACAGATGGCTTAAAACAATTGAATGTCCAGTGTAGGTCTGATGGATTATTTGCTTCATGTGATACATCCAAGATTTTGTTTTAATCCTTCTGATAAATAAGAATTTTTCAAAAAGTAAAACCAGTCACAAGATAAAAGTCTGACATAATTGATTTTTTTGTTAAATGCCATCATCGTATTGTTGTATTTTTATATTGTTTTAATAGTGAAAATTTGCTAATACATAGAATAAATAATGGGTTTGTGCCGCTAAAATCACAAAAGATGAGGCAGAAATGGGTATTCAATTGCTAGATGTCGGGTCTGATACAGAACAGTTAAGTGCTTGTCACTTATCTTTGTTGTTGGGCGTGAACAGTAATGACAATAAAATTAAAAGCTTTCTCAAATTTGCGCGAAAAATTTTAGGTGCACATGCCGCAATTTTAACGTTTAGCAATGAACCCTATAGCTGGTATGCGGGCAAACATGCATTCAATGCTTTTCAGTTACCCGCTGAAGCCAATTTTTCTACCCATTTTGAAGGTGATATCACGATTGATGCTCACCATCGCCATTATCATCGTCTTTCTCAGCAGGTCATTGCGCTAGGATTTGAACACCGTCGTATCATCGCATTGGATTTAAAGGCATCGGATAAATCTGTGGGGCAGGTCATTTTCTTTGATGAACAGTTGGACGCTTTTACGCAAGATGCTGTAGAAAATGTCTATGAACTAGCCTCTGGTTTTCTTAACCTGCTGCATTTGCGCATGGAAAATGCGGAGCTCAAAGAGTTATATGAACAACAAGTGGCCATGAATGTCAGTAAAACCAAATTTTTCCAAATTATTGCACATGACTTAAGGGCGCCTTTTCATGGCTTAATTGGTTTTTCTGAGGTGTTGGCTGAAGAGCGCAAAAGTTTGGATGAGTCTGGTGTGCAAAGTATTGCAGATTATCTGCATGATACAGCGCAATCGACTTATAGCTTGTTAGAGAGTTTATTGAATTGGGCGATGGCAGAGGGCGGACGTTTTGTTTATCACCCCATCCATTACAAGCTTAAGCAGTCCTCTCAAATCGTTTTTGATGTGTTGCATGCGTTGGCCATCAATAAAAATATTCAACTGATTGACCGTGTCCCCGATGATTTAAAAATTTTTGCAGATATCAATATGGTGACCTCTGTGATCCAAAATTTGGTCTCAAATGCGCTGAAGTTTACCCATATGCACGGCGAAGGTGTTGTGACGATTGATGCCAAACAACGTGAAGACTTTATCGATATCTATATTCAAGATACGGGTCTAGGTATGACCTTGGGGCAAATCGAATCTTTGTTTGAACCGAAGCTGACCATTAGTTTTAAGGGGACAGCTGGGGAGAAAGGTACGGGGTTAGGTCTGGTACTGTGTAAGCGTTTTGTTGACTTAAATAAAGGTGAAATTTCAGTCACATCCAAAGAAGGTGTCGGTTCAACTTTTATCGTTAGCCTGCCACGTTCGAACAGCGCACATCAAGCATTGTCACTCGCGACATCCCAGCAAGAATTTAGTGAATAATCATACTTTTCTTATAAAATAATTCGCCTAATCTCATGATCTGCTGTTATAAATAACCAAAACAATGCGAAAGAGTCGATCATGAATGCTGAGCAATTGCAAAAGACATTGCGCGCAAGTCAATATGCGGAACAAGTCCTATCTATACATCAGGTTTATCTTGAACAAGATTATGCAATTGATCAATTTTCTCAGCCATTGACCACCGAACAAATTTTCGATGTCGTTCAAAACAGCTTAAAAGAGATCAGTGATGAAACAACATGGATGCGCACCATCCGAATTTTACGTGCGCGTTTAATGTTTCGCTGGATTTGGCAGGATGCCAATCAACTGATCGATGTGATGACGCTGACGCGGGAGTTATCGGATTTTGCCGATGCGGCTATTTGTGTGGCAAAAGCATTTGCCTTAGCGCCATTGGTGGCTAAACATGGTCAGCCTCTGGGCTATAACCATAAAATTCAAGATTTAATTGTGGTTGCAATGGGGAAGCTCGGTGCACAAGAGTTGAATCTGTCCAGTGATATCGACTTGATTTTTGCTTTTGATGAGCAAGGTGAAACCGATGGTCGTAAATGCATTGATGTACAACAGTTCTGTATTTTGTGGGGGCAGAAGCTCATTTACTTGTTGGACCATATTACGGCTGATGGTTTTGTGTTCCGTGTGGATATGCGCTTGCGTCCTTGGGGCGATGGTTCTGCACTGGCCATTAGTCATGCGGCGCTGGAGAAGTATTTAAGCCAGCATGGTCGCGAGTGGGAGCGCTATGCGTGGATTAAGGCGCGGATTGTGACAGGGGGCAAAGAGGGGGATGAGTTGTTGGATATGACTCGTCCTTTCGTATTCCGCAAGTATGTTGATTACACCGCTTTTGAAGCCATGCGCGAAATGAAAGCCATGATTGAGCGCGAGGTATTACGCCGTAATATCGAAGATGATATTAAGCTGGGTGCGGGTGGTATTCGTGAAGTCGAATTTATTGTGCAAGTTTTTCAGCTGATTTATGGTGGGGCAAAATTAGAATTACAAGACCGTCAATGTTTAGTCAGCTTACATCATTTGGGCGAAGTGGGGTTACTGGATGGTCAAGCGGTCAGTGAGCTGGAAGATGCCTACTTATTTCTGCGCCGTGTAGAACATGCCATTCAAGCTCTGAATGATCAACAAACCCAGTCTTTGCCAACAGAACCAGAACTCAGACAAAGGATGATTGACACCTTGGGTTTTGTCAGTTGGGATGCATTTATTGAGAACTTAAACCAAAAGCGCGCCAAAGTTATTTACCAGTTTGAGCATTTAATTAAAGAAAAAGAGCATGACCCTTTCGTAGAAAGTTTTAGTCAGTTAGAAGCGCGGTTAAATGAAGTCTTAGATGCGAATGCAAAAAATCTCATCCATGAATTTTGGAATGGTCATGCGCTGAAAAAGCTGCCTGCAAAAGCGGTACAGCGTTTAAAAATGTTTTGGCCGCATTTGATTGAAGCGATTTTACAGTCAGATAAGCCGCAAGCCGCGCTGCTTCGCCTCATGCCTTTGGTCGAGTCTGTGATGCGGCGCACCGTATATTTGGTCATGTTGATTGAGAGTAAAGGGGCGTTACAGCGCTTGGTGAAAATGGCAACCGTAAGTCCATGGATTTGTGAAGAATTGACCCATTATCCAGTGCTATTGGATGAATTTTTGTCCATGGACTTTGAGCTGCCGCGCCGTCAAGATTTGGAAGATTCGTTGCGTCAACAGTTGCTTCGCATTGAGCTTGATGACGTTGAGGATTTGATGCGTGTGCTGCGCCTATTTAAAAAATCCAATGTATTGGCGGTTGCAGCCAGTGATGTCTTGGCTGAAAGTCCGTTGATGAAAGTATCCGATGCTTTGACCGATATTGCAGAAGTTTCGGTCAGTACGACTTTAAATTTAGCCTATCAAATGACGGCAAAAAAACATGGTTATCCGCTCGATGTTGAAGGGCAGCGCTGTTCGATTGATCATTTGGCATTTGCTGTGGTGGGCTATGGTAAAGTTGGTGGGATTGAGCTTGGTTATGGCTCGGACTTAGATCTGGTCTTTATTCATTATATGGATGAGCAAGCCGATACCGATGGGCTGAAGTCGATCAGTGGGTTCGAGTTTGCAATGCGTGTTGCGCAGAAATTTATGTCGTTGATGACCACGCAGACCCTTGATGGTCGGGTCTATGAAATCGATACGCGCTTACGTCCATCGGGTGAAGCGGGGGTCTTGGTCACCAGTTTAAAAGCCTTTGAGCAATATCAGTTGAAAAATGCATGGGTCTGGGAGCATCAAGCATTGGTACGTGCTCGTTCGATTGCGGGTGAGCCAAGTTTGCGTGATAAGTTTGAAGCATTGCGCTGTCGGATTTTGACGCAGCCACGAGATGAGGAAAACGTACGCGCAGAAGTGCTGAAGATGCGTCAAAAAATGAAAGACCATTTGGGTTCTTCTAAAGAACAACAAAAAGATGGAATTTTTCATTTAAAACAAGACGCAGGTGGTATCGTCGATATCGAATTTATGGCACAGTATGCTGTGTTGGCATGGAGCGGATCTCATCCAGATCTTGCCCATTATTCCGACAATGTACGAATCCTTGAAGACGCCGCAAAAGCCAGTTGCTTATCCAGTGACGATGCGACTGCATTGATTCAAGCTTATCTCAGTGAACGAGCCGAGAGCCACCGTTTAGCCCTTGCGAATCAATCCATGCAAGTAAATGCTGCGGACTGGCGCGATACCCGAGTGATCGTTTGCAAATTATGGCAAAGATTAATTGATCCAAGCTCAATCGTGAGCATTGGGTAACATGACTGTGTATATAAATTTGGAGTGTGTGTCATGAATTTGGCTGATCGTGATGGTTTTATTTGGCAAGATGGACAATTGGTTGACTGGCGTGAGGCAAAAACTCACGTATTAACACATACCTTGCACTACAGCATGGGTGTGTTTGAAGGTGTCCGTGCCTATGAAACACCGAATGGCACGGCTATTTTCCGTCTAAAAGAACACACTAAGCGTTTATTGAACTCTGCAAAAATTTATCAAATGAAAGTCCCATTTGATCAAGCAACACTAGAGCAAGCTCAAATTGATGTGGTTCGTGAAAATAAATTAGCGTCTTGCTACTTACGTCCAATTATTTTTATTGGTTCGGAAAAATTAGGTATTGCTGCAACAGACAATACGATTCATGCAGTAGTAGCGGCATGGAGTTGGGGGGCGTACCTCGGTGATGAAGCAATGGCGAAAGGCATTCGTGTGAAAACCTCATCGTTTACCCATCACCATCCAAACGTGACGATGTGTAAAGCGAAAGCGTCAGGTAACTATACCTTGTCGATTTTAGCTCATCAAGAAGTAGCGCATTCAGGTTATGACGAAGCAATGTTGCTCGACCCTCAAGGTTATGTATGTCAAGGTTCTGGTGAAAACGTATTCTTGGTGAAAGATGGTGTGTTACATACGCCTGATATCGCGGGTGGTGCGCTTGATGGTATTACGCGTCAAACTATTATTACCATCGCAAAAGACTTGGGCTATGACGTAGTTGAGCGTCGTATTACACGTGATGAATTCTACATTGCAGATGAAGCATTCTTTACAGGTACAGCTGCTGAAGTGACGCCTATTCGTGAATATGATGACCGTGAAATCGGTTCAGGTACGCGTGGCCCAATCACTGAGCAAATACAAACCACATTCTTTAATGCGGTTAAAGGTAAAGACCCGAAATACGCACACTGGTTAACTTATGTAAAATAAGTAATTCGGTGGAAAAGGGCTCTTCAGAGCCCTTTTTTGTTGCTCTGTAGTTTAGTCATCGATACCGAAAATATCTCGAGTGTAGAGTTTATTTTGTACGTCATTTAGTTCCGATGTTTGACGATTGCTAATAATTAAGTCAGCTACTTGCTTAAATTTTTTTAGATCGTGAATAACTTTACTATTGGCAAATTTTTTTTCTGAAATATTTGGCTCGTAAATAATCACCTTAATGCCTTGCGCCTTAATTCGACGCATAATCCCTAAAATTGCGGATGAGCGGAAATTATCAGATCCTGATTTCATGACCAACCGGTAGATACCAACCACTTTGGGATTTTTATGAATAATCGTTTCAGCAATGAAATCCTTACGGGTCCTATTTGCATCTACAACCGCTTGAATTAAGTTACTTGGGACTTGCTCATAATTTGCTAAAAGTTGTTTAGTGTCTTTAGGGAGGCAATATCCACCATAGCCAAAAGAAGGGTTGTTGTAAAACTTTCCAATACGCGGATCAAGGCACACGCCATCAATAATTTGACGAGTATCTAAATCAAAAACTTGCGCATAGGTGTCAAGTTCATTGAAATAAGCGACACGCATGGCGAGATAAGTATTGGCAAATAATTTGATAGCCTCTGCTTCAGTCGAGTGAGTAAATAGTACAGGGCAGTCTTTCTTAGTAGCACTATTAAGAAAGAGTTGAGCCAATGTTTCTGCACGTTCCGATTGCTCTCCTATAATAATTCGAGAAGGATAAAGATTATCCTGAAGTGCTTTGCCTTCACGTAAGAATTCAGGTGAAAAAATAATATTGTTTGTGTTAAATCGCTGGCGCATTCTTTGTGTAAAGCCGACAGGCACTGTTGATTTAATGATGATGGTCGCAAGCGGGTTGGTGAATTGGATGTCGTGAATGACTTGCTCCACACTTGAAGTATCAAATTGGTTAGTGATGGTGTCGTAATTGGTGGGCGTTGCAATCAGAATAACCTCAGCATTGATGTAACTATCTATTTTATTTGACGTTGCTTTAAAATGAAGATTTTCATTTTCTAGGAATAATGAGATGTCTTTATCTTGAATTGGGGAGATTTTTTGATTTAACTGGTGAATACGATTTTCATCGATATCAAATGCAGTGACACAGTGCTGCTGCGCTAAAATCAAAGCATTAGAGAGTCCAACATAGCCTAAACCGACCACTGTAATTTTCATTCTGTTGATTCTGAATTATTTTATAATACGGTGCAGGAGCAAGATGTCACGTAAATGAACAATACATTTCAGTTTAATTACCGTGTAATTACTTGGGATTTTATGGCTCTAATCTTCAATCAAACCGAGACTATGTTATGATGCAAAATACTATGTAGATCGGTAGTTTCAAGCATGTCTGTACATGAAAATGATGACGTTTTAAATACGACAGAGCAACAAAATCAGAATATTGTGCTGTGTATGAAGTGGGGGACCAAATATGGTTCGGACTACGTTAATCGTTTGTATAACATGGTAAAACGCCACACTACTGTTGACTTTAAAATGGTGTGTTTAACGGACCGTACCGATGGTATTGATCCTGCTGTACAGTGTTTTCCTATTCCTCCATTAGCACTTCCAGAGGGAAGCCCTGAACGTGGCTGGAATAAATTGTCTACGTTTGAGCCAGATCTTTATGGTTTAAAAGGCAATGCGCTCTTTTTAGACTTGGATGTCGTGATTGTTGATAACATCGATAGTTTCTTTACCCATTCTGGGGATTTTCTGATTATTCACGACTGGAAGCGTCCTTGGCGTATTACGGGGAATAGTTCAGTTTACCGTTTTAAGTTGGGTGCTTTTCCTGGATTGATGCCATATTTTCGTGAGCATTTTGATGAAATTCGTCAAAAGTTCCGCAATGAGCAAGCTTATTTGTCTTGGTATGTCGATCAAGAGAAAAAGCTCTCTTACTGGCCTGACAGTTGGTGTAAAAGTTATAAGTATCATTGCTTGCAAAAAATACCTTTGGCGTACTTTAAAGCACCAGTAAAACCCGAAGGTGCAAAAATTATTGTTTTCCATGGGGAAATTAACCCACCTGATGCAGTAAATGGTGGTGGTGGTAAATGGTATCGTTATGTGTTGCCATCAGATTGGATTAAAGAGGCTTGGCAGTAATCTTATGTCGTTTGTATTAAATCAACAACCTCGGCCATTCCGCTTAAGCGTCGTGATGATGGTAAAAAATGAGGCGAAAAATTTAGCAATATCATTACCTGCCTTAAAAGGCTGGATCGATGAGCTTATTGTTCTTGATTCTGGTAGTACTGATGATAGTCGGCAACTAGTGGAATCTGCTGGTGGTCAATGGTTCGTAAATACAAATTGGCAAGGTTTTGGCAAGCAAAGACAATTGGCGCAGAGTTATGCAACGGGTGACTGGGTTTTAGCACTAGATGCAGACGAAGAAATCACCCCTCAGTTGAAGCAAAGCATTCTTGAGGTGATTGCGCAGCCACCTGCCAATACAGTTTATGGTATTAAACGAATCGATTGTATCTTTGGTCATGAAATTGATAATTCATATTGGGCATTAAAAGCCCATTGGCGCTTATACCCGAAGACGTTTCAATATAATGATAATTTAGTACATGAATCAGTTGAACTGAATGGCGCAGTAACAAAAACCTTGAAAGGAACGATGCTACACCATACGGCAGATACACCTCAGTTTTGGCTAGATAAACGTTTACAGTATGCAAAAGCATGGGCAGTTGATCGACATCAACGTGGCAAAAATGTTTCAATAGTTTCTGTTATATTGCATACAAATTGGGCGTTTATTAAACAATATCTGGTTGATGGTCGGTTTTTAAAAGGTCGATATGGTTTTGTTTACTCGTTATTATTTACACAATACACGTTTAATAAATATGCCATTTTATACGATTTAAAAAATAACCAAGCGGAAAAGAATTTTTTAGATCTGAATAACAAACAGCAACTATTAGAACCTATTGATAAAGCGAATAAAAAGTCGACCTTATCTTTGGTTATGATACTCAAAAATGAATCGAAACATTTGGCAGCATGTTTAGATACAGTATCTGATATTGTTGATGAAATTATTATCTTAGATTCAGGCAGTACTGATTCTACAAAAGAAATAGCTGAAAAATATAATGCGAAATGGCATGTGAATTTGGATTGGCAGGGTTTTGGTAAGCAAAGACAATTGGCTCAGACTTATGCGACAGGAGATTATGTTCTCGTCTTAGATGCTGATGAGCGATTAGATCAGCCTTTAAGACAAGCGATTGTGAATGTGCTGAATCAACCTGTACAAACAGATAAGGTTTTTAGTGTCGCTCGAGTAAATCAATTTTGTGGTATCGAAGTACAGAAACGTTTTTGGTATGCAGATAAACTTGCTCGTTTATATGCACGTGAACATTTCCAATATTCCAGCTTAGAGGTACATGAGTCTTTAGATTCAAAGGGTGTGCCTGTCAAAAGATTAGATGGTTATTTGATGCATTTAACCAATGATGATTTACATCATTTTCTATTAAAAAATATTCGTTATAGCCACGATTGGGCAACTGAAAAATATAATAATGGAAAACAAGTTAATCTATTGATGGTTGTTCTCCGATCTATATTCTCTTTTATTCGTGAATATATTATTCGAGGAGATATACTCGGTGGAGCGTATGGTTTATTTCTTGCAGTAGCATCATTGGGGTATACCTTAGACAAGTATTTGATGTTATGGCAAAAAAATCAAGATAAGCGGTAAGATGTATGTGCAATTATGTTATAAGCCTTAGTTCAGCTGATCAGCGACGAGAACATATAAAGCAAGAATTTGATAAAAAAGAAGTAGCTTTTGAATTCTTTGATGCATTGACTCCCAATACGGCTTTACCATTTGTAAAATCATTAGGTCTAAAAGTAGATAGAAGTTGTTTGACTGATGGTGAAATTGCTTGCCTCATGAGCCATGTTAGTTTGTGGAAAAAAATTGTTGATGAAAATATGCCCTATATGGCAATTTTTGAAGATGATATTTACCTTGGAGAGAATGCTCAAAAGCTTTTAAATCATAGTGATTGGATTCAAACAGATTGGCATATTATTAAGTTAGAAGCATTCGCTGAACGTACTTTTTTAAGTACAAATTATGTAAGTATTGCGGACGGCACGCGTAAAGTATATCAACTTTTAGGTCAAAACTATGGAACGGCAGGCTATATTTTATCATTAAAGGGTGCGGAAACATTGTTAAACTATATTGCTGAAGGGGTTAGTCTTCCTTTAGATCATATTATGTTTGAAAAATTTGTTTTTGAGGGAAGTCTACCTGTTCATCAGTTAAGTCCAGCATTATGTATACAAGAAATGATGTTGTTTCCTGAAAAGAAAACGATGCTTTCAAGTGACTTAGTTACAGAGCGAAAAAGTCGGATGAAAAAACAAAAGAAAAAGGGGTGGGCTAAAGTCAAACTTGAGATTTTACGTATATTGAAACAAGTCAAATATGCGTTAGTAGGTAAGCGTGTTGAGTTTAAATAAGAGCTGATCTAGCAGTTAAAGTGAATACTTTGATATTTTACTTAACAAATCAAAATGTAAATGTGATGAAATGATAGGAATAGCTTGATATGCGCATTCTTGTAACAGGTGGTGCGGGTTTTATTGGTTCAGCAGTAATACGCCATATTATTCAGAATACACAACACCAAGTACTTAATGTAGATAAATTAACTTATGCTGGAAATTTAGAATCATTAACATCGATTGATAATAATGAACGTTACCAATTTTCCCAAACCGATATTTGTGATGAAGTCGAACTAGAAAAAATATTTAAGGAATTTCAGCCAGATGCAGTCATGCATTTGGCTGCTGAATCGCATGTTGACCGCTCTATTGATGGTCCTGCTGCATTTATTCAAACCAATATTGTGGGCACTTATAGCTTATTGGAAGCCGCACGAAAATATTGGTTAAGCCTAAACGTAGAAGCAAAAGAAGCTTTTCGCTTCCATCATATTTCAACCGATGAAGTGTATGGTGATTTAGAGGGGACTACGGATTTATTTACTGAAACAACGCCCTATGCACCAAGTTCACCGTATTCTGCAAGTAAAGCCAGTTCAGATCATTTGGTTCGTGCGTGGCAGCGTACGTATGGTCTACCCACGATTGTGACGAATTGTTCAAACAATTATGGTCCATATCATTTCCCTGAGAAATTGATTCCTTTGGTTATTCTTAATGCTCTAGATACGAAACCTTTACCCATTTACGGCAAGGGTGATCAAATCCGTGATTGGTTATTCGTTGAAGATCATGCATGTGCTTTATATCAGGTTGTGACAGAAGGTATTGTTGGTGAAACCTATAATATTGGTGGACATAACGAAAAACAAAATATTGAAGTCGTAAAAACGATCTGTAAGATCTTGGATGAGCTAAAGCCTCAGTCCACTGGACAGAAATATGAAACACTGATTACTTTTGTGAAAGATCGTCCAGGGCACGATTTGCGTTATGCGATCGATGCGGCAAAAATTGAAAAAGAACTCGGTTGGATGCCACAAGAAACCTTCGAAACGGGTATACGAAAAACGGTTGAATGGTATTTAAATAATTTAGATTGGTGCCGTCGAGTTCAAGATGGTAGCTATCAACGTGAAAGATTAGGTGTAAACGCATAATGGCAATAACAACAAAGGGTATTATTCTGGCGGGCGGCTCGGGTACACGTTTGTATCCAATTACAAAAGGTATTTCAAAGCAACTTTTACCTATTTATGATAAGCCAATGATTTATTATCCAATTTCTGTGCTCATGCTGGCAGGAATTCAGGATATTCTTATTATTACAACACCAGAAGATAAAGAGAGCTTTGAGCGTTTACTGGGTGATGGTTCACAATTTGGTGTTCGTCTCCAATATGCTATTCAGCCAAGTCCAGATGGTTTGGCACAAGCATTTATTATCGGCGAAGAGTTTATTGGTGATAGTAATGTGTGTTTAGTACTAGGCGATAATATTTTCTATGGTCAAGGCTTTACGCCAATGTTAAAACAAGCCGTTGCTCGTGCAAAAGGCGCAACAGTCTTTGGTTATCAAGTTAAAGACCCTGAGCGTTTTGGTGTAGTTGAATTTGACGAGCAGCAACGAGCAATTTCCCTAGAAGAAAAGCCTCAGTATCCGAAGTCTCATTTTGCGGTAACGGGGCTGTACTTCTATGACAATGAGGTGATTCAAATTGCCAAACAAGTTAAGCCTTCTGAACGCGGTGAATTAGAAATTACTACAGTGAACCAAATGTATTTGGAGCGTGGTGATTTAAATGTAGAGCTTCTTGGGCGAGGTTTTGCATGGCTTGATACAGGTACACATGCAAGTTTGCTCGAAGCGGCGCAATTTGTAGAAACCTTAGAGAAACGCCAAGGCTATAAAGTTGCATGTCTAGAGGAAATTGCTCTTAGTCATGGATGGTTAAGCAAAGAACAAGTTTTATCCATTGGGCAGAGCATGAGTAAGAATGACTATGGTCAATATCTGATTTCTTTGGTAAATGAATAAAATGAGTTTAGTAAAGTTAATTGATCTGCCGAACTTTGGTGATGACCGTGGTGGGTTAGTGGCTATTGAGTCCAATCAGTCCATTCCCTTTGACGTTCAGCGTTTATATTATATTTTTAATACAGTAGATAAGCCTCGTGGTTTTCACGCACATCTTAATTTAAAACAAGTGGCCATTTGTTTAAAAGGGAGCTGTCGCTTTATTTTAGATGATGGTCATCAAAAGGAAGAAATTGTATTAGATTCGCCTGCTCAGGGCTTACTTATTGAAGGTTTGATTTGGCGGGAAATGCATGATTTTTCGGAGGACTGTGTTCTACTTGTTTTGGCAAGTGAGCATTTTACAGAATCTGATTATATTCGTGATTATCAAGAATTTTTAAAAGAAGTACAAAAGCCTTTTATTCATCCTTTATCAGACGTGAAATCCCAAAAAATTGGACAGAAAACCAAAGTTTGGCAATTTAGCGTCATTTTACAGAATGCTATAATTGGTGAGAATTGTAATATTTGTGCGCATACTCTCATTGAAAATGATGTCATCATTGGTAACAATGTCACTATAAAATCAGGTGTTTATGTATGGGATGGAATCACATTAGAAGATAACGTCTTTATCGGCCCATCTGTTACGTTTACAAATGATAAAAAACCCCGTTCAAAGCAGTATCCAGAAGAGTTTTCTCAAACGACTGTTGAAAAGGGTGCAAGCATTGGGGCCAATGCCACCATTTTACCTGGAATTCGTATTGGTCAAAATGCACTGATTGGTGCTGGTGCTGTAGTGACTAAAGATGTCCCCGCAAATGCAATAGTGGTAGGCAACCCTGCAATCATTAAAGGTTATATATAAGAATGATTCCCTTTTTAGATTTAAAAAATATTAATCAGCAGTATCGTGAAGAGTTAATTACGGCTTGTACGCGTGTTATTGATTCTGGTTGGTATATTGGCGGAAACGAGCTTGAACAATTTGAACAAAATTTTGCAAACTATTGTGGAGTTAAATTTGCAATTGGTGTAGCCAATGGTCTGGATGCATTAGTTTTAACCTTACGTGCTTGGAAAGAACTCGGTAAACTCCAAGATGGTGATGAAGTGATTGTTCCTTCAAATACCTATATTGCCAGTATCTTAGCAATTACAGCAAATAACTTAACGCCAGTTTTAGTTGAGCCTGATATCGCTACCTACAATATTGATCCACTAAAAATAGAAGAAGCAATAACAGCCAAAACCAAAGTGATTTTACCTGTCCATCTATATGGTCAATTGGCTGCAATGTCAGACATTATGCACATTGCAAAAAAACATAATTTATTGGTTTTAGAAGATTCGGCGCAAAGTCATGGTGCTCAATTAGCCCATAAAAAAGCGGGTAACTGGGGAGATGCTTCAGGTTTTAGCTTCTATCCAGGCAAAAATCTAGGTGCGCTAGGAGATGCGGGGGCGATTACGACGAATGATGCTGAGTTGGCAAATATGCTAAAAGCTCTTCGTAACTATGGCTCACATGAAAAGTATAAAAATTTAGTACCCGGTGTGAATAGTCGACTAGATGAAATTCAAGCTGCAATGTTAGATGTTAAATTAAAATTCTTAGATCAAGAGGTTGAACATCGTCGTAAAATTGCCAGTTTATATCTTGAGAAGATTAATAATCCTCTCATTGAATTGCCATTAAGTAATATAGATGCCTCTCAATATGACCAACATGTTTGGCATTTATTTGTCATTCGTTCAAGAAATCGAGAAATATTACAGCAATATTTAGCAGAAAATGGCGTACAAACGTTAATCCATTACCCAATTCCTCCACATAAACAGCAAGCATATAAAGAATGGAATGATTTGAGTTATCCAATCTCAGAGAAGATTCATGATGAAGTAATGAGCTTGCCTATGGGGCCAACGCTGAGTTTGGAAGATGTTGAAAAAGTAATTCAGCTTTGTAATGAGTTTAGGCTTTAGAAATGGAAAATACAGAACTACCTTTAGTCACGGTTATGATCCCCTGTTATAACCATGAAAAATTTATCAAGGAAAGTATACAGTCTGTGATTGATCAGACTTATTCACGTTTAGAATTGATCGTCATTGATGATGGGTCGAAGGATAATTCAATCCAAATAATTGAAGAAATGCGATTGGCTTGTGAGCAACGTTTTGAACATTTCCAATTTATTTTTAGAGAGAATAGAGGATTAAGTAGAACCTTAAATCAGGGATTAAGTCTTGCTAGAGGAGAATATTTTAGCATAGTGGCATCTGATGATATTATGCTATCTGAAAAAACAGCAATACAAGTCGATGTATTTAAAAAGGATCCTTTAATCACGGCAGTTTTTGGAGCACACCAATATATTGATGATGAAAGTCATGTTGTTAGTGTGAAAAAAGCATCATATAGAGAGTTTAGTTTTCAAGAAATTTTCTATCATCAACATGATATTCCTGCCTCGTCACAAATGATTAAGCTTAATCATTTAAGAGATATTGGTGGATATAATGAGAATACAAAAGTAGAAGATTGGGATTTGTGGCTTAGATTGACTGGAGCTGGAGCTAAACTGGTTTATATACCCGATGTTATAGTTGGTTATAGAATGCATGATAGTAATTTGAGTAAAAACAAATCATTGATGTTTGATGAAGTGTTTAATATTGTACAAAGTTATAAGGATCGTAAAGGATTTCCTTATGCTGAATATAAAGTATACAAGTTGTATAAAATAAGACCAGCTAAAGAAAAAAGTTATTTGTTATACTTTTGGCTTCGAATGAAGTACCTATTACTTTATCTAGCAAAAAGTATGGGAAGATAACTGGGCTATAGTGTATGTTGGGTCAAAAACTAATTAATTATGTAGAAAGAAAGAAATTTAATGTGTCAGCTTTTTTCTTTCTTTTACTTAAATTAAAAAAAATCTATAAGAAAAATATAGTTTGGCTAGATCAGTTAGATAAGTCTTATCTGATAAATACCTGTGAGACTCATGCTTGCATTAGTTATTCACCCATTATAGATAAATTAAATAAAGCATCTGAAGTGCATTATTTTCAATCTAGAGTGTCAATATATCATTTTAAAAATGTGCTGATGAATATACGTTCATCCAGTTTTTTATTACAGGATAGTGATACTCTTGTTGTTGAACGGCTTGTTGATGTACCTCTAGAGTATTGTGATTATTCTGCTGGATTTATACGAATGCACAATGCAAATTATGCCTTGATACGTTTAAACCGTAAAATAATTAAGTTTAAAAAAATATTTTTTTTGGGAGGTAATGGCTGTTTTAATTATTATCACTGGGTTATGGAGATTTCACCCAAAATATTATTCTTGAGCAATCAGGTTCTTGATGAATATCCTGTAGATTGTATTGTTTGTGATGCATCGATTGAAAATATAGAGTCGTATAGGAAAATTCTCAATATAATGCTGAAAGCTGCAAAGATTGATTTACCAATTGTATTTGTTAATAACTATCATGAGGTTTATGCGGAAGAGGTACTATATATTAACAATCTAAATAATGTGGTTTTTAATAATAAAAATAAATTGTCCTCGGTTAAATATTCACATTTTTCTGCATCATTTTTAAGTGATATTCGTAATACTTTAATGTATTCGGATAATTCAATGAAAAGTTTATACTCTAAAATTTTTCTCGCAAGAAAATCGGCTCAATTAAGAAAATACAATCAAGATGAAATTTTAAATTTTTTTATTCAACAAGGTTTTCAGCCTGTGTATTTAGAAGAGTATTCTTTTGAAGAACAAATTGCATTATTTAAACATGCTGACTTTATCGTTGGACCAAGTGGTGCTGCCTGGTCCAATATTATCTTTTGCAAGGCAGGTTGTAAGGGGATAAGTTGGTTACCAGAACAACTCTCAGAGTTTTCTGTATTTTCATCACTTGCAAAAATTTTTGAATGTGATCTAAATTTTGTGTTAACTGATCAGATAAGTGATGAAAAATATATTCACTCCGATTATACAATCGATCTTGCTGATTTAAAGCGTCTATACTTTAAACTAAGTACCTAATCTCTATCCGCATTTCCCTTCAAGACCATATAAATTAAGCCGACAAAAATGACAAAAGCACCCGCAAGGCTACTTACACAAAAAAAGACAATACGGTCATAGGTTGTTAAATTAAATAATTGATTGTCTAAAATATAGCGCATGAAAAACCACTGTACGATTGCAAAAACAATTAGCACAATACCGCGACGACGGACTTCAGGACGCATAGCCATTTGGTTGCTCACAACTTATCTAAAACAGTGCGCTATTATGCCACTGCTGAGAATTGATCTCAAATGAATAAAAGTATTCTATTCAGGCCTCTAGGAAATAGCATACATTATTGTTTTCGAATTACTTGAGATCACGTGCTGGTTTGCGGAGCCTACATTGGTGGCTGTATCCGATAAGCATTGATATTGCCATAACAATTTCTAAAACGTCTATAGGACCAAATATATTGTTCAGGTGCTTGGTTAATCATGTCTTGCATGGCAAGATTTAAACTGTCCACAGATAGCTGTAGATCTTTCGATAAAATATCTTGAGATAACTCTGTACAGTAAACATCAAAACCCGCTGCATCAGTATTACGAATACAACTTAATCCAATCACATTGCATTGTGTTTTAGCTGCCATTTTAGAGACCAGTGTCGTGGATAAAGTATTTTGCCGGAAAAAATATGAATAAATACCCCCGCTAGGTTTGGGTAGATGATCCGGTAAAATCACCGTCAGCCCACCTTGTTTTAAGTGTCTGAAGATACTGCGGATACCCGTTTCATCGGTGGGGACAAGGGTGGCATTAAACTTTTGACGTGCATCTAAAATATAGCGGTTAATCCCTTTAATTTTATAGGGTTTATACATAATCATTGGTTGCGTATAGACATTTAACCATGCATTTAACAGCTCCCAACAGCCAAAATGTGGAATGACCACAATTACGCCTTTTTTATTGGCTAAAGCCTCTGTTAGAACAGATTCCCCATGAATATTTTTTAATAAATCTAGGTTGTATTGTGGTGGCATTCCCCAACATTTTAAAAATTCAATATAGGTCTGACACTGGCTTTGAATGCTGAGATGAACGCGTTTCTGGAGTGCTATTGGGTCGAGTTCAGGGTAGGCCAACTGCAGATTAATGGTGGTGATACGCTTGATTGAAGAGTCACTATAATAAAGCAGGTGCGCAATTCCGCGTGCGATATATTGTAAAAAGGACAATGGAAAAAGTGAGATGATTTTAAGTAGATAATAAATAGCCATATTTTGACTCAGGAATCTTTTTAAAAGATGAGATGAGAGAAAATTTTGCAAAGAGACTTAAAAATCTAAGATAGATAAAATCAAAAAAAGATGAGCATCTTAAGAACAAAATAAATGAATAAATCAATAGAGTGATTCAGTGCCAGCACTGCTGCAATAAAATATAGACTATCGTGACCCACTGTAAGTGTGATAGATCAAAAGTTCAAAGGAAATTTTGGAAAATTTGAAGCGAAAAAATATCTATGGAATGGATGGTCTTGCCTTGAATGAAAAAACCCTGCACATGGCAGGGTTTCTTTAATCAAAATCTAAAGATTATTTAGTTTCTTCAGCTTTTGGTTTTTCACGTAAGCGAATACCTAAATCACGTAGTTGATTTGATTCAACTGGTGCAGGTGCTTGCGTTAATGGACATTCAGCAGTCTTGGTTTTCGGGAATGCAATCACGTCACGAATAGAAGCACCACCCGTCATGAGCATCACTAAACGGTCTAGACCGAATGCTAAACCACCATGTGGAGGCGCACCGTAACGTAATGCGTTCAGTAAGAAGCTGAATTTCTCTTCGGCTTCTTCTTCACCAATACCCAAAGCTTCAAAGATCGCTTTTTGCATTTCTAAGTTATGAATACGTAGTGAGCCACCACCGACTTCAGTACCGTTTAACACCATGTCATAAGCCACAGAAAGTGCTGCACCTGGGTTATTCTTCACATCTTCAACGCTTGATTTAGGCAGTGTGAATGGGTGGTGAACAGAGGTCCATTTGCCATCATCTGTTTCTTCAAACATTGGGAAGTCAACCACCCAAAGCGGTGCCCACTCGCAAGTCGACATTTTCAAGTCATGGCCGACTTTAATACGTAAAGCACCCATGGCATCGTTTACAACTTTAGCTTTGTCTGCACCGAAGAACACGATGTCGCCATTTTCTGCGCCAACACGTTTCAAGAGATCAAGCACGATTGGCTCGATGAATTTCACGATTGGAGACTGTAAGCCTTCGATGCCTTTTTCAAGCTCGTTCACTTTAATGTATGCTAAACCTTTTGCACCGTAGATGCCGACAAATTTCGTGTATTCATCGATTTGGCTACGCGGTAGTGAACCTGCGCCCGGAACACGTAATGCAACGATACGGCCTTTAGGATCTTTAGCTGGACCTGCGAATACTTTGAATTCAACTTCTTGCATCAGGTCTGCAACGTCAACCAATTTCAAAGGAATACGTAAGTCTGGTTTGTCCGATGCATAGTCACGCATAGCATCGGTATAAGTCATGCGTGGGAATTTATCGAATTGAACATCAAGAAGTTCTTTGAACATCTTAACGGTCAACGTTTCCATTAAATCCATGATGTCATCGTCACTCATGAACGATGTTTCAACGTCGATTTGGGTGAATTCAGGCTGACGGTCTGCACGTAAGTCTTCATCACGGAAACATTTTGCGATTTGGTAGTAACGATCAATACCACCCACCATCAACAATTGTTTGAATAATTGTGGTGACTGTGGAAGTGCATAAAAGCTACCATTTGAAACACGGCTTGGCACTAAGTAGTCACGTGCACCTTCAGGCGTTGCACGGGTTAAAATCGGGGTTTCAACGTCTAAGAAACCATTGTCTTCGAAATAGTTACGAATTAGGTTGGTTAGCTTAGAACGGAAACGTAAACGATCTAACATTTCAGGACGACGGATGTCCAAGAAACGGTATTTCAAACGAATTTCTTCAGAAATATTGGTGTTGTCGTCATTCAATGGGAACGGCGGAGTTTCTGATGCAGCAAGAACTTCGATTTCTTTACCTAGAACTTCGATTTGACCGCTCACCATATTGGCATTTTCTGTGCCTGCATAGCGGCGACGTACACGACCTGTAATTTTTAATACGAATTCTGAACGTACTTTGTCCGCAGTTGCGAATGCTTCAGGAGTGTCTGGGTCAATAACCACTTGCACAAGACCATCACGGTCACGCATATCAAGGAAGATGACACCACCGTGGTCACGGCGACGGTGTACCCAACCGCAGAGAGTTACTGTTTCATCAATTTGAGCTTCGGTTAAAGAACCGCAGTAATGAGTTCGCATCATGGCGTTAAAAATCCAACTATATGGCTAAAGGTAGCGAATACGTAAACAGCGTACCGCCAGAAATAAAGGTAGGATTATGCCTCTTTGGACATTGACTCTCAAGGTATAGCTTAAAAAAGGTATGAAATAGCATTTAAGCGTTGGTCTAAATTCAGCCTAAACGATAGTCTCGATCTAAAAATAAAAACAGAATGCAGCCAAAGATTAAAATCAGCAAAGCGACTTGGCTAAACTCATTAATACTTCGCCCTGTAAAATAATACAGGTCTGACTTCCAAACTTGCGTGGGAATATAACGTGCATAGTCCAAAACACTGACTAAACCGCCTAAAAGGCTCAGTATGAACAGTCCCATCGCAAAGCGTTTGATTTTTAAACTGACAGGAAAATGTTGCCGATAGGTTTGGTAATAACGCCAACTCATCCATGCCAACAAGGGGAGGGCCAGTGCCGATGTGCCAATTTGTAAAATGCGGTGTAGCGGATAATAGTGCCCTAACAGTGAGACCTTCTGGCTTAAAAACGCATGTCCGAACAAAGTTCGGTGATCAACATGGGTGAGTCCGTCCCATAACAGATGAGTAGCCGTGCCGAGCAGTATTGCTAGAATAACGCCCACCGAAAATTTAAAAAAACGCAGCATATTGCTGAGTCTTAATTCATGCTGAATGCCTAAAAAACGATAAAAACAGGGCCGTAATAGCGCGTACCACAAAACACAAAAACTGAGTCCAATCCAAAGATCGGGGTGAATCAGTGAAGTCCAGTAGTGGGTAGTATTTGAATTGGCTTGTGTAAACAGTCGATAAAGATCAGGGGTCATACTGCCAATGGCAATGGCAGCAATCGGTAAACGGTCACCACTGAGTTTGGCTAAAGGGGGCGCGAGAACGGCATGTGAAATGGTAAAGGGCATTGATCTGTTGGCGTTGGCATCGACTTAGATGGATAGGGCAGTTTATCTTTTTTCTACGATTGGAATGTTTTTTATTGCAATGAATTTGAAATGTTATATTATAACAATATTCAAAAATTGTACGCTTGAGTGAGTTCCATGGCTTTCCATAAAAATTTGATAACGCTCTCTATTTTGGCGGTGGTCGCACCTGCCGTTTTTGCAGATGACACAACAACACAACAACTTGACACGTTGACCAGCCAAGCACATCCACTCGTTCAGACCGCTGCTGATTTTGCAGTCGCCGATCAGGTCATCGAGCAAAAAAGCTTAAAAGAACGTGCACCGACCATTGGGGATGCTTTGGCCGATGAGCTAGGCGTATATTCAAATCAATATGGTTCAGGTTCAAGCCGCCCCGTGATTCGTGGTCAAGATGGCCCACGCGTGAAGGTCTTACAACATGCTTCAGAAACTGCTGATGTCTCGACTTTATCGCCAGACCATGCCGTGACGGTCGATCCGATTTTGGCCAAGCAAATTGAAATCATCCGTGGCCCTTCAACCCTGTTATACAGTGCAGGCACCGTGGGTGGTTTGGTGAATGTCACCGATCAAAAAATTCCAACCCGCATGCCTGAAAAAGGTCTAGAAGGTACGGCTGGATTACGCTACAACTCTGGCAGTGATGAAAAGTTGGCCAGTGCTGGGGCGACGGTTGCTTTGGGGAGTCAGTTTGCTCTACGGGTTGAAGGTTCAAAGCGTGAAGCGAATGACTATATTGCGCCGAACTATTTCCATGAACATGAGGGTGAACTCGAAAAAGAACGTCGTGTTGGAAATACCTTTGCTAAAGGTGAAACCGTCAGTGTTGGCGGTTCATGGATTGGTGAGCGTGGTTTTGCAGGTATCGCCTATACCAACCGTCAAGATCAGTACGGTTTACCTGGGCACAGCCATGAATATGAAAGCTGTCATCCGCATGAGGATCATTTGCACTGTGACGGGAGCGATAATCATGGACATACGGATGAACATGATCACTCAGGACACGACCATGCACATGACGAACATGAGGCAGGGCCTTGGGTTGATTTAAAGTCGGAGCGTTATGACTTCCGTACAGAAATTTTAAATCCGTTTGCTGGGTTTGAGAAGTTACGTGCCCATGCTAGTTATACCGACTACCAACATGATGAAATTGAAGGTGATAGTGTTGCAACCACTTTTAAAAGTAAAGGTTATGATGCACGTCTAGAAATGGTGCATCAGCCGATTGCAGATTGGGAAGGTGTGGTTGGCGTACAGTACAATCAACAAAAACTAGATATCACTGGTGAAGAGTCTATTTTAGAACCGACCAAGACGCAAAAGTGGAGCGTATTTGGTTTAGAACATAAGCAGTGGAATGACTTTCATTTTGAGTTAGGGGCACGTATCGATCAGCAGAAGATTGATATTGAGTCCAATCGAAAAGACTATGATGATTATGCCGTGTCCTATTCGAGTGCTGTGAATTGGATGTTTGCACCGAACTATAAGCTGTCTTTGGTTGGATCACATCAAGAGCGTTTACCTTTGGCGCAAGAGCTTTATGCCGATGGTAAGCATCTTGCAACCAATACCTACGAGCGTGGCAATGAAAATCTCGATGTCGAAAAGTCCAATAATCTAGAATTAGGTTTCCATTACGATACGGATAAAATTGATTATCACGTTCATGTTTACCACAACTGGTATGACAACTACATTTATGCTCAAACTGCAGACCGTTACGAAAACTTCCGTCTAGTGGACTACACTCAAGACAAAGCGCGTTTTTATGGGACTGAAGCAGAAGCGTCTTATGCTCTCAATGATGTTTATAAAATGAGTATCTTTGGTGATTATGTCCGTGGCAAAATTGACAATGAAAATGCGCCACGGGTGCCTGCTGGCCGTTTAGGAACAAAAGTAAGTGCTAACTTTAGTGATACGTTGTCGGGAACGGCAGAGTACTACCATGTGTTTGAACAAGATCGAATTGCAAGCTATGAGACTGAAACCGAGGGCTATAATATGGTGAATCTCGGCTTGGCGTATAATGGTCAGTATATGCAGGGCAATGATTATCGCGTGTATTTCAAAGCCAATAACCTCTTAGATGAGACGGTTTATTCGCATACCTCTTTCTTATCGACCATTCCACAAGTGGGGCGTAACTTCACAGTTGGACTGGACTTTAGTTTCTAAGGTGCTATTTCAAGCTTCAACCCAACCTTTTCCGTAAAGAGGAGGTGCTCCCTCTCCTTTAAGGAGAGGGTTAGGGAGAGGTTACCAAAACATTGACAACAGAAATCCTCTTGAAAAATCAAACAATAAAACCTAGTCTGAGTATATTGGATTAGGTTTTTTGTTATGCGTATCTTTCGAAAATTACATCAAAAGCTCAACTGGACATCGACCCGTTATGTCGGTGTCGTGGTGGGTTTATTGGCTCTGACTTATTTAACGTCCGCGATTTACCATAGCGTTAAACCACTACCTGATGGGCTGGACTATACAGGCAAGTTACGTCATGCCGATGTCAAATTTATTGCAGATCAAACCTACATCGATGCACAAGGCAAGCAGCAACAAGATCATCATATTTTCAATGCAGTGTTTAAACTGATTGAAGATGCACAAACCACGATTGTGTTGGATATGTTCTTGTTTAACGATGAAGTGGGGACATCTCAAGCATCACAACGTGCTTTGACTCGTCAGTTGACCGATGCGTTGATTGTCAAGCGAAGCTTGCATCCGAATATTGAAATCAAAGTCATTACCGACCCGATTAACTCGGTGTATGGTGGGCTATTACCTGAGCATTACCGTAAATTACGTCAGGCAGGCGTGGATGTAATTGAAACCGATTTACGTCCGCTCCGTGCATCGAATCCCGTTTGGTCTGGTTTTTGGTATCTCTGTTGTCAAAATGCAGGCAATAATCCCGACGGTGGTTGGTTAAGAAACCCGTTTGGGGATGAAAAAATCACCCTACGTAGCTATCTAAACTTATTTAATTTCAAAGCGAATCACCGCAAAACTTTGGTGGTCGATACAGCGGAAGGTTGGAAAACCTTGGTCACATCGGCGAATCCACATGATGGAAGTTCGCGACATTCCAATGTGGCGCTGTTGGTGACAGGCAATACCGCAATTGATGTCTTGAAAACAGAGCAAACTGTGGCACATATGTCTCAGGGCGATGTACCAATGGTGATTCTAGGCGAAATTGCAGGAAATCCATCGCAGCCTCAGGTACAGGTACTGACTGAAAAAGCAATCCTAGATGCAACCCTCAACTTGTTGGATACCGCAAAGGCCAATGATCAGATTGATTTGGCGATGTTTTATTTGTCTGAGCGTCAAATTATCAATGCTTTAAAAAATGCGCAGAACCGTGGCGTTAAACTTCGGATTTTACTCGACCCAAATAAAGATGCATTTGGTCGTCAAAAGAATGGAATCCCCAACCGTCAAGTTGCGTCTGAGCTTAACGATGCCGGTATTACAGTACGTTGGTGTAATACTCAAGGAGAGCAGTGTCATAGCAAAATGATTTTAAAACGCCATGCGCAAGAAGCAGAGCTCATTTTAGGTTCAGCGAATTTTACCGCGCGGAATTTGAAAAATTATAACTTAGAGACCAATTTACGTGTGATTGGCCAGTCTAAAGCAGCGGTGTTTACAGATGCACAGCAATATTTTGATGGGGCATGGTCGAACTTAAATGGTCGTCAAATGAGTGTGGGCTATGAGCAATATAAAGATGAGTCGAAACTTAAATATGGGCTATACCGCTTTATGGAGTGGAGTGGTTTGTCGACGTTTTAGAGCCTTGTTTCTACCCTTTGGAAAGAGGCCTAGCACAGCTAGGCAAGAGAAAAGCTAAAATAAAAAAAGCGCAAGATGCGCTTTTTTTATTTGGACTTATTGCTCAGGATTTGGCGGGATGATTTGATCCAAATCTTTATCGGTCATGTTATCGAGTTCATGTAGATCGGTTTTGATTTTCCATTTTTCAGCATCTTCTACTGGACTTGGTAGACGTGCTTCTAACCAGTCACAAATCACATCAGGTGGAAAGTCAGCATGGTTACACTGAATGACCCATGCCAAGAATTGTTTGGCTTCACCATTCATATACGGCGGTGGTGAAACAGGTAAAAACTGCGTCGGTAGGCGCTCATTTTTAGAAATATAGTTCAGTACATGTCCCAGCTCTTGTACCGTTTGCCATGCCAAAGGATGATCTACATCAATTTGAAACTTAAACCACCATGCATTTTTGCCATCTGTGCCATAAGCATCAATCAGATTTTTTTGAATACTGGGCACTTTTGCAAAATATTCATAGAGTCGATCAAAACTTAATTCAGCCACGATTGTTCATCCAATACATTTATAAACAAAGATTAAGTATAAACTGAAAACATATACGATTTTTTGCTTTTCAAAGAAATCCTGCTTCAAACCTTATAGCGGTGATAACGGCTAGTGATCTAAAATTGACATTTTGTATATTTTTTATCCATAAAATGGGTTTAAAATAATAATATTCACCTCAGTGGAGGAAGATGATGAAATATTTAAAAATAATCTATGGAATAAGTTTACTCAGCTTGTTTCCTGCACTGAGTTTTGCTCAACCCACGACGCGTTATTATGGAAAACCGCTGACTTCGCAAACGCAGCGTTTCCCAACCTATGCTGGGCCGTATCAAGGTGCAATGCCCAGACCCACATCACCGCCTCAAATTGAACCCCCTCATCACAGACCACCTCCGCACCATCCACCACATGGCGGATATCCGATGCGACCCGGTGTGGGTATTATCTACCGAGCACCCAGCTATTCAACCTATAGTCAGGAAACCAATAGCTATGTGTATGGGGATGGCGACTCCAGTATTGAAAGCCGTGATTATGTGTTGATTACCGATTGGCGACGTTTGGGATTACCAGACCCACCTGAAGGCATGCACTGGATCTATGAAAATGGACGCTACGCTTTAGAACCTAATTCAAAATAAATGAATCTTTGCTTGATACAAAAAACCCTCCGTTGTTTAGACGGAGGGTTTTTTAGTGGTCAATAAAGAATTAAGCGAGTTCATCATCTTGTGGGCGTGGTGTTTTCCCTTCAGGCAAAGGCTTGTCGGCATGTTTATCCCGAATTACTGAAGGATAATTCCACGATGCATAACGGACCACCAAGATTGCAATCGCCATAATTAAAATTGAACCCGTAATAATCACCAAATCCATATCAGCTTTGTGGTCATGCTGGATATCGGAAATTAAAAGACGGGTGAGGGCGGTGATGGCGATATAAATTAAAAAGCGGACAGGCATGTGGTTGGTTTTAAAATAGATACCGACCATTGCGCCCAGCTCTAAGTATATGAATAAAAGTAAAATATCATCAATTGAGGCATATTGTTTAATGGTCAGTATCTCATAAACGGTATGTCCTGCCGACCAAATCACCATACAGCCAATAATAAATAAAGCCACATAGTGAAAGCTTTCTACTGCAGTATTGCCCAGTTTATCGAGGAGGGTTTCTATTTTCTCTATTTTAGGGTCACGGTTGGTCATGGCTGCCTCCTGATATGTTGATGGTGGTTTATTGCATCATATGCAAATTTCATGCACGTGACGTATAAAAGCAAAAATAAAGCTGAGCCATAAAAAAACGCCTGACGAAGCAGGCGTTTTTTTATTCAGTATTTAGGCGATTAAGCTTGGCTGGTGAAGTAGTCTTCAGAGAAGTTCATGATGACTTCTGCACCTGCTTTTACTTTTGCAATACGTAAGTCGATTTCAGGCAAAATACGTTGAGCGAAATAAGCTGCAAGCGCCAGTTTGTTTTGATAGAAGTCACCATCTTTGGCTTTTGCCGCATTGGCAATTCTTGCAAACATATAGGCAAAGCTGAGTAGGCCAACTGCATGTAAGTAATCCACTGCTGCAGCATTCGGGAACTCTGCACTTTCAGTAGCACGTTCAAGTATATACTTGGTCACTTCTTCCACTTCAGTTGCTGCATCGAGTGTTGCATCTTTAATGAAGTTTAGGTCTGCATCTAAGCCGTTAGCAAAGTCACGGATTTCAGTAATGTAGTCTGCGATGAATGCACCACCACATTTAATGGTTTTACGACCGATCAAATCTTGAGACTGAACGCCGTTGGTGCCTTCATAGATTTGTGCAATACGTAAGTCACGTACACATTGCTCCATGCCCCATTCACGAATATAACCATGACCACCGAACACCATTTGTGCATCTAAAGTTGCTTGGAATGCAGTGTCGGTTAAGTAGGCTTTTGCAATAGGGGTTAACAGTGCAACACGGTCATTGGCTGCTTTTACTGCTTCTGGGTCTGTTGAGAACTTGGTGATATCCAGTTGCTGGCCCACGTAAACTGCAAATGCACGAGATGCTTCATTGTTCGCACGTGCATTAAGCAACATGCGACGTACATCACCATGAACTAAAATGCTGTCCGCGGGTTTAGCTGGCGATTGAACACCCGACGCACTACGACCTTGTAGACGGTCTGTCGCGTACTGTGCAGCATTTTGGTAAGCAAATTCAGATGCACCTAAACCTTGAATACCCATCGATAAACGTTCGTAGTTCATCATCACGAACATTGCCGCAAGGCCTTCATTTTCTTTACCGACCAAGTAACCTTTGGCACCGTCAAAGTTCATCACACAAGTCGCAGACGCTTTGATCCCCATTTTGTGTTCAATCGAACCTGGACCTGCGGCATTACGCTCGCCTACAGAACCATCTTCATTCACAAGGAATTTAGGTACGATGAAGAGTGAAATACCACGTGAACCCGCAGGTGCATCAGGAGTTTTTGCTAGAACTAAGTGAATGATGTTTTCAGCTAAGTCGTGGTCACCGCCAGTAATAAAGATTTTGGTCCCTGTAATATTATAGGTGCCGTCTTCGTTACGTTCAGCTTTAGTTTTGATAATGCCTAAATCTGTACCTGCATGTGGCTCAGTTAAACACATGGTCCCAGACCATTCGCCTGAGTAAATTTTAGGTAAATAGGTTTCTTTTTGTTCTTGCGATGCATAGCTGTTTAGCGCCATACCCGCACCGACAGAAAGAAGCGGGTAGAGCATGAATGATGGGTTGGTTGCGAACAGCATTTCATCTGCAAGAACCGTCAGCATTTTTGGCATGCCTTGACCGCCCCATTCTTCATCAGCCGCTAAGCCAATCCAACCGCCTTCAGCATATTGCTTAAACGCTTCTTTAAAACCAGCAGGCGTGGTAACTGCACCATTGCTAAATGTTGCACCTTCTTCATCACCTGTACGGTTTAAAGGTAGGGTTACGTTCTGCGCAAATTTAGCCATTTCCTCGAGGATCGCTTCAGCCGTCGCACTGTCTACATGAGCTAGATTTTCATTAGACTGCCAGAACTGATCTGCATTGAAAACGTCATTGAGGATAAACTTCATATCCGCAAGTGGGGCATTATAAATTGGCATGTTCGTTCACCTGTTTATTGTTTGAATCTCTGTAGACTTAGGACAGCTTAATTAACAACGGAGAGTGTTGTCAGATGACCCAAGCGAAATAACGCTCTATTTATAAAGAAAAAGGACTGCCAAAGCTATGACTGTCCTTTTTCATTTCTGTACTCAAGAGTACAACTATTTCGAATATCGAATTAGTTATTAACTACTTAGAATGCAAAGTGCTCTGCATCTAATGCGAATAACGGTTCTACGCCACCAGCAATCACGTCAACGTGTGAGCGAACACGTGGAAGGATCTTCTTGAAGTAGAAACGTGCAGTCGTTGTTTTTGCGTTGTAGAAGTCAACTTCAGTGGTACCTGCAGCCAATGTTTCTTGTGCTACAAGTGCCATGCGCGCCCATAGGTAAGCAAGGGTTACATAACCAGAGAAGTATAGGTAATCGACCGCAGCAGCACCCACTTCATCTGGGTTTTGCATTGCTTTCATACCAATTTGCATGGTTAAGTCGCCCCACTCTTTGTTAAGAGCAGCAAGAGGTTCAACAAACTCTTTCATTGCAGCATTGTCTTTGTTTGCTTCAACAAATTTGTGAATAATCTTAGTGAAGTCTTTCAACATTGCACCTTGAGTACCCAAAACTTTACGGCCTAACAAATCAAGCGCTTGAATTTCAGTTGTCCCTTCGTATAGACACGCAATACGTGTATCACGAACGATTTGTTCCATGCCATGCTCTGAAATAAAGCCGTGACCACCAAATACTTGAACGCCGTGTTTTGCAGATTCAGAACCTGTTTCAGTCAAGAATGCTTTTGCAATTGGCGTAAGCAGTGACAAGATGTTGTCAGAAGATTTACGCTCTTCTTCCGTTGCACCTTGCTCAACTACGTCCGCATGTAGAGACAATAAGTAAACCAGTGCACGACCACCTTCAGCAAATGCTTTTTGAGTTAACAGCATGTTACGAACAGCAGGGTGAACAATAATTGGATCGGCTTCTTTTTCTGGTGCTTTAGGACCTGTTAAAGAACGCATTGCCAAACGGTCTTTCGCATAGGTTAATGCACCTTGGAATGCACCTTCAGATGCAGATAAACCTTGAATTGCAGTACCAATACGTGCTGTGTTCATGAATGTGAACATGCAGTTTAAGCCACGGTTTTCAGGCCCAATGAGGAAACCTTTTGCATTGTCAAAATTGATCACGCAAGTTGAGTTACCATGGATCCCCATTTTATGTTCGATTGAACCACAACGTACCGCATTACGCTCACCCACAGTACCGTCTGCGTTTAAGTTAAACTTCGGTACGATGAATAAGGAAATACCTTTGGTACCTTTAGGTGCGCCAGGAAGACGAGCAAGAACGATGTGAACAATGTTCTCAGCCATGTCATGTTCACCCGCTGAGATAAAGATTTTCTCACCCGTGATTGCATAGCTACCGTCAGCTTGTGGCTCAGCTTTAGTACGGATAATACCCAAGTCAGAACCAGCATGAGATTCTGTTAAGCACATCGTACCTGTCCAAACACCTGAAACAAGGTTTGGTAAGTAAGCATCTTTTTGTTCAGCAGAACCGTGATGTTCTAAAGTACGAACTGCACCATGAGAAAGACCAGGGTACATACCCCATGCCCAGTTCGCAGTACCGACCATTTCTGAAATTACGTTACCCAAAGAAACAGGTAATGCTTGACCGCCGTACTGCTCTTCAGCAGAAAGAGACGGGAAGCCAAGTTCGATATATTTTTGATACGCTTCTTTAAAGCCAGTTGGCGTTGTAACAACGCCATCATTCCAAGTACAACCTTCGCGGTCGCCGCTTTGATTGATTGGAGACAATTCGTTTTCACAGAAATCTGCAGCAGCTTCTAAATATTGGTCAACCAATTCACGGCTTACGGTTTCCTGAAATGCAGGCAATTTAGAATAGTGTTCTTCTGCATTCAATAGCTCATGCAGTACGAATTGCATATCACGTAAGGGCGCTTTGTATTGTGGCATATCGGTTTCCTCAATACTGGTTTAACCAGCTTATAATCCTAATAAACATAAAAACGTGTCTTCTTTGACACGGATTGGAATAACTTAATCGTGCAACATCTTCTAATTTGGTACAAGCGGTTCGGGTGCTTTTCTTGGTGACTGTAAAGTCAAATAAATATTATTAAAAATCGCTAAGTGCACTGAGTGTAAACAGTTTTGCTGCTTTTGGCATGACATAAATAGTCAAAAAGCGTAAAAAGTTATGTCCAATAAAAAAGGCGCAATTTGCGCCTTTTTGATCTATTTATGCTTTTTAGAGTGGCTTAAGCGGCCTTATTCGGTGCTGAAACAGGGGCTTTAGGCTGGAAGTGAACCATACATTTGCCATCTACTGTTTGTGTGCCGACTTTTAGCTGCACGGCTTTACCATCGGTTTGACCTTGGCAGGCTTTTGTCGCGGCTTTTTGGCGCGCTTGACGTTCAGCTAAACGTTGATCGTATTGCTGGGTTAACTCAGCACGTTTCGCATCGGTTAGCGGTTCGCCACGCTGCATATGCATGCCACGGAATTCACCACGATCGGCTTGATCGCCACGCATTGGGCGGTGTTCACCACGTTTCATTTCATCACGGTTCGGTTTAAACGAAATCGCACATGTGCCTTCTAGTGTTTGTTCACCTGCTTTAACTTGGACTGCTGAACCCACCGCTTTGCCATCGCAGGCTTTTTTAATGTCTTGCATGACCTGTTTGCGTTCAGTACGCATTTTTTCAAATTGTTCGCGTTGTTCAGGTGTCATGTGACGGTCTTTTTGATAATGACCATGCATATGTTGCGACTGCTCCATATCTTTTGGTGCTTGGGTGGATTGACAGGCAGTCAACGCACCTACAGATAAAACGCTGGCAGTGGCTAAAGCCATTTTTGTCATCTTATTCATTCTACAACTCCCCCATACAAGAGCATGTGATTTTGGATGATTAAAGATTAAATAATAAAGATGTAGAAACAATGGAGAGTTTTTTGATGCAGTGTTCTATACAATAACAAGGCAAAAGAACGACCGAGAGACTGCTTTTGAAGATTCGCCGCGTACCGATTGCATTGCGCTTATTCCTCACTGTATTACTGACCACTTTGGTGATTACCACGGTGAGTTTAGGTGTGCTGCATTGGACGATGCAAAAGAATTTTGCCAAATATGTGGCGGACGTGGAAATGCAAAAGCTCGATCATCTGATTGATAACTTGGCAGGCGTTTATAGTACCTATCATGACTGGGGCAATGCCATTCAAGCGCAAATTTTGCAGATTGAAGGACATGCTGCGCCAGATGATTATGACCGTCTCTCTCGTTGGTGGTTGCGCCGCCAGTACGACATTGCTCTGCAACAGCGTTATTTTAAAGAAAATACCAAAACCTTACTCAGTGATGTCTCTACCACTGAAGTCAAACATGAAAAACAGATTTTAACCGAACAAGAACTGCAAGCTTTGGAGGAAAATTTACCTTCTGAGTTTCAACCCTTTGAAGGTTTAAAGTTCCCACTCAGCGCCAATCAAAATGTGTTCCGTCCAGATCGTAAAAAAGAAGAGATTGAACAAGAGAGCAAACAAAACACAGGTAAAAAACAGTTTATTTCCACACCTGACCGTTTAGGTCTTAGTTCGCGGTTATCTTTATACGATACGCAGCGTCAGTTTGTGGTCGGTGAACCCTCGGATGATCAAGTTTCTTTCCGTCCTATTGTGGTGAATAACCAAGTGGTGGGGTACTTGGCGCTGAAACCAGTTCTCGATCAAGATGATGCGTTGAGTATTAACTTCTTTAGTAACCAAAAACGTTATTTATTACTGGTCTATGGTTTAACCGTTTTTGCCAGTTTAATTGCTGCGTTGTTACTTGCGACTTATTTTAAGACACCGATTCAACGCTTGTTGAATGGTACGCGTGAATTAACCAAGGGTAATTTTCAGCATCAAGTTAAAGTGAATCGAAACGATGAGCTGGGTGATTTATCCAATGAACTGAACCAACTGGCGGTGATTTTAGATCAGCATGAAATTTCACGTCGTCAGTGGGTGTCAGATACTTCACACGAGTTGAAAACACCGCTGGCAGTGTTACAAGCACAGATTGAAGCGATGCAAGACGGTATTCGAAAACCAACACCTGAGCATTTTGAATCGATGCTACGCCAAGTCACCAGTTTGAAAAAACTCACACATGACTTGGCCGATTTGGCACAAGCAGAAGCACAGCAATTAAACTGTTACTTTGCAACCGTGAACCCGTGGGCGGTGATTGAGCAAGAAGTGGAAAACTTTAAGCCCAAATTTGAACAGGCCCATTTAAGCATCAGTGTCGAAGGTGAGGGCGCTGAGTTACAACTTGATATTGACCGCTTTAAGCAAATCATGGTCAATTTGTTGGGTAATAGTATTCGTTATACCGAAGCGGGTGGTCAGGTTCGAGTTCATACGGAACAGTCCGCAACAGATTGGACGGTCTATGTCGATGACAGTCCATATGGCTTAAGCGATGAGCAGTTGGCACGACTCGGTGAGCGTTTCTATCGGGTAGATGACTCGCGGACGCGGAGCACAGGTGGTACAGGTTTAGGTTTGGCTTTATCGGCTAAACTGGCACAGGCTTTAGGCGGTGAATTGAGTTTTGATCATTCACCTTTGGGTGGTTTACGTTGCAAGTTAACGTTCCCAAAAAAATGAAACACAAAAGGAAGTATGTATGAAACATATTATGCTGGTTGAAGATGAAGTAGAACTTGCACAATTGGTCCGCGATTATCTTGAAGCAGCGGGCTTTGAAGTCAGTATGTTTCACGATGGTCAGGAAGCCTACGATAGCTTTACGCAGCGTAAACCGAGTCTGATGATTTTAGACTTGATGGTGCCGCGTATGGATGGCTTGACCATTTGCCGTAAAGTCCGTGAACAGTCGGATTTGCCGATCATTATGGTCACCGCGCGTACGGAAGAAATCGACCGCGTGCTTGGCTTGAACATGGGGGCAGACGACTATGTGTGTAAACCCTTTAGCCCGAAAGAATTGGTGGCGCGTGTTCAAGCCGTATTACGCCGTTTAGAACGTAAGGCTGAGCCTGAAGATCAGTCTTTGTTCCGTATGGATAAAGCGCAGCAACGTATTTGGTATCAACAAAAGCCTTTAAACCTAACGCCGACCGAGTTTCGTTTACTGGAGTTGTTTTTAGAGCATGTGGGGCAAGTCTATTCACGTGCGCAGTTGCTGGATCATATCAACCCAGACAGCTTTGAAGTGGCTGACCGTGTGATTGATAGCCATATTAAGAATTTACGTCGTAAGATTTCAGATGCAGCTGAAACAGGCAACCGTCATGAATGGGTGCAGGCGGTATATGGGGTAGGCTACCGTTTTGAATATCCTGAAGATTAATTCAGTTTTCTGAGCGATAAAAAAAAGCGGATAAGCCTTGGTTTATCCGCTTTTTTTATGGGATGGACTCAAGGCGGTAATCAAAATCAACCGTTCGCTTAAATCTCTAGCTTGTGAAATGAAACTGATCAATTGGCGATTTTAAAGGACAAGACTGGTTGATCGTCTGTGCAAGCGGTACAATTCATTTTTTTATCAGATGAGCATGTGTTTTGAGCAGCGAGACGCCTAAACTTCAGCGCCGTTTAAAGAACCGCCATATTCAATTGATCGCCATGGGCGGTGCAATTGGTACAGGTCTGTTCTTAGGTTCAGCACATATTATTGAGTCTGCTGGCCCATCTATTATTTTGGGTTATATGATTGGCGGTTTGATTGCATTTTTAATTATGCGTCAGCTCGGTGAAATGATTGTGCATGAGCCAGTGACGGGTTCATTCAGCTACTTTGCCTTTAAATATTGGGGGCGGTTTTCAGGCTTTTTAACGGGCTGGAACTACTGGGTGCTGTACATCTTAGTGGTGATGACTGAGCTGACCGCGATTGGTAAGTATGTGAATTACTGGTGGCCACATATTCCTGCGTGGGTCTCGGTGCTGGTGTTTTTTGTGGTGATCACGTTGGCCAATCTCGCTAATGTCAAACTGTATGCGGAGTCTGAGTTTTGGCTGTCGATGATTAAAGTTGTGGCGATTATCGCCATGATCATCTTCGGGGTTTACCTGTTGTTGACGGCTGATGTCGGTTCAACCGCATCCGTCACTAATTTGTGGGCACATGGCGGGTTTTTCCCACATGGCTTTGAAGGCTTGTTTTATATGTTGGCCTTTATGATGTTTGCCTTTGGCGGTATTGAGTTGATCAGTATGGCGGCTGCGGAAACCGAAGATCCTGAAAAGAACATTCCAAAAGCAGTCAATCAAACGGTGATTCGGGTTTTTCTATTCTATATTTGCTCGCTGGCGATTCTTTTGTCTCTGGTGCCTTGGAATCAATTGGATTTGGGTGGCTTAGATAAAAGCCCATTCGTACTTATTTTTAAGCAAATTGGCATTGATTGGGCAGCGCATTTACTCAATTTTATTATTCTGACTGCATCGGTTTCTGTTTGTAATAGTGGGATGTATGCCAATAGTCGCATGCTTTTAGGTCTGGCCGAACAAGGCAATGCTCCACAAGTTTTTAAGCAGGTTAATCGACAAGGGACACCGATTGCGGCTGTTTTATTTTCAGCATTACTGATTTTTGGTTGCGTGCTGTTGAATTACTTTTTGCCTGAAAAAGCGCTCAGTTATCTGATTTATATTGTGGTCAGTGCTGCGGTGTTGAATTGGATGATGATCAGTTTGATCCATCTTAAATTTAGACAGAGTATGAAAAAACAGGGCATTCAAACCAAGTTTCCAGCGTTATTTGCACCGTTTAGCAATTATTTTGTTTTAGTATTTATGCTGATGATTTTATATATCATGTGGAATCAAGGTTTTATGCTTTCCGTGTTGATGCTTCCTGTCTGGATCCTGGTGTTATTTGTTTTATTTAAAACATTGAAGCCGAAGAAGAGCTAAAGCGTAAGTAATGATGTTAAAAAAGGACTCACTATGAGTCCTTTTTTATTGGGCTTTGGATTGTTTGGGGTTCTGATTCATGGGTAAGTTATAAGCATTTTAAATAATGTTTTAGTTTGTCTTTTGCTATGCAGAGGGTCTATCAGTCTGTATTCAAATCAGCGAAGCATTCTACAAGCCATATGTATGTCACCTATGGTTGGACTGTGAGATGGCGTCCTAACTTTTCAACAATGGAATCAAATAAGCAACTGAGCAGGAAAATGACTAAGACTTTACTGATTCTCAGCCTGTCTTTGTACGAGTTCACCCTGACTTTCTGATTAACTTGAGTGGAGAGTGAGCGACTCGCATACTCCATCTTTTCAGATTGATATGTATAGATAATTAAATAGGCAAAATTGAGAAAAGAGTGGTTGTATTTCCGACAGATTGAAGCAGTGAGCTATAAAGTTGATTTTAAAGTACTCAAAAAGTAATTTTTAGGGCTAAGGCTCAGCTTTAGTTATCCTGAAAACTATCCACAATTTCTGCGGATAATTTTGGGGGTAAGTCTAATTAAGCTTATTTTTCTATGTACGTTTTGGCTTACATTAATTCAAGCAGATTGCGTCTAGGTCAGCTCTGAAATGTTTTATATGATGCAGATATAGAGAACAGGAAGTTCCAAAACATAAAACAAAAATGATAAGTTCAACACTAGGATGTGAGGTACGACAGGAGTTATACCTAGCTAACCAATACGAAAAAGCCCGACAGGATGTCGGGCTTTTTTTTATCATCTATAAATGTCTCATTTCACTTTTCGTTTCGAATTTTGGGTTCCAAAGTGGGCAATACGTAGAAAATGTTAAAAAACTGTTTAGCCGAGACAATATACGTTCAAATCCATGACCTGTTTGATACAGTGATAGGGTTGAGCTTTAGAAAATATAATAGGAATAATTAAAAAATCTTTTTCATTCAATACATATTTAGGTGATGGCTTGAAGTGCAGCGATTCGCTGTCTTTGTAGTTTATTCAGCTTGGATACCACGAGCTCATAAGAACTTTGTACTAGATCAATAACTAAATCCGAATCTAAGTCTTCATGCTCATAAATTGAAATCCAATGCTTTTTATTCATATGCCATCCTGCATGAATATACGGATAAATATCACGTAGCATCGCGCCGTGGTCAGGCGTAACTTTTAAGTTACTTAAAGCTGCCCCACTTAAAGATGAATTGAGCAAAAACATTTTATCCATAACTTTATAGACATCACAGCCTTCACCAAAAGGCTGACTACACGTCACTTCTGGCAGGGCAAGTGCAGCTTTTGCAGCAATAAGGTGTAAGGACATGATGATCATCACTCTAGTGGGCGAAGCCCTGTGGATATTGTTTAATTTATCCACAGTCTAAGCCAAACGCTTAAGAGGAACAACTCACCATCACCTCAGGAACATCCGTTGGCAAAGGTGCTAAATCCTCAGCTTTCTCTAGTGCTACATTTCGCTCAAACGGTTGGCTAAGCAGGTCAAATAAGCGTTCGACTTCTGAGAAATCATTGCGCTCAGCCAGTTCAATCGCTTTTTGTGCCATGTGATTGCGTAGGATATAAACAGGGTTGGCTTGTTGCATGGCTGCATTGAGTTCTACCGTGTCTTGATTCGCACGAATTTGTTCATATTGCGCGAGGAAACTTTCAAACTGACGACGGTCAAGGCAGTCATCTTTAATCATTTCATATTGTTGATTCTGCAAACGCGTAAAGCTTTGTGTGTAGTCGAGCTGCTCGGTTTGTAGAATTCGTAAGAAGGTCATGGCACAGTCAAAACTGTCAGTATGAAAATGAGGTAAGCCCATTTTCTGACTTAAACCCAGTTTGTAGTGCTCCAAGAACGTGGGTTCATAGTGCTCTAGGCAATCGGCAAGGTCTTGCTTCCATTGTTCTTTGTCATAGTCTTGCGGACAAAGCGGAATGAGGTTATTCAACCATGTCCATAAGTTCCAGTGTCCAATGCTCGGTTGCTGCTGATAGGTATAGCGGCCTTGATAGTCAGAGTGATTGTTAATCCAATTCGGGCGGAAGCGTTCCATAAAACCATAAGGGCCAAAATCGAGGGTTGAGCCTGTAATGTTTAAATTATCGGTATTCATCACCCCATGTGCGAAGCCGACCAGTTGCCATTTGGCAATCATTACCGCAGTCCGTTGAATCACTTGGGTTGCAAATGCCAAAATAGGTTGTTCCGTATCTAAACAATCGGGGTAATGCCATGCGATGCACTTTTGGGTAAATTCGTCGAGTAAATCAGGTTGATACTGGTTGATCCACTCAAAATGTCCCAAGCGAATATGACAGTCCGATGTACGTAACATGATTGCACCGAGTTCCAGTTTCTCCCGCTGTACACCTTGAGCTGATGAGGTAAAGCCCACCGCGTTGCTTGAAGCCACGCCTAAACTATTCAGCGCATGTCCAGCTAAATACTCACGAATGACAGAACGAAGTACCGCACGACCATCTCCCATACGCGAGTAAGGCGTAGAGCCTGCGCCCTTTAAATGCAGGTCAATGGTTTGCCCATGTTGATCGAGAATTTGTGCGATCAATAAACCCCGACCATCACCGAGCTGTCCTGCCCACTGACCAAATTGATGTCCTGCATAAACCATTGCCAAAGGTTCAAATTCACTAAAGGTTTTTTGTCCGCTACAAATCTCTACCCAAGACTGTTTGTCGGCTTCAGACCATTGCAACTGTTCTGCTAAAGCGGCATTGAAATGCCCCGCTTTTGCGCCTTTCAGTGGCAGGGGCTGTTGATGGTGATAAAGCTTTGAAGGAAGGAGGGAGTAGCGTGAATTGAACTGCATAGTGAAGGATCACAAGGGATAAGCCATGACCCCATCAATATAGCAAAGTTTTAGTGTTAAGGCATATATCCAACTATTTTAGTCAACTATAAACAGCTTGGCACCCTTTGAGGTAGACGAGCGATGGGCTTCGGCTTGATCCGCAACTTGGTAACTCATGCCAGCCGTGAGGGTGAAGCTACGACCATCATCTAGTTCGGTGTGTAGTTCGCCTTCTAAGCACAACAAGATATGCCCTTTTGAACACCAATGGTCGGCCAGATAGTTCTCAGAATACTCCACCATACGCACGCGAATCGCATCAAATTGCTGAGTACGCCATAGGGCATGACCTTGATCACCTGTATGGTGGGTGGTTGGTATCTCGGCCCAGTTGGTGATATCGAAAGGAATATTCTTAATATCCATGTTGTTATCCTTTATAAACTGCTAAAAAAAGCCCCTTGCGGAGCTTTCTTTTGAAATGGTAAATCAGAGATTAGTTATTGTGAAACAGGCGCTTTTTTAATGCTGCGCATCAGTGTGGTCAAGGTTTGACGATGATGACCTAAGCGCTGTTCGACTAACTGAAACTCAATTTTGAGTTTCTCATCCATCTGGTGAATTTTTTCTGCCACAGCCGTTTTCTTGGCTTGAATTTCTTGTTCTTTCAATTTTGCCCAGTCATTCAAGGTCTGGGTGAACGCATCATACTCTTGTGCAATACGAGCTTTAGCGGAACTAATGTCATCACTGACATTTAGACCATGAACTTCTAAGTCCTGTTCTGCGTATTTAAACTTCATCGCAAGTTCAGCTTTTTTAATATTAAAGCTTGGAATACGGCGTAAGTTTTTAGCTAAACCGAGTTTTGAGCATGACCAAATCAACCATTTTGTTGGATCATATTGCCACCATTTCACGCCGTTACGATAGTCGTATTGGAAAATGTGGTGGTAATTATGATAACCCTCACCCCAAGTGGCAATGGCTAACCAGAAGTTGTCACGTGCAGTATTTTCATCGGTATATGGACGCTTGCCCCACATATGACATAAAGAGTTAATAAAGAATGTGACATGGTGGCTGAGGATTAAACGCATTAATCCACCCAATAATAACACGCCCCATAGGTCCCCTACAGCCCAACCAATTGGTAGTAAAATACCAGTGTGGACGATGATCACTAAAGGAACATAGTATTTGTGTTGGAACATGACCAGTTTGTCATTGAGCAAATCGGGTGCATTTTTAAAGTCAGGTTCTGCTGATGGATAGTCACGAAGCATCCAACCCATGTGCGCATACCAAAAGCCATTGTTAATCGAGTACGGATCTTTCTCGATATCATCGACATGGCGGTGGTGGGTACGGTGACCTGAACTCCAAAATAAAATACTGTTTTGCACGGCAAAGGTACCCATAATCATCAAAATGATTTTTAAAGGTAAGCTTGCTTCATAAGCACGGTGTGCCCATAAGCGGTGATAGCCAGCGGTAATACCTAAGCTACTAACACCCAGTAATACAAACATACTGATCCAAGCGGCTAAGCTGAAATCATGCTGAAAGGCATATAAGGGAATTGCAATCACAGCCACAATCGGAAGAAAAACCAATGCAAAAATTGCAACCCAGTTAAATGGGGCTTTGGGTAGGGGAGCATTCATCTCCAACAGCACTCCTGAAACCTTGGGAGGTATAAATGGAAGGTCAATCCATTACTTTTTGCATGGATTAAGCTACAGCATATTAGCATGAGCGAACCTTGGTTCACTAGCATTATTGTACAGATGTATTGTACTAAACAGTAACAGAATACGAATGTTTAGATATCGAAATTACCGAAGCTTTTCTAGGCTTTATAGTAGCAGAGCGATCAATATGAAAAATAACCATTTTCAGTGCTACTACTCATGTAAAACTCAAGTCAATCTGTGGCCTGTTCAATGCACATCTATCAAATGTTGTAGCATCATTTTAGGAAAATCGGTAATTAATCCATCAATGCCACAGTCACGTAAATGTTTGGCGCGCTCGATGTCATTCACTGTCCAAACACTAATGGCTAAATTCGCTTGTTGTGTGGCTTTTAACAGGTCATCGGTTGCCAGTTGGTTCATCCAGCCGATTTGGCAACAGTCGTATGTGAGCGCTTGTTCAATCGCAAGATGTTGAATATCGGCTTCAATCAATAAGCCACGTTTAAATGGGGAGTGTTGATCTTGGAGTGCTTGTAGGATTTTAAGATCAAAACTGGTGATGACCGCACTGTGTTCAAAGCCTCTAAGTTGCTGTGTGAGATGTTGTGTCAGTCGTTCCGCTTCAGCTTGTGTTTGCACGGCTTTGACTTCAACTTCAAGATGTTCGAAGTCCTGCATAATCTGGAGTGCTTGTAGCAATGTTGGCGTACTTTGCTTTTCCCAGTCTAGCCAAATATGTGCTTGGTTATAGGTGTCGAGTTGTGTGCTGTTTAATGGGTAGAGTGCTTGGTCGATACCAGTGGTTCGGAGCATGTTGTCATCATGCATAATGATCAGCTCATGATCTTTGAGCTGACGAACATCAAATTCGACCGCACGTATGCCCAGATCATGAATATATTGAAAACCGCCGAGTGTATTTTCTGGGGCTTCGCCACGTGCACCACGATGTCCGATGATTCTCATATTGAACCTGAGCTATATACGTCTTTTGAGTGATTGTAGCGCTAAAAATATCTGATTGGGATAGATTCTAAGGTGGGAATATTAGATATGCGTAAATGCGATTCGTAATGGTTTGAGGCAGAGCTGAATTTGAATGAAAGGCTTCTGTGAAATTTAGGATAAGAGATGGTAGTAGATGAGTTTTACGCTTGGCAAATGCTTTTGGTTTCTATTCCCAAAAGAAAAATAATATCAAAAAGTCTTCCAGTGAATTGATCACAGGAAGACTCTGAAAAAATCTATTTCGTTCTAAAAACTTAGAATCGTTTAAATAGTTTCATTGATATTTTTTTGCCAAAGTACTTCCGAGCCACCTTCAGCACGCTGTAAAGCACGCGATGCAACAAAAAGCCAATCCGATAAGCGGTTGAGCAACTGTAGTGCGGTGCTTTGAATATTTTGATCACGCGTGTGCACCGACATTAAGCTACGTTCAGCTCGGCGACATACCGCTCGTGCTTGATGTGCATAGCTACATGCCAAAGAACCCGAAGGTAAGATAAATTCTTTCAGCATGGGTAAGTCTTCATTCATGCGGTCAATTTCTTGTTCAAGAAACTCAATACAAACCGGTTGCAGCAAGTGATAGTTTGGAATACACACTTCACCGCCTAAGTCGAAAAGCCAATGCTGAATCAGGCTTAAGCTTTTATCCCATGTGGCTTTGTCTGTGATTTGGCTTGCAGTAATTTGAGCACGAAGCACACCAATCGTTGAATTGAGTTCATCCACATCACCAAGTGCGGTAATTCTTAGATCATCTTTAGTGACACGTGATCCATCACCCAGACCTGTGGTGCCTGAGTCGCCAGTACGGGTATAAATTTTACTTAAACGGTGGCCCATAATTTTTCCTAGGTTTAAATGAAAAAAAGGATAATGTCGGTCAAGAACATTATCCATAAACTGCGCTGTTTTAAATTGTTTTTTGAGTCTTTACGTTAAATTAATAACGGAAAGTGACTCCTGCGGAAGCGAAACGACCGCCGTTGATGTACCAATCTTCTGGGGAGTTATCCCAAGAACTTGCCGCTTTATATGCTTCTCGATATTGAACATCACCCATGTTTTGAATGTTAGTAAACACTTTAACTGTTGGGTTAATATTCCAATAGGCATTGAAGTCGACAGTTGCATAACCTGGAACTTTTACGCTATTTGCACTATTGCTAGCATTGGCATGTGAACGAGCTATTATCGAAGTACTAAGTCCATAGACAGCATTTTCTAGTCCTGCGGTGAAGGTAAGCGTCTGTTTTGGGCGATAGGCAATTTCTAAACCTGTTGCTTTATTTTCAGTTTCAACATAAGCATATTCTGTCGCGAGGAATAAATCGTCTTGTTTCCATTTCAGACCTGCCTCACCACCTGTAAAATTGGCTTCGCCAACATTTTGATTCATGCTGTCGCTATAGACGATTAAGTTATCCACATTGGTGCGATAAACAGAAAAACTAGTCGCTAGATTATCCGTAATCGCATAATCAAAACCTAGTTCATAAGAGATGCTTTCTTCGGGTTCTAAATTTTCATTACCGCCCCACTGAGAATAGAGTTCATTTAGGGTCGGAGCACGGAATGCACTGCCAATATTGGCATAAACGCTTGCATTAGGCAGGAAATGATAGCGAATAGCGCCTTGACCTACTGTGTGGCTTCCAAAAAGCTCATTGTCTTCTACACGCAGACCAACTTGGGTGTCAAACAGTTCATTTTTAAATTGGTGTTGTAGATAATAACCTGTGCTATTAACGCTCTGATCTTGATTTTTGATTGAGCTGGTTTTGTAGTTGGCGTCATTATAAGTTGCACCAACTAAAATATTTTGATTTGGTGTGAATTTCCATTTTAGGTTTAAATCACTTTGGTTATTTTCAGTGTTGTACTGCGTGAAATATGATGGAACATCTTGCTTGTCTTGAACGTTTGCAAAATGTGCACCTAAAATTAGATTTTGTAGAATGTTGTAATCAACTTTCGCATTAATAACACGATTTACAAAATTACGAGGAGCTGTATTGGTAATGTAGTCATTACTGAAAATACTTGTTCCTTTATTTTCACTAATCGAAGCAGAAGCATCAATCTGATTTTCTTGGAAATATCCAACTTTTGCATTATAGCCTTTTTGATCATAGCTGGCCTTATCACTTTTATCTTGGCTTTCAAAAATACGAGTGCCATCACTTTCTAAGCGTTGGCCACCTACTTGAGCATAGAAACCTTGATCAGTGACTAAATCTGCTTTTACAATGGTTTTATAGGTATTGTTTTCACCATAGATACCAGTTAATTCTGCACCAGACTTCACAGGTTTTTTTGAAATAAGCTGAACTACACCACCGATTGCATCACTACCATATTGGACGGAAGCGGGGCCTTTCAAGATCTCAATTTGTTGAACATCTGAAGTATCTAAAAAAGCAGGATAAAGTGGGCCAAGTTCATTTTGACTATTTAAACGCGCGCCATCTTTTAAAACTAAGGTATGGACAGCTTTTGTTCCACGCAATCCAATTTCAGAAATTTGTCCCATACCGCCACTTTGTTTCACGTAAACAGAAGGATCACGTTGAATTAAATCTGATAAGTTGAGAGTTGGATGCTTTTCGATTTCACTTTTTGAAATCACAGAAATACGTGCTGGTACGTCTTTAATCTTTTCTTCAGAACGTGTGGCAGTCACAACTAGTGTATCTAAAGACGCATTAACGCTGTCTTGTGCAGATGCAGAAACGGAGAAACCCATCGCAATAGCGATTGCACCCACTAAAGCTGTAGGCTGAAATAAATTTGGCATGCTGGCTCCATACATTCACCCCCCGTGAATGATTGAGTTAAATGGCGCAATAAGCAGGTCTCCGGACTTAAATATAAATATTGCGAACAATATTGGTATATCCATCTTCCCACACGGGTGCAGTGATGTAAGTGTAAACACTTATAAAGATATACGTTTCGTTTTACCGTTGCGGGGGCAGTGTTGGACTCTCACCAACTTCCCTAAAGCATAGTGCTTAGACTTATTGCATTTGGGCGAAGTATAAGGTTTGTATGCGAATTAAACAATCTATGTAAAGATTTTTCAGGATGAACTTTACGCAAGGCGAAAAAATTGCATTACAATGATTCGCCCTGTTATTTATAGATCAGCTATAAATAGGGTTGAGCCAGAGTCATAACCTATGCGAACCCGTGCCAAAATTTGTGGAATTACCCGTAGCCAAGATATTCACGCTGTGGTCAATGCCGGGGCAGATGCAATTGGTTTTGTATTTTTCCCGCCTAGTCCACGTCATGTCAGTGCAGCTCAAGCCAAAGAACTGATCCAACATATACCTGCCTATGTGCAAACTGTTGGACTTTTTGTGAATGCCACTGCGGATGACATTGCCGATGTGTTAAAACAAGTGGCGCTGGATATCATTCAGTTTCATGGTGATGAAACACCAGAAGGCTGTCAGGCGATTGCGGCACAGGTTGGGCGCCGTTGGTATAAAGCCATTCAAGTGAAACCTGAACTGGATGTGGTGGCAGAAGTTCAATGCTTTCAGCAAGCAGGGGCAAGCGCAGTGCTCTTAGATGCATGGCATCCTGAACTGAAAGGGGGAACAGGACACAGTTTTGACTGGTCAAAATTCCCTAAACTGGATATTCCTTTAATTTTAGCTGGTGGTTTAACTCCAACTAATGTTGAAGACGCTATAAAGACGACTGGGGCTTATGCTGTAGATGTCAGCGGAGGCGTAGAATCCGCTAAAGGTATAAAAGACCAACAACTTATAGAAAACTTCATGCAAGGAGTCCATCGTGGATCAGCAAAGTAATGTGATTGACTATACCCAATACCCAGATGAACGTGGGCATTTCGGTATCCATGGCGGACGTTTTGTGTCAGAAACTCTAATGGCAGCATTAGAAGACTTAGAAAAGCTCTATTTCCGTATGAAAGATGATGAGCAGTTTCTGGCAGAATTCGACCGTGACCTCGCCTACTATGTAGGTCGTCCTAGTCCTTTATATTATGCTGAGCGATGGTCGAAAGAGTTGGGTGGTGCGCAAATTTACTTAAAACGTGAAGACCTTAATCATACAGGTTCACATAAAGTGAATAACACGATTGGTCAGGCTTTATTGGCAAAACTGTCGGGTAAAAAACGCATTATCGCAGAGACGGGAGCAGGGCAGCATGGCGTGGCAACTGCGACTATCGCAGCACGTTTAGGTCTTGAGTGTGTGGTGTTCATGGGTGCAGAAGACGTGAAACGTCAAGCCATGAATGTCTATCGTATGCGTTTACTCGGTGCGACCGTTGTGCCTGTGGAAAGTGGCTCTAAAACATTGAAAGATGCCATGAACGAAGCCATGCGTGATTGGGTGACCAACGTTGATTCAACCTACTATGTGATTGGAACTGTTGCAGGGCCACATCCGTATCCACAATTGGTACGTGACTTCCAATCGATTATTGGTCGTGAAGCACGCAAGCAAATTCAAGAACAAGCAGGGCGTTTACCTGATGCTTTGGTGGCATGTGTCGGTGGTGGTTCAAATGCAATGGGCTTGTTCTACCCATTCTTAAATGACCCAGATGTCAAAATGTATGGTGTTGAAGCGGCCGGTTATGGTATTGAAACAGGTAAACATTCTGCTCCATTAAACGCAGGTCATGTTGGGGTTTTACACGGTAACCGTACTTATTTGATGTCTGATGAACAAGGTCAGATTATTGAAACACATTCAATTTCAGCAGGTTTGGATTATCCCGGTGTAGGCCCTGAACATAGCTTCTTGAAAGATATGCATCGTGTTGAATATGTGCCTATCAATGACAATGAAGCTTTACAAGGTTTCCGTGATTTAACCCATATTGAAGGCATTATTCCTGCATTAGAAAGTTCACATGCGATGGCTTATGTCACTAAACTTGCGCCAACCATGTCTAAAGATCAAATTATTATTGCGACTGTTTCAGGTCGTGGTGATAAGGACTTAATGACTGTGGCACGTATTGATGGTGTGGAAATGGTTGAGATGTAAGAATCCTCCACTAACCACTTTTGAAAAAGAGAGAAAAGCCTCCCCCTTTTAATAAATGAGGGTTGGTTGGATTACAAAAGTCGTGCTGAAGTAATTCAGCACGACTTTTTTTGAAATAGAAGTTTATCCAAAACATGAATAAGTGAAGGCGACATGGATGTTGCCCGTTGAGCAGCATTACAGGGATGTAATGTCTGCTCAATAAGATGGTTTTGTTACTTTTGCCGAAACAAAAGTAAGATATTTCCTAGCAATGAAAACTCTGGTCAAATCTATCTTATTGGTCGTAACGTTATTTACATTTTGAGGGGGTCTTGCGGCTTAGACCTCAAATGTAAGGAGTTAATAATGTTACTTTGGATAAGACCAAAGTAACCAAAGTCATTGTCATTCGCAAAACTCGTCCTATACTTTCATGTGATTAATGTCGTTGCTAAAACATTTCACTCGCAGTGTGGTCTACCTCGAACAATTGCGAAAGACGTTTCTGTGAATCGCATGTTAGCTATAAAAAATGTGTCAAAAGAAAGGAAATAGAATGCCTAATCTATTTATGGTTATGCTAGGTGGTCGTCATGCCCGCGCCAATACCGAAGTTCATGATGTTGTATTTGCAGTCGCTGACAGTTTAGAAGAGAGTTACCCGCAACTTAAAAATGCATGGTTTGGTGAACAAAAAGGCTTACATATTGATGCTTGGATGCAAGTGGAGGGTGTCGAAAGTGCAGGGAAAAAATACCAAATACAGTTTAGTGATGCCCAACCCCAAGCAGAGGATGAAAAACTGTGGCTCATAAATTTAGGTGGCTATGACACACGTGAATTTGGGGAGTTACATCGTTATGTACTCGTCGTTGCGCCGCATGCCGCGGAAGCTAAACAACTTGGCAAACAATATTTTGATCAAAAGTGGCAAAAGCAACATACTGACCGTGTTTTAGACGTCGATGACTGTATTGAGATTGATTGTGTACATGGGCGTTATGTGGTTTTGGTTGAAGCTGAATTCGATGCAAACACATGGGAAAATACATATCTCATGTTAAATTAGGTTGGATTATTCCTAATTTTTTTAAGTGATGTATTAAAACGAAAAGCAGGTTTAGTGAATAATTTGATGAAAAAACAAACTAAATACTTTTCACCTTTAAAATTATAGGCATAATAGGCTTCTGGATATTAATTAACTTTTGCTTAAGGATAAAGCATCAATGGATTTGATTCAGTCCAACGGACAACCACATTATGGTCGGTTTAGCGAACTCCCAAAAACCATTGATTTAAATAAGTATCAGTATAAAACCCCATATGGTGAAGTGCTCACTGGCTGGCGGAAAAAGCTGAAATATAAGAAATTTAAGTTTTGTAGCATTCAACATGAGCATTATACCATTGGCTTAGCGATTGCTGATATTGCTTGGGCTGGACACGGTTTCGTTTATATTTATGATCATCTCAAAAATGAAGTGCTTGAATGGAATGCCGTGAATTTTCTGGCGCGTAAAACCGTATTAGATGAACAGCCTTTATATAACCAAAGTGTGTTTGCAAATTCACCTTTTCAAATTGAAATCCAGCATGCCAATGGGGTGCGCTATGTTCAAGTCACTAAGTATGGTGAAATTAAGCTGAGCGCCCGTATTTTCTGCGCAGGTACTGATCCATTGAGTATGTGTAGTCCAACAGGGATTAATGGCTGGACTTATACCCAGAAATTGACCACCTTAGCTTGTGAGGGGTTTTTTACCAATAAAGCCGGGCAGATTATTCAGTTTAATGAGCGGACCTTGGCTGCGCTAGATGATACTTGTGGTTTCCTCCGACCAGAAACAGCTTGGTTTTGGCTCTCTTGTAGTTTTTGGGATGCTGAGGGCAGACGCATTGGGCTCAATTTAGCTTCTGGTGTGAATGAAAGTTTTGGCAATGAAAACTGTTTGTGGGTGAATGGAAAGCTCTACACCGTGAGTGATGTTCTGTTCCAAATGGAAGAAGAAGGGCGTTGGAGCATTCGCTCGCTAGATGAACGCTTAAATTTAACTGTGACTACGGGCTGGCGCCGTTTTGAAAACCTAAATTTGCGTCTCGTGGGCAGTCAGTTTAGTCAGTGGCAAGCCAAAATTAGCGGTACGATTCAGCAGGATGATCAAGAGGTTGTATTGCTAAATGAATATGGACTGCTCGAACAGCACTATGCAAAGTGGTAAAAGACCTATAACAAAAAAACCAGCATCATGCTGGTTTTTTCTTTTGTTATGTTTATGAATTTATTTTCCTGCTTGCCAAAAAGCTTCACCCGCTAAAATCGGATCATGACTTTCTGCTAGGGCGTCGATCCAAACATCGTACTGCGCAATCACAGAATGTTGATTGGGATGAAAGTCTTTCTTAAACCAATCCAGATATTGACCACGCATTCGAGACAGTATCCCTTTTTTCCCAAAGAACCACGGCAGTCCTTTGCGCATCATTTGCAAGCGTTGAATACGGTTAAAGCCATCATGTTTGAGCATGACATCTGCACGATAAGTGGTGAAACCAAACATCATCACCGTGGTAAAGGCCAATGCAAATAGACGCGTCGCTTCAGGCACATGTCCGACTTGTTTCATCACATCAAACGCGACATCACGGTGTTCCATTTCTTCAATGGCATGCCATGCAAATAAAGCACGCACATAGGGGTGGGCCTCAGCCAACGTGGCTTTATGGCTATAAAAAGTCTCGGCCATTAGTGCGGTTAAATGTTCTGCTGCCGCAGTCATAGCAATGTTGTATTGAGGTGAGCGTTTGCTTAATTCGAACTTAAAGATTTTATTTAAACGCTGAATAAACTGATCGACAGGCATGCCTTGTTCTCGCATGACCTGATTCATTTTGTCATGGGCAATGCCATGCTGTGCTTCCTGCTTAATAAAGTCGGTGACACGAGCCGCTAAGCTTGGGTCTGTAATTTGGTCCCGAAACAAACGCACGCTTTGAATAAAATAGCGTTCTCCATCGGGGAAAGTGAGGCTGAGTGCATCGAACATTCGGGTCCGAAATGGGTCGTTGCCAAACCAAAAACGTGGCACTTCATTGAGCTTAAAATTGAGTTGGGTTCGTACAATCGGTTCAACAGGGGCTGTAACAATGGCATTCATTTTGTTTTACTTCATTTGCCTTGGATGATTGCAGTATGTCGGAGAAAATGCAGTTTGTTTTGACAGATATTGCCATTTTTTATACATTTTACGCCAATGTGAAAATATCGCATGTCAAATAGCGGGTGGGCCGTCATGCAAGAATTACAAATCCCCAATGGTTATTTTCAGCTCTGGAACATGTACCTCATAGAGCAAGGAATCGATTTTCATCAACTCGGTTTTTTAGCGCAATATCAGAATGAATTGCAGCATGTATTACAACTGCCAATCGATACCCAATCGCCATTTTCGTTCTTTCAAACGATTTTATACCTGACGCGAGAACAGTTGGATTGTCCTCAGTTGATTATGGAGATGGCAAAATTTATTCAACCTGAGCATTTTGGTGTTTTAGGCTATATGGCCACACGCAGTAATAGCGTGGCTGAAGCACTGAGTTATGTGATGCGTTTTAGTCGTTTGGTGATTGATGGTGCAGAAGTTAGTCCCATGCAGATGCAGCAAAGGGGCAATGAGATTTGGCTGACTTGGCCTTTTCTCAATGAAAAATATGCTTCACTGAATGAAATGACCATGGCATCCATTGTGCATTTGGCCAAGAAAATTTTCCCCGATCAATTACAGTTCTTAAAAATCCAAATGGCGCATCCAGCCCAGATGGCACAGTATCATTATCAAAAATTTTATGGCTGTGAAGTGAGCTTTAATCAAGCCTGCTATGCCTATGTGATGAGTGTGGACAGTCTGACCTTAAAATCGGGCTTTGCTGATCCTTCCTTAACGCAGCTTTTACTGAAACAAGCAGAAATTGCAATTGCCCTCAAGCCTCGTTATGAGAGCGTATTACACCAGATTCATAGCGCCGTGGCTGATTATCTTAAAGCACATGCGGAAGCTCCTAAAATTGAACAGATTGCCAATGAATTACACCTGTCAACGCGGACCCTACAACGCCAGTTGCAAGACTGGGATAGTTCATTTAAGCGAGTACTTGAGTCAGAGCGCATGAAGCGCTGTGAATATTTATTACAACAAGGTTTGAGTTTGACTGAAATCGCCTTACAACTCGGCTATTCGGGGCAGTCTGCTTTAGCGCGTGCCTATAAACAGCACAGTGGACAGACCTTATTACAGTTGAAACGACAATTGAAATAACAGCACGCATAAAAAAGCGCCTTTGTACAGGCGCTGAAATGTATGAAATGACTAGACTGATTTCAGTCGTGGAAAACGGAATGCAATTGCAAGGATGGCAAAGATCGCCAGTATCCAACAGTAGTAAATGCTGCCGATGAGTTCAACAGGCGAAAGCTTTGCAATCGAGCAGGCCAATAGAAGCTGTGCGCCATAGGGGATAAGCCCTTGTACAACACATGAAAAGATATCGAGCAAAGCGGCTGCACGTTTGGGGTCTACGCCATATTCTTTCGCGACTTCACGTGCCATATCGCCCGATAAAATAATCGCTACAGTGTTGTTGGCCACAAAAATGTTGGAAAACACCACTAAAAAGCTCAATCCGATTTCACCTGCTCGCTCGCGACCGACTTTGAATAAACGGGTGAGGCGGTAAATGCGTTGAATAAGCCAGTCGAGTCCGCCTTCTTTTTGCATAATGGTCGAAAGACCGCCCAAGAACATCGACAGTAACGCGACTTCAAACATACCGACAAAACCATCATAGATGGCTGTGTTGAGTTGAATGACGGTAAATTCTGGTTGTGCAATCAGTCCCATCACCCCAGAGAGCACCACGCCGACTGTAAGTACTGCAAGCACGTGTAAACGACTGAAGGCGAGGAAAAACACCACCACATAGGGCAACACTAGCCAAGGATTAAAGTCTTTGGATTGAATGGTTTCGGTTTGATGGATGCTAAAGACATAAATCGCGATCGTGACTAAAGCTGCAGGTACTGCAATCCAGACATTGACGCGAAACTTGTCTCGAAGCTGAACTTTTTGACTGGTGGTGGCTGCAATGGTGGTATCCGAAATCATCGACAGGTTATCACCAAACATCGCACCGCCTACGACCGCACCTATGGCATAGACTGCGGCAATATCAGTGGCTTGAGAGAAACCAAAGGCAATGGGGGCGCAGGCCGCGATGGTGCCCATCGAGGTGCCCATTGCCGTTGCAATAAACGCTGAAATAATAAATAGCATGGGCAGCACAAAGGCTGGTGGAATCGCAGACAAGCCCATTTGCACTGTGGCATCTACACTGCCAATGGCACTGGTAGTACTGGCAAATGCACCTGCCAGCATGAACACCATGAACATCAAGATAAGGTTCGGGTGACTTGCACCGCGCAGAAAGGTTTCGATGCCTTGATTCAGCTCACCGCGATAAATCAACACCGCAAAAATAATGGCAGGAATGGCCGCAACAGGCGCTTTCATTTGATAGAACGCAAACTCGGTTCCAATCACAGAATGGTAAATACCACTGCCTAAGAAAATGGCTAAAAAAACAATAAGCGGTAACAGCGCAAGCGCACGTGCTTGCACTAAACCTGAGTTATCGGTGGTCATAGGAGATAGGGAAATGAAAGAATGTGCGTAGTATAATGCAGGTTTTGCTATTTCATAAAACTTTAAATGTAAAAGCTAAGCCGTCTATTTTTATCATTTTTTTGTAAATAAAAATAAGTTTATCTAAAACTTAGACATTTTGGTATTTCCTAAAATTAGGCATCTTTGATCATTGAGAAAAAAACCGAAATATCAGTAAATGGTGCTTTACGGTTGTTCTGAAAATATTTGACGAAAAATGAATTGGAACGCGAACGCGATGTGCTCTATTCAATGAGTAAAAAATAGCGTTACAATGCAGCGTCTTGTATTTTTACAAAGCCAACTCCTCAGTAGTTTTAATTTTAAACAAGTTAAGGAAAGCACAACCCTATGTCACGTTTAGCCACTCGTTTTGGACAGCTTAAATCTCAACAGCGTAAAGCTTTGGTTTCTTATGTTATGGCTGGTGACCCTCATCCACAGGTAACAGTTCCTTTGTTACATCAGATGGTCGAGGCGGGTGTAGATGTGATTGAACTCGGTCTTCCATTTTCAGACCCTATGGCAGATGGTCCTGTGATTGCCCTTGCAGCAGAACGCGCATTGGCAGGTGGCACCAATACCTTAGATGCTTTGAATATGGTCAAAGAGTTCCGTCAAAAGGATCAAGAGACTCCAGTCGTATTGATGGGTTATCTGAATCCAGTTGAAGTCATTGGTTATGAAAAGTTTGTATCGACTGCGCATGCATGTGGTGTCGATGGCATTCTACTGGTGGACTTACCACCAGAAGAAGCAGCAGAGCTTGATGTTGTATTGAAGCAATTTGATATGGATCAAATCTTTTTACTAGCGCCAACCTCAACGGACGAACGCATTAAACATGTGGTGAAACAGGCGAGTGGTTTCATCTATTACGTGTCTTTAAAAGGGGTCACAGGTGCAGCAACTTTAGACGTTGCTGAAGCTGCAAACCGAATTGCTAAAATTAAAGCAGAAACAGATATTCCTGTCGGTGTTGGTTTTGGGATCAGTGATGCGACATCTGCCAAAGCAATGGGCGGAGTGGCTGATGCTGTGATTGTTGGTAGTGCTTTTGTTAAGCAATTTGCAAGCTTAGCGCCAGAACAAGCCGTGGTTGAAACGGTTAATAAAGTCAAGGAGCTTCGAGCAGCGCTCGATGAGTTAGTATGAGTCAAGATGTTAAATCAGGGAAAATCCTAAGCCCATCGACGCCATGGACTGAACGTGGTGTACCCGGTATTCAAGTACCTGATGAGCAAACCTCACTCAAGGCGACGTTTACAGAACCAACGATTGAATGCCCTGAGTGCCATGCACTTGTTACACGTACTGCAATGTCATTTAACGCTTATGTTTGCCCTCAGTGTGATGAACATTTGCGTATGAAAGCCCGTGATCGTTTGAATTGGTTCTTTGACCAAGTGCAAACAGAATTGGGACAAGAATTTAAAGCCAAAGATCCGTTGAAATTTGTCGATTCAAAGCCATATCCAGCGCGTATGAGTGAAGCGCAGACCAAAACAGGTGAAACTGAAGCCTTGGTGGTGATGCAAGGTTTACTCAAAGGTATTCCTTTGATTGCCTGTGCCTTTGAATTTGACTTCATGGGCGGCTCAATGGGTACAGTTGTTGGTGACCGTTTTGTGCAAGCGGCTGAAAAAGCCATTGCGGACAAGCAACCTCTGATTTGCTTTGCTGCTTCAGGCGGTGCGCGTATGCAAGAAGGTATGTTGTCTTTGATGCAAATGGCGCGTACTTCAGCGGCCATTCAAAAAATGAAAGATGCTGGCCTACCATACTTAGTGGTGTTGACGCATCCTGTTTATGGTGGTGTAACCGCATCTCTAGCGATGCTCGGTGATGTACATATTGCTGAGCCGAAAGCGATGATTGGTTTCGCTGGTAAACGCGTGATCGAACAAACTGTGCGTGAAAAGCTAGAAGAGCCGTTCCAGCGTGCGGAATACTTGCTTGATCATGGTGTAATCGATCAAATTGTTCACCGTCACGCATTACGTGATACAGTTTATCGTATTGTCGCGAAACTGATGAATTTGTCTTGAACACAGCACCACTTGCAACAGACTCTTTAGAAACATGGCTCGATTATTGGGGCCATGTTCATGTTACGGGGATTGATTTAGGATTGGAACGGGTCATTCCTGTAGCTGAAAAGCTCGGTGTGACGCGTCCCGATGCCAAAGTTTTAACCGTAGCGGGAACCAATGGAAAAGGTTCGACCACCACCACACTGGCTGCCATTTTAAATGCGCAAGGCTATAAGGTGGGACTGTATCAGTCACCACATATTTATCGTTTTAATGAACGGGTTAAATTGCGTGGTGTAGAGGTCGATAACCAAAGCTTGGTCAATGCTTTTGTACAAGTGGATCAAGCGCGCCGTGATTGTGATTTAAGCCTCTCGTTTTTTGAGGCGACCACACTCGCGGCTTTTGTCATTTTTAAAGACCAAGCATGTGATGTTTGGGTGCTTGAAGTGGGGCTGGGCGGTCGTTTAGATGTGGTCAACGTGATTGAACCCGATGTTGCGGTGATCACCAATATTGGTTTAGACCATACTGACTGGCTGGGCGATACCATCGAAAAGATTGCCTTTGAAAAAGCTGGCATTATCCGTCCCAATATTCCTGTTGTGTTTGGTGGCTTACAACAAATCCCTCAAGCGATTATCGATAAAGCGGATGCTTGTGCTGCAAAACTTTATGCAGTGAATCGTGACTATTTTTATCAACGCAGTGAACATAGTCAGTCATGGATGTTTGCATCCAGCGGCACCACTTTAAATTTACCGCTCGGCACATTGGCGGTTGAGAATATTTCAACAGCTGTTGCTGCTGTTTTATTGAGTGGTTTAACGGTCACTCAAGCGGCTATTTCTGAAGGAATTCAAAATGCAAAATTGCAAGGTCGTTTTGAAATTCGCCAAATACAGAACAAAACGGTGATTTTTGATGCAGGGCATAACCCGCATGGTGTTGCTTTTTTATTAAATCAATTGCGAAATTTCCTAAAATACAATAAACAGTACACTGAAGTAGTCAGTGTTTTCTCGATGTTGGCAGATAAAGATGTGAAATCTGTCACAGAGTTATTGAAAGACTCCATACAAATGTGGAAAATTGCGGCATTAACTGTCCCGCGTGCAGCTCCAATTGAACAATTGGATCAAGCGCTGCAAGGGCAACATGTGCAGCACTTTGACAGTGTGAAATTGGCTTTTAAATCAGCGCTCGACGAAACAAAGAATAATCAGCTGATTTTGGTATGTGGTTCATTTCATACATTAGAAGCGGTATGGGAGTATTTGGAAGAATGTCAATGAATAGCAAACAACGTTGGATGGGTGGCGTTGTTTTATTAGGTGGTGGTGTCCTTTTGGCGGCATTACTGCTTAAAGGCAAAGAAGAAATACATCAAAATAATATTAAAACACCAGAGCTAGTCACACAAAATGTGCAACGCAATGCCGAAGGTGAGTTGGTTCAACTTCAGCCGTTAACGGTCGATGTTGAAACAGAAAAGCGTTTACTGGAACAACAACGTGTAGCACGTGAAAAATCGGTTGCTGAACAAGAAGCTCGTGCGGCCGAATTTTTAGCAATGCAACAGCAAGCCGAAGCAGATGCTGCACGTAAAGCAGCGGAAGAATATGCCGCGTTAAATGCACACCGTAATGCTGCACAGCAAAGCTCGGATAACATTCCACCAGAATTGGTTGAAGATGAAAAAGCTAAGCAACAGCGAATGGCTGCGGATAAAGCCGCTGAGCTAAAGAAGTTGGAACAGCAAAAGCTGCAAGCACGTACTGAAGCAGAAAAAGCAGCGGCTACAAAAAAACTGGCTGAGCAAAAAGCCTTAGCAGAAAAGCAAGCACTTGAAGATAAAGCTAAACGAGAAGCAGAGGCTAAACGTAAAGCAGAAGACGAGCGTAAGGCTGAAGCGAAAAAAGAAGCTGAACGTAAAGCAGATGCTGAGAAAAAAGCGGAAGACAAACGTAAGGCAGATGAAAAGCGTAAAGCTGATGAAGCCAAGAAAAAGGTGGAAGCTGAGAAAGCGCGTGATTTGCTTGAACATGGCGATAAGCAGTGGATGGTACAGGTGGCATTGGCTGCCAATGAAGCCAATGCGGATGCACTGGCTGCTAAGCTTCGTGCCAAGGGCTATAAGGTCACTAAAAGTCCAACCTCTAAAGGTGTGCGAATTATGGTGGGGCCATCTAAAGACCGTGATACTGCCGATGCAGCCCGCAAGAAGATTACTTCAGATGCGAGCCTTGGCATGAAGTCAGCATGGGTGATTGACTGGGTGCCACTCGACAAACGTTAAGATCGGGTTTAATCCAATTGCCTTCCCTAAGATGGATTCAACAGTTGCTGTTGAATCCATTTTATATTTTCGGGGCTAAATAAAGGCTCGATATTTTGCCAAATCGGATGAAAACCATAACCGCCATGTTTCATCTCAGCCAAGGCATCTGCGGTAGACCAGTTTTGAAAAATAATGCGGTACATAGCCACACTGGCGCCTGTACGGTCTGAACCATGGTAGCAATGCAATAAAACTTTTTGCTGGTTTTGCTCCGCATGTTGAATTTTCTGCATTACTTTTAGCAAATCTTCTCGGTCAATTGCCCATGTATGAATCGGGATGTGCACCAATTCAAATCCTTGGTTGGACAGTTTTTTCAGGTCTTGATTGCGGGAGCGTAAGTTAATAATCACATCAATTTTCTGTGCTTTTAAACTCTGAACTAAATCTTGATCGGGTTGCTCACTACGAAAAACAGTTTCACTGATTTGATAGAAATTATGCGCAGGTTGGATCGACTGCCCCCAGTGTTGTGGACGCTCTGTCTCGGGCAGCGCAGGCGTAGTCATACAGCCAGAAACACTGATACAAAGAGAAAGCATAACAAGATATTTGGTCATAGGATCAGGCTCTGATGGTGTGAAAGTTCAACAGGGTCATGCGCACAAAAGATTTCGATACTTGGTTCAGACTGTGCCAATTGTTGAATCTTATGCAGGTTGCTTAAGCGCTGTGAGTTATCTTCGGCAAAAAATACTTCCAAAGCATTTAAGCTGCGAAGTTTATTTTGAGGGTTAAGCTCTAGGTGGGAGTAGTAGGCATCCCCGCAGAAGAGTTTCCAACCTTGTTGGGTTTTAATGGCAATGCCACAGTGACCTTCAGTATGCCCAAACAGTGGAATCAAAAGAATCTCATCATGAAATAAGTCAAACCCTTGCACTTGAGTCAAATTAAACCATGCGTCACCGTGGATCGGCTCGATAAAGTGCCAATGACGATGCTGCTGAAATTGTTGTGTTTTATAACGGGCTGTATTTTTAAATGATTTTAAATTTTGTGCCGCATTATATTCGTTAGACAGGATATGTACTGTTGCATTGGGAAAGTCGGAAATGCCACCCGCATGGTCAAAATCCAGATGTGAAACCAAAATGTGTTTGACATCCTTTGGGCTAAAGCCAAGTTTTTGGATTTGTGCAATTGCGGTTAATTCTAAGTTTTGTTCAATTTTTCCAATTCGAGCCACCAACTGCCCTAAACGCTGCTTGGTGTATAGATAGTCCTGTATGCCTAAGCCCGTATCAATCAGCACCAGCCCTTGATCTGTTTCAACCAAAAGACAATGGCATACCACCTTAGCTTGAAAACCTTTTTGACCAAAGAGTGGGGCACACACTGGACACATGGTGCCGCAATGTAAATGGTGAATGTTATAGATCATAAAGTCATTTTTATCGTATTGTTTTGACTGTTATAGCGGAAGATTTGAGTTTTAACAGTTTGATTTTGTTAAAGAGTCATGTGTGCGTGCTTTAAGCGGAAAAAAGCCTGTCGATTGACAGGCTTTCAAAAGTTCAAACTCGGCTCGTCATTGGAGTTTGAAACGATCATACAAGGTGACTCAGAACGTATTTTTATTGTTTAGGTTCCTCTTTGGATTGCTTGGAGTTCAGTGCCCCATTTTTGTTTTCAATGGGGCTGTTCGGTCAAAACTTCGGGCTTCGCTTGTCTGCGACAAGGGCAGAGTATTTTATCCTTGCTCAGGCTGTGGAGTCAGGCGTAAATACGGCGTGATGGCCTTATAGCCTTTCGGAAAGCGCTGTGCGATTTCAGCTTCATCTTTGAGTGATGGCGCAATCACCACATCCTCACCTTGTTGCCAGTTCGCAGGAGTTGCAACCTTGTGATGATCGGTCAGTTGCAGTGAGTCAATCACGCGTAAGATTTCATGGAAATTACGACCTGTTGATGCAGGATAAGTGATAATCAAACGGACTTTTTTGTTTGGGTCGATAATCACTAAAGAGCGAACTGTTAATGTTTCACTGGCATTGGGATGGATAAAACCATATAGCTCAGACACTTTACGGTCTTGGTCGGCAATGATTGGGAAGTTCACCGTAGTATTTTGGGTTTCATTGATGTCTTTGATCCAACCCTGATGTGACTCGACATCATCGACTGAGAGGGCAATGGCTTTTACCCCACGTTTTTCAAATTCATCTTTGAGTTTTGCGGTAAAGCCAAGCTCGGTGGTACATACTGGCGTGTAGTCAGCAGGATGTGAAAACAATACTCCCCAGCTATCGCCTAAAAATTGATAAAAATCGATTTCGCCTGCACTTGATGCTTGTTGGAAATTGGGTGCGATGTCGCCTAAACGTAAACTCATGTTGAACCTCAAATTATCTTTATGTCTATGGAATGAACATCACTATGGCGCAATTTCTTTTGCATGAAAAATAGTGTTTTATTATTTGTTTATACAAAATACTCATAATTGGTCGGATAGCTGTTAAGTATTTGGGTATGTCAAAGATGACCTTCATGGTTGCTCTAGAGACCGCTTATTTGCATATTTGGTAACGGTGTTTAGATGAGATTATTTCTGCTTCTGAAGGGGGTCGCTCTATAGAATTGATCGTGCATACGATCGGTTTATTATGAGCTATAATTATTTTTATGATTGATTTGTAGTTGTTTCTTAAAGTAATTTCACAAAGTATAAAAAACTTGAGTATTAGAACAATGAAAAAAATAGGTATCGCCCTGACTTTTCTGCTGTGTGGGGTCGCTTCAACCCATGCGCAGAATGGTGGGCAATTGAAACAAGCCCAAGTGAGTACCTCCCATCAAACACCACAACAAATCACAGATCAATATCTAGCATCTCAAAAAAGCATCAAACAGCGTAAAGCGACCCTTTCACAGGCTCTCGAGCGTGAGTTGGCTCAAGGTCAGAATACGAATGCGAGTAATGTCTATAATATTACCTGCGTACAGCTCGTTCCGATTCTCACCGCGATGCGGGTCAATGATGAACAACTCTTGGGTTTTCTACAGAGCATGAATCCAAATCAACCCAACAACGGGGTGAAAGCTTCGCTGCGGCAAAATCAAGCGCTTGAAAGCAAAACCTTGAATAACTGCAAACAATTAAAGTCACTACTTTAAAAAAGACCGTGAATCCTGATGAGTTCGGATGAAATCTCTATGTCGGCTGTTTAAAATTTGTTACATTAGTTTGCCTTAGATTCGACGGGCTAGAAACAATGAATAGATTTTTTAAATGGTTTTGTGTAAAGCCCTTGTACTTCAAATTTCTAGCACCATAATAACGACTAAGAAAACATATTCATTTGACAAGCAAGATTTAGAGAGTCTATTCATGTTGGCAAGTCTGATCGGAGGAATCTTCGGTACCAAAAATGAGCGCGAACTCAAACGCATGCGTAAAATCGTAGACAAGATTAATGCGCTCGAGCCGACGATATCCGCTCTTGGCGATGCAGACTTATCTGCAAAAACTGAAGAATTTAAACAACGATATAACAAGGGCGAAAGCCTCGATAAATTACTCCCAGAAGCATTTGCCGTCTGCCGTGAAGCAGCTAAGCGTGTAATGGGCATGCGTCATTACGATGTACAGTTGATCGGTGGTATTACCTTACACGAAGGTAAAATTGCGGAGATGCGTACAGGTGAAGGTAAAACCCTGATGGGTACCTTGGCGTGTTATTTAAACGCGATTAGTGCTCAAGGTGTTCACGTCATTACCGTGAATGACTACTTGGCACAGCGTGATGCTGAATTAAACCGTCCGCTATTTGAATTTTTGGGTTTAAGCATCGGGATTATCTATTCCATGCAAGATCCAACAGAGAAAGCTGAAGCCTATCGTGCCGATATTACCTACGGTACAAACAACGAATTTGGCTTTGACTATCTACGTGATAACATGGTGTTCTCGCTTGCTGAGAAAAAACAACGTGGTTTGATCTATGCCATTATCGATGAAGTCGATTCGATCTTAATTGATGAAGCGCGTACGCCTTTGATTATTTCAGGTCAAAGTGATGATTCTTCACAGTTGTATGCTGCAATCAATAGCATCCCACCGAAACTGCATGCGCAGAAAGAAGAAAAAGTCGCGGATGGCGGTCATTTCTGGATTGATGAAAAACAACGTTCTGTTGAAATGACAGAAATTGGTTTTGAAACGGTTGAAAATGAACTGATTGAGATGGGCTTGTTGGCTGAAGGTGAAAGCCTGTATTCATCGACCAATTTGAACTTGGTTCATCATGTTACCGCTGCCATTCGTGCGCATTACTTGTATCAACGCAATGTGCATTACATCATCAATGATGGTGAAGTGATTATTGTCGATGAAAACACAGGACGTACCATGCCAGGTCGTCGCTGGTCAGAAGGTTTACACCAAGCAGTTGAAGCAAAAGAAGGCTTAGAAATCCAGCCTGAAAACCAAACGCTCGCAACCACGACCTTCCAGAACTATTTCCGCCTATACAAAAAACTTTCAGGTATGACCGGTACAGCCGATACTGAAGCAGCGGAAATGAAAGAAATTTATGGTCTAGACGTGGTGATCATTCCGACGCACCGTCCAATGGTTCGTCTCGACCAAAACGATTTAATCTATTTAAATCGTAATGGTAAATACAATGCGATTATTCAAGAAATTCAACGCGTGCATGAGTCTGGTGTCGCACCAATTTTGATTGGTACAGCAACCATTGAAGCTTCTGAGATTCTTTCTGATAAATTACGTGATGCCGGTATTCAGCACGAAGTGTTGAATGCGAAACAACACGAACGTGAAGCGGATATTATTGCGCAAGCGGGTGCACCGCGAGCAGTAACCATTGCAACCAACATGGCAGGTCGTGGTACAGACATTCTGCTCGGTGGTAACTGGAAAGCTTTACTGGCAAAAATTGAAAACCCAACCCCTGAAGATGAAGCGCGCTTAAAAGCTGAATGGGAACAAAGCCATGAAATGGTATTGAGTTCTGGTGGCTTACACATCATTGGTTCTGAGCGTCACGAATCACGTCGTATTGATAATCAGCTTCGTGGTCGTGCAGGTCGTCAGGGTGACCCTGGTGTGTCACGTTTCTACTTGTCCCTTGAAGATGACTTAATGCGTATCTTTGCGGGTGATCGTGTTGTGGGCATGATGCGTGCGATGGGCTTACAAGAAGATGAAGCCATTGAGCATAAAATGGTGTCACGTTCGATTGAAAATGCGCAGCGTAAAGTTGAAGCACGTAACTTCGATATTCGTAAGAACTTATTGAAATACGATGACGTCAACAACGAACAGCGTAAGATTATTTACTCGCAACGTGATGAAGTTTTGGCTGAAAGTACATTGCAAGATTACATCGAAGAGATGCAACGTGATGTGATGAAAGGCGTGATTTCTAACTATATTCCACCTGAGTCAATTCATGACCAATGGGATATTGATGGGCTTGAAAAAGCGTTACGTGAAGACCTTGCGATTGATTTGCCAATCAACCAATGGTTGGAAGATGACCGTCGTTTAGATGAAGAGTCTTTGGTTGAGCGTATTACTGATGAAGTGGTACAGCGCTACCGTAGCCGCCGTGAGCAAATGGGCGATGAAACAGCAGTTATGCTGGAGCGTCACTTCATGCTGAACTCGCTGGATCGCCACTGGAAAGATCACTTGGCGGCGATGGATTATTTACGTCAAGGCATTCACTTACGTGGCTATGCACAGAAAAATCCTGAGCAAGAATACAAAAAAGAAGCGTATAACTTATTTGTAAATATGTTGGCGATTATCAAATCAGATGTTGTGACTGACTTATCTCGCGTACATGTGCCAACGGCTGAAGAGCTGGCTGAAATGGAAGCTCAAAAGCAAGCTCAAGCTGAAGCGATGCAATTGAACTTGTCGCATGCAGACTTTGATGGTTTGTTGGCCGATGATCAAAGCCACTTCGCAGAAGTAGATGCACAGTACGAGCCAGTAGAAGAGTTTGCTGCACCTGCGAGTCGTAACGCGCCTTGCCCATGTGGTTCAGGCTTAAAATACAAACAGTGTCACGGTAAAATCTAAACTGTGAACGAGTGAAAAAGCAGAACTTCGGTTCTGCTTTTTATTGATATGACTGAAAAATTGACGTTAAGATCAATCCAAATACGATTCTGATTACAGCTAAAGCGTTGCATAATGTGAATAGCATTTGCAGTGTTAGGCATTAAATGCTATTTAGTTGCTCATCATCTAAACCTCTAAAGTGGAAAGACAATGAAAAAAGTATTAAAACCAATCATGATTGTAGCTTTAGCGCTTCCAACTTTTGCATTTGCAGATACCACTACCGCAGCTAAAGTTCAACAAGCGCGCGGTGCAACCACAGCACCTGCGGCACAAGCCAATGGCAATATTACGGTACAAAGTCCGCGTACAGGGATTCGTTATACCTTTGCCAATCCAAATCAACGCCCAGTGGTTCTGCAAACGGCTGCTATTGCTCCTGTAAATGCCGCAACGGTGAACCGTATTGTGGCTTCAAACCCAGCGCTTTCTCCTGTAAGTCAAGAAAATGCTAAACAAGCGCTTTTGTCTAGCTCAGCACAGCTTGCTTCAAATTAATCAAATGCTGCTGCATAAAACCAATCTTCGGATTGGTTTTTTTATGTCAAAAATGAGTGTGCATTGAAAAGTTAAAGCAAACAAAGTCTTCTGCTCGATTTTTTCTGAAAATTCTAATAAGCTGTGTTTTTTCTAACAAATGAATTGGACGTTTAAAATGCCAGTAGGTGACGTATCAATGCCACAAATGCACGTGGTGAAAGGGGTGAGAATCGGAACGGCTGAAGCTTATGTGCGCTATCAGAACCGACGTGATCTTGTCATTTTCGAATTTGCTGAAGGAACGAATGTTGCGGGTGTTTTCACTCAAAATGCGTTCTGTGCAGCGCCCGTGCATGTGTCAAAAGCGCACTTACACGTGGCGAATCCGCGCTACCTCATTATTAACACCGGTAATGCCAATGCAGGTACAGGCAAGACAGGCATGCTGAATGCTGAGCGTACTTGTGCAAAATTGGCTGAGCTTGCCAGTGTGCAAGCAACGGAAGTGTTACCGTTTTCAACAGGGGTGATTGGTGAACAATTGCCGTTGGAGCGTTTGTTAAATGGATTACAGCCTGCATTAAATAGTTTGAGTCCTGATGCTTGGGGTGATGCTGCTACTGGGATTATGACCACAGACACCACACCGAAAGGCGCATCTGAGCAATTCGAATTGGATGGCGTCACGTATACCATGACTGGTATTTCTAAAGGCGCAGGCATGATTCGTCCCAACATGGCGACGATGTTGGGCTATGTTGCAACCGATGCACCTATCAGCCGCGAGTTGGTTCAGCAACTATTGAGCGAAACGGTTAATGTTTCGTTCAACCGAATTACCATTGATGGTGATACTTCAACCAATGACTCCTGTATCTTGGCAGCTACGGGGCAAGCGGGTGGTGTTGAAATCACCTCAACCCAAGATGCACGTTATACTGTAGTGTTAGATGTGCTCACGCGTATGATGAAACGCCTTGCACAGTTGATTGTGCGTGATGGTGAAGGAGCAACCAAGTTTATTACGGTTGCAGTTGAAGGTGGGTATGACACGCAAGAATGCTGTGATATTGCTTATAGTATTGCGCATTCACCTTTGGTTAAAACCGCGATTTTTGCCTCCGATCCGAACTGGGGGCGTATCTTGGCTGCGATTGGTTATGCAGGGGTAAAAAATTTAGATGTTGAAAAAATCCAAGTTTGGTTAGATGATGTGCAAATCTGTAAGGATGGTGGCGCAGCTGCCGATTACACGGAAGCGGAAGGTGCTCGTGTAATGTCACAAGCTGAAATGACCATTCGTGTAGATCTAGGACGTGGGGCAGCGAAAGACACAGTGTATACCTGTGACTTATCTTATGACTATGTGAAGATTAATGCGGATTATCGCTCTTAATCTTAACGAGTTTTAAAAAGCCTCCTTTGGAGGCTTTTTTACCATAAGAACTTTTGAATGATTGGTCAAAAGCCGAGAAGCCATTTGGCCAATAAATTAAGTGCGGGACTTGCTTGCCGACAAGCATGAAGGGATGAATGAATGATGAACAATGCGACCAATTTAATTGCCAATGACGCAAAATCAATTGTGCAGGCGCATTTGGACCGTTTGGGTGAAACCAAAGACTCAAAGCTCAGTGAAGAAGTAAAGCAAGAAAAATTTGCTTTAATCTTGGCTGAGTTGAAAAAGCGCGATGCGGTATTGGTAGCGCACTACTATTGCGATCCTGAAGTGCAGGAATTAGCAGAGTTAAGTGGTGGCTGTGTATCCGATTCATTGGAAATGGCACGTTTTGGTCGTGATCATCCAGCATCGACCTTGGTGGTGGCGGGGGTTAAATTTATGGGTGAAACCTCAAAAATTTTATCACCGAATAAAACCATTCTGATGCCAACTTTAGAGGCCACATGTTCTTTAGATTTGGGTTGTCCTGTTGAAGAATTTAGTCAGTTTTGTGATGCCCATCCAGACCATAAGGTAGTGGTCTATGCCAACACTTCAGCAGCCGTTAAAGCCCGTGCTGATTGGGTGGTGACTTCAAGTTGTGCGGTCGAAATTATTGAGCATCTAGACAGTTTAGGTGAAAAGATTATTTGGGCGCCTGATCAGCATTTAGGTCGTTATATCCAAAAGAAAACAGGCGCAGACATGTTGCTTTGGGATGGTGCTTGTATTGTGCATGAAGAATTTCGTGCACGTGGCATTGCACAAATGAAGGCGCTTTATCCTGATGCTGCGGTTCTGGTACATCCTGAGTCACCTGAGTCAGTGGTGGATGTTGCTGATGCCGTTGGAAGTACGTCACAACTAATTAAAGCTGCGCAAACTTTGCCAAATGAACGACTGATTGTGGCAACAGATCGGGGTATTTTCTACAAAATGCAACAAGCGGTGCCCAACAAAATTTTGGTTGAAGCACCAACAGCCGGAGAGGGTGCAACCTGTCGTTCTTGTGCACACTGTCCATGGATGGCTATGAATGAGCTGGATGGTATTTTAGAGGTATTACAGCGTGGCGATCAGGAAATATTTGTAGACCCGGCACTTGCTGAGCGTGCGAAATTACCTTTAGATCGCATGTTGGATTTCAGTGCATCGCTAAAACGTTAAAATTTGTATAAAAAATGCCTGAAATGCTTGATTAATATACATTTGACGTGATTTTTTTATTTTTTTTAAATATAGGTGTTGACGTTATCAAGCGTCACGCCTAGAATGCACACCGTACCGAACGAGATGTTCGATACAAAAGCTGAGATGAATCGGAGCATAGCACAGCCTGGTAGTGCACCTGGTTTGGGACCAGGGGGTCGTAGGTTCGAATCCTACTGCTCCGACCAATTCTTCAAGGCAAGGTTATCCATAATACCTCGTATTATTGGTCATGCGCCTGTAGCTCAGTTGGATAGAGCATCCGCCTTCTAAGCGGATGGTCACAGGTTCGAATCCTGTCAGGCGCGCCATTAGGTAGCTTGGTATTAAGAACCGACACGTTATGGTGGATGTAGCTCAGTTGGTAGAGCCCTGGATTGTGATTCCAGTTGTCGCGGGTTCGAATCCCGTCATTCACCCCAACTTTAAAAAGTTGAAATCGGAGCATAGCACAGCCTGGTAGTGCACCTGGTTTGGGACCAGGGGGTCGTAGGTTCGAATCCTACTGCTCCGACCATTTATTGAAATGGTCGAGATAAAGATACCGCATTAAGCGGTTTTTTTATGCCTGAAATTTAGTAAATACAGAAAAAAGCCTTCGTGACGAAGGCTCAAGATAAAACAGAAATGCTTAAGGAATAATAATAATATTTACACGACGATTCAGCGCTCGATTTTCCTCGCTGTTATTTTCTACCAGAGGTTGTGATACGCCGCGACCCATACTCTGAATATTTTGAGTTTTAAACCCTGTTTCGATAAAAATCTGGCTAACTGTTGATGCGCGTTTCTCTGAGAGTGTTTGGTTGTAGCTTGGGTCACCAATATTGTCCGTATGTCCAACTACTTTAATTTTATTCAAATTATACTGCTGCAACTGTTTAGAAAGCGCTTCGAGTGCAGGTTTTTGAGAAGCTTGAATGTCGGATTGGTCAAAACCAAACAATAACTTTTCAGGCAGTCTCAGTGTCCAGCCTTCTTCAGTCAGGGTAAAGCCTTGTTTCTTCAGCATACGCGCTTGTTTATAGTTGAGGTGCCCTAAACTGAGACAGCCAGATAAAGCAGTGATAAGACCTGCGATAAGCATAAATTTACAAAGATGTTTTAACATGAGGATTCCTGATCAGGATTTAGGCAAGGTGTGATGTACCACCCTTGAGCTAAGTTTTTGGCTTTATACATGGCATTGTCTGCTTCAGCAATCAAATCTTCCGGTGTTGTTGCACATTTTGAGAAAGCAACACCAATACTGAAACTAAAATGAATCTGTTGTTGATCAAAAGATAACGGGGCTTTACTGCATTCGATTAAATGCTCGCAAATTAGTTCTAAGTGATCATAATGTTTAATATTGCGAATGAGGATGGCAAACTCATCACCACCTAATCGTGCTACCACATCGTGGCTTCGGACATTCTTTTTTAAGCGTTGCGCCATTTCTTTGAGCACGGCATCACCTGCTAAGTGTCCATAAACATCATTAATGTTTTTAAAGTTATTGTTGTCGATAAAAAAAAGAGCTGTCTGGTTTTTCTCAGGGTGCTCAAATTGATTGAACAAAATATTGTAAAAATAATGACGATTCGGGAGTTCGGTTAACTGATCATGCAATGCTTGATGTGATAACTGAGAGTTTTCGCTTTGTAGTTTTTCATTGGTGCGCTGCACCTTATCTAATAAATTATTAAATGCACCACTGATCACGCGAAATTCATAAATGGGGGATGACGGAAGACGTGCTTGATATTGAGTATCTAGATTAAGGCTTTCAACAGTATTGACCATGGGTTGAATCGAGTGCATCAGTTTTTGATATGTTGAATGTACCAACCATAACATAATCAGCAGGATGACAAAAATCCCAGCGGAGAGACAAATCAAGAGTTGAAAGAAAAAGCTCATGAGTTGAGTGGCACTACCGTAAATGATCAAAGTCCCATACTGGTTATTTTGATGTTTGATGGTGCGTGTCACTGGGTGTTTAAAGAAGACCTTATCAAACAGATTTTCCATCCATGCAAACTCAGGTGTAGGTTTGTATGCTTCGGCCAGTGGTTTTCCTTGTAGATTGATGACTTGAATGGCGCGAATGGGATATTGCTGAATATGATTGTTCAGCGTTTGCTGTAGTGTAATACGATCATTAAAAATGACAGCAGGTTGAATTTGCTCACTTAAGGTTGCGCTAAAAATATTGAGGCTTTGCTTGGCGTAGGTATTCATGGTGTAGATGGAAATTACCACGAAAATTAAACTACAAATTCCAAGAGTAAGAGCAAAAATCAGCAATTGAGACTGACTAAAAATTTTTTGTAGGGACGTATTAGAGCTTTTACGAAACATTGACTTAAGGCTCCGTAGATTTTGCTAATAATAAAACACGTGGATCTACACGTGCTTGGGACTGGGACAGGCTGGCCAAGTTTACCTTAAAGGAAGTTCGCGTTTTGTTTTGATATAAGCAAAATGCACTACCTAATTCGCATTCAGTATTGTTGGAGCTAAAAGTCAGTGGAGCATCTTTTAGGTTGTTTATAATATTTTGCTCTTCACGTGGTGTGTAGGTTGAGAAAAAAACAGCATTGCACATAACCTTATTTAATTCAGACAAACTGACCGCTTGAATTTGATACGCATTTTTGAGTTGCTGATTCACTTGAATGAACTGATTGGATAATTGGCTGTTATTTAAAATGCATAAAGAAATAGGCGTAGGTGTATTCCAACGCACATAGCTCAAAATCGTCAATGTGGTTGCGGGGAGATTTAGTTGCGGCTGTGCCTGTGCCTGAGAAATCATTAAACAGGACAATAGAGTTAAATAAATTTTGTATTTAAAAGCTGTCATTATTCATTTTGCTTGGCAGCGAAAGTGAGCTTATTTTAACGAAAAATAAACAGTGATGGTTAAAATTGCTTTAATAATCGACAAAAATCACATTTTTGAATAAAAAATATGCGCTTGAAGTAAAATAATGGAAAAAGGTGTTGCAAGGGGTTAGAAATGCTGTAGAATGCACATCCATCGGCGGTGATGTTGATTAAAACTTGTTGAGAAACAAGGATTTAGCCCAAGTG
>NZ_JAVWVO010000009.1:49919-148704 GCF_036666595.1 Acinetobacter sp. | reverse complement strand
CTGAGGGGGATTTTTTATGTGCGGAAGATTAAAAATATAAAAAATAGAGAAAATTAGCTTAAAATTTAATAGGTTTAGTTTTTATCATTGGAATTTGATGGTTTCTTATCCACGAAAAGAAATTTTAATTAACTATTAGAATGTATTTTGAGCAATTGAACAGCTATTCCATTTATATCCGTTGGAAAAGAATGACTATAGTTAACTCGTGCTCATACAAAATATGTCAAAACAAGGTTTAATTTAAGTTTTAATATGTTCAATAAAAAAAGAAACCCCGACATCCTGTCGAGGCTTCTTTGTATTTCAGTGCTTAGATACAACTCCTGTCATATCTCACGTCCTGATGCTCAAACTGATTATTGTTGTTTTAAGTTTGGGGAACATCCTGTTTCCTGATGTATTTAATATATGTTGTAAACTGTTTTAAGGCTAGTGGTCACTTTCCTCAGTATTTGTAAGCTTTAACTTACATAGATTCATCTTGTTACCAAAGCGGATAACGTTATGCTTATGATCTCTCTACAATGAATGGTAATCGTGCATTTGAATGGATAAGGCAATGCTGAGCAAAAAAGCGTTTTGTTTGTTGATGACAGTGAGTGCATTTTTGGGCTTAATGGCATGTCATACCCAAAGTCAGACAGAGTCAGCAGCACAGGAACAACAGGACCGTTCCGCTTCTTTAGGCACATCTATGCACCCAAAGCGTATCGCTGAATTTAATGAGCCATGGGCGTTAGCGGTATTGCCCGATGGACGTTTATTAATTACACAAAGATCTGGACAGTTGATTTTATTCAATCCTGTAGATCAGACAAAGACCCTCATTAGCAATATACCTAAAGTGGCTTATGGTGGTCAGGGCGGATTAGGTGATATTGTTTTACATCCTCAGTTTGCACAAGACCATCAAATTTATCTCAGCTATGCAGAAGCAGGGCAAGATGGTTATGGTGCAGTTGTGATTCGTGCTGATTTGAATTTAGATCAAGCGCGGCCACAATTAGACAACCTTAAAACGATATGGAAACAAGTACCTAAGGTGCATGGACAGGGACACTATGCTCATCGGATGTTATTTGATGGCGCAGGCAAATTATGGATTAGTTCAGGAGAACGGCAAAAATTTGATCCTGCACAAGATTTAACATCGAATCTTGGGAAAATGATCCGCTTGAATGATGATGGTTCGGTTGCCTCAGATAATCCATTTCAGATGCAGGGTGATGTCGCAAAACAAATATGGAGTTTGGGGCATCGTAATCCTTTAGGAATGGCTTTGGATGCCAAAAAACAACTTTGGGTGGTGGAGATGGGGCCCAAAGGTGGGGATGAGCTCAATTTAATTCAAAAGGCTAAAAACTATGGTTATCCAATCGTTTCGAATGGTGATCATTATAGTGGTTTGAATATCCCTGACCACGCTACACGACCTGAGTTTGAAGCGCCGAAATTAGGCTGGACCCCTGTGATTTCTCCATCGAGTTTGATTTTTTATACGGGACATATGTTTCCAAAGTGGCAGGATAAAGCCATCATTGGCGGGCTTTCATCTAAAGCGTTGATTATTGTAGACACCACAGTACAGCCAGTAAAAGAAATTCAAAGGATAGATATGAAACAACGTATCCGTGGTGTACAACAAGCGAAAGATGGCAGTATTTGGGTGATTGAGGATGGGAAACATGCTGATTTAATTCAGCTGCTTTCACATTAATCACCCGAACAGAGTGTTGCTAAGAAAGATGGTCTTAAAGCGCAGCATGTTGATCGGCATTAAAGACATTGGCTTGGATTTGCATCAGTTTTCGTTGTCCTTGTTTGCCATTCATCCGCCAATGGGCAATTTTAATATTATCGACCAAGGCGACATCCCCTTTTTGCCACTGGAGCAAGAGTGCATCGTGATATAAGGCTTCAAAGAAGTGCTGTTTTTCCTGATCGGTCCATTCAATTTTTTCACCTTCATGGGTAAAAAGCTCCCATGACAGTTGCATGCAATTAGCCGAGGGGTCTGGTTGAAGCTTTCCTCGCTTCTTAAAGCTTTTTTGTGCAGCTTGATGGGCAAAAGCGTTGGTATTGTTTGCAAAAGCCCACGGCTGGATCATCAATTTTTGAGTGTTCGGGTGTATGACAACTAAAGGTGAGCGTTTTAAGGTAAGTTTGCTTTCTTTATTTGATTTTTTCTGGAAACCAAATGAGCTTTTATTGAAGGTCAGTCGATCAAATAGATTAAGTTTACGTGTTGAAATATAAGAAAAATGGTTCCATGCACCTAAGTATTTTTGTTGTATGCTAACTGGAAAATGGGCCCAAATTCTTTCGAGGTTATTAAACCCTGTTTCGAGCACATGGTTCGCAGGTTCTTGGCAAAACAAGGCAATATAACGTGAGCGAGTCGAGTGTAGGCCACCTTCGACATGAGGACCTTGAATTGAGTTTTCAACAGAGCCTAATTGCACAGTATTGTGGTTGAGATAATCTCTATCATCACCTGCACGATTTTCGCTATATTTACGCATGAAAGAGGTAAACCAACCTGATTTTTTAGGTGTAAATATATGCCAAGGTTCAAGCTGAAAATGATGTTCGATCAATTCATGAAATTCATAGTGACGTTGTAATTTAAAGCCGCGAAATAATAAGATGCCGTACTGATGCAACTCTTGCATAAGTTCCGTACGATGGACTCTAACGTAGGCGGCTAGAGCATCTACATCTGTATATTCGGAGTCAGCGACATAAATTTTGCAATAATCATTTAAAAGTATGGTGTTTAGTTGCATGTGAATGGTCTCTATTTTTGTTTTTTTAATTTATTGTATTGGACTGAAGCATTTTGGTTGAAGCCGCAGATGTTCAGTGGGCGAGAGTATAAAGTGTAGTTCGAGCGCCAGATGTAATATTTTGTGGTGCTGAAGAACATACCGACAAACGGTGAAGAGGATGATGGTTTATGCATCATAAAAGTATGATTATATAAACCGTTCAAAGCATTGAAAATAATAACGGAGTGGGGAATGCCTAGTACACAAATTCATGTTCGGAAAAAATATAGTGTTGATGAAGAGCAAGCCATAATGGAGGCGGTTCATAGCACTTTATCTACGGTTTTTGCACTTCCTCAATATGATCGTAATATTCGTTTGGTCGTACATGAACCAGACCACTTTGCTTGTCCTCTTCATTTAACACAACCGGTTTCTTTTACTTGGATTGAAATTGATTGCTTCGTAGGAAGGTCGATAGAAACCAAGCGAAAACTTTATCAGAAATTGATACATCATTTAGCACAGTTCGGTATCCCCAAAGACCATGTCTCTATCTTAATTCGAGAGTCTCAGCTAGAAAATTGGGGAATACGTGGTGGTAAGTCAGCCTCTGATGTTGACTTGGGTTTTGATGTGAAAATTTGAAGACAATTAAAAAGCCCCCGACATCCTGTCGAGGGCTTTTTAAATTCTTTCAAGCGGTATAACTCCTGTCCTACCGATCAGCATCCTGCTGTGTATGTTGTTATTTTTGTTTTTAATCTGAGACATCCTGTCTCTGTATGATTTAACTATAGCGTCGATGCTGTTTATTGAAAAGCCGCCAAATACTCAAGTTACTGTAAGCAATAGCGTACAGAAGAATCTCATGCTTATGTACTGACATATTTAATGAGTTTATCAATTGCGGCTTTTAGATTCTTCTCATCAAAAGGATTCGATTCAAAGTCTTCGGTTTTATTGCGTGAAAAAATATCTCGAATTTCAATCACCGCATTGGTATCGACCAGGCCGAGTTGAGTACCGACTTGGCGAATTTGATCGATGGAACGTGAGCCATTGGTCCCGCCATAACTGATATAGGCTGCAGGTTTCCCTTGCCATTCTTTGCCTAAGTAATCCAAAGCATTTTTAAGTGCAGGGCTATAACCATGATTGTATTCGGGGCTAATGAAAATAAAGGCATCGCCTTGCGCAATGTGGTCAGCCCATGCTTGTTGTTTGGGTTGATCATAAATGCCCGTCATAGGAGGATTGGCACCTGAAAAAATTGGCAAATCCCACTCTTTTAAGTCGACTAACTCGAGTTGGACCGTATTGAGTTCTAGTTGTTCAAAGCCTTTTTGCACCCATCGCGCAACTTTAATAGCAGTCCGACCTTCGCGCACACTACCTATAATGACCTGAATTTTCATGAAAAATCCTTGGGAAATAAATGTGATTACGCTACGGTAGTATGAAAAATAGGCTTTGCATAGATTGAATGTGTATCTGATCGACAAATGTTTGAGGCATTAAAAAAGCCCCTGAAGGGGCTTTGGCTAACACACAGATGGTCGACCTGTTGCTTTACATAATTTTGATACCTTGTTGGCCAGCAGGCGTTACTTTGAAGATTTCAACTTCAAAAGTAATATCTTTACCTGCCAATGGATGGTTAAAGTCGACTTCGGTGATGTCATCACCTACAGTTTTAACCACGCCATAAAGACTTTGTTTGGCTTTGTCTTCAAATTCAATCATGTGTCCTTCAATAGGACGCTGTTCAAATTTGACCGTATCAAACTGTTGTACATTTTCAGGATTCCACGGACCAAAAGCATCTTCTGGTGGTAGGCTTACAGTACGACGGTCGCCAGCACGTAAACCGAACAGTGCTTTTTCAAAACCAGGGAGTAAGCTGCCATCACCCATCACCAAGCTCACAGGCTCTTCACGGCTACGTGTGTTATCAATTTCTACGCCATTTTCAATGCAAACAGAAAAATGTAACTCTACTTTTGAACCTTCGCTTACGCGAGTTTCTTCATTGGGATTAATAAAATCAGTCATTGTTTACTTCGGCACGTTGGATACGGTTTTTTTCGAGAAAAAAGGTATCGATCAACAAAAGGATCGTTCCTAGCGTAATCGCACTATCTGCAATATTAAACGCAGGGAAGTGGCTGTTTTGATAGTACACATGAATAAAATCAACCACATAGCCTAAGCTTACACGGTCAATTAAATTCCCTATAGCACCACCTAAAATAAGAGCAATCGCGATGGGCAGCACTTTCACGGTTTTGGGCATACGCATCAGCCAAAACAGGAAAATGACAGATACAATACCTGCAAGAGAGGTAAAGAAATAGCGTTGCCAGCCGCCCGCATCGGACAAGAAACTAAAGGCTGCGCCATAGTTATGCAATAAAGTCCAATTTAAAAAGGGCAGGACTGGTACGGGATCTGCATAATTCAGATGGGTACTGGCAATCCATTTGGTCCATTGATCTAAGACAATCGCTAGAATAGCCAAACCTACCCACACTAAATTGTGCGGATAGAATTGGAATAAGCCCTTTTTCTGTTGAGGGTTAGGCATACTTTCTCTCTTCGCCTTGGCCTGTAGGAAGGTTGATAATACAACGACCACATAGACCTGGATGTGTAACATGTGTATTCACATCTGGCAGAACATGCCAGCAGCGTACACATTTTTCACCATCAGCCGCCGAGACTTGAACATTCAGACCCGCCAGATCAGAGGCTTCACCTTGAGTTGCATCAAATGCATTGACCAAGACTTGTGAAGTGATCATAACAAAGCGAAGTTCATCATCTAAACGATCCAGTACGTCTTTGAGTTCTGCATCTGCCCACAGTTCAACTTTGGCAGAGAGATTTGAACCCACAATTTTCGCGGTACGCGCAGTTTCGATGAACTTGTTCACCGCAGACTTCACTGCAATCAGGGTTTGCCAATCGGCTTCAGACAACAAGTTTGCTTTTGAAGCCACAGGAATGTCATACCATTCCGCAGTGAACACATATTTCTCAGTTTGTTCTGGAATCAGTGGCCATGCTTCTTGAGCAGTAAAGCTTAAGATTGGTGACATCCAACGTACAAAGGCTTGAACCAAATGATACAGCGCAGTTTGAGCTGAATGGCGCGCTTGTGAATCGGCTTTGGTGGTGTACTGACGGTCTTTGATGATGTCGAGGTAGAAACCACCCAAGTCATTGATACAGAAGTTGGTCAGCGCATTTGCTACGATATGGAAGTTCATATCTTCATAGGCTTGCTGAATGGTTTTCTGTACGTCCGCTGCACGTTGCAAGATGTATTGATCGAGTGCGATCAATTGATCTACAGGAAGTGCATCCGTCGATGGTTTAAACCCATTCAAGTTCGCCAACAAGAAGCGCAAAGTATTACGAATACGGCGGTAGCCATCTGATGCACGGTTAAAGATTTCTTTACCAGCAGTCATTTCATAACGGTAATCGGCCGATGCAATCCAGAAACGTAAGCCGTCTGCACCCATGTCTTTAATGATGTCTTGCGGAGTGATGATGTTGCCCAAAGATTTTGACATCTTACGGCCTTTTTCATCCACCACGAAGCCATGGGTCAGTAAGCCTTTGTACGGCGCACGTTCATTGATCGCAATCGAGGTGAGCAATGAAGACTGGAACCAACCACGGTGTTGGTCTGAACCTTCAAGGTATAAATCAGCAGGATCGGTGAGTTCTTCGCGTTCACGCAGCACGGCATAGTGCGTTGTGCCTGAGTCGAACCACACGTCTAAAGTGTCACGCACACAGTTGTACTGTTCCGCTTCATCACCAATAAAGTCTTTCGCTTCACGGTTATACCAAGCATCAATGCCTTCTTGTTCGATCAATTTCGCGACTTCTTCGATCAACTCAGCTGTGCGCGGATGGAGTTCGTTGGTGTCTTTATGTACGAAGAATGGGATTGGCACACCCCAAGTACGTTGACGTGAAATACACCAGTCTGGACGACCTTCGATCATGGCTTGGATACGATTTTTACCCCAATCAGGCACAAAGCTAATCTCGTTTTCAATCGCATTTAAAGCATTCTGACGAAGACCTTGCGCATCCATGCTGATAAACCACTGTGGGGTCGCACGGAAGATAATCGGTGTTTTATGGCGCCAGCAGTGTGGGTAGCTGTGTTTGATCGGTTGATGTGCCCATAAGCGACCAACTGCACCCAAAGCTTCAATAATCTTTGGATTGGCTTTGTAGATGTGCTCGCCTGCAAAAATGGGTGAAGTTGGTAAATACACACCATTACCGCCCACTGGGTTTTCAACTTTTAAGTTGTACTGTAAACCAACTTTATAGTCGTCCACACCATGGCCAGGTGCCGTATGTACCGCCCCCGTACCGCTGGTTGCAATCACGTGTTCACCTAAAATCACAGGCACTTGGCGATCGGTCAGTAACGGGTGTTGTAATAATAAGTTTTCAATTGCTGAGCCGTTAAAATCAGCTAGAACCACAGGGTTTTCAAGCTTATAACGCTCAACTGCCGACTCAACCAAGTCTTTGGCTAAAATAAAGTTTTGCACGCCACGGTCGGTGCTGACTTGAACCAGTTGATAGTCAATTTCAGCATGGACGGCAACTGCTTGGTTTGCAGGCAAAGTCCAAGGTGTGGTGGTCCAAATTACGATGTCTGTTGCGGCTTCTACGTTGATATTTAAACGTGCGCTTAAGTCTTTTAAGTCGATAACCGTAAAACCAACGTCAATCGCGTCAGATTTTTTATCTTCATATTCCACTTCAGCTTCAGCCAAAGCTGAACCACAGTCTAAACACCAGTTCACAGGTTTAAGACCTGGTTCGATATGACCTGCTTTTGCAATCGCGCCGACAGAGCGCACAATGTCTGCTTCCTGCTTGAAGTTCATGGTCAGGTAAGGGTTGTCCCAGTCACCAAACACACCCATACGTACAAAGTCTTTCTTTTGCAGTTCAACTTGGGTGTAAGCATATTCACGGCAGGCTTTACGGAAAGTAGAAGCATCCACCTTCACGCCCACTTTACCGACTTTCTCTTCTACTTTCAGTTCAATCGGAAGGCCGTGACAGTCCCAACCCGGTACATAAGGGGCATCGAAGCCGTCGAGAATACGACTTTTAATAATAATATCTTTTAAAACTTTATTGACCGCATGGCCCAAGTGAATTTGGCCATTTGCATAAGGAGGGCCATCATGCAGGACATATTTTTTCTTGCCAATACGCGACGCACGAATCTGCTGATAAATGTTGTCGGCATACCACTCTTCTAACCATTTTGCTTCACGCACCGCAAGGTTTGCTTTCATGGCAAATTCGGTACCTGGGAGGTTGAGTGTGGCTTTATAATCCACTGCATTTTCAGTAGTTTGCTTATCGCTCATGCAAGATGTCTTCCAATTTAATCAGCGGCTCGGCTGACGCGTTTTACATAAAATTGATTGGTATTTAAAAGGGAAATGTGGGGGTGTTTTGGCGGAACTCAAGCAGTTTCACCACATCATCATCAATTCCCGCTTTTAGTGCTTCCAGCGAAGGGTAGTTCTTTTCACCATGTAAATAGTTTAAGAAAGTGACCCGCATTAACAAGCCATACAGATTAGCAGAAACATCAGGGAAATGTACTTCTAATCGCCATTCTGGCTGTGCTTGTTGAATGGCTGGACGTGTTCCGACATGACCCGCACCAAAAAGCGCTGAATGGTCATATCCTGCAACCCCTAATCGATTAGGGTGGTCTGCTTTCACTTTGTCGCGTAAAGACGTGGTTTCACAGATCACATCTACACCATAAATGCCGTTTAAACAGGGTTTATGACGGTTTAAACGTACGTTAATGGTTGGAAAATCAAGGGTTCGGCCAATTTGGTCGCCATATTGTACGCGACCCGTAATGCTATAAGGGCGCCCTAATAACTGAGCAGCCAGCGCCAAGTCCCCTGCGGCCAGTGTTTGGCGAATTCGAGTTGAACTGACGCGTTCACCTTCTGAGAGGATGGTTTCTAGATTGTGGACTTGAAAACCATAGTTTTCGAGAAATTCGCTGTTGCCTTGGCGGTTTTTACCAAAGTGAAAGTCATCGCCTAAAACCAAACTTTGGGCATTAAGTTTTTCTTTTAAAATATCGGCAAATTGTTCTGCACTTAAACTGCGGAAGCTGTTGTCAAATTTCGCGACCGCAATATAGTCCACACCCAGCTCAGTTAAATATTCGACTTTCTCACGCAATGATGAAATACGCGGTGGAGCATCATAACCTTTAAAGAATTCAAGTGGTTGAGGTTCAAAAATCATCACCACAGTTTTTAGATTTTGTTGTTTTGCAACGGCTTTGAGCTGATGAATCATGGCTTGATGACCCAAATGCACCCCGTCAAAATTACCGATAGTGACAGCGGTTTTTTCTAATTGGGTATTTGAGGGCAAAGCATTTAGACGGAGCAGCTTCATGGGCAAATCAAGTGCTTGGAATTAAGAACGGCTTATATATTGCCATATTCTTGGGCATTCGTCTTGTGGTTGTTTTTTGACAACGCAAAATTTAGTGCAAAGTATATTCATATCAATTTTATTGATTTATTTAATATAAATTAATCAATTTTTCTTATTTATAAATTTGATTAGTATAAATGTAGATTTTAAATGAGGCCGAACTCATGCAAAAACCATTTACACAACTTGGACAGCGCCACAATATCATTCGTCAGTTCACCCCCAACTGGTTCACTGTCAGTATGGGAACAGGTGTTGTGGCGTTAATTGTATCAGAGTTTCCGATGTTAAAGGCACTCACATGGCAACTCGGCACAGGGCTGTGGTATTTCAATATTTTACTGTTTGTACTTTTTAGTGTGCTATATGGCTTACGTTGGGCATTTTATCCGCACGAAGCCAAACAGATTTTTCAACATCCAAGTATGAGCCTATTTTTAGGGACGATCCCGATGGCGCTGGCCACCATCCTCAATGGCTTTTTAAAGTATGGTCAGCCTATTTATGGCGACACAGCTGTACAGATTGCGCAAACGCTCTGGTATGCCGATGTGGTCTTGGCGCTCTTGGTGGCGTGGGCAGTTCCTTTTGCTATGTATCGACATCAGGAGCATGCTTTACAGCAGATGACTGCGGTGTGGTTATTGCCGATCGTGGCCTGTGAAGTTGCCGCTAGCAGTGGTGGTTTATTGCTGGGGCATTTGGCAACTGATACTCATGCAGTTGCGATTCTATTGGGCAGTTATGTGTTGTGGGGTGTTTCAGTATTACCCGCCTTTGCTATTTTAACGATTTTAATGTTGCGTTTGGTCTTACATAAACTGCCTGAAAAAGAGTTGGCGGTCAGCAGTTGGTTGGCTTTGGGTCCGATAGGCACTGCTGCTTTGGCGTTATTGGTTTTAGGGCATCAGGCACCGACGCTGATGGCGAGTTTGGGCTTAGCACAACTGGGTCAGTTATTTCAGCAGGCGGGGATTTTAGCCAGTTTAATTCTGCTGGGTTTTGGACTGTGGTGGTTGGGAATTGCGGTGCTGACGACTTTGCACCATGCCAAACAGGACTTACCGTTTAATTTGGGCTGGTGGGGACTGACCTTCCCATTGGGCGTATATACACTCGCAATCTTAACCTTAGCCCAGCAACTCAATTTGGCCTTCCTGTATGCCGTTGGCTATGCTTTTGCAGCCATACTAATGTTGTTATGGGGTTTGGTCGCAACCAAGACGGCACAGGGGTTTTATCAAGGTCATTTGTTCTTTTCGCCGTGCTTAAAAACCTATTTAGAACAGCAGTATAAATGAAGTCAGAATTCATTTTAGTTCAAAGCGTCATCTGGCCTTATACACTGTGTTTTAGCAGAGACCAGAGGCGCTTTTCTTTCGGATCGATTTGTTTTCTAATGGCATGAATGAAGTCTGTTATTTGAGTATTTTATGTCGGATGTTGCACTAATCATGGCTTTGCCAAATGAGTCTAAAGGATTGTTTGAGCAAGCAGGGATTGAAGTTCACTACAGTGGTATTGGTAAAGTCAACGCGGCCTATAAAGCATTTGAAGTGATTCAAAAAACAGGCTGTAAAACCCTGATTAATTTAGGTACAGCAGGCAGTACTTATTTTGATAAGCACGAGTTGGTTGAAGTTTCTCAATTTGTACAACGCGACATGGATGTCTCTCCACTGGGTTTCGCTGTCGGCTTTACCCCATTTGACACCATGCATCCTGCGGAAATTCATTTAGAACCGTTTTTCCAACAACTCCGCACTGGTATCTGTGGAACAGGGGATAGCTTTGAAACGGGTGAACCCAAAGTACCGTGTCATTTGGTTGATATGGAAGGATATGCGCTGGCAAAGGTCTGTAAAAAACAGGGTGTCCGCCTGATTTCGGTCAAATATATTTCAGATGGTGCCAACGACACCGCGCATTTGGACTGGGAAGACAATTTGTTATTGGGAGCTCAGAAATTATTAGCATTATTTGAAAGTATCTGAGGCTTGGATTCTGTCTTTTTCAATTCGGCGACCATAGAGTGCTATGGTCGTATGCCAAAATTACTCAGCTTTGAATAATTCAGACGGTGTTCGCGGGATCACGCCATACAGCATCATATGCACGGTATGTTGAATGACTCGTTGTTGCATACTGCGGTTACGTAGGGTTTTACCTGTTACCATTTCCATTTGCGTGGCAAAATCAGCATAGTTTTGTGTTAATGCCCAAATGTTGAGGATTAACAGCTCAGGGTCTATTTCAGCTGAAATTTTACCTTGCTCTTGCCAATTGCTAATGACTTTGGCTTTACGTTTGACCAACTTCTTTAAAGGCCCTTTGAGGATTTCCAAAATATGCGGAGCCCCTTGGATCACTTCTAACGCAAACAAGCGAGATGCTTTCGGTTGAGTCCGAGAAACCTCAATCTTTTGCAATAAGTAGTTGGTTATCGCTTCTTCCGGCTCTAAGTCAGCTTCTAACATTTGTAGTGGGGCTAACCATTTTTGTAAAACCGTCGTTAAAACTTCAACGTACAAAGCTTCTTTATTTTCATAGTAATAGAAAATATTCGATTTGTGCATTTCAGCAATCTGTGCGATTTCATCTAAGCTTGCTCCATTAAATCCATAGAGCGAGAAGACGTCTAGTGCAGCATTCAGCAGCTGGTGGCGTTTTTGAGTACTCTTTTTCTGTTCCATTCTCTAATTTAAAAAACAATAAAAAGGGGGAAGGACAAATTGTACGGCAAATCATCAGATTTGTGCACAAAGTGGAAATTTAATTTTTTGAATAATGATCATTTATTCTGTAGATTGGCTCTTAAATTGCGATAAATTCTAAAAGTTGTCCAATAAAATATAATTATATAAAAACTATTTTGTCTAAACTATATGAAATGATTCAATGTGAAGTGGTATGTTTTGATAAAAATAACGTGAAATTTATTACATTATTTAAAATAAAGTATGCTTAAGTTATATGATGGTCTTCTGCTTTTTTTACTGAAATTCAGCATAAAAATCCTTAGCCCCCCAAGCTAAGGATTTTTTAGTCTACTTATGTGGCTAAAACCGCATTTAACACCTGCTGTTCAAGGGTATTGAACTGCATATCTTTGATGCGAGGGCGGGGCAGGTCGACTTGAAACTCTTTGGCAATATGGCCACGGTCTAGCAAAATAATCCGATCTGCCAGTTGAACGGCCTCACTGACATCATGGGTGACTAAAATGGCAGTAAAGCCTTGTTCCGTCCATAATTTTTCAATCAAATTCTGCATGTCTAAGCGGGTTAAGGCATCGAGTGCACCCAAAGGTTCATCGAGCAATAAAATCCGCGGTTTATGCGATAAAGCCCGTGCTAAAGCGGTCCGTTGACGCTGTCCCCCAGAGAGCTGCGATGGCCAAAGTCCCGCTTTTTCTTTGAGTCCGACTTTTTCAAGCAGACCCGAGGCAGTGGCATGTTGTTGTTTCGGCAACCCCAGTTGTACGTTTTGTTCAATTGAGCGCCATGGTAACAGTCGTGGATCTTGGAACATGACCCGTATATCGTCTGCGGTAATCCCTTCGCGGAGGTGTCGCGCGGACTTAAACTTAATTTCGCCGTAGCTTTGTTGTTCTAAGTTGGCAATCAGGCGCAGCAGGGTACTTTTACCACAACCACTGCGTCCGACAATGGCTAAAAACTCACCCGGCTGAATATGCAGATCTAAGTCTTCAAGGACTTTAACTGAGCCATAAAACTTATGCAGTTGTTCGATAATAATTTCGGCCCCAAGCACCGCTTGAGGGTTAATGTCTTGATTGTGATTTGGCGGCGACGGAATATTGGCATGGCGACCAAGGCTTAAATCAGTCATCTCAAACTCCTTATTTTTGGTATCCTGCATGCCAACGCAGCAGGTATTTTTCTAATGTGACGGCCAGTACATCAGCCAATTTTCCAAGTAGGGCATACAGTAAAATCCCCACCAAAACGATGTCAGTCTGTAAAAATTCACGTGCATTCATTGTCATATAACCGATGCCGGCTTGGGCTGAAATGGTTTCGGCAACGATCAGCAGAACCCAAACCAAACCCAGTGAAAAGCGTAGTCCGACTAAAATAGAAGGCATCGCACCCGGTAAAATAATTTCTTTGTACAATTGCCAACGGGTCAAACCATAGCTTTTCCCCATTTCAATCAGTTGTGGATCTACCGAACGTATGCCGTGATAGGTGTTGATGTAAATGGGAAAAAAGACCCCGACCGCAACCAAAAACAGCTTGGCGGTTTCATCAATCCCGAACCATAAGATCACCAACGGGATAAGTGCCAGTGCTGGAATATTTCGGATCATCTGTAGGGTGGTGTCGAGCAGAGTTGACGCTGTTTTCGATGAACCATTTAACAAACCCAAAAATAGACCTAAACCCCCACCCACCAATAGGCCGAGTAAGGCACGGCCTGCACTAACTTGCACATGCTTCCATAGTTCCCCACTCAGTAGCAGGTGCCAAAAAGCAGTAACTACAGCCGTTGGTGCAGGTAAAATCCGACTTTCTAAAAGTCCTGTGCTGGAGGAAATTTGCCAAAGCACAATCAAGCCGATAGGAAAGAGCCAAGGCAGCAATAGCTGCCCCAACTGAGTTCCACGTGAAACCTTTTCCTGCTGGAGGGTTTGCACTGAAACGATTTTGGACATTAGGCAGGCTCCTGAATCACTTTTGCTTTTTTGTTTTCATCGGGCGTATAGTTGTTTGCCACAATCTCACCAAAGGGGCCTGTTAAATTTGGTTGTGCCAACTTTGCTTGAGTTTCAAGCGGCAGGAGTGGGAACACCAACTCGGCAAAACGAATCGACTCTTCAAGATGTGGATAGCCTGAGAAAATAAAGGTGTTGATGCCCAAGTCGGCATATTCTTGAATACGGGCTGCAACCGTTTCAGGGTCACCGACCAATGCCGTACCTGCACCCCCACGAACAAGACCTACGCCTGCCCAAAGGTTTGGGGACACTTCAAGCTTGCTGCGGTCACCATTGTGTAGTTCAGCCATGCGACGTTGACCGACCGAGTCCATGCTCTTAAATTTGGCTTGTGCTGCAGCAATGGTGGCATCATCGACATATTGAATGAGCTCTTCCGCCGCTTGCCATGCTTGTTCATTGGTTTCACGCACAATCACATGCAGACGAATCCCATAGTTGAGTGTACGACCTTTGGCTTCAGCTTTGGCACGGACAGTGTCAATTTTGTCTTTAACAGCAGCAGGGGGTTCACCCCATGTCAGATAAGTGTCGACCTGATCAGTGGCTAACTCAATGGCATCATCTGATGAACCGCCAAACCAAAGTGGAGGGTAGGGTTGTTGCACAGGTGGATATAGCAGTTTGGCATCATCTACGTTTAGACGTTCGCCGTGAAAGGTAAAGCTTTCACCTGTATGGGAGCGGGTTAAAATCTCACGCCAAATTTTGACGTATTCATTGGCAGTTTTATAGCGAGTGGAGTGGTCTTCATAAACGCCATCGCCTTGCAGTTCTTTTTCATCGCCACCTGTCACCAAGTTCAATAAAACCCGACCATTGGAGAGACGGTCAAAGGTGGCTGCCATCCGTGCAGCCAATGCCGGAGTGGTCACGCCTGGACGTAGTGCAACCAAGAATTTTAATTTTTTCGTGGCATCAATCAAACTGGCTGCGGTCAACCAGGGGTCTTCACATGAACGACCCGTTGGAATCAGCACACCTTCATAACCCAAATTATCCACGGCAACCGCAATTTGCTTCATATAAGCATGGTCCACTTGACGAGCACCTTTGCTGGTACCTAAGTAGCGACTGTCACCGTGAGTTGGGATAAACCAGAAAATTTTCATTTTAAAAAATCCTTAGATAGAGTCGTTTAAGGTTTGCTCGGTGCAACCCAAACGGTACTTTGAACTTGAATGTGTTTCGGAATGAGCTGGACTTGTTGGAACAAGTCCGCAATTTGTTGTTGTGCTTGCACCACTTCAGGCGTCAGGGTTTGAATTGGTGAAGGCTTCAGACGTTTGTCGATGACGCGTTGAGCAATAGAGGGCTGTAAACCTGTACTTTGGGTATAGACCAAAAGTGCTTGCGGTTGGTTTTTCAGTACCCATTGATCGGCCTGATTTAGCCCGTGAATGAACTGAGCGGTGGCCTCAGGGTAGGTCTGAATGAATTTCGGGTTGCCAATATAAAAAGAATAGGTTTGCGGAAATGCTGTGCCATCAATCAAGACTTTGGCCTGTGCATCTTGCTCTGCTGCACTGAGGTAGGGTTCCCAAATGGCCCATGCATCGATGGATTGTTTATCAAACGCGGCACGTGCATCTGCAGGGGGCAGCCAAATCGGTTGAATATCTTGCCAACTGAGCCCTGCTTTTTGTAAGACTTTCGCCAGTAACTCATGTGCGCTTGAGCCGCGTTGTACCGCAATCCGCTTACCTTTTAGGTCTTGAATTGAATCAATGGTACTATTTTTAGCAATCAACAGCGCTTGAGCATTGGCTGGAACTTGTTCATAACCGACATAACTTAGCTCTTTGTTTGCGGCTTGGGCAAAGATCGGTGGGGTATTGCCCACAGAGCCAAAATCAACTGCACCGACAGCCAAAGCTTCTAACATTTGTGGACCAGCGGGGAACTCTTTCCATTCAATTTTGGCTTGAGGAAATTGCTGCTCAAATAATTTTTGCTCACGTGCGACCAACAGGTTCAAAGACGACTTTTGATAGCCAATTGACAGGGTTTTAACTGGAGCTGCAGCTTGCTTTTCTGGGGTGTTCGTTGCTGCCGTGTCTTGCTTTTGGCATGCCCCGAGTCCAAGACTCAAGGTGACGATGCCAATACTGGAAACTGTTTTAAGTGTTTTCATGATGATCTCTATATTTTTATTTAATAATGGCAGCGTCAATATTCAGTTTTTTCGGAATGAGTTTTTGTTGATAGAAAGCATCCGCAACGTACTGCTGTTTTTTTGCGACTTCCGCTGAAATGGGTTGAACGCCAAAGCCCATCCGACCAATCGAGCTTTGTAAAATGTCTAAAGACAAGCCTGTCGGTTTTTCTAACAATTTGGCTGCTTGTTGTTGATTTTGTTCGACCCACTGTGTGGTGGTGTTGAGTTCATTTACGACCGTTTTTAAAACTTCTGGATGCGCTTCGGCAAACTTACGATCGGCCAAATAGAACTGATGATTACTGACTAAGTTTTCTCCGGTAGCAATCACACGTGCTGAGATTTGGTGTTCAGCGGCAGCAAAGAAGGGATCCCAAATGACCCAAGCGTCGACTGCGCCACGTTCAAATGCAGCACGTGCATCGGATGGCGGTAGATACACCGCTTCAATATCAGAAAGTTTCAGGTTATTCGCTTCTAACACTTTGAGTAGCAGGTAATGCACATTTGAACCTTTGTTGAGTGCAATCCGTTTGCCTTTTAAATCTTGGATGCTTTGAATCTTTGAGTCTTTTTGTACGATCAGTGCTTCTGCTTTAGGTGCAGCAGGTTGGTTGGCAATGTAAACCAAGTTCGAATTTGCAGCTTGTGCGAAAATCGGAGGCGCTTCACCCGCTTCACCAAAGACCACACTGCCGACATTTAAGCCTTCGAGGAGCTGTGGACCTGCAGGAAACTCGACCCATTTCACTTGGACATTTTGTGCTTTAAGCGCAGTTTCTAAAGAGCCACGCTCTTTGACGATTGGCAAAATGCCATATTTTTGAAAGCCAATATTGAGTGTGACGGTTTCAGCTTCTTTTTTCCCACATCCAGATAACATCATGGCACCCACGACTGCTGCAGAAAGAACGCTTGTTTTGATCCAGAACTGTGCTCGAGAAGTGCTCATGTGTTTCATAACTCCAAATAAATAAGGTGAGTGAGTTGGTGAACACATACGCTAATGGGCATTTCTTTTCAGAAAAAATAAGAAATCGGGCTTTAGACATGAAAAAAAAAGATAAAAACAAAAGTGCAAAACTTATGCAAAAAACAGCAATATATAAAACATAAAATATAAAATTTATTGAGATTAACTGATTGATATTTATTATTTAAAAGGTATTTTTATTTTTGGAATAAGCTTAGTGTTTCACGCAATATAGAGTTGAGCGATTTTTGCGGTGTTTTTTAGATAAAGATATGAGAAATAAAGATATCCATAATCCTGCAAAAGCCACTTAAAGTGGCTTTTTAAAGACAAGCGAGTTACGCTGATAGTTGTATAAGGCTTGGCGTGCATTGGGGAGTTCATCGACATTGGCCATTTCAAAGCCATGTTCTAAGAACCAATGTGCAGTACGTGTGGTCAGTACAAACAACTGTTGAATGCCCATACTGCGGGCTTTACCTTCGAGATAATGCAAAATTTGGCTGCCGCGATTAGATTTGCGATAGCTAGGATCAACTGCGACACAGGCAATCTCGGCACTGCGGATTTCACCGTTTTCCGCTGGCAGTGGGTAGAGGGCAGCACAGGCCAAGATCATGCCATCTCGTTCAATCACCGCAAATTGACCAATTTCGTTTTCGAGACGTTCACGTGAGCGATAAACCAAAATGCCTTCTTCTTCAAGTGGGCGTAATAGGTTAATCAACCCGCCGACATCTTGAATGTTGGCCATACGGACTTCTTCATAATGGGCATCGGTAATCATGGTACCCGAACCATCACGCGTGAAGAGCTCCTCAACCAAGGCACCATCATAAGCATAGGAAATCAGATGGACGCGATGTACGCCGTGCGTCGAGGCTTTTTTGGCACCGCGTAAATGTACCGCAATGTCTGGATTCGAATCTTGGTACTTCTCAATTTGTGCATCGAGCTTGTGTGGTGAAATTTCGCGTTGCAACTGCCCATGTTCATTGAGCAGACCATGTTGTTTGCCCAAGAAAATCAATTTGTCTGCTTTAAGATGAATCGCCGTGCGGGTCGCTACTTCTTCTGCCAGTAGGTTGAACACTTCGCCTGTGGTGGAATAGCCAGTTGGCCCGAGCAGCACAATATTGTGATTATCCAAATGGCGTTGAATGGCGTCGGTATCGACCGTACGGACTTCGCCGGTTAACTGAAAATCGACCCCATCGCGAATGCCATAGGGCTTGGCTGTGACAAAATTCCCTGAAACCACATCAATGCGTGCGCCATACATAGGCGAGTTGGCCAGCCCCATCGACAGTAAGGCTTCAATTTGCAAACGAATTGACCCCACCGCATTCATCACACAGCCCAACGATTCTCGGGTGGTGACGCGACGATACTGATGAAATGGCGTTTGTAGTTGGCTTTGTTTTAAGTTGTGGTTGATTTGCGGACGCGCTCCATGCACCAAGATCAGGCGAATCCCGAGTGAATGCAGCAGGGCAATGTCGTGAATAATATGTTGAAAGTTATCATGCTGAACGGCTTCACCATCGAACATAATCACAAAAGTTTTATTACGGTGAGCATTGATATAAGGCGCAGAATGTCGAAACCAATGCACATACTGCAAAGTTGTACTGTGATGTGTTTCGATGGAATTCGTTTGCATGCCTATCTCAAAATGAACTGCTTAGCATGATTTTAATCAAAAAATGCAGAAGAGGAAGTCTTAAATAGAAAAACACCTGAAGCAATGTTCAGGTGTTCTATCGGTTTTGTGACACCAGCCAGAATTAACCGATAATACGCAGGATACGGTTATTACGTTCATTGACTAAAACATAGTCACCATTGACCTTATACCACTGTTGGTAGCGCCCAGTGTTGGGTAGGCGACGTGCTTCTCGGTCACTGACATGGTAACGCGATGAGTCATAGCCGCGTGGCAAAGTTTGACCTGAGCGCCAGTCACGGCTTGGGTTAACACGTTTGTTTTGGTAGCGGTTGTCATTGTCCCAACGGCGGTCATCGCGATGATCCCAACGCGAGTCATGATCATGCGAGCGGTCATAGTACTGTGGTGCTGCCATTGCAGATGTGGCCATGAGCGCGCCTAAAGAGAGAGTGATTGCAGTCAGAATTTTTTTCATTGCTTTCGTCCAGTATTAGTCTTGTTTCGATTATTCAAAATTAGCGAATAACTCTAGAGAAAGCGTGAGGGCTATTTAGGTGAATTGTGAAATGTATGAAGAGACTGAGGAGATTGTTGTTTTTCTGCAATGCTTGCAAACAAAAGCTTTGGCGCATAAAAAAACCTGAAACAACGCCTTCCATGCTGTGCCTGACTGCGGTCTCCTGAGGAATGTATGCAGTCACGCTAGTGCGGGTGAACAGGTGTTGATTCAGGTTTCAATAATGTCGCTGCGTTATACAAGATGAAGCGCAGATTAAAGCCCCATAATCCGCAGAATATTGTTGCTGTCTGCATCGACTAAGATGTAGTCGTTATTGATTTTGTACCACTGCTGGTTTCGGTTTGGCTTTGGAAGATTATGGTCTTTATATTCGACTTTATAGCCGTTACCACGGTAATGCTGTGGCATGACATAACCTTGTTGCCATTTATGCTGTTGTAAACGTTTGACACCGCGCTCTTCGCGCATACGTCGACGATCTTGCGGATCGTCATCATCTGACTCGCGAAAGTCACGTCCGCGTGGCTCATTGCCATAGCGTGGATGATCGTGGTCAAACTGAGGGGCAGCAGTACTGAGACTGCTTGCCATCAAAGCACTGAAAGAGATTGCCAATACTGTCAAAATCTTTTTCATGTTGAATCCTCATTAAGGTAATTTCATTCTTTCCTATAATGTACGAAAAAAATGCAGAGAAACTGTGAAGATGAATTGGGTATTTATTAACAAATGCAGAGATATTAAGAAGATTATGCCCAATTCTAAGCCTGAATTAAATCATCAATTGCGCTAAAGTCCAAAGCAAACAGTCTGTATCTTTTGATTTTTGACTCATTTTGGCGACACAGATCCCCCTTTGTCAAAGAATGCATAGTGCATTATTTAATTCCACTGCTGCGCCAGATGTTGCAATGAACGGATTGAATGAACCACTGCTTCAGCTTGGCTGGCATCGTCCAAAGCACAAATCAGGCTTTCGGGGAGTTGTAAATTATGGATATGACGAATGGTGTCATGTTTACGTTGTAAATCAGCCATGCTGCATCCTTATTTTCAATTTTGATGAATTAGGATGATAAATAGGAAATTTAAATCTGAAAAACCGAATATTTTTATTAAAATAATTTAAAAATACGATTTAAAATATCGAGCTAGCCAAGCTGAGTTTTCAACTTGGCTGATTCGGCTTAATAGGCGTAGTTGAGGTCGGTATAATCACTCAATGACTTCTGCACATGCGCTTGTATAAATTCACGGACATCTGCTGTGGTCATCGGTTCACCATTTTTACTGATGGCATGCTCAATGTCGGGCTGACCTTCAATTTTGATGCGATAAACAAAGCTTTTCTTTGCTCTGTATTGTTCATCATTCTTGGCAATGACCGTGACGTAATGATAGCTATGTTCAAAGTTCAAGTCGGTATGGGCAAAAACAAACTGGTCGAAAAGTTTCAGTGTAGCGCCATTTTCCAATGCTTGAAGTTCCTCCACAATACTGGCTTCAAACTTCATTCCATATTTCTCTGAAATGGGTTGTTGGTCAATCAACAGACTAACCATGCCATCTTCAGTGGGTTGTACAGTGATGTTGCTCAAGTCCGTCATGGCGTATGCTTCAAAAATGGAGTTGAGCATCAGTATCCGCAAAAATTGAAAAAAGACAACCTTTTCTGAACCTTGAAATCATGTTGCAGATGACTAAGCTTCAGTTTGATACATAAAAAAAAGGAAGCCGAAGCTTCCTTTTGAGTGACACATTTTAGTCTTGTGCATCAATACTTTGACCATTCATATGTAAGCTGTCATCGCCCATCAAGTATAGATAGGCAGGCATGATATTTTCAGGTGTTGGCAGTGTTTTTGGATCTTCATCGGGATAGGCTTTAGCACGCATTGCAGTGCGGGTCGCCCCTGGATTGATACAGTTAAAGCGGATATTTGGTGAGGTATTTTCTTTAGCAAACAGTTGGCTAACCGCTTCAATCGCGATCTTAGACACGGAATATGCGCCCCAACGTTCACGCGTTTCACGCCCGACACCTGAGCTGGCAAAAACCACGGAGGCATGCTCAGATTTTTTCAGGAGGGGCATTAACTCTTGAGTCATAACGAATGGCGCACGCAAGTTGACGGCCATGACATCATCCCAGACATCGACAGGATAATTTTCCAGTTCGGTGCGCTCACCCAAAATGCCCGCATTATGCAAAATGCCATCTAGGCGCCCAAATTGGCGCTCTAAGGTGTCGACCAATAATTCATAATCACGAGGAGAGGCGCTCGACAGTTGCAAGGGTAAAATTGCAGGTTGCGGCGCACCTAAGCCTTCAATTTCATCATAAATGACTTCGAGCTTATTTAAGGTACGTCCATGCAGCACCACCGTTGCGCCGTGTAGGGCATAACTTAATGCAGCAGCACGACCAATACCATCGCCCGCACCTGTAATTAAGATGATGCGATCTTTGAGCAGATCGGGGCGAGGTTGATATTCTGAATATTTCATCATTACCTCCTCGTTATTTTGATTTTTTAATTGTGATCAAGTCAGTGAATTGGACGGTGTAGTTTGACTCACGAGAGACTGAATAACATCGTCCAATTCAGCCACAGTCTTCACTATACAAGCTGCTTGCCACGCTGTTAAGTCATCTTTGTGCGCGAATGGTAAATAACCATAAGCCGCCAAAATGGTATACATCTGTGCGTTACGACCAGCATCAATGTCACGTGGATGATCGCCGACATAGATACAGTCTTCAGGTGCAATCGCGATGTGCTTGGCAGCCAAATACATCGGTTCAGGATCAGGCTTGGTCTGCGAGACATCTTCTGGGCAGACCAAAACTGCACAGCGTTCTGTCAAATTCAGCGCGTTTAATAATGCTTCACTGAGCCAACGCGGTTTATTGGTGACGATGCCCCAAGGAATTTCTTGGGTTTCAAGTTTTTCAATAAGCGGATACATGCCCGAAAACAGGTCAGTATCTACTGCAATATCGGCACCGTAGGTATCTAAAAAACGCTGACGATGTGCCAGAAAAATTGGGTCTTCGACGGCAAGTTCTGGATAAACCAATTTCACCATCGCCCGCGCACCCTCAGAGACTTGGCTACGGATCAGGTCTGCGTCGACCACAGCAACGCCTTTTTCACGGCACATGTCTTGAATAATGCGAATAAAGTCGGCGGCAGTGTCGATCAGTGTGCCGTCAAGGTCAAATAAGACGGCTTTCATGCAGCACCTTCTTTGACGGTATAGACCATGTAATTGACATCGACATTCGGCGCTAACCAATAGCGTTTGGTCAATGGATTGTAATGTAAACCCGTCATATCTTTCAGTTTGAGCCCTGCGCCGCGAATATCATGTGCCAGTTCTGAGGGCTTAATGAATTTTTGATAATCGTGGGTGCCTTTGGCTAACATGCGCAGTACATATTCAGCGCCAATAATGGCAAACAGGTAGGCTTTGGGATTACGGTTAATGGTAGAGAAGAATACATGACCACCTGGTTTCACCAGTTTATGGCAGGCTTCAATGATTGAGGCTGGATTGGGTACGTGTTCCAACATTTCCATGCAGGTCACAATATCGTATTGTCCTGCTTGTTCTTCTGCGAGCTGCTCCACTGGAATTTGGCGATATTCGATATGCTCAACACCTTCTTGTTCTGCATGTAAACGTGCCACATTCAGGGGGGCTTCGCCCATATCAATACCGAGCACATTTGCACCAGGACGTGCCATACTTGACCATAAAATCCCACCACCCCCGCCGCATGCATGTCCTTTTTTCCACTGAGTCCACCTGCATGTTCATCAATCCAGTTTAAGCGCAGTGGGTTGATCATATGTAAAGGGCGGAACTCCGAGTGCTGATCCCACCATATGGCAGCAAATGCTTCAAATTTGGCAATTTCTTGTGGATCAACATTCAGTTGCGACATCGTCGGCACCTCAATTTAAGTCATGATATTTAAAACGTTCAATAGGGCTTAGTGTAGCGTTTATTCTAGAAAAAGCGATAAAAGCCTGAAAAAAGTTCACAGAATGAAAACGAATTTGGCATATTTGATTTATAGTATTTGCATAAACTTATCATAATGATTTTGAGGACAATAAGTTCAATGAAAAAACTCCTTTTGAGTGGCTTAGCAACCGCTGTTTTCGCAATTTCGGGCAGTGCAATGGCTGCAAATTTTGTGGCAGGTCAGGACTATATCGTCGTACCAACACCTGTACAGGTGGAAGTGCCAGGAAAAATTGAAGTCCGCGAATTCTTTTGGTATGGCTGTGGTCACTGTTTTAAACTAGAGCCCCATATGCAGACTTGGTTGAAAAAACTCCCGAAAGATGTACGTTTTGTGCGTACGCCAGCAGCCATGAATCCAGTGTGGGAACAAGCGGCGCGAGCTTATTATGTGTCTGAGGCCTTGGGTGTACGTAAAAAGACCCACTTGACTTTATTCCATGCCATTCATGATCAAAATCAACCAATTCTAGAGCAACCTGCTTTAGCCAAGTTCTATACTCAGTTTGGTATTCCAGAAGCGAAATTTAACAGCACGTATAAATCATTTGCGATTACTTCAAAAATTGCCCAAGCACAAGACTTAGCCAAGCGTTATCAACTCAGTGGCGTACCTGCGGTGACGGTCAATGGTAAATATATTGTGCAAGGCGAAGATGGAAAAGTGACTCAAGTCGTGGATTACTTGATTGAAAAAGAACGTGCTGCAAAATAAGCTGAATCTGTTTTAAGTCCGTATTAAGTTAAAAAAGCCTGCATCAGCAGGCTTTTTTTATGGGTTAACAACGTTTATTGCGCGGCTGATGCAGGCTGCAATAAATCCTCATAACGCAGCTCAATTTTTCTTAAGGTTTTTAAGCGCCAAAGTTGATGACGGGCTTCGGCTTCATAGCCATTGAAGGCCAAGAGTTTGGCAAATTTGGTCAAATCATAGGGAATCGGGTAGTTCAGCACCATTTCTTCATAGTCACGAATTTGCTCAGGGCTGACTTTGCTATATGGGTTTAATTGAATCCATTCAATGCGGCGGTTGAACTCCGACAGCAGTAAAATATGATCGTGATTGGTGAACTTTTCAGGGGTGTGTTCATAACGAGAAGCCTGATTCAGCTTCGGCACCATCAGCTCATAGTCACGAATAATCAGTACGACCAAGACCACACAGACAGTAAATGTGATCGGCATGGCAAAGCTCGGCAAAGTCCATATTTTCACTTTTTGCTGAGATTGAATAATGCCTAGAATTAATCCGAGTGGTAGTAAGAAATAAGCATAGAACAACGGGAATTCAAGCATACCATGAATCAGTAAAGCGCCGACCATCAATAGGCCAATCACAGATTCGAGCGATGTCGCATGCTTTTGCAGTTGATAGCCCCAATAGCTGAGATAGGCAAAAAATGGAATCGCAATCACTAATCCATTCCACAACATAAAGTCGAGAATGAAGTTGTGCGCACTTTTCACCCAAACGGGGCCTTGGAACTGATCACTGATTAGGGTGTAAGCAACACTGGTTTGATGCCAACCATAGCCAAACCAAGGTCGCTCAGCAATGGCATGGAGCATCTGTTGCCAAATGGCAAGACGTGACATATCGCCCGTTGCTCGCGCAACCGCATCACGGGTTTGGGTCACTTCGACATTAGACAGCTGAGCCAACAGGTGATTGAGCTGTGGAATAAACGCAGTAAATGCAATGAACAACGCAAACCATGCGAGGGCACTATACCACTTCAGTTGAACCACACCCTTGTACTGTTGATAGAGTAAATAGATTAGTACACAGATACTTGCGACCCATGATGTGCGGGACTGGCTCAGTGCCACTGCAAATAACACCAATGCGGCACTGACGCACAGCAGAATCGAGTTGAATTTTTTCTTTTCAAATAGGTACAGTGTGCCGAGTAAGGACAGAATCAGAAAGCTCGCCATATTGTTCGGCTGAGCAAAGTTGGCATAAGGACGATCGCCTTTTAAGGCGGTCATGCCGGGAATGTACTGTTCAATATTGAGCCATTGGCAAGTGGCGATGAGCGCTGTTACCAGACCGACAGACCAAAATATAGTACACAGACCACTAAATAATTGCTCACGTTCTAATGGTTTTTGGCTCAGGTTAAAACCTAAAACCATACTCAACCAGAATGCAAAGATATATAAGCCACACATCAGCGCTTTGCTGAAAAAGAACAGCTCGCCAAAACCGTACTGAATGAAGGGTACGAGGCTCAACAGCAATAGCGGTAGACTCACTTTCGGGAGCAAGAGTTTTTCTTTTAAAAATAAGGCAGAGAGTGCAAATAAAGATAAAAATGCAAACAATTCACCTGTATAGGTGACCCAAGGTCGATAATGAATGGGCAATAGCCATGCCAAGGCAATACAGACACTCGCCGCTAAAAAAAGAAAAAAACGCATAGGAGCTACAGATGAAAAAACTGGCTCTATGATAGTGAAAAAGCATCCAAGTTTGAGCAAAGCACATTAAAAATTTTGTAATACAGCAAAAATTACGTCTGCGAGCGGCTTAATGTAAGGTCGGGTTGGCTTGTTTAGTTTGAGCAGATGGTCGTTGCCAATTGGATATTCCGCGGAACATGAGTTGAATCTGCACGATGGTTTGCAGTTTAAATGCAGCCTGCTGCTGTTGTAGTTTCTCGGGAGTCACATCTCGACTCAAACCAATCCAGCGCATGGCCCAGTTAAAGGAGGCATCCATTAAAATATTGGCCAATACTTTGAGGTCTTCGCTGTCATGAATATGTTGCATGCTTTCAATACGGGTTAATTCATGGGCGAAGTCATCGATTAAAAAGGCAATTTCTCGCTCAACGGCAGCACGGATCAAGGCCGACCCACCCCAACGTTCTCCAATCAAGAAAATCCACTGTTCAGGATGTTGCTCTACAGTATGAAAAAATAGGTCTAGACTGTGCTCAATCGTGGCATGTGGACCATAAACATAGCTTTGTCCTAATTGCGTCAACATACTTTTGATGTGGAGCGCAGCTTGGTCGACTAGTTCAAGTCCTAACTCATCCAAATCATTAAAGTGACGATAAAAAGCGGTCGGTACTAAACCCACTTGGCGAGTGACTTCACGGAGACTAATGCGAGCAAAGGAACGACCAGAGGTGCTGAGTTGTAATGCAGCATTCAGCAAAGCTTGGCGGCTTTGTTGTTTACGCTCTTCCCGAATCGACATAGATGATTGCCTCAGCCTCTTTTAAGCTTCAGTTTAACAAAGAATATGGACGGGTAGGGAAGCAGGCGATCAATTACAAATGCAATGCAGTGAGACAAATGCTTTGGGTCTGCTTCTGCTATACTATGCGCCAACCTATTTAGTCAGATGAAGGGCGTATTATGCGTATCGACCAACGAACATTAGATCAATTACGTGATGTCACCATTACTCGTAACTACACACGTTATGCGGAAGGTTCGGTATTGGTTGAGTTTGGTCATACCAAAGTTCTTTGTACTGCAAGTATTGATAACTCCGTACCACGCTTTTTAAAAGGCAAGGGTCAGGGCTGGGTAACCGCTGAATATGGCATGTTGCCGCGTTCGACGCATACCCGTAGTGACCGTGAGGCTGCGCGTGGTAAGCAAAGTGGTCGTACTCAAGAAATCCAACGTTTGATTGGCCGTAGTCTACGTGCCATGGTGGATTTAAAAAAATTAGGTGAAAATACCATTACCATCGACTGTGATGTGATTCAGGCAGATGGCGGTACACGTACTGCTGCGATCACTGGTGCTGCCGTGGCCCTCATTGATGCGATGAATACGTTGCTTGAGAAAAAGAAAATTAAGCAAGATCCATTAAAAGGCTTAGTGGCTGCAATTTCAGTCGGTATTTTCCAAGACGAAGTGCTTTTAGACTTGTGCTATGAAGAAGACTCAAACTGCCAAACGGATTTAAACGTGGTGATGACCCAAGCAGGCGAATTTATTGAAATTCAAGGCACGGCAGAAGATAAACCATTTACCCGTGTACAGTGCAATGCCATGTTAGAAATGGCGGAAAAGGGCATTCAAGAATTGGTGAAAAAACAACAGCAAGCACTGGGCTGGTAAGTTTTAACCCAATAAAAAACGCACTCTAGAGTGCGTTTTTTATTACGTATCGATTGAATGCAAGTTGTTGAAATTAAGCATTAAAACGCATGGAAAGATCGACTGCTTTGACATCTTTGGTTAATACACCCATCGAAATATAATCCACGCCTGTGCTTGCGACTTCGCGTAAGTTGGCAATGGTGATATTCCCTGACGCTTCCAATTTACAACGTCCTGCAACATGCTTGACCGCATCAATCATTTGTTGCTGGCTAAAGTTGTCTAACATCACGATATCAGCTTGGGCTTCCAATGCTTGCTCTAATTCCGCCCAGGTTTCAACTTCGACTTCGACAGGTTTGCCCGGGGCAATTTGATGCGCTTTGGCAATGGCTTGTGCGATGCCGCCTGCTGCCATGATGTGATTTTCTTTGATTAAAAAAGCATCGAATAAGCCTAAACGATGGTTTTGACCGCCGCCGACCGCGACAGCATATTTTTGGGCAATACGCAGACCCGGTAGGGTTTTACGGGTATCCAGCAACTTGGTGTTTAAGCCATCGAGCTGTTTGACATATTCCGCAGTTTTGCTGGCCACAGCAGATAGCGTTTGTACAAAGTTGAGCGCAGGGCGTTCAACCGTCAGTAAGCTGCGTGCTGAACCCGCCAGTTTGAAAATGGTTTCATTGGCACGAACCAGATCGCCATCGTTTTTGAGCCACGTGATTTGTACACTTGGATCAAAAGCGGCAATTAATGCATTGACCCAAGGCTGACCTGCAAGAATCATGTCTTCACGGCTAATAATGGTTGCAGTCGCTTGTTCATCTTCAGGTGTTAACAGCGCCGTAATGTCACCCTCACCGATGTCTTCTTGTAATGCCTGTTGAATATTCAGTTGAATAGATTGTTCAAGCAGTTGCTGCGATATGCTCATCCGATTGTCCGTATCTTTATAGAAGCCATGAAAATTGCGCAATATATTAGCATTTTTCCTGAAAAAGGCGTGAAAATTTCAGAATCAAAGGCTGAGCAATTTGAGAAATGACTGGGAAAGATTTAGCATGAGAGACATTAAAAAAGATTGCCCAAAGGGCGCAATGGGTTTGAGGAATAAAAATATGCAGGTCATTCCGTCGTTTCAAGTGCAAGCAGGGCAACTGCTGGGAGCGAGACAAATTCCATCGCCTAATTTTAATGCACGTCCTGTGGATACTGAGATTCAACTGATTGTCATCCATAATATCAGTTTGCCTCCCTCACAGTTTGGCGGCGGCTATATTGAACAATTTTTTCAAAATCAATTGGATTGGTCAGTACATCCATATTTTCAAACCATTCAAGGCATGCAAGTCTCAGCGCATTTACTGATTTTAAGAAGTGGAGAAGTCTTACAATTTGTCAATTTTAACGACCGTGCATGGCATGCAGGACGCTCAAGCTATTTGGCCAAGAAAGAGTGTAATGATTATTCGATTGGCATTGAGCTTGAGGGCAGTGATGATTTGCCTTTTGAAGATGCCCAATATGAAACATTGGTACGTGTGACGGCCTGCTTACAACAGGCCTATCCTCAAATTCAACAGCATTTGGCAGGACATTCCGATATTGCGCCAGGGCGTAAGACCGATCCAGGCACATTTTTTGATTGGTTAGGCTATCGAAATCGTTTGCAGCAGTTAAAAAGTCAATAAATTGAGAGTCGACAACAACATTAAACAATCAAATATTCGCTGAAGTTTCATTACAATAGCGGCAAATGAAAAACTAGGTGGATACGATGGCGCTGTGGCGGTCAACCGTAATTGTAAGTGCAATGACCATGCTTTCTCGGGTCTTGGGTTTGGTACGAGACATTGTTTTACTGAATGTCTTTGGTGCGGGGAAAGATTTCGATACCTTTGTGGTGGCCTTTCGTATCCCGAACTTCTTCCGTCGGCTGTTTGCTGAAGGGGCATTCTCACAGGCGTTTATTCCAGTACTGACCGAATATAAAACTGGGCGTACCCATGCGGAAGTTCAAATTCTGATTAGCCGTGTCTTTGGTTGTTTGATGACCGTTATGACGGCTTTAACTTTCATCGCTATGGTCGCAGCTCCAGCAGTGCTTTACATCTATGCACCAGGTTTCCATGCCGATCCAGAGAAGTTCGACCTCGCGGTTTCAATGTTCCGCCTCACCATTCCTTATTTATTGTTTATGTCGCTGACGGCATTTGCCAGCAGTATTTTAAATAGTTATGGTTCCTTTGCTTCACCCGCCTTTTCACCAGTATTGCTGAATGTCGCGATGATTGCGGGGGCATGGTGGCTGACGCCGTATATGGCAGAACCGATTATGGCACTGGGTTGGGCGGTGATTGCTGCGGGTGTATTGCAACTGGCGATCCAAATTCCTGAACTTTGGCATAAAAAATTACTGATTCCGCCCAAAGTTGATTTTAAGCATGAAGGTGTGGATCGCATCATGAAATTGATGCTGCCTGCGCTATTTGGTGTTTCTGTCACGCAAATCAATTTACTCCTGAACACCATTTGGGCTTCCTTTATGCAAGACGGTTCAGTGTCATGGTTGTACAGTGCGGAACGTATGACCGAGTTGCCTTTGGGGTTGATTGGGGTGGCGATTGGTACGGTGATTTTACCCGCATTGTCGACTCGTCATGCAGAGCAAGATATGTCGAAGTTCCGTGGCATGATGGATTGGGCTGCAAAGGTGATTGTTCTGGTGGGGGTACCTGCCAGTATCGCTCTGTTTATGTTATCGACCCCCATTATTCAGGCCCTATTCCAACGCGGTCAATTCACCATTGAAGATACACAAATGACGGCTTTAGCGCTGCAATGTATGAGTGCTGGGGTGATTTCATTTATGTTGATTAAAGTCTTTGCACCTGGATTTTATGCGCAGCAAGACACCAAAACACCAGTCCGTGTCGGTTTAATGGCTGTTGCCGCAAATGCGATTTTAAACGTGGTGTTTATCGGCTTCTTTAAACTGATTGACTGGCAGGCGGAGCATATGGCTTTGGCTTTAGCCTCTTCAGGCTCTGCTTTGGTGAATGCAGGGATGCTGTATTTCTATCTACACAAGCGCGATATTTTCCGTTTTGGTGCACACTGGAAAAAACTGTTTATCCAGTTTGGTATTTCTAACGCCGTGATGATTGTAGCTTTGTGGTATGCATTGACTTGGTATAATGGTGACGTGTCACAGTGGATTCGCGTTGCCGAAGTGATCGGGCTGTGCGTGGTCGGAGTTGTGGCTTATGCGGTTGGTTTGCTCTTTACCGGGTTTAGACCACGTCATCTCAAACATGAAGCATAAAACAAAGCAGTACTTTATTTTATACTGCAAGCGAAGCGCATAGCTTAAAAAAGCATGGCTTGATTGAAGAATATATTGAAATTAATAAAAAGCCTGATCACGAAGATCAGGCTTTTATTTTGTATATAGCATTGCCTTTGCATTGCTGCCTTATTTTGGCAACACTTCAATCAGTTCCACATCAAAAATCAAGGTGCTGTTCGGTTCAATCACATCGCCTGAACCAATTTGGCCATAGCCCAGTTTAGCGGGAATAAAGAAGCGATATTTTGAGCCTTCTTTCATTAGCTGTAAGCCTTCAGTCCAACCTTGAATCACTTGGCTGACTTGAAACTCCGCAGGCTGTTGGCGTGCAATCGAACTGTCAAAAACAGTTTGATCAATCAGACGCCCTTCATAGTGAACTTTGACTTTGCTGTTGGCTTTAGGTGACTTGCCTTGACCTTGTTGTAAAACCATATACTGCAGGCCTGAAGCCGTGGTTTTTACCTCGGTTTTTTTCGCATTTTCAGCTAAAAAGGCTGCACCAATTTTGGCATTTTTATCTGCCAGTTGTTTAACTTCTAATAACTGTTTTGCCTCGGCTTGGCGTTTATATTGGGTGAGTACACGCGCCATTTCTTCATCGCTTAATGACGCAGCTTGGCCTTTAGAGGCTTCACGTAACCCTTGCACAAAAGCATCGAGGTCTAAATCTTGAATTGACTCGGCATTGCTCCGACCCATGAGATAGCCAAAGCTATAACCGACTTGTTGGTTGATGCTGCTTTTATTATTAATCGGTGCAGCAAAAACAGGTGTAGAAAGTAACAAGCCACAGAGTAATGTTGTTTGAATTTTCATATTGTATTCTCAATAAAAAGAGGAGAGCAAAAGCTCTCCTTTGATTGACTTGTCTTATTTTACTTTGATCAGTTCAACATCAAAAATAAGCGTGCTGTTGGCTGGAATCATGCCGGGTACACCTTGTGGGCCGTAGCCTAAGTTCGAAGGGATGTAGAGCGTTGCTTTCCCACCTTCTTTCATGAGTTGTAGGCCTTCGGTCCAACCTGGAATCACTTGGTTTAAAGGAAACTCAATCGGTTCACCACGTTCAAGCGAACTATCAAAGACTTTACCGTCGACCAGTTGGCCTTTGTAATGCACGGTCACGACAGAGCTGGCAGTGGGTTGCTTGCCTGTGCCTTCTTGCGTAATTTTGTACTGTAAGCCTGACGCTGTGGTTTTCACCCCAGGTTTTTTCTCATTTTCAGTTAAGAAGCTGTCGCTGGTTGTTTGTGCTTGCTTCGCATCATTGGCCTGTTTTTGCTGCATTTCTTGTTGGAACTGCTCATAGGCTTGTTTTAATTCTTCTTCGCTATAGGCCGGTTGGCTACGGGCATGACCGGCACGGACACCCGTTACAAAACTGTTAATATCGAGTTCTGGTGGAGTTTGATGAGCAACCTCATAACCCAGTGCATAGCTAATTTTTTCTACGGCAGATGCATTTTTTGAAACTTGGGCTTCGGCTGAAGCTGGGTGTTGAGATGCATAATAAACGGGAACAAGTGCAGCACCGCCTAGAATAACAGCTACAGCAATGGGTAAGGCTTTACTCATGTGAAATTTTTCCTAATTCTATTACATTCAGAAAGTTTTTTAGCATCTTAGCAGACTTCATGAATGACGTGTTTTGTACCACCAGTACATTTTCAAATTAATATATGCCGAAGTCCTTAAAAAAACTATAAGGATTTGAATATATAAACGTTTGTCATACAAAATAAAAAGCCAGAAATTAAGTTCTGGCTTTTTATTGGTTAGAGGATGTATTTAGTCTGATTCTTTATTGGCTTTATAGGCATAAGCATAATTATAGCCATAACCAGAACCTGCTGAACGTTGAATGTCATTCAAAATAAATCCATTCACTTTCACGCCAGCTTGTTCGAAGCGATTGAGAGTTAATTCAAGCTCCTTCATCTGTGTTTTCGCATAACGGGCAATCACTAAGTTAACCCCTGTGTATTGAGCAATAATGATGCCATCCGTCACGGCTAAGATTGGAGGAGTATCAATAATCACATGGTCAAATTTTTCGGATAGCTGTTCCAATAACGCTTTAAATTGCGCAGAGCTTAAAAGTTCGGATGGATTGGCAGGACTTTTACCACGAGAAATAATACTCAAACCAGGTACTTCAGTCGGACGAATCACGGCATCGAGTGTCTGTTGACCGTTCAGGAATTCGGTTAAACCTGGTTGCGTGTCATAGTTAAAGTATTTATGTAAATAACCACGACGTAAATCAGCATCCACGATTAAAACGCGTTTATCACTTTGTGCCAAAATCGTAGCTAAGTTGGTCGAAATAAAGGATTTGCCAATTTCTGGTGCTGGACCTGAAATTGTGATCAGATTATTTCGGGCAGAGCTTAGAGCGAAATGAATGGCTGTACGCATGCTACGTAAGCTTTCAATGGCAATATCATCGCTGTGCTTCACAGCTAATATAGGAATATTCTTTTTCTTCTTTAAAACATTAATGCGGCTTTCCTGCACTGGAGAGCGAGGAACAGTTGCATAAACGGGCAGATCTAACTCATTTTCAATTTGAGCAGAGTCTTTGATCCCTGAACGCATCATGTTACGCAATAATGCCAAGAGTGTACCGAGGAAGCCACCAACAAAAATGGATAAGATGAGCACAATCAGTGTCTTTGGCTTAATTTTCTCAAACGGTTTAACCGCTGTATCGACAATACGGACATTGCCAATCTCACCTGCATTTGCAATTTTGAGTTGTTGGTAGTTATTTAAGAGCGCAGTGTATTGTTCAGCATTGACTTTGACATCACGATAAAGTTGTAAATATAAACGTTGAGTTTCTGGTAGTTGCTTCAAAGCCTTGTTTAACTGTTCTTTTTTACTGCTTAATTCTGTTAATTGGGCATTAATCTCCGCCATTAAAGGATGGTCACTGGTATATTTAGCTGAAAACTCAGCTTGTTTTTGCTTTAATTCAATCATTAAACGTTCGAGTTCAATATTTTGCTTCAATAGCAGTTCAGATTCTTGCGTCACATCAACTGTATTATATTTTTCACGGAATTTATTGAATTGAATTTCAGAGTCATCGAGTTGCTGCTTGAGTATAGGCAGTTGCTTATCTAGGAAAGCAAGCGTTTGCGTTGATTCTAGAGATTTCCGCTCAATATTTTGTTTGTGGTACACACTTAAAATATGATTGAGAACTTTAGTGATATGTTCTTTATCTGTGCCTTGGTAATTTAAACCAATCACGCCTGTCATTTTGCCACGTTCAGCCACAGCATAATCCAACATCAAATTTTTCATTGCTGTTGGCAAGGAGTATTTGGTTATTTCAAACTCTGGCGTTGAAGTACTGTCTTTTGCAATATGGATTTCCCATAAACCATACTGACTTGGAGTTTGGTTTTTGATATTAGTTTTACCCTCAAAAACTACAGCATCTTTATAGTGTATTTGAAAGGTATTCGGCGTATTGAAGTTTAGTTGTAGAGGTTTGTCTAAATAAAAATCAGGAATGTTCAATTGTTTAATCTGAACAGAGGTGGTTCCATTCTGATAAGCCACTTCACTTGGGGTGTACTGGACTTCTGATTGTTTTGTAGACACTAAACGATTTAGCACTGAATCTGCTGAATCCTTAATTTTGATATTAAGATTCAAATCTTGAATGACTTGGCCCAAAACCATTCGAGACTTTAGTACTTCAATTTCTGCATCTGCAGGAGATTTTTGCCCCATTCCCCCAGAAAGCTGGCTTAATTCCCCCAGAAGTGCAGCGGATGCGGCACTTTTCCCATCTTCAACCAGTATCAGAGCATCTGTGGAGTAAACTGGTTGGGTGACTCTTAAATAGAGCAGTGCACAAATTAAACTGAAGATGGTACACAGAGCAATCAGTTTCCACTGCGCAATCAGTGAAAAAAACAGCTCTTTTAAGTCGATTGTATCTTCGCTAGTGCTAGAATTTTGATTCATAAGTTAATATCGTAATAATTTATTAAAAATGTAGTTTCCAATCGGCAATAAAGCTTTGAATATTGCGACAAGTGAGATCAAAAAAAGCCTGATCATGCTGATAGGGGTCAGCAACATTTTGGTTTTTCCAATGCCCTAGACGAAACACTTTTCCTTTGGCAAATGGCCATTGTTTTTCGATATGTTGTGCTTGGTTGTTGCTCATCACTAAAATTAAATCGGCCGCTTTGATGAGGCTGGCATTAATCTGTTTCGCTACATGCTGGCGCATATCAATATTAAACCGATCCATACACTGGATAGCCTTGTCATCGGCGGCGTAACCCACCATGGCTGATAAACCAGCAGAATCAATCTTTAATTGCGGGTTTTCATGTTTCAGGAAATATTCTGCCATGGGACTTCTACAAATGTTTCCGACGCAAACCACTAAAATATTTTGTATGGCCATGACTTACTTCCCAAGTTGATCAAAGGTATACAAAGTACTTGAGAACGGAACAATTTGATTCATCACACGTTGCCAACGGGTGAGACCTGTTGCATCAATATAGACAATATCATTCTTTTTCATGTTGAATTGATTGGCTAAGGCCAAGTTACCCAGACTGCTCAAATTTAAATGATAAATCGTCGATTGCTTGGTATTTAAATCTGTGCGCATCACATAAATACGCGCCGCACTCGCAGAATAGGGATTAATCCCTTCACTTTCACCGAGTACGTCGCTTAAGGTCATGTCCTGATCTCTTAAATTAAGAGCTTGGCTTTTACTTGACTCACCCATGACATAAAGCTTTTGTTCTTGTTTTGTATTGACGAAAATGGTGTCATTCGGCTGAATCAGCAGATTATGTAGGGATAGTCCACGTTTTTCGAGTTGGATGGTGTTGAGATTAAAAGTACGGCCATTACGTATCAGCTGAATATTGGTGGTATCACCAGTTTTAGTGTCGATACCGCCAGCTTGACCTAAAGCGGTATATAGACTAATCGGCAGGTCATTCAATGTATATTGACCACCTTTCATAACTTGCCCATTTACAAAGTAGCGATTCGCTTCAAAGGATAAGATACGAACAATAACATCTGGGTTCTTGAGATATTTACTAAATTGACTCCGAAGAAAACTATGTGTTTCTGCCAGTGTTTTACCCGAAACTTTCACAGATCCAATTAAGGGTAATTGGACATTGCCGTTTGGGTCTATGGGGTAGCCCACAGTTCGGATATTGGTAGCATCTTGAATGGGTGGGGTGATTTCAGGATATGCCCACAGCTGGATAGACAGGACATCACCGTAATTTAAGCGATAAATATTTTGCCTTTTATTAAACAAGGGATAAATATCTGAAAAATTATTGTCCGTAGCTGGTGCAATATTGGCGATATTATTTTGCGTTAGTTGTACCACATTGAGTTCAGCACCTTGATCCGTTTTATAAGCGCCTTGCTCAGGAAGGTCATAGGTTTGAAGTCCAGAGGTCACTGCACAACCAGTCATTCCTAGACTGAGTGCTAACAACATATTATAACGGTAGTAACTCACTCGAAAATAAATCCTATTTATAAATAATTTGAATATTGAATGAGGGTTTCTGAGAACCCAAAGTATTTATATAAAACAGGTGGATTTTATATCAATTAATATATTTAACATAGCCTAAGATGTTGCTAAAGCGTAAGGTTCCTACAACGAAATTCTGCTGCTGCCGCCTTGCTGTAACACAATTTAGTCATTAAAAAAAATCAAATTTCTGCTATATTGTGCTGCATTCAGGTCTCTGATCTTCTTTTCTTAAAATTGCACAAGGCTGTACCATGCTACAACTCGCTGATCTAAAAATTGCCATCATCGGATTAGGTTATGTTGGTCTACCCTTGGCCGTAGAGTTTGGTAAAAAAGTGCCTGTGGTTGGATTTGATATTCATCAAGCGCGTATCAATGAGCTTGTGTCAGGCAAAGATCATACCTTAGAAGTTTCTCCTGAAGAGTTGGCTCAGGCGAGCCAATTGACCTACAGTGCCAATTTAGCAGATTTAAAAAGTTGTAACTTTTATATCGTAACCGTTCCAACACCGATTGATGAGTTCAAACAACCTGATTTAACTCCGCTGATTAAAGCATCACAGAGCATCGGCCAAGTCCTAAAGTCAGGCAATATCGTGGTGTATGAGTCGACCGTTTATCCAGGTGCAACAGAAGAAGCTTGCATTCCTGTCTTAGAACAAGTATCAGGTTTAAAATTCAATCAAGATTTCTTTGCGGGTTATAGTCCTGAACGGATTAATCCAGGTGATAAGCTTCACCGTGTGACCAATATTTTAAAAATTACGGCAGGTTCTACACCTGAAACTGCTGATTTTGTCGATGAGGTTTATAACCTTATTATTGAAGCAGGGACGCACAAGGCGCCGAGTATTAAAGTCGCAGAAGCGGCAAAAGTGATTGAAAACACACAACGTGATGTCAATATTGCTTTAATCAATGAACTTGCGTTGATCTTCAATAAAATGGGCATCGATACCGAAGATGTCCTGAAAGCCGCGGGAACGAAATGGAACTTTTTACCGTTTCGTCCGGGTTTAGTAGGTGGGCATTGTATTGGGGTTGACCCGTATTACTTAACCCATAAAGCACAGTCGATGGGTTATCATCCTGAAATTATCTTGGCAGGTCGCCGTCTCAACGATGGCATGGGGGCTTATGTGGTCACCCAACTTGTTAAAAGTATGGTGAAAAAGAAGATTCAGGTTGAAGGCGCAAAAGTTTTAGTTTTGGGGCTCAGTTTTAAAGAAAACTGCCCTGATATTCGTAATACCCGTATTATCGACATTGTGAAAGAACTTGAAGAATATCATATTGATGTTGATGTATATGACCCGTGGGTGAATCCGATTGAAGCTGAAAGTGAATATGGTATTACCCCAGTTCCTACTTTAAATGCCCAGACCTATGATGCAGTTATTCTTGCGGTTGCACATGAGCAATTTAAAGTCATGGGTGCTGATGCTATTCGTGCTTTAGGTAAAGAAAGTCATGTTTTATATGACCTAAAGTATGTGCTGGATCAAGCTGAATCTGATCTTCGTTTATAATGTTTAAAGTAGGAAAGAGCATGAACCAGTATCAAACGGTTTGCGAGCAATTAAAACGCGCCCCAAAGACGTGGTTGATCACAGGTGTTGCAGGATTCATTGGTTCAAACCTGCTTGAAACCTTGTTAAAGCTAGATCAAAAAGTCGTCGGTTTAGATAACTTTGCAACAGGTCATCAACATAATCTTGATGAAGTCCAAGCAAGTGTAACTACGGAACAATGGAGTAATTTTGACTTTATTGAAGGGGACATCCGTCAATTTGCAGACTGTCAAAAGGCCTGTAATGGGGTGGACTATGTCCTACACCAAGCGGCTTTGGGATCAGTCCCCCGCTCAATTGCTGACCCGATTACAACCAATGACACCAACATCAGTGGCTTTTTGAATATGCTAACCGCAGCACGTGATGCTGCGGTTGCAAGTTTTACTTATGCGGCAAGCAGTTCAACTTATGGTGATCATCCTGCATTACCCAAAGTAGAAGAAAATATTGGGAAACCACTGTCGCCATATGCTGTGACCAAATATGTGAATGAGCTGTATGCAGATGTGTTTGCGCGGAGTTATGGCTTTAAAGCAATTGGTTTGCGTTATTTTAATGTCTTTGGACGGCGTCAAGATCCAAAGGGTGCTTATGCGGCCGTGATTCCCAAGTGGACCGCAACGATGATTGCAGGTGATGATGTCTTCATCAATGGCGATGGTGAAACCAGCCGTGATTTCTGTTTCATCGGTAACACAGTTCAAGCCAATATTTTGGCTGCTACTGCTCCCGAAGAGGCGAAAAACCAAGTCTATAATGTGGCTGTGGGTGATCGTACCACTTTGAATGATCTGTATGCTGCGATTCAAGTCGCCTTGCTTGAAAACTCGATTAACTACGGAAAGCCTGCAGTTTACCGTGAGTTTCGTGCAGGGGATGTCCGTCATTCACAAGCCAGTATCGCCAAAATTCAACAGGCTTTGGGATATGCGCCTGAATACCCGATTGCTGAAGGTATTCAGTTGGCAATGCGCTGGTATGTCAACAATTTGACCTGAACGGGCTGACATGATTGCGCGTCTGTTCGCCAAATACCAGTCGATTGGTTTAATCACCAGCAGTTTATTGGTGGGTGCGATAATGACATTTATCGCCCTACCTTTTTTAACGCGTTTATATTCGGTTCAAGACTTTGGTGAATATGGCATTGCTTTAGCCATCGTCAGTGTTTTATCGACAGTAGCGAATTTGCGTTTGGACCAAGCGCAATTGGTGGCTGAACAACAGCATCAAAAAAGCCTCATTTTCGAAGGTGCGGTTTTTGCCACTATTATTTCATTGCTTTCAGCTGGTATTTTGAGTTGGTTCTTCGATGGACCGATGGTCTGGGCAATTTGTAGTGGAATACTTGCCAATACCTTGATTCAAAGCCTTTATAACTATAAGTTTTCAGTACATGCCGAATATTTTTGTGCAGGGCTGAATATTTTTAGAAGCTTAGTTGTGGTGGTGGTACAGTTAAGCTTGCCTTTATGGATGAGCATTGGTCTGGTGAGTAGCTATGCGGTCAGTTCAGTGATCATGCTTATGATAGTTGTGCTTTATATTCTCAAAAATCAACTCTATACCGTGAGTTGGCAGGCATTTAAACATTATAAAGATTTTATCTATAGCAATACGCCGCATGCACTTCTAAATAGCTTTTCACATAATCTTCCCTACTATGTGGTTTCACATTTTGTCGGGGTACAGGCAATGGGCTTTTACGCCATTGTTGAACGCACGCTCCGTGTCCCAATTAACCTAATGTCGCAAACCCTTCGCCAATTTTTTATTCGCAAATTTAAACACGTAGATACCAATCATCAAGCTTTGCACAGTAGTGTGCTTTTAAGCCTGATTTCATTGCCATTTTTTGCAGTATTTTTTGTATTACCTGAAAGTGTTTATTTGTGGGCTTTTGGTCATGAATGGGTTGGTATTTCAACCTATTTCCAAATTTTGGCATTGGGCTATTGGGCAGTCTTTTGTAATCCGCCTAGTTCAGCTTATCTGATTGCAAAACGAAACAGCCAAGTTTTATTTAAACTGCAAATTGTGGAATTGATTTTAAAGTTCGTTTTGTTTGCTGCGCTCTATGCCATGATGAATGATAAAATTTATATGCTTTTGGCTGTTCCCGTAGCACTCATTTTTTATAATTTTTCCATTTTATATGTGGTGTGGAGAGCAAAATTGTGATGTTTTTTAAAACTTTGAAGTTGCTCAACTGGTTCTCTGCACAGTGTCGTAAAGCGCTGTATAACATGGCATTTTCAAGTCAGTTTAAATATTTTGGTAAACGCACCAGGCTTGATATTGCTGGCGTCGTGAGTATCGGGAAAAATGTCTATATTGGTGATGATGTCACGATTATTGTGGAAAAAGGCGCCACGCTTTGTATTGGTGATCACAGTTTTATTGGTGAAAGTTGTTATATCAAATGTTTTGGTGGCAAGGTCGAAATTGGACAGAATGTTAGTATTAACTCCAAATCTTTTCTCAATGGCTGTGGTGGTTTGAACATTGGGGATAACACCCGAATTGGTACGCAAAGTATTATGATCGCCAGTAACCATAAGTTTGATGATCCTGAGGTTTTGGTCAAAGACCAAATTACCAAACAGGGGATTCAAATCGGTGAAAACATTTGGTTTGGTGCCCGAGTAACAGTACTTGATGGAGTCAACATTGCCAATAACGTGGTGGTTGGCGCCTGTTCATTGGTCAGTAAAAGCCTTCCAGAGGCAGGTGTTTACGTGGGAACACCTGCGAAAAAAATAAAATAAAACTCTGTTGGACAGAGCATATCCGTGTTGCACAATTGAGAGTAAAATAGCCCGTTGCAGTACTTTTGTTGCACATTTATCTATTTATCTTGGGTCTTTTTGATACATGGCATTGATTCGGTCAATTTTCAACACAGTGTTTGATTTAGCCTATTTTATGTTCAAGGGCAGTATTGCTTATGCGCGTAAAAAAGGTGTGACTATCGGTGAGCATTGTCGAATTTATATCAAGAGCTGGGGTTCTGAACCTTTTCTGATTCATCTAGGGAATCACGTTACAGTCACCTCAGGCGTTAAGTTTATTACTCATGATGGTAGTACCTGCCTCGTTTATGATGCGCAAGGTAAACGTTATCAACGTTTTGCCCCTATTCATGTGGGTTCTCATGTTTTTATTGGGGTCAATAGCATCATTATGCCGGGGGTCACGATTGGTTCAAATGTGGTGATTGGCGCAGGTTCAGTGGTGACGAAAGATATTCCTGATAATAGTGTAGCAATTGGTGTCCCTGCCAAAGTGGTGAGTAGTTTTGATGACTTCCAAGCCAAAATCAAAACCACTTGTGCCAGTGATTCTGAGCTTGCAGAGGTTCAGGACTATACTCAACGTGTGCAGCGTGCGATTGAGCTTCAAGCACAAAAACAATCTCAGCTTTAGGTTTAAGTGGGTTTTATGATGTTGAATAAAGTGATGTTCTTTTTACCAACACTGGGTGGTGGAGGGGCTGAGCGAACCGTCATCCAGTTGGCCAATAGCTTTGCTGAGCAAGGTATTCAGGTGGATTTGGCTGTCTGTAATATACAGGGTGAAAAGGGAAAATTACGTCCTGAGGTCAGCACTAAAATCCAACTGCTTGATTTGAACTGTGGGCGAGTGGTGAATGCTTTGATGCCACTGAAACAACAATTAAAAACAGGGCAGTACGTTGCAGTCGTTGCCACCCAAACCCATAGCAATATTATTTGCGCCTTTGCCAAGAAACTGGCTAGAGTCAAAACTAAATTAATCTTCCGTGAAGTATCGACACCTTCGAAAAATATGAAACTGCAAGGTTTTTCCAAGTTTGTCTTGAAAAGCCTCGTGAACTATAGCTATCCCCTAGCAGATCAAGTGGTTTGTGTATCCAATGGTGTACTAGAAGACTTTCGTGAATATTATGGCTATCAACAGTCTAATTTAGTCACCATTTACAACCCCGTGATTGATGACAGTTATTTTGTCAAACTTCAAGCACCTGTAATGCATCGTTTTTTTGAGCCTAATCTTAAAGTCATCATGGCGGTTGGACGTTTAACAGAAGCAAAAAACTTTGCCAATTTGATTCGTGCCTTTGCTCATTTGTATCAACAGCAGTCGAATACCCGATTGATCATTTTGGGTGAGGGTGAGTTGCGTCAGGAACTTGAGCAATTGCGTGCCGATTTAGGTTTACAACTTGTTGTGGATTTACCCGGTTTTGATGCCAATCCTTATGCTTACTTCAAATATGCTGAGTTGTTCGTATTGAGTTCGAATTGGGAAGGTTTACCGGGTGTGCTGATTCAGGCGCTAGCTTCAAAAATTAAAGTGGTCAGTACCGATTGCCCAAGTGGACCGATGGAAATTTTGAACCACTCCAAATTCGGTTTACTGGTGCCTTGCGATGATGCACCTGCACTAGCAAAAGCTATGCAGCAAGCGCTTTGTGCAGACGATGTGCAATATACTGCGGCTGAATTTGAACAGCATTGTCAGCAGTTCCATAAAGACACGGTATTGCAACGTTATGCTCAGATGATGGGATTGTCAGTATGAGTAAACCTGTCGTTGTACATGTGATTACCAACTTTGCAGGCGTGGGTGGCGCTGAAATGATGTTGTCTCGTTTGGTTGCGCAAACGCAGGCTGAATATGAGCACATCATTATTGCTTTAATGAATGTGTCGGATGTGTATACAGAGACCTTGAAGCTGTGCTCTTCACACTACAGTTTAAATTGGAAGGGTATAAATAGTTTCAGTGTCATGCTTAAACTCAGAAAGCTACTGCAACAGATTCAACCGAATGTGGTACAAGGTTGGATGTATCATGCCAATGCGATGACCAGTCTAAGTCTGTTGGGCATGCAACAAAAACCACCTGCTTTTTGGGGGGTTCATCATTCACTGGTATCACATAAAGAAGAGTCACTGAGTACCAAAGTCGCATTACACCTCAGCAAACTTTTCTCTCAGCAGCCGAAAGGCATTGTGTATTGTGCACATTCATCCCTTGAACAACATCAACAGTTTGGTTTTAACAATGCAAATCAGCAGGTGATTGCCAATGGTGTTGCTTTAGATCAGTTTCAACTGAATGATCAATTGCATGAACCGATAACGCTTGGTTTTGCTGGACGCTACCATAAGGCCAAAGGCTATCCCTATTTGCTGCAAGTAATTGCTGAACTTAAAGATCAGCCGATTATTTTTAAAATTGCGGGGAGTGGTGCCAATTTAGACACCTCTGAAATCAAACAAGCCTTTGCTGAGCATCAGTTAGATCCACAAAAAGTACAACTATTAGATCAAGTCTCGGATATGCCTACTTTTTATCAATCCATCGATGCTTTTTTGATGACTTCGATTACGGAAGGTTTTCCCAATGTCTTGGTCGAAGCCATGGCATCAGGTTTACCCTGCATCACAACGGATGTTGGGGATGCTAAATATATTGTAGAAGAGATGGGGTGGGTGGTTGCGCCACGAGATGTAGTAGCGTTGAAAGCGGCTATTTTAGAATATGTAAAATTGTCGCAGGCTGAAAAGCACAGTTTAAAGCAGCAAACACGGGCGCGGGTAGAGCAGAACTTTAGTATTCAGCACGTGAGCCAGCAATACATGACGGTATGGAGACAAGGGTGATGAAATTTTTGATGATCAGTAGTTATCTGCCGTCTGTACTGAACTTTCGCGGTAAATTATTGGAAGCGATTCATGCTCAGGGTTTGGAAATACATGTGCTGGCGCCCGATTTACAAGACTATCCTGATGAATTGAATCAATTGCAGCAATTGGGTTATCAGGTGCATACGGTGCCCATGCAACGTACAGGAACCAACCCAATTCAAGATCTCAAAACCTTAAAAGCGATCTATCAGCTGATTCGCCAAATTCAGCCCGATTATGTGTTGTCTTATACCATCAAACCAGTCATTTATGGCACATTGGCTGCAAGCTTGGCAAAAGTGCCCCATCGTTTTGCATTGATTACGGGTTTGGGTTATGCCTTTCAAAATGCGGAATCGGGTAAACGCAGTATTTTTCAAAAAATGGTGCATAGTCTATATGCACAAGCACTCAAACATGCCCATAAAGTCTTTTTTCAAAATCCAGACGATTTAAAATTATTTCAAAGCATGCAACTCGTATCACCTCAAAAACCGACGGTGGTGGTGAATGGTTCTGGAGTAAATGTGCAGGATTTTGCGGTGCTGGATTTGCCGAAAAATGAACAAGGCCAAGTGAAAGCTTCTTTCTTGCTCATTGCTCGTTTACTGGGGGATAAGGGTGTGCGTGAATATGCAGAAGCGGCTCGCATCATCAAAGTAGAACATCCAGAAGTTGAGTTTCATTTGGTCGGCTGGGTGGATGAAAATCCTGCTGCAATTGCGCAAGCCGAACTAGATACTTGGGTGGCAGAGAAAGTCGTCAATTATTGGGGTAAACTCAGTGATGTGCGTCCTGCAATTGCAGCAAGCTCAGTCTATGTGCTGCCTTCTTATCGCGAGGGTACACCTCGCACCGTACTTGAGGCAATGGCGATGGGGCGTGCCATTATCACCACCGATGCCCCAGGTTGCCGTGAAACGGTAATCCATGGTCAGAACGGGTATTTGGTGCCAGTGAAGTCGGTTGAAGAGTTAGTGCAAGCCATGCAAACTTTTATTGATGACCCTCAACTGATGGTACAGATGGGACAGCGTTCGCGTGAAATCGCTTTAGAGAAATATGATGTCTATCAAGTGAATGCCCACATGATGTCCGAGATGGGAGTTTAAGCATGCTGAAACGAATTTTAGATGTCGCAATAGCTTCAACAGCCTTGGTGCTGTTATCTCCAGTCTATGCATTGGTGGCATATAAAGTGAAAAAGAACCTAGGTTCTCCTGTTCTCTTTCGCCAAACCCGCCCAGGTCTTCATGGGCAGCCTTTTGAAATGATTAAGTTTCGCAGCATGAAAGATGCGATGGATGCGGCAGGACATCCCTTACCCGATAGTGAGCGTTTAACGCCTTTTGGTAAAATGCTACGCGCCACCAGTTTGGATGAAATGCCAGAGCTATGGAATGTCATTAAAGGCGATATGAGTATCGTAGGGCCACGTCCATTATTGATGGAATATTTGCCTTTATATAATGCTGAACAAGCCAAACGTCATGAGGTGCGCCCCGGTATTACGGGGTATGCGCAGGTGAATGGACGTAATGCCATCTCATGGGAAAAGAAATTTGAACTCGACACATGGTATGTTGAAAATCAGTCCCTTTGGCTTGACTTTAAAATCATGCTAAAAACGGTAAAAAAAGTTCTCGCGAAAGATGATATTAGTGCAGAAGGTGAAGTGACCATGCAAAAATTCACAGGCACTAAACATGACTAAGCTTTATGCAATATATGGTGTTTCTGGTTGCGGGCGAAGCTTAATGCCTGTAGCTCGTCAACAATTAGCACGTATACAAGAGCATGCAGAAATTGTCTTTATTGATGATGCTTTAGACGAAAGCGCTATAGTGAATGGTCATCGCGCGATGAACTACCAACAATTCAAAGCTGAGCCTGTACCTTTCAAAGCGGTACTGATTGCGATTGCCAATAGCCAAGTACGTGAAAAAATTGCTCTGAAACTTGAGCAAGACGATATTTCATTGTGGTCTGTACAGGCGGATAATACGCTGCTGATGGATGAGGTGGAGCTTGGCGCAGGTTATGCGTTGAGCCCTTTTGTAACGATTACGTCCAATATTAAAATTGGTAAATGTTTTCATGCCAATTTATATAGTTATGTCGAGCATGATTGTGTAATTGGAGATTTCGTCACGTTTGCACCGGGGGTAAAATGCAATGGCAATATTCATATTGAAGACCATGCTTATATTGGTGCAGGCGCCGTGATTAAACAAGGCACACCTGCACAGCCTTTGGTGATTGGTCGTGGTGCTGTGGTTGGTATGGGCGCTGTGGTGACCAAAAGTGTACCAGCAGGTGTGACGGTGGTAGGAAATCCAGCCCGTATTCTGACCAGTAAATAATTCATTTAGGAAAAACTCATGTTAAACACTGCATTTGAACCGTGGCCAAGTTTCACCCCCGCTGAAGCAGATGCGGTGTCAAAGGTTCTTTTATCCAATAAAGTCAATTATTGGACAGGACAAGAGTGTCGTGAGTTTGAAAAAGAATTTGCACAATTTGCACAGACTCAATATGCCGTGGCCTTAGCCAATGGCACAGTTGCGCTTGATTTGGCCTTAAAAGTACTTGGCGTTGGCGCGGGCGATGATGTGATTGTCACTTCACGGACATTTTTGGCCTCAGCAAGTTCAATTGTGACAGCTGGTGCTAATCCTGTTTTTGCCGATGTTGAACTGGATTCTCAGAATATTTCACGCCGTACTATTGAGGCTGTGCTTACTCCTAATACCAAAGCCATTATTTGTGTACATTTGGCGGGTTGGATGTGTGATATGGAGCCGATCATGCAGTTGGCTGAGGAAAAAGGCATGTGGGTCATCGAAGATTGTGCCCAAGCCCATGGCGCGCTCTATAAAGGTCAACCCGCAGGTTCAATCGGGCATATTGGTGCATGGTCATTTTGCCAAGACAAGATCATGACCACGGGTGGTGAAGGCGGTATGGTCACCACCAATGATGAAAATTTATGGAAAAAAATGTGGTCATATAAAGATCATGGTAAAAACTTTGACAGCATTTATAACAAACAGCATCCGCCCGGTTTTCGTTGGTTACACGACAGCTTTGGCACCAACTGGCGCATGATGGAAATGCAGGCCGTGATTGGACGTTTACAACTCCAAAAAATGCCTGAATGGACGCAACTACGCAGTACCAATATGCATCGCGTTTTAGCAAGTTTTGAAAATCATCCCTATTTTACTGTGGCAAAGCCACCTGCAAATTATATCCACGCGGCATATAAGGCCTATGTCCAAGTGAATACAGCACAACTGCCAGAAGGCTGGTCGCGTGATCGCATTATGGCGGAAATTAATGCGCTCGGTGTGCCATGCTTTAGTGGTTCATGCTCAGAAGTTTATTTAGAAAAAGCCTTTGATGGAACACCGTGGCGACCAGAACAGCGTTTAGTTAATGCTAAAAGTTTAGGAGAAAGCAGTTTAATGTTCTTGGTGCATCCGACTTTATCCGAAAGCAACATGCAAAAAACGGTGGATAGTATTCAACAGGTTATCTCGCAAATTCCAGTGTAAAAAAGCGTATAATTTGCCATGCAATTTTTTGCCTTCATCTAGCCCGTTGAGTCCATCGTGAAAGACATTATCCGAGTTATCGCATCTTTGCCGCGCCGCCAAAAACAAATTGTTTTAGTGGTCATGGATATCTGTGTTTTACCTTTGATGATGTGGTTGGTTTATGCCATTCGATTAGCCAAACCCAATGTTCCGGTGATGGAAGGCCTAGATTTTTGGTATCTCTATGTTGGGGTGTTTGGCGTCGCGATTTTTGCCTTACTCGGCATCTATAGCGCCATTGTACGCTCTTTCAATGAAGATTATTTGCTACGGATTTCGATTGCGACATTTATCCAGATTGTTGGGTTATATGCGATTAAGAAACTCGGTTTAGCCTTTATTCCCATGAGTATTCCACTCATGTTCGGCTTTGTGCTGTTTTCTTGGATGTGGTGGAGTCGCGCCGTGATTCGCTATGCCACACTGCGTACTTTTGTGAAAAAGCAAAACCGTAAGCGTGTCGCGATTTATGGTGCGGGACTTGCGGGGCAACAAATTGCGGCCGCATTATATCGCTCCGATGACTATTTGCCCGTCTGTTTTATTGATGATAAAGCTTCGTTACAAGGGCAGTCTTTAAGCGGTCTAAAAATCTTTTCACCGAAAAAGGCACTTGGTGCATTTCGTAAATTTCACATCGAAGAAATATTACTGGCTATGCCATCTGTAAGTCGTGCACGTAAAAAAGCAATTATTGAGTCTTTTGAACCTTCAAATGTCAAAATTATGGAACTGCCTGGTGTCACCCAACTGGTAGGCGGTCGCGTTCAAGTCTCCGATATTCGAGAAGTCGATATTATTGACTTACTTGGGCGTGATCCAGTACCACCCAAGTTAGACCTTTTAGAAAAAAATATTAAAGATAAAGTGGTCATGGTGACAGGTGCTGGTGGATCCATTGGTTCAGAGCTGTGCCGTCAAATAGTGAAGCATCAGCCGACATGTCTGGTTTTATTTGAAATGTCTGAATTTGCACTGTATTCCATTGACCGCGAATTGCAGAACTCAGGTACGCGAATAATTCCGATTTTAGGCACTGTGACACATCAAGCCAAATTAGAACGTGTATTGCATCAATATGCCGTACAAACCGTTTACCATGCGGCGGCCTATAAACATGTTCCTCTTGTTGAAGCCAACCCTTTTGAAGGCATTTATAACACTTCAATTGGTACAGCCCGCAGTGTCGATGCGGCTGTGGCTCAAGGGGTTGAAACCTTTGTCTTGATTTCGACTGATAAAGCCGTACGCCCAACCAATGTGATGGGGGCATCGAAACGGATGGCAGAGCTATATTGCCAAGGTTTAGCGGCAACAAAACCACAAACACAAATCAGTATAGTTCGCTTTGGTAATGTATTGGGTTCATCAGGTTCAGTTGTTCCTTTGTTTAAAAAACAGATAGAGAAGGGTGGGCCTGTTACAGTGACGCATCCTGAGGTGACCCGTTACTTTATGACCATCCCTGAGGCTGCTCAGTTGGTGATTCAAGCGGGGGCAATGGGTACAGGTGGAGATGTTTTTCTACTGGATATGGGTGAGCCTGTTAAAATTGTTGATTTAGCTAGGCAGATGATTCGGTTAAGTGGGTTTAAACCTATAGATGAAAATGGTTTGGGAGATATCGCGCTTCAGTTTACAGGACTCCGCCCTGGTGAGAAATTGTATGAGGAATTACTCATTGAAGTCGAAAATGCAGAAAAAACAGATCATGAGCGGATTTTAAAGTCTTTTGAGGATTTTGTTGATTTTAATGAAATCCAACATGTGTATGTTGACTTACTTAATTGGTATAAAAATGATGAAGGAAGTAAAACAAAATTACGGAATATTTTGATTAAATATGTAAGTGGATATTTTGGTGATAGTTTAAATGATTGAATTCTTATCATTCTTTAGGGTTTTATTTAAAATAGTATATAATATTGAGTTTATTTTGTTATGAAATATAAGCCTTTCGATTTATTTTTAAATTAAAAAATATTAATTAATATTTGTACAGCAAGTGTAAATGGCTAATTTTTTGGATGTAAATTCTTGTCTTTATAATATAGATGCTTTAAAAAGTACGTCTAATTTTAAAGATAGTATTGATTGATTCATATTGTATTAATAGTTAAATAATTGAGGATAAAATGGAAACTAAACACGCTCAAGAGCTACCTGATATGTTTAAAGGGAAAACTCTCTTGATTACAGGTGGTACTGGTTCATTTGGTAACGCTATGATTAAAGGTTTCTTAGATTCACAGCTTAAAGAAATTAGGATTTTTAGTCGTGATGAGAAAAAACAAGAAGATATGCGAATTGAGTATAAAAATGAAAAACTTGATTTTATTCTTGGGGATGTTCGAAACTTTAATGATATAAATCAAGCAATGATGGGCGTGGATTTTGTTTTTCATGCTGCTGCTTTAAAACAAGTACCATCATGTGAGTTTTACCCAATGCAAGCGGTTCAAACGAATATTTTAGGTGCAGAAAATGTACTCGAAGCTGCAGCTAGAAATAATGTACAACGTGTAGTTGTTTTAAGTACTGATAAAGCTGTATATCCAATTAATACTATGGGTATGTCAAAAGCTTTAATGGAAAAGTTGGCTGTTTCAAAAGCAAGAGATACAAGAGTAAAAAAAATAGAGGCAATTTATACCGCAACGCGTTATGGTAATGTGATGTGTTCGCGTGGTTCTATAATTCCATTATTCATTAAACAAATTAAAGAAGGTTTGCCTTTAACGATTACTAATCCCAATATGACGCGTTTTATGATGTCATTACAAGATTCTGTAGAGCTGGTTATGTTTGCTTTCAGTCAGGGTAATCCAGGTGATATTTTGGTACAAAAATCGCCAGGTGCAACGATTGAGGTTTTAGCTCAAGCGCTTAAAGAGCTTTTTAATGCGGATAATGAGATTAAAATTATTGGTGAGCGTCATGGCGAGAAGCTGTTTGAAACTCTTTGTTCTAAAGAAGAAATGGCGAAAGCTGATGATTTAGGGGGATTTTACCGAATTCCTGCTGATTTTAGAGATCTAAACTATAGTAAGTACGTACAAGAAAATGCACCTGCCTTACTTGATGACGAATATAATTCACATAATACCCATAGATTGAATGTTGAAGAGCTAAAAGAATTATTATTAACTTTAGATTATGTTCAAGATGAATTAAAATCACATCAAGGATAAGAAAATGTTGCCACTGATAAAAACCAGTTTACCTGATAGAGAACTATTGATTCCTCGTTTAGAGGAAGTTTTGTATAGTGGATATATTGCCCAAGGTGAGATTGTTGAAAATTTTGAAAGAAAATTTGAAGAATATATAGGAAGTGGAAATACGCTTTCATTGAACTCAGGCACTGCAGCATTACATATCGCATTGATATTGGCTGGAGTTGGGCAAGGCGATGAAGTCATTAGTACAGCATTGACCGCTGAACCTACTAATGTCGCTATTAAAATGGTTGGGGCAAAAGTTCGTTGGGCCGATGTTGATTATGAGACTGGCAATATATCATCCGACTCGATAGAAAAAGCAATCAATCCTAAAACAAAAGCAATCATCGTTGTAGACTATGCGGGTATTCCTGTTGACGTAAAGAGAATTCAGACAATTTCTGAAAAGTATGGCATTCCTGTAATTGAAGATGCAGCACATGCAATAGGTGCTAAATTTGATGGGAAAAAAACTGGCAATCATTTTCCATTTACCGTATTTTCTTTTCAAGCAATAAAACATCTAACAACAATAGATGGAGGGGCTTTACAGATTCAAGATAAAGCGCTTTACGAGCGAGGTAAAATTATAAGATGGTTCGGATTAGATAAAAATAAAACTAGATTAGATAATAATATAACTGAGCAGGGTTATAAGTATCATATGAACAATGTGAATGCTTGCGTAGGCCTTTTACAGTTGGAAGGAATCGATAAAATTGTTGATAAGTATATAGAAAATGGTAAATACCTTGATCAAAATTTAATAGGTGTACGCGGTGTAGAGTTAATTAAGTATTACGATAACTCAGAGCCATCTTACTGGTTGTACACATTAAAGGTTGAGAATAGGGCTGGCTTTATCAAAATGATGGAGGCAAATGGAATAGCTGCTTCTGAGCTTCACAAACGCAATGATTTACATGAGTACTTAAATGATCATCCTGTGGAATTATCTAATTTAGATCGGTTTTATGAAAAGATGGTACATATTCCATGTGGGTGGTGGGTCACTAAAGATGATTGCGATAAGATGATTGAATTGATTCGGAAAGGTTGGTAATGATTCCCATTTTTAAACCTTATATGCCTAATGATATTTTATCCGAATTAGAGAATATTCTATATTCAGGTCAATTAGCATATGGAAAATATGGACAATTATTTGAATCAGAATTAGCAAAATTTATAGGTAATCCGTACGTGATTTCGGTGAACTCTTATAATCAAGCTATGCTGTTAGCCTTATCAATATTAAATTTAAATCCTGGGGATGAAGTAATCGCATCTCCAGTAAGTTGTTTGGCGTCGAATCAGCCTTTTGTGATTAAGGGGCTCAGGGTTATTTGGGCTGACGTTGATCCAAAAACGGGCTCACTCTGCGTTGATGATGTTAAGAAAAGAATCACTTCAAAAACAAAAGCAATATTTCATAATCATTTTTGTGGTTATTTAGGTGATATAGCCGCAATCAATCAATTAGCTAAAGAGCGTGGTATTTGGGTTGTTGATGATTGTATTGAAGCATTTGGCTCAGAGTATGATACTCAAAAAGCAGGGAATTTAGGTGCTGATTTAACGGTATTTTCTTTTCAAACGGTTCGGTTGCCAAATACTGTAGATGGTGCTGCAATAAGTTTCTCTTCCAAAGAGTTATACGAGAAAGCAATTCTCATGCGTGACTATGGTATTGATAGGAAAAACTTTAGAACATCAACGGGTGAAATTAATCCAAATTGTGACATCACATTAGAGGGCTATGGTGCAACTCTTAGTGAAATTAATTCATATATTGGTTTGAAGCAAATGGATAATTTGCCTAAGTTGTTAGAGAAACAGAGAAAAAATGCGATAGATTGGAATAATAGAATCCGAGAAGTTCCATCTATAAAGCCGCTAAACTTAATATCCGATACCCAGCCAAATTATTGGGTGTTTGGTGTTTTATGTGAGGATAAAGCACAAGCGCTACAAAAATTTCGTAATCAACATTGGTATGCAACAGGTGTTCATATCAATAATAATATTTACTCTGTTTTTAATAATTTTGAAAATTTAAACGGAGTGAATGAATTTATAAATAAATTTTTAGCTTTACCATGCGGTTGGTGGGTTAATTTTAATGAATGAGAAAATTAAATGAATCAAATTGATATAACGGCTAAAATTCACCCTAATGTTAAATTAGGTAAATTTAACAGAATTGGTAAAAATGTTGTTATTGAGATATTAGGCGATGACCCAAACTTAAGTGTAACAATTGGTGATAATAATATTATTAATGATAATACGCGTATTTTTATTCATGGAAAATTTAGCATGGGTGATTGGAATGTATTGCATAATGATATGTTACTTATGGCTGAGCAATATTTATATATAGGTCATAACTGTTGGTTCGGCCAGAACACGATATTGGATGGAGCAGGTGGGTTAGTCATAGGAAATGGTGTAAGAGTTGGAATGTATTCTCAAATTTGGACTCATGTGGCGAGCGGAGAACAGATAGAAGGTTGTACATTATATTCGAAAAGAGAAACTATAATTGAAGATGATGTATGGTTAGTGGGTAGTTGTATTGTTGGGTCTGGTCTTAAGTTAGGCTGGAGAAGTGTTGCTTTGATTAATTCAGTGCTTACAAAAGATACTTTGCCAGATAGAGCTTATGCTGGAAGCCCTGCAAAGCTTATGGAAAAAGCTCAATTTTATATTACAAAGTCATTAGATGAAAAATTTGAGTTATTAAATGGTTGGTTAAATGATTTTGTTGTAATTAATAGTGATTTAACTTTAAAAAGATTAGATTTAAAGCTTTTAATATTAGAGAATACGGAAACAAATGAGAAAGTGAGATTTTCTAAGAATATTTCTAGTGAAATTCAAAAGTCTGAAAGTATCTTTTATTTGGAAGATAAGACATTTATCAAAACAAATTCGTTGTTAGAGCGACAAGTGTATAAATATTTATATAATAACAAAGCTCGTTTTTTACCGCGATAATAAAAAGGCAGCTAGATATTGAATTCTAATGAGATAAGTAAATTTATTTTACTATTTTTGGGAGTTGGTTTGTTAAAATGTTCGAGATTAAGTTAATAAAACATCAAGATGTAACAGAGCAAGATATTAAAGAGGTTGTTGATTTAAAATCTATACAATGGAATTTTAGTTTAGATAAGCAGATACAATGGATCAAAAATAATATTAAAAATTCTGATTTTCATATGTTTTTACTTTTAAATGGAAAAGGTGTAGCTTATTTGAATTTAATAGATGTTGATTTAATTGTAAACGGTATACTTAGAAAAGGTTTAGGAGTTGGAAATGTATGTGCAATAGAGAAAGGTAAAGGATACGGTTTTGAATTGATGAAAGAAGCGAATAAAATTATTTCTAGTTTAAATAAAATTGGTTTTTTATTTTGCAAAGAACCATTATTAAAATTTTATCATTCTTTAGGGTGGAAGGAATTAGAGTCAAAAAACTATAAGATAAGGGGTGATAACTTGAAAGTCATGGTTTTTAACATAGAGTATGACAATAAGTTTTTGATTGAGTATGATGGTATTATTTTTTGATTATGAGAAATTTGAAGGAAATAGTTTTTTGTATTCATGTTGAATAATCAAAACATTAGATTGAAATCTTTTAGTTTTGCATTTAGGAAATTTTGCAGGGTGGTTAAAAGGTTTTTATTAAGTGAATAAAGTAACTAAAAATATCATTGCAAATTATCTAGGTAAATTGTGGGGTTTTGTCTCCATATTTATTTTTGTTCGATTTTATATTGATATACTCGGTATTGAATCTTATGCGATTATAAATTTTTACACCGTGATATTGGGTTTGCTTGTATTTGCTGATGCTGGTTTAACAGCAACCTTAACAAGAGAGCTAGCTAGAGATATAAGTGTGCAAGAGAAATCTAATCTTGTATATACTTTTGAAAGAATTTATATTTTTATATGTATTCTGGTTGCTTCTATTATAGTTTTTTCATCAGATTTTATAGCAAATAATTTTTTACCATCAACAATATATACACCAACTTCAGTTGCATATTTTCTAAAATTAATAGGAATAGGGATTTCAATACAATTATTTTCTACCTTATATGAAGGTGGATTGAATGGACTTCAGCAACAAGTATTAACTAATAAAATTAGAATAATTTGGAGTTTATTTAGATCAGGAATTGTTTTAATTCCAATTTATTTTTATCCAAAACTAGATATATATTTTTGGTGGCAAATAATATGTAATATAATTCTTTTATTTTTTTTTAGGAAAACACTATATCGACTCCTTTTGAATGAGGGGTTAGTGTTTTCATTGGATTTGATTAAATCTACTGGAAAATATGCGCTCGGAATGATGGGAATTGCTTTTATTTCTGCAATTAATATACAAATCGACAAGCTGGTTACTAGTAAGTATTTCTCAATGGAAGACTTTGGTTATTATTCAATAGCTAGTACATTAGCACAGTTACCCACTATTGTAGTTATGCCAATTATAATAGCAGTTTTCCCTTTGTTATCGCAGTTTGTATCGCAAAAAAATAATGAAGAAGTATCAATAAACTTTCACAAATATTCCTTTTTAACAGCAAGTATAGCAGCGCCATTAATATTCTGTATTGCTTTATACTCAATTCCAATAATTACATTATGGACTGGCCAACTAAAAATTGCGTTGACAGTAAATTATGTTGTCAAAATGTTACTTGTAGGTGGATTGTTTTTATGCTTACAACTCACTCCATTCTATTTAGCACTTGCAAATGGTTTTACGCGCGTGAATTTATATTCAGGAATTATTGGAATAATTATTACTATTCCTCTAATGATTTTTTCAATTCAAAATTATGGGATGATCGGTGTGACATTCCCATGGATTTTTATAAATATAACTACTTTTTTTATGGTGGGAATATTTATTGTCAATAAGTTTTTACCTAAACAAGTGTATAATTGGTTGGTTTGGGATGTTGGCATTCCTGTAGCTGTAACATTATTTGTGATTGCAATTATTGAGTTTGCTTTTAAAGATTTAAGTAATGATTATTTATTTATTTTTAAATCGATAATTATTGGCCTAATAAGCTTTGTCTTAAATTTATTTATAAATAGCAAAAAATATCCCAATAGTTTATTTATAAATTTTGTATGGATATTGAAAAAAGTTAAAGGAAAGAGCAAGTGAAACCATTGATAAGTATTCTTATTGCAACAAAGAATAGACAAAAGTATTGTTTGAGTGCGGTTCAAAGCATATTGAGACTTCCAAATGCTAATATTCAAGTTGTGGTTCAAGATAATAGTGATGATACTACATTGAATGAAATGTTAAAGTCTTTGCTGGGTGATAGTCGATTAGTTTATCGGTATACGCCACCACCATTTTCATCAATTGATAATTTTAACGCTGCAATTGAATTAGCTACAGGAGAATATATTTGTTTAATTGGTGATGATGATGGTATTAATCCAGAAATTATTTCAGCAGCGGGCTGGGCTAAAGAAAATAATATTGAATGTATTGTAGGTAATTTAAAAGCTAATTATCGTTGGGAAAAGACAGGCGAGAAAAAATTTTTACATATAAAGGTAGTTAGTAACTCCCTTATTATCGGAGATTTCAATGGTGTGGCGAAAAAAGTGGATCCTAAGCAGTCATTACTTAAACTGATACAAAATGGATGTACAAACTACATGGAGTTTGACTTTCCTAAATTGTATCATGGGGTTGTAAAAAGAGCAATTTTTGAGCAATTAAAGCAGGAAACTGGTGCATATTTGAAAGGATTGAGTCCAGATATTTATGCTGCCATAGCTTTATCTTTTAAAATAAACCAGTTTATAGTTATTGATTATCCATTAACCATCCCTGGTGTTTGTTCTGTAAGTAGTTCGGTGCAGGAAGGTGAACAGAAGTCTAACTCTAAAGACTTGGAAAATGCTCCACATTTGAGAGATAGAAGCATCCCTTATCTATGGGAAATAAATGTTCCAAGAATATACTGTGTTCAAACTATATGGGCTGATTCAGCTTTTGCGGCAATTAAAGAGTTTAAGCACGAGGATTTACTAAAAAATTTTGATGTCTACAAACTATGTTCGAATATTCTAGATGCAGACCCTACATTACAATCAAGAGTATTATCTTTTTTAGAGCAAAAATATCCAACATTAACTAGTAGGGAGTTATTAAATAGAATAGAAATGGTAGGAAGTAGAAATAACCTGAAGGTTAAAATATTTAAACTAATATTGAATATTAAACGATTATTAGGAATAGAAAGATATATGTCTATTACGAATATTACTAGCATTGTTGATGCGACTAAGAAACTTCAAGAAATTTTAATTAAATTTCAAATAAATTTAGTTAATGAGCTTGATAAAACCAAGAGATAAATAGGATTTTGGTTTTAGAATTTTATTTACCTATTATAAATTTGAGTAGACAGTGATTTACTATATTCTCCCTTATTTTTTTATTCTGTTAATGTCTATTTTATCTTTGAAAATAAAAGGTAATGGGTATAAATTTTTATTTTTCATGTCTTTGATTCCTGCAACTTTACTTGTTGTTTTAAGGGGGCTCGTTGGAACTGATACTGAAACGTATATTAGTATATTAGATCAAGATATCTTTTCGATAAATGAAAATAGCAGAGGTATTGAACCCTTTTTTTTATTTTTTGCTAAAATCAGATATTACTTTGAACTAAATTCACAGTTTGTTTTAAATGTTTTTTCATTACTCATAATTTTTGTGTTGTGTCTATTCTTTTCGAAAACAAAACATAGAGCAATAATATTTAGTTTATTAATTTTTCCTATTTTCTTTTATGATATGACAATGAATGGCTTGCGCTATGGTATGGCTTTTGCTTTTTCATGTTGGTTAATAGTTGATTCTGAAACTAAGTTTCTTAAAATAACAAAAAGTAAAATACTATTTTTAATTTCTTTTCTTAATCATAAGAGTACAGTTCTATTTTTAATGATTAAGTTTGTGCAAAAAGCTAGCCTGAAAAATTTTATGATTATAATGGTTGGTTCTTTAGTAGTGTTTTTATCATTAAAAAATTATTTACTATATAAGATTTCAGATTATTCTGATTTTGCATCACCATCAATATTTTCAGGTATGCAACCTTTGATTTTAACAGTTTTGATCTTAGCTTGTAACACATATTTTTTTAAAAATAATCTAAGACGAAATATATATTTATTTTTAATCCAGATTTCCTTTTATATTGTAACACAATTTAGTTATGCAGGTATCAGATTCCAATTCTTAGAGCTTTTTTATATTTTAGTTGTTTTGGCTGAAGATGAACAAACCTCGAAATATAGGCTTTATATATTATTTTTATTATTTATTGGTTTTTTAGGATTTGTTTTGAGGATAAATAACTTTTACTCTACAATAGGTCAAGGGGGGTCTCCATTTTTACCATATACCTTTTTTTGGGAAAGTAAATGAGTAATATATCAGTTATCATGCCTCATTATAATAATGGTTTAGACGTAAAAAGAGCATATGAGTCTATTTTAAGACAGACTTTATTGCCTCAAGAAATTATTATTATTGATGATTGTAGTTTAGACAAGTCGATTTTAATGGAGTTGGAGAGTGCTCATGTGGATTCTAAAATTGATCTAAAAATCATTTATTTGGAAGTGAATAGTGGACCATCAGTTGCGCGTAATGTTGGTGTTAAAGTATCTGATTCAAAGTATATTGCTTTTTTAGATTGTGATGATGTCTGGCATCCTGAAAAACTTCTTATTCAATATCAATATATGATCGAAAATGACCTTGGCTTTTCTTTTCACAGATATTCAGCTTTTCCTGTAACTACTCCTAAAGAGTTTCTTCAAAATAAAAAAATAAATGTAAAAAGTTTAGCTATCAGTCAAATTATTTGTACTCCGACAGTAATGGTAAAAAGAAGCTGTTTTGAAAATTTTGATGAAAATTTAAGATATTGTGAAGATTTTCTATGTTGGGTAATGTCTAATAATTCAAAATATTTTTATATGATTGATCGAGTTCTTTCCAATGGCTTTAAGCGGCAATATGGTGAATCTGGCCTTTCCTCTAACATGGAGGGTATGCATAATGGTTTTCTTGCAGCCTGTTATATATTGTGGTCAAAAGGGTATTGGGGGTGGGGGTGTTATATTTATTTTATTTTTTTAGAGTATATAAAATATCCATTACGCTTATTTAAATCAGCTAGTTTGAAATAATATTAATATATGAAGAAAATTTTTTTAATTGGAAGTACTGCATCAAATCTTTATTTGTTTAGAAAAGATTTTATTATTTCATGTGTTGAGAAAAACTATGTGGTTTATTCTTTGATATCTGAATATAACGATGAATGGATAAAAAAAATTGAAAGCCTTGGTTCTAAAGTTTTAGTTTATAATTTAAGTAGGGCTGGTTTGAACCCGTTAAGTGATATTAAATCTATGATGGAGATCAAGTCTTATATAGAAAAATATCAACCTGATTTGGTTTTTTCATTTTTTACTAAACCACTCATATATGGTTCTTTAGCTGCAAAGCTTGCAAAAACCCCTAAAGTTATTGGGATGATTGAGGGCTTAGGCTCACCTTTTACAACTCATCGACATGGTCAAAACTTTAAGATGAAAATAGTGAGATTTTTCCAAATTTCTCTTTATCGGGTGGTATTTCCTTTTTTAGATAAAATTATTTTTTTAAACAAGGACGATCCTATTGATTTAATTGAAAAGAATAAAATTTATCATAAACCAAATGCGGTAGATATTTTAGGACCTATTGGTTTGAGTTTGGAGGATTACCCTTATAAACGTTGGGATGAAACACAAGATATCTCTTTTATTTTTATAGCTAGGTTGCTTGCAGAAAAGGGTGTTTATGAATATTTAGAATCAGCTAAAATAGTTAAGTCAAAATATCCAAATGTTAAATTTAAAATAATAGGAGGTTTAGATACTGAAAATCCTTATGGATTATCAAAAGAAAAGTTAGATGTTATTATCGCAACAGGTGTAATTGAATATCCTGGTTTTGTAAGTAATGTTATAGAACACATTGCTCAAAGTGCTGTATTTGTATTACCTTCCTATTATAGAGAGGGGGTTCCAAGAAGCACTCAAGAAGCAATGGCTGTAGGTCGTCCCGTTATTACCACCAATGTGCCGGGTTGTAGGGATACTGTTGTAGATGGGGCAAACGGTTTTTTAGTGCCTAAATGGGATATTGATGTTCTTGTAGAAAAAATGTGTTTTTTTATTGAAAATCCAGAACAAGTGAACATAATGGGATTAGAAAGCTATAAAATAGCCATTGAAAAATTTGATGTTCATACAGTAAATAAAAAACTATTTAGAATCTTGGGTATTGATTGATATGAAACGCTTAGTAGATATATTTATTTCTCTTATCGCATTAATAATTTTATCCCCTATTTTTTTATTGGTTACTTATAAAGTTCGTAAAAATTTAGGTTCTCCTATTTTTTTTCTTCAAGAGCGGCCAGGTCAAAATGGGCATCTTTTTAAGATGATTAAATTTCGTTCCATGAAAGATGCAAACGATAAGCATGGAAATCCTTTGCCAGATGAAAAGCGGATTACACCCTTTGGACAAAAGCTTCGTTCAACTAGTTTAGATGAAATGCCACAGCTAATTAATGTTCTGAAAGGCGACATGAGTATTGTTGGTCCTCGACCAATGCTTAAAGAATTTGTTGAGTTGTACTCTCCTGAGCAAGCGCGTCGTTTGGAGGTTCGCCCAGGTATGACTGGTTTAGCACAAGTGAGCGGCCGCAATGAACTTGATTATGAAGAGCGTTTTAAATGTGATGTCTGGTATGTAGACAATCATAATCCGTTGATAGATTTTAAAATCATGTTTAAAACAGTGGGGGTAATGAGTAAGCGGGAGGGTATCAATGCCCCAGGGTATGTAGGTCCATCTTTATTTGAGGGAAATGAGCCCCAAAATAAAACAGATAAAGTAGAATCGTCTTAATTTAAGTATTTGCTGATAGTATTATGATCAAAAAAGCCATTCTTCCTGTTGCAGGTCTGGGTACCCGTTTTTTACCTGCAAGTAAGTCAATTCCCAAAGAAATGGTCACAGTGGTTGACCGTCCTGCAATTGAATACGTTGTGAAAGAGGCTGTAGCTGCTGGCATTGAACAGATTATTCTAGTTACGCACTCTTCAAAAGCTTCCATTGAAAATTATTTTGATCGTAATTTTGAGCTTGAAACGACCCTGGAGCAGAAACAAAAATTTGATTTACTCAAAGAGATTAATGATATTTTGCCCAAACATGTGAGTGTGGTTAGTGTGCGTCAGCCGCAACCATTGGGACTTGGGCACGCAGTTTTATGTGCAAAATCGATTGTTGGTAATGATGATTTTGCTGTGCTTTTGCCTGACGTTTTAGTTAAGGATAATGATGATCGCAATGATCTCGGCTTAATGATTGATCGTTTTAATATTTCTAAAGCGGCACAAATTATGGTTGAGTCTATACCAGATCACTTAGTTGACCAGTATGGTATTGTAGATGTTACTGAAACTCCAGCTGAGGGTAAAAGCATTGTGATGCAAGGAATTGTGGAAAAGCCAGCTGTAGGAACTGCACCTTCAAATCTGTCTGTAGTGGGGAGATATGTCTTGCCAACTCAGATTATGACATTATTAGAACAAACACCCAAAGGCGCGGGCAATGAAATTCAATTGACGGATGCGATTGCGATGTTACAGCAATCTGAACCTGTTGAAGCCTATCGTATGAAAGGGTGTACGTTTGACTGTGGTAGCAAAATTGGCTACCTCAAAGCAGTTTTACACTATGGCGTAGACCACCCAAAACTAGGAATAGAATTTAAGGCTTTAATTCAAGAGTTAAAACTTTAAAAAAAAAAAGAGGGGGTGAGTCATGAAAATCGCAATGTTTGGCACGACCTTATACGCAGGTGTGATCTCGGCACTACTTGCAGAAAGTGGACATCAGGTTTTTATTTGTAATGATTTACAGGACCATACGGTGCTGTTTAATCTTAGAGATCAAGATGTTGTAGAGGCCCTAGAAAAACAGAACAAAAATGGGTTTCTGAGTTATTGTGATTTTTCGACTCTCCCTTTAGATATTGATGCTTATTTTTTTAGTTTTAATCCTGCACAAGAGGCAGAAGCGCTGAATGTAGTCAAAAAACTAAAATTGCGGACCATTATCCATCCCAAGTTGATGATTAATGCTTCAACCTTCGGTTTAAACGGAACAGAAAAATTAAAAGCTGTCTTACCAGAAGATCATTGGGTGTATTTTCCAGATACCATTCAAGAAGGGTTAGCCTTTAAAAGTGTGACGAGTGCAGGTAAGGTAATTATTGGTTGCACTGATCAGCTAGCCCAAATCCGTTTAGAGGAAATGCTACGTCCACTTTTTCCTCGTCGGCAGCAATATCTATTTATGCCCGTTTTAGATGCTGAATTTACCAAATTGAGCATTTCTGGCATGTTGGCGACTCGAATCAGTTATATGAATGATTTGGCTGATGTTGCTGAAAAATTAGGGATTGATATTGCGCATGTTCGAGATGGAATGGCAGCAGATAGTCGAATAGGTGAGTCTTATTTGTATTCAGGAGCAGGCTTTGGTGGGGAAAACTTCTCTCATGACGTTTTAACATTATCCAATACCATTAGTAGTACGGGGACAAAAAGCCAGTTGTTGGGGCAAGTTTGGGAAATTAATGAGCAACAAAAAGAGTTTCTCTTTCGAAAGTTGTGGAATTATTACCATGGAAATTTAGCTGGAAAGACCATTGCGATTTGGGGCGCTGCTTTCAAACAGCATACCTCTAGTACCAGTTTTTCACCAATTCATCCTATGCTTGCTGCTTTGTGGGCGCAAGGAGTGACTGTACGTTTGCATGACCCACAGGCTTTAGCAGAAATACATGAGATTTATGGTGAGCGAGATAATTTAATTTTATGCGAAGACCAGTATGATGCAGTCAACCAAGCCCATGGCTTATGTGTTTTGACGGCATGGAAGCAATATTGGTCATTGGATTATACGCAATTAAAACTCAAATTAGCGCATCCTTTGATTTTGGATGGACGGAATATTTATCAACCTGACTATGTTAAAAATCAGGGTTTTGCATATATCGGAGTAGGGCGCTAATGGCTGGGAAAATTCATCCCTATCCTGTAGAGGATCTAAAATCAGTTCGTTTTCATTTAGAGACTTTAAAAAATGAATTTAAGGTCAAGCATTTAATTGACTTGTTTGCGGAAGATCAACAACGGTTCCAAAATTTCTCCGTAAATTTTGCACCTATCGTTTTTGATTTTAGTAAGCATCGTATTAATCCAAAGGTATTAAAGGCCCTTGTTCAATGGGCACATGCACAAGGATTAGCACCTTGGGTCAAGCGTTTATTTTCACAAGAGCAAATAAACTATACTGAACAGCGCTCGGCGATGCACTGGGCACTTCGTTTACCGAAATACGATCAACATCATCTTCAAATTGCTGAACAGGTACATACACAATTAGAGCGTATGTATACGTTGGTTGAGAAAATTCATGCAGGTCAGTACCGTGGGGCGACGGGTGAAGTGATTTTGGATGTGGTCAATATTGGTGTGGGGGGATCAGACTTAGGTCCTCTCATGGTGAGTCATGCATTATCAGATTTTAAAGTAAATACGGTTAAGCCACTGAAGGTACACTTTGTATCAACGATGGATGGTACGCAACTCTCTGATCTATTGCATCAGTTACGACCTGAAACAACCTTATTTATTATTTCCTCGAAGTCATTCGGCACGATTGATACCCTGTCTAATGCACAGACGGCACGCATTTGGCTGGAGAAGTCTTTGGGTCAAGAACCGAGAATGCTTAAACAGCATTTTATTGGCGTCTCGACCAAACCTGAGAAGATGACGGATTGGGGGATTGCGCCCGAAAATCAATTTTTACTGTGGGATTGGGTGGGTGGTCGCTATTCATTATGGTCCTGTATTGGTTTGCCGATTGCTTTAAATATTGGGGTTGAAGGATTTAAGCAATTATTGGCAGGTGCTTATGCCATAGACCAGCATTTCCAGCATGCACCTTTTGAGCAAAATATTCCGGTATTAATGGGCGTGCTGGGTGTTTGGAATAACAATTTTTTAGATATCCAAACACATGCCGTACTACCTTATGATGGTCGTTTGAAATATTTTGCATCCTATTTACAGCAATTGGAAATGGAATCTAACGGTAAGTCCATTCAACGCAACGGTGAAAAAACGGAATGGGATACTTGCCCGATTGTTTGGGGTGAAGTTGGTCCCAATGCACAACATGCATTTTATCAGTTGCTGCATCAGGGGACACAGTCTGTTAGTAGTGATTTTATTGCGCCCATACACCGCTATAACAGTGAACAATTTACTTATGTGGACAATGCGGAGGCATTGATTGAGCAACATCATTTAGCTCTTTCTAATTGTTTAGCCCAGTCACGTTTATTGGCTTTTGGTAATCAAGCATTGGATCAAAGCGAATTGGCCTCTTTACCTGAATATAAAAAATATGACGGAAATCAGCCAAGTACAACCATTCTAATGCAGGAACTGAATCCTTATAGTTTAGGCATGTTGATTGCGATGTATGAGCATAAGGTTTTTGTACAGTCAGTATTGTGGAATATCAACCCATTTGATCAATGGGGCGTAGAAAAAGGGAAAGAAATTGCCAATCAACTGTTGCCTATTTTAAATGGGGAACAGACAGACCTATCTCAATTGGATACGTCTACTCAAGGTTTAATTAATATTCTTATAGGAAAAGATCATGTCTAAAGTTTTAGTGACTGGTGGAGCAGGTTATATTGGGTCACATACTTGTGTTGAACTTTTAAATGCAGGACATGATGTTGTCGTTTTAGACAATTTATCGAATAGTTCAGAAGAGTCGTTAAGACGCGTTAGAGCATTAACCTCTAAAAAATTGGATTTTGTGGAAGGGGATATTTTAGATCAGCAGATTTTAGATCATATCTTTGCGACACATAAAATTGATGCGGTCATTCATTTTGCGGGTTTAAAAGCAGTAGGTGAAAGCCAACAAATCCCATTGAAGTATTTTGAAAATAACATTTCGGGTTCGATTAGTTTGGTCAAAGCGATGGAGCGTGCTCAGGTTTTTAAATTGGTATTTAGCTCTTCTGCGACAGTATACGATGAGATGAATGTTTCACCTCTGAATGAAGACATGCCCACAGGTATGCCGAACAATAATTATGGTTATACCAAGTTAATCGTAGAACAATTATTACAAAAGCTTTCAATGGCAGATGAGCGTTGGTCGATTGCATTATTACGTTATTTTAATCCAGTTGGTGCGCATAAAAGTGGGCAAATTGGGGAAGATCCACTTGGGATTCCAAATAACCTTATGCCTTTCGTCACACAAGTAGCAGTAGGCCGCCGTCTGAAATTATCTATTTTTGGTGGTGATTACGATACCGTAGATGGAACGGGAGTGCGTGATTATATTCATGTCGTTGATTTGGCCAATGCGCATTTATGTGCATTGAATAATCGTTTGGCAGCTCAAGGCTGTAGAGCTTGGAATGTGGGAACGGGTAATGGTTCGTCAGTCCTTGAAGTGAAGAATGCTTTTGAGCAAGTGAATGGCGTTACAGTCGCTTATGAAATCGTACCACGTCGCTCAGGTGATGTAGCAACATCTTTTGCAGATAATGCGCGCGCAATTGCTGAATTGGGCTGGCAACCAAAATACAGCCTAGAAGATATGTTAGCAGATAGTTGGAATTGGCAAAAACAAAACCCGAATGGTTTTACTAAAGCTTAATACTTAACTTAACAATAAGTTAGGTTGGGATGTGACATCGATTTCGAGAAGTATAAAGATAGCGCTGTTTAAAACGATGAGTGAATAATGTAGTGATTATGCAAACCAGCATATGCATATTCTGCAATTGTAGATAAAACTCGCTATGATGTTGTGAAAATAAGCTAAATTGAAGAATAGTTATGAAATATCAAAGCATTAGGGTTTTATCATTTGCCATTTTATCTGCTTTAGCACTGCCTGTAGTAGCTCAAGGGATTGTCTTAAATAATGAAGATTTACGCACTGATTTAAATTGGTTGAACCAACAAGGCGTGATTCAAATTAGTACGTCTACATGGCCTTTGAGTGGTGAAGAAATACAACGTGCTTTATCTCATGCCAAAATTGAGAATCAGCTACAACAGAAAGTGCTTGATTCTGTTCAATCGAGTTTAGCCACTGAAAATACACTGGTTAAGTTAGCTTTATTTGCAGAAACAGATCCTCAAAACTTACCCCAAAAGTTTGCTGATGAGCAAAAGTCTCAATATCAAGCAGCACTTGAATTAAATGCGGGTGGAGCTCAATGGGATGCAAGACTCCGTGTAAATGCCGAAAAAGATCCAATTATTGATAACGGTCATGATGTGAATGTAGAAGGTTCATATTTAGCTGGAAAACTCTGGAATCAATGGTTGATTGCAGGGCAGATCCCGACCTATTGGGGGCCTGGGCATGATGGTAGTTTGATTCGAGGAGATGCTAGTCGCCCAGTCTATGGTTTTACCATGCAGCGTGCAGAGCAGAAAGCATTTGAGAGCAAATGGTTGTCTTGGATCGGGCTTTGGCAATACCAAGCTTTTGCCGGGCAATTAGATGATTACAATGCGATTCCAGATGCTAAATTATTAGGGTTTCGCTTAACAGCTCAACCGTTACCTTATCTTGAATTAGGTGCATCTCGCACACTTCAGTGGGGTGGTGAAGGGCGTTCAGAGAGCTGGAGTAATTTATGGGAGGCGATCAAGGGCAATGATAATTTTGATGATGGAGACTCGGATAAATCCAATCAAATTGCTGGATTTGATGCCCGTTTAAATCTACAACAATGGTTTAAGGCTCCACTCAGCCTATATGGGCAGTATGTGGGTGAGGATGAGGCTGGGTTATTACCTGCCAAGAAAATGTATTTGGCAGGCGTTGATTACTCTTCACAATTCAAGAATATGCCTTTCCAACTCTATGCCGAATGGGTGGATACGCAAACAAATGGGGATACTAAAGGTATTTCTTATAATCATTATATTTATACCGATGGCTATTACCAACATGGCTTTCCTTTAGGTCATGCAATAGGTGGCGACGGGCAAATGTACAGCCTAGGTGGTGATATTCGCTTTGACCATATGAACCGTCTAAAGGGTCGAGTGTTGATGGCAAAAGTGAATCAGTCTGGATTGGAGATTAATCATGCTTTCCCGCAAAAAGATGAAGTAAAGGCTTTAGATTTAACGTGGACACATTATATCCGCCCAAATACACCCCTTAAATTGAGTGGATGGGTCAGTGATTCTGATGTGCATGGTGGTGATAGTGGTGTGTCTTTAGGTGTTGAAATACCTTTAGATCGTTCATTATTTTATTGATTGTTGAGCGATTTGAAAGAATCGTACTGAGCTTTGAATCTATCAACCTATTCACAAGAAAGATAACCAGTGAATAGGTTGAATGAAACAAATTAATTCGTTTTATGCTTATGCAAAATTAACCTTGAATCAACTGAGTCAATTCATTTACATAGTCTTGCATTGGTTTTGGATGTCGATCTAAACGAGTTTCAATATTTAAACGTAATAAAGGTTCTGTATTTGAAGCACGAACGTTAAAGCGCCAAGCACCAAAATCTAAACTTACGCCATCTGTGTGGTCAATACTTGGATTGTGATTTGCAAAGTGATCAAAAAGCTTTTGAATCGTGACTTGAGTATCTGCGACTTTGAAATTGATTTCCCCTGAGCAAGGAAACTTTTTGATCATTTTTTCAACCAATGAGGACAAAGATTGTCCCGTTTCGGACAACACAGAAATAACCAACAACCATGGAATCATTCCACTATCGCAATAAGAAAAATCTCGGAAATAATGGTGTGCAGACATTTCGCCGCCATAAACGGCATTGTGCTCACGCATTTTGTCTTTAATAAAGGAATGCCCTGATTTCGACTGAACAGGGATACCTTGATATTTCTCTACGACATCAAAGGTATTCCAAATTAGACGTGGGTCATGGACAATTTTTTCGCCTGATTGTTTGAGTAAGAAGGCTTGTGCTAAAAGACCAACAATATAATAACCTTCAATGAACTGTCCTTTTTCATCAAAAAGGAAACAGCGGTCGAAGTCACCATCCCATGCAATGCCCATATCTGCGTGATGTTCAAGCACGGCATGGCGCGTGCTATCACGATTTTCAACTAAAATCGGGTTGGGAATGCCATTGGGGAAATGACCATTGGCTTCATGATGGATTTTGATAAATTCAACAGGGATATTTAGGGCTTTAAATTTTTCTTCGATCGCATCAATGACATGACCTGCGGCGCCATTTCCTGCATTCACGACCAATTTTAATGGGCGGATTTTAGCAGGATTAATATACCCCATAAGGTGTTCAATAAACTCAGGTAGAATATTGTAGGGTGTGGTTGAGCCTTTTTGCACGACTTCCGTAAACGCGCTCGATTCTGCTAAGGCTTGGATTTCTGCCAGACCGCTATCTGCACCAATAGGGCGCGCTTGTTCACGAACCAGTTTCATCCCATTGTAATCCATGGGGTTGTGGCTCGCTGTAATCTCAATACCGCCTTGAACATCTAGATGAAATGCGCCGAAATAAACCTCTTCGGTACCTGTCATACCAAGATCAAGGACATTCACTCCAGCATCATTTAGACCCTGAATGGTGGCTTGTTTGAGACTTTCACTGGTTAAACGTATATCACAACCGATGACCACAGTTTTGGGTTGATAAATTTGCCCATAGGCACGGCCAATTTTATAGGCAATTTCTTCATTCAGCTCTGTCCCGAGCTTGCCACGAATATCATAGGCTTTAAAGCAGGTAAGTTGCGACATATGCGATTCTCTATTTAGACAAAGAATAAAGGCTGGATTCCCAGCCTTTATTTAAATAATTATTCTACGGTAACCGATTTAGCGAGGTTTCGAGGTTGGTCGACATCCGTACCACGAAGGACTGCAACATGATAAGACAGCAGTTGTACAGGCACGCTATAAACAATTGGAGCTAATATTGGGCTAATGCTTGGTACATAAACCACATGCTGACGGTCTTTGGCTTTAATGCCGCTATTTTCATCGGCAAAGACAAAGAGTTCACCACCACGGGCTTGAACTTCTTCCATATTCGATTTGAGTTTATCGAGCATGTCATCTTTCGGTGCAAGAATGACCACAGGCATGTCATTGTCCACTAAAGCGAGTGGACCATGTTTAAGCTCACCTGCGGCATAGCCTTCAGCATGGATATATGAAATCTCTTTGAGTTTCAATGCACCTTCGAGTGCGATCGGGAAATTCGTACCACGACCTAAGAATAAGCAGTGCTGCTTCTCTACGAAAAGTTCAGATAAACGTAAGATTTCAGAATCATTACGTAAGGTATCTAAAATCACTTTCGGTGTATGCCAAAGTTCAGCCGTAATCTCATCCACATGTTGTACAGAAATGCTATTTTTGATCGTACCGATTTTTAAGACCAATAACATGAGTGCTGCAAGCTGTGTGGTAAATGCCTTGGTTGATGCTACACCAATCTCAGGACCAGCTAGTGTAAGCAAGTTATGATTGGTCTCACGCACCATAGACGATGTTGCGACATTACAAATGGTCATGGTGGTGATGTCAGTACCTTTTGCTGCAGCACGCTTTTGGGTATCACGCAGTGCGGCTAAAGTATCAGCGGTTTCACCAGACTGTGAAATGCAGACATAAAGCGTATGGTTGACAATGACAGGGCTGCGATAGCGGAATTCGCTGGCAATTTCTACTTGGCATGGTAGATCAATCAGTTGCTCAAACCAATATTTGGCAATCATGCCTGCATGGTAGCTGGTCCCGCAGGCAATAATTTGGATTTGCTGAATTTTTTTGAAATCAGCGACTGCATGGGCAAGAAAATCTTCACGCAGTGCATTGCCATCTAGGGCTTGAGAAATGGTTTGTTGAATGGCTTCAGGTTGCTCATAAATTTCTTTGAGCATGTAATGCTTATATTCACCTTTCGATGCATTGCTGACGGCAGCATCTAATTCTTTGATTGGGCGTTCGACCAATTGACCAGCGACAAAAACTTCAATGCTATTGCGGGTTAAACGAGCAATATCACCTTCTTCAAGGTAAATAAAACGATTGGTAATAGGCAGTAAAGCCAATTGATCTGAACTGATAAAGTTTTCGCCAATACCTACCCCAATGACCAAAGGTGAACCTTCACGCACGGTAATCAGTTCATCTGGATGGTCAGTATGTACGATACCCAGTGCATAAGCCCCTTTAAGCTGAGGCACGACTTGTTGCACAGCTTCCAGCAAGCTTGAAGTTGACTTTAAGGCATCCTTCACCAAGTGAGCGACCACTTCGGTATCAGTCTGTGAGGTAAATACATAACCTAAAGCTTCAAGATCATCTTTAAGTTCTTGATAGTTTTCAATAATGCCGTTATGGACTACAGCAACATCGCCTGAAATGTGCGGGTGTGCATTATCTTCAGTTGGTTTACCATGGGTTGCCCAACGGGTGTGTGCAATGCCCAGAGAACCTAGAATACCCGATTGATTAACGGCTTCTTCTAAATTGGAAACTTTACCGACACGTCTTTCGCGTAAAACTTGGCCTTGATTGACCAGCGCTAAACCCGCAGAGTCATAGCCGCGATATTCAAGGCGCTTTAAACCTTCAATTAAAATATTGGTAATACTACGTTCTGCAACGCCACCGACAATACCGCACATAATCTAATCCTCTTATTTCTTCATCTTTTGTGGACGTTGATAGTTTTCTTTTGCAACTTGCTTAGAGCGCTCTACCGCTAAACTATTCTCTGCAACATCACGGGTAATGGTGGAGCCTGCACCGACGGTTGCCCCATTGCCAATGGTGACAGGCGCAACCAATGAGCTGTTGGAGCCAATAAATGCAGCATCACCAATGATGGTTTTAAATTTATTTGCACCATCATAATTACAGGTAATGGTACCTGCACCAATGTTCGAGCCTGTACCAATTTCAGCATCACCTAAATAGGTAAAGTGATTGGCTTTTGAGCCGAGGCCAATGCTGGTATTTTTGACTTCAACGAAGTTACCAATATGCACTTCAGCAGCCAGTTTTGCACCTGGGCGTAAACGAGCGAAAGGACCAATCTGCGCATCTTCACCGACCATAGCACTGTCAAAGATACTATAAGGCTGAACTTTTGTACCTGCTGCGATCTTGGTGTTTTTGATGATACAACCTGCACCAATTTCTACATGGTCGCCGAATTCACATTCGCCTTCAACAATCACATTGATGTCGATGCGTACGTCCTGTCCAACAGTTAAGCTTCCACGCAGGTCAAAGCGACTGGGGTCAATCAGATGGATACCTTGTTGCATCAACTTTTTGGCTTGGTCTATTTGGAATTGACGTTCTAATGCAGCGAGCTGAATACGATCATTGACCCCTTCAACTTCGAAGGCTTGTTCAGGCTCAACCGATGCGACTTGCATCCCATCAGCTAAGGCCATTGCTACAATATCAGTCAGGTAGTATTCACCTTGCGCATTATTATTGCTTAAGCGTGGTAACCATTCGTGCAATTTGGCATTGCTGACACAGTAAATGCCTGTATTAATTTCTTTAATCTGATGCTGCTCTGTGGTCGCATCTTTATGTTCAACAATCGCTTGAATTTGACCATTCTCACGCACAATACGCCCATAACCTGTTGCATTGGCTAAAGTTAAAGTCACTAGACCAATGCCTGTCTCGGCTGTTGCATTGAGTAATTTTTGTAGCGTATTTTGAGAGATGCAAGGTACATCGCCTGATAAAATCAGTGAGCTGCCTTCCTGTGGAAGGACAGGGAGTGTCATTTGTACCGCATGACCTGTTCCGAGTTGCTCTGCTTGTTCCACCCATTCAATTTTTTCATGAGTAAACGTTTCTTGAACTCGTGCACCGCCGTGCCCATAAATTGTAATAATATTGGCTGCATTTAATTTTTTTGCAGTGTCGATAACATGACCAAGTAAAGGACGTCCTGCAAGTGGTTGTAATACTTTTGGTAAAGAAGAACGCATACGTGTTCCTTTACCTGCAGCAAGAATAATAACAGTCGTTGACATGTTGTAATCCTAAAAATGGCCTAAGCCACAGTGAAATAAAAATAAATCCAAATACAAAGCGCAGCCCATAGCCCTGCAATCAGGTCATCGAGCATAATGCCAAAACCACCCTCGACTTTTTGGTCAATGACGCGAATTGGCCAAGGTTTCCACACATCAAAAATACGAAATAAAATAAAACCCAGCAGTAGCCAGAGCCAATTCATTTGCCCTAAATATAGGACTGGTAAAAAGGTGATGGATTGTCCCGCAAACTCATCCCAGACAATACGCCCATCATCATGTACGCCCATCACTTTAGCAGTATGTCCACAGATATAAATACCAATAAGAGACATGAAGATGATGGCAATAATGGTGTTGGATAAGCCAATTGCAAGCCAAATCGGGACAAACAGCAGCGCGAAGGCAGAACCAAAGGTACCCGGTGCTTTAGGTGCTAGCCCTGAGCCAAACCCTACACCGCAAAACACGATGAAACGGTCATACCAAGACATCTGACGAAAGAGGATAGGGGGTTTATGCAAAGTGTTGATATCCAGTAAATTGCAAGGAATGGTCTAAGCCATTTTGTTGAAAACGCAGACCATTTTCGGCATCAATTTTTCCAATGACACTGATGCTGCTATGGTTTTGTTGTTGCAAAAGTTTTTCATAATTCTGCGGACTTATTGTAAAGCATAATTCATAGTCATCGCCACCCGCCAAAGCATATTGCCATTGTTGTTCTCGTGTTACATCTTGTAGAGCGGGGTTGATTGGCAGTTGATCAAGTTGTAGGGTCGCGCCCACATGGGATGCTTTTAAAATATGGCCGAGATCTTGTGCTAAGCCATCGGACACATCAATCATACTGTGCGCCAAACCTTTGAGTGCTTGACCCAGTTCACAGCGTGGGGTGGGGTAGTCTAAACGTTGCTGGAGAGGGTGTCCCAAGTGTTGCAAGGCAAAAGCCGCATCACCGACAGTGCCACTGACACAAATCAAATCACCCACTTGAGCGGCAGAACGGGTGACGGCTTGACCGATATCGACCCAGCCCAGTGCAGTCACGGAAATGGTGAGATGTGGGCTTTGGGTGGTGTCTCCCCCAATTAAACTCACGCCAAATTGATCACAGCAATCATATAAACCCTGACTAAAGCCTTTGAGCCAGTCATGATCAATTTGGGGTAAGCTCAAGGCCAGTAAAATACTCTGAGGTTTCGCGCCCATTGCAGCGATATCAGATAAATTAACCGCGACAGATTTCCAGCCAATTGCATGTGGGCTGGTATCAAGCGGGAAGTGACGTCCAGCAACCAGAGTATCGGCGCAAATGACCAATTGTTGCTGTGGTGGTGGGGTGAGCAAGGCTGAGTCGTCACCGACGCCTAAATCGACAGAATGAAGACTCTTACGATTAAAATAGGTATCAATGATCGAAAACTCAGCCATACAACAAATCTACTACTGTGAGTTCGCTTGTTGCTTTTCTGCTGCACGTAAAGTCGTCGCTAAACGATCTAATACACCATTGATGTATTTATGGCTGTCGGCACCGCCAAAATGCTTAGCAAGCTCGATCGCTTCATCTAAAACTACGCGATATGGGACTTCAAGGTGTTCCTTGAGTTCATATGCGCCTAAACGAAGAGTTGCTAGTTCCACGCCGTCAAGCGCAGAAACTTCGCGATCAAGCACAGGGATTAAGAGCGCATCCAATGCTTCATGATTGGCAACCACTTGGGTTAACAATTCATGATAATAGCTCAGATCCACTTTGTGCATGGCATTTTCCACACGCGTACGTGCTTCAATCTCATGGACTGGATTGTGGCTCATTTGCCATTCGTAAATTCCTTGTACAGCAAAGCGACGTGCTTTACGTTTTGCTGCATAAGTTGCTTGCAATGTTTGCGACATAGCGTTAAATAGCCTTTAACAAGTTAACCATTTCAATTGCAGTAAGAGCAGCTTCGCCGCCTTTATTACCTGCTTTTGTACCCGAGCGTTCAATCGCTTGTTCAATACTATCCGTAGTCAATACACCATTAATCACTGGAAGACCAGATTCTAGGCCAACCACGCCTAAACCTTTGGCACATTCACCTGCAACAAAGTCGAAGTGCGGTGTGCTACCACGAATCACAGCACCCAGTGCAATGATGGCATCGAAGCGTTCAGACGTCACTAATTTTTTAGCCACGACAGGGAGTTCCCACGCGCCTGGTGCATGAACAACAGTGATATTATCCTCTGATACACCATGACGTTTCAATGTATCAATTGCACCTTCTAATAGATGTTCGACAACAAAACTATTAAAACGACCCACTAAAATCGCATAACGGCCTTCGCTAGCGAGATGTAACATACCTTCAATACGGCGAATTGCCATAGCAACCTCGATGATTTTTTAAGTTGTTTGATGTGCGGTGATATATTCCACCACTTCTAAATTAAACCCAGAGAGTGCATTAAAGCGTAAAGGTGAGCTCAAAAGCTTCATCTTTTCTACGCCTAAATCACGTAAAATTTGTGCGCCCACCCCAATGGTTTGGTACTGCTGAGATAAAGCAGCATTGGATTTGGTTGGTTTTGGTGCTGTAAGGCTGTCTAAGGCTGGGCCTAAGTCTTGTAAATGACGCTGACCAATCCAGACTAAAACACCCCGATCGCTGCTTGCGATTTCTTGCAGGGCCTTGTCAAGATTCCATGCTGGCTCACCGTCTTTTTTGTTGAGCTTGAGCAGGTCGCGAACAGGGTTGAAACCATGGACACGAACGGTGGTTACCCCTTCTTTTGGTTCGCCTTTCACCAAAGCCAAGTGAATATCTGGATTGCCTAATTCGCGGTAACGATATAAGTCAAATGTCCCATATTCGGTATCAATGCTTTGCTGATCAATCCGTTCAACCGTTTGTTCGTTGGTCATACGGTAGTGAATCAGATCCGCGATGGTGCCAATTTTTAAGCCATGCTTTTCGGCAAAAATTTCAAGATCGGCACGGCGCGCCATCGTGCCATCTTCATTGATGATTTCACAGATGACCGATGCAGGCTCTAAACCTGCTAGGCGAGACAAATCACAACCTGCTTCGGTATGACCTGCACGGTGTAGAACACCACCAGGCTGCGCCATCAATGGGAAAATATGTCCTGGTTGAACGATGTCTGATGGTTTGGCATGTGCCGCTACTGCCGTTTGAATGGTATGCGCACGTTCTGCAGGTGAAATCCCTGTAGAAATACCTTCTGCCGCTTCGATGGAGAGCGTGAAGTTGGTGCCATGTTGTGCGCCATTGGCATCGACCATCAATGGTAGATTCAATTGTTTACAGCGATCACGGCTGAGCGTTAAGCACACCAAACCACGTGCGTGGGTGATCATAAAGTTGATGTCTTCTGCGCGAACATGGGTCGCTGCGATAACTAAATCACCTTCATTTTCACGATCTTCGTCATCCATCAGGATAACCATTTTACCTGCACGGATATCTGCAACTAGCTCTTCAACGGTATTGAGCGGCATCAACCTTCACCTTCATCGTTGTCGCCATGGACGACATATCATTTGTTTTCATTGGCACATAGTTTAAGCTTTTTTCAGGCTTTTGCCTATGTGCGAATCATTTCCTTGAGTCGTCCATTGTTATACACAGTCAATCTCAGCTTGAAAAGATGCCTTGATTTTAAATAAGCTGAAATATGCTTAGTCTTTAAACAATTGAAAAGCATAAAAAAGAATAATTTTATCGAAAATAGATTAATCCGCTTAGTCAATGGATGATCTAGATAATTGTTGTGCTATAGGCGGCGTGTGGTTGAGCGCTCAAGTCGTTTTTTTTTGAATTTGACCCTCAGGTTCAGTTTTAGCGGGGGGCTGCAACTAATGAATCAGATCAAGGTGGATATTTGCGTTCACTCATCGGGTAGGGAGAGTCAAAAAATATTGAATATGCCGTAGCGAACAATCAGACGATTCGTCAACTATTTTTGATTTTTTGATATAATTCTTCTTTTTTAATCCTCTGGATTATTTCTCCTGTAATGTCCCTACTTGCTCAATATTTTGCACAGCAACAATTTTGCGTCTTGGTTGAATACTTAAGCGCATACCAAGCCCAGTGGTCTGTCAAAACTCAATTTGCAGGTTTTCCTGCTGCTATGACGCTGGCCGATCGGGTACATGCGGATGACGATGAAGCACCTTTACAAGTCGCCAAACAGTATCCACAAGAGATTGAAAAAGTCATTCACTTTTCGGGGAAGGCACGGGATATACAAGACTTTGAGCAGTTTTTGCAAGATGCAAAAATACAGGGTCAAAATAACTTGTTACTCTTAACGGGTGATAAATTAAAACAGCACCACCATAGCCACGACCTAGAGCCGCGGACACGTTATTTGGAGTCCGTGAATGCTGTTATGGAAGCCAAACGCCAAGGCGGTTTTCATATTGGTGTGGCGTTTAATCCGTTTAAATATGCTGAAGCGGAAAAAGAGGCGCAATATTTAAAACTGCATAAAAAAATGAAAGCAGGGGCCGATTATGTGATTACCCAATTGGGCTATGACATGACTGCTTTACAAGATGCACATGCATTTTTAGCGCAGCATCAGTATGCTCAGAAAATGTTAGCCTGTGTCATGCCACTGACCTTGCCACGGGCCAAGTTTATGCTGAAACATAAAGTGGCTGGCATTGTGATCACCCCGCATATGTTGCAGGTGTTGCAACAGGAAAAAGAACAAAGTTTAAGTGATCGCGTTTATGTGCGCTGCGCATTACAGATTCTAATGTGTCGACATTTGGGTTTTGTGGGGGTGCATTTATCGGCTTGCCATCAGCCTAAAGAACAAAGGTTGCTAGAAGGCTATATTGAAGCATATCGGCACTTGAGTTTTGCTGAGTGTGATCGACTTTGGAATACGCTTTGGCAGGTGCAAACTGGTACAGAGTTTCATCCGAAGCTGGCTTATTATTCACGGCCTGCGACCTCAAGTCAGATTATTAAGTACCAACATCTGCATTTGATGCATGATGCTTTATTTGAATCTAAACTGGCCAAAGGGGTGGGGCGGTTTATTTTTAATTTCAATGTTTGGGAGCGATCGCGTGCCAACCAAGCGTTAATGAAAACAGAGCATTTGAGTAAGCATGCGGTGGTGGGCTGCGAAAGTTGTGGTCAATGCCGTTTAGGTGAGACCCTGTATATTTGTCCTGAAACCTGTCCCAAAGGCTTGGCCAATGGGCCCTGTGGTGGAACCAGCTTAGACCGCTGTGAATTTGGTGACCGTGAATGTATTCATTCCGTCAAAGCACGCTTAGCCAAAGCCGTTGGACAAACCAAGATCTTAAAAGAAAAGCTAATTCCGACCGTGTCGATTGCGGTGCGTGGAACCAGCTCTTGGAAAAATTGGTATGTGGAGGCTGCGGGCTAAAATCAGCTGTCCTGATCCATGGCATTGGAATAGAACTTTTGTCCGAGTTTGATGCGTTCACGGCCTTGGCTCATGCGCCAGCGGTTGCTATCCCGCAGTGAATACACACAGCCGCAATACTCTTGTTGATAAAATTCTTCACGTTTGCTGATGTCCAGCATGCGTACCGCACCGCCATGTTTGCGCCAGTTATAGTCCCAGTAGTGAATGCCTGCATAATGTGAAGCAGAGCGGTGCCCGCACTCATTGATCTGTTGCATATTCTTCCAACGGGAAATACCGAGAGAGCTGCTGATCAGGCTAAAGCCATGTTCTGCTGCATATAAAGCCGTCCGTTCAAAACGCATATCAAAACACATAGTACAACGAATCCCTTTCTCTGGCTCATTTTCCATGCCTTTGGCACGTGCAAACCAGTTGTCTGTGTCGTAATCACAGTCAATAAATGGAATGTGATGTTTTTCTGCAAAGCGAATATTTTCTTCTTTGCGAATCAGATATTCCTTTACAGGGTGAATGTTGGGGTTATAGAAAAAGATAGAAAAATCGATACCTGATTCAATCAGGGTTTCCATGACTTCACCTGAGCAAGGTGCACAGCAGGAATGCAAGAGCAGTTTGTCATGACCTGTGGGGAGGGTAAGTTTCTGACGTTCGAGCTTCGACATATTGAATGATTTTTATCTATTTAAACCAGACAGTTTAAAACGTCTAATGCGCGGATCAACGGCGATTGGATGAAGAATTTTCAGGATGAGCTGATGAATTTTCATGATTAAAATCGACTTTGGTGGGTGATTAAGACCTGCTTTGAGCGCTGTAGATGAGTAGAGAGAGAACATTTGAGAGGCCCAAACTTGCATAATGGAGCGAGATTCGTCATCATTTACCCAAAGGGTGTTTAACAGTTGTGTTAGATAGGTATTCGTTGAAGGCGGGCCACTTCAACAGCATGAAAGAGAGTATCTAGCTGTGGTTCATTTTTTTACTACGCCTTCTAATAAGGAATTGGAGTGTCGTCATAACTTTCAGTATGAGACCGATATGCGTTTGATCCAACGCTGCAAATTCCTTGAAGATCAAGATGAGAAAAAAGCTATTCAACATCTTTTAAAAGAACGTGGTTATACCAAAGCTGAGATTTTAAAGCTCACGATTGATGGTTAAATTTAAGATTTAAAAAAGCTTCCTATCTTGGAAGCTTTTTTGTTTTTGTATGTTCTGTTTGGCATCTCATCATTTTGAGAGACAAGTGACTTTGATTCGATATTTATATAATGCTTCACGTGGAACATAAAAAAGCCCGAATAGGGCTGTAAGAAGTTTTACTCGCCCGTACTTTATGTTTTTTCAACGCTTTAGCCTGCTCAATTTGGATAAAAGATTAAAATCATCAGTTCTCAATATTTGAACTGAATTTAACTCAGGTACAAGAGCATGCTGCTTGCGGTCAAATGATTTCGCTATATCAAAGTAGGCATATCACGAGAATTCGGGGCATGGGTACGAGTTAAATAGGACCTCGGTCGGCTGGATTCGGTCGTTGTACCTCTTAAAAACTGAAGGAATCACGCTTCAACCTAGGAATGACCAAGAGATAGTCTTAAAATTCATCCACAGTTATAAAAGAAAGCCTTACTTCAGTTGGCGCTCATGTATGGATCATGAAGAGTGTGAATTTAAATACTTAAATTTTTTCATTCTCTGTAAATGGGGCGACTATTTTCGTTGCAGATCATAGAAGTTAAAATGAAATAAACTAATTAAAAGAAAATTAAGGTGAAAAAAAATAATCAAATATCGCTTTTATCGGTTAAGCTATGCCACATCCATCAAGATTAAAGAATTGGGCTGTGCCAGATGTTAGAACTCCGCCATTTAAAAACCTTAACCGCTTTAAGAGAGCATGGCTCATTGGTGGCTGCTGCAGGAGACCTATGCTTAACACCTTCAGCTTTATCACACCAGTTGCGTGAGTTAGACCAGTGGTTTGGGGTGGAGGTGGTGAACCGTCGTAGTCGGCCCGTTAGCTTTTCTAATGTGGGTCAGCGTTTATTAAAACTGGCTGATGAAGTATTGCCGCAGGTACAAATTGCACAAAGCGACATCACCCGTATTGTGCATGGTCAAACAGGACGCATTACTTTTTCCTCCGAGTGTCATAGCTGTTTCGATTGGTTAATGCCGTTGTTAAATCAATATCGCCAACAATATCCAGATGTTGATCTGGACTTTGCTTCAGGTTTTGAGGCCAATCCGCATGAGTTATTGCAGACGGGTGAGTTTGATTTATTGATTACGGCCGACCCGATTGCATTAAAAGGGGTGGAGTATTTCCCGATTTTTGAGTATGAATCGCGTTTGGTTTTATCCAATACCCATCCTTTGGTTCGTGCCAAAGACATTACCGTGCAAGAACTTGCTGAAGAAACCTTGGTGACCTATCCAGTGGATAAACACCGTTTAGATATTATGTCGCGTCTGTTTATTCCAGCCAATATTCTGCCGAAACAGATCCGTACCACCGACCTCACCCAAATGCTGATTCAGTTGGTGGCCAGTGGGCGTGGCATAGGGGCATTACCCGATTGGGTGGTGAACGAATATGAACAAAAGGGTTGGGTGACTTCGCGTCGTTTGGACTGCGTAGCGCCTGAAGGTTTACGTCGGACTCTCTATGCAGGCTATCGTACTGAGGAAAAAGAGAAAGATTATTTTGAAGGCTTTTTAAAACAATTGGATAAATTTGCCAAGAAAAGAACGCAATATTACCTCTAGTTGCTCTTGTTTTAAGGGGGAGGATCGGTGTTGCGGTACCCTCCTTTTTTGAACCCGTCAGCGCTTGTTATTTTTTGTGAAAAATGTGGCTCAGTGCTATAATTCCGCGCCTGATAATTTATCAACTTTTAAACACTGATCATGATGATGCAACTCCACGTATCCCGCTTGAATATGAGCTTGGTTGATCAAGAATTATCAGCTATAGAACACATTCCTGCGATGCAACGCCGACGCTTATCGCGCCTAGCAAAGTTGGCTTTGAATAGCGCAATACAGACTTTAGACATCCACAATGTCGATTATATTGTTTGGGTGTCGCAATATGGCGATGAAGCAAAAACACTAAATATTTTAGAAGATGTGTTAAGCGAGCAAACCCCTTCACCGACGCAGTTTTCAACGTCGGTCCATAATGCAATTTCAGGTTTATATTCCATTTTATGTCAGGATGCGACACCTGCGACCAGTTTGGCGGGCTCGTGGAATGATGGGCTGATTGAAGCCTATGCGTGGTTAAAAACAAGACCAGAAGCTCGTCAGGTTTTGCTGGTATATTATGATGAAGCCTTGCCGGGCATTTATATCGAGCATCAGTCATTTGCTGCTTTTGCGATGTCAGCGATGATTTCATTAGCACCTGCCAATTTGATGTTGACGCCAAAGCATACGGATGCAGCGCCAGCTTATCAGCAGGCTTTAGCATTTAACGCGTTTTGGACTAATGCTGAGCAAACTGAATCTGAAGCGTGGACGAAATGCTGAAATTAAATCGAATCAAGCAAAAAGCCAACTATGCATGGCGCGTTGGAGCGACAGGGTTTAGCTTTGCCAGCTTTGGCTTGGGCGGCGTGGCGATTGGTGGTTTGATTGCACCATTGGTCAAGCTGAGCTCATCAGACCTCGAAGTTCAAAAGCAGCGCACTCAAAAGGTGATTAAACACAGTTTTAAAGGTTTTACCGAAATGATGGTGAAACTGGGCATCATGACCTATACGGTTGAAGGCTTAGACAAACTACAGCACAGCCAGCAGGAGTTGGTGATTGCCAATCATCCGACACTGATTGACGTGGTGGTTTTAATTGGTTTAATGGAACAAGCAAACTGTGTGGTCAAGCAGGCGTTGTGGTCAAATCCATTTACCAAAGGCCCTGTACAAAGCGCAGGCTATATTTTAAATGCAGGTTCTGAACAATTTATTCAGGACTGTGTACACAAATTACAGCAAGATCACGCGGCATCTTTGTTGATCTTTCCTGAAGGGACACGGACAGCAAAAGGTGAGCAGCTGAATGACTTTCAGCGCGGTGCGGCCAATATTGCCCTGCGTGCTGGTGTGCCGATTCGCCCCGTGCTGATTAGCTGCACGCCATCAACCCTGACCAAAAATGAAAAGTGGTATCACATTCCAGAACAGCCTTTTCATATCCATGTAAAAGTGTTGGATGCGATCCGAGTGGAAGACGTATTGGATGATGTAACGGTCAATCCCAAAAATGTGCGTCAATTAAATCAACAATTACAGTGGTTTTTTAACCAAGAGTTATCCCTAAATGAGCAATCTTGCTGATGAATTAAAGCAAATGATTATTGATGTCCTCGCTCTTGAAGACATCCGTATTGAAGATATTGATACAGACGCACCTTTGTTTGGTGATGGTCTGGGTTTGGACTCGATTGATGCTTTAGAACTGGGTTTGGCATTGAAAAAGCGCTATGGCATTCATCTAAATGCAGAATCTGCAGAAACCAAAGAACATTTTAAATCAATTCAAAGCTTAGTGGCTTTGGTTGAAGCACAGAAAACAGCATAAGAGGTTGCTATGCTTGCACAAGAAACCGTGTTAGAAAAATTACGTGAGTGGATGGAAGAGCTGTTTGAAATTGCGCCTGAAGATGTGCAGTTAGAATCAAACCTAGCTTCAGACCTCGATGTCGACAGTATTGATGCCATTGATTTAGTTGTTAAAATTAAAGAACTGACAGGCAAACAAGTTAATCCTGAAGACTTTAAAAATGTGCGTACCGTTCAAGATGTGGTGGTCGTGATTCAGAATATGTCGGCTGCATGAACAACATTTTAAAAGGGATAGCAGGGGTCGGATTGATCCTCTATCCTTTTTTTGTGGCTTATGCTTTGGCGTATGGACAGTATGTCTGGGTCAGTGCGGTATTGATTGCACTGGGCGTCTTGCGTCTATTCAGCAAGGGTAATACTTTGCTGTGGCCATTGACAGGTTTTGCGATTTTATGTGGCGGGCTGAGTTTGATTTTAAAAGATCATGCATGGCTTAAACTTTATCCTGTCTTTATGAGTCTCGGGGCGCTGTTTATTTTTGCCAGCACCTTGATTCGACCGCCTTCGATGATTGAACGTTTTGCACGTTTGGCAGAACCCAATTTGCCCGAAGAAGGGGTAGAATGGACCCGTCAAGTCACCAAAGTTTGGTGTGGGTTTTTCTGCATCAATGCGATCATTGCCTTGATCACCGTTTTTTTCGCACCAATGAAGATTTGGGTGCTATATAACGGCTTGATCTCTTATGTCTTGATGGGTGGGTTGTTACTGGGTGAATTTGTGTTGCGCAAACGCCAGCAGCGACTGCATCAGGCACAGAAATAGCAGCGTTTCCGTCAGGGCAGCTGAAACAGGGCCTCGAACTATAGCGATTAGAAATACGGTTTTTAAAAACAAATTTTATGTCTTGTCATTTTCAACACCATCTCCATTCATCGCGTCCCTTGTGTATTCAGGCGGACTCAAGTTTCGTTTCCTTTCACACTTTTTGGTTGGATGTGGCTGAACAGGCTGCGCAAATTCAGCCGTTGGAACAGCCTGTATGGGCGCTTTGGCAAGAAGACAGTTATGAGTTTTTAGTATTGTTGTTTGCGGCGTTGCAAGCAGGTAAGCAAGTGCTGTTGCCACCGCATCGGGTCAGTGACTTAGAAAAAGAATTGGCTGAACAGCAGATTTATTTTTTAAAACGTTTGTCGTCAACAGTAACGCCAACCTTCGAGCTTCAATTTGATGCTGCTTTTTTCAATCAGGCTCAGCTGTACTTTTATACTTCGGGCTCAACTGGGCAGCCGAAAAAGATTCCGCGCAGCTTGCAACAGCTTTTCAATGAAGTTTGTGGTTTAGAAGCCAGTTTTGACTTGCCTGAGCAGGCGGTCGCGATTGCTACGGTGAGCCATCAACATATTTATGGTTTGTTGTTTAAGCTGTTGTGGCCCTTAGCCAGTGGGCGCAGTTTCTATCAAAAACAACTGGCTTTCCCTGAAGATGTGATTGATGTTCAAAAGAAAATTGCCCATCTGCAACTGCCCAATTATCTGATTTCCAGCCCCGCTTTGTTGAAGCGCTGGACTACAGATGTGGTGTTACATGATTGCCATCGGGTCTATTCCTCTGGCGGAAAGTTGGATGCAGGCGTACGACCTTTGCTGAACCGCCCGATTACCGAAGTGTTTGGCAGTTCTGAAACAGGCGGGATTGCCCACCGTCAGGCAGATGATGCACTATGGACACCCTTTGCCAATGTCGAAATTAACTGCGCCGAGCAGCAAGAGTTAGCCGTTAAAACCAACCATGCCTTTAGCGCGGATTGGATTTTGACCGGAGATAAAGTGCAGGTCGTGGGTGCAGACAATCCCAAAAGTCCATTCCAGTTATTGGGGCGTTTAGACCGCATTGTCAAACTTGAAGAAAAGCGTTTAAGTCTCGATGCGATTGAAGCGAAACTCGCTGAGTTGACTGAAATACAGCAGTGCCATGTCCTAATTCATGAAAAAGAACAGCGTCAGATTTTGGCGGTGGTGGCAGTGTTGACCGAGGATGCTCGGGGGCTGCTCACCGAAAAGGGCAAAGCGGCATTTACCGTACAGCTGAAAAAGCAATTACAGCAGAAGTTGGAAAGCATTGCGATTCCGCGGCAGTGGCGGTTCTTAACGCAAATGCCACAAAATGCACAATCGAAGCTGAATAAACAGTATTTAAAATCACTCTTTCAGCCGATGACCTTGCCTGTGGTATTGACGCAGCAGTCTCAGGATACGCAGATCAGTTATGCTTTAGAATTTATTCCAGAGTTGGAATGCTTTAAAGGCCATTTTCCGAACTTCCCGATTTATCCGGGTGTAGGACAAATAGGATTTATTCAGCATTTTGCCAAACAAAACTGGGCAGATTTACTGTGGTGTAACGGTTTTGAACAGTTAAAATTTCAGGGACTGATCCAGCCCTATCAAGCGGTGGAACTGGTGCTCAGCCGAAAAGCGCATAAGGTCAGTTTTGAGCTGAAAAATCATGACAAAATATTGGCATCCGGACGTTTGCTGTTTGCTGTCCCGTCAGACGTTTAAGCCGAGAGACTAAAATGAAACACTGCTTTGTGATTCCTGTGTATAACCATCCGCATTATTTGGCTGCGTTATTGTCACATTTAAGCTCTTTTGAGTTACCGATTATTATGGTGAACGATGGCAGTGATGCTGCTTGTACGGCAGTGTTACATCAGCTCGCGCATGACTACCCAAGGGTCGATTTGGTTGAACATACTTATAATCAGGGTAAAGGGCAGGCGGTGATCACGGGTCTCAAGCATGCTTTTCAATGTGGTTATAGTCATGCCTTGCAATTGGATGCCGATGGACAACATGACTGGCAGGATGTGCAACGCTTTTTAGACACCTCTATCCAGCACCCCGATGCCATGATTATTGGTCAGCCGATCTTTGATGCGACTGTTCCAAAAAAACGTCTCTATGGCCGTTATGCAACGCATATTTGGGTGTGGATTAACAGCCTGTCTTTTGACATTAAGGACAGCATGTGTGGCTTTCGCGTTTATCCTTTGGCGCAGACGGTAAACATTTTAAATACAGCAAAGTTTCAACCGCGGATGGGCTTTGACTCGGAAATTTTGGTGCGTTTGAAATGGGACAATGTACCGTTTATCAATCTGCCCACGCATGTAGTTTACCCTGAAGGCGGCATTTCACATTTTGATGTTTGGCGGGATAATCTGGGCATGGCGCGCGCGCATAGCCGCTTATTGGGTGGCATGCTGCTGCGGTTCCCCAAACTGATTTATCAGAAAGTCAAAGGCTAAGGCGGTCAGAGAAGCATATGCAGAAATGGAGCGCCGTGAAAGAGCGGGGCGGGATGTTACCGCTGATGCTGATGCTGGGTTTCTACCGTTTGGGTGGGCGCTGGCTGTGCCGAGTCATCTTATACTTTGTGATTTTATGGTATTGGCTCTTTTCCAATACCGCGCGTCAAGCTTCGTTGTTGTACTTAAAAAAACTGCATCATTTTGCAGGTGCGCAGTCGCCGTTTCAGGCTGAGCCACAGCTTTGGCACAGCTATACGCATTTGATGCAATTTGGCGAATGTATTTTAGATAAAATTGAAGGTTGGCTTGGGCATATTCCTGAGCAGAACTTAAAGCTACATGGTCATGCACACTTTCGTTCGCACTATCAAAAAGGTGCGGTCATTGTGGTGTCACACTTTGGCAATATTGAATTGCTACGCGCCGTCAAAGCAGAGCATTCGCAGAAAATTAATGTGTTGGTCTATCAAAAACATGCCACCAAATTCAATGAATTTTTAAAAAAACTGAATGAACATGCCGATGTTAATTTGGTTTCGGTGGATGAGCTGGGAATCGAAACAGCACTGATTTTGCAGGATAAGTTGGATCAAGGTGAATGGGTGATTGTGGCGGCAGACCGCGTACCCGTGCAGTCGGATCGGGTACAATCAGTTGCGTTTTTAGGCGAGCAAGCGCTGTGGCCGCAGGGCGCTTGGATCTTGGCCAGTTTATTGAAAGCTCCTGTGCTGGCAGTGTTTTGCTATCGAGTTGATAGACATTTTGAAGTGCATATTCACCAAGTAGCTGAGCAGTTAAATTGGCCGCGTAAAGAGCGTTTACCGGCCATGCAACAGACCACACGACAGTATGTGGAACTGTTGGAACAGCATTGTATACGTGCGCCTTATCAATGGTTTAATTTTTATAATTTTTGGAATAAAGGATAAGTCTTGTGTTAATTGTTGGGGAAACTCCGCTCAGTATTGAAGATGTTGTGGCTGTAGCGCGTAAAGAAAAACAGGTGGCATTGCCTGCCTCTGCTGAATGGACAGCATTGATTCAACGCGGCGCAGATTTCCTCGATCAGCTGTTGCAAGACGAAGGCGTTATTTATGGCGTGACTACGGGTTATGGTGACTCGTGCTTGGTTGAAATTCCAGCCCACCAAGTGCATGAGCTGCCGCTGCATTTGTCGCGTTTTCATGGCTGCGGCATGGGGCAAAACTTAGACTTAATTACCGCACGTGCTGTTGTGGTGGTGCGTTTATGTTCTTTGGCGCGCGGTTATTCGGGTGTCTCGCATGCCTTGTTACAGCGTTTGGTCTGGATGTTGAATGAAGATGTGATTCCTGTGATTCCCTCAGAAGGTTCGGTGGGTGCCAGTGGGGATCTGACGCCTTTGTCTTATATCGCTGGGGCCTTGGTCGGTGAGCGCGATGTGTACTATCAAGGCCAAATCGTGCCGATTGCACAAGTATATGACGAAAAAGGTTTGCAGCCTTTGGTGATGCGTCCTAAAGAAGGCTTAGCCCTGATGAATGGTACAGCGGTCATGACCGCGATTGCTTGCCTAAACTATAAAAAAGCAGAACAGATTTCTTTTGCCAGCACTTTGATTACCGCATTGAATGTTTTGGCATTAGAGGGCAATCCAAGCCATTTTGATGAAGTGCTGTTTGCACAAAAACCACATCCGGGACAGCAAAATATTGCAGCTCAGTTACGTGACTGGTTAAACAGTGAAGTACAAACTGAACACCAAAGTTCACGCTTGCAAGACCGTTATTCACTACGCTGTGCACCACATGTGATCGGGGTATTTGAAGACTCTAAACTGTGGCTGCGTCAGTTTATTGAAAATGAGCTGAACTCAAGTAATGACAACCCATTGATTGACCCAGTCAATCTGCGGGTATTGCATGGTGGACATTTCTATGGCGGACATATTGCCCAAGCCATGGACAGCCTGAAAATTATGATCGCGAATATTGCTGACTTGATGGATCGTCAGTTGGCGCAGTTGGTGGACTATAAAATGAACAACGGCTTGCCACGTAATTTAACCGGCTCAAGTCCTGAGCGTTTACCGCTGAATCATGGCTTTAAAGCGGTGCAAATCGGGGTTTCGGCATGGACAGCAGAAGCGTTGAAACAGACGCTCGCTGCGTCAATTTTCTCACGCTCAACCGAATGTCATAATCAAGACAAAGTCAGCATGGGCACCATTGCTGCGCGTGATGCCAGTCGTGTCATTACTCTGACCGAACAAGTGGTTGCGGCACTTAGCTGTGCAGCAGTTCAGGCGGTTAAACTCAAAGGTGTAGATACAGAACTCAGCCCTGTTTTAACAGCATTTCAACACTGGGTGCTTCAGAGCTTCACCTATGTAGAGGAAGATCGTCCTTTGCAACAAGAGCTTCAAGCATTGGTTCATCGCTTTGAGCAGTTAGAACTGTTAGACAGCATTGCTGTTCAATATTCATAGGAAATGAGCATGCATGCTGATGTAATCATTGAAGTGCCTTTTCATGATGTCGACACCATGAATGTGGTGTGGCACGGGCATTATTTAAAATATTTTGAAATTGCGCGTTGCAAACTGCTAGATCAATTTCACTATAACTATAACCAAATGCGTGACTCGGGCTATGCATGGCCGGTGATTGAAAGTCATGTGCGTTATGTACAAGGCATCGAGTTTGAGCAAAAAATTCGCGTGCGTGCCATTTTAAAAGAATGGGAAAACCGCCTGAAAATTGAATATCTGATTTTCGATGCAGTTTCGGGCAGAAAGCTGACCAAGGGCTATACCTCGCAAGTGGCGGTGCACATTGAAAAACGTGAAATGTGCTTCCAGTCACCACAGGTGTTGCTGGACTGTTTAAATGCATGGCCTGAGTTTAAGGCGGAGTAATGCAAGCATGATTCGATACAAATTTTCTAAGGCGATTGTCGTTGCCTGTACAGCCAGTGTGATGACTTTGCTTGCTCCCGCAGTGAATGCACAAAATACTGAATTGAAGCAGGTGTTTGCCCAGCTCGGTGCAACGCCTGTGGTGCGTGCCCAATTTGAGCAGCAGAAAAAACTGGCCGCTTTGAATAAAACCTATGTGTCCAAAGGCACGGTGCTGTTCAGCAAAAACCAGGGGGTGCTATGGCAGATTCAAAGTCCAGTCAAAGCCGATTTGGTGGTGACACCGCGTAAGTTGGTACAAAAGACACAGCGTACTAGCAGTCAAATTGAAGTCGATAAGACTCCTTATGGCTCTGTAGCGACGATGTTTTTACAGTTAATGTCGGGCAATGAAGCGGCACTCGCTAAAAACTTTAATGTGGTATCTGCCAACTACAGCCCGGCGCAGTGGAACGTCAGCTTGACGCCGAAAAGCAGTCTATTTAAAAAGCTTTTTGTCCAAGTCGATGCACAAGGTCAGCGTTATGTGGACCGTATCACGATTTTGGAACAAGCCAATAACCGCACCATCATTCGTTTTAGCCAGCAAACGGCTCAACCTCAAACTTTAACGGCTGCGGAAAATGCGCTTTTCCAATTGGCAAAATAAGTTTAGCGCCCTGTGGCTGTTGGTGCTGTGTGTCATTGCTTTGGCACTGGGCGCGGCTTGGCTGAATAAAGGCATTAAGATTGAGACCAATATTTTTGCTTTGCTGCCTGAGGCACATCAAGATGCTCATCTAGAACAAGCACAGCAATATGTGAGTCAGCAGTTAAATGACAAAGTTTTTGTGGTGTTGGATGCCAAAACGGATCAGCAACTCGAACAGGCAACGCAAGTACTCAAAACCCAAGCGGACCAAAGTCAGCTGTTTTTACCTGTTCGTCCACAGCTTGATCCTGATCAATTTGCCCAAGCGCTGTATCAGCACAAGGCGGGGTTATTATCCAAGACAGATCAGCAGATTTTGCGGGAGCAGGATGATGCCGCACTGACAGAGCAGGGCTTATTGCAACTGATGAGTCCCGGCATGCCGATCACGGCTGAAATGCTCAAGCAAGATCCCTTGCTGCTGTTCCCGCGTTATGCAGTGGGTTTAAGCGCTTTACAAAGCAATGCCGATATCAATTTAGAGCAGGGCTTTGCTACGATTCGTGATGAGCAGGGTATCTCGCGCCTGATGGTGCTTCAGCTCAATAACAGCCCTTATAATATTGCCTACCAAGAGCAGACCGCTGCGTTTATCCAAAATATCAATCAGCAACTCAACCAGTTGCAAGTTAAACCGCACTGGACAGGTACGCTGCTGTTTGCACAGTTCGGCACTAACTCTGCCAAAGAGGAAATTTCCACCATTGGCGTGGGTTCGACTATCGGGATTTTGCTTCTGGTCTGGTTTGGTTTCCGTTCGATACGACCCATGCTGACGGAAATGGTTGCGGTGGGCACAGGTAGTCTGGTGGCCTTTGCGGTAACATATTGGATTTTTAGTGAAATTCACCTGATGACACTGGTTTTTGGCGCCAGTCTGATTGGGGTCTGTGTCGATTTTTCATTTTACTTTATGGCCATGCAGTCTCAGCACCGACAGGTGGATGGATTTTCTGTTTTAAAACCATTATTGCCGAGTTTATTTGTGGGGTTGATGACCACGCTATTGGCCTATGTGGTGCTGAGTTTTACCCCATTTCCGGGTTTTAAACAAATTGCAGTCTTTTCCATGGTTGGACTGAGTGCCGCATGGGTGACCAGTATTTTACTGCTGCCACGTTTGCCTGCGCTGAATGCGGAACCTGCGATACGTGCACTGGGCTTTATTGGCAAAGCACGCAGTTATGTGCAGAGCCGCAACACGCTGCGTTATGGCATGATTTCACTGATTCTACTGCTGACAGGCAGCAGCCTCGCCTTGCTGAAAAGCAATGATGATATCCGCAATTTACAAAGTATGGATGTCACCTTAAAGCAGGAAGATCAATATATTCGTTCGCGTTTTATGCAACAGCAAAGCAGCGAATATTTTGTGGTACAGGGCCGAACACCCGCAGAATTAGAGCAGCATGAACAGCAACTACTGGCAAAACTTGCGCCCTTACAGCAGGCTGGAAAGTTAGATGCTGTACAAGCTTTAGGGCAGTGGATTCCATCGCTTGAGCAGCAAAAACACAATATTGCGATGTTACAGGCGATTCCTCAGCCCGCTTTAGTGGAATATGCACAGGCGTTACAGCTCAATGTAGCGGATGTTTTAAACTGGCAAGCGCATTTAAAAGACCAACCGTTGCTGACCGAAGCCGTCTTTAAAGATCATCCCCTGCATTTTTTGCAGATGAGTCCGACGCAACGTTTGGTGATGCTGCAAAATGTGCATGATGTCAAAGCCGTGCAACAGCTTGAAAATGCGGATGTACAACTGTTACGTCCAGTTCATCAACTGTCTGAATTGTTTAAACAGCATCGTGTGCAGGCACAGTGGCTATTAGTTAGCGCTTTGATGATTTTAGCCATTGGCTTAGGAGCACTTTATGGCAAAAAATCCATTCTGCCTTTGGTGTTGCCTGTCAGCATGGCTTTAATGACAACTTTTGCGATTCAAGCCTGGCTGGGGGTCGAGATTAATTTATTCAGCATTATGGGTACCTTCTTGATCATTGGGATAGGGGTGGACTATGCGATTTTCTACCGCCACGGACACGATCATCCACAGGTGGTGGGTATGGCTCTGTTCCTGTGCATGATGTCGACTTTCTTTAGTTTTGGCTTGCTGTCTTTCAGTCATACCTACGCCATTCACAGTTTCGGTTTAACGGTTTTACTGGGCGTTATTTTTTCATTTATTTATGCCACGCTTTTTACCTCTTCCGATGTAAAACATGTAGTGGTTCAACAATATCAGCCAAAGAGCTGAGTCAAAGGGTACAGTGCAATGAGCACCATGCAACAAACAGATGTTTTAATTATTGGGGCGGGACCATCAGGTAGTTCAGCCGCAGCTTTGCTGCGCCAAAAAGGCTATCAGGTCACGGTCATCGAAAAGCAATATTTTCCGCGTTTTTCCATCGGTGAGTCTTTATTGCCACAGTGTATGGTGTTTTTAGAAGAAGCGGGTTTGTTGGAGACAGTGCGTGCGCATGCCGACGAATATGCCTTTCAGTTTAAAAATGGTGCGTCCTTTTTAAGAGGCTCACAGCGCAGTTTTTATGACTTTACCCAAAAGTTTAGTGAAGGCCCGGGGACCACATGGCAGGTACGACGTGCCAACTTTGACCAGCTTTTGGCACAACAAGCTGAAAAAATGGGGGTAGATATCCGTTTTGGTCATGAAGTCTTGGCGGTCGATGTCGCATCCTTACAGCCGATTTTGACGGTCAAAGATGCGCAAGGCAACAACTACCAAATTCAAGGCAAATTCCTCTTAGATGCCAGCGGTTTTGGCCGCATTTTGCCAAAGTTTCTTGACTTAGAAAGTCCGTCGGACTTTCCCGTGCGCCGTGCAGTCTTTACCCATATTGAAGATGGTTTGTTGAATGACCCTGAGTTTGACCGTGAGAAAATCTTAATTACCGTGCATGAAAAAGACCACCGTGCATGGTATTGGCTGATTCCCTTTGCCGATGGGCGCTCTTCATTTGGCATCGTGGCGGAGCAAGATTTCTTTGAAAAATACGGGTATGACGGCAGTGCGGACTATGACTTAGAAGCTTTACAGAAGCGTATTTTGGCTGATGATGCCAGTTTGTCGCATGTACTGCGTCATGCTAAACATGACACTCCTGTACGTACTTTGGTGGGCTACTCTGCCGATGTGAAACATTTGGCATCTGGAAACTATGCACTACTCGGCAATGCAGGCGAGTTCCTCGATCCTGTCTTTTCTTCGGGGGTAACCATTGCCTTAAAATCTTCCAGTCTAGCGGTACCATTGGTCGAGCAAGTGCTGCAAGGTCAGGCGGTCGACTGGATGGAGCAATATGAAAAGCCACTGCGTAAAGGCATTCAAGTGTTCCGTGCCTATGTTGAGTCATGGTATTCGGGTGAATTTCAGGATGTGGTGTTTTCAAAGAATCAAGATGAAAAAATCCGCCGTATGATTGCTTCTTTACTGGCAGGTTATGCATGGGATACGAGCAACCCGATTCATCGTAATGCCAAGCAACGCTTAAGTACTTTGGCCGAATATTGCCGAGAAGAACAACCCAAAAAAGAGTCGCTGACTGATGAAACTTAAGCTGCGCTTGAAAACTGTCAGTTGGGTTTTAGCCAGTGCTCTGCTCTGTAGTGCCTGCCAAAGCTGGGTCCCCAAAGCGCAGGGACTCGCGACCCCGCAGTGGGCTGCGCAAAATTACCAGCGCCAAGACCAAATTGAAGTGCAGTGGAAAACCCAGAGTTTCAGCTTTTTACTGTACCAGCAGCAGCGGGGACAGTCGCTTGAGATGTTGGCACTTAGCCTTACAGGGCAGCTGTTGTTTAAGCTGAGTTTTGATGGTCAAAAGGTAGACGTTGAACAGCGGATTGAGCCGATGAAACTGTTGCCTTTTGATTATGTGGTACGCGATATTCTGTATGCGACCTATCCGAATTTTGCTGCGTTACATGCTGCTCAAAATGCGGTCGTACAGAAAGCCGATACCATTTATATACAGCAGCAGCCCGTGTTGAAAATTCAGCAAAATGAGGGCGCAATTGAGCTGGATAATCTGCAAGTGCCTTATCAGATGGTGATCAGTGCGGTGAGTAATACTTTAGAAGATGATCAAGGCGACCATCATGACTAAAAATCTACAGCATGTTTCAGCTGTCGGCATTCAGTTCAGTGCGGCGCTGTCGGCTTTGGGACAAAATGCCGCTGAGCTTCAACATGCCTTAACAAACACCGAAAATACCCTGTCGCAACGAGAGGATCTGATCGCGGGGCGTTTGGTCTGGGTCGGGGCATTTGATCAAGCCTTGCTCCAAACAGCGCCTGAAAGCTTGAGCGGTGCAGACTCACGAAATTTACGCTTTGCCCTAACGGCTTTGACACACATTGAAACTGAGATTCGTGCCTATACTGCACAGTTTCCTAAACAACGCCTTGCGGTGATTATTGGCACGTCAACCTCAGGCATTGCGGATAATGAGCCTGTCTTGAAAGCACAGTTTCAACAGTCAGTACCGCAGTCCGTACAGCATCAAAAACAAGAAATGGGCAGTTTAGCCAAAGCCTTACAACAGTACTTGGGTTGGGAAGGGCTTGCCTATACTATTTCTACTGCCTGTTCCTCTGCGGCTAAAGCGATGGCTGCGGGGCAACGTCTGTTGAATGCTGGTTTGGCCGATGCGGTCTTAGTTGGTGGAGTCGACACTCTATGCAAGCTGACCTTAAATGGTTTTGACAGTTTGGAAAGTTTATCGAGCAGTATTTGTCAGCCTTGTGGTGCTAATCGTGACGGCATCAATATTGGTGAAGCCGCAGGGCTATTTTTATTGTCCAAAGCACCAGCACCTGTAATGTTGCTATCGAGTGGTGAGTCAATGGATGCATGGCATATTTCAGCGCCGCATCCAGAAGGGCGAGGGGCGGCGGAGGCGATGCAAAAAGCGTTAGATGCTGCGCAGCTTCGAGCAAGCGATATCGGATATTTAAATTTGCATGGCACTTCTACGCCGCAAAATGATGCGATGGAGATTAAGGCAGTACAGACCGTTTTCTCAGATGCAACTGTGGCATTGAGTAGCACCAAACATAAAACGGGACACTGTCTGGGGGCAGCGGGTGCAATCGAAGCCTTTATTTGCCAGCAGGTTTTATTGGATCAATCTTGGTTACCGTTGCATCATGCAGGTGAATTGGACGGTGCTTTGACTGGGCAAAATTATGTGTTTGCTCCGAATTTGACTACATCGATTCGCTATGCGATGAGTAATTCTTTTGCTTTTGGCGGCAGCAATATCAGTTTAATTTTCGGGACGGCTTTGCCATGATGGATGCAGTACAGTTTATTCCGCATGCGAAACCGATGGTTTTCGTGAGCCATTTGATTGAAGCCAATGATGAGTTTGCCATTGCAGAACTTAACATTACACCTGATTTGATGTTTTATGAGCCAGAAGGCTTGCCTACATGGAGCAGCATTGAGCTGATGGCGCAGACCATCAGCGTCTATGCAGGCTATAAAGGACAAGCTCAGGGCTTACCACCAAAAATTGGCTTTTTATTGGGAACGCGTAAAATGCAGTTACCTTGTGCCTATTTTAGTTTGGGCACAACCGTGCAGATTCGAGTCGAACAAAGTTATCTGCACGAAGGTTTGGGGCAGTTTAATTGTGAAATTGAATATCAAGAACATCGGTTCAGCGCCATGTTGAGCGTATTTGAGCCTGAAAATATGAATGAAATCATTGGGAAATTAGTGTGAGCAGAAGAATTTTAGTCACGGGTTCGAGTCGTGGAATAGGTAAAGCGATTGCTTTGGAGTTGGCAAAGGCAGGCTTTGATGTCACGGTACATGCCCGTTCAAGACAGTCTGAGGCCGAAGCAGTGGCTCAGGATATTCAAGCGCTTGGGCAGGCCAGCCATGTGCTGATGTTCGATGTGAATGAGCGTGAAAAGATTGCTGCCATTTTAGAGCAAGATATGGCACAGCATGGCGCTTTTTATGGTGCGGTGTTGAATGCAGGACTAACCCGTGATGGTGCCTTCCCCGCACTAACCGATGAAGACTGGGATGATGTGGTCTCGACTTCTCTGAACGGTTTTTATAATGTACTGAAACCTTTGATGATGCCGATGATCCGCTTGAAAAAGGGTGGACGTATTGTGACCTTGTCTTCAGTCTCTGGAATCATGGGTAACCGTGGTCAGGTGAACTATAGTGCTGCTAAAGCAGGCTTAATTGGCGCGACCAAAGCATTGGCACTGGAATTGGCCAAACGCAAAATTACGGTGAACTGTGTGGCTCCGGGCTTGATTGAAACTGAAATGGTCACGGAAGAAGTTAAAGAACACGCCTTGAAAATGATCCCGATGCAGCGCATGGGGCAGGTGGAAGAAGTCGCAAAAGCGGTGAAGTTTTTATGTAGTGATGATGCCAGTTATATTACCCGCCAAGTGATTTCAGTCAATGGAGGCCTAATCTAATGAAACGTGTTGTTGTGACAGGCATGTCAGGGATTACCTCTTTGGGGGAAACCGCAGAACAAATTTTTGAGCAATTTGCACTAGGCAAAAGCGGCATTCGCTATATGCCCGACTGGGAAATTTATCCTGATTTACGCAGTAAATTGGCTGGTCCTGTTGAGTCCTTTACCGTACCGAAGCATTTTAACCGCAAAGTGACTCGTGGCATGGGACGTGTTGCCTTAATGTCTGCTGTATGTGCTGAAAAAGCATTGGAAGACGCGGGTTTACTGCATGCTGATATCTTAAAAAGTGGCGATGCAGGTGTGGCCTTTGGTTCCTCTGCGGGCAGTGTGGATGCGGTACGTGAGTTTGGCGCGATGTTGATTCAGCACAATATGAGTCAACTGAATGCCACGACCTACATTCGTATGATGTCACATACCAGTGCGGTCAATATGACGGTATATTTTGGCCTAAAAGGTTTAACGCTGCCGACTTCAAGTGCCTGTACTTCAGGTTCCATGGCGATTGGTCAGGCTTATGAAGCGATCAAATATGGCAAACAAACTGTGATGATTGCAGGTGGGGCAGAAGAGCTCAGTGCTGCCGGTTCAGCCGTGTTTGATGTGTTGTTAGCAACCAGTGTGCAAAATGACCATCCAGAGACAACCCCGCGTCCGTTTGATGCAAATCGGGATGGTTTGGTGGTGGGTGAGGGCGCAGGTTGTTTGATTTTAGAAGAATATGAACATGCTCAAGCGCGCGGGGCGACCATTTATGCCGAGATCGTTGGTTATGGCAGCAATACCGATGGTCAGCATGTTACTCGACCTGATTCTGAAATGATGGGGCGCTGCATGCAGCTGGCACTGACAGACGCACAGCTCACTGCCGCGGATATTGATTATGTCAATGCACACGGTACCTCAACCGATCAGGGGGATATTGCCGAATCACAAGCGACCGCGCGGATCTTGGGTAAAAAACCGATCAGCTCATTAAAAAGTTATTTTGGGCATACGCTCGGGGCGTGTGGAGCTATTGAAGCGTGGCTGAGCATTGAAATGATGCGACGTAATCAGTTGGTGCCTACGCTGAATTTAGATCAGATTGACAGTGCTTGTGGTGATCTGGATTATATTGTTTCAGATATGCGTTCAGCAGAAACGCAAATGATGATGAGCAACAATTTTGCTTTTGGGGGGATTAATACCTCCTTGATTTTTAAACGTGTCTAATAAGATAAGGGTAGAACCATGTTATTCAAAAAAATCTGTGCAGTCGCTGTGTTGTCTTTAGGTGCGATTGCATCAGCTCAGGCTGCCGATAAAATGTATGATTTTAAGTTTCAAGAAGCAGTGAATCGTGCAGTTGCAGATGGTGTGTTAGATGGCTCGGTAAAATTTTATTTGGCAGGTACCAAGTCGGGCGGCAAGGTGATTGAAAAGGGCTTAGTGACCAATAAAAAGACCAACGGTTTTGCTAAATCTGCGGAAAGTTCATGTGATCATGTACTTCGTTCAGCATTGATTCAATTCCAAAATACCGCCAAAGCCAATGGTGCAAATGCTGTGACCAATCTTGTGAGTTTCTATAAGTCGAATGAAACACGGAGTACGACGACTTACCAATGCGCGAAAGGTACGGCACTCGCAGGTGTGGCGTTGAAAGGTGACTTAGTGAAGTTTTAATTTTCAATGATTTAAATAGCTTGCTTCAATGCACAATTGAACACAAGCCATTTTTAGCATTCGATCCGTATCTAAATCTAATATTTAACGAACAATAGATACTGGGATATTTCAGGGTCGCAAAGTCATTTGCGGGCCTGAAATATTTTATCGCTCTTGATTTATCCCTTGTAAAAACTGGCTAACCCATTAGATCTTCTGCTATGTAAAATAGATGAAAATTATTGAGATGGTCTCATGTATGGAATTTCTAAACATTAACTTTTTCCTCAGTAACGAGACACAATTTATGAGTGAAAAATCAAATTTTTATCACTATTTTTGGTGAGAACGATATTGATTGAGGTAGAAAACCAACCTTTTTAGTTGACTTTACATAAAATAACAAAAAGCTAAAAATAAGATTATAAATAGAAACTTAAAAAAATATAATTCACAGAACAAAAAAACCTCTATTTTTGATTAAAAAAATGCCAACGAATAGAGCTTTTAATGTGATTTTTGAATATTGATTCTCATGTTTAAAAAGATAAATATTGTGATTAATAAATTTTAGCAAGTCCACTTTAACTATTTTATGTAGATATTTTAAACAATTTTTGAATCCCCATTTTTTGGGATTTTCATATAAGACAGATGTATTTTATTAAAAAAATTCAATGTTAAGATAATTAAAAATATAAAACTTAGAAACTAAACCGAATAGTCAATTGGTTTATACAAATGACCAATTATCAATTTCTACTACCTGACACATTTCATTTAGTGACTCAGTTTACAGCTTCAAAATACTTAAAAAAGAAACTAGCAAAAAGGATGTACTCATGGATCAGAAAGTTACGTTAATTGATAAAAAGTCTCACCAAGGCATCGAGGTAAATGCATCAGACAAAATACAATTGTCAGCGCAGAGCCCCTCGGTCGTTCAACTTAAAATCTCTTCAGAAGATATTAAAGAATATAGAAAGGAAGGTAACAATCTTGTTGTTGTCTTAAAGAGTGGTGAATTAATAACAATAATGGGCTTTTTTGATGCAGATAATAGCCTTGTCTTGCAAGATGATATTAATCATAAATTACTCTGGGTTGAGTTTAGCTCTAATGGTGAAGCATTAAGTGCGACCTATGCAGAACTCAATGATGTAGGGCCTCTATTATATGGTGAGAGTGATGCTACTTCTCCATGGGCTTGGGCAGCAGTTCCATTGGTCGCAGGCGGCATTTTAGCTTGGGCAGGGCATGATTCAGGAAATGATTCTGAGAATGGGACAGGCGAAACGAATGAAGGACCAAGTGCACCAGAATCAGTGGTGATTGGGAATGGTGACGAATGGATTACAGCAGATGAAATTGACGCAGACGGCAAAGTCGACGTTACGATTGACTTACCCGCAGATGCAGTCGCTGGTGACAGTGTTATCGTCAACGGTGAAGAAACAGTATTGACGGCTGACGACATTGCTGCAGGTGAAATCATCGTTAAAGTGGATGCGCCGAATGAAGGCGAAACTTTAGAAGTTGATGTGATTATCAAAGATAAGGACGGTAATGAGTCGGATCCGACTCAAGCTGAAGCAACTGTGGATACTACAGCTCCCTCAGCACCTGATTCGGTCATCATTGGTAATGGCGATGAGTGGATCTCCGCAGATGAAATTGATGCAGACGGCAAAGTCGACGTTAAGATTGACTTGCCTGTAGATGCAATCGCTGGTGACAGTGTTATCGTCAACGGTGAAGAAACAGTATTGACGGCTGATGACATTGCTGCAGGTGAAATCATCGTTAAAGTGGATGCGCCGAATGAAGGTGAAACTTTAGAAGTTGAAGTAAGTATTAAAGATGCAGCGGGTAATGAATCTGACGAGGTTACGGCGGAAGCCGCGGTGGATAGTGTACTACCTGCCGTCGAGATAGAAGAGGTTACTCCGATCGACAGTGATAACCCAGCGGATGGGGTTGCGGATCAAGTACTGATTACAGGGACATC
>NZ_JAVWVO010000009.1:0-49823 GCF_036666595.1 Acinetobacter sp. | reverse complement strand
AAATGGCAACACGATCTGGGAAGGCGAGACTGATGATACGGGCGCATTCAGCGCGACAGTAGATACAGCAGCGGTTCAGGCAGGTGATGATGTCACAGTCGAAGTGACGGATAAGGCTGGGAATACAGGCACAGATACAGCAACGGCTGGCGACTTAATCTTTACAAATGATCCGCTGGTACTTGAAAATGATAGTGCTAATGCCGTTTACCAAGAAAGTCAGGTTAATCCAAATCCAATCGGTGAATTAACTTCTGACACAGCAATTAAGCTACTGGCTGGTAGTAGTGCTACAGACAAGCTAGAGTTTAGTATAGCAAATGGAGCTCAAGATGTTGTCATCACAGTCAAAAGCGAATCCTTGGTAACTGTGGCAGATGCATATTCATTTACTGTTATAAATAAGGAAACAGGTCAAGAATATACAGTGGCAGCATCAAGCACGGCTCAAGGCGGTTTAGTCGCAGGTGCTTTAGGATTGGAAGCATTAGGTGTTATCGGTGATGATGGCAATGGCTTAAGACTAGATATTCATGACCTGCCACCAGGCGATTATGAAGTCGTGGTTCAGGGCGACCAAAGTAAACTGGCTGATATCTTATCTACTGTGAGTTTAGAAGACTTAGGCAGTAATACGGTCGAAACTTTAATTTTGGATACAGTTACTGGCTTACTTAAAGACGCCTTAATAGGTAATGAAAATATTGCTGCTGGATTATTAAATCAGCTTTCAGTCGAACAATTATTGAATCTTGTCGAAGGCAATCCCAACCCTTTAGTATCAGGTTTAGGATCAACTTTACAGGCTGTTTTAGCGAATCCTCTACTCGCTCTTGTGCTTGGTGATATTACGAGTGCGACGGTTGGTGAAATTCTTGAGGGTAATATAAATAGTGGGGTCTTAGGCCTTATAAACAACATACCATTAGTTGGTCCTAGCCTTGTTCAGCCTCTATTAAATGCTGTAGGTGGTCTGGTTGATGGTGTAGTTGATAACCTTGATTTAATTGGTGAAGATTTATTTAATCTGGTGATCGAGCCATTAATTGCAGATGTACTACTGGCAGGTTTGATTGATAATTTAAGTTTAAATGACGCTTTGAATGGCTTATTAGGGAGTGTCAAGGATCTATTAACTACCATTGGTGCAGGTGACTTACTCCCTGCATTGGATGATGTGTTGCAGCTAGTGGCTCAAGAAATCCTGAGTAATCCTGCACAGTTGTTTAATGAGGTGAATGCCGCAGTTTATGGCGTTGATGAAAAAACATATGTTGCCGAAGGGAATGTGCTTACGAACGATGACGTAGTAAATGGTTCAATCATTGAAGTCAACGGAGTTCCTATTACCTTCAACCAAACAGATGTAAATGGCAATTACGCTATCATCACAGGTACCCACGGGACATTACATCTTTACGAAAATGGGCATTATATCTATACGTCCACAGTAACATCAGGAAATGCTACTTCAGTGGTTGATAATTTCACGTATACCGTTCAAGACGAGTATAGCAATACTGAAGATGCCGTTTTAACCATCACAACAGATCCAGTAAATGAGACCATCGATTTCTCTGGTACAGCCAGCGATGATATTTTGCAGGGTGGTGCTGGTGATGACATTCTGACTGGTGGAGATGGTGCCGATACTGCTATCTATTACTTGTTAGATAATGCGGATGCAACGGGTGGCAATGGTACAGATACTTGGACCGACTTTGAGTTTGGTACTGATGCAGACAAGATAGATATTTCAGCGTTACTGGATGGTCTGCAAACATCGGCCAATATTGGGGATTATATTTCAGTAGAAACCAATGTTGATGGTAAAGCAGTGATTAGTATTGACCGTGATGGCGCGAGTAATGGATTTTCTGCGTCAGATCTTTTGGTTTTGGATAATATTTCTCCAGCAGATTTAAACTTAACAAATGAACAACTGTTAAATAGTCTGTTAAATAATAACCAAATTGTTTACTAAGTAATCAGCATGTAATTCATCAGAAAAGGTACTGTGTGAATATATGCACAGTACCTTTTTGCTATCTGAATGGAGATGTATTTGAGATATTGCCAAATAAAAAAGCCCCCATCTTTCGATGAGGGCTTTTTTGAATTTGGAGCGGGAAACGAGACTCGAACTCGCGACCCCAACCTTGGCAAGGTTGTGCTCTACCAACTGAGCTATTCCCGCATAGCGCTGTATGATACAGCAAGCAAGTTCAGGGTCAATAGCTTTATGAAAAAGCTGAGTTTAATTGCATAAAATAAAGCCAGTTTTAGACGATGCCTTGAGATTTTTTTAACTTTTGTTCACGAAACGTTGTGCCTGATGCTAGCTGAAAGGGTTTTACGCATTCAACATCCTGAAGGAACAGGTATACTCTGAACGAATCATTATTTTTGGAGACAGGTATGAGCTTGGAGCAGCAACTGATTGAACGCTTACAACAGCTTTCCCCATCGCATTTAGAAGTCGTGAATGAATCTTCTGGTCATGGCGGCTATTTTCCGGGTAAAGAATCACATTTTAAAGTGATCGTGGTGAGTGATATTTTTGCGGGATTGCGTTTAGTTCAGCGCCATCAAAAAATTTATGCGGTAGCAGGAGATTTACTTAGTCCAGGTAAAATTCATGCTTTGGCTATTCATGCCTTTCTACCCGCAGAGTGGCAAGGGCAAGATACTTCCAGCCCAAATTGCGCGCACGCCCCGAAAAGCTAAGCAGAGATTTAGTCATGGAAACACAATTATTGATTAAGATCGTGCATATGAGTGCGGTCAGCTTGGCATGTGTCGTGATTTTGGCGCGTGCCATGACGCTATTTAAAGGCGTCCAAGGCAATCAGCCTAATCCAGCGGGTCGAACGGCTTTTGTTGCTCTTCAGCACTTAAGCATGCTGGTGATTGTACTGACTGGGATTGCACTTTTAGTGATGAAAAACTTTGATGTACAAACATGGTTTTATGCCAAAGTGGTTTTATTTTTAGTGATGTTGTCCTCTTTGTCGAAAGCGTATAAAAAAGAAGATAGCATTTTACTTACACAGCGCCGAGCGGGTTTATTTTTGGTGGTGGTTGCGATGATTTCCATTTTAGGTTTAGTCGTTATTAAACCAAACTTTGGCTAATTGTTAGACATAATTATCGGCACAGCGATTGTTCTGCGCTACACTGCTATCTATAGCGGAAAAATAACAAGAGGGAGGGGATTTCATGCATACACGTGTGGTATTTAATCAAAAAGGTGGCGTCGGCAAATCCAGTATTGCAGTGAATTTGGCAGCAATTAGTGCATATCAAGGCCTAAGAACCTTACTGATTGATCTCGATCCGCAAGCGAATTCGAGTCAGTATGTGCTGGGCGATGACGCAACGTATTCGGCAGACAAGCCTGCTTTAGAACCCAATATTGAAAACTATTTTGAAGAAGTACTTGGAACAACTCAAAATAAAAGTCTATTGGGCAGTGCTATTGGTTCGATCCTCAAAGGGCGTGCTAAAGGCTTAGAAAGTTATGTACATCAATCCCCTTTTAAAAATTTGGATGTGATTCCAGCCAGCCCAAGCCTGGGGGCATTGGCTTATGCTTTAGAGTCAAAACATAAAATTTATAAACTGCGTGATGCGTTACAACAACTTGCTGGAAAATATGATCGTGTCTATATCGATACACCACCAGCCTTTAACTTCTTTACTTTGTCGGCACTGATCGCAGCCAATAAAGTCCTGATTCCGTTTGATTGTGATGTCTTTTCTAAACGTGCATTGCAAACTTTGATCGAAAATGTGCTCGAAACCCAAGACGATCATAATGATCATTTGGAAATTGAAGGCATTGTGGTGAATCAGTTCCAAGCGCAGGCCAAACTTCCGCGTGAAGTGGTGCAAGAGCTGAAGGATGAAGGTCTGCCTGTGCTAGAAAGTATGTTGCCCCCATCGGTGCTGATGAAAGAATCTCACCACAAAAATTTACCCTTGATTCATTTGGCACACGATCATAAATTGACGCAGGCCTATCAATCATTGTTCAATGAGATTGAGAATAATAAACTGCGAGATTCAGCATGAAAAAGATCACAATTGCTTTTTTAATGGGCAGTACGCTGTTATTGAGTGCCTGTGCCACAACGGTTAAACCGACTTATGTCTCTCCTACACAGTATCAAGCTTTGAACTGCCAACAGTTACAAGCGGAATATAATCGGATTCAGCAACATTTAGATGCAGGTGTACCTACTGCAAAACGTACGGGTGTCGGTGTGGGTCTAGGTCTGGGTGGTGGATGGAGTCATGGTGGCGGTTGGGGCTTTGGCCCAAGTGTTTCAGTGAATATGGGACAATCATCGAATACCAAAAAAACTGAAATTTCACGACTTTTGGGTCAGCAAGAGGCGATTGTACAAGCTGCAAAATTCAAAGGCTGTGCGATTACCGTGCAAAATAAGACGAATTAATGCCGCATTTATTCATCCTGCTGAAGGGTTCAACCTTTCAGCAGTCATTAAAACCTTAGCAAAATGTTTCGAAAATAATTTTAATAAAACAACGGACTATCGTTTTACAGGGCACTTTTCTACCTCATGGGTTCTGTGTTTTTTTCCGCTTTGACTTGAGGAAACTGTTCTTTTTCGGCTAAATTGCGCATCTTTAATGCTGTTGTTGGATGTCTATGATTGAGAGTTGGCTGTTTGTATTGGCAATGATTGCTGTCTTGATGATCCCGGGACCAACCAATGCTTTACTCGCAAGCTCTGCACATCAGCAAGGTCTGGCGAAGACCAGCTTACTTGTACCCGCAGAACTGTTTGGGTATTTCTATGCCATCAATTTATGGGCACTCCTGATTCATCTCAGTACACCGACTTGGCCCTATCTGATAGACCTTTTACATGCACTCAGTGCAGTCTATGTGTTCTGGCTGGCTTTTCATTTGTGGAAAAGCTCGCACTTAGAAAAACATAATCAACGTTTTACCTCGATTCGACCTAAACAATTGTTTTTTTCTACTTTGAAAAATCCGAAAGCGGTCTTATTTGCTGCAGGTATTTTTCCCTATGAAGCCTGGGATAATCCCACCAATTTCTTTTTGGTCTTTGCCGTGTTTAGTCTGGTGTTATTGCCAACGGCACTGTTCTGGATGTCTTTTGGCCGTGCCATTTTATCGGGCGAGTCCAAACAAATAAAAGCCGATCTCTTATATAAAGGATCGGCCATGTTGTTGGTGGTGTGTATGTTTCCCGTGATTCTACGCTTTTTTGCTTAAGCTTCAGGGGTTGATTTTTTCTTTAATTTGGCACGAATAAAACCAATAATCCCCGGCAAGACACTAATAATAATAATGCCGAAAATCAGATGCGTGAAATTGTCTTTGACCACAGGCACATTACCAAAAATATAGCCTAAAGTAATAAATGAACCAATCCAGCAGAATGCACCAATCAGGTTATAAGACAGGAAAAATTTGTAATTCATTTTTCCTGCACCTGCTACAAAAGGTGCAAAGGTTCGCGCAAAAGGGATAAAGCGCGCAAAAATAATGGTTTTACCCCCATGTTTTTCAAAGAACTTTTGCGTATTAATCAGGTGCTGTTTGTTGATGAAACGGGATTCGATTTCAAAAACGCGCGGTCCAATATAACGACCAATGTGATAATTCAGCGTATCGCCCAGTACAGCTGCGATAAAAAGTAAAACACCAAGAGTCCATGGGTTCATTGCACCTGTGGATGCAGCTAAGGCACCTGCGGCAAACAATAAGCTGTCGCCGGGTAGAAACGGCATGACCACCAAACCTGTTTCCACAAAGATGATGAGAAACAAAATTGCATAAATCCAAACCCCATAGTTGGTGATAAACTCAAGCAGATGGTCATCGACATGTAATATAAAATCAATCAGTTCCATGGGGCACAAATAAGCAAAAGAGTGCGGAAATCCTAGCAGTCTCGTTATCAGAAGTCAGTATTAAAACGTAAATAAATTTAGCTATTGGTGTTCTTATTTTGAAACGATGCGTGATAAAAATGCATATTTATTCTAAAAATAGAGAACATTAAGATAGCTACAACTTCAAATAAAACGTATTTAAAGGTGTAAAAATGTTTAATCCAAATGTTGTGGTCAAAAATATTGTCAATCAACCCAATACCGATGCAGTTTTAGCTTTAATTGCCCGTGTACTCATGGCTTATATTTTTGTTGTTGCAGGCTGGGGAAAAATTTCAGCATATAGCGCAACTGTAGGGTATATGGAGTCTATGGGTGTTCCCGGAGCGCTATTACCTTTAACCCTTTTAGTTGAGTTTGGTGGTGGTTTAGCGCTGTTATTTGGTTTTCAAGCCCGCTTTGCTGCGTTTGGCTTAGGTCTATTTAGTATAATTACTGCGTTTATTTTTCACGATGGCGCGCAAGACAGCATTAACTTTATGAAAAACTTTGCCATGGCGGGTGGTTTATTTTTTCTAATGCTGCATGGTGCAGGAAAAATGAGTCTAGATCATCTGATTGAAAAATAATTCAAAATGAAAAGCAGCATTCACGATGCTGCTTTTTTTATTTACAAAAAAGTACGGTGTGGATGCCTATTTTTTGTTTTGATCAAGATCAATAAAACATGAGGAAAATAAGATGAAAAATCTTTTTAAAATAGGGTTATGTATTATCAGTTTAAGTCTTGCCGCTGGTGCATGGGCCAAGGATGACCATATCATTTTACAAGCAGCAGCAAAGAACCATGTCTCTGTGTCAGCCATTGCAAAGCTCAAAGATGAAACGGCGGTCACCTTAAAAGGGACACTGCTGAAACATCTCAATGAAGACCACTACGAGTTCAGCGATGGTACAGGAGTTATTTTACTGGATATTGATGACGATTTATGGAAAGCATCCAATATTAAAGCAGGCGATAAAGTGCAGGTTGTGGGTGAGGTCGATACACATCGTTATAAACCGACCGATATTGAAGTCGTTAAAATAGAAAAAGTTTTGAAATAAACATCAGGCACGCGAAAGCGTGCTTTTTGATATAAAAACCATTGGGTTTTAATCATTGTATAAAGCTTGTCCGAATTATGTGCGTTATGCGCGGAAAAATGCTAGAATACGGCGCTTATATTCGTTTGCCTTTCATAGTTGTTTGTCATGACTACCAATACTCAAATTACTGAAGATCGTATCCTTATTTTGGATTTCGGTTCTCAATATAGCCAGCTTATTGCACGCCGCGTACGTGAAGCTGGCGTATATTCTGAAATGTATGCCTATGACATGTCTGAAGAAGACATTCGTGCATTTAATCCAAACGGTATCATCTTGTCAGGTGGTCCTGAGAGCGTACACGAAGAAGGCAGCCCACGTGCGCCAGAAGTTGTGTTCAACTTAGGTGTACCAGTTTTGGGTATTTGCTATGGCTTACAAACCATGTCTGCACAGCTTGGCGGTAAAGTTGAGCCGGGTACTGTACATGAGTTCGGTTATGCCGAAGTAAACATCCAAGTTCGTGACAAGTTGATTGGTGATCTTGAAGATACCAAAGACCAACTTAAAGTCTGGATGAGCCATGGTGACAAAGTGACAGCGATTCCTGAAGGTTTCCAAATCACTGCAAGCACATCAAGCTGTCCAGTTGCGATGGTTTCTGATGAAACTCGTCGTTTCTACGGTATTCAGTTCCACCCAGAAGTAACGCACACTGCAAAAGGTGCAGAGTTATTATCGAACTTTGTACACAGCATTTGTGGCTGCCGTAGCCTGTGGAACTCTGAAAACATCATCGACCTACGCGTTGAACAATTACGTCAGCAAATTGGCGATCAAAAAGTTCTTTTAGGTCTGTCGGGTGGCGTTGATTCATCAGTTGTTGCAGCGCTTTTACACCGTGCGATTGGCGATCAATTGACTTGTGTATTCGTTGACAACGGCCTGCTTCGTTTGAATGAAGGCGAACAAGTGATGGACATGTTTGCGAAAAACATGGGTATCCGTGTGATTCGTGCCGATGGGGAAGAGCGTTTCTTGACTGCACTTGCTGGTGAAGTTGATCCTGAGAAAAAACGTAAAATCATTGGTCGTGAGTTCATTGAAGTTTTTGCTGAAGAAGCACGTAAGCTTGATGGCGTAAACTTCCTTGCTCAAGGTACGATTTACCCAGACGTGATCGAATCTGCTGCAACCAAAAATGGCAAAGCACATGTGATTAAATCTCACCACAATGTGGGCGGTTTACCAGATGACTTAGCGTTTGAATTGGTTGAGCCAATCCGTGATTTGTTTAAAGATGAAGTGCGTCGTTTAGGCACAACTTTAGGTTTACCGTTTGAAATGCTATATCGCCATCCATTCCCAGGTCCGGGTTTGGGCGTGCGTATTTTGGGTGAAGTGAAGAAAGAATATGCAGACATTTTACGTCTTGCAGATGACATCTTCATGCAAGAGCTTCGTGCAAGTGGTTGGTATGATAAAACTGCACAAGCCTTTGCTGTATTCCAACCGGTGAAATCTGTTGGCGTCGTAGGTGATGGTCGTCGTTATGCATGGGTGATTGCACTTCGTGCGGTTGAAACCGTTGACTTTATGACAGCACGTTTCGCACATCTTCCTTATGATCTTGTAGATAAAATTTCGACTCGTATCATGAACGAAATTAAAGATGTTTCTCGTGTGGTTTATGACGTATCGTCTAAGCCACCAGCAACGATTGAATGGGAGTAATTTTCTAACGAAAATTACTTTTTGAAAAAGGACGCTTAGGCGTCCTTTTTTTGTGGTATTTGATTATTGGGATGAAGTGAGTCATTCGAAATCGTAATATCTATACTTTCTAATAAAGTTTGAGTGGATGCGTATGAACTCCTAAGGCATATAGGGAGAAAGATGTAACAACATTTTACATCCACTCATTGTCTTGTAGTTAGATTTTGAAAACACAAGATATTGTCCCAAGTTTAAGAATCAGCATTCTATTTTTAGGGATGTGCAGTTGGGAATCTGCTTGTTATGATCTAGAACATATGGATCTGTAATGAGTAAGCACATGACGAATAATAACTATACTGAACTTTCACATTCGGATGACTGTGAAAAGTACGTAAATCAATTCATTCAAGAGTTTCCACTGAGAAGTGCTGAAATCGGCCAAGGGACGGTCATCAAGCGTGCGCTGCCAAGTCGCCATAAACGAATGATTGGTGCATGGTGTTTCTTAGATCACGCGGGCCCTGTAACCTTCCCTCAAGGGGACGGTTTAGATGTTGGCCCACATCCACATATCGGTTTGCAAACCTTTACATGGATGATTGAAGGCACCATGATGCATACCGACAGTTTGGGTAGCAAACAGTTGATTCGTCCAAAACAGGTCAACCTCATGACCGCAGGACATGGGATTTCCCATACGGAAGTCGCACCAGATACAGAAACCAAAATGCATGCGGCACAATTGTGGATTGCATTGCCCGATGCACAAATTGCTGTTGAACCCCGTTTCGATCACTATCCAGAACTGCCAGTGGTGGAAAAAGATGGGGTGGAATTTACCGTTTTGGTCGGAGAGTTTTTAAATACCACTTCACCTGTGAGTGTTTATACCGAACTGTTAGGAGTGGATTTAAGCGCAGCAGAAAGCACCAAAACCCGTTTAACACTCAATCCTAACTTTGAATATGGATTTATGGCTTTAGAAGGAACAGCCACGGTTAATGGGCACGAACTGACTGAAGACAATATGGTGGTGCTCGAGCAGGGTGTAAGTGCGATTGAAATTGAAATTCATGCTGGCAGCCGCTTGTTACTGTTAGGTGGTGAACCATTTGAAAGTCCAATTCTACTGTGGTGGAATTTTGTTGGTCGTACTCAAGAAGAATTGAAAATTGCGCGTGATCAGTGGATTGCACAAGATGAACGTTTTGGTTCCATTCCTGACTATGAAGGTCCGCGTTTGGAAGCTCCGGCATTTCCAGACCAAATGCGTGCTTCAAAATAAGTGGTTTGAATACTGCGAAAAGTCGTTCAACAACAGAATAGGTGGACAGTTTCAATACTTGAAACCTATTCAAAATAATATCAATGAAAAATAGGATAATAAAAATATGGCAATAATTGCGAATGCGGAAGTCAAAACATGCGTCGAAGCATGGTCTGGTGAAGTAAGCAGTGGGCGACACCAATTTATTACCGATAAACCAGAGTCTTTTGGCGGTCAAGATAAAGGCCCAGCACCTTATGACTTTATTTGTACAGGTTTGATTTCCTGCACCATGATTACCCTACGGATGTATGCGCAGCACAAGGGTATTGAGTGGGGGGCTTTTAGTGTCGAAGCAGATTTTAATGCTAATAAAGAAGGCCGAGAATGGATCAGCCGTCGTTTGTCGTTTGAGCAAACATTGACAGAAGAAGTGCGCCAAAAAATCTTAGATATCTGTCAAAAGACACCAGTCACTAAAACTCTATTACGTTCTGTCGAGATTGAAACCTCAATTGTTTAAATTGGTTGACGGTTTTTTATAGGCGGTAAAGGATTTTGCGCGACTGGGTATTCATGTGCATCGACAGGTGCAAAATCTAAATTTTAGCGTAAAGTGAGTGCTAGATTTCAATTAAAACAAAAGGCAAAACAATGATTACCCTGCACCATTTAGAACATTCACGCTCTTTACGCATTTTATGGGCTTTGGAAGAATTAGAGCTGGAGTATGAGGTGAAGTTTTATAAACGCCTACCGACCTATGCTGCGCCACCTGAGTTAAAAAACATTCATCCCTTAGGCAAAGCCCCTGTTTTGACCGATGGTGATTTGGTCATTGCAGAATCTGCGGTGATTTTAGAATACTTGCAAGCCACCTACGATACGGAGCACAAGTTTAAACCGCAAAATCCAAAGGACTTAATGCAATATAACTACTGGATGCATTATGCCGAAGGTTCATTGATGCCATATTTGGTCATGACCTTGGTGATGAATAATGTACCCAAGCATGTCCCATTTCTAATTAAACCGCTTGCCAATAAAATTTGTGATGGGGTGAAAGGTGGCTTTATTAATCCACGCTTGAAAGAGCACAGTGCATATTTGGAAAATTATTTATCTCAACATGAATATTTTGCAGGGGATTTTTCCTTTGCCGATATCCAAATGAGCTTCCCTGTGGTGGCGATGCAAGAGCGGGTAAAAGCCCATAACCCTCAAATGGTTGCTTATGCACAGCGCATTCAGCAGCGCCCAGCCTTTAAAAAAGCCAAAGAGCTTAGTGGGTTCTAGAGGGTGGTGATGGTTTGAACTTGATTTTCTTACCCGGTGCATCGGGCAATACGGCATTTTGGCAACCTGTCATACAGCACCTTCCTCAGGACGATTCAACCATGGTCGTCGCTTATCCGAGCTTTGGTGGTTATCCTGATGATGTGGATGTGCAGAGCTTTGAGAGCTTTGAGAGCTTACAAGACGATGTATTGAATCAAATTCAACAGCCTTCTGTGGTCGTTGCACAATCGATGGGTGGCATTTTTGCAGTACAATCTGCCCTACAAAAACCTGAGCAGGTGCAGGCTTTGGTACTCGTGGCAACCTCAGGCGGCATTGATTTAAGTCCTTTTCAAGTAGCGGATTGGAGAAAGGATTATCAACAGTGCTTTACTGTTCCTGATTGGTTTGTTCAGCATCAGTCTGATTTGACGAGCATTCTGGAGCGTATCCAGTGTCCAGTTTTGTTGATTTGGGGCGATGCAGATCCGATTAGTCCTGTTGCGGTGGGGCAGGCCTTACACCGTCAAATACCACATGCAGAATTGCACATCGTGTCACAGGGACAACATGATTTGGCATATGTGCATGCGGAGCATGTTGCGCAATTGATTCAAAACTTTCTCTCCAAACTCAGAGTATAAAAAAAGGATGCCGAGGCATCCTTTTTTTAGCGTTTGACCACAATTGAGTCAATGCCGCTATGTTGTAGGGTTTGTTGCGCAATCACCGCGGCTTCTTGCGAGTCATATGGCCCTGAAATCACGCGATACCATGTTTGGCCACCTTCAACGGTTTTGACTACATCGGCAGAGAGACCATTTAAGATAATTTCTGCACGACGTGCATCGGCACTGTCTGGGTCAGGGTAGCTGCGCACTTGCAAAATAAAGCTTGGTGCTTGTGGTACCGGTGCTGTTTCGGTTAAACCTGGTTCAGCAGGAGTGCTTTCTTCAGCAGCAGGTGCTTCAACAATCACTACGGTGCTTGGATTGTCTTTAGTTTCAGGAATGGCTTGATCTGGAATCGGAGTCACTTGCTGCTGTGGCAGTAAGTCGTAGAAACGGTAGTCTTTATTGGTTTCTTCTTGATAATGTTCCGAAGTGATTTGACCTTTCGGCTTCACTGGTGCCCAAGGCTTCCACAGTAACAGTGCTACAGCAAAACAGAGCACGATTAAAATGACCACAAGTGTACCAAGCCAAGCTGGAATCAGTGGCTTTTTGGGTTTGTTCGGTCTTTCAGATACACCGCGCTGCGTTTTTCCAAACACGTGGAAACCTCTTTTCTTCTAATCAATATGAGGGACTAGCCCATTCTTTTCTTTATTTTAATACTTGGCCTCAAGGGATTAAAAGAGGCGTCATCGTAAAATAAAGAATCGCTTTGCAAAATTCAAGTTTCACAAAGCGAGCAATACATCATGGTTGATATGGCTACTTCGGGCATAGCCCTGTGTCTTGCGACGATGTGCAAAGCGTTGCTTTCTACATCGTTACCTCAAGCATAGCTTTCGGTCTTGCAGCCATGTGTGAAGCTTTGCTTCACTTATTACATGGCTTCAGGTGCAGACACACCTAGTAACTCTAAACCATTACGCAAAACTTGTTGTACGTTTATTGAAAGTAATAAACGGGCCTGCGAAAGGGCAATATTCTGTTCGTCGATAATTCTTGTATTATCCAAGTTATACCAACCATGGAATAACGCTGCGAGTTCTTTCAAATAGTTACCCACTTGGTGTGGTTCATAGCTATTTGCAGCACGAAGCACAATTTCAGGATAAGCTGCAAGTTTGGCAAGAATTTCAGTTTCAGCGTCAAGAGTTAATAAGGTCGCATCGTAATCAGCTGCTTTGCTACGATCAAAAGTAATGCCTTTTTCAGGTGCTTTCACATCGACCATACGATTGACACGTGCATGCGCATACTGGATGTAGTACACCGCATTGTCTTTGCTTTGTGAAACTGCAAGGTCTAAGTCAAAGTCAATGTGTTGCTCAGACTTACGCATCACGTAGTAGAAACGCGCAGCATCGTTGCCCACTTCTTTTCGCAGGTCACGTAAAGTCACGAACTGACCAGAACGAGATGACATTTGTACCATCTCGCCACCACGCCATAAGCTGACGAACTGAACCAATAGAACGGTGAGTTTTTTCGAGTCATACCCCAAGGCATCAATCGCGGCTTTAACCCGTGAAATATAGCCATGGTGGTCTGAGCCCCAGATATCAATAATATCGGTATAGCCACGTTGTAATTTATTCAGGTGATAAGCAATGTCAGAAGCAAAGTAAGTGGTTTGTCCATTACGACGCTTCACAACACGGTCTTTTTCATCGCCAAATTCAGTCGATTTGAACCAAATGTTGCCGTCTTTTTCGTATAAGAAACCACGTTGTTCTAAAGTTTCTAAAGCTTCATCAATTTTGTCTGTCAATGAGGCTTCGCTGAACCATTGGTTAAAGGTTACGCCAAACTCGCCCAAGTCATCTTTGATGTCATCTAAGATCGCATTGAGTGCTGCTTGGTGGAAGACACGGTAAGCTTCACCGATTAAGCTTTGTGAATTATGAATTAAACCATCAATGTGCTTTTCTTTGTCACCTGAGAGGACAACTTTATTGCCTTCAGCATCGAGTTCTTCTGCATATTGCACATCTTCAGGGACATCTTTATAGACGTCTGCCACAGGGCGGACGTAGGCATCGTCATCAGCATCGATAATGCTTTGCGCGATTTCTTTAACATAATCGCCTTGATAGGCATTTTTAGGGAAAACCAGTTCTTGGCCTGTTAATTCGAGGTAGCGTAAATAGGTAGATGTTGCAAGGATGTCCATTTGACGGCCTGCATCATTCACATAATATTCACGGTCTACCGTCGCACCTGTTGCTTCAAGCAAGGTTGCAACCGTCATCCCATAGGCAGCGCCACGACCATGACCAACGTGCAAGCTCGATGTTGGGTTGGCAGAAACGAATTCCACTTGTATTTTTTTCGCAGCATTGGCTTGCGTGCGACCAAATTGCTTGCCTTGCGCTTGAATTTGATCAAGTACAGCAAAACGTTGGTCAGCATTTAAAAAGAAGTTAATAAAGCCAGGGCCTGCGATTTCTGCTTTGCTGATGTCCGCCACTTCAGGCAGTGCAGCAAGAATTTTTTCGGCTAAATCACGAGGCTTCATACCCGCAGCTTTAGAGGCAATCATCGCGATATTGGACGCGAAATCCCCGTGGCTTCGGTCTTTGGTACGCGTCAAAGTACTGCTGTTGTTCCAGTCTGCTGGAAGGATACCTTCAGCTTGAAGGTTTTGTACTGCGTGCTCGAGAGCTGCTTGGATTGCCGTGTTCATATTCAGTCGAAAATTTGATGTCGCAGAAAAACGCTAAATATAGCAAATTTCCGCGTCTTTAGGTGAATCCATTTTTATAGAATAAAAAATGTTCGAAAACTGCTAACGATTGCGCTGCAATAAACATGAAAAGCGCAGTATGATGAAAACCAAAACGCATACTTTTAAGGATAAAACGTGTCTGAACAGCGGCCGATGATCATTGGCAATATTCCCAAATTACCAGCAAAATACGCCATGTTTATTTTGCCATTTTTTATCTCATTTTTTATGAGTGGCATTATCTCGATGATCAATCTTTGGCGCAATTTGGGCTGGGTGGACAATTTCCTACAGGTTTGGCTGTCCGCATGGATGATGTCTTGGGTGGTGGCCTATCCTGTAGTGCTCATTGTGCTACCGATTGTGCGCCGTTTGACCGGTGTGTTTGTCGATATGTCACATTTGAACCCACCCAAATAACCTCCATTTTAGCTATTTTCACGGCATGAGACAGGTTTGCTCAGGAGTTCTGCATTTTGGTTTTGAAAACGATACAGTTTGCCTGCATGAAAGAGCTTAATCACTTGGGCACTGGCAAGCTGTTGTTGAAAACGACTCAGGGTTTGGCGTTGAAATGGATCAAAGGGATTGCCGTAGTTTTTGTTGTCGAGTAAAAACTGAATCTGTCCTGCTTCTTTATCATAGCCATATAAGATACGTTTGCCTTGCACATCTTGAAGCTCAAATGTAGGCGGATGACTGCTGATTTTACAATTCAGACGTAGCGAGAGCACAAAGCCTTCGGTCGATTTGTTTTGTAGCTGATAAATCCCTTGTTTTTCATTCTCCAAATAGACCCATTGGTTCAAGGGTAAATTTGCACTGAGTTGCTCATATTGCTCGATGGTAGCTTTACTGATATCGACAATGCCTTTGGGATCGATTTCAGGCAGTTTTTCGTTATGACCAAATAGTCCTGTAATTTTATCACTCACTGTAGTTTGTGCCGTAGAAATGGATTGGCATGCTGTCATTTGTGTGAGGTAAAGACACGTAAGGCTCAACAACATCAATTTTTTGATGATCATTTTTAATATAAAGAAGAAATAAAAGCGCTAGCTTAGCTTGAGCTTTGTTCAAGTTCAAATTTTATCCATGCGTTATTTGACCGAAAGACTGTCGTAAACGTCATTTTTACGTTGAGTTGGTTTGATTTTTATTTTCAGACTAAATCGCTTTGATAATTACATCACGCTTATAAATATCAAAAGATGCGCAAATGGCGCTAAGCTAGTAGCCGAATTAGATGCATAGATTCTCCCCATAGGTTCATCTAAATCTATGTATAACGAGATAGGTAATGACGACAGAATATTTAAAGACAAAACAACCCTTATACATCCCTTATGCGGGCAATACCTTACTTGAGTTGCCGCTGTTAAATAAAGGATCCGCATTTACGGAAGAAGAGCGCACTCGCTTCAACTTGCATGGTTTAATTCCGCATGTTGAAGAAAGTATTGAAGAACAAAGTCAGCGTTCTTATCAACAGTACTGTGCTTTTAATGATGCGATCAATAAGCACATTTATTTGCGTAACATTCAAGACACCAACGAAACCTTGTTCTATCACCTCATTGAAAACCATTTAAGTGAGATGATGCCGATCATCTATACTCCAACGGTGGGTGAGGCTTGTCAGCGTTTCTCGGATATCTATCGTCGCCATCGTGGCACATTTATTTCCTATCCAGACCGTGCGCATATTGATGACATCTTGCATAACATCAACAAGAAAAATGTCAAAGTCATTGTGATTACCGACGGCGAGCGTATTTTAGGCTTGGGAGACCAAGGCATTGGCGGGATGGGTATTCCCATTGGAAAATTGTCGCTATATACCGCGTGTGGTGGTATTAGCCCAGCTTACACCTTACCAATTACCCTCGATGTCGGGACCAATAATCAGCAGTTACTGAATGACCCGATTTATATGGGTTGGAATCAACCGCGCATCAGTGGTGATGAGTACTATGCTTTTGTCGATGAAGTCATTGCTGCGATCAAGCGTCGTTGGCCGAAAGCCTTAATTCAATTTGAAGATTTTGCGCAAAATAATGCAATGCCGTTATTGAATAAATACCGTGATGAAATCTGTTGTTTTAATGATGATATTCAAGGTACCGCAGCCGTTTCTGTGGGCAGTTTGATTGCTGCATCACGTGCGGCGGGTAAACAGCTCAAAGATCAAACCGTTGCCTTCTTAGGTGCGGGTTCAGCAGGCTGTGGGATTGCTGAGCAAATTGTTGCGCAGATGAAAGTTGAAGGTTTAACTGATGTCGAAGCGCGTGCACGCGTGTATATGGTTGATCGTTTTGGTTTAATCACTGAAAATCAGCCGAATCTACTCGATTTCCAACGTAAATTGGCGCAAAAGCCAGACGTGATAGCGGAATGGGGCAATGCTGAAGAGGTGATTTCACTGCTTGATGTTGTGAAAAATGCCAAACCTACTGTGTTGATTGGAGTATCGGGTCAGCCGGGTTTATTCACTGAAGAAGTGATTCGCACTTTGGCGTCGAACTGTGATCGTCCGATTGTATTGCCACTGTCTAATCCAACGTCGCGTGTAGAAGCAGTGCCAGCAGATATTATTCACTGGACGGACGGCAAGGCTTTGATTGCGACGGGCAGTCCTTTTGCTCCTGTAAACTATCAAGGCAAAATTTATAATATTTCGCAATGTAATAACTCATACATCTTCCCAGGCATCGGGTTAGGTGTGATTGCGGCCAATGCAACCCGTGTGACCGATTCGATGTTAATTGCATCGAGTAATGCTTTGGCAGATTGCTCACCGATGCTCGTGAACCCTACAGCAGATTTATTGCCTGAGATTGATGAAATTCAGAAAGTCTCTAAGCTGATAGCCTTTAAAGTGGCCAAAGCAGCAATGGATGCAGGTGTAGCCCCGATTATTAGTGATGAGCAATTGCAACACGCGATTGAGAAGAACTTCTGGAAGCCAGAGTATCGTCACTATAAACGTGTCGCCTTCTAAAGCTTAAAATGAGATCGAACAAAAAGGAGCATGCTGCTCCTTTTTGTTTTTTTGAGAGCTAAGACTTCATTAACATTATTTTACTAGATTAAAAAAAAGACATTTTGTACACTCCGCGCACAAGTATAAAAACCAATAACTTAATAATGACCATGTTCAATTCTATTTATAAAATGCTGGAATCCTTTGGATTTGGCTCGCAAAAACGTGCTTTGCATATTCATTTTTCCAATCCGGCTTTGAACACACAGGTGTTTATTCAGCGGATTGAGGGCGAGCACAGAATCAATCAAGGCTTAAAAGCTGAAATTCTATGTCTATCGACCAATGCTTATCTACCTTTAAAACAGTTCATTGGTGGGCGAGTCTCGGTTGATCAGGTCACGGATGTGGGGCAGCTTTCTCGTCTGACGGGGGTGATTACCAGTGCCAGTCAGGGGCAAAGTGATGGCGCACTAACTGTTTATAAACTGACGATTGAAGATGCAACTGCGCTGTGGCATAAGCGCAGAAACAGTCGCGTGTTTATGAGTAAAAGTGTTCGTGAAATCACTGAAACTCTGTTTAGCGAATGGCAAAGTCACAGTACATTATTTGCAGCCAGCTTAAGCCTAAACTTAGACGGTTTGAGCCGTGATTATGATGTACGCCCCTTTGTCATGCAGTCTAATGAAACCGACGCTGAGTTTCTCACTCGACTATGGCGGAGTGAAGGTATTAATTGGTTGATCGATGAACAAGCTCCGATGGTGCTCAGTTCGTCCGAACCGATTCAGGCACAGCAACTTCGTTTGATTGATGATAATCAAGCTTTTACAGCGCTGGGCCGCCGAAAGATTCGTTTCCACCGCAGCCATGCTACTGAGCCTTTTGATAGCATCACCAGTTTTATTGCTGAACGTCACTTACAGTCCACGACTGTGCAGACGCAGCGTTGGCAAGCGCAACATTTAGCTCAAGATCAGAGTCAGGCTGTGTTGAGTGCGCATCAGCACAGTGATCAACAAGACAATGAAAGTTTGGGTCTGGAACAAGTCTGGTGTGTCAGTCCAGCATGGACGGCTGATCTACAAGGTGAAGATCAGGTCACGCTTGCCAATAGCAGTCAACTAGATCGTCTCAACCAACAACTGAACCAATATCACGAGCTTTACTCCAAATATTTCACAGCAAAAAGTAGCGTTCGAGATGCGCGAGTCGGCTATTGGTTTGAAATGATTGATCATCCTGAAATAGACCAGCATGTGTCCGCAGAGCGTGAATTTCTCATTTTAGGCAAAGTCTTTTATAACCAAAATAATTTACCCAAAGAGTTGCTACAGCAAATCAATCTGTTACTAAAAGGGAGTCGCTGGCAAGGTCTGAGTGAGGAACGACAAGCCAATGAACTCTTTGTCGTACGCCGTGAGGTCAAAATTGTTCCAGAATATCAAGCGTGGATACACCGTCCAGCAGCTTATCCTTTACGGGCCAAAGTCGTCGGGCCTGAAGGGGAGGAAATTTATGTGGATGCATGGGGACGGATAAAAGTTCGTTTCATGTTTACGCGTAGTGATGACCATGCTCATGATGGTGGTGCGGGTGCAAATGACAATGACACGGACTCGGCTTGGGTCGATGTATTGACCCCATGGGCGGGTGAGGGGTATGGCGCACGTTTTCATCCGCGTGTCGGAGAAATTGTGGTCATCGACTTCTTTGAGGGGGATGTCGATCGACCTTTTGTGGTGGGACGTATTCATGAAGCGGAGCGCCACCAAACCATGTTTGATGTGAAAGGGACATTGCCTGCGACGAAAAAACTCAGCGGGATTCGATCACAAGAAGTTGCAGGGCAAGGTTTTAACCAGCTGCGTTTTGATGATACGACAGGGCAAATTAGTGTGCAGTTACACAGCAGTCATGGAGCGAGTCAGCTCAACCTTGGCAACCTAAGTCATCCAAAAGCAACTGAAAACAGTGATGGGCGTGGTGAGGGGTTTGAGCTAAGAACGGATCAATGGGGAGCCATGCGTGCAGGCAAAGGCCTCTTGATTAGTACCTATGCACAGGATCAAGCGGTCGCAGATCATTTGGCTGCATCCGAAGCCCAGTCCATCTTGCAGCAAGGTCATGACAGTATGCACATGTTGAGTACTCTGGCTGTTAAACAACAGACTGATGCATTGAATGTGGTTAATCGTCTGCCTAAATTGATTCAGTCTGTAGAGTTAAAAGGCGCCAATCAAGCACTCCAAGCAACCGTTGGTTTATTTAAAACCGCAGTTAGTCAGGATCCGATTTCGGCATTAAAAACGTGTGGTGGTTTTATTGAGGATATTCAAAAATTTGGTCAAGACACAGACAATTTGATCAATGAATTTAAAGATTATTTTCGGGATGCAGAGGCTTCAATAGAAAATTTAAAAGCCTTTATTGATAACCTCGAAGAACATGGAACAGATGCTTTGAAAAGTCAGTTGCAAGGCGTTAAAGAAAAATTGAATGCGGATCCATTCGCCGCTTTAAAAGATGTTGGCAAAGTGATTGCCAATGTTGAGATGAAAGATTTTGACCTGACTAGTGCTTGCGGAAGCTTTAATAAAGGCAGCAAACTGAATGTTAATCCCATGCAGGCATTAGGCTCCATGCAAGGTTTTATGGAGACATATGCTCAAGAGGCAGAGCAAACGCAGGATACTCAGAATCAAGCTCAAGCGAAGATCTTTCGTCAGGCTTTAATGCTGCTGGCTTCCCCCAATGGTATTGCCTTAACTACACCTGAAGATATTGTTTTACAGGCTTCTCAAGACATCGCTGAAAGCGCACAGGGGTCAATTAACTTAAGTGCCCAGAAGAATATTATTGCGCATGCACAGGATAAAGTGAGCTTATTTGCTGCACAAAAAGGGCTAAAGGCATTTGCTGCAAAAGGAAAAGTTGAATTACAGGCACAAGATGATGCGATAGAAGCGATTGCACGTAAGGTGATTAAGCTAATTTCAACAGAAGATAAAATAGAAATAACCAGTCCGAAAGAAATTGTGCTCACCGCTGGTGGTTCGCAGCTCAAAATCAATGGGGATGGGATTTTTACGACAACAGGTGGAAAGTTTGAAAGTAAGGCGGGCCAGCATAGTTTTGTGGGTGGGGCAAAAGTATCTTATGAGGTTCCTGAATTACCTTGCTCTTCTACTTTTAGCAATCGGCTAGATATTTATAATTTATTTTGGGCAAGTGATTTCAATCAGCTCAGTTACAAAGCTTTTATTCCTGAGACAAATGCATTTATTGCAGGGGTAATAGATGAACATGGCCGTACAGGAAAAATTAACACATCAGACCCAACAAAAGTCCAAGTGCTTGTTGGATCTGATGATGAATGGGGCTTACGAGTCGAAAGTTTTGATGAAGATGATTTTAGTATTGATAAAAATGTAAATGGTGAGAATTTAGAAATAAATCATAATGAAAATAATAAGGATTAGAAATGAATAAAAAATCATTGGTTACTATACAAATTTTAGATTTATTTGGAAGCCCAATTTCTAAAGCTCAATATAAAGTGACGAACCAAAGGACTGGACAGGTTATTGCAGCTGGTGCAACAAATTCTAAAGGGTGCATTGTCGAAATTAGCCGAGATAAAGGTACAGCATTAGATGTTCATGTCAAAAGTATGTTTGATGGTTTAATGCTAAAAGTCCAAAGCTTTGTTATGTCTAGAGATAGGATGATTGTAAAGATTACGAGCCCTAAAGTTCTTTTAAACTTAACGACATTCACTAATCAGGGAAGTAATGGAGAATATAAAAGAAAAACACATGTTGTGAAAAAAGGAGAAACTTTATTTGATATCGCTCAAAAAAATAATACGACAGTTCGTGCATTAGAACGCCTAAATAAGATAGATGATCCAAATAAGATTTATATTGGTCAAGTGATTAAGTTGGAAGTAAATATTCCAGCTGCAGGAAATCATGTGCATCAACAAAAAGAAAAATCAGCCACACAACCAAAAAATCAATCGTCCCCTAGTACAACATCAAAAATATCTCAGAGGCAAGAAGCAAAAAAGCCTTCTCAGATGAGTCCACAAAAAAAACAAGGTGATGGGCTTTTTTCAGGAAATTTAGGTAATGAAATCCTAAATAAGGTGAATGAGCTTTATGAAGAGGGTAAGAATATACTCAATGAAACTGCCAATTTAGGCTCTAAAATCCCGACAGTTGAAGACCGTAGCCAAGAGAGTGGAACACCCAAAACAAATACTGAAAATTTATGTAAAACCAATCCTCAATGTATTTCATCAGGTAAAAGTGAATTAATTAGAGAAATTAATATTCGTTTAGCTGGGTTTGGTGGTGCATTACCCACAGATGAGTTTACTAACTTAACAGCTGCTTGTATTAGGCAATTTCAGAGGGATTATATGGGGGTGATTGAAACTGGAAAAATTTGTGGAAGTGTTTTATCCGCTTTGGATAAGTTTTACTATGAGTATCCAATAGCAAGTTTTATGGTGAAGGCTTCTTGTCCGTGTGGTGAATGTTTAGGGTATGGTAATAATATTAGAGGGGTGAAATCAGGATTAAATACTGCAAATGAGTATCCAGGTTTACATAGGTCTTTAATATGGGTGTTGAAGGCATTAAGTTTTTATCTAAAAAAAGATTTTAAATCTGAAAATATCGAAGTAGCATATATAGAGTCCGGGTATAGGTGTATCGAGAGTAATAAGCAAAAGAAAAGAACTAGTGTTAACCATATGGGACTAGCTTTAGATATACATTTTAATAAAAATGGAGTTAGAACTACAGCTTCTCAAGATATGAATAAAATACGTAAAAGAATATTAGTATCTAAGATGAATGCTTCAGAACAAAGACAAGATGATAAAATTTATCTGGAACCAGAAAAGTTTAATGATGGTTCTTCGGGAGCAAGTACATGGGTACATTACGATGTGACAAAATTTTCGATGGTTGCTAGAAATGAAATTTATTTTAAAAAAACAGTTAAAGATCTAAATGGAGAATTATTCTCTGTTTTACTAAAAGAAATAAATAAGCAATCTTTACTCAGTTGTTCTGGTGTTATCTTTAAAAATGACGCTCCTAAATCTAATATTTTAGAAAGTGAGTTGATTTTATCGAATCAAGATATTATTGATATTATGAAGGTAACGGAGACTGAGGTAATTAAATTTAATAATGAAAATAATTTTAAACAACAAGCTGCTGGAGTTGTAGATACTATATTAAATAGGACGAAATCTGGTGTATGGGGAGGTACTGTGAGAAATGTTGTCAATGCACATCGTCAGTTCTCTAAAATAACAGGGCCTAAAAGTTTAGAGCCATATGGTTCTGTTCAAAATATGCCAATGTCTGCTGTTAGCTCAAGGATAAAAAATTTCGTGAATAGTTATTTGATTGAAAGAGCAAATGGTCGCCCATCCATTGTAGGGGGACATTTGAATTATGCAAATAAATATTATTCTGATGAATATAATCGAAAAGCATGGGTCAATGTTTTTCATGATAAAGCTGTTAGAGATGGTCTAATTTTTGGTCATGGAAAAGCAATTCATGCACACGGTACAGTTTCTGAATTAAAAGATAGTATTCCAAAACCATTTAAATTAAGACTTCCAAATAATTTTAAAGGAATTTAACACCATGTTTAATTTTAATTTTTTTTATTTAATTTTTTTTATAGGATTAGGTTTTTTGAATGTGGCGTGTGCAAAAACTAGCACAAATGGTTGCAATTCAAATAATGTTGAGGAAAAATTTCAATGTATTAAAAATGAAAATTTTCTTCTTGAAAAAGAGTTGAAAAAATTAAAAAACAATGAAAGAAAAGATTTTACCCTATGGGAAAAAAGTATTGAGAATAGATGTGAGAGTAAAAAATCTTATACTCTAGGGGAGGGTGTTGGATTGGTAAAGGAAGAGTGCTATAGGGGTGAATACATAAACAGGTTAAATGAAATTGGCAGAGATAATGGTAGAGTTTTAAAAGAAATTAATAAAAAAAATGATGATGGATTTTCTGTAACTTTATTACCTTATAATACTGATGATCACATCAACTGCATTTTGAAAAATAGTAAGACTAGTTGTGATAAAGTAAATTTAATTGATGTTTCCGCTTTATTGAAGGTTTATAACGAACTTGATGAAAACTATGGTAGTTCAGTTATCTTTCCTGAATCAAAAAATGGTGTGATCCTAATAGCATCTCCATCGTCTTCAGATTCTGGTCGCTCTGTAATTAATCTTACCTCAGTAAATGCATTGGGACTATTTAAAAAAATCACTATAGATGCTTCCAACAATATAACAATTAATAAAAACTATGAAATCTTTTATAAAAAGAATGGAAAGTTGTTGAAAATTACTCTGAATAATAATGGAGAGTTTGTTGTTAATTGATTAAATTAGGAGTAACTATCATTTTTAGTTACTCCTAATTTAAACTCACCCTTCCAACACTTCTTCCAGCAACTCCTCACTCGGCGCAAAATAATAAGCACCATCCACAGGAGTCACAAAATGAAGCATACGGTCATGAATTCCATCACCACTGGTGCCGAACATACGCAGTAACATCGCATCAATAATGCTTAAATCTTTCGTATAGGCAATAAAAAATAAACCTTGCTCACCTTTACCATCGCCATAAGGAAGAGAGTGACGTAGGATTTCCATTTCCTCGCCTTCATCATCTTCAACCACGACACGTGCAACGTGAGAATTTTCAGGTTTAACGTCATCATCTAGTTCAATGCTTTCAAGTTTTGTTCGGCCAAAGACTTGCTCTTGAGCATCAACCTTTAGCTTTTTCCACTTTTCCAAATCATGGCAATAGCGCTGTGCAAAAATAAAAGAACCATCTGCGAATATTCCTGCATCTTCACTTAATAAGGTCGTTGCAGCACGATCATCGGGAAACTGTGGGTTTTCAGTACCATCAATAAAACCAGTCAAATCTCGACCATCAAAATTGCGGAAACAGACCCGTTCATCTAAAACATCAACTTTATCTTGGATGCCTTCAAAGAACGATTGACTAAGGGCAAAACAAATATCGGTACGCTGAGCTGCAATATGAATTAAAACATCCGCAGATGAAACAGGCATATTGAAAGAGCCATAAATGGGCTCTAGCTGTTTAAACCCTGCAGGCGCTGTAGGATGAAGTTGTGCCCAAAGTTCAGGGCCAAAAGCAACAGCCGTTTTAATTTGCGCATTTGGATGTTGGGTAATAAGACGATCACGGGTGGAAAATAAATCTTCTAATTTTTCTTTAAGTTCTTCAATACTTAAATCTTTTAAACGTAAAACAATAAAACGGGCATGATCTGAAGGTAATGGCAGAATTACAGATTGGGCGGTCATTCATGGCTCCTAAAAAAATTGTTATTTCTATTGGCTGCACTTATTGTGCCTTATGCAGTTTCAGCTTCATAGCCTTAAGTGATAAATTCATTGATGAATAATAAACCCTAAAAGCATGAAAGATCATATAATCTAAAGGTCATTTTTTTCTCAATACCACTATGTCATTTCAAATTTGGCTTGGCTTTGTACTCGCATGTTGGATCATTAGTATTTCTCCAGGGGCAGGGGCCATTGCGTCAATGTCGAGTGGCCTTAACTACGGTTTTAGGCATGGCTATTGGAATGCGCTGGGTTTACAACTCGCCTTGTTGGTACAAATCGGTATTGTGGCGGCTGGGGTAGGGGTGCTTTTTGCCACAACGCCTTGGGCATTTTGGGCCGTGAAGTGGTTTGGTGTGGCTTATTTATTGTATTTGGCTTATTTACAATGGATGGCACCCATTCAATCGATTGAAATTCAACAAGAACAACCGACTAAATCGCGCTCTAAATTGGTGATGTATGGATTTTTGATCAATATGAGTAATCCCAAAGCAATCGTATTTTTATTGGCAGTTTTACCGCAATTTTTGGATTTGTCTAAACCGCAGTGGAGTCAATATGCGGTGATGGCCGTCACGATGGTCACGATTGATTTAATTGTGATGGCGGGATATACGGGGTTGGCAGCGAAAGTTTTAAAACTCTTAAAATCACCGCGACAGCAAAAATATCTAAATCGTACTTTTGCCGTGTTATTTAGTTGTGCAGCGGGATTGCTTAGTTTGGTTCATCAATAAGTTTGGTCTGCGTCAATTCTGCTAAAAACTGTTGTTCGGTAACCACATGTATACCGTGTTGACGAAATAGGGCGGCAGTGATTCCTTCCCCTGCAATTTTTTGCCCAGTAAATGAGCCATCATAGATGCCATCGCTGCCACAAGATGGGCTATTGGCTTTGAGCACAGCATGGGTGACGTGATTGGCGTGTGCCAATGCTAAAGCTTTGTAAGCACCTTGAATAAAGACATCGCTAAGCTGATGACCATCTGAGGAAAAAACCTGTGCGTGGCCTAATAAAACATCAGCACCTGACCCGTGGAGAATTTCTGCTGCGGGACGCGGGGTTGGAAGTCCTGCACTGACTTCAGGGCATAAGCTGACATAATTTTTATCGAGCAAGGCTTCAACTAACTGAGAGACTAAGGAGTCTTTGCCGTCATAACGAACTTTTTGTCCGAGTAGGCATGCGCTGATAAAATAACGTTTATGGCTCATTTAGTTATGTCAGTTTTTTAAACTTCTGCGCGATAAAAATCAATGCAAACAAAATCGACATGGTTAAAACAATGCTGAGTCCCGTAGAAGTATTTAGCCCTGCACTGGACCATAAACCAACCGTCACCCCAATTTGCGCAATCACAAAGGCCCAAATCACCATTTGCTTTGGAGAGTGGGCAAGCAGTCGAGCGGTGAGTGCTGGAATAACAAGCAAGGCACCCATCAGTAAAGAACCCACTGCACGAAGCGCTAAAATGGTAAATAAAGCCAGTAGTAACATAAAAATCAAGCGTTGCCATTTCGCACTGACACCTTCACTAACGGCCATATCAGGATCGATCGCGATTTGAATTTGAGCCTGCCAACTTTTATAAAGCACTGCCAATGCAACAACAATAACAGTAACAAAAATGGGTAGGTCTGCCCATGTGATCGTGAGTAAATCACCAAATAAATAGCTGAGTAACTCAGGTCTTAAACTTGGAATGTGTTGAATAAACATCAGACCCGAGCAGAGCAAGGTCGCAGAACAGAGTGCGAGTAATGCATCATTTGGTAAACGTGGATCATGCAACACCCAGAGGATTGCCACCAACAACCCCGCAATAAAAGCCACACCCATCCACAGGGGCAACGCCATTGCTCCTGCAATCGCGACACCCAGTAACGTGCCATGTGCCATGGTGTCGGCAAAGAATGACATGCGGCGCCATAGCATCAAACAGCCCAGTGGCGCAGTTAAAAAGACCAGCAGCGTGCCCATAATCCATGCAGGCAACAGCAGTTGTAACCATTCCATCATGACTTAAGCTTCCGGTTCGGGGTGAATGTGTGGACGCGCGTCATGCTGACAAGGCGTTGCACTATCACCATGTGCGCAGTGATCATGATGATGTTGATAGAACACGCGGTTGGTACCAAAAATGGCTTGATACTCGGGGTGCTGCTGCACGTTTTCAGGTAGGCCGCTACAACAAATGTGTTTATTCAAACACACTACACGATGAGTCCCTTGCATGACCCACTGCAAGTCATGTGAAACCATGAGTACAGCACAGCCGTATTTGGCGGGTAAGCTGCGTACATAGTCGTACAGCTCAGCTTCAGACTGAATGTCTAAGCCTTGCATGGGTTCATCGAGAACCAAAATATCGGGTTGGCGTAACAGCGCACGTGCCAGTAAAACGCGTTGTCGTTCCCCACCTGAAAGCTGCTGTACTTTGGAGTTTTCAAGTTTGCTGATCCCAGTATCGTGGATAATTTCTTGCTTGATTACAGGATCGCATTTTTCCAAAGCCAAAAGGTCTTTCACCCTCAGCGGTAGGCTATGTGAGGGATTAAATTTTTGGGGTACATAAGAAAACTTGAGTGGCTTTGTTGTTTTAATGTCGCCAGCATTAGGATGCACAATACCCAACAGCACTTTAATGAGCGTGGATTTCCCCGCACCATTCGGACCAATTAGGGTCACAATTTCCCGTTCGTGTAAGACAAAATCGACATGCTTTAAAATGTCGCGTTCATCGATATGAACACTAATTTGGGAGAGTTCGACCAGAACAGGATCGAGGCTTATTTGTGGCGACACTGCTGACAAATTCCTGAAATTTCGATAATGCTATGTTGTGCCGTAAAGCCATCGGCTGCGGAAAGTGCATCGAGTTGTTGTAATAATCCTTGGGCAGAGGCCTCTGTCACTGATTTGCAATCAGTGCAAATGAGAAAGGCTGCTTGATGGCCTTCACGGGGATGGCAACACGGAATATAGGCATTAATCGAGGTGAGTCGGTGAATGAGGCCTTTTTCTAATAAAAAGTCTAAGGTGCGGTACACCGTCGGTGGGGCAGCAGGGCGGTCGGCATTGCTTTTAATTTTAGCCAACAAATCATAGGCACCCATCGGGCCTGTCGCATTCAGGATCAGTGCCAAGACTTCTTTTCTTAAGGGGGTTAGGCGCGCACCAGTTGTTGCGCACAAGACTTCTGCTTCAGCCAAACGCGTCTCAACGTTGTGATGACCATGCACATCATGTAAAGCATGGTGGTGTTCGTGAGAACAAGCGCTCATAACAAACCTCAAGTGCAAAATTTATAAAAGAAAAACGACATTAAATCTTAACATGAAGCGCAGAGAGTTTCGATTAGGCATAGGTATTTTTGTCGATTTGTTATATTATAACACTAATTGTATTTCTAGTGATTGCTCCCCATGTCCCGTTTCTTGGCTTTTTTTGCGTTTGCGCTGTTTAGTAGTGTTGCTTGGACGCAAGACTTGGTTGTTTCTACACAGCCGATTTACTTGATTGCACAGGAAGTGACGAAAGGCATTGAAAAACCAACCTTATTGTTGGCAGATCAATCTGGACATGATGTGAGTTTGACCCCAATGCATCGTAAAATCATTCAGGATGCAGGTTTGGTTGTTTGGTTGGGGCGAGCACATGAAGCACCGTTGGATAAACTCCTGACCCCCAATGATAAAGCAGTTTCTATTTTAGATTCAGGCATTATTAATGCCTTACCACTACGAAATACCCGTGGTGATGCCTTAAAAAATACCATCGATACCCATGTTTGGCTTGACCCAAACAATGCGGTACGCATCGGTTTCTTTATTGCAGGCCTGCGTTCACAGCAGATGCCTGAGTATAAGGAGCGCTACTGGAACAATGCCAAAATCTTTGCTCAGAAAATGTTGCAAGCCTCAGCTATATATAGTCAAAGTACCCAAGCTCGCCCATATTGGTCTTTTCATGATGCCTATCAATACCTGGAGCGACCTTTAAACTTACGCTTTGCAGGCGCTTTGACAGATGACCCACATATTGCGCCTACGGTTGCGCAAATCAAATACTTAAATGACAGCCGCCCTTATTCAAAGATGTGCCTTTTGGCCGAAGTGCATGCCAGTCAAGCACAATATCAAAAGTTGAACCCATTGGTTTTCCAAGCGGTTGATGAAAGCATGACAGGGGCAGGGGATTTTGTCAGCGCGTGGAAGCAATTGGCCGATCATGTGCATAAATGTGTGCTAAACACCCGAAAGTGACGCAAAAATTAAACAATAATTGATTAGTTTAAAAGCAATTTAAACATAGAAAAAAACTCGACTTAGGTCGGGAAAAGATTGCATGTTCAGGGGTGTAACCCTATAATGCCTGCGATTAAAAATAATCATCAGCTAAACTTGTCAAGCATGATTGTTGTGAGTGAATAAATAATGAGCCGAACTAGTCGCATGATTGACCGACGATTAGCGAAAGCTTTAGTCCTCTTGCAAGCATGTATGATTCCTGTTTCAGCCTTGATCGGTTGGGTCTTGAAAGATTCAACTGCAGCCCTGAGTGCAGCATTAGGTGCACTCGTGTGTTGGCTTGCGACTTGCTATTTTTCGTGGCAATCGTTTCGAGCAGCAGGAGCTCGCGCCTCTAAACAAGTTCTTGCGAACATGTATAACGGCATGATGGGTAAGTTTGCAATTGTGATTGTTGGTTTCATTTTAATTTTAAGCAATGTCAAACCGTTGTCAGCGGTGGCATTGTTTTGTGGTTTTATGCTCGTTCAAACCATGACGTGGGTTGCTCCATTTTGGGTGTCGCGTCAACAAAAACGAGTTTAATAAGCACTACAAAAAATTGAAAAGTTTTTTAGGAGGTGAACGAGATGTCAAGCAGCACGCGATGTTCGTTCTCTCTATTTGTATTTGACATTGACCAGGTGTGATTTATGGCTGCTGAAGAACATGCCCTTACTTCGACCGAGTATATCAAGCATCACTTGACGAATATGACGTATGGCAAAATGCCAGACGGTTCATGGAAGTTGGCTGAAACTGCTGATGAAGCTCAACAGATGGGGTTCACTGCTATTCACTTGGATTCAATGGGTTGGTCTATCACTCTTGGTGTGATTTTCTGTTTGTTATTCTGGTGCGTAGCGAAAGCTGCAAACTCTGGTGTTCCAACCAAGTTCCAGTCTGCAATTGAAATGATCATTGAGTTTGTGGACTCAAGTGTTCGCGACACTTTCCATGGCAAATCACGCTTAATTGCGCCACTTGCATTGACTATTTTCGTGTGGATTTTCCTCATGAATGCAATGGATTTAATCCCAGTTGACTTTATCCCGTATACAGCTCAATTGATTGGTGCAAGTGTATTTGGTATGGATCCTCATCACGTTTACTTCAAGGTTGTACCTTCTACAGATCCAAACATTACCCTTGGTATGTCTTTATCTGTATTTGTATTGATCTTGTTCTACAGTATTCGTGAAAAAGGGATTAGTGGTTTCGTTGGCGAATTAGCACTTAACCCATTTAACCCAAGTAACCCAGTTGCAAAAGCGTTATTGATTCCAGTGAACTTAATTCTTGAATTAGTAACATTCCTTGCACGTCCAGTTTCATTGGCTCTGCGACTTTTCGGTAACATGTATGCAGGTGAGTTAATCTTCATCCTTATCGCATTATTACCGTTCTGGATCCAATGGGCGTTGTCTGTGCCTTGGGCGATCTTCCACATTCTTGTTATCACGCTACAAGCATTCATCTTTATGATGCTGACTATCGTATACTTGAGCATGGCAAGCGAAAAGCATTAATGGTAATGCTCAACTATCACTGGATGGTTGGGCGCATAATTTTTTAATTTAATTTGGTATAAACCTAACCTCTGAGGAATTATCATGGAACTCACTTTAGGTCTAGTTGCAATTGCATCTGCTATCTTGATCGCTTTTGGTGCTTTAGGTACTGCGATTGGTTTTGGTCTTTTAGGCGGTCGCTTCCTTGAAGCTGTTGCTCGTCAACCAGAATTGGCTCCACAACTTCAAACTCGTATGTTCTTAATCGCAGGTCTATTAGATGCTGTGCCTATGATCGGTGTTGGTATTGGCTTGTTCTTCATCTTTGCTAATCCATTTGTAGGTTAATCAGCTTAATTCCTAAATTAAACTATTGAGGAATAGCAATGAATATTAACCTCACATTGATTGGCCAAGCGATTGCGTTTGCGATGTTTGTCGCATTCTGCATGAAATTTGTATGGCCACCACTAATCAATGCGATTAGTGAGCGTCAGCGTAAAATCGCTGATGGCTTAAACGCTGCTGAAAAAGCAAAAGCTGATCTTGCGGATGCGCAAGCTCAAGTGAAAGCTGAATTAGATGCAGCGAAAGCGCAAGCGGCTCAATTGATCGAACAAGCGAACCGTCGCGGTGCACAATTGGTAGAAGAAGCTCGTACTCAAGCGTCAGCTGAAGGTGAGCGTATTCGTCAACAAGCAAAAGAAGCTGTTGATACAGAAATCAATTCTGCTCGTGAAGAATTACGTCAACAAGTTGCTGATCTTGCAGTAACAGGTGCTGAGAAAATTCTTAGCCAAAAAGTTGATGCTGAAGCTCACAATGCCATGCTGACTCAGCTGGCTGCTAAACTTTAAGAGAGGCGGATTATGGCTGAACTCTTGACGTTGGCACGCCCGTACGCTAAAGCAGCATTTGCTTACGCTTCTGAGCAAAATGCAACTGACTCTTGGTCATCTGCATTGAACTTGCTCAGTGCTGCGGTGCAAGACGAAGCATTTTCAGCTTTCTTAACTCGCCCTGAGCTTACTCCTGCTGAGCAGGTAAGTCTTTTTGCAAAAGTATTAGGCGAAGACCAAACTGCAGCAGTGTCAAACTTTTTGACATTGCTTGCTGAAAACAACCGTTTGGTGCTTCTTCCTGAAATTTCTGCTGAATACGAGCAGCTCAAATCACAGAATAACAATACTGTGGATGTAGTGATTGAATCTGCATTCCCATTGACTTCTGTACAAGAACAATTACTTGCACATGCTTTAGAGAAAAAATTCGAAGCTGCAGTAAATGTTTCTGTAGAAGTTAAACCAGAGCTTATTGCTGGTGTTGTTATTCGTGCAGGCGACCAAGTGATAGATGATTCTGCGCTTAACAAGCTAGAAAAAATGCGGACTCGTCTTCTTGCTTAATTGCATATGAAGACTGAACTTTAAAAAGATTGAGGTATAGCGCAATGCAACAACTGAATCCATCCGAGATCAGTGCGCTCATTAAACAGCGTATCGGCGATCTGGACACCAGCGCGACCGCTAAGAACGAAGGGACCATTGTTATGGTTTCCGACGGTATTGTGCGTATTCACGGCCTTGCTGATGCAATGTACGGTGAAATGATCGAATTCGACGGCGGCTTATACGGTATGGCACTGAACCTAGAACAGGATTCAGTGGGCGTCGTTGTTTTAGGTAACTACTTAAGCCTTCAAGAAGGTCAAAAAGCGCGTTGCACAGGTCGTGTATTAGAAGTTCCGGTTGGTCCAGAACTTTTAGGCCGTGTAGTAGATGCTTTGGGTAACCCAATTGATGGTAAAGGCCCAATTGATGCAAAATTAACTGATGCTGTTGAAAAAGTAGCACCAGGCGTAATTTGGCGTCAATCAGTGGATCAACCTGTACAAACTGGTTATAAATCAGTAGATACAATGATCCCTGTAGGCCGTGGTCAGCGTGAGTTGATCATTGGTGACCGTCAAACTGGTAAAACAGCGATGGCGATCGATGCGATCATCGCGCAGAAAAACTCTGGCATTAAATGTGTATACGTAGCTATTGGTCAAAAACAATCGACTATTGCTAACGTTGTGCGCAAGCTAGAAGAAACTGGCGCTATGGCGTATACCACTGTTGTAGCAGCAGCTGCAGCCGATCCAGCAGCAATGTTGTACTTGGCTCCATACTCTGGCTGTACAATGGGTGAATACTTCCGTGACCGCGGTGAAGATGCACTAATCATTTATGATGATTTGTCTAAGCAAGCTGTTGCTTACCGTCAAATTTCATTGTTATTACGTCGTCCACCAGGTCGTGAAGCGTATCCAGGTGACGTATTCTATCTTCACTCTCGTCTTCTTGAGCGTGCTTCGCGCGTTTCTGCTGACTATGTTGAGAAATTCACGAATGGTGAAGTTAAAGGCCAAACTGGTTCATTAACTGCATTACCAATCATTGAAACTCAAGCGGGTGACGTATCTGCATTCGTACCAACGAACGTAATTTCGATCACTGACGGTCAGATCTTCCTTGAAACATCATTATTCAACGCAGGTATTCGTCCTGCTGTGAACGCGGGTATCTCTGTATCTCGTGTTGGTGGTTCAGCGCAGACTAAGATCATCAAAAAATTGTCTGGTGGTATCCGTACTGCTTTGGCGCAATACCGTGAATTGGCAGCGTTTGCTCAGTTCGCTTCTGACCTTGATGAAGCAACTCGTAAGCAACTTGAACATGGTCAACGTGTAACTGAATTAATGAAGCAAAAACAATATGCTCCATATTCAATTGCTGACCAAGCTGTTTCAATTTATGCATCTAACGAAGGCTACATGGCTGACGTTGAAGTGAAGAAAATCGTAGACTTTGATGCTGCGTTAATCTCTTACTTCCGTTCAGAAAATGCTGCGTTAATGCAAAACATCGATGAAACTGGTGATTACAACAAAGACATCGAAGCTGCAATCAAAGCAGGTATTGAAAGCTTTAAAGCGACTCAAACTTACTAATTTCAACTTCAGTTGGATTTAGTTTTGGTTTGGTTCACGGATCAACCTTCGAGGGCTCGAAAGGGCCTTCGAATACTAGGTTAAGCGTATGGCAAATTTAAAAGAAATTCGCGCCAAAGTAGCTAGTATCAAAAGCACGCAGAAAATTACTCGCGCGATGCAGATGGTAGCAGCTTCTAAGATGCGTCGTGCGCAAGAGCGCATGGCTCAAGGCCGTCCGTATGCCGAAAATATGCACCGTGTAATTGCTCACTTGGTTCAAGCGAATCCTGAATACAAACACCGTTATATGGTTGAACGCCCTGTGAAGCGCGTTGGCTATATCATTGTGTCTTCAGATCGTGGCCTTGCTGGTGGTTTGAACATTAACTTGTTCAAAAAAGTGGTTAAACACGTACAACAGCAACAAGAGCAGTCAATTGAAGTTCAATTTGCTTTAATTGGTCAAAAAGCGGTTTCGTTTTTTAAAAACTACGGCGGTAAAGTGCTGGGTGCTACGACAAATGTCGGTGATACACCAAGCCTTGAACAGTTATCTGGTTCTGTACAGGTGATGTTAGACGCATTTGATAAAGGCGAGTTAGATCGTATTTATCTTGTGTCAAACGGCTTTGTCAATGCCATGACTCAAAATCAAAAGATCGAACAACTTGTTCCTTTGGCTGCTGCTGAAGAAGACAAGACCCTTAACCGTCAATACGGTTGGGATTATATCTATGAGCCTGAAGCTGAACAGCTTTTAAATGGCTTATTGGTTCGTTATATCGAGTCTGTGGTATATCAAGGCGTGATCGAAAACATCGCGTGTGAGCAGTCAGCTCGTATGGTTGCAATGAAAGCTGCAACGGACAACGCAGGTGATTTGATCAAGAGCCTACAACTTATTTATAACAAGCTGCGTCAAGCCGCGATTACTCAGGAAATTTCTGAGATCGTTGGTGGTGCCGCTGCCGTTTAACATTATTTTGAATTGAGGAGACAGCAATGAATAGCGGTCGTATCATTCAGATCATCGGCGCGGTTATCGACGTCGAGTTTGAACGTAATAGCGTTCCTAAGATCTATGACGCTCTACAAGTTGTTGGTACTGAAACTACATTAGAAGTTCAGCAACAGCTTGGTGATGGCGTAGTTCGTACCATCGCAATGGGATCTACTGAAGGTCTTAAGCGCGGTTTAACAGTTACGAATACTGAAGCACCAATTTCTGTACCAGTGGGTACAGCGACTTTGGGTCGTATCATGGACGTTTTAGGACGCCCTATCGACGAAGCTGGTCCAGTTGCAACTGAAGCGCGTTTGCCGATTCACCGTCAACCACCTTCATATGCAGAACAAGCTGCTTCTACTGATCTTTTAGAAACTGGTATTAAAGTCATTGACTTACTTTGCCCGTTTGCTAAAGGTGGTAAAGTTGGTCTGTTCGGTGGTGCCGGTGTTGGTAAAACTGTAAACATGATGGAATTGATCAACAACATCGCGAAAGCTCACTCAGGTTTATCTGTGTTTGCTGGTGTTGGTGAGCGTACTCGTGAAGGTAATGACTTCTATCACGAAATGAAAGATTCTAACGTTCTAGACAAAGTAGCAATGGTCTACGGTCAGATGAATGAGCCACCGGGTAACCGTTTACGCGTAGCGTTGACTGGTCTTACTATGGCTGAATATTTCCGTGATGAGAAAGACGAAAACGGTAAAGGCCGTGACGTATTGTTGTTCGTTGACAACATTTACCGTTACACATTGGCTGGTACCGAAGTGTCTGCACTTCTAGGTCGTATGCCATCTGCAGTAGGTTATCAGCCTACACTTGCAGAGGAAATGGGTCTTCTTCAAGAGCGTATTACATCAACTAAGTCTGGTTCGATCACTTCGATCCAAGCGGTTTATGTACCTGCCGATGACTTAACAGATCCATCGCCTGCGACAACGTTTGCTCACTTAGACGCAACTGTTGTATTGAGTCGTGATATCGCATCTTCTGGTATTTACCCAGCGATCGATCCACTTGACTCAACTTCACGTCAGCTAGATCCTTTAGTTGTTGGTGCTGAGCATTATGAAATTGCACGTTCTGTACAGAATATTTTGCAACGTTATAAAGAGCTTAAAGACATCATCGCAATTTTGGGTATGGACGAATTGGCTGAAGAAGATAAGTTGACTGTTTACCGCGCGCGTAAAATTCAACGTTTCTTCTCTCAACCGTTCCACGTAGCTGAAGTGTTTACTGGTGCTCCTGGTAAACTTGTACCGCTTAAAGAAACGATTCGTGGCTTTAAAGGTCTTTTAGCTGGTGAATATGACCACATTCCAGAACAAGCGTTCTATATGGTTGGTGGTATTGACGAAGTAATTGCTAAAGCTGAGAAACTTTAATTAGTTACCTAATTTAGGAGATTCTCATGTCGACTATGCAGTGTGATGTTGTAAGTGTTCAAGAGTCTTTGTACTCTGGCACTGTAACGATGCTAATTGCTAAAGGTGCTGGTGGTGAGTTAGGTATTATGCCTGGTCACGCGCCACTAGTAACTTTACTCAAGCCGGGTACAATCCGTGTTCTGCTTGAAAACGGTACAGAAGAGTTAATCTATGTATCTGGTGGTGTTCTAGAAGTTCAACCGCATGTTGTTACGGTTCTTGCAGATACTGCAGTCCGTGCAGAAAACTTAGATGAAGCAGCAATTCTTGAAGCGCGTAAACACGCTGAACAATTGCTTGCAAATCAAAAGAGCGACTTGGACTCGGCTGCTGCTTTGGCTGCTCTTGCAGAAACTGCTGCTCAGTTGGAAACCATCCGCAAAATCAAAAATCGCGCTCAATAAGAGACGGTTTGAGATTAAAAAAAGCCACCGAAAGGTGGCTTTTTTTATGTCTGTTGATCAAAATGCGTCAATTGCTTATTTCATGATGAGTTTGTTGGTTTCTTAGTTGTCATTGTTCAAATGGACTGGATTGGTCTGCTGCATACATGCAATCTTTGTTTTGCATGATAGTGCTTCGTCTTTTAACTGTACGTTGGCTTGTAGAATATTTTGAATACACAATTTTTAAAATTCATCTGAATCAATGCTCCTATGCTTGATATATTTCGTTAAGCAAGGACATAGCTATCTAAAGTTGCATATCTTTTATTCAACAGAAGTTATATTTTGAAAGCTTCTCTGTAAGCGAAGATGAAGATGAACCTGATTGCGCATGAATCCCACTTTTGGGAACTTTACCAAGATTTTGAGCATTATTATCTGAGTATTGCAGTCGATATGAGTTCAGTGGTGTCGTGTTGGGATTTGGTACTGACTTCAGAAGAAATATTACAATATGAACATCGGGGTCGCGCGAGTATTCAGGAGCTGACCAAAGCCCTGATTGAAGCAGCTTATAAGGGTGATTTTTCAATGATGGAAGCACGTTTAGCCAAGCCATATGAGCGTCACGCCATGCAAAAGGCTTTTAAAGAATGGTTAGCACAGAGCAAAACTCAGGAACAGTCTTTGTTTTGATGAGGTATGAGCTCAAAGCATTGTTTTAAATTTATTTCAAAAAGCTCTGACGCAATTGGCTGAACATCATGCGGCTAACGGTATCTTGCTGCATCTCGATCAACTTTTTGATTTGTTCAACCTGAGGCTCATCTTCAGGAATCACAATCTCTGGATCGATTTCGATATCCGAATTTGACATGGTATTAGACAGTTGTACAAGCAAATTTGAAGATGGGTGTTCGGCATGCCAGAGCTGTGTTTCGAGTGACATGATGTACTTATATTCATCAGTATTCGGGTTAAACCGCTTATAAAGCCTTAAGTCTTGCATCGCATCTTGACGGCTTCGATCAGGCATATCTGTTTCGACTTCCAACCATTCAGAGATAACTGGATGAATTTCATGTTGCATCAGTTGGTAATAAAGCCAATCACTGAGCAGGCTATGATCGATATCGGACAGATATGGGCTGTTGTGTTGCAGTAATTGTTGTAAGTGTTCGAGAACTAAAATTTCTTGTTTTTGTAAGGCATAGCGCGCTTCAGCATCAAATTGTTGGTATTCTTCGGCTGGAATTTCAGTGAAATGTTGTTGTTCAACGAAGGCATCTACAATATGCGTTTGGAATAAGGTATTCCATTGCTCTAGCGCATGAATTTCGAGCTGTTGTAGCTCTTTAAACGCTTTGGTTTGATAGCGGCTGAGTTGCAGGCGCTGAATATTTTGTTGGTTGAGCTCAATTTTTTGTTTGATGTATTCAGCATAAGCGCCTTGTTGTTTGGGACTGACAGGGCTGACAACATCCACCAAAAGTAATTGCTGCTGTTGTTTGTATTTGAGCCAGTCCTGAATACGTTGAACCTCTTTATGCTCTTTAGAAAAAAACTGTGTTAAGTGTGGCGTGGTTTTTTCAGGCATTAAAAAGTGCATCCCGCCAAAGACGATGATTGCTAAACAGGCGATCACAAGAATGACTTTTTTCATTATAAAAATGTTTTTGTGTGTTTCTTATTTGTACATGGTAGCCTAAAAATGAGAAATAGTTAATGTTTTTTCATTAAAGCTTCAAATCTGTATGGGTAAAATTGAAAATTCACCTTGCCCGAGAATACGAACTTTATACAGTGCATCAAAGCCTTCAGCATAGTGTGGTGGTTCAAATTTTTGAGCGGTGGCTCTGATCCCGACTTCAGGAATGCAGGCTTTACCTTCACGTAAGTGGTTGCGTTCCAGTGCACCTTTGAGCTCAGTCTCAAAGAAATAGCCAACAATTTCAAAGCCTGCGGCCTGTGCATTGGCAATATAACGTGCCCGATCGGCTAGTGTAGGGTTGGTATTGTCAATCACCATTTTGGTTTTTGAGGCCAGTCCTGCTTCAAAAATGATTTTTTCACGATGCCGTGTTTTCAGCATGTCGAGGTTGATGCGCAAATGGCTATGTGCCAAATTCAGCAGATAATAGCTCGATTTTCCCGAAGCTTGGATGCCCATAAAAATAATCAGCTGCATGTGTGAGATCGAGCCTCAATCAAAGTGGGAGAAAACGGTTGCAGTCATTTTCTCCCACTTTATCGCTGAAAGCACCAATATTTACATGTTTTAAGATTGGTTTGTGTTTGAACTATCATTCTCAGCTTGCTGAGGAATCATCATTGAAGCCAATTTCAACATTTCAGATTGGATCGTGCCCATTTGCTGTTGCATCTTTTTAAAGTCGACTTGGCTAAAATCCACCTGTCCATTTAAAAAAGGTGAATCTAAAACTTGTTGGTTGGCAGACAGTAGTTTTTCACGGATATCATTGATTTCTTGAGTTTTAAGATTCAGACCATTCAAGGCATTATTGAAACCTGTGAGCTGTTGTTGCAAAGCTGTTGCTGCGTGTTGCAACTGTTGTTGATCATGCTGTTCAATTGCGGCCTGCAAGTCACTTTGGGTTTCTTGCAGCTGAGTGACGTATTCACCTGCTTTTAATTGCATATCTGCCACATCACGCACGATATAGAGCATGTTGCCACTTTTCAGTTCAGCTTTTTCAGGGCTTTGTGTATTCGCTGATTGGTGTTGCTCAGAGGTCTCAGTCTGGATGTCTTGCTGATTCGGCTCTGTTGCTTGCTCACAGCCAATGAGTAGGATGCCTGAACTAAACAGTGCAAAAGGAAGAACCAAGTTTTGTAAAAGTTTTTTCATCATCAAATCAGTATTGGGCTATGTGTTTTTTAATATAAGGGCAAAATGTGTAGATAAAATGCTGGGTTTCAAAGTCATAACAAAACTTTTTAAAACAAAAAAAGAGTGCCTGAGCACTCTTCATTTACAGCAGTTTAACCAGCGATGATTTTAATAATGGAGTGATTGCGAATGTCTGTCAGTACATAGTCGCCATTTACCTTAATCCATTGTTGGTTTTTACCGGGTTTGCTGAGTTTTTTGTATTTTTGATGATCTACTTTATAGGCATTGCTATGGTAAGCGCTTGGGAGTTTTTGACCTGCTTTCCAGTCTTGAGATGGACGCTTGGCTTTCTTTACAGTGGCTTGAGTTGGCTGTTGATGTCCATTTGATGGGTGCTGTTGCGCATGTCCGTGTGACTGAGCTGCGTGATGTTGCTGATGTTGTTCTTGTGATGCTGCTAGTGCAGGAAGGGCAATCAATGCCGTTGAGATAGATAAAATAGCTGCTTTTATAAATGTATGCATGAGCTTCACTTTTGGTTGTCTTGAGCGGATAGATGCATCATAGAGTGAAGTATTTGATTGATCGTGAATGAAGTGTTGTAAAATCATCAAAATAAAGAAGAAATCATGAAGATTGAGCCGATTTGAATGTTATTACTCATTTAAAAAAAAGAAAATATAAGCAGCCGTTAAATTCGACTGCTTATAAACAGCTCTAGGCTTATTTGGCCAATTCAGCATTGATAGCATCGACAATACGCGGATCATTGGCCGTAATGTCCGGTGCAAAACGCGCAACCACTTCGCCATTTTTATTGATTAAGAATTTCTCAAAGTTCCACAGCACTTCCGGTGGTTCATTCGGTGTTAAACCATAGTCCACCAAGTCTTTCCACCAAGGGCCTTCACCGATGCGTTCAGGCACCGCTTGGGTGAGCGTTTCATATAACGGATGTTTGTCATCCCCTGCGACCGAGATTTTTGAAAAAAGCGGAAAATCCACTTGATAGTTTAAAGAGCAAAATTCTTGAATTTCAGCATCTGAACCTGGTTCTTGTGCCAAGAAATTGTTGGCAGGAAAACCTAGAATCTCTAAACCCTGTGATTTTTTGTCTTGATAGAGTTTTTCTAAACCTTCGTACTGCGGTGTGAGGCCACATTTAGATGCCACATTCACCACCAAGAGAACTTTACCTTGGTATTGGTTTAAGTTGATGTCTTCGCCCTGAATGGATTTGACAGGAATGTTATAAATCGAAGTGCTCATTTGCGTGTCCTTATACGATGTGCATTTTATTGTGTTGGAAGCGTTCGACAAAGTCACGCCCATTTACGGATTGATCGCAACAAAAAAGCAAGCCAAGGCTTGCTTTAAAGGGTGGGGAGGTCATTAAGATGCTGGAGCCGCTTTGACTTTAGCTTCCAAAGCCGTTACGTCAGCAATGATCGATTTCTGCAATTCAGTGGCTTTGTTTTGTAGTTCGGTGATTTTCGCGCTATCTGGCGTTGCATCTGTACTTTCTTTGGTGAGCTCTACACCCAGATCATTGGCATCCTGCATTTTTTCACGTAAAGCATCTACTTCAGCACTTTTTAAGGTTAAGGCATCCAATTCATCATTAAATTGCTTCACATAGGTTTCTGTTTTTTCAACCATGGTTTTAATTTGAGCGGGATCCTTTTTCTCTAAGGTTGCACTCACTTCTTTTTGAAACGCGGCGGCTTCTTGAGCTTTGGCATTCGATAGCGTTTGTACGGCTAACAAATCGGCTTGAATATCGGCAATATTGTTATTGCTGTGATTAGCAACGATAGTGGTTGCTTCGGTTGAGGTCGCTTCAGATGCAGACGTCGTTTGTTCAACGGCTGGCTCAGTTCCTTTTTTTTCGCACGCAGCCAACGTGAGTGTGGCCATACAAACTGTGGTTAAAAGTAACTTTTTCATAACGACATCCTTCTATCGGGAAATATGTTTTTGCAAGCCAGAGTCTAAGAGCAATGACCAATCAATTAAAAAATACGTTCGCTAGAACAGCATCAATACGATGCAGAGATCGTTGACATTGTTCTATGGTGTTTTTGTAGAGTGAAGCTGCTGAAAGACATCAATTTATTGAAATGTATAGTTTTAAGTGCCATTAATATTCTGTTTTTTATGAATTTTATAATTTTAAGATAAATGTATCAATTATGTGTGATACCCAAATGATATTCGAATAAATCATAAAAATGTTTTACCATTCATTTAAATTGTTGCAAACAAAAGCTAAACGGGAAAAAGAATGAGTACCACACCACAACGTATGTATTGGGCTTTGAGTCTCCCTATCATTGCCGTACTCATTTGGTCGATCAATATTGTCGTCACGCGTTATGTAGCTGATTTCATTTCGCCAGTCAGTATTAGTTTTTATCGGTGGTTCTTTGCCTTCATTCTTTTAACGCCTTTTGTCGTGCGACCTTTATGTCGGCAGTGGGCATTAATCCGAGTGCATTTGGGTCAGTTGGCAGTGCTAAGTGCATTTGGTCTGGTGTTGTATCAGGGCTTAGCCTACACCGCAGCGCACTATACGACTGCGACCAATATGGGACTGATTAATGCCTTTATTCCGATCTTCACCATTTTTGTTTCACTGCTGATCTTAAAAGATATTCCAAATCGTTTTGCGATGATCGGGAGTATTTTATCTTTTGCAGGTTTGGTTTATATCATTGGGCAGGGCAATCTTGCAGGCCTAGTTCAATCGGGTGGGCATTTGGGTGATGTCCTGATGGTGGTTGCGGTATTCTTCTATGCCTTCTATGGGGTGTTTTTGAAAAAGTGGCAATTGCAAATTCCCTTGATGTTGAGCCTCTATGTGCAGATCTTTTTTGCACTGCTTTACCATTTACCTTTTATTGCCTATTTCGGTCTCGATTCAATCAATAGTCAAAATGCAGCAAGTGTTATGTATGCCAGCATTTTCCCTTCTTTGGTTGCGCCTTTACTATGGATGTTGGCCATTACCCATTTAGGGCCGAATCGAACCAGTATTTTCATGAACTTGATGCCGGTCTTTACCGCAGTGATTGCCTATGTCTGGTTGAAAGAGGCGTGGACGGTTTATCATACGGTCGGTGGAGTGGTCATTATCTGTGGTATTTTACTGGCACAGCGTAAAACAGCATTAAAAACGGTACCTTTAGCAAACTCGATGGATTGATTTGGGTTAAAAAATAATCATTTGAATTATTTTTTTAATAGAATAATTCATTAATAAGTTAATTTATTAATGCTATTTTAGATAATGAATGTATTTAATGTATGCAAAAGCTGATTAAAAATAGGTAGATAATTTGAATTATAATTTAATTATCTCCATTAATCAGCGTTTTAACGCTGTTTTTAATATAAAAAATCTATTTGTTTAGAAAAGCAATTTGCTACATAATACGCGCACTGCAAACTTAGGCCAATGTCAAAACGTGTATTAAGTGTTTGCTCATCAGTTTTCAGACCCTCTGGATGTGATTACACATCCTTTTTTATGCTCAGCCATCCCTATATGGCTGAGCTTTTTTTTGTCTATTTTTCAGTAAAAATCCTGAGAAATAGCATGCTTTTAGGCGCGAACCACTGCGCCAGTTTCGGCATCGAGTATGCGACTCGGTTCCTGGCTCAAGCCTAGGTCACCATTCAGATAATCGACCTGTTGGGCAAAGTAGTGATTGGCATCTTGTAGTGAACGGGCAGGTGGCAATCCAGCGGGGTTGGCACTGGTTGAGACAATGAAGCCTTGAAAGGCATTGCAAAGCGCCACACAAATCGGATGTGTGCTTACCCGTACAGCAACTTTAGGGTGATTGCCTTTAATCCATGTCGGAATATGTTCATTTGCAGGTAGCAACCACGTGGTTGCGCGTTCTGATGGACTGCGATCGCTCCAACTCTCGATCACCTGCTGACGGATGTGGGGATCTAAATGTTCTAAAAGTGGTTCAACTTGAGCAATTTGCCCAGCCAGTAAAATCACCCCTTTTTCAATCGGGCGTTGCTTGATCTGCAAAATATCTAGAAAAGCCTGTTCGTTATACGGATCACAGCCTAAACCCCATACTGCTTCTGTTGGATATGCTAAAACTTGACCTTGTTTTAAACATTGCGCCGCTTCAGTCACAGAGGTGGTAATCATTACACTTTGTACCTTTTATTGATTCATAAAGGGTTATTGTGAACCTTATTGGCTGGAACGGCAACGCAGATAATTGCCAGCCTGTTGTTGTGCGAGCCCTAAAATCTCCAGTTCCATTAACTGGCTGGTAAGTGTGGCAATATCGGTGTTGAGTTTGAAATTAAGTTGATCCATATTTTGTCCCACCCAATCCAGTTGATTATAAAGTTCGAGTAAATCAGATGGGATCTCAATACTAGCACTTGGGGTGGTTTCTTGCGACTGGGATTGACTATGCCATTGAGTGGGGAGTGCCAAGTCTTCAATGATTTGCTCAGGATGATCGACCAAAATCGCCCCTTCTCGGATCAGTTGATGGCAGCCTTGATGGTGTTCACTGTAAATATGACCGGGGATCGCAAAAATCGTCTTGCCTTGTTCAGCAGCAGACTTGGCTGTGCCAATAGAGCCACTTTCGAGTGCTGCTTCTGCAACCACAACCCCTAAACTCAGTGCACTGACGATGCGGTTTCTCCGTGGGAAATTACGTTTTAAAGGCGGGGTTTGAGGTAAAAACTCAGTAATAATACAGCCATTATTTTCTAATATTTGCGTACGCAGTGTTTGATGTTGGGAAGGATAGGTGAGATCTAAGCCCGTGCCCATCACGGCAATGGTACGTTGATGTTTTAAGCCACCCTGATGTGCAGCTGCATCAATACCTTCAGCTAAACCACTGCAAATATAAAAGCCTTTTTCGGCGAGGTAATAGGCAAAGTCATAAGCCACTTGTTTGCCGTGCGGACTGGGTTTTCGACTACCGACGATAGCAACTTGAGGTTGGAGTAAACTTTGTGGATTGCCCTGACCAAATAAAATGGGTGGTCGGTCAGAATAGGGCAGCAGCTGCGAGGGATAATAACTTTCACTATCAAGCAAAATATAATCACAACTGGCTTGGACGTCATGCAGTAAAGTTTGTAATTTGGTTTGGCCAGCAGGTGTTTGAATTTCTACGACACGTTGTAGATGACTTTTGTGTAAGCCGAGATTTGCCCAGATCTGAAGATTGGAGGCAGCAACAGCTTTTGTGCTTGTGCCAAAATGCTGCTGTAGTTTTTGAAAGCTCGATAAAGAATGCTGAACTAAATACCACAGGGTGATTGTTGCAATCTGTTCATGTGATAAAGAGTTCAGCATATATACACCTTAAGGCAACGGATTATTCATCCACTACAGAGGGAGAAAGTTTCGCGCCCAAGTTCATTGGTAGTTCGCTGTCGAGCACATAAGCATAGCTGACACGGTCAAAGGTTTTAAAGACCATGATGTTGCCGATACGCTCTGTTGGAAGGGTCAGTTTTTCATTGGTTTTCGGATCACGAATTTCTTGACCCTTTTGACTAACCGAGAACACATAACCCGATTGAACCCCATCCACTGTGCCACGGTCAATGGTTACAACTGAATGCTTCGCAGCTAGACCAATCGAACCTTGAACACGAACCACTTGTCCACCATCAGTCACATCTTGTGCATGTGTTGGGTAGAACAAGGTTGGAAGCATGGCGTCGTATTCAGGCAGTACGCGATAACCACGACGTACTTCAGAATTATACGAATCTGTGATTTCTAAAGTGGACATGTCATTTTCACCACGAATGGCAATGGCTGAACCAACCTGAGTCAATTCTAGACCTAGATTTTGTTTGTTGCCCTCTGCATCCGTCACAATGTACGGTTCGCCTTCACGGTAAATCGCGTAGCGTTGACCGACTTCAATGCCTTGGCCACGTGCATAAACAGTTTGGCCTTTACCTGCAATCACACGCTGATCGGCAGCACCAACGATATACGGTGTACCTTCCAAAGATTCCTCTGAAAGAATAGTGCTGTGTTCAAGCCAGTTTTTAATGTATTCCAGTGGAATGACAGGAATGGCATTGTTTAAAGACTCAACGCGTGCTTGAGGTTGAAGTTTAGTGCCGCCTGTATAACGACGAATAATCCCTTCACAGCCATCGCCTTCGTCTTTACCAATAATTGGACGGCCTTCATGAGTACACATCAGTAAGCGGTCACCTGGGAAAATCCAATGCGGATTTTTGACGTGTCTATTGCTGGCCCAAATTTCAGGCCAACGCACAGGATTATTTAGAAAACGTTTAGAAATATCCCACAGGGTATCGCCTTTTTTCACCATATAAACATTTGGTGCATTGGCTTTTAAAGCAGGTGGATTGTAATTTCGTGTAGGCGCCGCTTGAGCAGTTGAAATGACGCCTGCGCCAACACTTACGCAAACCGCAAGTGCTAACATGTGTTGCTTAAACCCCAAGGCACTAAAAGATGGCATGCCCATAAAAACCTTTTTCATTATCATAATTCCTAAAATTATGTATGTAGTTGCGTTATAATAACGATATTACACACATTTTTTTGATCAAGCATTCCCTTCATTTGGTTTTTTGATCAATGGCATAATTGAGGACGCAGTATGGCCTTATTACCTATTTTAAGTTTTCCTGATCCCCGTCTTCGTACCATTGCAGAACCCGTCGAAGAAGTTACTGATGAAATTCGTCAGCTGGCTGCAGATATGTTTGAAACCATGTATGAAGCGCCAGGCATTGGACTTGCCGCGACACAAGTTGATCATCATATTCAGTTGATTGTCATGGACTTATCTGAACATAAAGATCAACCTTTGGTATTCATTAACCCCAAAGTTACCCCATTGACTGAAGAAACGCAGCCCTATGAAGAAGGCTGCCTATCAGTTCCCCAAATATACGACAAAGTTGAGCGCCCGTCACGCGTAAAGATCGAAGCAATTAACCTTGAAGGTCAAGCATTTGAGATCGAAGCTGACGAACTTCTCGCTGTTTGCATTCAACATGAAATGGATCACTTAAATGGCAAATTGTTCGTCGACTATTTGTCACCACTGAAGCGTCAACGCGCACGTGAAAAAGTGGAAAAATTGACGCGTCAGCGCCAAAAAGACAAAGTAGCTGTAAAACGCGGTTAAGTTTTTTTGCTTAAAAATCATCTTTAAAGTGAGCCCAATTTCGATTGGGCTTTGTTATACTGGCCGCGTTCCCAATTCGGATGGAATGGATTGTTTTTTAGAGCTGCGTTGCTACTGTCTTGTGTAGCCGTGTTTTTACAGATTGCTGTTTTTTTACAGCCTTTACTACCGACGCAATATCAAATTGCGCCGGTCTGTGAAACCATTTCGCGTGCGCTTTTACTCAAACCAGTTGAACATCTCAGTTCTCATGCTGAAAAGCATTCCACACATCATCATGAAATGCAGGCTAAGCATGAACTCAGTTCACAACCTGCTGAACACAATCATCATGATGCAAGCCATCAATGCCAATATTGTACGGTCTATGGCAATTTAGTTTTACCCCCTGAGTTGGAGGTCAAAGCTGTTCTAGATCGTATACAAGTCCGCTTAATTGCATTTCAAGACACGTTTTGGCATGTTTATTTTGCATTACAACGACTCTTTCTGATTCCTCAAGGGCGAGCCCCGCCACTTTTTGCATAAATCAAAACTTATTTTTCTAGGGTCTTCATTGACTCCAGCCTTGTTTTATTATGATTTAAGAGAAAGAAAATGGCTCAACCTCAATTCTTTTTACAGCCTTTATCGGCTGCAATTTGTATCGCTTGTTATTCTTCAAGCAGTATCGCTGCACAGCAAGATCATGACGCTACCCAATTAGCACCAATCGTGGTCACTGCTCAGCTGAATAATGATGCCAATGGTTTAATTATTCATGCAGATCCAAAACAGCCTATTCAACCTGTTCCTGCAACAGATGGCGCAGATTATTTACAAAGTATTCCTGGCTTTAGTTCAATCAAAAGTGGTGGAACCAATGGCGATGTGACTTTCCGCGGTATGTTTGGTTCACGCATTAAAATTTTATCTGATGGCACTGAAAACTTAGGCGCTTGTCCTGCACGTATGGATGCGCCAACGTCTTATATTCAGCCTGAAAGTTATGATCGTATTTCTGTCATTAAGGGCCCTCAAACGGTTAAATATGCCAATACGGGTTCGGCGGCAACGGTTATTTTCGAACGACAAAAACCGCAATTATCGAAAGATAAAAACTACCTTGGACAAGCCAGCGTTTTAATCGGCTCATTTGGTCGTCTTGATCATAATATTGAAGCGGCGGTGGGTGATGAGAAAAAATATATTCGTCTAAATGCCAATCGTTCTGAGTCAAATCGTTACCAAGATGGTGATGGTAATACAGTTCCTTCTGCTTGGGAGCGTTGGAATACCGATTTAGCTTTAGGCTGGACGCCCGATGACGATACATGGGTTGAACTGATAGGTGGAAAAGCCGATGGAGAGGCTGAATACGCAGGTCGAACGATGGATGGCTCACAGTTTGCCCGTGAAAGCCTAGGCTTAAGATTTGAAAAGAAAAATCTAACGGATGTTATTCAAAAAGTTGAAGGGCAGATCAACTATAGCTATAACGATCATGTGATGGATAATTTCCGTTTGCGTACACCGCCAATGACTCATGACATGACAACACACAAGATGGTAGCAAATCCATCAGAAATGCAGGTCACACGCCGTACTTTAAATAGCCGTTTAGCCATGACCAGTGAATGGGATAAATTGAGCCTGATTACAGGAATTGATTCTCAGCAAAATCACCATGCTGGCAGTATGAAATCCATGATGATGAATATGCCTTTAGCCACCAATATGAAGTTTCATTCTTATGGTGCTTTTGGGGAATTAACATATCAATTGAATGATGCCTATAAATTGGTGACAGGCGCACGAATTGATCAAGTAAAAATTGATGCACTTAAACTGAATGATGAACGTAAAGAAACCTTGCCAAGTGCATTTATTCGTTTAGAAAATCAGCATCCTGAACATTATGCCAAATCTTATATTGGTTTGGGTTATGTAGAGCGAGTACCTGATTATTGGGAATTATTTAGTACAGCACATGGCAATACAGGCATGTCAAAGCCAACATTTAACGATCTTGATACTGAAAAAACTTTACAGTTGGATATGGGCTATCAACACGAACGTGGTGCATTTAGCTCTTGGGTTTCTGCGTATGCAGGTTTAGTGAATGACTTTATTTTATTGAGTTATCATAATCACCCAACCACAGGAATGGGTGGTCATAGCCATGGTTCTTCTTTTAGCGCGGGTGCTAAAAATGTTGATGCGGTGATTGCAGGTGCAGAAGCAGGTGTGGGTTATCAATTTACCGATGCGATTCAAGCTGATATTAGTACCATGTATGCATGGGGAGAAATTACGGATAATAATGATCCATTGCCTCAGGTTGCACCTTTAGAAGGGCGTTTCAATTTAAGATATGTACAAGATAAATATTCTTTAGGCTTATTATGGCGTGCAGTGGCAAAGCAGGATCGTATTAACCTCAATAAAGGTAATATCGTGGGTTATGACATTGGCGAGAGTAAAGGTTTTAGCACACTCGCGTTGAATGCGAGCTATAGAGTGATGAATGATGTTGATCTTGCTGTCGGTATCGATAATGTTCTTGATAAAACCTATACCGAACACTTAAATAAGTTGGGTGTTGGTGTGGATGGTCAAGTTGGCACTGAACAATTTAACAATACGGGTCGCAATTATTGGGCTCGTATCAGTATGAAGTTCTAAATATATTGTGATGATCGGAAACAGCCATTCTAGAAATAGCATGGCTGTTTTTGGTTCTAAGATAGAAATTGACAGAGAAAACAGCATTGTGGGTGGATATTCACCATAAAAAGTAGAAAGAAACAGCGATTTAAGTAAAATATTTAAGATTTATTTTGAGATATTTTTATTTAAATAAATAAAAACAATAGATTAAGTTTAATTTGTGCGAGTGTGATGGTGTGGTTTATGGCGCTAGCTAGGGAAGTGGATAAATTTATTAAAAAATATTTTATATAAATAACAATAACTTATGTTTTTATGAGTTTGAAAAATAAACATGCAGAAATATTTATTGAGAAAAGGTGTTGCAAGGGATTAGAAATACTGTAGAATGCACATCCATCGGCGGTGATGTTGATTAAAACTTGTTGAGAAACAAGGATTTAGCCCAAGTGGTAAAA
>NZ_JAVWVO010000008.1:0-186531 GCF_036666595.1 Acinetobacter sp. | reverse complement strand
AAGCTGAGGGGGATTTTTTATGTGCGGAAGATTAAAAATATAAAAAATAAACGAATCAATCGTCTAATTGAGGTTTATCGTACTTAAATAAAATATCCTAAATAGTCATAATTATTATTTAAATGAACCTTTCTATATCTATTTAATTTTTTAGTTATGAACTAAGTATTATATTTATATCTAATTTAAATTAGGTCTTTATTGTTAATTATTATTTTATTTCATATCAAAAAGCCAAGTGTTAATGATTGGTTTTATTTATTTTTAATGCGAATTAAATCACTTATTTAGACTAATGTTGAATTTTTATATCACTATAAATTGTGTGAATATAACACCAAATTACTTTGGTGAATGACTTCTGTTTGGGCTAAATTAGCACATTATAAAAACTGAAGGGCGCTAGTTAAAGTGCAATGAAACAATAGCTCATAGGAGGTGAATAATGTCAGCTAAAGCAGTGAATGTGAATGATATTATTGATCGTGCAAAATTTTCGGGTTTTCATTTTCAAGTTGTTGCTTGGTGTTTACTAATTATTTTATTTGATGGTTATGACTTGGCAATTAATGGTGTGGTATTACCATTATTAATGGAAGACTGGGGCTTAAGTGCTGTACAGGCGGGTATGCTTGCAAGTACTGCTTTAGCAGGCATGATGTTTGGTGCAATGATATTTGGCTCTTTGGCGGATAAAATTGGCCGTAAAAAAGTCATTATGATCTGTATTGTGCTTTTTAGCGGGCTTACCTGTGCAGGTGGCTTTGCATCAAACCCAACGGAATTTGCGATTTTACGTTTCCTTGCAGGACTTGGAATTGGTGGAGTAATGCCAAACCTTGTTGCGCTGACATCTGAGTATGCACCACAAAAAATGCGTAGTACCTTAGTAACCACAATGTTTAGCGGTTATGCTGTGGGTGGTGTAATGGCTGCATTGTTAGGTGCGTGGTTTACTCCAAGTTTTGGTTGGCAAATTATGTTCTTTATTGCGGGTATTCCTTTGTTGTTATTACCTGTTATTTGGAAGTTTTTGCCCGAGTCTTTGACTTTTATTGTGCAACAAAACCGTCAGGCGGAAGCACGTAAAATTGTTCGTCGTTTAGCACCAGTAGTAATGGTAAAAGAAGATACAACTTTTGAGTTGCATCAGGTTGATGTGCCAGAGTCTGCAAATGTTGTGAGCTTATTTAAACGAGGGCGTGCGGTAAATACCTTGTTGTTTTGGGTGGCGTTCTTCACCTGCTTATTGACTATGTATGCTTTAAGCAGTTGGTTACCGAAGTTAATGATGGCAGCAGGCTACTCAATGGACAATAGCTTGATGTTCATGATGGTGATGAACATTGGTGCTGTGATTGGTATTGTGGGTGGAGGAGTCTTAGCTGATCGCTTCCATTTGAAACCTGTGCTGATGTGCTTGGGGATGATGGGTGCTGTTGTGATGAGCTTGATGGGCTTCCAATCGAATCAATTCCTTTTATATATTTTAGTATTCTTGGCGGGTGCTGCATCCATTGGTTCGCAAATGCTTCTTTATAGCTATGTCGCTCAGTACTATCCACTTGCTGTTCGTTCAACGGGGATTGGTTGGTCGTCTGCGATTGGTCGTATGGGTGCAATCATTGGACCAATTTTAATCGGGAGTTTGTTGGGTATGAATTTGCCTGCGCACTTTAACTTTATTGCAGTGGGTTTACCTGTATTGATTACTGCTATTGCGGTTGCACTGATTATGCATGAGGATGAATCTGAAAAAATTGGTGCCAGTCAGCCAGTAGTTTCTAAAGCATAGGCGATGAATTTAAAAGAAGTCTCGTAAAGGGGCTTCTTTTTAAATTATATTTATATGATTTTAAATGTTATATTGTTGGTTGATAAATAATCTAATAAATTGAGTGGGGTATTAAGTAATAATGGATTGGTATTCAACTGAAAAATTTGAAAAAAGTTTGCTAAGTATAAAATTTACTGGTGATGAGTTAGAACATCATGGCGTAAGTATTTACGATTTATCCGAATGTTTATTAGCATTACAAAGAATAATTCATAAAGCACATTTAGCTCAAGAAAATAGATTATATAAGGGATCATATCCTAAAAAAGAAATTAGGGAAAAATTAGCTCTTCAACTTGGCTCACGAAAAAAAGGATCAGATTTATTTGCATTAGTTCCATTAATTGCCGACCCTAATATTAATGAAGCTTTAAGAAAAGCATTTGATTATGTCATTTCTGGGGTGGTCGGGTATTATACTGGAGATGTAATAGAACGACTAAAAAATGAAAAAGATGATAATAAAAAAATATTTATAGGTGCTATCCATACTGAAGTTGCTAATATCGTAAATAGAATAGACACGATTGGAGGAGTTGAGGGGATCAGTCTTGGCTCACCGTTATTAGGCCGTGAAACTATAGCTGCCTTTGATGCAAATACAAAAGACTATTTAAATTCTATAAAAGATGAATATTATCTAGGCTCATATAGAGAGATTAAAGGAAGCGTTTATAAGTTTTATCCAAACAGCAATCTCGTAGGTATCAGACGTTCAGGTGGAAATACGGTTTCAGTCTGGTTAAGTAAAGAGGACTTCGATCAGATACGTTACTTAAAAGAATCTAATCCAATTTATTGTTTTAAAGGTCATCCTAGGTATAAGTTTGGTGTGGAAACTAAACAAATTTCAGAATTTGAAGCTGATGAGATTGAATATATCACTCGGGAATTAGTTTAAAATTCTTAGTTATTATTTGCTATAGGAAAAATTATGCAATTTAATTCTATCACCCCATTTCCTGAAAACGATGATGAACTGCATTTACCTGAACTGGTGTACTCGGCATCTTTAGGTGAACTCGCTGAAGTGGAAAAAAGTCTCGCTAATGGTGTAGATGTGAATTCCACTGATGATGAAGGTTATAGCGCTCTCCAAGCGGCGGCTGAAAATGGCTATCTAGATGTAGTGAAACTACTGGTTGAAAAAGGTGCGAATGTCCACTACAAAGGTGAATACACTGCGCTTCAACTGGCTGAAATGGCGGAACAAGTAGAAATTATTGAATACTTAAAAAGTCTGTAACTTTTAAAAATGAATAAAAGAGCCTGCTCAATATCAGGCTCTTTTATTTTATGGCATCTTAAATAGACGAATTGGATTCAAGTTCTTTTAATATCACTTGATTAAAAGCGGGAAGATCTTCTGAACTTTGTGAGCTGATGAGTGTCCAACCACCTGCATAACATGTGTGAACGGCCTCATCGACCCATATAGCACCTACATTTTCCAGATCGATTCGTATATTTTGATGCGAAGTCAGATGTTTAGCTTGAATCCGTTCAGTATTAATCAAAACCCAAGGTGCATGACAAATCACAGCTATTGGTTTGGCTTGGTTGCTAAAACTTTGGATAATTTCGAGCGCTTTGGGATGGTGGCGTAATAGATCAACATTAACTGCACCGCCAGGGATAATCAACAAATCGTAGTCGTCATAATGAACATGATCCAAATCGACATCTGGAGGATAGCTTGCTGCCGAGTCTGAGTCTATTTTGACAGTTCGAACATCGCTAGCTTCAATGGCAGCATGAATACATTCTATGCCTTTGGACTGTAGAAAATGGAGAGGCTGAATTAGCTCATCATGCTCTACGCCTACATTTGAGGTTATGAACAATACTTTTTGGGTCATGTAAATCACCTAAAAAAATGTCTATGCTTTAGCCTAACAAAGCAGAATGATACAGATGTTTTGATTTAACGGACTCTTGTAAGTAAGTGAAAGTAGCCGATGCAGTGTTTCGTGTAATTCTGGACTGTGTGAAGGTATTAATGATCCTTTTCAATAATTGATATGCATTAAGACATCCATAAAGTTCGAAACTGGATAGGAAATGAAAAACAATCTGCTCAAAAAATGTAGGTTTTTTGAATTTTCTATGCTATAAAAAATAAAACGGCACAAAAATTGCTTATAAAGCGTGCTTTAAAAATAGTTGTATTGACGAGTAGGGTTTTATGAAGTTATCGGTTGGATTGAAAGTTTCGAACTCTTTGTCGTTAACCCCCCAATTACAACAAGCTATTCGATTGCTTCAATTATCGAGCCTTGAACTTGAACAAGAAATTCAGATTCAACTCGACAGCAACCCGCTCCTAGAAAAAGTAGAAGAACAGTCATCTATCGAAAGCTTATCCAGTGCGCAAGAGCAAGAACAGGATAAGAAAGATTTGACCAACGAACTTAATGCAGATCATTTACCCGATGATTTACCTGTCGATACCGACTGGGATGATGTCTACACCCATCAACCGACCAGTTTGGGCGCAGCAGAATTTGAAGAGCGAGAAGATAATCGCCAAGGTCATTTGGGCTTAAAAGAGCATATGCTTGAGCAAATCAATCTGTTGCATTTTTCGCACGTAGATCAGTTGATTGCTTATTGCATTATTGACTCCTTGGACGATAAAGGTTTTTTAGACAGTGATATTTCAGAAATAACGACTTCAGTTCAACATCTTTTAACAAGCATGGACTATGACGACGAAGTTGAAGATGACGAAGTGGTTGTGGTACTCAAGCATATTCAGCGTTTAGACCCACTTGGCGTTGGGGCGCGGAATCTTGCCGAGTGCTTAATGGTACAGTTGGAAGCCTTGCCGATGCAGACCGCTTGTCGAAATGATGCCATGAATCTGCTGAAAAATTATGAACTATTGATCAGCAATGAGCTGGCGAAACTGATCAAACAAACGGGCTTAAATCAAGAACAGCTCAAGTGTGCGGTTGATTTATTGAAAACCCTAAAAGCGCATCCAGGGCTTGAGTTTGAAGATAAAGACTCAGATTATCAAATTCCTGATGTCGTAGTAATGAAGAAAAACGAACAATGGCAAGTGGCTTTAAATCCTGATGTGATGCCGAAACTTCGTGTGAACTCGTTTTATGCCAATATGATTAAGCGTGCTGATCAAAGTGAAGATAATCAGTACTTACGTAATCAGATGTTGGATGCAAAAAATTTTATTAAAAGTGTCGATGAGCGCCATAAAACTTTACTGAAAGTTTCGACCTGTATCATTGAACATCAGCGTGCATTTTTAGAAATTGGTGCTGAAGGGATGAAGCCTTTGGTACTTCGAGATATTGCAGAAGAAGTTGAATTACACGAATCGACCGTTTCTCGGGTGACCACAAACAAATATATGCTGACGCCACGCGGCTTGTTCGAGTTGAAATATTTCTTTTCAAGCCATGTGGGTACAACTTCAGGTGGTGAAGCATCTTCAACTGCAATTCGCGCCAAGATTAAAAAATTGATTGCTGAAGAGAATGCACGTAAGCCTTTGTCTGATAACGCAATTGCCAATCTTTTAAAAGACGATGGGATTGATGTAGCGCGTCGGACAGTGGCAAAGTATCGCGAATCGTTACATATTCCGTCATCTTCTGAACGAAAAGTCTTGATCTAAAATTTAAAATCTGACTATTCTAGAGGTTCATTATGACAACATAATGAACCTCTTTTTTCTTTAAGGAATAGCTAAAATGATTTGATGTTTCTATGCGTGCTGGTTATTTTGCAGTCATTAAATCGTCTTGGCTTTTCCTCATTAATCCTAATGAAGGTGAGGGATAGATATATGCAAATAACAATTCGTGGACATCATTTGAGCATTACCCCAGCTATTGAAGATACCATTCGCTGCAAATTTGCAGAAATGACCAAGCATATTGATCAGGTGAACAGTATGCAGGTGAAATTAACCAAGGATCATCAGGTCGATAAACATACTAAAAAAGGCAGTAGCAATCATATTGCAGAAGCAATTATCCGTTTACCGGGCATTGAATTTTTTGCTCAGGCTTCAGCAGATGATATGTATACGTCGATTAAAAAATTATCAGAAAAACTAAAAAGACAGCTTGATAAGCACCGTAAAATGCAGCAGGTTTACCAACCTATTGCCATTTAGTTTGATTTTTATGCAAAAAGAGGTTTTTTTAAACCTCTTTTTTTATATATAAAGTGTGCGGGTTTATGATTTATTTTTCAGATTTATAGTAAAATGGCAGGTTTTTACACCGTTGGTCCTATAAGAGGTCTTTGTGATGAATAGTGAACAGCTCACTGAAATTTTAAAAGCTGCTTTTCCTGAAGCTGAAGTTGCAGTTAGTGGGCAAGGCGGAAAGTTTGACTTACGTATTGTCGACGACCAATTCGAAGGCAAACGTCCTGTTGCACGTCAGCAAGCTGTTTATGCACCATTAAATTCTTATATCGCAAGTGGCGAAGTGCATGCGGTGACTATTCGTGCAATGACTAAAGAAGAATGGCGTAAAGCAAGCTTATTCGGAGCTTAAAATTAGATGGATAAATTTTTAATTCAAGGTGGCACTAAGCTCGAAGGCGAAGTTCGTATTTCGGGTGCTAAAAATGCTGCTTTGCCGTTGCTTGCAGCAATGATTTTACCTGAAACCCCAACCAAGCTCACCAACGTGCCGCATTTAAAAGATGTAAATACCTTGGTGCAGTTGATTGGTGGTCTAGGGATTACCATGACCTACGAAGGTGACACGGTTACTGCGGATACCTCGACACTGGACAATCAGTTTGCACCGTATGAATTGGTGAAAACCATGCGTGCATCTATTTTAGTGCTGGGCCCATTGGTGGCGCGCTATGGTAGTGCAAAAGTATCTTTGCCAGGTGGATGTGCGATTGGCTCGCGCCCAGTCGATCAACACTTAAAAGCTTTAGAAGCTTTAGGTGCAGAGATTGAAGTTGAAGCGGGTTATGTACACGCTAAAGTTGATGGCCGTTTGAAAGGTGGTGAAGTCATTTTTGATATGGTGACCGTGGGTGGTACCGAAAATATCTTAATGGCTGCGGCATTGGCAGAAGGTGTGACTACGATTCGTAATGCGGCACGTGAACCTGAAATTACGGACCTTGCGAAAATGTTGATCGCGATGGGTGCAAAAATTGAAGGATTAGACACCGATACCTTAGTGGTAACAGGTGTTGAAAAACTACATGGCTGTGAATACGCTGTGGTTGCTGACCGTATTGAAACAGGTTCGTATTTGGCTGCTGCGGCCATTACTGGTGGTCGTGTAAAAACCACACATACTGATCCAACGTTGATGGAATCGGTCTTAGAAAAGTTTGAAGAAATGGGCGCGGAAGTGACCCGTGGTGATGATTGGATTGAACTGGATATGATGGGGAAACGTCCAAAAGCAGTGAGTTTCCAAACGCTTCCACATCCAGACTTCCCAACCGATATGCAAGCACAGATTATGGCTGTGAATGCAATTGGGCGTGGTTTTGCCACCATTTCTGAAACGATTTTTGAAAACCGTTTTATGCACGTACCTGAATTGTCACGTATGGGGGCAAATATTCAGGTCGAAGGTAATGATGCTGTCGTGACGGGTGTAGAGAAACTTTCTGCAGCACCCGTGATGGCAACAGATTTACGCGCTTCTTTCTCGCTGGTGCTAGCTGCACTTGCTGCGGATGGTGAGACGCTGATTGATCGTATCTATCATATTGACCGCGGTTATGAAGATATTGAAGCGAAATTACAAGGTATAGGCGCCCAAATTAAGCGAGTAAGTTCATGAGCGATATGAGAAACGATGATCCAAATTTTGACGTAATGGGCAATTTTGATCATGGTTTAACATTGGCATTGAGTAAAGGTCGTATTTTAAAAGAAACCCTGCCTTTACTTGAAACGGCTGGAATTAACTTACTGGAAGATCCTGATAAGTCACGTAAGTTAATTTTCCCAACCACCCATAAACAAGTCCGTATTTTAATTTTACGAGCTTCTGACGTACCCACCTATGTGGAAAATGGTGCGGCTGATATTGGTGTTGCGGGCAAAGACGTGCTTATGGAACATGGCGCGCAAAACGTTTATGAACCACTCGATCTAAAAATCGCAGTATGTAAACTGATGACCGCGGGCAAAGTTGGCATGGAACGTCCAAAAGGGCGTTTAAAAATTGCCACCAAATACGTAAACTTAACCCGTCAGTACTATGCAAGCTTAGGTGAGCAAGTCGATGTGATTAAGTTGTACGGTTCAATGGAACTTGCACCGCTGGTGGGTTTGGGCGATTACATTGTTGACGTGGTTGATACGGGAAATACTTTACGTGCCAATGGTTTAGAACCTTTGGAAGAAATTTGTAAAGTGTCTTCACGTTTGATCGTGAACAAGGCAAGTTTCAAACGTAAGCAAGCATTATTAAACCCAATTCTTGCACAGTTAGAAACAGCAGTTGCTGAACGTGAAGCGTTAAAAAACAAATAAGTTGATCTTTTTTGTTTAAAGAAACCGCTATCGATGATGGCGGTTTTTTTGTGCCTGCTCATTTTTATATATTCTTATGGAATTGAAATACAATAGGATTGAATTTGAATCAGCTGATTCAAATTGTTAAAAATATAGACATCACAAGCAGAAATTCGGGATGTCTGCTTGGTGTCATGAAATTGTGCTTCCCCTTGAACAATCACATGATGACCCGTTTGATGAATTGCTTGAATATGGAACTCATGCACGACCGACGTAAAATAATGTTCGATAGACTGGCAATGCTTGAGTACTTGATCAAAACCTGACAGCTGTTGTTCACCCACAATTTCCCATGTAATCGTTTCTGAGAAATAGGATTGGATTTGGCTAAATTGCCCCGTTGAAAAGCATGTGGCTATGTCCGTGAAGGTCATCTCTTTTTGCTTATTTTTTATTCAGATTCGATCATTCTAGTTTAAAAATATTGAATCAGATTCATTTCCCGATGAAGTTAAAAGTAATTTTTCATTACACTCCGTGTTTAGCTGGAGGATTGTTGCCCACAAAATACAGGAAACAAGGTAAACTAAAGCTTCCCTTTATTTTCATTGTGGATAAATTGATGCGACGTTTATCGACTCAAGATCAGAACTTTAAACAAGTCTTTGCTGATTTGTTGGCTTTTGAAACCGTGAGTGACCCAGAACTTTTAAAAACCGTAGATCAAATCATCGCTGATGTTCGTCAGCATGGTAATGCTCATGTTCTTAAACTCACTCAACAGTTCGATCGACATCCCGCGCATCAATTCTCAGATTTAGAACTGACCCAAGAACAATTAAAAACCGCTTTTGATGGTTTGAGTACCGAAGTCCGCGAGGCGTTAGAGCTTGCTGCAAACCGTATTCGTGAGTTTCACCAAGCGCAAAAACAAGAAGGTTGGACCTATGTGGATGCCTTGGGGAACACACTTGGGCAAAAAGTAACACCTTTAGATCGTGTTGGGATTTATGTACCTGGTGGTTTGGCATCTTATCCGTCTTCTGTACTGATGAATGCTGTGCCTGCTCATGTGGCGGGTGTACCTGAAATTATTATGGTGGTGCCTGCACCGAATGGTGAGTTGAATCCGTTGGTATTAGCAGCAGCTTATTTGGCTGGTGTCAGCCGTGTCTTTACCATTGGTGGGGCACAAGCGGTTGCGGCTTTAGCCTATGGTACAGAAACGATTCCAGCGGTGGATAAGATTACAGGGCCGGGCAACCGTTTTGTCGCGGCTGCGAAACGTGCAGTATTCGGACAAGTCGGTATCGACATGATTGCAGGGCCGTCTGAAATTTTAGTTTATGCCGAAGGCGTGAATAACGCACAATGGCTGGCGATGGATTTATTGTCCCAAGCTGAACACGATACTGTGGCACAAGCAGTATTTATCACACCAAATGAGCAATTACTGAATGATGTTGCTCAAGCGGTAGAAGAGCATTTAGCCGTATTACCAAAAGCTGAAATTGCGCGCACTTCAATTGCCAATCGTGGTGCCTTGGTACTTGTGAAAGACCGTGCCGAAGCCGTTGAACTGATTAACCAAGTAGCTCCCGAGCATTTAGAGCTTTGCCTAGATGAAGCACAGGAAATGGCCGAAGATATTCGTCATGCTGGTGCAATCTTCATGGGGCGTTATACCCCAGAAGCGATCGGTGACTATTGTGCAGGGCCAAACCACGTTTTGCCAACTTCAGGTACAGCACGCTTTTCCTCGCCGCTGGGTGTCTATGATTTCCAAAAGCGTTCAAGTTTGATTATGTGCTCTGAGCAAGGTGTGAAAACTTTGGCGAAAACCGCGGATATTCTAGCGCAACAAGAAAACTTAGATGCACATGCGCGTTCAGCACGTTATCGTTATCAATAAACTATTTTAAAACCTCTTCCTAACCCTCTTCTAAAAGGAGAGGGGGCTCATAGATGAGATTCATCATAAGGAATAAATTCCTCTCCCTTTGCAAGCTTTAAGACGAAGCGAAAGAGAGGTTAGAAGAGGGAATATAGAGAAATAAAATGTCAAATATCACTACAGAACAAATGCGTTTTTGGAGTCCTGAAGTACGTAAATTAGAACCGTATGTGCCAGGTGAACAACCGAAAATTCAAAATTTATTGAAGCTCAATACCAATGAAAACCCATATCCACCCTCCCCAAAAGTGGTGGAGGCTGTTCAAGCGGTCTTGGCAAACTCTGCAGATGTACTGCGTTTATATCCAGATCCAGATGCTTCTGCGTTAAAGCAGGCAATTGCGAAACAACAAAATGTTGTCGTTGAAAATGTCTTTGTCGGCAATGGTTCAGATGAAGTCTTAGCACATATTTTTAAAGCTTTTTTTGTGCAAGAGCTGCCTTTACTTTACCCCGATATTACCTATAGCTTCTATCCTGTTTATAGCCAATTTTTTGGGGTTAAAACCAAAATTTTGCCACTCAATGATGACTTTGAAATTGTGGTGGATGACTATAAACAAGCCAATGGCGGTATTATTATCACCAATCCAAATGCGCCAACCAGTATTGATATTGGTTTAGTCGCAATAGAAGCAGTGCTTCAAGCCAATCCAAATTCAGTGGTGGTCATTGATGAGGCTTATGTAGACTTTGGTGCTGAATCTGCTGTTAAATTAGTGGAAAAGTATGAGAACTTGGTGGTGTGTCAAACCACATCTAAGTCTCGATCACTGGCAGGTTTACGTGTTGGTTTTGCGATTGCTCAACCGCATTTGATTGCGGCACTTGAAGCGGTGAAGAACAGTTTTAACTCTTATCCGATGGACCGTTTTGCGATAGCCGCTGCGGTTGCTTCATTTGAAGATCAAGCTTATTTTGAAGCACAAAATCAAAAAGTGATTCAAAGCCGTGAACATTTGGTTGAACAACTGACCGCACTGGGCTTTAACGTTTTGCCATCAAGTGCCAACTTTATCTTTGCATCATTACCTAGCAAAGATGCGGGTGAATTAGCGGCTGAATTACGTGAACAAGGCATTATTGTGCGTTATTTCAATAAACCGCGTATTAACCAGTTTTTACGTATCACGGTTGGAACTGATCAGCAAAATCAACGCTTAGTCGATACATTGAAAAATGATATTTTAAAATAAACTTTCAACAGTTTTGATCTTTGAAAAGTGAACGTTCATTAATGTGAAGGTTCACTTTTTTATTTTGGAGGCTATTCAGTGTCCGTTTGTACAAAGGTATTGAGTAAATTAAGAAGTGCTGAGACCTTGTCAAAACATTCTTGGTATTCAGCCTCACACTCTGATGCAATGGTAATTCCACCGCCAGCCCAAAGCGAAACCTCATCTTGGAATTTTTGAATAGAACGAATCAGAATGTTCCAAGAACCCGTACCATCAAAATTAAAATAACCCATTGAGCCACAGTACGCTCCGCGTGGTGCACCTTCGAGTTCTTCAATAATCTGCATTGCTCGAATTTTAGGTGCGCCTGTAATAGACCCGCCAGGTAGTGCTGAGAGCAGTACATGAAAGGGATGAACTTCTGCTTTAAGTGTTGCTTCGACTTTGCTGACCATATGATGGACTTGATTAAAGCTTTCAATATTAAACAGTTTAGGTGTTTTGACTGAGCCCGTTTCTGCGTAAACACTCAAGTCATTACGCAGTAGATCGACAATCATCACATTTTCAGCTTGGTCTTTTTCCGAAGCTCTTAAGCGTTGTTTAGATTGTTCATCTAAGACTGGATCTGCATGGCGCGGCATGGTGCCTTTAATCGGCTTGGTAATGATTTTTCGATGAGCTTGAAAATCAATAAACAACTCGGGTGAACAACTTAAGAGTTCAAAATCATCGCTACGGAGATAGCCTGAGTAAGGTGCATCGGTCAATTGCCAAAATGCTTCGACTGCACTTAGGAGTTGACCGTGTGCCTTGGCAGTGAACTCTTGTGTCAGATTGATTTGATAGCAATCCCCAGCTTTGATGTATTCCTGTACTTGCTGAAAGGCTTGTTTGTATTGGGTTTCAGTCCAGCGTGCCTGGCAGATCGACTTGAGTTGGAGTGGATGGGTTAAGGCCGATGGCTGGAATAAATACGATTCAATTTTGCGATAAATGTGTTCGGCTTGTGAATCACTACTGCAAAATAGCCAGCCTGCATCAGTCCATTGTAGATAACTGCTGTATAACCCTAAAAATAAGCTTGGCTGAGATTTAATTTGAAGTTGGACGTGCTGCTGGGCGGCATAATCATAACTGACGAATCCAATGAGTCCTCCACTAAAAGATGCTTCTTTTTGTTCTGAGCTTGGTTGAATATTACTGGAAATATCTATTTTTTCGTCATCACGGATATAACAAAAATCCTGTGTGCGTTGAAAGAAAAAGTGGTGGTTTTCTTGAAAAACTTGGTAACGCTCAGGTAAAAAAGCAATGACGGGTGCATCGACATTTTGTAAATAGACTAACTGTGTGAGCTCATTCAACGCCTGTAATATATGAGATACAGAGAGGGTTGAATCACAAATTATCTTTTTAAATGATTGGCTTAAAGTCATGCTAACGCAAATAGGATCAAAAAAATTCAGGCTATTTTACCGCATTGTGTGTGTACGCATAGAGGAAATACCGTTTATCGGTAAGCTATGGATTGCGACCAACAGCAGTTGATCAAAAAATCACTCGGATATAACGTAGTTCAGGCAATAAAGTCACTCAAGGATAGGTGTTAATACTGCGACAAAATAAAAAAACAGTAACTAACACCGAGTGATCGATATCACAAAAATAAAGCTCTTAGGAGAGGAACACGATGAAAATTATTACTAAACTTGCTTTAGTTTCTTCAATGGCAATCAGTGCAAATGCAATGGCAATGCAAGCAATGGATGACGCTTCGCTCAGTGCCGCTACAGGTCAAGATGGTATAAATATCGGTATTGGTATTTCTAAAATCGAAATTGGTAAAGTTTTTGTTCATGATAATGATGGTTTAGCGACTACATCTCTAGGTGGTACTTCAACTGCTGGTGCTATCGTTATTCAAGGTAATGGTATAGCGGGTGATACGCTAGAAAATCACGGTATTATTATTGGTGCAAACTATGATAATGCAGGAGCATACTTACTTCCTTCTCGTAACTTAGCTGATTTGCAAATTGACACAGATGCAAACGGTGGTAATGCATTTATTAACATTGCAGCTCAAGTTTCAGGTTTAGATATTAAAATTGGTCAAATTGGTGTGGTTGCTTCTGGCGATTTGCCAGCAGCAGGGGCTACATCTATTCGCCGTGGTGGTAGTAGCACGAGCACTGTCAACCCGATTTTAAGTGGTTTATCACTGAAAACAGGTCCAATGTCTGCAAATATCCAACTAGGCGCTGCACCGCAAGGCGCAATGATCCAATTAAGTGCGACTATGGTGGGCGGTTTAGAAATTAAAAACTTAGGTATCTTAGATAATTCAACTAAAACAGCAACACGTGCTGCAGGCGAAATCTTTGTTGAAAGCATTAAAGTTGCAGATGCAAATTCTCTAGATTTAACACTGAATCAAAAAATTAGTGTGATTGGTGAAGAGGGTGCGAATAAGGGCTATATTCGTATGATTAGCACAAGTGGCGCGCACGATACTTATGTTAAAGGTGTACATTTGGGTAGCCGTAATGCTGCATCCATTGGTGATGTAGAGGTTCAAGGTATGCAAACTTACTTTAGCCCAGCTGCTGGTGTATACATGCCAGGTGCTGTGATTACCATTTCTGGTCACTAAAATTAGACTTTAAGAAAGCGCGTGAATTCACGCGCTTTTTTTCTAAAATATATTCATAAAAAATGCAAAAAAGACTATTTTTTTTAGATAAAACACAGTATCTTCTTGAATGTATGGATATAGAGTATTAACTCTAAAAACAAAAAATGGGCGGGATGCCTATATTATTAAAAAAAGTAAAAAGCTATGTTAGAGATCGCATTGGGCTCAGCAATGATGTATTACTTTGCCACCGAAGCCTTTGATATTAAGAAAAAACCAGCGGAAGCGGTTTACTATACTGAAGTTTTAGACTCTCGTAATGCATCTTTTACCAGAATGCATCATGAACCTGTCCTAATTAACCCTGCTGTAGAAGATCAATTTCGAGGCATTGTCCGTCAAGCTTATGACTATAGTTGTGGTTCAGCAGCACTGACCACCCTAATCAATGGCTATGTCGGTGCCCAACTCACAGAACAACAAACCATGGATGGCTTGCTTCGCTATGGCGAATATGAGCGAATTATTGAGCGTCGTAGTTTTTCTTTATTGGACATGAAACGCTTTGTGACTGCACTTGGTTTAGAAAGTGGAGGCTATAAGGGGGAATTTGAGGATTTGGTCAAGCAAGGTCAACCTGCAATTGTTCCGATCTCCTATGCTGGTTTTAAGCATTTTGTGGTGTATAAGGGCTATAAAGATGGACGGGTCTATGTTGCCGATCCTGCTTTAGGAAATATTAGTTTTGATGAGCAACGTTTCAAAGATGTTTGGGAAAATAACACGTTGTTTTTAATTAATGTTCCAACCGAAATGCGTAAAAATATGTTGGCTTTACAGGAAGCCGATCTGCGACATGTAGATGATGCTACGGTCAATCGCTATGCACTCGTCGATATTCAATATCCGCAACACTATATGGAAAAAATAGCCGATCGTGCATCCACAATTCGCCTAGAGCGTAATAAAAATAAAGAGTCGGAATACTATGGACAGCCGACATACAATTTTCTCAGGCTTTATTATAAAAACAAGTAAAGTGTGAAAAAAATAAAACAAGAACAAGGGTGTAGGTAAGGGACAATGATGAAAACATGGATGAATAAAACACTGCTCGCAGTGAGTGTGCAGATGATTCTTGGGGGCGCTTATGCTGCGGAAGAACCGAGTTTAGGAGGCTATGAAACCGTTGAGGTAGAACAAGCTGCGGAGCAGACACAAGAGCAAATTGAATCGGATCAAACAAGTGCCCCTGAGCAACCAGCAAAATCAGCATCCGTAACTACTGGAAGTGTTGAACAAGCAGCGTCTTCTGCATTGCAACAGCAAGAAGGTGATGCAACTAAAGAGACAAACTTAGAAGAAGTTTTTACCTCAAATGAACGTCAGTATTCATTAATTAAACAAGGTGATATTTCATCTTATTACGACATCGATTATACCTATTACCGAGATACTCAACTTGATTTAGAGATGGCACAAGGTCAGCTCTATCAACTGCGGGTACAAGAAAATGCAACGCACAGTCTAACCAATACCTTTACGGCACAGTATGGTTTAAGAGATAACTTAACCTTAACAGCATCATTGCCTTTAGTTGCTAAAACAGACTTATTAAAAGACACCTCGACAGCAGGTCTTGGGGACATTTCCTTTGGTGCACGATGGGAACCGTTCCCACTCAAAGCTGGACGTTTGCCTTTGATTTTATTTGGTAACGTTTCCACCAAAACTGGGGATAGTCCTTATGAAATTAATGCCACTTCAGACTTAGCAACAGGCAAGGGGTATTATTCAGCAGGAGTTGGGGCAAGTACGCGTAAATATATTGATCCCGTGGTGCTGTTTGCATCGGTGTCTGCAAACTATGGTTTCAAAGAATCGGGCTTAGATCAGCGCCGTGGTAGCCGTGTGATTGAAGAGTTTGAACCTGGGATTAGCGGTGGTTTTGCCTTCGGCTTTGCCTATTCTTTTAACTATGATGTCTCGATGACGATGTCATACCAGCAAAGTTTCAATACTGGGGCTGAATTTACCTATAGCTCGGGAGAAAGTTATTCTCCAGCAGATCAAACCAGCTCAACTTTTGCGATTTCCTTAGGTGTACGCGTCTCACCTGAAACGATTGTGAATGGGACGGTTGGCCTTGGTTTAACAGAAGATGCACCTGATGTGTCATTAGGGTTGTCTTTCCCGTTAGATATTCTTGGTTTTGGAAAAAAGCTTAAATAATAGGGGAGTCGTATGAAAAATATCCGACTTAGCCCTTTGGTGTCTGCCATATTATTAACGGGCTATTCTAGTGTTACCTTTGCTGCTTTAGGGCAAAACTTATCAGTTGATATTCGCTCTTTGGCTATGGGAAATGCGGTCACTGCTGATCCGCCAGGGATCAGTGCTATTCACTTTAACCCAGCAGCTCTGACCAAAATTGAAGGTTTGCAAACGGATGTGCAGGGTATTCTCGCTGATTTTAATATCGAGCGTGAGTTCTCTGTTCCCGCAGGTTATAACGTGTTTGGCTATTCAGATGACCCGATTGTTTGTAATGATGGGCCTGAAGTTGATGCTGATATCTGTACCGACTTTAAAGGGCCGGTCCGCGGTGATGTGGAATACCCGAGCTTATATGTACCTGGTTTGAAAAAAATGGTGGACTTGGGCAAAGGTATGCCTGTGGCTGCCCCGACTGCGGGTATAGCATATAATCCGCCGGGCTCTAAAATGACGTTTGCAACAGCCATGTATGCGCCATTAATTGCAGGATTCGGTGCGGAAGATGGCAATCCTGGCAACTTTATGGGACAACAAGTTGCGCTAGAACGGATCACCTATTTATCACCGTCTATGGCCTACCAAATCAATGATCAGCTTTCCATTGGTGGTTCAATTGGGATGTCTTATCAAGCATTGGCATTAAAAAATGATCTACGTTTTCCCAATGAGCTGATTGGGATGCTGCGGATGATTGATGATGTGGTCTGTACCCCATTCAAAGAAAACTCAGATGTGATTACTGACATTCTCTTGCTGGGGATGTGTAATGCAGAAGAGGGGATGAATCCTTTTGGGCGTTTTGGTCAACTCGAACTTTCAGCAGAACAGTCTCTGAGTCCAAGCTATAACTTAGGTGTACTGTGGGAGCCGACAGAAGATTTTAGTTTTGGTGTGGTCTACCAAAGTGCTGCCAAAATGCGGATGAAAGGTAAATATCACATAGACAACTCGAAAGCACCACGTGAGATGATTAAGGGGCTGATGTCTTCACCAACAGGGCAGATTTTGGCTGCTGTTTTAGGTTTCCCGAACTCGGTACCAGCCAGCGAGTCGGGACTGGTATCGATGGATTTAGAATATCCAGCACATTTCCAAGCGGGGATTAAATATAAACTTTTACCCGACTTACAAGTCAATGTTGATGTGGGTTGGACTGATTATAAGGCATGGGACAAATTTAAATTTGAATTTGACCGTCAAGTTTCTGCGCTCAAAATTGCAAAATTACTTTCAGCCAATATTTCAGATAGTAGTTTGGCTTTACCTTTGGCTTTTGAGTCACCGTGGAACTACGGTATTGGGATTGAATATTCTGCAACAGATCGTTTAAAACTCCGTGCAGGCTATGAGCCACGCACCAGTGCGATCCCTGATGATAAACGCAATACGATGGTACCAATTAACAATGCACGCTTGTTTGGTTTAGGTGTCGGTTATCGTTTTGATGCAGATACTGATTTAGATCTATCCATTGGTTTTTTGCAAAGCCGAGATAAAATTCCTGCAAATTCTAGTAGCTTAGCGAACCAAACTGGGGTAAATAATATTTTATTAAACCCATATGCGGGTTTAAATGTAAAAACAGATACAACCATTACGATTTTAGGGTTGAACTATAGAACACGGTGGTAAGCACATTGAATACAATAAAAAGGATTTTATTGCCCTCATCACTATGCTTATTGGGTTGGATTTCGAGTGCAAGTGTTGCGGGGGAGTTCTTTACGATTATTGGTCCAGATGGTAGACCGATGGTGGTACAACGCAAAGCCAGTGAGTCCCCTGTAAAGCAAGTGAAACAGGACCGTAAGCAGGAAGAAAAGTTAACGCGTGAAGTCGCTGAGGTCAAAGTACCAGTACTAATGTCCGCTCAGGAATCTGCACCGCAAAAGATACAGCCTGTAACCGAAATGAAGGCTCGTTTATCAGATACAAAGCCTGCGCAAAAAAAGAAACTTTCTGCTGAGAAGCCAGTCACTTCTTCTACAGTGACTCAGTTTGAGCGTCTATTAGGTAAAACTGAAACCAAGGTGCTGGTTCAACAAAAAGTGACTGAAACCACTCAGCAGATCCCACAAGCCCAAGTGGGTAGTACTCAAACCATTAAGCCTACATCAACGCCTCAAACCATAACGCATACGAATCCGGTAAGTGCAGAAAAAACAGATGCATCCTCAAGCATGTTTAGTCAAATGGATGGAGCTGATTACGTTCGCAATGAATATTTAGAAGACCGTGAATTTAACTTAGAAGGCAAACGCCGTTTTTATACCATGCCTGAAGGGGTGATTGATCATAAAACTGGAGCGACTCGCTTTCAGGTCATTGAGCGAGAAAAAGGGGTGAGTAAATCTGTCCTTAATTCTATGTTTAAACCAAAGCAAAAAGACAATTTAGCACCGATTGCCTTAGCATCGACCTATTACCGAATGTCACAACAAGACACGATCGATAGCTTAGGACAAACCTGTTTTAAGAATAAAAAACTGAAAAAAGCAAAAAGCTTACAAGCCAATCACGATATTAATGTTTGGCCGAAAAAGCCGATAAAAGAAAATTTTGAATTTGAAATCATCAAAGTGGACAGCAATATTCAAAATATTCAATTAAATTCGTATGCATCTACACAAAATGATCCCACATTTTATTGGCCTTTTGCTGTGTTCTTAGACCAGAATGCCTGTGTGCTTGAAGGAGTAGGAGGGTTTAAAAATGATGAAAACTCACCCTCTATGCTATCGCATGAAATGATCGCAGGTATTTTACATGTACCTGAGCAAAGTCATTATTTATTGTTAACACCACTCTCTTCCGCTGTAGATGTCGAACATAAAGTTCTAACCAATCACGGTCAGTTAAAATTAATCGCAATTCGCTAAAAATAAATAGAGTATGAAAATGAAAAAACAAATTTTATGGCCATTTACCTTGTCGACATTGGTTGTTGCCTTAGCTGGTTGTGGTGGAGAAAGTGCCAATGTGAATCCAGAGCCGAATCAAGTGAATTCTGTCAACGGAAGCTGTTTGCTGAAAGATAAAAACTGTGTTGAGTTTGCCTTGGATTATCCAGTTGATGGAATTAACTTTGTCTGTAGTAGCGACCCCGATAATACGTATATGACTCTGATGGAGCCGAAAACCAATGCGGCAACAGGCCGATGCTCTGAAGGGGACAAAATTCACTTCTTGTTGACTGGAAGTTCGGATAAACAAGTCGAACTTGGTACAGTTCCTTTGTCTGAAATTGGTAATGTGAGTACTGTTTCAGCCTCACTGCCACGCCTCAGTATTTTAGATATGGCAAAAGGGCTAAATGGTGGAACGGCTGCAACCAGTTTGAGTCCAAACGATAAGACCGTAAAAATTGCGATGGCTTTGGCGAAAATTTTTCAAGCTTTAGGTCTAGAGCGTGGTGCTGGGGTGGTTGGAGATGTACAACCTTTTGGTATTTTAGCCTCTAAAAAAGCAGACTTATCACTTCTCTTGGCATCGATTAGTGCTGAAGATTATGCCTCAGGAGCGTATGTAGATAAAATCCGACCATGGATTGATGTCAGCCAAATCAGCAATGAGGATGCTTTTAAAGTGGTCCAAACATTGGTGCTTATGAATAACTCTGCCACCTACCAAGCCGACTTCCCGATTTTTGCAAATGCCCTATCGGACAAGACAGGGATTGGTTTACCGCAAGGCTTATATGGTTGTAATGCTACAGACTGCAAGACCAGTCCTGCTAATCTTCGCCATTTAATTGGAAGCTTTATTATTTTAACGGATCGACAAGGTTATACCTTTGGTTCAGGTGTACAGTGGCGTGGACCATTAAAAGAGCAATTAGGCAGTGATTTGGCAACCAGTGTGACGGTCGATTTATTGAAAAATATTGAACCTGCTAAAATGAATGCTTTAGCGCAAACGTCTTGGATTAACCCCTTAACTAAAAGTATTCAGCAACCGTTTAAGTTTAATCTGACAGATCCAAATTCGGATGATTTCACCATTACCCAAGGCAAGTTGTTTAATGACTATCTAATTGCAGGGACGGAAAAATTTTATAAACAATTAACCAAGGATCCGAATGCTAGCCCATCGTCCTATGGTTTATGGCAGCAAAACTATGGCACAGATACCTTCAAAGGTTCTTTTGATGCCTTTAAAATTTTTCCAATTGGCTATTTAGATAATGATGTATTTAAGTCTAAGAACAATGTAGCGGCTGGGCAGAAGTATATTTTTCCACTGTATGCCAACTTAATTTTTAAGGCAAAAAACTCTAGTGATAGCGTAGCTTTAGGCATTGCAATTGATGAGTCGGGTGATATTCGTACTGATATGCAGTCCGCTAGTAATAAAACGACATCGTGTACATCGCTACTAACAACGGGTGCAACCTTAACGACAGATAACAATCAAGTACAGTACCGAATTGGAACACTGGGTGCGACAGATACTTCAAATAAAGCTGTAACCTTCCGTATCCTTTTGGCAAATCCTATCTTTGATAAAATTGATGGTGCAGTTATTGGTGCAAATACCAATATTGTGAGTGATGTGAATAGTGAAGGAAAACAAACCTCTACAGTGATTGGTGGGGCACGCGTTAATCTAGGCAATTTATTGTCTGCCAATGTTAATGACAGTGCTTCTATTTCCCTCAGTGATTTTTCTGGTGCAGGGGTAAAGTGGACCAATATCTATAAAGCGTATTTGAATAACTATTATGAAAAAAATAGCATCGCCAATCGAGCGGCCGCGGACTTCCGTGAAGGCGAAGTTTCAATTGAAATTGCTGATTGCTATAAGGTGTTAGCAAAATAATATCGTTGTAAATACAAAAAAGCCCATCATCGATGGGCTTTTTTTGATATTAGGCAACATTAACCTGTATGGTCTAAGCGTGTACCTAGGGTTTCGAGATGAAGATTAAATTGATTACTTTTACGGTCGGAAAAATAGTGACGTAAGGTATGTTCGACACTTGGGAAAGCCAGTTCTGACCAAGGAATTTCATCTTCTTCAAATAAACGACATTCAATGCTTTCTTCGCCAGCACCGAATTTTCCATCCACTAAGTTCGCTTTAAAGAGCACATAAATTTGACCAATACGCGGAATATTGTACATGCAATATAGCTGTTCAATTTCAACTTCCGCTTCAGCTTCTTCACGGGTTTCTCGTGCAGCACCTTGTTCCATGGTTTCAAACAATTCCATGTAACCTGCTGGTAAAGTCCATAGTCCATAACGCGGTTCAATAGCGCGGCGGCATAACAATACTTTATTTTCCCAAAGTGCGAGTGCGCCACAAATCACTTTAGGGTTCACATAATGAATAGAACTACAAGAGGTGCAAACACGACGCAATTGATGGTCGCCAAGCGGGATTTGTTCTGTTGTTCTTTGTCCGCAATTGCTGCAAAAGTCCATATTCATCATCAATGATAAAGTTCAGACTCAGCATAACTTAAAAATTAAATTTTGGCATCATTTCTCTTTTTTCAGTATTAAATTCAGCTATGATGAAAAAAAGAATGATGGGGACGACGTTCAATGGATGAACATTCATTAACACGCATACTGCAGCAACAGTTACGGTTTTCAAGCAAAATTAAATCGGCAGATGCAGCTGTGTTAATAGCGATCACCAATGAAGCCGATCCCAAAGTTTTACTGACTCGCCGCTCTGTTTATCTATCCAATCATGCTGGCGAAGTGTCTTTTCCTGGCGGAAAAAGAGATCCGCAAGATACCAGTAATATCGTGGTTGCCTTGCGTGAAGCCTATGAAGAGACCGCATTGAATCCTTTTGATGTACAGTTGCTCGGTGATTTGCCAATGCAAAAAGCCCGTAATGGCATGCTGGTTAAACCTGTGGTTGGACTGATTCCGCCTGAAGTTGAACTGGTTGCCCAGCCGACAGAAATTGATCGTATTTTCTTTGCATCACTCAAACAGCTGATGGAAGTGCCGGCGGTACCTTATGAAGTTCGTTTTGCCCATCAATCTCTCTATTTTCCTAGCATGCGGGTGGAAAATGAAATTGTTTGGGGGCTGACAGCACGGATGTTAGTTGCTTTATTTCAATATGGTCTGGGCTACCATAAAGAGTGGCCATTTTTAGTCAATTCACCGACTTTTCGGTTCCCCAAGTAAATTGAATATTTTAAGGAAAAAATATGTTGTACAAATTTAAAGGTCATTCCCCACAAGCAATGCATCAACCATGGAATGGTTGGGTTGCGGAAAATGCTACAGTGATCGGTCAAGTCGAATTGGGTCAACAGGTCAGTATTTGGTTTGGGGCGGTCGTACGTGCAGACAATTGCAAAATTCGTTTAGGGGACTTTACCAATATTCAGGAAAATGCGGTTTTACATACCGATGCTGGGATTGAAATGAATATTGGCAATTATGTCACGATTGGGCATCAAGCGATGTTGCATGGTTGCACTGTGGGGGATAATAGTCTGATTGGGATTAATGCCGTAGTTTTAAACAATGCCGTGATTGGTAAAAATTGTATTATTGGCGCGAATGCACTGATTCCGGAAGGTAAAGTCATTCCAGATAATTCTCTAGTCATGGGCTCACCGGGTAAGGTCGTCAAAACTTTGGATGAAACGGCTGAGGCTCGTTTGAAAATGAGTGCACTGCATTATGCAGAACACTTTAAACAATTTATCGATTTAGAGCTGGCACAGTTATAAGCTTATTTTTTCCCATTTAGCCTAGATTTTTCTAGGCTTTTTTAGCTCTGTTCTGAGAACATCTCGCCTAGTGCTTTTGAGTGGAGTATCATAGCCACGTTTTTATAGATTAAATCATTAAGGTTGTGCATGAAAGTGCTGGCATTGGAATCTGCAAATGAGCAGTGTTCCGTCTCTATTGTAGATGAAAATAAAGAACTTTTTTTCCAATTGGATACGCGCGCAAAAGCACAAACGCAAACGATTCTCCCAATGATTGAACAAGGGTTTTTACAGTTGGATATTAAGACAGAAGATTTGTCTTGTATCGCTTTTAGTCGTGGTCCCGGTTCTTTTAGCGGCGTTCGTATTAATGCCGCCGTGACTCAAGCTTTGGCATGGTCGAATGATTTGCCTGTGGTTCCTGTCTCAACTTTACAAGCGCTCGCACAAGCTGCACATCGTGTGCATGGTCTAACCACAGTCACAGCAGTTTTAGACGCTCGCATGAGTGAAGTCTATATTGCAAGTTTTCAATTAGATGCAGATGGCATCATGCAAGCATTCGATAAAGAACAGCTTTTAAGCTATGCAGCGGCTGCTGAATGCACACCGTTTATTTTAGTTGGTTCAGGCGCAACCTTAATTGACCCATCACAAATACAATACAAAGATTTAAGTGCAACTGCGCAAGATATTGCCACAATTGCGCGCAAGAATGCACAGCAACAACACTGGGTGAGTGCTGAACTTGCACTTCCAGTCTATTTACGTGATAACGCTTGGAAAAAAATCCCGGAACAGGGCAAAGCATAATTAGGGTTTTTTATGGATCTTTTACTGCTGCTCAAAGCGGCAATTATGGGTATTGTTGAAGGTATTACTGAATTCTTACCCATTTCGAGTACTGGACATTTAATTTTAGCTTCAGAACTCATGAATTTCTGGACCAAAGAAAAAAGTGATGTCTTTGTGATCGCCATTCAAATGGGGGCAATTGCAGCCGTCATTTATGAATATTGGGCACGTTTGTGGGGAGCAGCAACGGGGATTTTTAGTGGTGAACCCCAAGGTCGCCGTCTTGGGATTGGGCTAATTTTAGCGTCGATTCCTATTGTGCTGATTGGTCTGACATTTGGCCAAACGGTGAAAGAGCTTTTATTTAATGATATTGCCATTGCCATTGGTTTGATTGTGGGTGGCTTGATTATTATTTGGATTGAAAAACATCCACCACAAGAGCGCGTCCATGAAGTTGAAGACCTGAGTATCAAAGATGCGATTTGGATTGGTCTGATTCAAGTGCTGTCTTTAATTCCAGGGACATCACGTTCAGGGGCAACCATTATTGGCGCGATGTTCTTAGGTGTATCGCGTAAAGCGGCGACTGAGTTTTCATTTTTCTTGGGTATTCCAGTAATTATTGGTGCGGGTCTGTTAGATTTGTACCAAAGTGCGCATGTGTTTGATGGACAACAAGATTGGATCGTATTGGCAACAGGCATTATTGTTTCTTTTATCTCGGCTTTACTGTTGATTCGTGCTTTAGTCGCTTATGTGGCGAAGCGTGATTTCATGATTTTTGCATGGTATCGCATCGCTTCAGGCTTAGTGATTCTATTGTTTGCCTTTACGGGTTGGACGTTATGGTAAGCCCAATGCGCTTATATGTAGAACAAGAGCATTTAGAAAAAGCACAGCACTATGTTGCTGTGCTTTTTTCTCGTGGGGTAGACGTCAGCATCGAAGTCGCCGAAAAGTTAAATGCACGTTTCTTCCGTTTTCATCCTGAACTGGGTTTGTGTGCCGATGCCGATGGGCTTTGGCTTTGTGCCAATGGCATGAAAATGCAGCCGGATTGGAAAGCTGAAGTTCCACGTTTAAAGCGTGCATCGTTAAAGTCTGAAATGATTGCTCGTGCTTGCCACTTGACTGAAAAACCTAAGCTCATTGATGCGACGGCTGGGCTTGGGCATGACTCACTGCTCATGGCACATTTGGGTGCCAATGTCACTTTGGTAGAACGCCATCCCATTTTATTCACCCTGTTAGAGTCAAGTAAGGAACAGGCTTTACAGGATGCATTCTTAAACCCTGTGGTGACTCGAATTGACTTGGTTTTTTCAGATTCCGCACAGTATTTGCAGCAACAAGCAGAGCAGGGCAATACGGTTGATGTGGTTTATCTAGATCCGATGTTTCCACAACGTGATCAGAATCAGCAAGCGGTGAAAAAACAGGCGCAAGTAAAAAAGCAAATGCAGCTTTTACATATGTTACTGCCTGAAGATGGTGAAATGGATTTGGGCGATAATCTGCTTGGCTTAGCGCAAAAAGTGGCAAAACGGGTGGTGGTCAAACGTCCTCGCTTGGCCGTATTTTTGGCAAATCAAGAAACTACCCATCAGTGGCTGGGTGATGCATGCCGTTTTGATGCCTATTTTCAGCATGAACGCTTAGACTGAAGTGGAAGATTGCTTCAAAAGTATGCAAAGATTTGTTATATAGTTAAAAACATCATTGATAAAATGCTGATCAAGCATAAACTTAGTGTGTCCCTACGCAAGTCACAATTTAATTAGAATCTTATGATCGACTTCAAACCCTCCATCAACTTTTGGCATGATTTTAAAAGCAACCAAACTGCGGGGATGTGGTTGTTTCTAGGTTCACGACGTTCTTTGCAAATTGTCCATCCTTCGATTATGCAGCTCATCTTCTGGGGGATTTTAGGCGGCTCAGCCAATACTTTATTTAGCTGGTTGAGTGCAGGCGAGATCGGTGACTTTAACCCACAAGGTTTGGTCAGTTATGCGCTTTGGCCTTTCATTGCCCTGATTGTCGGGATTTTTCTGTCTCAACGGGTGAATAATCCGCGTTTGATGTTGGTACCAGCACTGCTTTGGTTGGTGTTGGATACGCATATCGCGTTATTACAAAGTTTTATCCAATATTTGGGCATGATTGATGTCCTGCCGTATTTCTTCTACGACTACCTGCCGAATGTGTTCATGGTACTGTTTGTTTGGCAGAGTTTGGCGGTGGTGTGGGTGTTTTCGCGTGAGCTGAAATGGCCTTGGTGGGAGCGTGCCCTGATTGTCTTGGCCACGCTGTTTACCCTTGTGGTTTGGCAAATGTCAGTGACCAGTCAGCCGATTTGGAAAGTAGAAGAAACGCCACCAACCTTTGCAGAAGATGCCTTCTATGCACAAAGTCGCTTACTCAATAAAGCACTAGAGTCTGTGCAATATGGTGAATTTGCCCAGTCACATTGGTATTTCCTTGGTGTGGCGGGAGCGAGTTATCAAGATGTATTCCGTTCGGAAGTTGAGCGAATCAAAGAACAGTTCGACACGCGTTTTGGTACGTTGGGCCGTTCGATGATGTTGGTGAATAACCCTGCTACACGAACAGAAATTCCGATTGCCTCTAAACACAGTATTGAAATGGCGCTGCGTCGTATGGGACAGCAGATGAACCGTGAAAGCGATGTGTTATTTTTATATATGACTTCGCATGGTTTACCGAACCAGTTCGAAATGGAAAATGCACCTTTAGACTTAACTCAGGTCGACCCGAAATGGTTACGCGAAACCTTAGATGCATCGGGCATTCGCTGGCGTGTGATTGTTATTTCATCGTGTTTCTCTGGGAGTTTTGTACCAGCACTGCAAAATGACAATACCTTGATCATTACTGCTTCGGCGGCAGACCGGCAGTCTTTTGGGTGTACCAATGAAGCCGATTATACTTATTTTGGTCGGGCGTTTTTCGATCAGGCGATGCGTGAACAAAACAGTATAGAAACGGCGTTTAGCCAAGCACAAAAAACCGTGAGCCAATGGGAAACAGCACAAGGCTTTGAACCCTCTGAACCGCAGTGGTCAATGGGTAAAAATATGGAGCTGATGCTTCCTCAACTTGAACAGCGCTTGTTTCCACCTAAAGCTGTTGCAAGCCCTTAATTTGGATCTAAAAAGGAGCCCTGATGGAATTAGTACAATCTAACCGTAGTTTTGATGGTGAACAGCGTATTTACCGATTTAATTCCATCAGCCTTCAAGGCGAGAGCAAGTTTGGTATTTATTTACCCGCTCAAGCGCTAGCGGGGCAAGCGTGTCCAACATTATTTTATTTGGCAGGTTTAACCTGCACCGAAGAAACTTTTGCCATTAAAGCGCACGCACAACGTTTAGCAGCTCAGCTAGGGCTGATTTTGGTAACGCCTGATACTTCTCCTCGTGGTGAACAGGTTGCGCAAGGTGATCATTGGGATATTGGGCAAGGGGCAGGTTTTTATGTTAATGCCACCCAAGCACCGTGGGCTGAGCATTTTCAGATGGAAAGCTATGTTGTTGAAGAGTTGTATGATTTAGTGATTCAGCAATTTGCTGTACAAGCAGAGCGTATTGGTATTTTCGGGCACAGCATGGGCGGTCATGGCGCTTTAACCTTGGCCTTGAAACATCCTGAGAAGTTTAAGTCGGTGTCTGCGTTTGCTCCGATTTGTGCACCAAGCCAATGTCCTTGGGGCGAAAAAGCGTTTTCAAACTATTTAGGTTCAGATCAAGCTGAGTGGCTGAAACATGATGCAACCGCTTTGGTCCAAGCAAAAATAGCCCATTTTGCCGATATTTTAATTGACCAGGGTTTGAGTGATCAATTTTATAGTCAGCTTAATCCTGCATTATTTCAGCAAGCCTGTCAGGCTGCGGGTCAGCCACTGACTCTTCGTGAACATGCAGGCTATGACCATGGTTATTACTTTATTCAAAGTTTTATCGATGATCACCTTCAGTTTCATGCCGTACAGCTCGAATCTTAAATCTTGATTTGTCATATTTATTCTTAATTTTTGACTAGAAATCATCCAGCACTGGCATTAACATGGTTGGGTGATTGATTTTTTGTTCTTAAAAAATAAAACAGTAAAATAATAGATAGGGTATACATGCAAAATTCAGAGGCATCTTTGCCACCTGTAGAGGCTTCTTTTGAAGCAAGCTGGCCACCTCCACCAGCCGTTCCCACCGATGAACCAAATGCCTATTTGGGACAGACCTTTCGTTTCCAGTTCCGTGGTAATGCCCGAGAGTACTTTGGCATTTGGATTGTGAATATCTTATTGACCATTGTTACCTTCAGTTTATATGCACCTTGGGCGAAGGTTAGACGCTTACGCTATTTTTATGGCAACACGGTGTTTTATCGCCGCAAGTTTGATTTTACGGGTGTACCTACACGCATCCTGATTGGTCGAATTATTGCATTGGGCGTGTACTTTGGCGCTTCAGCTTTGGCTCAGGTATCTTGGCAAGCTTCTTTAATTGGTTTCCTCGTCATATTTCTACTTGTGCCGTGGTTGGTACGTTCTACTATTCGCTTTCGTGCCAGAAACAGTAAATTTGGCAATAGCCGCTTTTATTTTACAGGCACAACCAAAGAAGCCTATATCTTGGCGCTGAAAGGCATTTTGATTTACATCTTTACCCTCGGGATCTTTTTCCCAGTGCTGTTTTGGTATTTTAAAAAATACACGCTGGATAATTTACAACTCGGGCAGTTACGTTTTGAGCTACATGCCGATTGGCCTGACTATATGCGTGCCATGTATGTGCCCGTGTTTTTGTTTATTGGAATTGTCTTTGTTTTAGGGTTATTCGTTGCCTTCACCCTTCAAGTGGGGAGCAGTTCTCCAACCCAGTTTGGGATCATCGTGGCGGTGATTTATATGATTGCTGCTTTTATGATTTGGCCGTTGATGATGGCTCGTATTTTTATTACCACATGGAATAAAGCCACGTTGGGGCGTAGTCCTTTCCAAACGGACTGTGGTCAGATGCATTATGCATGGATCGTGATGACCAACTGGATTTTAAAAATCCTCTCGCTCGGTTTGTTATCGGCATGGGCTGCTGTACGTTTGTATCAGTATCAAATTGAGTCATTAACTTTAACCCTAAAAAATGATCCAGATCGTATGTACAATTTGGCTCAAGATGATCCGAATGCGATAGCTGAAGAGCTGAGTGATATTTTTGACATCGATATTTCGCTGTAACGAGGCTTAAATGCAGGAACAAAACATCACCTTTTATGATGGGCAGATTTCTAAGCCTTATCTAGCCACGATTGCACCGATAGATAGCGAAACGGTGTTGATCTGTTATAACCAGCAGCAACGTCGTTATTACTATGCCGATATGCAGTTGATTGGGGCATTGGGGCAGATTCAACCTGTGATTGAGTTGAAAGATGATGCACGGATTGAATTTCCACAAGCATTGCCTGACTGGTTTGAGCTGAACAAAAAGCATGTACAGCATTCGATTTGGAAATTAGAACGCTCACCAAGCCTCATCTTATTTAGTGTGGTGTTTGTTGCCGCTTTTATCTTTGCCATTTTAAGATGGGGTATTCCAAGCGCAGCACATTATGTCGCGATGCAACTACCTGCCGATACCATCTATAAACTCGGCGATGAAGCGCAAGATAAAGTGTTTAAGCTGACGGCACCTTCAACTATCCCTCTTGCACGTCAAAAACAAATTATACAAAGCTATCAAGACCTTGTTGCCAATGGACAACCTGCGAAAGTGCTGTTTCGTACAGGCGGACAAATTGGAACGAATGCTTTAGCGCTGCCAAACAATACCATTATTCTGACCGATGAACTGGTCAATCTTGCCCAAGATGATCATGAGATTATTGGTGTTTTAGCACATGAGCAAGGGCACTTGGTCGAGCGACATAGCTTACAGCAAGCCTTATCCAGTTTAGGTTTTAGTGTGCTATTGATTGCGGTGACGGGGGACAGTTCGACCTTATTTACAACTTTGCCCGTGGCTTTGGTTGGTGCCAGTTATTCACGCAATTTTGAAAGTGATGCGGACTTGTATGCCATGCAAGTGCTGGATAAAAACCATATCTCCAGCTTACATTTGGCAAACTTTTTAGCGCGTATGGAAGCCGATGCACGTGCCGAAGAGGAAGAAAAGCAGCCGCAAGGGAAGTCCGAAGAAGAGGAGGAAGGTGGCATTGGTTCATTCTTCCAAAGTCACCCTGCGACCCAAGAGCGTATTGCGGCTATTCGCCAATTTAACCAACAGCAACGGTTATCAAACTAATTCATTCAGCCGCTGACTTAAACTTGTGTCCATGTTGCCGTGAGTGGCGTTTGTCCCATACGGATCAGGTGATCTAAAACTACGTGTTCTAAGTGACTCAGTTTCTCTTCACTCGCCTCAATGCTGACATGTAAATGTTCGGCTTGAGGACTTAACAGTACGCGGGCTTCAGGCATGATAATGGTAAAATTACTGGGTTCTTGTTCGATTTCAAACTTATGTTTCCAATGATTCACCAGTCGTTTTGCAATTCGAGCCGCATCTGTCGTGACAATATCCGCAGTACTTTTCATATTTACCTCGTCGATTGATCACTTAACATAACAGTTTCAAGCCAAATGAAAAGTTGAATGTTGCAACGCTACGTTGCAAATTTAGAAAGCTTAACGCTTTCTTTTTTTACAAGGCCCAGTTCAAAAGCTGAATTTGCTATAATGCCTTTATTCCCTTTTGTATAAGCCAGGTACACGCATGTCCAAGCCTTATTTAATTGCACCATCTATTCTCTCTGCTGACTTTGCCCGTTTAGGTGAAGACGTTGAACATGTACTTGCAGCAGGTGCAGACGTGGTTCACTTTGATGTGATGGATAACCACTATGTGCCAAACCTGACTTTTGGTGCGGGTATTTGCAAGGCACTCAAGAACTACGGCATCAAAGCCCCAATTGATGTGCATTTGATGGTAAAACCTGTCGATCGCATGATTGGTGACTTCTTAGAAGCAGGCGCGGACATTATTACCTTTCATCCAGAAGCCTCTGACCATATCGACCGTTCTTTGCAGTTGATTAAATCAGGCGGTGCAAAAGCTGGTTTGGTCTTTAACCCAGCAACGCCATTACATTATTTAGATTATGTGCTCGATAAAGTCGATCAAATTTTGTTGATGAGTGTGAACCCTGGTTTCGGCGGGCAAAAATTTATTCCGATGACTTTAGACAAACTACGTGAAGCACGCAAAATTATTGATGCTTCAGGGCGTGATATTCGTTTAGAAGTGGATGGCGGCGTGTCGCCTGCAAATATTCGCGAGATTGCTGAAGCGGGTGCAGATATGTTTGTTGCTGGTTCAGCTATTTTTGGGAAGCCAGATTATAAAGTTGTGATTGATGATATGCGAGCAGAGCTTGCAAAAGTGGGTGCGGTAAAGGTTTAAGCTCATAGGTATAAATGTCATACAGTCTGTGGATAACTTTATGGATAAGGTGGTGGATATCTATGTTGATAACGATATGGATAACTTGTTTAATATTCAAACGTTTACACAGCAATGGTTTAGTATTTAGACGTTAAATGTATAAAAAGGACTCACTTGAGTCCTTTTTTATGGTGTGAAAGCCTGATTTTTACTGATGCTTTATTCATCTGTGCTTAAAAATGGCACTGTTTAAAAAATAACTTTATTGTTTAAGTCTGCTGAGGTGCTAAACCGTCGCAGTAAATGAATTTAAATTTATAAACTTGTGTATAAACCATTCTTTGCTTATCCTGTAGATTGGGATCAGCAACAAGAGGTCAGGCATTTACATGTAAAGAGCGTTTTGTTGCGTTGAAATATCATTCTTCACTGACTAAATAGGATTGATTGTGCGTTCATTGCTCAAGACACATTCTTGGTTTGTCTTACTCATTACTTTGGTAATGGGGTGGAGTGGTATTGCCCAAGCTTCGGCAGCGCCGATGCATCAAATGATGCAACTAAGTATGCAGGCTGCAACCAGTGAGCAAAGTTCAGCGCATGAAGCAGGTATGCAAACCATGCCGGACTGTCATCAAACGAAATCATCGAGTCCAGTCTCTGGACATCAAATGCATATGGTTCAAACCGACATGACAGCGAAGAGCAACTGTCATGCATCGGATATGCTGCAAAATAAGCAAGTTCAGTGTCAGGAGTGTGCACAGTATCACTGCCAAACAACGCTGACACTTTTAGAGGTTGAACCGTTCGCATTGGTTCAGCTTGAAGCCGCTTTAGTTCAATCAATCCCTCATTTTCGCTATCAAGCTCAACATTTAGTGGGCTATTGGCAAGAAATTCTACGCCCTCCTAAAGCTTAATCCTGATTTTTAAAACTTTATTTTTAAAATTATTAGGATTTAGTCATGTCTATTCAATTTAAACAAAGCCTCATCCTTGGGGTATGTCTGATGTCATCTTCTTGGAGCTTTGCCGCAGTCAAAGAATACCAATTGGAGATTGATGAAAGTCCCGTCAATTTAACTGGTAAATCGCTCAAGCGAATTAGTGTCAACGGACAGTTTCCAGCTCCCTTGCTTGAATTTGAGGAGGGCGATGATGCGGTCATTCGGGTTAAAAACAACTTAAAAAAACAGGATTCATCGATTCACTGGCATGGTTTGCTTTTGCCTGGGCTGATGGATGGTGTGCCCGGTTTTAACGGTTTTAATGGTATTCAGCCGAAGAGCGAATTTGTCTATAAGTTCAAGGTTCGTCAGAGTGGAACCTATTGGTACCATGCGCATTCTAAAGGACAGGAACAGGATGGGCTGTATGGCGCATTGGTTATTTACCCCAAAGACAAAAAGCCTTTAGCTCAGCATGAAAAAGCAGAGCGTGACTATGTGGTGATGCTGTCGGACTTCCATGAGCAGAGTAGTGAACAAATTCAGAAGAATTTGAAGATTTCTGCTGAATATTATCAAAATCAGCGTGAAACTGTTGCTGACGTGTGGAAACAAGTGCAGCGCGAGGGCTTAAAAGCCGCGTGGCAAGACCGTTCCATGTGGAACCAAATGCGCATGCTAAAAACGGATCTGTCGGATGTCACGGGTTATACCTTCCTGATCAATGGTAAAACGCCTGAGCAGAACTGGACAGGTATGTTTAAGCCGAATGAGAAGGTTCGGTTGCGTTTTATCAATGCCTCCGCCATGTCTTTTTTTGATATCCGTATTCCTAATCTTAAAATGACCGTGGTCAGTGCAGATGGTCAACCCGTCAAACCCGTTGCAGTGGATGAGTTCCGGATTGGAACTGCTGAAACCTATGATGTGATCGTGGAGCCGAAAGCAGGGCATTATCAAATTGAAGCAGAGTCGATTGACCGTTCAGGCTACGCCATTGGGACTTTACACAATGAGTTGACCCCAATGGCACAGAGTATAGATATACCTGCGCCACGTCCACGCTCATTGTTGACCATGGAAGATATGGGACATGGCTCAGAACATTCAGGTATGGATCATTCACAGATGAACCATGAAACAATGCCTGAAATGGATCACTCAAAGATGAATCATGAAGCGATGCCTGAAATGGATCATTCGAAGATGAATCATGAAGGGATGGCTGGTATGGATCATTCAAAGATGAATCATGAGACCATGTCTGAGATGGATCATACACAGATGGGTCATGCGCAACAGAATACGACAGCAAGTTTGGTACAGAAAGCTGTTATACCAGTCTATGGTTGGGCGAATGCCTCTACCCCTAAAGGTGATAAGGCATTGCAATATAGTGATCTGAAATCCTTAGAGCCTCAAAAAGATACCCGTGAGGTGACGAGCGAGTTGGTGATTCGTTTGGGCGGAACCATGGAGCGCTATTTGTGGACCATCAACGGGAAAAAATTTAGCGACGCTGAACCGTTGAAAGTAAAGTACGGCGAGCGTATTCGGATCAAATTTATTAATGACAGTATGATGGCGCATCCGATGCATTTGCACGGTATGTTTATGCAACTGGAAAATGGGCAAGCCGCCGTTAATATGCCGAATAAGCACACGTTGATTGTGCCACCGGGCAAAACAGTGACTGCTTTACTAACTGCTGATGAGTTAGGCGAATGGGCCATTCACTGTCATCTGCTTTACCACATGAGCTCAGGCATGATGAATAAACTGATTGTGGCCAATGTCAGTGACGCTCAAGTGTCCACCACGCCAATTCAAGGGCAAAAAACAGCAGCTCAAGCTGAGCCAAAAGGAGATGAACATGCGCATCACTAATCTTTTTTCAGGTTTTGCTCTAGTTGTTAGTGTCTTATTGAGTTCGTTTGCCATGGCTGCTGAATCTCATGCACAGCATGAAAAACAAAAAGCCAAATCAACAAGCCAAGTTCAGTCCAAAGAAATGGCACATGAGCATCATCAGCATAGTGCCGATGAACATGCTCAGATGCTTAAACAGAAAAATGCGGTGGGTCAGTCTTCATCGGAGAAGCAAGTTCAGACTCAACCAAGCAAGCAGCCAAATGCTCAGAAAGGAGATCATCATGCGCACCATTAATCTTTTTTCTAAAAGCATAGTGAGCAGTTCTTTCGTGTTAATGAGTGCTGCGGCTATGGCGCATGAAGGGCATCATATGCCTGCTGAAGCAAATGCAAATATGTCCATGACTACTGAATCCGTGATGTCACAACATACACAGCATCAGGCGATGACCAGCCCAACTCAAGCTGTTCCACAGGCTAGCGCACAACATGTACAGCAGATGAATCATGATTCAACAGCACATACGCATGATCACCGCAAAGAGCACGGTGCGCAAATTTATGCGGTCACCACCGTTGATAACAAATGGTTGCTGAATGAAGATGGCGATGGCGGTTTAAAGTCTGAGTTTGAAACCCGTATTGGGACAGATGAAAATAAGCTGTTTATCAAGGTACATGCAGATAAGCAGGAATCGCATAAGGCTGAGTATGATGCCAAAGTGCTGTATAGCCGTATGATCTCAGACTTTTGGGATGTACAGGCGGGTGCACGTTACCGAGCTGAAAAGGTGGAGCATGAACAGCAGGGATGGGATACGGAAGAAAAAGTGGATGGGGTGCTTGGCCTACATGGTTTAGCGCCGTATTTCTTTGAAACTGATGCCTATGTGTATGCTGGTGCAGACAACTATGCTGCGTTTAGTTTAGAAACCGAGCGGGACTTGTTACTGACCCAAAAGCTGATTTTCAAACCTTATTTAGATATGAATATTATTTTCAGTGATGATTCTAAATATGCCAAAAAATCAGGTCTCAGTAGCGTAGCCGTCGGTCTTGAGACGCGTTATGAAGTTAGCAAAAAAGTCATGCCTTATGTGGACATTGCCTATGAATATAGCAAAGGCAATGAAGCGACGGCTTGGCAAGCTGAAAGTGATGAAGAGAAAGGTTGGCAGTATGGAATGGGCCTTCGCTTTAAGTTTTAAGTCGGACGTTTAGGTTTAAAGTAAATATCCAAGATTGCACCAGATTTGTGCTGAAAGAGTGATCTGCTGGTTCAGATCACTCTTTTTTGCGCTTTAATAATTTCTAAGTGTGAAAATAATTCATTTTGGTGCGCTATTTGCTATAATTTGAGGCATATTTAGGAGGAACGACCTCCCTCATATTGAGAAAATTCGTCAGGACGGCCTGACTCTAGTGAAGAGGAGTCAGTAGCATGGCTTGGGTTTTTCTTATCTTTGCGGGTCTGTTTGAAATCGTTTGGGCATATTCAATGAAGCTGTCTGAAGGGTTTAGTAAACTTACACCCAGCATCATCACCATTGTGTTCATGATTTTAAGTTTTGGTTTACTGGCCTATGCAATGCGAACATTGCCGCTAGGGACCGCGTATACCATTTGGACTGGGATTGGTGCGATTGGATCTTTCTTGGTGGGGATTTTTATTTTAGGTGAACCCGCAACTGCTATGCGGATGTTTGCTGCGGTGCTGATTGTATCGGGCCTGATTTTGATGAAACTCTCATCAAGCTAAATTCATTCAAATATGTAGAGCTTCAAGCGATCCTTCGTTTGAAGCTCTGTTGTTTTTGCTCTGAATAAAAGGTGTATTGCGTATGGCATGGGTGGTTTTAATTGTCGCAGGTTTGCTCGAAGTGGTTTGGGCTTATGCAATGAAAGTATCGGATGGTTTTACCAAGCTGACGCCGAGTATTTTAACCCTCGTATTTATGGTGGCCAGTTTTGCGCTGCTGTCTTATGCCATGAAGACCTTACCTTTGGGCACTGCCTATACCGTTTGGACAGGGATTGGCGCGATTGGTTCATTTTTGGTTGGGATTTTGATTTTGGGTGAACCAGCCAATGCCATGCGGATGCTCGCAGCGGTTTTAATCATTTCTGGACTTGTACTGATGAAACTTTCATCGTCATAATATTGCATACATAGACAATTTTTGTGGTGAACCATGCGCTTATTTTTTAAATATATGCCATCTCCTGTCGGGGTACTGAGACTGGTGGCACATGATCAAGCCTTGGTTGCCGTATTGTGGGAAAATGAAAACCCAAAACGGGTACGCTTAGCTGAGTTGATTGAACACAATCAGCATCCGATTTTGCTGGAAACTGAACGACAGTTGAGCGAATATTTTGCGGCAAAGCGTCAATGTTTTGATTTGCCTTTGGATTTTGCGGGGACAGATTTTCAGAAGCAAGTTTGGCAGGCTTTACTGCAAATTCCGTTTGGTGAAACCCGAAGCTATAAAGATATTGCGCTACAGATCGGCAATGTAAAAGCCGTTCGTGCAGTGGGTGCAGCCAATGGCAAAAATCCGATTTCAATTATTGCACCGTGTCATCGGGTTGTAGGGGCTAATGGAAAATTGGTTGGCTTTGCAGGCGGTCTGGACAATAAAGGTGTGCTGTTAAAATTAGAACAGAAGAAAGATACAATAAATTGATCGTATTTTATTTTTTAATCGTGATGTAAGTTATTTATTATAAAAGTATTTATTTTCTTAAATATAAATTATATAACTCAAGAGCATTATGTGTTCGGTCAAGCTGATCAATTTGTTTAAATTGATAATTATGAAAATTATTAAATAGAGATAAGGTTTCTGGGGCAATGAAAATTATTAAACTTTTAGTATTCTGTATAGTATATGCAGGTGGGGTGCATCATTATGTACATGCCAAAGATTCGGTAAATGTGGATAGCAAAAATGATGTTGAATTTGAAAATAAATTAGATAAAAAACATCAAAACTTTATTCCTCAATATATAAAAACCCCTCAGCTGGTTTATCCTAAAAATTTAGAGCGCTTCGCAAATGGCGGTAAGGTTGTACTGAAGGTTCGGGCAAATACTAATGGTACGGTTCAACATGTACGTGTTGAGCAATCGGCTCATCCTGATCTAGAACAAGTCGCAGTTGGAGCAATTCTAAATAGTCGACTTCAACCTTTGCCAGAGGATATGACCTTTCTGCAAGAGCTGAATTTTACAGGGATTCCTCAGGGAAAATCAGTGAGTGATGCGGCACCTTTTATAATGCCTAAAGCGTCTAAATCGTTACCCGAATATTTACAATATGATCAAGCTCCGCAAATGCGTATTGTTGCCCCTGTAATTTATCCTATGGATTTATTAGAACAAAATAAGAAAGGATCTGCTAAAGTTTATATTGTTATTAACCCAGAAGGCCAAGTGGTTGAATCAGAAGTTATTTCTGCAACAGAGCCAACTTTTGGCTTGGCCGCACAAGCCTCTTTAGCATCTTGGAAATTTTCACCTGCTTATAAGGATCATCAACCAAGTTGGGCTGTGATTACAAAGGAATATAATTTTAATCATTATGATAGAGATACAGAATTAAGTCATACTGCAAAAGAGATATTAAATTTAATTACTCAGAAAAAAGATCATTTCACACCTGCATCGCAATTAGATTACATGCCTAAAGCTTTATATCGCCCCTTACCGCGTTTTACCACAGAAACAATAAAAAAAAGTAGTAGTGATCAGGTGTTGCTAGAATTTTATGTGGATCAAAAGGGTTTTGTACAGTTACCAAGAATTATTTCTTCACAGCAGGATTTTGTTGCATGGCTTATTTTAACAGAAGTAAAAAGGTGGCAATTTCAGCCACCTATGTTGAAAGGTAAACCCGTGATTACAAAGCTGCAGTTACCAATTCAGCTAAATTCATAAATGCTTTTATGACGTTCTATTTTAAAAGCGCTTCGGAATTTTTTGACCGCCTTCAACAGGTGTTTCTGCCTGTTTTAATACGCCAAAGAGCCATGTTTCGGCATGATGTACTGCAACTTTAACACTGTTACCTTGCGCCAAACGACCAGCAATAAAACTTGCCAGCGAACAACCTGAACCGTGATATTCACCGGCTAAACGCGGGCAGCGAGTTTCAGAAATGAGCTCACCATTCACAAACAGGGCATTGCGAATATAGTCTGGTGTGTCTTCATGACCACCTTTCACCAATACCGCTTTGGCACCCATTTCAAACAGTTTTTGCGTTGCGGCATCTAAGTCATCAAGACCTGTTAACGCTCGTAGTTCAACTGTATTTGGGGTAATAATGTCCGCCAATGGGATCAGCTCAACAAAGGCTTTGACTAAGGTTGCTTGATCACCCAATGAACCCCCACTGTTCGCCACTAAAACAGGGTCGAGTACATACTTGTACTCAGGATGTTCACGTAGAAACTCAGCCAGTGCTGCAATATTATCTGTGGTGCCTAACATGCCAGATTTTACGGCTTTAATCGGTAAATCACCGACAACAGCGTGCGCCTGAGCTAACAGCAATTCTTTTGACGTCGCTTCAAAGCCAAACACTTGTTGCGAGTTTTGAACAGTGAGTGCTGTACACGCAATGGCTGCATGCGCACCACTTTGACCAATCGCTTCGATATCGGCCTGTAAACCAGCACCACCTGAAGGGTCTAAACCAGAAAAGCACAGTACGGTTGCGCGCACAGAAATATCCTTGTTGCGAAAATTTGCGATAGTATAGGCAACTTTAGCAGAACTCTCGATAGTATTTTATTTAAAGCCTAAGAAGGATCAGCTGTGATTAAACATATTTTGCTAGATTTAGATGGAACATTAACAGATCCGAAAGTTGGCATTACCACCAGTGCGCGTTATGGCTTAAACAAAGCCGGACATCCCATTGCTGAAGATCTAAACATTGACTGGATTATTGGGCCACCACTAAAAGCGTCTTTGGCAAAACTCTTAAATGTTGCAGTGGACGATGTTTTGGCAGAGCAAGCTTTATTGGGCTATCGTGAGCGCTTTGCGGTGAAAGGTTTATATGAAAACCATTTATTTGCCGATGTTGAACCCACCTTAAAAAAACTGACTGAGCAGGGCTATCACTTGTACTTGGCGACAGCAAAACCAGAAGTCTATGCCCGTCAAATCTTAGAGCATTTCAATTTACTGCAATACTTTATTCATCCCTATGGCAGTGAATTGAATGGTGAGCGGACCAATAAGGGAGAGTTGATTGCTTATATTTTAGAAAAAGAGCAGTTAAAAGCAGAAGAATGTCTGATGGTTGGCGATCGTGAGCATGACATTTTGGGTGCACGTCGCAACGGCATTGAAACCATTGCGGTGGAATACGGTTATGGTTCTGATCAAGAGTTGACGGAAGCCGCACCTAAAGCGCGAATTAGAACCTTTGCCGATGTCTTGGACTTGATTTAACTCAGATAGGATTTAAATAACGTCTTTTTCGATTGCGCACGACTTTTCTATATTGAAACAGTCGTTCGCAGGGATTAAAAATTAAATGCCTAGCATGCGTCTAATTTCATTCACTAAAAGTGCTGGATTGGCCTGCTGATGCGGAATGCTAAGGCTGTTGAAGCCATCACCACGAAATTTACGATCCACTTCCAAAAGCACATGGGTTTGATGTTGCTCTGCCACAAAGGACACTTCAACTTCATTGATACTGTTGAACAATTGCGTAGGTTTAAATTCAAGTTCTTGATAACAACCAATGCTCGAGTGGAAGCCATGGCCACGTAGTTGACCTTTTTCAACATCGACGCTCATCAATTGAAAACCACATTGCTGCATGGCTTGAATAAACGCCTGCATAGCCGGTGTCGGTAATATTTGTAAATAGTCTTTATCAGTGGCATCGAGCCCCCAGTCCACATCGAGATGCGTATGTAACCACACTCGGGTTTTATTGATGCGGCAAGGCACATCTGTAACTGGCGTTTCAAAGGGCAGTTGAATCGAAAAAGGAAACGTATGTGACTGATGGGCTTGTAACTCAAAAGCCCCGCTAATGTGCCATTCGGCAATACTTAACGCACTATTGTATTTAGCATCGTCTGACTCAACTTCAGCTGTGGTCATGAGCTTTAAATAAATACCGTTGATAATTTTATTAGACGCGGCACCTTTAAAAATAACCTCACCCTGAATGGCTTGACCCGCTTGTGGTGCGGTGGTGTGTAGACGAGTATCCACTTGAATGCCTTGTAAGCCAAGACTAGACATGAGTTTGTTAAACATGGTGCAGAACTTCCAATTAGGGAATCAATAAGCTTTAAATATTTAAAGTGAATGCACTTTTAAGACGCATATTTTTAATAAGCTGTTAGCGAATGTCCAAATAAAAACTTTCTTTGACTTCTTCCATCACAATATAACTGTGCGATGACGCTGAAGAGGGGAGTTTTTTTAGTAAATCGCCCAATAGGCGTCGGTAGGCACTCATTTCTTTTAAACGGGCTTTGACCAAATAATCGAATTCACCTGAGATCAGATGGCATTCTAAAACCTCAGGAATTTCGACCAAGTCACGTGCCACTTGATCAAACACATCGCCAGACTTGGCAGATAGCTTAATTTCTAAAAACACCAATAAGTTTCGATCGACCAGTTGTGGATTGAGGCGTGCGTAGTAACCCATGATAATACCATCGCGCTCTAAGCGTTTGACACGTTCTGAACACGGCGTGGTTGAGAGGTTGACGCGAGAGGCCAATTCACTAATCGCAATTCGTCCATCGCGTTGCAAAATGTCTAAAATCTGCTGATCAATCCGATCTAATTTACGCATTATAAATTTCCTATGTTTAGAATTTTAGCGCGACAAAAATGGCGATTTACCTAGATTATAATGTTAAAAACAGTGAAAAAAACTATTAACCTAAAAATATACTAGTGAAATAAACTAGTGTGTGTAAGGGATCAGTCATGCGTGTAATTGTCTTAGGTAGTGGTGTCATCGGTGTTGCAAGTGCGTATTACCTTGCACAACAAGGCGCAAGCGTTACGGTTTTAGACCGTCAAGCTGGTCCTGCTGAAGAAACTAGCTTTGGTAACGCAGGGCAAATCTCTCCAGGTTATTCTACACCGTGGGCTGCACCTGGTATTCCGTTTAAAGCCGTAAAATGGATGTTCCAACACCATGCACCCTTAGCGATTAACATCGATGGTAGCATGTGGCAGTTGAACTGGATGGCGCAAATGTTGAAAAACTGCAATCCACAAAGTTATGCTATTAACAAAGAGCGTATGACCCGTGTTGCTGAATACAGCCGTGACTGCTTACGTGAACTGCGTAAAGAAACAGGCATTCACTATGAAAACCGTGCGAAAGGAACTTTGCAGGTTTTCCGTAATGAAGCACAGCTTGATGCAGTACAACGTGACATCCAAGTGTTAAAAGAATGTGGCGTCGACTACGAATTATTATTAAAAGATGACTTAGCCAAAGTCGAGCCAGCTTTAGCCTATGCTAAAGACAAACTGGTTGGTGGTTTACACCTACCGAATGATGAAACAGGTGACTGTTACCTATTTACCAATGCTTTGGCAAATCTTGCGAAAGACTTGGGCGTAGAATTTAAATTTAACCAAAATGTTGAAAAACTAGTGGTTGAAGGGGATGAAATCAAAGGTGTAGTGGTTGATGGTCGAGTGCTTACAGCAGACCGTTATGTGCTTGCTTTTGGTAGTTATTCACGTGATTTCTTAAAACCATTGAATTTGAATTTGCCTGTGTATCCTGTCAAAGGCTATTCATTGACCATTCCAATTGTAGATCCTGCATTTGCACCGCAGTCTACGGTTCTTGATGAAACTTATAAAATTGCCATTACGCGTTTTGACCAACGTATCCGTGTGGGGGGTATGGCTGAACTGAGTGGTTTCAACCACGGTTTAAATCAAGACCGCCGTGCAACCTTGGAGATGGTCACTCAAGACTTATTCCCAGGTGGAAACTTAGCTGAAGCAAGTTTCTGGACGGGTTTACGTCCAATGACACCAGACTCTACGCCAATCATTGGTGCGACTCGTTTTAAAAACCTATTCTTGAATACAGGACACGGCACCTTGGGTTGGACCATGGCATGTGGTTCAGGCAAGCTTATTAGTGACTTGGTGATGAATCATCAACCAGACATCAGTACTGAAGGTCTATCGATTCAACGTTACCCTTCAGCAGCCTAACTCGTTTTAGGCCATATTGATTCAAGGAAGAAGAAAATGCCACGTCCAATTACTGCAGTGATTCATAGCCAATCACTGCAGCATAATTTAAATGTTGCTCGCACTAAAATGCCGAATAGCCAAGTCTATGCGGTGGTTAAAGCCAATGCCTATGGTCATGGGATTGAACGCGTCTATCAAGCGTTCAAATCTGCCGATGGTTTTGCGCTGCTCGATTTGGCAGAGGCGAAACGCATCCGTGCTTTGGGCTGGACAGGCCCAGTTCTGTTACTCGAAGGTATTTTTTCAGAGCAAGATCTATTTGACTGCCATGAGCTAAGTCTAAGCTTCAGTATTCATAGTGAATATCAACTTGAATGGTTAGCACGTTTTCCTTTAGAGGCACAGTTCGATGTTTATTTAAAAATGAACAGCGGCATGAACCGTTTGGGTTTCCGTCCTGAACAGTACCGTCAAGTGTGGCAGCAGCTTTCCAGCTTGCCTCAAGTTCAACGTTTAACCCATATGATGCATTTTTCGGATGCCGATGGTGAGCGTTTTGGACGTGACGGCATTGCGCATCAATGTCAGTTATTTGATGCCATTATCCATGATCTACCAGGTGCACGTTCAGTTAGCAACAGTGCAGCCATCTTACGCCATGAACAGTTGCAGTCGGATGTGATCCGTAGCGGCATCATGCTCTATGGCAGCTCTCCAGACTATCCAAGCCATTCGATTCAGGACTGGGACTTGCAACCTGCCATGAGTCTGCGCAGCGAGCTGATTGCCATTCAGCAGTTAAAAGCAGGCGATAGCGTCGGGTATGGCTCAAAGTTCATTGCTGAAACCGACATGCGTGTGGGTATTGTGGCTTGTGGTTATGCCGATGGTTATCAACGGATTACCGCAACAGGTACACCTATTTTAGTCGATGGACAACGCAGTAGTTTAGTCGGACGTGTCAGCATGGATATGTTGGCGGTCGATTTATCTCACCTTCCAAATGCCCAAGTCGGCAGTGAAGTGGTGCTGTGGGGTACATCGAAACAGGGCACTATGCTCAGCATTGATGAAGTCGCAGCAGGTTCAGGCACGATTGGCTATGAGCTGATGTGCGCTGTCACTGCACGTGTCAATTTTATCCAAGATTAAGTTTTATTTTTATACAGTTTCATACAAGGAAAGACCTATGTCACATTCAGACATTCAAAAATTCAACACCAACGAAGTCATGAGTGCAGTCACTGTGTTTAATCAAGTGGTGTATTTGTCAGGGCAAGTGCCAAAAAATACCGACAATGATGTCGCAGGTCAGACCCGTGAAATTTTAGCAACAATTGATGAGCTTTTAGCTTTGGCAAATACAGATAAATCACGTTTGTTATCTGCTCAGCTTTACATCAAAAATCTCTCTGATTTTTCTACAGTCAATGCAATTTGGATTGATTGGATGAATGGTTGTGTAGCGCCTTCACGTGCCACGATTCAGGCTGATTTGGTTAATCCAAATTGGTTGATCGAAATTGCAGTGACGGCTGCACAAAACTAATTTTTAAACTCTCCCCGTGTATATCAGCGCTTGGGTTTCAACCGAAGTGCTGATGAGCGTATAAATGCCGCCCGTTAGGATAACGAGCACTGTATGAACATGGTTTATACGCAAAAAAGGACTTTAACAGGATGTTAAATTATGACGACTACCCCACAAGCTGACGGTGCAAATGCATCATCGCATGAATTACAACGGAAATTATCCAACCGCCACCTGCAATTGATTGCCATTGGTGGCGCGATTGGTACGGGCCTGTTCATGGGTTCGGGCAAAACCATCTCTCTTGCTGGTCCTTCTATTCTGATCATTTATATGATTATCGGGACCATGTTCTTCTTCCTAATGCGTGCATTGGGCGAAATTTTATTGTCAAATTTGCACTATAAGTCGTTTATCGACATGGCTCATGATCTGATTGGGCCGGGTGCGGGTTACTATATCGGTTGGTCCTATTGGCTCGGTTGGGTCTTGGTTGGTATTGCGGACTTGGCAGCCATTATTAACTATCTCGGCTTTTGGCTCCCGCCAGACATGGCCTTTACTCCCATGGGGCAGGCTCTAATCAGTGTCGGCTGTGTGCTGTTTGTCCTTGGGTTAAATTTGCTGACCGTGAAACTCTTTGGTGAAATTGAATTTTGGTTTGCTTTAATCAAAATTTTAGCCATTTTAGGGCTGATCGTGATTGGTGGCTTTATGGTGTTTAGCCATTTCCAAGCACCGGGCGGTTCAGTTGCAAGCTTTAGTCATGTTTGGTCGCATGGTGGTATGTTCCCTCAAGGTGGCAGTGGCTTTTTAGCAGGCTTCCAAATTGCACTCTTTGCCTTTGTAGGTGTAGAGCTGATTGGAACCATGGCTGCTGAAACCAAAGACCCTGAAAAGAACTTACCGAAAGCAGTGAATGCGATTCCAACCCGTATCATTTTGTTCTATGTCTTGTCGCTGTTTGTAGTGATGTCGGTGACGCCGTGGAATCAAATTCCTGCGGATCAAAGCCCGTTCGTTTCACTATTTTTACATGCAGGTATTCCAACTTCAGCCATCATTATGAACTTGGTGGTGCTGTCTTCAGTGATGTCTTCAATGAATAGTGGTGTGTTCTCTACATCGCGGATGCTCTTTGGTTTGGCAAGAGAAGGGCAAGCTCCACAGAGCCTAGCGCGTCTGTCAAAACGTGCGGTACCAGCAAAAGGCTTATTCTTCTCATGTGCTTTTATCATGGCAGGTGCGGCGCTACAGTACTTTGTACCGAACACCGTTGAAGCCTTTACATTAGCCAGCTCATTGTGTGTGATTCTGTTCATCAGTATTTGGAGCATTATTATGGTGTGCTATATCCGCTACCGTAAATTGCGTCCTGAGCTCCATGCAAAATCGACATTTAAGATGCCGGGCGGTGTTTGGATGTCTTATGTGGTCTTAATCTTCTTGTTCTTTACGTTGATTATTTTGAGTTTAGAGGCGGATACTCTTCGTGCACTCATGATCAGTCCACTATGGGTGATTATTTTAGCCGTGACGTATCAACTGCTGTACAAACCGCGTATGAAAAAACGTCTGTTAGGGCAACAATTGGACAACTAAGTAATACTTATCCTGTACTCGTGATGTTTGAAAGAAAGCCCTGCATAAGCAGGGCTTTCTTTTTGCTTGAGCTGAATCAATGGGTTCTAATTCAGTGTTAGATCATTGTATGATTTTATATATAAAAGCTGTCTAAATCAGGCGATTTCACTTTTAATGAGGCACTTTAAAATTTTAATAATGATTTATGCGTAATTATAAAATTGACCTCCTGCGTGGCGTGTCCATCCTGTTGGTGCTGATTCACCATTTCAATATTCCGTATAAATTACACGATACCTTTCTCGGCATCCCCATTGGGGGCGAGAGCTTAAGTACCTTGATTGCCCGAAACGGCAACTATGGTGTGACCATGTTTTTTGTCATTTCAGGTTTTTTGATTACCCAGCATACTTTACAGCGTAGTGGATCTTTGACGCAGATTAAGCTGAAAGATTTTTATATTCGTCGTATTGCCCGAATCATGCCGTGTTTGGTGTTATTGGTCGCGATGGTCAGTGTGCTCGGAAGTTTAGGATTACAACCCTTTATCAATCAGTCGCCCAATGGCGTAGAGGTGTCCTATGCTGTGACTGTTCTTTCAGCTTTGAGTTTTTGGATGAATCTATTGATTATTGAATACGGCTGGGTGAACTATGCCTTGGGCGTATTGTGGTCTTTATCGGTTGAAGAGGTCTTCTATTTAGCATTTCCTGTCCTGTGTTTAGGGCTTGGTCGAGGCAAAGGCATTATTGTTTTTCTGCTCGCTGTCATCGCGTATGCACCATATTTTCGTGCCCTCCATTTTGGTGAAGAAAGTGGTGCTTATCTGTATCATTATTTTTCTAGCTTTGATGGAATTGCCATTGGCTGCCTCACCGCAATGTATGCGCAACATTTTAAAGGTGCAATTTACAATCAAAAAATGATTGTTGCAGTAACAGCGTTTCTAATGACCGCTTTATATTTTTATGCACCCATCAAAGAGGTGATTACTTGGAGCATCAGCGTATTTGCTTTACTTACGGCTTTACTCATATTGTGTTTTACCCAAGACCCGAAAGTTAAACCTGTTTCATACGCGGCACGGGGTTTGGTCTGGATTGGACAGCGTAGCTATGAAATGTATCTGTTTCATTTGATTATTCTCGGCTTAATGAAAGTGGTGTATTTCCCAAAAGAAACTTTAGCGGCTGAAAAGCTGATGTTGTTGCCTGTTTATTTTATCGCGGTGTTTATTTTGAGTTGGGCGATTGAGAAATATTATTCGACCCCGCTCAATTTAAAAATTCGTCAATCTTGGATACGCTCGTAGCGCGGATCTTTAGCTGCGCTGTTAATTTTTTATAGGCATTAAAAAGCCCCGAATCAATCGGGGCTTTTTAAGTGTGGGATTTTAAAATGTTGGTTTCACCACCACTAAAATCACCACGGCAAATAAAATTAGGGTTGGCATTTCATTAAAGAAGCGCCAAAATTTGTGTGACTTGTAGTGCGCATGACCAATCAATTTCTTACGGTAATAACCGCAAACAAAATGGTAAATCACCAACAGTCCAACCAAGCCGACTTTGAGATAGAACCACAAGGCTTCGTGGTAGTGGCGCGTTGCATCACCCCAATCCACCAAGAAGTGTGCCGTGATCAGTGTTGCAATCATCGATGGCCACATAATGCCACGGTACAACTTACGTTCCATGACCTCGAAACGTTGATGACTGACGGCATCATCACTCATGGCATGGTAAACATAGAGCCGTGGTAAGTAGAACAATGCAGCGAACCAACACACCACGGCAATAATATGTAATGCTTTTACCCACAAAAAAGCATCAGAAGGAGCATCCATCAAGTCACCCTAAAATGGGCGGCTTAGCCTTCCCACTTTTTGAAAATGAGACATGCATTTACGCCGCCAAAACCGAAACTGTTACTCATCACAGTATTCAATTTTGCGTCACGTTTTTCAAGCACGATATCAAATGGTTTTGCGCCTTCATCCAGTTCAGTCACGTTGATGTTGGGTGCAATAAAGTCATTTTGCATCATTAGGACTGAGTAGATCGCTTCTTGTACACCAGCAGCACCTAAGCTATGACCTGTCATTGACTTGGTCGAGCTCAGTGGAGGAACTTGACCTTCGCCAAATGCACGTTCCATTGCTTTCAATTCAGTGATATCACCAGCAGGCGTCGACGTACCATGCGTATTCACATAGTCAATTTTGTCTACGCCGTGTTGTTTTGCTTCTTCAAGTGCCATCAGTACACAACGTGTCGCACCTTCACCCGATGGCGCAACCATGTCTGCACCGTCAGAGTTTGCCGCATAGCCCACAACTTCAGCCAAAATGTTGGCACCACGTGCTTGCGCATGCTCTAAAGACTCAAGCACTACAAAACCGCCACCGCCAGCAATCACGAAACCGTCACGGTCAGCAGAGTAAGGACGAGACGCTGTTTCTGGTGTGTCATTGTATTTTGAGCACAGTGCACCCATCGCATCAAATAACAAGCTTTGAGACCAGTGATCTTCTTCACCACCGCCTGCAAGCATTAAGTCTTGCTTGCCGAGTTGAATGAGGTTGTAGGCATAACCAATTGCATCAGCAGACGTTGCGCATGCGCTGGTAATGGTGTGTGCAACACCTTGCATTTTAAAAGCAACGCCAACGTTTGCCGTAATTGTGTTCGACATATTACGAGGTACGAAGAACGGACCAACTTTACGTGCGCCTTTGGTGTCTAACAATTCTTTCATTTCAACTACAGATGCAGTTGAACCACCACCTGAACCACCCGCGATACCATAGCGTGGATTGCCACCAATTTGCTCTGCTGTTAAGCCTGCATTTTCAACTGCAGCAACTGCAGCATTGTATGCATACATGGCACAAACACCCATAAAGCGTTTTAGCTTACGGTCGATACCATCAAAGTCTTGTTCAGCAGCAGCGCTGATATGACTTTTAAAATTGAGTTCAGCATAGGTTGGGTTAAAACGTGTCCCAGAAATCCCGTTTTGTAATGCATGAGTAACTTCTTCCAAAGTATTACCGATACATGAGTTGATACCCATGCCAGTGATTACTACACGTTTCATTTAAAGATCCCTTATATGGTGGTTTTGCAGAGTTGCGCTTAAAGATGAATCAACAATTTATTTCTAAGCCAATTGCAACTCTTATGTTTTCAATGCAGATCATAATAGCAGAAAGAATTTTTAATTCTTATGGCAAATCCTATGCCAATTTGACTTGTGTTCAAATCGGGAGTAGGGCATTTCAACTTTACTAAAAGACACATATTCTTATTGAGATAAATGCGTACTACACCTAGTATTTAGCTAGAAATGAAAGATTATAAAGTACGGGGTACGGAATGGCGGATTCAAACAATAAACAGCGCAGTGGTTTCTTTTCAAATGCCTTCGGAGTGGCTAAAAAGCTCAGCCATACAGGTTTAAACATATTAAACCAAGTGAGCCCAGATACGGCTTCAGCACTGACCAATGCTACAACTGGTGATAGTGCGAGTACAAAAACAAAATCGAAAAATAAGCGTTATGAACACCCGCAGCAAGTCTTAAGAGACCATCTACCGACAGTATCACGTCATTTATTAGGACGTCATTATGTCAACGCAAATCGAGTCGCGCATTTTGTGTCGCCACAACTTTCCGATAAAGCCGCAGATTATTTTTTTAGCCAGCTCAATCAATTTAGCTCGAGTATGAGCTCAGTCGATGCCGTTTTAGATGAAGCGGGCGTGCGTGATTTAGAAATGCTGACCCAAGATGTCGACCGTTCAAAACGGATTAGTCTGGCATTGTCTGAACAAAATAAAATTATTGCTATCTTGCAAGGCGCATTGACTGGTGCAACAGGCTTTGTGGGCTCAACCGTAGATGTCCCTGCTTCCTTGGTGATGTCGTTACGTATGATTTACCAAGTGGGGCGTTCTTATGGCTTTGACTTAACTAAAGAGTCCGATCAAGACATTGTGCAGTTCATTTTTAAACAGATTGATCTTGGGCTGATTGCGGAAAAACAAACTTTGTTGATGGCAATAAAAGCCATTTCAAGTACCTTGCAAACCCATGATGTCTCTCAGTTACAACAGCTTTTAGGTTCAAGTAATGACATTGAAGCCTTAAAGAAATGGTTGACCAATGCCGATGGTCAGTTGAAATGGGGGCAGTCGATTGCCAACCTATCACTACTGAATAAGCTGGCAAAACTCACACCAATTGTCAGTGCAGGGGTGAGTGCAGCCTATAGTTGGCGCCTTGTTGATGATGTACACCAAAAAGCACAACTGGTTTTTTCACAAGCCCGCCAGTATATCATTCAACAAAAAGATACCAGTCTGAGTGCTTTAACAGCATATGAACGCTCACTTGAGCTTTTGGTGAAGGCCTCGCCACGACTGCTGTCACAGCGCAGTACATCAGATACCGATAGCTCAGATTTGAAAATTGGGGCTGAAGTGGAGTTAAATGGTCATCAAAGCATTGCCAAGGTTAAAATCCAGAAAAAGTCCGACAAAGTGACAGAGCCTGTCGCAACCGAAGAACGTGTTCAACAAGGGTTGGAACAGCTTGCAGATCAAATGGTTGAACCCCACGATGCTGTCGCACCGCAGCAACCAGCCCTACAAGTGGAAGAGGATCTTGCAGACTTATACCCAGTGGATGAGATTGAAGAGACCACACAGAACAATAATGAGTCTTTTACGGGAAATGAACCCAGTACGGCTTCAGAACTCGCCGCGAAACCGGCTGTAGAGCCGACTGAAAAAAAGGTTACAAAAAGACGAAATGCGCCAAGTAAAAAATAAACCCTTTAAAATAGATAGAAATTTGTAAAAGCCTTGATTTGGTCAACATTACATGTAGTTTGAAATGTTGACCATTTTTACGTCTTAGCTTACAATTGCATGCCCTCAAAAAGTCGTCTTTTTTTGGGTTTTTTATTAACGGGAGAATTGCCAAATGGCAACAACAAATCAGTTGATCCGTAAGGGTCGTACGACTTTAGTTGAAAAATCTAAAGTTCCTGCGTTGAAGGCTTGTCCACAACGTCGTGGTGTTTGTACACGTGTTTACACAACTACACCTAAAAAACCTAACTCAGCAATGCGTAAAGTTTGCCGTGTGCGTTTAACTTCTGGCTTTGAAGTTTCTAGCTACATCGGTGGTGAAGGCCACAACCTACAAGAGCACAGTGTTGTTCTTATCCGTGGTGGTCGTGTTAAAGACTTACCAGGTGTACGTTACCATACCGTTCGTGGTTCTTTAGACTGTGCTGGTGTGAAAGATCGTAACCAGTCTCGTTCTAAATACGGTACTAAACGTCCTAAGAAATAATCTTTCGAGATTAACTTCTTAGTTCGCTAGAACTGCAATCCTTTATCGTCTCGCTTGTCTGATTTCTGCATTAATTTTGTGAAATTCAAGCGACGTGTAGTAAGGCCAGCGAAAGCACATGACACTTTGTGCTACGGCTGGATTAACCTGAAGTGTCATATATATAGGTAGTTTAAAATGCCAAGACGTCGCGTAGTTGCTGCTCGTGAAATCCTTCCGGATCCTAAGTTCAGCAGCCAAACAATCGCTAAATTCATGAACCACGTAATGCAAGATGGTAAAAAATCTATTGCTGAAAGTATCGTTTACGGTGCTTTAGACCGCGTTCAAGAAAAAAACAAAGTAGACCCAGTTGAATTTTTCGAGACTACTCTTGAAAAAGTTCGTCCTATGGTTGAAGTAAAAGCACGCCGTGTTGGTGGTGCTACTTATCAAGTACCTATGGAAGTACGCCCATCCCGTCGTACTGCTTTAGCTATGCGTTGGTTAGTAGATGCTGCTGCTAAGCGTTCTGAAAAAACTATGGCTTTACGTCTTGCTGGTGAGTTGCTTGATGCAGCTGAAGGTAAAGGCGCAGCGGTTAAAAAACGTGATGACGTGCATCGTATGGCTGAAGCCAACAAAGCATTCTCTCACTACCGCTTCTAAGCGACTAAAACAGCCCCTATTCAGGAGGGTGGCAGCTTGGTTTACGCCAAACTGTCATCGAATCGCTTTAAGCTGTTCGTCAGCTTAAAGCGCCTGTTTTAAACAACAAAATTTAGGAATGCAAGAAATCATGGCTCGTCAAACCCCAATTTCTCGTTATCGTAACATTGGTATTTCTGCGCACATTGATGCGGGTAAAACCACAACTACAGAACGTATTTTGTTCTACACAGGTGTATCTCACAAAATTGGTGAAGTACACGACGGTGCAGCAACAATGGACTGGATGGAGCAAGAGCAAGAACGTGGTATTACCATTACTTCTGCTGCTACGACTACATTCTGGTCAGGTATGTCTAAACAGTTCCCTGAACACCGTATCAACGTAATTGATACACCGGGACACGTTGACTTCACAATTGAAGTTGAACGTTCTATGCGTGTTCTTGATGGTGCGTGTATGGTTTACTGTGCTGTAGGTGGTGTACAACCTCAGTCTGAAACTGTATGGCGTCAAGCGAACAAATACCAAGTGCCTCGTTTAGCATTCGTGAACAAGATGGACCGTACTGGTGCAAACTTCTTCCGTGTTGTTGAACAAATGAAGACACGTTTAGGTGCAGCTCCTGTACCTGTAGTAATCCCTGTTGGCGCTGAAGAAAACTTCCAAGGCGTAATCGACTTGATCGAAATGAAAGCGATCATTTGGGATGAAGCTTCACAAGGTATGCAGTTCGAATACGGTGAAATCCCGGCTGAACTTCTAGCTACTGCTGAAGAATGGCGTACAAACATGGTTGAAGCTGCTGCTGAAGCTTCTGAAGAGCTAATGGACAAATACCTAGAAGAAGGCGAATTATCTAAAGAAGATATCGTTTCTGGTCTACGTGTTCAAACTTTGGCTTGTCAAATTCAACCAATGCTTTGTGGTACAGCGTTCAAAAACAAAGGTGTTCAACGTATGTTGGACGCAGTAATTGAATTCTTACCGTCGCCTACAGAAGTTAAAGCGATTGAAGGTGTTCTTGACGACAAAGCTGAAACTAAAGCGATTCGTGAAGCATCTGACGAAGCTCCGTTCTCTGCGCTTGCGTTCAAAATCATGAACGACAAATTCGTAGGTAACTTAACTTTCGTACGTGTTTACTCTGGTGTTCTTAAACAAGGTGATTCTGTTTATAACCCAGTTAAATCTAAACGTGAACGTATCGGCCGTATCGTGCAAATGCACGCGAACGATCGTCAAGACGTTGAAGAAATTCGTGCTGGTGATATCGCTGCGTGTGTAGGTCTTAAAGACGTTACTACGGGTGATACACTTTGTGATGAGAAAAATGTCATCACACTTGAGCGTATGGAATTCCCAGAGCCAGTAATTGCATTGGCTGTTGAACCAAAAACTAAAGCTGACCAAGAAAAAATGTCAATTGCTTTAGGTCGTTTGGCTAAGGAAGATCCATCATTCCGCGTTCGTACTGACGAAGAGTCAGGTCAAACAATTATTGCTGGTATGGGTGAACTTCACCTTGACATCATTGTTGACCGTATGAAGCGTGAATTCGGTGTTGAAGCAAACATTGGTAAACCAATGGTTTCTTACCGTGAAACGATCAAGAAGACAGTTGAACAAGAAGGTAAATTCGTACGTCAAACTGGTGGTAAAGGTAAATTTGGTCACGTATACGTACGTTTAGAGCCAATGGATCCTGAATCAGAAAAAGATTACGAATTCGTTGAAGAAGTTGTTGGTGGTGTAGTTCCTAAAGAATTCTTCGGTGCTGTGGATAAAGGTATCCAAGAGCGTATGAAGAATGGTGTCCTTGCTGGTTACCCAGTTGTTGGCATCAAAGCTACATTGTTTGACGGTTCTTACCACGATGTCGATTCGGACGAATTATCGTTCAAAATGGCAGGTTCTTACGCATTCCGTGACGGTTTCATGAAAGCAGATCCTATCTTGCTTGAACCGATCATGAAAGTTGAAGTAGAAACTCCAGAAGACTACATGGGCGATATCATGGGTGACTTAAACCGTCGTCGTGGTATGGTTCAAGGTATGGATGACTTGCCTGGCGGTACTAAAGCAATTAAAGCTGAAGTTCCACTTGCAGAGATGTTTGGTTACGCGACTCAAATGCGTTCTATGTCTCAAGGCCGTGCAACATACTCTATGGAATTTGCTAAATATGCTGAAACTCCACGTAACGTGGCTGAAGGCATCATTTCTAAATTCCAGTCTGGCGGTAAAAAAGGTGACGACGAGTAATCTTTCGATTACTATAAGCCCAAACTAATTCATAGTTAAAAACCAAGTGCTCATGCAGTGATCCTGCATGAGTAGTTTAAAAAGGAAGATCTCATGGCTAAGGCTAAGTTTGAACGTAATAAGCCACACGTTAACGTGGGCACAATCGGTCACGTTGACCATGGTAAAACAACTTTAACAGCTGCAATTGCAACTGTATGTGCGAAGAAATTCGGTGGCGAAGCGAAAGACTACGCTGCAATTGACTCTGCACCAGAAGAAAAAGCACGTGGTATTACAATTAATACTTCACACGTAGAATACGATTCTCCAACTCGTCACTACGCACACGTAGACTGCCCGGGCCACGCCGATTATGTTAAAAACATGATTACTGGTGCTGCTCAGATGGACGGCGCGATCCTTGTATGTGCTGCGACTGATGGTCCAATGCCACAGACTCGTGAACACATCCTTCTTTCTCGTCAGGTTGGTGTACCTTACATTCTTGTATTCCTTAACAAGTGTGACCTTGTTGATGATGAAGAACTTCTTGAATTAGTAGAAATGGAAGTTCGTGAACTTCTTTCTACTTATGACTTCCCAGGTGATGACACTCCAGTTATCCGTGGTTCAGCTCTTCTTGCACTTAACGGTGACGCTGGTCAGTATGGCGAAGAAGCAGTTGTTGCTCTTGTTGACGCACTTGACACTTACATTCCAGAGCCAGTACGTGCAATCGACCAAGCATTCTTAATGCCAATCGAAGACGTATTCTCTATTTCTGGTCGTGGTACAGTAGTAACTGGCCGTGTAGAAACTGGTATTGTGAAAGTAGGCGAATCAGTTGAAATCGTTGGTATCCGTGATACTCAAGTAACTACAGTTACTGGCGTAGAAATGTTCCGTAAACTTCTAGACGAAGGCCGTGCGGGCGAGAACTGTGGTGTTCTTCTACGTGGTACTAAGCGTGAAGACGTACAACGTGGTCAAGTACTTGCTAAACCAGGTGCAATCAAGCCGCACACTAAATTCGATGCAGAAGTATACGTACTTTCTAAAGAAGAAGGTGGTCGTCACACTCCATTCCTTAACGGTTACCGTCCACAGTTCTACTTCCGTACAACTGACGTAACTGGCGCGATCAAATTACAAGATGGCGTTGAAATGGTTATGCCTGGTGACAACGTAGAAATGTCAGTAGAATTAATCCACCCAATCGCAATGGACCCAGGTCTACGTTTTGCGATCCGTGAAGGTGGCCGTACAGTTGGTGCTGGTGTAGTTGCTAAAGTAACTGCATAATCATCTGATTGTGTGAAAAAAAGCGCTCCTTTGGGGCGCTTTTTTTATTTCTTCATCTTAGCAATTAAGTGATTATTTTAGGGCAAGATACAGCATGCTTTAGTGTTCATCCTAAAAATAGCGTAGAACTTTACGCACACTAAATTGTCTAACAATCCACCCTGAAAACTGTCCTAAACTGATATTTTGCTGACCCTAACTGCACTTATGGGCGGAGCCCAATCACGTAAGATAAAAAGACGAAAACAACTATAAGTAGTGGATGTCTTCAGGATATTCATAGGAGCAGAAAGATGAATGCGAAGGTAAAAATCACCAACCGTGCGGGTGCGAGTTTCCCTGTACGTCGGATGAACTTTGAGTTTGAAAGCGTACCTGAATATTGGATGAATGGTTCAGCTGGGCTGACCCATTTTATGACCGCGCTATCGGCACTCTTTCCAGCAGGTGAAATGTTTTTTATCGACAGTGTTCGTGCGGTTAGACAGCATCCTTCAATCAAAGACAATCTCGAATTACAAAAAGAGATTTCAGCCTTTATTGGTCAAGAAGCGATGCATACGCAAGAACATGAGGGTTTTAATGCGTCTGCGCAAAAGTATGGGCACGATGTTGCAACACTTGATCGCTATACGGATCGTGCAATTCAAACCACGCGTAAAGTGTTTGCTTTTCTCGGCAAGTCTGTGGGTATTACTCAAGAGATGGTGGATTTAACAGCAACCACCGCGCTGGAACATTTTACTGCAACCATTGCCTCTCAGTTGTTGGTCAATAACCACATTCAAGAGCTAATGAGCGATGAAACCATGAAAACCATGTGGTTATGGCATGCCATTGAAGAAAATGAGCACAAAGCTGTGGCTTATGATGTATTTGAAGGAGTTTTTGGAAAGGGAATCAAATCCTATCTACTACGAACGGGATCACTGGTTGCAGCCATGGCCATTTTATTCTGCGTGCAGTCGTACTTTGTGTTCCGTTTATTACATCAAGATAAACAACTGAACAGGGCTGCGTTGAAGGATATTTATACCTATGCGTATAGTCCATCGAAAGGGATTATTACAGGAATGGCACGTGAAATGATCATGTACTTTAAACCAGGTTTTCATCCTAATCATCACGACACCGACGCTTTACTTGAGAAGTGGAAGTTAAAATTAGGGTTTTAAGCAGTTTTGGCTCTTTGAGCGATGTAAATCGCTCTTTTTTTTGTTCGGTTTTTAGCACAAATTTTTTATACTGTGACATCCACATTTTAGAAAGATAAACGAAGATGATTCGTTTAATGCAAGCTGCGGACTTAAGCCAAGTTGCGCAGATTGAAAATTTAGTTCAAACCCATCCTTGGAGCCTACAACAGTTCCAAGAGTCCATGCAGTCTTATCACAGTACTGTGATTGAACAGGCAGGGCAGGTGGTAGGCTTTTGTATCCTCCAGCCCGTTCTTGATGAGGCCAATTTATTGTTGATGGCCATTCATCCAAGTCAGCAAGGCAAAGGGTTGGGGTATCGGCTATTAGATGCATCATTGGCACAACTCAAAAACAACCCGCTACAGGTGTTTTTAGAAGTCCGTGAGAGCAATCAAGCCGCCATAGCCTTGTATGAGAAGTCCGGTTTTCATCAAATTGATTTGCGTAAAAACTATTATCCTAAACCAGATGGTGGTCGTGAGCATGCCATTATTATGGTGAAATCGTGTAGTGATGACTTTTCCGAGTTATTTAAATAAGAGAACAGTCGAGCTTGTATGGTGCCATTATTTAATAATGGCGTTATTCCACCCCGAAGGTAGGGTGGTCATTAATGAGTTTCCCAATTGCTGCACTTCCTCTCTGCTCAGGCTATGATTGAGTCTGCGCCACTGACCATCAATCAACAATTCTAGTGGTAAATACTGCGATTTATAGTTCATTTTTTCTGAGTGCGGTACCCAATAGCCCAAATACACAAACTGTAAAGCGCGTGCTTTGGCGAGCTCTATTTGTTTTAAAATGGCGAAAGTCCCCAGTGAGCGTTTGTTTTCATCGGGATCAAAAAACGTATAAACCGCAGATAATCCATCATCTAAAGGATCGCAGGTCGAAACACAGATGAGCTGGTCTTCTTTCCACAGTTCTAAGAAAAAGCTCTCGGTACAGCTATGGACGAGGAATTTATCAAACTGATCGCGGCTAGGTGGGAACATGTCTCCATCGGCATGGCGTTTAAAGATATAACGCTCATATAAGTCATAATGCTTCTTGGTGGCATCCGCAGTGCGGGTAATTTTTAAAGTAAGATCTTGATTGCGCTTCCATGCTTTTTTTTGACTGCTGTTCATTTTAAATTCACGTACAGGTACGCGGCTAGACAAGCACTGTCGGCACAGATGACACTCTGGGCGGTAGACAAAATCACCACTCCGGCGAAACCCGACGCGAGAAAGTTCGGACAGCGTGACGACATCAATACGATGCGCTGGATCGAGAAAAACCATCCGAGCTGACTTTTTTTCTAAATAGCTGCAGTCATGCGGTGGCGTGATGTAATACTGTAAATCATTCAGTAGGGACTTCGGGTGATACGAATTCATTATAAATCCCTCTATTATTCTTTATTCAGTCAGTCGCGCATTTTGCGCTATTGTTTTACTTGAAAATACACCCTCCTGATACATTTTCCAATCGATAGCGGGTTGATTTACAACATCTTGTAACGATTTTAAGTAGGTTTGCCGAGAAAGTGTACAAGCACCAAGGCTTAAAAGATGATCATTGACCAATTGGCAGTCGATCCAAGGCAGCTTATTTTCACGTCCAATCAACATCAGCGTATAAAATGCCATTTTTGAGACATCCGTTTCGGTACTGAACATGGACTCCCCAAAACAGCCGTGTCCAATGCTGATGCCGTATAGTCCACCAACCAAGCGTGTTTGATCCCAAACTTCAACGCTATAGCCATAACCAGCATCGAACATTGCGCAGTAGCCATCAATAATGTCATCACTGATCCACGTGTCATCAGCGTAGCTGCGTGGTAGTGAGCAGGCACGGATCACCCGTTCAAAAGCTTGATTGATGGTGATGCGATAATCTTGCTTTTTCATACTCCGAATGAGGGTTTTACTGGGCTGATAATCCTGCGGGCGTATGATGCAACGTGGTTCAGGACACCACCAGCAAATGGGCTCACCTGTTGAGAACCATGGAAACAAACCATGGGTATAGGCTTCAAACAGGGTAGAAGGGGAGAGGTCTGCACCGATACAAATTAAGCCTTCACCCTCGGGGTCAACTTCAAGCGGATCGGGAAAGATATACTCAGAAGGCGGTAACTGCTGCATAGTGGTGTGTATACATGATAAAAAATGACTTTAAGATCATACATAAAAAAACCGCCTATGGAAGGCGGTCTTTTTCAAGGCTCAGATTATTCGCCTAAAGCATCCAAATACTTTTCCGCATCTAGCGCAGCCATACAGCCAGAACCCGCTGAAGTGATCGCTTGACGATAAACGCTATCTGCAATGTCACCTGCTGCGAAAACACCAGCGACAGAAGCAGCTGTGGCATTACCAGATGTACCGCTTTGAACTTGGATATAGCCATCACGTAAGTTCAATTGACCATCGAACATTGCGCTGTTTGGCTTGTGGCCAATGGCAACAAACAAACCTTGAACATCAATATCTTGTGTAGATTCATCTTGAGTCGATTTTAAGCGAACTGCGGTTACACCCGTGTTGTCACCTAAAACTTCATCCACTTGGTGATTCCAAATGATGCTGATTTTGCCTTCTTTTTCTTTCTCAAATAAATGATCTTGAAGAATTTTTTCAGAACGCAATGAATCACGACGGTGAACCAAAGTCACATGCGATGCAATGTTAGACAAATATAGTGCTTCTTCAACGGCAGTATTACCGCCACCCACAACCATGACTTTTTGGTTTTTGTAGAAGAAACCATCACAGGTTGCACATGCGCTCACGCCTTGGCCCATAAAAGCAGCTTCAGACTCAAGACCTAAGTACTGAGCGGTTGCACCTGTGGCAATAATCAGTGCATCACAAGTGAACTCATCCATGTCACCTTTGAGTACAAATGGACGTACAGAAAGATCGACTTCATTGATATGATCGTAGATGATTTCGGTACCAAAACGTTCCGCATGCGCTTGCATACGTTCCATCAGTGCAGGACCTGTTAAGCCTTCAGGGTCACCCGGCCAGTTATCAACTTCAGTCGTTGTAGTTAGCTGACCACCGAGTTGGATACCCGCAATCAATGTAGGCTTTAAGTTGGCACGCGCAGCATATACCGCAGCGCTGTAACCCGCAGGGCCTGAACCGAGAATAATCAAACGTGAGTGACGAGCGCTCATACGTAGAATCCTTTTTTTATTTAGAAATTTGTGGAATTATACGTGAAACTCTATAACAGTTGTGTGAGTTCAATGTCGATATTATTGATCAATCAAATCGATTTGAGCTATATAGAAGAAATATGCGGTGTAGAGCGGGAAAAAGTGGAAAAATCATCTGCTCGCTATACATAAAGCATTTAAGAATAGTGCATCTTTTTATAAAGAAGAGGTGCATAATATGACGTTTATTGTGAAACTTTTGCTTTAGGTTTCGAACAAAAACATTAATGAAGAATTTGTTACAGGACAGTATATGACTGAGGTGTCGGGTGCTTATGCACAGCGCTTATTAATGACATTATTTTTAGTCTCGTTTGGCATTTATTTGTTCCTTGCTACCGTGACCTATACCCCATTTGATCCGGGCTGGATGCATATATCAAGTGATACTTTGCAAGTCTCGAATGCCAGTGGCGTTGCTGGGGCGTGGATTGCCGACTTACTGTTTGGTTTTTTAGGCTGGGCAAGTCTACTTATTCCGGTGTTTTTGTTCATTGAAGCCATTCAAGTTTGGTGGCCGCATAGTTTTTTAAACCGCCCATTTCGTTATGCTGCACAATTCTTTATTTTGCTTGCAACGGCCAGCTTATTGTTCTTGTTTTTGAAAGTTCCAGCGGACACTTTAGACAATGCCTCTGGTGGCATTATTGGGTATGAACTGGGACAAAGTCTGTCGCAGATTTTAACCATTTACGGTGCAACCTTATTTTTGGTCGTGTTTACCGTGGTCTTATTGACCTTGGCTTTCGGTATCAAATGGAACCGTACTTTCGCCACGCTCAAAGCAACTCCTGCTTATTTACAAGATTTATTTTACCGTAACGTACCTGAAAGCGAGTCTGCCTTTGATCGCACGACGCCAAGTGTGAAAAAAGAAGTGATTGCAACGGCACCGAAAAAGGGTGTTGAAGTAACGGAATTGGTCGAGGCGCCAGCCGTGCAAGAGCTATCCGTTAAAGCACCTCAGCGTGACTATTCAGCAGAGCATTTATTTAATGACATGGTGGCCAAAGAGCAACGTGTTCAAGAACAACATGTGGACGTGGATGATGAAGTAGAGCTTGAGCGGACTATAGAAAAAGCGCATCAATTAGAACAAGACAGTCAGCGTGTGGTGGCGACAGGTGAAGTGTGGCGTGCATTAAACTCAGGTGAAGATCAACGTCATAAAAACGATATTGATGCTTTACTTCGTGCTGCCGAAGAAGATCGCCCATTTAGCCCAGAGCAACATTTTCAAGCAGTGGTGCAAGATCATACAGCGCCAATTGCTGATCCTCATTATTTCCAAGACGATGCCCCTGCACAAAAGAAAAATGTCGATTGGGATGATGATGAAATCTTTGACGAGCTGCTTGCTGCCGTACCCAATGGTAAAACAGCAACGGATGTCCACAGCCCATTCAATACGCCTGAACCGGTGTCTCATTTACATGTGGTTGAAGATCCAGTTGCTGTATCTGAAGTTGCAATCTTGAGTGCTGCAGCGAGTCCCGTTGCATTACAAGCAGCGCCGAGTGGAGTTGCAAAAGCACAGCTCGATGAGTTGGATGATTTAGACGAATTCCTTGCTGAAGATTGGTCGGAGCAGAAAGTTGCTGCTTCAGATGTACGGACCAGCAGTAGCTATGCCCAGTCATCTGCTTTTGTACAAGCACCCATTCAGCATCATAATACAGTGAGCACAAGTGCTACAGCGGCTTTAGCCAAAGAAGTTTTGTCCAAAGAAGCATTTATTGAAGCATGGCAGGACACCGCTGGAAAACCGCAAGACGAAGAAGAGTTTGACTTTGATGCGCCATTGACTGATGCATCAGGCCGTCCAATGTCTTTGTCCATGCAAGTAGCAGAGCGTCGTCGTGATTTATCACCACTGCCAGGACTGGATTTACTGGATGAAGTTGACCTGAATAAAAAAGTCAATTTCACTGCTGAACAGTTGGCGCGTTTATCTGAATTACTTGAAATTAAACTACAAGAGTTCAATGTCAAAGCTAAAGTGGTCGAAGCGCAGCCAGGGCCAGTAGTAACTCGTTTTGAGTTGGATTTAGCACCGGGGGTGAAAGCCTCTAAAGTGACCAATATTTCACGAGATCTGGCACGTTCAATGTCCATGGCATCTGTACGTGTGGTTGAAGTCATTCCGGGTAAACCGTATATCGGGATTGAAGTGCCGAATAGCACACGTGAAATGGTACGTTTAATCGAGTTGTTGACCATTCCTGCTTTTACCGATCCAAATAGCATTCTTTCGATGGCAATGGGCAAAGATATTTCGGGTAATCCAGTGATTGCTGACTTAGGTAAAGCGCCGCACATGCTAGTTGCAGGCACCACTGGTTCAGGTAAGTCTGTTGCAGTGAACTCGATGATTTTATCGATGTTGTTGAAATATACGCCAAATGAGCTGCGTTTAATTTTGATTGACCCGAAACAGTTAGAACTTGCGAACTATAACGATATTCCGCATTTGCTTACTCCAGTGGTCACGGACATGAAAGATGCGGTCAGTGCTTTGAACTGGTGTGTGAATGAGATGGAACGTCGTTATAAACTGATGTCTTTCTTAAAAATTCGTAAGCTGGCGGACTATAACCGTAAAGTGGAAGAAGCGATTGCCAATGGTGAAGAGCTGATTGATCCGACTTGGAAAGCCAGTGATTCGGTTGCTGGTGAGCGCGCACCACGTTTGACCCCATTACCCTCGATTGTAATTGTGGCGGATGAGTTTGCCGATATGATTATGCAGGTTGGTAAGAAAGCTGAAGAAATGATTACGCGTTTGGCACAAAAGTCACGTGCCGCAGGCATTCATTTGTTACTTGCAACGCAGCGTCCATCGGTCGATGTAATTACGGGTCTGATTAAAGCCAATATCCCAACACGTGTGGCTTTACGTGTGAACTCGAAAATTGATTCACGCACGATTTTGGATGCTGGTGGGGCGGAAGACTTATTGGGTCATGGTGATATGTTGTTCTTAGGGCCGGGTAAAATTGAACCTGAACGTGTACATGGTGCCTTTATTGCCGATGATGAAGTCAACCGCATCTGCGATGCGTGGCGTGAGCGCGGCTCACCAAACTATGTCGATGAAATCTTAACGCCATTTGATGAAGAACCTAGTTCTCGCGGCTTTGAAGATGGCGATGGCGATCCAAACCGTGACGCGCTTTATGACCAGTGTGTTTCATTTGTATTGGAAACACGCAAGGTTTCGGTGTCCTCGCTACAACGTAAGTTCAGCTTGGGCTATAACCGTGCCGCACGGATTGTCGACCAAATGGAAGAAAACGGGATCGTGAGTGCGCAAGGTGCGAACGGTAAGCGAGAGATTTTAGTTTAAAAAGAAAGCCTGCGGATTGCAGGCTTTTTCTTAATCATTCAGTTTAGGCATCCAGTCATGCAAATTATTGATGCATTAATTCCATTGGTGGTACTCATTGCCATGGGGTATGTATTAAAGCGGTATCGCTTTTTAACGGTGGAATTTTGGCAAGGTGCTGAAAGGCTGAATTATTGGATTTTATTTCCTGTCTTACTGTTCAGTAGTCTAGCCACCGTTCATTTTAATGTCGGGCAAGTCTTGCCAGCGCTTGCTGTGGTCTTTACTGTGACCTTGTTGATGAGTGTAGTGCTGTGGGTATTAAAAGCGATGTATGGTACCCCTGTGGCGCAATTTGGCGTCTATTTACAGAGTCATATTCGCTTCAATACTTATATTGGTTTGACCAGTATGGCTTTGATTTTTGGCGCTGCGGGGATGCAAGTTTTCGCCATGATTATTGCTTTTGTTATTCCTTTGGTGAATATGCTGTCTGTACTTGGTTTTTCCCAAGGGCAGGGACTGTCTTATAAAAACATTGCGTGGTCGGTTGCGAAAAATCCACTGATTCTGGCCTGTCTGGTCGGGATTCTTTTTAATTTTTCAGGTATGCATTTGTCCGAGAGCATTAACCAATCTTTAAAGCTAGTAGCAGGGATGAGCCTCCCGCTTGGGCTCTTGTGTGTGGGCGCAGCACTCCAGTTTAATGCGTTAAAATATGCGGGTCGAGCGCTAATCTTAAACACTTTTGGACGTTTAATCTTGGTACCTATTTTAGCCTATGTAGGCTGTCTTTTATTTGGTTTAGCAACATTTGAAACCATGATTGTAGTGGTATTCTTCTCGCTCCCAACGGCTTCAGCAGCCTATGTCCTGACCAAATATTTTCAAGGGGACAGTCAACTCATGGCGGCGATCATTAGTTTGCAAACTTTGTGTTTCGGTTTGACTTTTCCACTTTGGATGTGGTTTTTACAGTCATAAAAAATGCCAGTCTCCTAGGAATGAACTGGCATTTGTAGATCATGCGCATTAAGCAGATCTAGGTTTAGGCGAATTTAGCCAAAACCTCTAAGAAGGGAGCTGCTTGACGTGGATAAGCGGCAATCACGTCATGGATACGCTGACCTTCTGGATTGGTGGCATTAATGTCGCGACCATCCGTTTTAAATTGGGTGAGCAGTCGCTCATAATCACTTGGGCGCATGTGTTTAAATGCATGGTACAACACATGAAAATCGCCATTCACACCTTCAGGAGGAAGCTGAGTTAAGTAGGCAAATACACGCTCATCTGACCATTCTTCATTGAACGTTGCTGGCTGAGATAATGCCATAGCAATCTCCTTGCTGGTTTAATCATTAAAAAAGGCAAAATATGGGAGACAAAGAAAATACTTTCTTGTGTCTGCGCATATTCTGCCTTGATTCAATTTGCTTGACTAATCAAAAATCAGATTAACGTTCTTCAGGCAAATTGATATTCATTTCAAGCATTTCAATATTCGCTTCAGAGCGTACAGCCATTTGAATGTGCTGTTCATCTACACCGCGAACATAGCGATTCACCACTTGCATGATTTCTTTCTTCATTTGGTCGATTTTGTCTTGGCTAAGACGTTTACCTAAACCACTTTCAGACGCTACGATGACTTTCAAACGATCCTTCGCTGTTTGAGCACTAGACGGTTTTTCATCATTACTAAAAAGCTTACTCCAAAATCCTGCCATGTCTACGCTCCAAATAGTCGTGCTAACCAGCCTTTAGGCTTCACCGTAATATGACGGTAAGGACGTTCGTCACCTAAGAAACGTGCCACAAGGTCATCATAGGCTTGACCTGCTGATTCTTCAGTAAAGAGAATCACTGGTTTACCTTCGTTCGATGCTTGTAAAACGCTCTTACATTCAGGAATTACTCCCAAAGTTGGCACACGTAAAATATCTTTAGAAATGTCGTCAATGGTTAACATTTCTTGTTTATCGGCACGTTCAGGGTTGAAACGTGTGATACACAAGTGTTTACGAATACGACCTTCATTCATTTCAACTTTTTTGGTTTTGCTGTCGAGCATACCAATAATACGGTCAGAGTCACGTACAGATGAAATTTCAGGGTTGGTCACAATAATCGCTTCATCGGCATGGTACATTGCTAAAATTGCACCGCGTTCGATACCTGCGGGTGAGTCACAAATAATGTAGTCAAACTCTTGTGACAACTCATCCATGACACGTGCTACGCCTTCATCAGTTAAGGCATCTTTATCACGGGTTTGCGAAGCAGGTAAAATATATAAATTCTCGATATCTTTATCGCGGATAAGCGCTTGTTGTAATCGAGCTTCGTTATTTAATACATTGACAAAATCATACACAACGCGGCGTTCACAACCCATGATCAAATCAAGGTTACGTAAACCTACGTCAAAATCGATCACAACAGTTTTGTGACCACGTAGGGCTAAACCTGTTGCAAAAGATGCGCTTGTCGTAGTTTTGCCTACGCCACCTTTGCCTGATGTTACGACAACAATTTTCGCCACCGAATCCACTCCTGTTATGGTTTAAATCCCCTTATTTATCATTTGGGGCTTTTGGTGTTTATTTATACATTAAAATTCAAGCGCTTCAAATACAAGCTCTTGTTGATCATTTAAGTAAATATGTGTTGGGCGTTTTAAATGCTGCGCTGGAATATCATCTGCAACACAATAGGTCCCTGCAATTGAAACCAATTCGGCTTCTAAAGCATGACAGAAGATGCGTGCAGCGCTGTTTCCGCCCGCGCCGGCAATGACTCTACCACGAGCACTACCATAAATATGTATATTTCCTGAAGCAATCACTTCCGAGCCACTGTTAATGCCTGCGGTAATAATGATATCGCCTTGATTTTGAACCAAGCACTGACCAGTACGTAAAATTTCGTCATGGTATGAAGTTGCATGGCGAATGACAGGTGCTGCCACAACGGGTGCATTGGTAGAAGCTGTCGCAGCGGGAGCTGGGGCTTCAACCACTTGCTCTTTGGTTGCTTTGACTTCTTGAAGTTGCGAGCTAATACCATGTCCTTGTGCTGGAATCACAGGGAACTGAATGGCGCGGGCTTGTTCAGCCAAAATTCCTTCTTGTACTGCCATTGGCTGTACATCCAGATCCAGCAATAATTGAATCAAGGAAATTAATTCTTGCTCAACGCTACTTTCTAGAACAACTAATGCTCCAGCAGTCGATGCATTTTGTAATGTTTTACTTAATTGCTGTCGGATTGCATCATGATCATTGGTGTCAAGGGTAATGCGAATCGCATTGACCATTCTGCCTGTTATCCGGATATCAGCCATAATTTTTCCTTAAGACTTCTCAGATTTATTTTTTACTAAAGAAGTGATGTTGTAAATAGAGCAAATCCTAGAACAAAATGAAGGATTGCACTAGCTGCGTTTGTAATATTTTTACCTTAATGCTTATTCTTTGGCTTGATCATCTTTTTCAAGCTCTTCTAACCACTGTTTCACCTTAACTTGCTTGCGAATGGCATCCAAACTTTCATAGACCACAGACTCAACCAACTGTTCCAAAGACTGATTGTCGATTTTTAAATCACTGACCTTTTCAGCTATCAGGCGATAGGTGGCATTGGGCTGTGCTGGATTTCCCACCACCATCGGTTCCAGTAAACCTTGTGTGATGTTTTCACCAAGTCGTTGTCCGATACTTTGAATTTGTTGCTCAATTCTTCCACCCACAATTGGGATTAAACGCAGTAATTGGGTTAGTTCAGGGGTATCTTCAATCGCACGATTCACAATCAGACCGACATTTTGAGCAATAAAATACTGTCGCTGTTTCAGTTCAGTGGCCAGAGATTCCTGTAAAATTTCAGCCAATGCTTGTGCAAATAAAGCCCGATGATGATCGACGAGGTCATGGATAATTTTTTTATGGGTCGAACTGGTATTTAATTCGTGCTTCACCCCATCCAATACAGTAATCACGACGCGGTCAGAGAGCTCTTCCATCACCACGCGGTAGTAAAATTTGGCCTTGGCTTGTACCGACTCAGGAATTACGTTATAGCCCAATTCATGCAGGCGAAAAGCAATCACTCCTGCACGAAATAATCTTAAAAAACGTAAATGAGGAATAATCGCTAAAATTTCGTACCAATGAATGAAGGGAAAGAAAAACCAGCGACGATGGTGTCGATACACGATCGCAATGCCCCAACGCACCAATAATTCAGTAATTAAGAACAGAATAAACCAAGCTTCTGTGGTGATGACCCATGGATGCAAATGCTCACGATAGAAGCTTAAGACACTTTCTAGGTGAATGGCATGGAAAAACCATCCACCGATATTGCTCATGATAAAAAAATTAGCACACAAACAAAACAAGTTAAAAATGATGAGAAACACCATAAAAATGTCATAGATCAAAAACAGTTTGAAATACAAACTTTGTGGATCAACCTGATGATATTTAGACTTTTTGACTTGGTTATTCTGCATCATGCATAGACCCTTACTGGGTTAAATTGGACGTTGAGTATTTGGCTTTCATTTTTTCAATCAACTGGTCTTTTTCAGTCCAAAGTTGATCGACCCACTTTTGGAATTGTTCACGAAAATCCGCATCGTCTTCATAGTTTCCAGCGAGTACCCATGTAGGAATATCAATTTTCCGTAAATTGACCGCAATCCGTGGGACTTCCCCAAGCCAAAATTCGCTATAGCCAGGTGCGCCGTCGGGATAGACAATGGTCATATCTACTAAGGCATCAATGTCATTACCTAAAATACTTAAGGCTAAGGCCAAGCCACCCGCTTTCGGTTTAAGTAAATTTTGATAAGGCGATTGCTGCTGTGCATGTTTTTCTGGAGTAAAACGCGTGCCTTCCAAATAGTTTAACAGGGTGAATGGTTGGCTAAGCAGTTGTTCACAAGACTTGCGTGCCTCTTCCATATCGCGTGTTTTCAACGCAGGATTTTTCGCAATTTGTTCTTTACTATGCCGTTTCATCATCGGGAAGCCTAGAATTTTAAAGGCTTGGCCGACAAATGGAATAAAAATAAGTTCCCACTTGGTAAAAAAGCGGGTGAGGGGCATACGGGTTAAACCAAAATATTGATTAACCGTGGTGTCGACCCAACTTTGATGGTTGCAAGTCATCAGGTAACGACCCTGCATACTTAGCTCAAGATCGTCATCAACAGAAATGTCCCATTGAGTGTTGGGCAAGACATGATCGATTAAATAATTGTTCACAGCGAGCCAACTGTTGGTGATTTGAATATTGGTCTCATCTATTTTTTTAGATTTTTTAAACAGTTTGGTCAGGCCAAGCGCCAGCACTGGCGGACCATGAAAAAAAGTACTGCCTGTAATGACTGAACTAACAGTTAAACCACGTGTGATTTTTTTTAATAAAGGTTGTTTTTGGTTTGGCGATGACATAAAAATAAACCCTAAAATATAATGCGTTTCGCAACTCGTTCTATTTTCTAAAGGTCAATATAGTACGGGACGCTCAAATAGAAAAGTACCAAACATTAACTGTGTAGAAATTGTGACGAAGAAAGCCTTGAAAAGGAAATTTTTTATTACATATTGTAAATAAAGGCTTTATTATTAACAAAAAATCAATGGTCTAGATCATCGTTTTACGACAATATTCGTTCTATAAACAAAACACACAAAGAAGGAGGCATGCGATGCGTGCACTAGCAATTTCCGCAGTCGTTGGGGCAATGGTTCTTACAGGTTGTCAAAGCACTGGTAATAACATTGGTGGTGTGGAATACGATAAAGCTGCTTTAGGAACCTTAATTGGTGCTGCTGCGGGTTATGGTATTTCTAAAGGAAGTGCAAATACTAGCCGTCAAAACAACCGTGCTGCAGCGATTGGTGCTGTGTTAGGTGGTGCGACTGGTGTTTACCTTGACAACAAAGAGAAGAAACTTCGTCAACAAATGGCGGGGACTGGTGTAGAAGTTAACCGTAATCCAGATGGCTCAGTAGGCCTAATCATGCCGGGTAACATTACTTTTGATACCAACAAATCAAACATCAAGCCTAACTTCTATTCAACTTTGAACAAAGTTGCGCAAACATTAACTGAAGATAACAAGAGCGGTATTCTTGTAACGGGTTATACAGACAGCACAGGTAATGACTCAATCAACATTCCTTTGTCTCAAGCACGTGCACAATCTGTAGCAAGCTACTTGGCATCTCAAGGTGTTTCTACCACACGTATTAATGCACAAGGTCAAGGTTCAGCAAACCCAATCGCGTCTAACGCGACTGCTGAAGGCCGTGAGCAAAACCGTCGTGTAGAAATCAGCATCTACGCAATTCAATAATTTTTATTGAAGACTGAAAAAACCACCTTCGGGTGGTTTTTTTATGACTGTTAAAATATGAATTTGCATTATGCATCTGTAGCGGAGATGACTATAATCGAGCTCGGAATGAAATAGAGGAAAGACTATGTCACTGGCAAGTCAATTAAACGACAAGCAACTTGAAGCCATGAAATACACTCAAGGACCCTTGTTAGTACTTGCAGGGGCTGGTTCAGGTAAAACTTCGGTGATTACCCGTAAGATTGCCTACTTGGTGAAGCACTGCGGCATTCCTGCTTATCGTATTACCGCGATGACGTTTACCAACAAAGCAGCACGTGAAATGAAAGAACGTGTCACCAAGCTGCTGTCACGTGAAGAGGCAAAAGGCCTTTCAGTTTCGACTTTCCATACTTTCGGTCTAAACATGCTGCGTTTAGAGCTGAAACACACGCCATTAAAAAATAATTTTTCTATTTTAGATGCAGACGACTGTAAGCGTATTTTGATGGATTTAATGCACCGTGACAATTTATCCGGTGCGGAAAGTAAAGAACTGATTGCCAAAGCCATGAAGATGATTTCAGATTGGAAAAACGATCTGATTCCGCCTGAGCAAGCACACACCACCTGTGAAACCGCTGAAGATGTTCAATTTGCGCATTTATATCAGTTGTATGAGCGTAATCTGCGTGCCTATAACGCAGTCGATTTTGATGATCTGATCGTAATGCCAGCACGTTTGCTACAAGAAAATGCGGAAGTGCGCGATCGTTGGCAAAACCGTATTCGTTACTTGTTGGTTGACGAGTATCAAGACACTAACACCGCCCAGTATATTTTGGTGAAATTACTGGTGGGGGTGATGGGGCAGTTCACTGCGGTGGGCGATGATGACCAATCGATCTACGCATGGCGTGGTGCAAAACCTGAAAATATGGCCTTGTTGAAAGAGGATTTTCACAATTTAAAAGTAATTAAGCTCGAACAGAACTATCGTTCGACCAGTCGTATTTTAAAAGCGGCCAATACCGTGATTGGTAACAATCCGCATATTTTTGATAAAAAACTGTGGTCAGACAAAGGTCATGGTGAAGTGATTCGAGTGATTACGTGCCGCAATGATGACGATGAATCAGAACGCGTGGTGAAAGATTTAATTACGCATAAACTGATGAATGGTAAAAATTGGAAAGATTACGCCATTTTGTATCGGGGGAATTTCCAAGCACGTGCACTGGAAACACAACTGCGTCAAATGCAGATTCCGTACAAATTATCAGGTGGTCAGTCATTCTTCGGACGGGCTGAAATCAAAGACGTGATGAGCTATTTGCGCGTCATCATTAACCCTGAAGATGACAGTGCATTTTTGCGGATCATCAATACACCTAAACGTGCCATTGGGCCTGTGACTTTAGAAAAGCTGGGGCTGTTTGCACAAGAAAATCATTTGTCTTTGCTTTCAGCAGCGGGTGATCAGCGTCTCACCATGGTGATTCCTAAAAAAGCCACCACACAGTTGGCGGAGTTTGCAGACTTCATTACCGCCTTTACCCGTGAGTTGCTTGAGGATGATGAACCTGTGCCCATTATCCGTAAGATGATGGTTGAAGCGGGTTATATCGATTATGTCAAAGAGTCTGCGGCGACGCCTGCGCAAGAAAAAACCAAGCTGGATAATATTGAAGTGCTGTATAGCAGTATTCAAAGTTTGATTAACCGTGCTGAAGATGTTGATGAGAAAAACATTGAAAGTGTAATTCGTAAAATGGTGTTGCTGGATATGTTAGAGCAGCAACAAGAAGAAGAAGACACTGACAAAGTAAACCTGCTCACGCTGCATGCATCTAAAGGGCTTGAGTTTCCATATGTCTATCTGATTGGTCTTGAGGAAGAGTTGCTGCCGCACAAAAACTCGATTGCCGCAGATACCGTTGAGGAAGAGCGTCGCCTGATGTACGTGGGCATTACCCGTGCGCGTCAGGGTTTAACCATTACGCTTGCAGAACAACGTAAGGCGGGCGGTCAAATGAAGCAAATGACACCAAGTCGTTTCTTGGATGAATTACCGCAAGATGAGTTGGAATGGTTGGGGCGTAAAAAGAAACTGGCGGGCAATGTCGATCCGAAATTACAAGCGCAGCATTATTTAGACAATTTACGTGCGTTGATTAAGCGCTAAATATTTTTTGGTTTTTTAAAATTTATTGTACTAGGAAAAAAGAGAATGAAAGTTCAGGTTAAAGTGTTGGATTCGCGTTTAGGCAATGAATGGCCAATGCCAACCTATGCGACAACGGGTTCAGCAGGCTTAGACCTTCGTGCATGTGTCGATGCTGTGACCGTCATTGAACCGGGACAAACTGTTTTGGTGAAAACGGGTTTATCTATTTATATTGAAGACCCACACTTTGCTGGTTTAATTTTACCGCGTTCAGGCCTAGGTCATAAGCACGGCATTGTTTTGGGTAACTTGGTGGGTTTAATTGATTCGGACTATCAAGGTGAATTGATGGTTTCAGTTTGGAACCGTAGCCAAACAGCTTTCAGTTTAGAACCAGGTGAACGTCTTGCACAGTATGTACTCGTACCTGTGATTCAAGCACAGTTTGATATTGTAAATGAATTTGAAGCGACAGAACGTGGTGCAGGTGGTTTTGGACATACTGGTCAAAACTAATCTATCAGTGATAAAGTAAAACAACAAAGCCTCTCCATGAAAGAGGCTTTGTTGTTTTACTGCTGAATGATCATTTTTAGTTCATAAAAAGTTACAACTCTTTTTTGAATCCTTAGTAAAATTAAATGCAGCGTTAAGCATAACAACAAGGACAGCTGAAAGAGCTGTTGATCTGAATAAATTAGAAGTTAGACCTATGGATTTTCAGCCAAAATTTCCTGCACATATATTTCGTGCCTATGACATTCGTGGCAAATTGGATGTCATGAGTGCTGAGCTGATTCGTGCCATTGCACAAGCGCTCGTAACTCAATATTTAAAGACTGGGCAGACACGTTTAGCCATTGGTTACGATGCCAGACAAAGCAGTCCTGCTTTTGCAGAAATTATTTACAAAGAATGTCTTAAACAGGGCTTAGATGCGCAAATCATCGGATGTTGTGCTAGTCCTGTGTTGTATTACACGGCACGCCAGTTTGATGGCAATGGCATTATGGTGACAGCCAGCCACAATCCGAAGTCGGATAATGGAATCAAATGGATTATGCAGGGTGAGCCCCCTTTACCTGAGGCAATCCAACAGGTGGCACGCGATGCAAATGAATATTTTGACAGCCATGCAGAGATGAACTGGCAAACGTTGCCACATCAGATCGTGCCTGAATATTGTCTGGCTTATCAGGCGGCGTTGCTCAATGATATACAGTTCATGCCTCAACCTCGACCCTATAAAGTCGTGGTGGATGGTTTATACGGTTCAGCGGGACGTTGTGCCATTTTGGTCTTAAAGAAACTCGGCTGTGAGGTGCATGCTTTACGCTGCGAGGCCAATGGTGAATTTCCTGAGCATGCCCCAGATCCATCTCAAGCCAAACATTTAGATCTGCTGCGTAACGCCGTGCAACAGCAGCATGCTGATATCGGTATTGCCTTTGATGGTGATGGTGACCGTGTTGTATTGATTGATGAAAAGGGCGTAATCATTTCAGCAGACCGTTTATTGTCTTTGTTTGCGCACATGTGTTTGGCCGATCATCCTGAGCATGAAGTGGTTTTTGATGTGAAATGTTCCACCATGGTTCGAAATACTGTATTGGCTCATCAGGGTATTCCAAAAATGATTCGCACAGGCAGCTCTTTTTTGCGGAAATATTTGGCGCAATCCCAAGGGCATGCGGTTTTTGGCGGTGAATATGCAGGGCATTATGTGTTTAATGATGGTCGTGGCTTTGGTTATGACGATGGTTTGTATGCTGCACTACGTGTGTTGGAATACTTAAGCTTGAAGCAATGCACTTTGTCTGAAGCGTTAGCAGACTACCCAGAACGTGCCAGTACAGAGGATATTTATATCAGCACCCATCAGATTTCACCCGCGCTGGTTCTAGCGAATGTGGAAAAACAAAGTCAGCACTTTCAAGCGGAAATGAGTAAAATTGATGGCGTAAGACTTGATTTTGAGGATGGATTTGGCATTATTCGAGCATCGAATACGGGCGAGTATTTTACCGTGCGTTTCGACGCAGACAGTGATTATCGGCTCCATCAAATTCGCCATAACTTTGTGCACATGCTGACGGCAGATTATCCGCAGATTGCACAAGAATTATTAGACGCCCATTAAGGAGAGGCACATGCCACATCAACATACTGGCCTCGACAAAGCACAAGTCCTGACTGAAGCTTTGCCGTACATTCAACGTTTTGCTGGAAAAACGCTAGTAGTGAAATATGGTGGCAATGCAATGACCGATCCTGAGCTTGAGAGCTCGTTTGCACGTGACATCGTTTTGTTAAAAACCGTCGGTTTAAACCCAATCGTGGTGCATGGTGGCGGTCCACAAGTGGACTCGTTTTTAAAGCAGTTGGGGCGTGAGTCTGACCGTATTGATGGTATGCGAGTGACCGATCCTGCGACCATGGAAGTGGTTGAAATGGTTTTGGGCGGTAGTGTGAACAAATCCATCGTGAACTTGATTAACCAACATGGCGGTCGTGCCATTGGTTTAACAGGTAAAGATGGTAACTTACTGCGTGCACAAAAGTTACTCATGGAAAAAACTGCGGAAGATGGCACAGTACAAAAAATTGATCTTGGTCTAGTCGGCGAAGTGACCAGTGTTAAAACCGATGTATTGGAAATGTTTACCAGTGGTGATTTTATTCCTGTGATTGCACCCTTAGGTGTGGATGAAGAGGGCAACACTTATAACATCAATGCGGATTTGGTGGCTGGAAAAGTGGCTGAAGCCCTCGGTGCTGAAAAGCTGATTTTGTTGACCAATATTTCAGGTGTTTTAGATGAAAATAAAAACCTGCTCACTGGTCTAACCACTCAAGAAGTTGACCGTCTCATTGAAACGGGCGTGATTTATGGCGGTATGATTCCGAAAGTGGGTTGTGCTTTAGATGCGGTGAAAGGTGGTGTGGTAAGCGCGCATATTGTGGATGGTCGTGTGCCACATGCAACGCTTTTGGAGATTTTCACCGATCATGGTGTCGGTACATTAATTACCAATCGCAGTAATAAACACTAGTATTTTAAAAAGCCTCCTCGGAGGCTTTTTTTAGGCCTATGCATTTTATAAAAATAGTTTTATGCGTGAATGTGTGTGGGTTATGAAGCATTGTGAATTGCAAGCCAGTCAGGACTCATGCACAATAAAACTATCATCAATAAATATGTTTAAATAAGATCAAGATTATGTGCCAACTGCTCGGAATGAACTGTGCAACACCGACTGATATTACCTTTTCATTTCGAGGCTTTTCACAGCGCGCGGGGATTACTTCAGACCATTGTGACGGTTTCGGGATTGCTTTTTTTGAGGATAAAGCTTGCCGTTTATTCGTTGACAATCAATCGGCAGTTGAGTCGCCGATTGCTGAATTAATTCGTAATTATCCAATCAAATCACGCAATGTGATTGCACATATCCGGAAAGCGACACAGGGAAAAATTAACTTAGAAAACTCACATCCATTTAGCCGTGAGCTATGGGGACGACAGTGGATTTTTGCGCATAATGGCGATTTGCATGACTTTGATCCTGTACTTTCAGGACGCTTTACTCCAGTTGGCAATACCGACAGTGAACGTGCATTTTGCTATTTACTGGATCAGCTAGTGAATAAATTTGGCTATACCGAACCAAGTCTAGATCAAGTTTTTGATTTATTAACTGATGTTTCTCCACGGATTGCGGAGCATGGCACGTTCAATTTCTGTTTATCGAATGGACAAGCCCTGTTTAGTTATGCCATTACCAAACTGCATTGGTTGGTGCGTGAGTACCCATTTAAACCTGCGCAGCTGATCGACATTGATGTTGAAGTCGATTTTAGCCAAGTCACTACTGCAGACGATCGCGTGGCCGTGATTACTACCGAACCGTTGACTCAAAATGAAGCGTGGACAGCCTTTTCACCCGGTGAAATGATTTTATTTCAATATGGCAAAGCGATCCGCCACCAAATGACCCATGTGGAACGTTTAATCCGAGAAGCTCAAGATCCCTCTTTAAAACGCGTCACTAAAGCAGATCAATATTAATTTATTTCAAAATTATTAGAATATGAAAGCATGTTGATAATAATATAAAACATGCTTTTATTTTGATAAGTACTTGTCAAATAATAAAATCGATTAAATAATAACTGATTCTTTTGGTCGGGTTTAAATTTATTTACTTATTTAAAATAAATACTTAAGTTTAATTTAATGAAAATAATATAAAACCAACCAATTTGATTCACTTTTATTTTTAATTCTAATCGATATGATTAATTCATGTAATTAATCTATTAATTTTTATTGGGTGGTCGGAATGATAATGAAGTGGGTTCCAGAATATAATACTGGTATCGATGTGATTGACGATCAACACCGTCGTATTCTCGATTATATCAATGAAATTGATGCGATTGATGTCAATACTGACCGTGAACGCGTGAAACAGATTTTAGAAAATATTATTGATTACACACAGTCTCACTTCACTTTTGAAGAGTCTCTCCAAGAAGAAGCGGGTTATAAATACCGTGTGCCACACAAGCGTGTACATGATTTATTTATTAAAAAAATTGAATCTTATCGTGACCGTTTTGAGTTGGGTCATTCAATCGAAGCTGAACTGCATGAAGTGTTGTCGAAATGGCTGATTAACCATATCCAGCACGATGATGCAGATTATGTCGGTGCCGTAAAAGAAAATATGATGGGCATTATCAAAGAAAAAGAAAAGAAAAAAGGGAAAAATTGGTTTGCTCGTTTCTTTTCATAAGTGAGCCAAACGAGGGATAAAAACAATAAATTTTAATTATATTTAGCGCAGCAAATCATCAGTTTTGATGGTTTGCTTTTTGTTTTTGATTTTCATAAGCGAGCAAGGCAAAATAGCGCAAGACTTATTGAAGGAACGCATCATGCAAGACAATGCTCTGTCACGATGGTTATCGCCGCTGATGGCATTTTGTTTATCATTTATTATTATTGCCACACTTGCACCCTTGGTGGGAATTCAGGTTGAACGTCAGCTCGACTTTTGGTTACTGTGGTTAGTGACCATGGTGATCTTGGCTTTACCTGTGTGTTACTTAGAAATTGCCTTAGCCAAGCGTTCAAAAACCACGGCATTGAATGCTTTGTCGAGTTTAACGCGTGATTCCGATGCTTCTCAGACGTGGCGTCTTGTGGGATGGCTTGCTGTCGTCTTTATTCCTTTTTTAGCGGGTGGCATGTTGTCTAATGCTGCACAACTATTAAATCAATATGCACTGGCCGATATGACATCGTCCGTGATCTTTATTGCTTTGGCTGTGGTTGCCATCGCGTTGTCTTTTGCCCCACGTCTGTTGACATTAGCGTTAACAGCGGTCGGTGTGCTGATCTCCTTAGTGCTTGCAAACCTTTCTGGTACAGGAACCGCTGAGTGGCAAGTGACGCCGGTTGAATTTTCAGAATGGGGCAGTGCAACGGTATTGGCTTTGGTGGCAAGTGGTTTAGGACTCGGCCTGTACTGGCAAAATAGTTTGGCACAAGTTCAACAGCAAGATGCTGCAAGCAAGACTGTTTTACCGATTTGGATTGCACAAATTTTGGCGGTGGTTGCTTTTACATTTTTTGCAGTCCAAGCGGCATTACCTGCATATGCAATTGCTTTAACTGCAGTTGCAGCGGCAGCCGTGTTGTTACAGATGGCACGTGAGCAGTTGGCACAGCGCCAGTTAAATATTGTGATTCAGTGGCTCGTGCTGCTTGCTGCAATGTTGGTGTGGTTGATTCCAGCCACTGGCCCGATTTTTAACATTTTATTGATGCTGTGGGGCTTAGTGATTTGTTTGATTTATGCCATTTTTGCTGGTTGGATTATGAAAATTAGCCACTTACGTAAGTCGATGAACTTTAGTAATGAAGCTTTTTATAATATTTGGCGCATTGCCGTGCGTGTGGTATTACCTGTTTCTATCGTATTGGCAATTGTAGCCGTACTTGGAAAACTGATTTAATGCGCATGCTTCAACAAGTCTGGGTTGCTTATGCAACAGCAGACCAGCAGTTTCATATTAGTGTGCCGTTTTCTGAGGGAATGACAGCACAGGATGCAATTCAACTGAGTGGCATAGGTTCGGAGGTTGAATTGCCTGAGCCTTTACAATTGGGCATCTTTGGTGTCCGCTTGAAAGACTTTCAACAGGTTTTGCAGGCAGGGGATCGTGTTGAGATTTACCGCCCTTTGAGTATTAATCCTAAAGATATTCGAAGGATACGTGCACAAAATAACCCCGTGGGGCGCTTTGCCAAAGGCAATCGCTTAAAACAATCGAAATGATATGAAAAACCCCTCAGTCGAGGGGTTTCTTTTTTAGAATAAGGCTTTATAGTGGGGGCGCGTTTAGAATCGCTTCTTTCGATGCTGGTAAGCCCGGCTGAGATGCAGGAATGGTTTCTAAACCTTCAATTTTTTGGACAATACCGTTTGGATCGAAATAGACTTTCAGGTGTTGACCTTGTGCGGCAGGAATCTTGGCTTTTTTAGCATACGTTCCTGGGGTATAATTGTAGATGTAGTCCCAACGTAGCGGATTCATTGGATCTGAAACTGTCGGGCTGCCAAGCAAAAAGCGAACTTGTTGATGGCTCATGCCAACTTGTATTTTTGACGCTTGTGCTTGAGTTAATGGCGTACCTTGAGGAATATCAACTTTATAAACGCCCAAGGTCGAACAGCCTGCGAGCAGTGAAGTGACGAATAACGCCAACATGATTTTTTGCATTTTGCTACACTATCCCAAATTAATTATGATGCAATTGAGCCACGGATAGATCATACTGCATCTACACTTTGTTGCATATTCTAACTTTAAATTTGTTGAGAGACCTTTTTACATGCCAATTTCAAATCAAGATCTACGCAAAGCTGGACTTAAAGTTACACTTCCACGAATTAAAATATTAGAACTACTAGAAAATTCAAAGCAACACCATTTAAGTGCGGAAGATATTTATAAGACTTTACTTGAACAAGGTGAAGATGTCGGTTTAGCAACTGTTTACCGCGTGTTAACGCAGTTTGAAGCAGCGGGCATTATTCAGCGCCATCACTTTGAAAATAACCATTCTGTTTTCGAAATCATGCAAGACGATCATCATGATCATATCGTTTGTCAAAACTGCAACAAAGTGGTTGAATTTAGCAACGAAGTGATTGAGCATGAGCAGCATGAAGTTGCTGAAAAGCATGGCTTTACTTTAACAGGTCACTCACTCAACCTATACGGTTATTGTGATGCTGCAGAGTGCCAAGAAGCACTTCGTAAAAAGTAATAACTTAGATCTAAAAAAGGGCTTCATGAGAAGCCCTTTTTATTGCTTAGAGAAATGCTTAAGCTTGTCCGTCAAACGTGATGTTTGCACTGGCATGCAATAGACGATCACCGCCTTCTTCAGACAACTTGATTTGTAAGCGTAAGTCGTTTGGAGAGTCGGCGTGTTTCAGCGCATCTTTATAGGTAATCTGCTTAGCTTTGTACAAATCGAATAAGGCTTGGTCAAAGGTTTGCATACCGAGTTCACGAGAACGCTTCATCAGGTCTTTAATTTCGTGGATTTCACCTTTACGGATCAAATCGGAAATTAACGGTGAGTTAATCAAAATCTCAATCGCAGCGCGACGTGAATTACCGTCAGGTGTTGGAATCAACTGCTGTGCAACCATTGCTTTAAGGTTTAAAGACAAGTCCATAAACAATTGGCTATGACGGTCTGCCTCAAAGAAGTGAATAATACGGTCGATGGCTTGGTTGGCGTTGTTGGCGTGTAGCGTTGCAAATACCAAGTGACCTGTTTCAGCAAAGGCAATCGCATAATCCATGGTTTCACGGGAACGAATCTCACCAATCAGGATCACATCGGGTGCTTGACGTAAGGTGTTTTTCAGCGCGATTTCAAAAGAGTCAGTATCAATGCCCACTTCACGCTGGGTAATGATACAGCCTGCATGCTCATGAATAAATTCAATTGGGTCTTCAATGGTAATGATATGGCCTTTCGAGTTTTGATTACGGTAACCAATGATCGAAGCCAAAGAGGTCGATTTACCCGTACCTGTTGCACCCACAAAGATGATGATGCCACGCTTGGTCATGGCTAACTCTTTGAGCACAGGCGGTAGTTTTAACTCATCCATGGTTGGAATTTGCGTTTCAATCCGACGCAAAACCATACCTGGCATATCACGCTGTTGAAAGGCACTGACACGAAAACGTGCAGTTTTATCCCGATTCATAATCGCGAAGTTGCACTCACGTGTATCCGCAAACTCTTTACGCTGCTTGTCACTCATAATCGAGTTGAGCAGTTGGCCCGCGACATCACCCGTCAGCTTACCCTTAGCCACAGGCACAATTTGACCATTAATTTTCATGGAGGGCTCAACATCAGCGGTGATAAATAAATCCGACGCTTTTTGTTGAATCATATAATTGAGTAAGTCGTTAAAATCCATATCTATACCCCAAATCCATTGTTTTTTTATAAGAAGGTTTCAGGTTGCTTGGCAGCTGTACGTGCAGTCTGTGGACTGATCACTCCTTTGGTGACCAAGTTTTTCAGACTTTGATCCAGTGTGGTCATACCGTAGTTTGCACCAGTCTGAATAGCAGAATACATCTGTGCCACTTTGTTTTCACGAATTAAGTTACGAATGGCAGGAATACCAATCATGATTTCATGCGCGGCAACACGGCCACCGCCATTTTTCTTGAGTAAGGTTTGAGAAATCACGGCTTGTAGCGATTCAGATAACATGGCACGAACCATGTCTTTTTCTTCAGCAGGGAATACGTCAATCACACGGTCAATGGTTTTTGCCGCAGAGGTGGTATGTAGTGTACCGAAGACCAAGTGACCCGTTTCTGCTGCTGTGAGCGCCAAACGAATAGTTTCAAGGTCACGCATCTCACCCACTAGGATAATATCGGGGTCTTCACGTAGTGCAGAACGCAATGCTTCGTTAAAACCATGTGTATCACGGTGTACTTCACGTTGGTTGATCAAACATTTTTTTGACTGGTGGACAAATTCGATTGGGTCTTCAACCGTTAAGATGTGGTCATAGCGGTTATCGTTAATATAATCGATCATTGCCGCCAACGTGGTAGATTTACCAGAACCGGTAGGCCCCGTCACTAAAACCAAACCACGCGGCAATTCACATAACTCTTTGAAGGTTTGTCCTAAGCCTAAGTCTTCCATGGTCAGAACTTTGGACGGAATGGTACGGAATACTGCACCTGCACCGCGGTTTTGGTTGAATGCGTTCACACGAAAGCGAGCAATGCTTGGAACTTCAAAGGAAAAGTCTGTTTCTAATTTTTCTTCGAAATCACGACGTTGTTTGTCATTCATGATGTCATAGACCAGTTTATGCACTTCTTTGTGTTCTAAAGCTGGTAAATTGATACGACGAACTTCACCATCGACACGAATCATCGGTGGCATACCTGCAGATAAGTGTAAATCTGATGCCCCGTTCTTAGCCGAAAAGGCTAGTAATTCTGTGATATCCATTATTTCCCCGAGTTCATTTAAATGCTAATTATTTTGATAGAATAATAAGGCTTTCAATCAACTTAACCAACAGTTTGTTGAAAGACAAAGCAAAAAAGATGACCGAAATGAGACCCTCGTCAATGAATATCTTGCAAAATTCACGTCAACACGTGTTATCTCAAATTCAGCAGGCCTGCGAAATATCAGGTCGTGACGTGCAGTCTGTAGAGCTTTTGGCGGTTTCTAAAACACATTCAAACGAAGTGTTACGAGACATGTACGCTTGTGGTCAACGCGCCTTTGGTGAGAACTACTTACAAGAGGCTTTGCAGAAGATAGAGGCGCTACAGGATTTAGACATTGAATGGCATTTTATTGGGCATGTACAACGCAATAAAACCAAACATTTGGCTGAAAAATTTGCATGGGTGCATGGGGTTGATCGTTTCATTATTGCAGAGCGTTTATCAGCGCAGCGTCTGACAACACAACCACCATTAAATCTTTGTTTACAGGTCAATATCGATGCTCAAGACAGCAAAGATGGCTGTCAGCCTGATGAGGTTGCTGAGTTGGTAAAAAGTATCAGTCAGTTGCCTCACATTAAGCTGCGTGGTTTGATGGTGATTCCTGCACCGAACAATACTCAAGCCTTTAAGGCGGCGAAAGTATTATTTGATCAAGTGAAAGAGCGGCATGTACATCCTGAAGACTGGGATACCTTAAGCATGGGTATGTCTAGCGATATGGTCGATGCGATTGCAGCTGGGTCGACTATGGTTCGCGTTGGAACCGCCTTGTTCGGGGCGAGAGATTATTCACAGCATTAAGTCTAAACAGGGCTTCTTGAAGTTAAAGGCAGCGATAAATGCATAACTTACAATTATATAAAACTAATAGGCTGCTGAAAAAGTAGGCTTAATTTAAACTCATGGATTGAATCATCTACAAATTTGACAGATGAACCATGAAAAATGATTTCCTGACAACGATAAAAATTGCATTTAGGATGAAGCCAAGATGAAAAAACTCTATTTATTTATTTCCCTGCTTTTGAGCTTATTTGTAGCAGCTTGTAGTAGCACAAATACCAAAATGAGTGAGATGAGTGCGGAATCTACGGTTCAGAATGCTCACGTCGCTAAAAGTGAAAAATTAGGCACTAAGTGGGGCGATGAGATTAGTTCAAACGTCACGGAAGTCAATTTAAAACGTTTATCCAGCAGCCCAATTGCTGAATCACAAGTTCGCTATGCCAGCAAAAAATACGTGGGTAAGGCTGTGAACAGTCTGTCATTGGCTGCTGGGAAAATTAGCTTTTCCATAGTAGATGATGCACAGCGTCCACTGCCTTTATTTCGAGATGGTCAGCAGTATTATTTATCTGGCAAAGATGGACAAAGCTATCAACTCAAATATCAAAACCATAGCAATAGCACATTTGAAGTGGTTGCCAGTGTGGATGGTTTAGATGTTATTGATGGACGTGCAGCATCACGCAGCAATTCAGGTTATGTGCTTCGTCCACAGGGGGAGTTGATTATTGAAGGCTTCCGTAAGAGTGACTCTGCGGTGGCATCCTTTACCTTTAGTCGACCTGAAGATGCCTATGCTGCAAATTCAGATCATGGTTCCATCCAAAATACAGGTGTGATTGGTACCGTGATCTATCCGCTACAGTCTATAACGGCTACAGACAAAGCAGCAGATGCATCTAAATATGCACCTCCACCAAAAGCATTCCCAGCGGATTAAAGCACTTGTTTGGATCTCACAGGGAGCACTTACATTATGTAGGATGCTCCCTTTATTTTTAAACGAGAGATGGTGTCTTAAAACAAATCAAACTTTGACTTTCAAAAATCTGAAAATTATCCGACCACCTCAATGGTACTGGCACCTGCGCCCAAAGCTTTAACTTGGATTTGTACAGGAATACGTTCATGCATTTCTTGGATGTGTGAAATCAGCACCACCTTACGTCCTTGGTTTTGCAGTTGATCGAGAGCATTCATGACCATGTGAAGGGACGATGCATCCAAAGTCCCAAAGCCTTCATCAATAAATAGAGATTCGATTTTCATTGAGCCTGAGGCCATATTGGCGATGGCAAGAGATAGGGCAAGGGCAGTCAGGAAAGACTCGCCCCCAGAGAGTGATGCAACGGAGCGGGTTTCTCCATCCATGTCATGATCAATAATAGCCAGACTCAGCGAATGATCCAAACGCTTTAAGGTATAGCGCTGCGAGAGTTGGTTGAGCTGTTGGTTGGCATGTTCCAGTAAAATATCAAGATTATATTGCTGCGCATAATCACGGAATTTTTTGCCTGTGGCATCTCCCATCAGACCTGAAATTTTCCCCCAACGGTGTTCTTCCTGTTGTATCGCTTGAATCTGATCTGCAAATTGCTTTTGTTTTGCGACATTTTGCTGATGCAACTCAAGTTTAAGTTTGAGCTGATCACGTAGTTCAAGTTGTGTTTGCAGTGTGACTTGATGCTCCTGCATTTGCTGTTGTAACTGTGCTGGGTCAATCTCAGGTTGATGGCCCAGATGTTCACTCAACTGCTCTTGCATAGTTTTCAATGCAGCATGTGCTTCATTTACTAGGCGTTCTGCATGTTGTAATTTCTGACGGATGTGTTGTTCCTGAGCCGAGCTAATTTGAGCCAGCGCATCTAAATCAGGCTTATGGAAATCAGGATGCGCATTGAGCCAGTGTTGAAGGGTATTTTCTACTTGATTGGCACTGGTCTGATTCTGCTGTAATTGGGCTTTGAGCTGTTCTAGCTGATTTTTTTCCTGTTCGAATTGATGGCGCAATTGCTCAAAATGCTGTTTCAGCTGTTGATAATGGCTTTGCGTCTGCTGGCGATGTTGATCGTGCTGGATGAGCCACTCATTGGCTTTGATGTCCGTTAAGCCTGTCATTTGTTGGATCAATTGATTGGCTATTTCTGTATTTTGCTGTCCTTTTTGTTTGGTCTCACTGAGCTGCTCGTTGGTTTCAGTGATGTGCCTACTGGTATTTTCGATATTCAGTTGATTGGTCTTGAACTGTTGCGTGGTTTGATCGCGTTGCTGACGCCATTGTTCCAGCTGTTCCAGTTGTTGCGAACGGGTATTTAGGCGTATCAAGATTTGCTGAGCGGTTTGGGTGGTCTGCTGTTGCCAAGCTGTTTTCTCAGCCTCTGAGAAGCACTGCACGATATGCTGAACTTGGTTGTGCAAACCGTTCGCTGTTTGTAGTAAATGTTCAATCTGTTGAATGTTTTGGATGCAGTGTTGCTGGGCTTTAATATTGTGTTGGAATTGTTCAGACTGTTGTTTGAGTTGTTGTAAATCTGAGTGATATTGTTGAGCCATTTGCATGAACTGAGTCTTCAATTCTGATGCCGTTAGGGTGAATTCGAGCGCCATATTTGCTGTTTGACTGTGCTCGATTAACACGTATTGCAAAGCACTAATTTTTTCAGAAAGTTGCTGAATTAGAGTTTGGCGTTGTTCTATTTCAGTATTCAGTTTAGTCAGCTGTTGCTGCGCGTACTGCCAGTCGTCAAAGCAATTCTGTTCTTTTAGCGTTGCCTGTTGCTCCTGCTGTTTTTGAAGCTCAAACAGGGCTTTAGAGATCGCAGTATCTTCCACTTTATAAGGATGTGAGGTACTTCCACAGACTAAACAGGGTTCGCCGTCTTGGAGTGCCGAGCGTAAATCTTCGATATTTTCAGCATGTAAAAGTCGCTGCTGTTGCAAAACCTGTTGTAGTTGGATGCGTTCACTTTTGGCAGCCTGAAAGGCTTGTTCAGCTTGTCGGCTATTGTGTTGCACGGCTTGAAGCTGTGTTTTGGCGTTGTCGAGCTGTACTCGCTGTTCTGTAGCCTCAGCCTGTAAGTCAAAAAACTGCTGAATTTTTTGCTGAATCAGCTCGAATTGACTGAGTTGATTGATTTTCAACTCACGTTGCTGCTGTGTTTGCATAACTTTGATTTCAAGTTGTTCGAGCGTCCCGAACTGTTGAATCGACTGCTGTAATTGTTCTTTTTCTGATGCTAGCCGATGTTCAGCTTGAGCACGTGGTCCGAGTTGATGTTCAATTTTTTGATATTGATGAATGAACTGCTCGAGCTGTTGAGTATGGGCGCTGAGACCTTTGTCTAAGTTTACAAACTGTTGTGAGCTTGCCAGTTGCTGCTTACACTCGGTTTGCTGTCGATCAATGTGTTGAATCTGCTGTTCAAGCTTTTGTTGTTGCTGAGTTAGGGGCAGCTTAGACTGCTCTAAAGCCTGCAATTTTTCCTGAACTTTCTTAAACTCAGCCCCAATAAAATCCCGTTCTTGAATACATTTACGCACCTCATTCAATGCAGCATGATGGGTACTTTCAAATTGTTGTAGTTCATTCACTGCCGTTTCAGCTTGTGTGAATTGGGCTTTTTCACTTTCAAATTTAAGCTGTAAATGATCGAACAGTTGTTGCTGTTGTTGAATACGAGGTGTCAGTTGTTGCATCGTTTGCTGTAACTGTTGTTGCTGAAAGACGACAGCACGAATTTCTGAAAAGATCTCCAAACGAGCCAAGTGTTCGCATTCAGGAGCTAAACCTTGTTGTAACTTGCTTTGTGTATCGAAGAGTTGTTGTTTGCTAATGATTTCACTGTCGAGTTTATGTTTGCGTTCAAACCATTGTTGTTGTTTTTCCAATAGCGATTTTTGAACTTCAAGCTGTTTATAATCCCTGTCACACTGCTGAAATTGTGTTGATACCGCTGTGACTTGTTCATCGGTTAACAGTTCAATATGTCCCAACACATTTTCCAGTTCTTTGCGCTGCGTGGCGACGAATTTGGTTTTTTCATAAGCCAGTTGACCAATTTTCCCAAAAATAGCGGAATTGGTCAGATATTCCAGCAATTCGCCGCGCTCATTGTCCCGTGCTTTTAAAAAAACGGTGACCTCAGATTGGGCCAATAAAACGGCACGAGTAAATTGTTCAAAACTGAGCTGAGTGATGCGTTTGATATTTTCATCGACAGCTTTGGCTTTATCAGCAACGACGACACCATCGGTCATACATTTTAAAGAACGCTGCACACTTTGCAGTTTGCCATCGGCTTTTTCCCGCGAACGTTTTAATTCCCAACGTGCGATATAGCGTTTTTGGTCTTGTGCAATAAAGCAAAGCTCGGCATAACCATGTGCAGTGCCACGACGCAGTACGGTCAAGGGGGAGTTGGTGAGCAGCTCTGAGCCATCGACATCTTGTAGTTTGCCATCACTGTCTTTTAGCCGTGGAATACGGTTAAACAGGGCTAAACACATGGCATCTAAAATGGTGGATTTACCTGCGCCTGTTTTCCCCACAATGGCAATGAGACCTGCACTAGCTAAGGGATCACTTTCAAAATCAATCAAATGTTCGCCAGAAAGTGAAGCAAGGTTTTTAATTCGAATCGATAAAATATTCATACTAAACCTTTAAGCCTCGTGCTCATCTGCAAGGGATTGTTCTGCTTCACGCATTAAGCTCATAAAATCGTTCAACACTTCTGCATCATTGTGATAACCCTGTTTTTCCCAAATTTGCTGAAACAGTTTTTCTGGTGTTGGCGGTTCTAAACTCACTTTAGTGGGTGCATTGGGGTCTTGCTCTGTCGCTAAATATTGACGAGAAATACGCACTAAACGATAACGATCTTTGGGTAGTGCCTCTTCGAATTGTTGTCTCAAATTGGGCTGCGGTGGAACAGCAGTATGGTATTCAATATCAACATATTCACGTTGATCAATATCCGTGATGGCGCCTTGAGGCAATGCTTGCAGCTTTTCCAGTACCTCATTTAATTCACCGCGTATTTTATGCAGTTGAATACTTCGTGGTATTGCTAAAACATTCAATTGAAAACGGGAGGAATCGTTTTGTGTGGGATCAAGTGTCACTTCAAGAATTTGATGTTTATAGTTAATTTCACTAAACGACAGAGGGATCGGTGAACCACTATAGCGGATATGCTCTTCACCGACTTTCTGCGGTTTATGCAAATGCCCGAGTGCCACATAGTCAATGATTTCATCAAATAATGTTGTGGAGAGCGCTTCTTCATTACCAATCACAATAGGCCGTTCAGAGTCTGAGGTTTCGCCGCCTTGCATATGTGCATGAGACATTAAAATCAAGGCTTGATCTGCTGTTTTACGGGCTTTGGCCTCGGCAATCAGTTGTTGATGCAAATAGGCAATCGCGTTTTGACTATTGGTGGTGTGTTCATTAAAGCCTGTAATTTCAGCAGGACGTAAAAAGGGCAGACTCAGACACCATGCCACAGTATTTTGTTGCTCATCTAAAATCGGGACCAATAGGTGCTCAAGATAGATCTGCTGTTGGCTATTTTTATGAATCACTCCCACCGCTTTGGCATTGTATTTGGCCAGTAAGGGTTCAACTTGTTCAATGCGATAGCCTGAGTCATGGTTGCCTGCAATCATCAAGGTTTGCATATGCGGTGCACGTGCATGTGCATCTGCTAAGAACTGATAGAGTTGCTTTTGTGCGGACGATGCAGGGTTGATGACATCGAAAATATCTCCTGCAATCAAAAGCGCATGTGGCTGTCTTGCACTGATTTGTTCCAGTAACCATGCTAAAAACTGTTCATGTTCATACTGACGGGAATGGTTATAAAAAAACTGTCCCAAATGCCAATCAGATGTATGAAAAAAACGAACAGCCATAGATACCCCAAGCTCAAAGCGCAATAGAGCTATAAGCTAACATAAATCAAAATTATTCGATGGATAATTGTCGTTACGACGACACTTTCTGACCTGACAGTTGAGTGCCTATTGGTAAGTTAAACTGCACAGAGGAATCGGTGAGTGATTATGTGAAAAAGAAAGTGATGGGTTTATATGATTAACACTATAGTAAATAGATAAATTATGATTAAAAAATGTTCTTTTAATAGGGTATTATGTAATTCTATGAAATTGTATATCGTGTCATAGCCATAAAGGAAATGAGCAGATTACTCACGGATTCAATTTTGAGACTTTATAAGAATGATTTATGCAGAATGTCTAAAAAATAAGTCATGTATTGAGTAGGACAGCGTATAAGGAGAACGTAACTATGTCTGATTCTATTTTCAATTCGCCCCGTATCATCAATGATCTGGTGTATAAGACACTGATTGAATCCACACTTGCTATTCCTTGGAGTATTGATTGGGAAACTAAAACGTTTAGTTATATTGGCCCACAAATTGAAAAAGTGCTGGGTTGGAAGCAGGATTCGTGGAGAACAGTCGAAGATTGGGCGATGCGAATGCATGAAAATGATCGTGCCTGGGTGGTTGATTTTTGTGTAGCACAATCAATTTCTGGGGTTGATCATGAGGCAGACTATCGCGCACTGACCAGCAATGGAGAATATATTTGGATTCGCGATGTGGTGCATGTGGTGCGAAAACCAGATGGGGAGGTCGATAGCTTGGTTGGATTTATGTTCGATATTTCTGAACGTAAAAGACAGGAACAAGAATTAGAAACGCTGAAAAAGCAACTGGAAGAATATTCGTATCAAGATGGTCTAACAGGAATTGCCAATCGCCGCTTCTTTGAAGATAGCTACCAACGCGAGTGGCTCAATGCACAGCGTGAACAGCAACCACTGACCCTCATGTTATTAGATATCGATTATTTTAAACAATATAACGATTATAATGGTCATATTCTTGGTGATGCTTGCCTGAAACAAATTGCACAAATACTGAAAAAAAGTGTCTCACGTCCACGTGATTTGGTGGCGCGTTTTGGTGGGGAAGAATTTGTTTTGATATTACCCGATACCTCACAAGCGTCTGCAATTGAAGTGGTGGAGCGTATTTTACAGAGTATCCGAACCGCTGATATTTGCCATAGCTCATCGCCATTGGATCAGCGTTTATCGGTCAGTTTGGGGGTGAAAACCATTATCCCAACGCATAAAAATGACAAAATGGCTTTCTTAAAAGAGGTCGATCAGAACTTGTATTTGGCCAAAGAACAGGGGCGTAATGGTTATGTCATTCAGGATGCGGCAGACGTTCAGCACTTAAACTCATATTAACTTTTAAGGGCTTCTTCATCTATTGAGGTGGGGGAGTACTGCAAAAATCAGTCCTCAAAAAAATAAAGACCGACGATTCGAGTGATGATGAAATCGTCGGTCAAAGAAAACTGCTTCACGCTTAAATGTCGGCTGCTGACAACATTTAAATTTGGAGCCAATCTTATTGCTCTAGGAAAGGTCACCGTACGTATTGTGGATGCCGGTACAATGTTGACGGTTGCTGCGACCTTGTACCCTATTTAACGCGCATCAACTTCGATTGGTTGACATGAAAATGAAAAAAAACTGAATTTTTTTTATAATGATTTTTTGGCTGGGTTTAAAGTAGCGCTATGATTTCGCTAACACGATATTTTCTCTGGTTTTTTTTCATATGTTTTGTCTTTAGCTGTGTCTGTGGTGTACTCGCTGCACTACTTCCGACGGGGATGGGAGCAGTATTAACGGCTGTACCTTATTTGGTGGCCATGATTTGGGTTTTACATAAATTTATTAAGCAACAGCGCCGTGCGCCAACCCAAGCGGAGCGGAAGAAATTCACTTTAGGTTTTAGTCTGATTTTTTGGAGCTATAACTTTGCCTTTCTCATGTTGGGGTTATTTATCTTTACGCAGGGCGATGCCGAAGTTGGGCAAAACTTTATGCTCTATGTCCAACAACCACAGTTTATCAGTATGGTGGTGATTCTGGTTTTATTGATCGCGATTCCGCTATATGTGCTGACCTATTGGTTTTATGGCAAACAAGCGGAGCGTATGGCGGCAAAAATGATCGATCAATCGTAAAGCGCTTGGCTAAATGCTATAGTTTGATCAAAAGCATCATTTGAGATCACGCTATGCAAAAAGAACGTGTATTGGTGACAGGAGCAAGTGGTTTTATTGGTTCAAACTTGCTCAATTATTTATTAGAAAAAGATTATGAGATCATTGGTTTAAGCCGACAGAAGAATCCTCCTAAAATTCACCCGCATTTGACTTGGATTCGAGCTTTAGAAGAACTCAAGCATGATCGCATTGATTATGTGGTGAATTTGGCTGGGGAAAGTATTGCTCAGGGGCGTTGGACAGATGCCCGCAAACAAAAGCTGATCGCCAGTCGCGTTGAAATGACGACGATGCTCTATCAATATCTCGCTAAAAGAAAGATTCAACCGAAATGTATTATTTCAGGTTCAGCAGTGGGTTATTATGGTATCGATCCGACTGAACAATGGTCAGCGTGTTGTAATGAGCAGTCAGCTCCGCAGTCTATTTTTATGTCAGAGTTGTGTCAAAAATGGGAACAATCTGCACGGCAAGACACGTCGCAAAATACCAAAATTATTCGTTTAGGCGTGGTCTTTGGGCGTGGGTCAGGCATTTTGCCGCAAATGTTGTTTCCGATCAAAATGAACTTATGTGGACGTATTGGTTCGGGGCGGCAACCTGTGGTCTGGGTGCATATTCAAGATGTGCTGCGAGCGATTGAGTTTTTAATGCTACATGAAACCACTGCACAAGTTTTTAATGTCGTCAGTCCAGAAAAAGTCACCCAGTCAGCGTTTGCACAAACCGCAGCGCAAATTCTGAAACGTAAACCTTTACTTTCTTTACCCGCTTTTGTGCTGAAGTTACTTTTAGGCGAACAGTCTCAACTGGTGTTGAATGGTCAGTTTGTTCGCCCAGAAGCATTGAAGGCAAAGGGATTTGAGTTCAAATATCCCACTTTAAAAGAAGCCTTGATCCACATTATTCAACCGCAAAATTTACCCAAGTAGCGTTTGATCAAGCAAAGCTTACCAAACGCTCAGGACTATAGGCACTGGCGTCAACCGTTAAGCTTTGGCCCAACATCAATTCGCGTAGCAGTCGTGCAGATGCGGGCCCCATGCATAGACCATTTCTATAGTGACCGAAATTTGCCCAGAGATTGGCTATTTCAGGGAAGGGGCCGATATAAGGGACGCCCGTTGGCGAACTTGGGCGTAGACCCGCCCAATGCTTCACAATTGGGAAATCGGCCAGCTCAGGTACCATGTTCAAACATGCTTTATAAATATTTTGCTGGGTTTGTAGAGAAGGGCGTTGGTCAAAACCGACATCCGCCATACTTGAACCACAAACAATATGACCGTCCAAACGTGGAATCAGATACATAACCTGATTCATACACATGGTTGGTAGCCAGTTTTCTGGGGTTTTAAACAGTAACATTTGCCCTTGTACTGGGTTCACTGGAATGCTGCACTGGAGTTGTTCGGACCAGTGCTGTGACCATGCGCCTGTTGCAATCACCACATGATCCGCTGAATAGCTCTGACCATCGGCAGTTTTTACCCCTTGAACTTGCTGATTGAACATGTCAAACGAATGTACCCACGCTTGCTCATGAAAGGTGACTTGTGGCTGCCGTTTGAGATATTCCACAATCGATTTGAGCAGTCGCGGATTGCGGACATTGGCCAACTGCGGAAAATGGATGGCTTGTTGAAAGCGTGAGGAAATGCGTGGATTGACCTGTTCTAGTTGCTCGCGTTGTAAAAGTTCACAATGCTGCATCGGTTCTTGATGTTGATCTTTATAATTTAGGCCAATGTCAAAATCAGTTTCATCAAAAATCAGCATACCTGTTTCATGGATTTCAAAATCTATCCCCGAGACTGGGCTAATTTTTTCGTTCCATGCTTGATACATGCTTTTGCCATATTTGGCGAGGTCATTGACACTTTGTGGATAGCGCCATGGGTACATCGGGGAGAGAATCCCTCCACCTGCCCATGAAGCTGCTTGTCCCGCTTGCTGTTGGTCAAAAATCTCAACCGAACAGCCGTGTTCAATCAGCTCAAGCGCTGTCAGTAAACCACTGATTCCTGCGCCAATGATGGCAATATGCATTGCAATTCAATCCTTTTAAACGCGCTGTTATTTCATGTCTTTTAGTTTCAGTGCCGCTTCTTCTGCAAAATAGGTCCAGATGCCATCTGCACCCGCGCGGCGGCAGCTCATCAGTGATTCAATAATCACGCTGTCCGATAACCAGCCGTTTTGGATGGCCGCTGCGAGCATGGCATATTCGCCACTGACTTGGTAAACGAAAGTTGGCACGCCGAAGTTGTCTTTGACTTCGCGGACAATGTCCAAATACGGCATACCCGGTTTCACAATCACCATGTCAGCCCCTTCTTGAATATCAAGGGCAATTTCATGTAATGCTTCTGCGCGGTTGCCGACATCCATTTGATAGTTGTATTTGTTGCCACCTTTGAGGTTGCTGGATGAACCGACCGCATCACGGAAAGGGCCATAGAAGCTCGACGCGTATTTTGCTGAATAGGCCATGATTGAGGTGTAGATATGACCATTGGCTTCAAAGGCTTGACGAATCGCACCGATACGACCATCCATCATGTCACTTGGCGCAAAGACATCTGCTCCAGCTTCAGCATGGCTTAACCCTTGTTTGATCAGTGCTTCAACGGTTTCGTCATTGAGTACATAACCTGTTTCATCAATAATGCCGTCTTGACCATGCGTGGTATACGGGTCAAGTGCGCCATCGGTAATCAGCACCATTTCAGGTAATTCTTTTTTGAGCAGACGTAGCGTGTTTTGAACCACACCATCTTCACGCCATGCTGCTTCGGCACTTAAGCTCTTATCTTCTTGGGGAGTAACCGGAAATAGCGCCAGTTTCGATACGCCAAGTTCGAGTAAACGTTCCGCTTTTTTTAAGAGTAAGTCTGCAGATAGACGCTGCACCTTCGGCATACTGGGAATGTCTTGCGTCTGGTTCTGTCCCGGTAGGACAAATACTGGATAGATAAGATGATCTGTCGTTAAATGGGTCTCGCGAACCATAGAGCGCAGATGTTCATTTTTACGAATACGGCGCATGCGAGTAGCGGGGAAGGCGGGACGATTGAACGTATAGGTCATACAAATCTCGATAATCGGTATTAAACTAGGTCAGTATTGTAGACCTATCTTATGGCTTTGGGCACATATTGACGGGTTTTTATTGTTTTAAGAGTGAAGCAGATTGTTATGAGTAGTGGTGAAAAAAGCTGGACGGGCAGCATACACTTAGGAGCAAAAGTGGATATTGATGTGGTTTTTGAGCAGTTGGTTAAGGCTTTTAATGCGTCGCCATTTTTTAAGCACAACACCATGACCATGCGAGTCGTTGACGGGCAAATTGAAGCCTATATCGATATGCAAGATTACTTAATTGGCAATGTTGCGTTCCAAATTCTACACGGGGGCGTGGCTGCAACGGTTTTGGACAGTATTGGTGGCATTGTGGCGATGGGAGAGCTGTATAAAAAAGCGGAACCTGACACGATTGCGGACACCATTAAAAAAGTATCCCGTTTAGCTACAGTCGATATGCGGGTTGATTATCTCGCACCGGGACGTGGAAAATACTTTATTGCTCGTGCAGAAACCCTAAGATTGGGGCGCAAAGGCTGCACGATGCGCATGACCATGGTCAATGATGAAGGCAAATCGATTGCCACAGCGATTGCTTCCTATGCCTATTAGTTCTAAATTAATTAAGTATTTAATATTCAAGTGAAATTTACAGCATCTAATAGGAAGTTGGATGCTGAAAACTAAAATAGACTGACCAGTTACAATTTATTTTCTCAAAATGTGATTATTTGCTCTTAGAATGCATCAAATTTTATTGTGACTTTCTCATCGACACCAATGCAGGCAATATTTGTCTGATGTCCCTTTCGCAGGGATGATGCCGGCTGACCAAGTCTGTTAGATTTAGGAAAAATCAATGACAGATGCCTCAAATACACTGCCAGATACTGATCCAGCCGATCAAATCAATGATCAAGCACTAAAAGCTAAACGTAAGAAAAGCTTAGGTTTCATCGCTGTGATCCTGATCATTGCTGCCATTTTATTCTTGATTTGGAAACTGTTCTTTAACCATTCGGTTTCAACTGATAATGCTTATGTGGGTGCAGAAACGGCCTCGATTACCTCTATGGTGACAGGCCAAGTTGAAAAAGTTTTGGTCAGTGACACGCAAACTGTAAAGCAAGGCGATGTGCTGGTTTTGGTCGATCATCGTGATGCCGAAATTGCTGTAGCCCAAGCTCAAGCCGAACTACTTAAAGCACAGCGCCAGTATAAACAAAGTGCGGCCAACAGCAGCTCTTTAAACTCGCAAGTCTTTGTTAGCGATGACGCCATTCACAGTGCTGAAGCGCAAGTGGCTAAAGCCAAAGCAGAGTTGGATAAAGCGCAAGATGATTTGAACCGTCGTCAGCAGTTGAGTGCGACAGGCGCGATTTCTAAAGAAGAATTAAGCACGGCACAAGCTGCTTTAAATAATGCGCAAGCAGGCTATAACTTGGCGCAAGCGGGTTGGGCACAGGCAAAATCCAGTCAGAAAGCTGCACAAAGTAACTTGGCTGCAAATGAAGCTTTAATTCATGGCAGCAATGAAAATTCGACTCCCGATGTTTTGGTTGCTCAAGCAAAACTAAAACAAGCTTTACTTGATCTTGAACGTACTGAAATTAAAGCGCCTTTTGATGGGGTGGTGACAAGTCGAAAAATTCAAGTTGGACAGCGTGTGGCGCCAGGTTCAGTGCTCATGGTAGTGGTTCCAATTTCACAGTTATATGTCGACGCGAACTTTAAAGAAAGCCAGCTTGAAAATGTACGCCCAGGTCAAAAAGCGGTTTTAACCTCAGACCTCTATGGTGACTCGGTTGAGTTCCATGGCACGGTCTTGGGCTTCTCTGGTGGAACAGGTTCAGCCTTCGCGCTGATTCCTGCACAAAATGCTACAGGCAATTGGATTAAAGTGGTACAGCGTTTGCCTGTACGTATTCAACTTGACCCGAAAGAGTTGGCTGAACATCCTTTACGTGTTGGCTTGTCTATGGAAGCTCAAATCGATTTAAAATCGAAGTAGTTGCGCATGAATAGCTACGTTCCCTATGGTGACTTAAAGGGTAGTCGCCTGATGCTGGCGGCCTTCGTCCTCGCTTTGGCCAACTTTATGGTCGTGCTCGACATGACCATTGCCAATGTTTCTGTGCCTCATATTACGGGAAGTCTTGCGGTATCAAGTTCGCAAGGGACATGGGTGATTACCTCTTATGCCGTGGCTGAAGCGATTTGTGTCCCTTTAACAGGCTGGCTCGCAGGTCGTTTTGGTGGCGTGAGGGTTTTTACCTTAAGTCTGATTGGTTTCACCATATTTTCGGTACTGTGTGGTTTATCGACCAGTTTAGAAATGCTGGTTTTTTGCCGAATTGGCCAAGGTTTGTTTGGTGGCCCGATCATGCCGCTCAGTCAGATGTTACTGATGCGGATTTTTCCTCCAGAAAAGCAATCCCAAGCGATGGGCATGTGGGCAATGACGACGGTGGTTGGCCCGATTCTTGGTCCGATTTTAGGGGGGACGATCAGTGACAACATGTCTTGGCACTGGATCTTCTTTATTAATATCCCTGTCGGTATTGCGTGTGCTTTTGCTGCGATGCGTCTGCTTAAACCTGCGGAAACAGCAACGGCCAAACTCAAAATTGATCGCGGTGGATTGATCCTCCTGATTTTATGGATTGGGGCATTACAGCTCGTGCTCGATTTGGGACATGAACGTGACTGGTTTAATAGCCCTGTGATCGTGGTACTGGCTTTAACGGCTGTGATTGGCTTGGTGATTTTTACCATTTGGGAGCTGACCGAACGGCATCCAGTGGTGAATATCCAAATCTTTAGATACCGTAGTTTCACGATTTCTGTGTTGGCGCTGGCCTTTGGCTTTGGCGCATTTTTCGGTAGTATTGTACTGATTCCGCAGTGGTTACAGATTAATTTGGGCTATACCGCAACTTGGGCAGGTTATTTAACCGCAACCATGGGTTTTGGTAGTTTAGCCATGTCACCCATTGTGGCGAAATTGGCAACCAAATATGACCAACGTGCACTGGCCAGCTTTGGTTTGAGTATCTTGGGCGGAGTGACCTTGATGCGCTCGTTCTGGACCACAGATGCTGACTTTTTTGCATTGGCATTGCCGCAAATCTTGCAGGGCTTTGCTGTGCCATTTTTCTTTATCCCATTATCAAACATGGCACTGTCATCGGTATTGCCGCATGAAATGGCATCTGCCGCAGGTTTAATGAACTTCTTAAGAACCATGGCAGGTGCGATAGGCGCCTCTATTGCTGTCACTATTTGGGACGACCATACCAAAGTTGCACGTAGCGAAATGGTTGGCAGTTTGCATACAGAGCAAACCCAGTCGGTGTTGATGCAGCAGGGAATGAGCGCGGAAGGTGCATTAGGCTATATTTCTAGTTTGGTGGATAAAGAAGCGTTGACCTTGTCGGCAAACTATATTTTCCTGATCTTAGCCTTGGTGTTTCTATTTGCAGCATCTATTATTTGGCTCTGCCCTAAGCCTAAAATAGGGGCTGGTGGTGGCGGACATACGCATTAGGGTAATAAAAAAACCGCTTTCTAGAAGCGGTTTTTTATTCTGCATGTTATGCAGTTTTATGATGTTTTTGATATCCAAAGCAATAGAGATATTTAAATAATCAAAGTTCTGACTTTGCGCGTTTCAAGGCAGATTGCCATTGTTGCAAGTGAAATTCACGTTGATCTGGACTCATTTTTGGTTCAAAGGCACGTTCAAGCTGCCAAGACTGTGCAATTTCGTCCAAGCTTGAAAATACGCCAGACCTTAAACCCGCCATGGCCGCCGCTCCCCATGCGGTCGACTCCTGCATTTTAGGGCGTAGTACAGGCACATTTAAAATATCGGCTTGAAACTGCATAAGCATGTCATTTTGACTGGCACCACCATCGACGCGGAGCTCTTTCAGCGGTTGCTGAATATCGGCTTGCATGGCGGTCAGTACATCCGAGACTTGAAAAGCAATCGACTCTAAGGCTGCACGGGCGATATGGGCCTTATTGGTGCCGCGAGACATTCCACATAATAGGGCACGTGCTTCACTGTCCCAGTGTGGAGCACCGAGTCCAGTAAAGGCAGGAACAAGGATCACGCCATCGGTATCTTGAACTGTACAAGCTAATTTTTCAACATCGCTACTTTTTTGAATAATGCCTAAATTATCCCGTAGCCACTGAACAATCGCACCGGCCATAAATACACTGCCTTCTAGGGCATAGGTGGTTTGATTTTGGGTTTTCCAACCCAGCGTCGAAAGCAGTTTATTTTTACTGTATTGAACGGTCTCGCCTGTATTGAACAGCATAAAACAACCTGTGCCATAGGTGTTTTTCGCAGTCCCAATGTCAAAACAGGACTGTCCAAAAAGTGCAGACTGCTGGTCGCCTAATATGCCTGTGATCGGAATATTGGCACCGAGCAAACCTGCCGCGGTATCGGCGACATAGGTATCAGAGTTGATGATTTTTGGCAGTAATGCAGGTGGAATATTAAATAAATCTAACAGCTCTTCATCCCACTGCTGCGTACTTAAGTTCATCAGCATGGTGCGAGAAGCATTGCTGACTTCGATGACATGTTGAGCACCTTGGGTGAGATTCCAAATCAGCCAACTATCGATCGTGCCAAAAGCCACATGCCCCTGTTCAGCCAGTGTGCGTAGACCATTGACATGCTCAAGTAACCAGACCAATTTTCCTGCACTAAAGTAAGGGTCAATTCGGAGTCCGGTTTTGGATTGAATCTTATCTTTTAGATTTTGCTGTAAGAGCTGATTACACCATTCAAATGCGCGACGGTCTTGCCAGATAATGGCTGGTGCAAGCGGTTGCCCTGTGCGTTTATCCCAAACCACTGTCGTTTCTCTTTGGTTAGTAAGACCAATGGCTTTGATGTCTTTGGCTAAAATGCGAGCAGAGGCCAGAGCCTGCTGTACAACGGCAATTTGTGAGCTCCAAATCTCTTGGGCATCTTGTTCTACCCAGCCAGATTGAGGGGTATTTATACGTGTTTCGCGTTGCGCCGTTGCCTGAACTTGACCTTGTTCATTGAAAATAATGGCACGACTCGAAGTGGTTCCTTGGTCGAGTGCAAGTAAGTAGCTCATAAATTATTTTATTGTTGGACTTGAAAACCAAAATATTAGCGCAATTATGTAATTAAGCGCATCAATATGTGTGTTTGTTTAGAAAATAGATCGTATTTTCTAGCAACTATGCTATGATTGCCGCTACTTTGGGGGTGTTTCTGGCTTCGACGCTGGTGATGAAACTCATAGATGCATGTCGAGAGCGCATTTTCTCTCGTAAATCAAATTTGCATTTTTTAGTCGCAAACGACGAATCATACGCTCTAGCTGCCTAAGGGCAGCTTGTCCGCCTCTCCGAATACTTGTGGTTAGAGAGTCCGACTGAAGCGCACGCACACAAGTCCGTATAAAACCAAGCCTCGGGGTTTTGTACTAAATTAAGAGGATCGCGATTTGTACCCTGTTCGTCGGGTCACAAAAAGTTAAAACAGTAGACGATATCTAAGCATGTAGTATTCTCGAGCGTAGTGCTGGCGGACGCGGGTTCAACTCCCGCCACCTCCACCAAATACCTAGCTTAATATGACTGAATATGACGTTATATAAAGCGAAAAGGCTTAAACCGTAAGGGTTTAAGCCTTTTTTTATGCCTGAACATAACTGAACTTAACCGAGTATATGAGTTTGTATCATGTATCACATCGTGTATCATTGATAAATTATTGAAACCACTGTGATACACAATGAAGCGTTCGGATATTAAAAAGCGCCCTTTATCAGATACAACACTGGAAAATTTAAAGCCCGAAGATAAAGACTATCGAGAATTAGACGGTAATGGGCTTTATTTCTTTGTACAAAAGAATGGTAATAAATCTTGGCAATTGCGATACAAGAAACCCGATGGAAAATGGTCTTGGGTTGGATTGGGTGGGTATCCTGCGATTAAAGGGAAGTTAGCTCGAAAGAAAGCACAAGAGTTGTTGAATGATATCGGTAATGGTGAGAATCCGATTATTAGTAAGCAAGAGCGGAAGATTAAAGAACTCGAAACGAATAATGCTACCTTTGAAGCATTAGCCCGTGAATGGCTTGATACGAAGCAAACTCAATGGGTAGCAGATACCATGACACGCAACAAAGGAGCATTAGAGAAACATATTTTCCCAATGTTTGGAAAACGTTTATTTGTTTCTATTCGACCGATTGAATGGATGGAATATCTCAAGCGTATTCAACTTGAGCAAAAGATCTATGAACAAGTAAAACGTATGTGTGCAATGTGTCGTGATATTTACGATTATGCAAAGGTTACGGGGCGTATTGATTACAATCCATTAGAAGGTATGCAGAAATATCTTATTCAGGGTAAAAAAGAGAATATGGCTCATGTGTCGGAAAATGAATTGCCAGCACTACTTCGAGCTATTAAAAATTATCCAGCGTTAGATAGTCGTATTGGGTTGCAATTGCTTACTTTGTTGTTTACTAGACCAAGTGAATTGCGTGAAGCTAAGTGGGAAGAGTTTGATTTAGAAAATGCGCTTTGGACTATTCCTGACTTTCGTATGAAAAAGCGCCGTGAGCATACCATCCCATTATCAAAACAAGTTGTTCAATTACTCCAAGAGCTTAAAAGCATTCATTCAGAATCAGATTATCTGTTTCCGAGTAGATCTAACAAGAATAAGCCTAAATCAGACACAGTCTTTATTATGGCTTTGCGACGTCTTGGTTATGAAGGTCGTCAAACACCGCATGGATTTAGACATATTGCGAGTACGATATTGAACAATAAAGGCTTTGATGAGCGTCATATTGAATCTGCACTTGCACATGTAAAAGATGGTGTAGCAGGTGTGTATAACAAAGCACAATATTTGGAAGATCGTGCACGTTTGATGCAGTGGTATGCCGACTATCTTGAAGAGTTAGCAGATATGAAAGTTATTCAGTTTAAAAAGGTAAATTAAGATGGAAATGTTATCTTTAACTGATGTTAATAAGTTATTGAAAAGCAAATTTATTGAATCTATTGTTGCTAATAAATTACGTATATTTACTGTTTTTTCAGGATATGTAGCAGAGCTTAACAGATGTAATAATTTAAATATGACTCAAGAGAATGAGCAATTGAATGAATTGGCATTATCAATATCGGACAAGGATCTGCCACTATTCGACAAGATAAAAATTATAAGCAGATTAAAGAAAAGACAACTTGATTCAGATAGTAATAATTCTGAAGAATACATGGTTTCACGGTATCTAAAAATAGGTAGCGAACATGAGCTAAAATTTATAGAAATTGAAAAGAGTTTACAATTAAACGAAATGATGTTGAGTGAACTCGGTACAGTCTATTGTTACGTAGATACTTGCTTATCAATTTTAGGGAATGCTGACATTAATAGGGTTGGCTACATTCTATATGCTGAAGAATTAATGGCTCATACTGGCAGTGCTTTGATAAATAAAAAAGGGGATTTTTTTCCCGTCTTATTAAATGATTTTATCCATCATTATGAGTTAATGTCTTTAAAGTTAAAATTAACTCAAGCTTCAGTGTTTTTCTTAAAAGAAGAGGTGGATTCCGTATTAGTGGAAATAAAAGAGCAAAGAAAACTTAAGTTAAAGGAGGAGCGAAATAGAACAATTGAAATTATAAATAAGAAGCGCATACCTAAAAAAAGAAAAGGGATTGAGTTCGCTATAGATTTATGGAGTAAAGATCAAAGCTTAAGTAAGAATGAAGTAGCAAGTAAAGTGAATCAACATTTGAAGTCTTTAGGTTTTGAAAAAACTCCCCAGAATAAGACTATTGCCAGTACTTGGTTAACAGAAAGAAAAATCCCTAATCTACCTGATCATGCCTCACAAGTAGGAATGAAAAAACAACTGATTAAAATTTAATTGGTCAACTCGATCAAACTTAACCATTACAAAAAAAATAGATATTTTGGAAAAATAGTAAGCATTTTAGTATGACTCCACCGCAACGAGCATGGAGTTCACAAATGTATCCTCTTCAAATCTCATATCGAAAAGCATGTCAAATGCTTGATGTATCAAGAGATACACTGCGGATCTTAATTCTACGAGATCCGTCATTTCCAAGACCGATTAAGCTAGGAAATACTCGACAATCCCCCGTGTTCTTTTCACACACAGATTTAGTTGAGTGGCATAACAAAAGAAAGTTGCAGTCATGATTCCTGAGTATACATGGCACACTCGCCCACAAGCATCTGAATATTTGGCAAACAAATTGCCATTTAAAACAGTAAAGCAGTGGTACTCATTTCTTTCAAATAATCGAACTTCAAAAGAAGTTTACACCCTAAGGTTTGAACAGCGTTGCGGAAAAATTTTCTACAGCCAGCGGACGTTGGATGCCTTTATAAAAGCTTCCACATCTATTGCTAAACACTAAGTCCTAAAGGAGAAAATCATGGACGTAAAAACTCAAGTAGCTACTAAAATCGCATTAAAAGTTTTTGATGATGTTAAATCATCAGAAAAATGGGATGACATTTTTGTAGGTGAATTTGATTGGGATGAATTCGAAAGGTTAATGCCGAAATATGATCTGGATGAAATGATCAAAAGTTTAGGCATTAATCAGAAATCTATTGATCAGATGATTGAGGAGCTTAATGACAAAGTTGATCATCAAATTGAGATGCTACAACAAAGTGAAGTTCAATCTTAAATGATCGCCTTCTAATCAAAAACGGCTCAATGAGCCGTTTTTTCATGTCCATTTAGGGAGTAAAGAGATTGAATAATTTAACGGCATTGAGTGTAGAGCATCAAAAACTGATAGATAGATTGGATCAATTAGATTTTGTTGATCCATTTAGTAAGTACCACTATGAAGAAATGAAGGCTATTAAAAGTGAAATTCTTCGTCTAAAAACAAGAGAGGTCTGTAAACCAGTTGAAAAAAGGAATTTAAGTTTCAATATTCATACTTCTAATGATGAGCTTGATTTAATCATTGAAAATATGAAATTAATTTATGCAAATAATGCTAAAAATGCGGATCAACTGGAAACTAAAATTTTATCCAATATCCATAGCTATGACTTTAAGGCTATGAACATTACGATGAGAGCGAGAGTAGACTTTTTAGATATTTATTTTGAAATTAAAAAATCTTCTACTCGGCATGATATTAAAAAGTATTTAACCGAGAAAACAGGTATTAGACATTACATCAAAGAAAGCTTTAATGGATATGTAATTCGATTGCATGACATGAATTCTCAAAAGATTTTAAATGAGCGATGTGGTCTTTTAGATCATTTTGGTTTGATTAAAGAGAGTATGAAGATTGTGGAGTTGGAAGTAGCTTTAGACTTCTATGGATATAAGCATTTAGGGCTTGCTACGGCGCTTCTAAAGGCGTTAAGGCTTCCAAGTACTACAATTAACTTTAGGGTCTTTAAAGCGCAAACAGGCGTATTTATACCTATTCCTGTTAATCCAATTGTACTCCACAGAAAGTTAACAGATGGTTTCAATATCGGCATCAATCATAGATTAGCTAATGAGTATTGGCATATATACCAAAAGCAGACGGATCAGAATGGTATGCCACTAATTGAGAGAGAATGGCGAATTCGTGTGGAGAAAAATATTAAAGCCCCTGTACTAAAACGGCTGAATAATTCATTTTCAAACATCCGACAGTTGTTGTTGGAAAGCTTTAAAGGGCTTCGATTTACACATTTAAAAGCAGAAGCATCTAGTCATCAAGTGGATGTTTATATGAACAAAATTGATGTCTATGGCATGGAGAAAGAACCGTATTTTGATTCATATCGGAACTTAAGAAAGCTCATTCCTGATATAGAAATGAATGCTGAATTGAATAGATTGGTGGTGAATGCAGTTTGTAACTTAGCTAAGAACTTTAAGCATTACTCGTAAAATTGCTGTAGTTAATTTATAGCTACAAGGACGCCGTAGCCTTGTTATAGTAAGGTTCACGGCATTTTCTATGAAATGATTCTGCCTAATAACTTATATATCTTACTAAGATACTTCTTCTACGATGAAACTTAACATTTACTTAACCCCAACTTAACCTAATTTGAGAAATGACGAAGTCTTAGAAAATTAGGAAAATGCTGGGTGGAGACCATTTAAAAAAATTGAGCTAACTCTGAACACCTTATACTTTGATTAAGATTTTATCTGCATATAAAGTTAAGAATTTTCGTATATAAAACTTATCTGAAATACTAAAGCTTTAAATATAATAAATAATAAAATACAATTAGATATTAAAATTTTTAAAAAATTTAGCTATTAATTAGTAAATGTAGAGAAAAGTATGACGGACAAGATTGTAAAAGAACTAGCTCTAAGCGTAGGGAGACCAGTAGATAAAATTTTGGAACAAATAAAAGATGCAGGATTGTCTCAGCGTAAAGCTGAAGATATCATTTCAACAAAAGAACAGGATCAATTGATATCTTATCTAAGAATAAAAAATTCCAGCAGTCAAATCCACGATAGTTTTACAATTAATAAGCGAAGTACTAGACCTAAAGTCGCTAATCAAAAGCCAAAAACTATTAATGTCCAAGTAAGTAAAAAGTATACATTCTCAAAACCAGATCCAGAGCAAATAAAATTAGAAGCTTTAAGCAAAGAGAAACAACGAAATTTAGCGGATTTTAGTAATTTTATACGTGATTATTTACCTCATATAAATGAAAAGGAAATTGAAAAAAGAGTTATTTTTGATGATAGATCAAAAATTATAAAGATGGATTTATCAGAAGCAAATCTTAATTCATTGAAAATTCTTGAATTTTTTGATTTATCGAGTTTGATTAGTTTAAATTTGGATAATAATAATATAAAAACATTAAAGTTGATAAATCGTATGGAAAGTATTAAGGAAATATCAATAAAAAATAATCCTGTCGATGTTATTAATATTAGTTCAGAAATTAGTAGTTTTGATGTTGTAACAAGCTTTGATTCAAAAAAAATTAAAGTTCTAGAGCTGAGTAATAATAGATTTGTAAATTTTGAATTAAAAGGTAATTATGAAAATCTCAAAATATTTAAATTAATTAATAATTTAAATGAGATTGATGATGTCTCAATACGTGCGGATTTTAACCGTATTGGATATATGGACTTCAGTAATTCAAAAATAAGAAAATTTAGTATTTATAAAAATCTACCTGAATGTTTTTTAAGATTAAATCTTTCTGTAAATTATATAAATTTTTTAAAATTGCCGTATAAGATCTTTGAGAAAAAGAATGATGGAAGTTATATTAAGGTTGAACTCGAAAAGAATAATTTACCAGATCTTATGCTGTCTGCTCTAAAGAAAAAAAGTTTACCAGAGAGGTATAGAGAGTTAAGGGATATATTTTTTGATGTCATTGAGGTAAATAGAGTTAAGTTAATATTTTTAGGGAATACGGGAGTTGGTAAAACAACTTTATATAAGGTCTTGAAGCATAAAGATAATGATTATTTTGAGTATGAGGGTAATAGTACAGAGGGTATAAATATATTTAATTATGAATTTTATGAAAATGATAAGTTAATCGAAGTTAAGGGGTTTGACTTCGGTGGGCAAGATTACTATCACAATACTCATTATAGTTTTTTCTCAACAAATGCTTTATATGTTTTTCTTTGGGGTAATAATCAATATATCTATCATAGGTCTTATTTTGATAGAAAAAATTCTGATAATGAATCAAAGACTGAAATTACGTATCCGCTCAATTATTGGTTAGGAAGTGTTTCATATTTCATTAATAGAGAAAAAAAACTACTTGAATCTAAATTTTTCAATAGTAATAGGGCTAATGAGGAAAATGTTAGGTTACATTTGATTCAAAATCCGAATTGTTCAAGTAATGTTTATGCGCCTGAGTATGATTTAGATAGATTAACACTTAAAAATAGATATCCGTTTATTTCTGGTTTTGAAACTTTTCCATCACTGACAGAAGGAAATTTTTTAAATTATACTGGACAGGTTAAAAATAATTTAAAAGAAATTATCAAGAACTATTCAAAAGCTGAAAGTTATCCAAAAATTTTAGCTAAAATAGAAGAAAAATTAAAAATAACTTTGAGTAGAAAAAAACAATTTATTATTAGTATTGATCACATACAGCAAATATTTTTTAAAGAAAACAAAGAAATTGGTTGGGATGGCAATTTTATTCAAATATTGGAATGGCTTGATATTACAATGAGTATTTATTGGATATCAGATGAGAAGCTAAATAATTTTGTTAAACAGAGTGGATTAGGATTAGAAAAACTATCTATACTTTCTGAATATGCTGTTTTGGATTTATCTAAATTGAATGAGATAATCCATAATATTTTATCAGTAGATAAAGTTGATAAGGGGTCTTTAGGTTTTTATAAGAAAAATGAAATTGATAGTGTAATTGGTGAGTTTGGGGTTGGTGATGTAGCTGACTATGTTTCAGCATTTATGTTATACAATAAAATTTATTTTGAAGCACCTAATAAGTTAGATGGGGAGGAGCTTTATATTGCACCTAATTATTTAAATAATGAAGTTACTCTAGCTGAAGAGATTTTTCTAGATTCATTTGATAAACCTTTTATTGAATACAGATTTGAAGATTTTTATCATGTTAATATATTTACAGAGGTCTTAGTTAAATATAAAAGTAATTTGAGTAGTAATAATGTATTGAAAGATGTTGATTATCTACTATGGAGGAACAAGGCTGTATTTTTTGAAAACCTAGATTCTGATCTGGTGGCTGATAATAGAAAAAAACAACCTTTAGTTCTTTTAGATTTCGATTTGGGTGAAATAATAGGGATGAATAGTATGATCCCATTGGATGATAATTCTAATTTAAGAAAACCTTCTATACGTATAAGTACTTATTCTAAAAATAGAAATCCAATTAGCGAAGAATTTCTTAAAGATATTATGATATTTATAGACAATCAACTAGTAGGTTATAATTACAAAAAGTTCGCCCTAGCGCCTAATGAAGTTGAGTATGTTGATGTTGAAAGTATAGATAACAATCTTGATAGTTTTGATGGTAATTCAACTGATCTATTTACTTGTAATAATAGAATTTATCGATCTGCTGACTTTCGATTATTTACTAATAGAAAGGTAGCTATGAGAAAAATATTTATTTCTCACTCTACAGATGATTATAGAGAAGTTCAAGAATTTATAACTCATTTACACCCACTTAAAAGAGAGGGGTTAATTGATCATTGGCACTGTAGTCAGCTAATCCCTAGTACTATCTGGGATACGGAAATCCAGAAGCATTTATGGGATAGTGATATTATTTGTATGTTGATTAGTCCAAGTTGGTTAGCTAATGACTATATTTTTAATAAAGAACTAATGGTTGCTATTGAAAGAAAGGAATTGTTTAAAAGCTCACATAATGGACGAGATATTATTATTTTTCCTATCATTATTAAGCAATGTTTATGGACTAATATTAATATTCTCTCGAAATTTCAAGCAGCGCCTCAAAAAGCACTATCTTTAAGTAGTTTTGCAGATAGAAATGAGGCTTGGTGTGATATTGTGAGAAAATTAAAGGATGTTCTAAATTTAATGGATAATCCTTCTTATGAGCCTGAAATTGCAGGGCGGTTAGGTCAAATATATGTTAATCAATATGAAGGTAAGTTGACGAAGCATAATTCATAATTTAAGCCTACGATTTTTGGGGACTATATTCATCTCATTGATAGATTTGTGTTTATATAATTTTTTAATTTGTATCACTATATGTATCACATGATTTTTATTTAATTAAATTTTCTATATAAAATAGATATTTATATGTTTAATTCAATTGACGCCACCGTAGATGAAAGGCTTGATTCTAAAGGGATCAAGCCTTTTTTCTTGCCTGAATATAAACGTAAATAGTGTTGCTTTCAATTTATCCTAGCATATATTTTTAAGGTAAGTTTTCGGCTTGTTGTGTACTAAATAACTTGCAGTTTTAAGAAACTTTGAAGGGATGTGTATCGATATAAATTATCATAAGAGTATTCACCCTTTGAAAACCAGATTATAAAGTTAGCTTTCAAGGGGGAATTCTTATTAGGATTATTTTTGTTCTTCACTAAACTCTTTGAAGTCTGCTTTACGTATTTTAGCGTGTATGCCTTTAGTTCTATCTACAACTTGTGAAACTTCAAAGTCTGTAGCTGCGCTTAAGTAAGCATAAGCGAGTGCTTCATCAATTCCATACTCCTGGTTTAAAAAACGAATTGCTTCACGAGTAGACTTTTTCATTGCTTCATCTAAATCTTCATCTAATCCTGGTGTAATCCAGAATTCAGCATTCTCAGCTAAGGGTTGTACAATTTCCTTACCTGGGATTTTATCTTTGCCTGTTTTTAATAAAGTAAATTTAAGCGTTGCACGTGCGGATGCCTCAAGCGCTGTTAATGCAACCTCTCCATCGCCCTGCGCAAAATGACTGTCACCTGTATAGAAAAGTGCACCAGAGACTTGTATTGGATAATATGCAGTTGATCCAGCACCTAATTCATTAATATCGATATTCCCGCCATACATTGCTGGAGGTACAGAATGTACAGGCTCAGATGTGTTAGCCGCTACCCCCATAATGCCCATAAACGGATATAGTGGAAAACGAATCGCTTTCCCTGACTCTGTTTTCAGAGCACCCTCATATTCACCTTTGGCATTTTTTTCTATAGGGGTAAATACAGAAACATTACCATAGCGTTCTGGATGAGTAGCAGAAGCATTTTCTTGTTTTGGTTTCTTAGGAAACTCGCCAACCAACGCACCTTTACCATGACGGTTAGAAATTACGCCATAAGGAACACGCGGTTCAACCTTAATCACTTCTACTTTTAAGATATCTCCTGGTTGAGCACCTTGTATTTCAATAGGCCCAGTCACTATATGTGGACCATCTTTATGAAAATCATGTTTTAAATTCGATTTTGTAATAGTTTTTGCTTCATCTAAGATATAGGCGTCTTTAACACCTTTTGATTTAAAGTACTTTTCTGCATCGCGCCCTTGGTCTTCTAATAAGCCTTCATGTGAAACTGTATCAAAAGTCACCACACTTCCAGAAGGAACAGAAATAACAGGTTTAGCATCTTTATTTGGTAAATATCCCCAAGTGATAGTATTTAAAGTCGAAGGTACATAATAATTACCTTTGTACTCACCATCTTTTAGTTGAACGGGTTTATTTGATATTTGCTTAAGAACATTAAAACTATCCGCATAGACTACTGAAGTACCAAGAGTACTGAAAATAAAAAGTGATAGGAGTGTGCGCTTAAACATAGAATATACCTTAAATAATTAAAAATATTGCAAGTATGTCTACAGCAAATTCTATGCCACAGCGAAAGCATTATTATTGGAAGGTTTAAATGAAAAATGCACTATTGGTATACATTTATCTGATTAAATTTAGTGCATTCATACTAAGTGATAAAGCACTGGAATTTTAAGTGGCAAGATACTTTAATTGGGATTTACTAGATAAGAAGAATGAGAGAGACATTGGATTTATATTTAAATTTTCTAATCGCCTACCCAAGTTAAATAAATTTATCAACGAAAAATGTATTCAAGCCATACAACAGTAAAAAGATTATTTGATGGAAAATAAATTGGGGTTAAGAAGAGTTGAGCTCAAATTTAGTCTGACAGATTGATAAAATGGAGAAGTATCATATTCAATTTGAGCTGGTAAAAATTATAAAAATACAATTAATAAAATCACACCTAAAACGACGCGATACCAAGCAAACACTCTTAACGTATGTTTTTCTACAAACTTTACTAAAGCTTTTACAACAAGTAATGCCGCAATAAAGGCTGCGACAAAGCCGATAGAAATATTCAATAAATTATCAGAGGTCAACACACTCGCATTGCGAATTAGGTCATAGGTAGCTGCACCGAGCATAGTCGGCATGGCTAAGAAGAAAGAAAATTCCGTTGCTGCTTTACGCGAAAGTCCCGATAACATACCACCAATGATGGTGGCACCTGAACGAGAAGTTCCTGGAATCATTGCGACGCATTGTGCAAAGCCAACGATAATGGCTTGTTTGATGGTAATATCCGTCGCTTCGATAGTTTTAGGCTCAATTTTTCGAGCTTCTACTGCAAAAATAATCAATCCCCCAATAATCAATGCACATGCGACTACAAGCGGACTAAATAGCACTTGTTTAATAAAATCAACAGCTAGCACACCAATGACCACTGCAGGAATGAAGGCCAAGATGACATTCATGGCAAAGCGTCGCGCGTGCTGATCACCCGAAAAAAAGCCTCGAACTAGTTCAATAATTTTGTGTCGGTACAACCAGCAAACCGCCAAAATTGCACCGAGCTGAATCACGACTTCAAATGCACGTCCCGCATCGGATTGAAAATCAATGAGATGACCAAAAAGAATCAAATGCCCAGTACTGGAAATCGGTAGAAACTCCGTTAATCCTTCGATAAGCCCTAAGAACAAGGCTTTAAGTAATTCCAAATTGTGCATAAATAAAAAATTAATAATTAAAAATTGGAATCTGTTGTAAGGCATTTCGTGCCACTTTGAAATGGGGAGGAGGAAATTTTTTAGTTTTTTATGTCATAGGTCTTGAGATGGATAGAGTATTCATGTGCTGTATGTGTATTTAGGGTCGTGGCGGGTGTCCTCTGAATGAAGAAAATGATGAAGACCGTAGAATGGTGCATCCAAACGAAAATATCCTAAAATCATATTCTATTCAGCGATCAAAACTCTTGAACCCTATTCAACGCTCTAAATGAATTTTTTTCATTATTCTTGCGTAGACCTTGAATTATCTTCTTCTTAGATGAAAAAAATTGCATGGAAATCGAAATGGGGCCCAACAATATCTAGATCTAACTGATGCTGTTTAAAGAGCAAGCCAATCATTACTTCACTTTTTTGACTGAGTTGTCATCGGAATTAGAGAAGTTGAAATAATAAGAAGAAAAAGATGCTTATTTAATTTTAAATAGAATAATTTACGCAAAGTTTACGCCATCCGCATTTTTGAATATAGAGAATTTACGCCCTCAATTTCCATACTAACGCTGACCTATTTTAAATGGCTTTTGCTATGTGGGAATTTATTACTGTATTTGTCTTTTCATTGCTGTTGGCTTATCCGCTAGGTGCTTATCTTGCGGATGTGATGCAAGCCAAACCAATGAAGAGTGACCGCTTTTTTAAGTGGATTGAACAACCAATCTACGCTGTTCTAAATGTGAAGCAAGTGGGCATGAGCTGGCGGCAATATCTAGGTGCCTTTGTTCTGAGCAATGTTCTACTGCTTGGGGCGAGTGTCACTATTTTAATGACACAGGCATGGCTACCATTGAATCCTAATCATATTCCGAATATGAATTGGGACTTGGCTTTACATACCACCATTTCATTCCTGACCAATACCAACCAGCAGCATTACTCGGGGCAGTCTCAACTTTCTTATCTATCGCAAATGACCGTGATTGTGGGATTGCAATATTTGTCGCCAATTATGGGACTTGCCTTATTAGTCGCGATGTTAAGAGCGTTATTTTTACAATCTGCTCAACAACAAGACCTAGATCAAAACAAATGGAATCGTATTAATCTGGGTAATTACTGGATGGATATCATTCGACCACTATTTCGATTTTTCATTCCTTTGGGATTTATTTTTTCTTTACTGCTCACTTTTCAAGGTGTGCCAGCAACCTTATCTGCGGGGCCAACAGCGCAAGTTTTAGAGCAAAGCACAGAAGTCAAAACTCAACATATTCCACTCGGCCCAGTTGCACCGATGGTGGCGATTAAACAACTGGGTAGTAACGGTGGCGGTTGGTATGGCCCAAACAGTAGTGTGCCTTTAGAAAATCCCACACCATTGTCCAATGTGATTGAGATGATTGCGATTTTACTGATTCCACTTTCTGCGGTGTTTATGGTTGGGCGTTTTATTCAACGTAAAAAACTGATGTGGATGATTTTTGGCAGCATGTTGCTGATGTCTCTTTCTTCAACGCTATTGACCCTGTGGGCTGAAAAATCTTCGCTCACTCCAAATGTTGGATGGATGGAAGGTAAGGAAGTTCGCTTCGGTGTAGAAGCATCCGCACTATGGGGAAGTTTGACCACACAAGTGAATAACGGCTCTGTGAATATGATGCATGACTCTGCCTCACCACTGACGGGATTGGTTGAACTGTGCAATATGTTGATCAATGCCATTTGGGGTGGGATTGGCTGCGGTCTATTACAGTTCTTTATTTACCTATTTTTAGCGGTATTTATCGCAGGTTTGATGACAGGGCGTACCCCTGAATTATTTGGGCGAAAAGTTGAAGTCACTGAAATTAAGTTGTTAGCACTGGTGATTCTGTTACAGCCTGTGGTGATTCTTGGCTTGACGGCTATCGCCATTGCATTTCCATCGATTACGGGGAATTCCAATCCAGCGTTCCATGGGATTAGCCAAGTGTTTTATGAGTATGTCTCTGCCTACGCCAATAATGGTTCGGGTTTTGAAGGCTTAGGCGATAACACGGTATGGTGGAATCTGAGTGCGAGCGTGGCGTTATTAGCAGGGCGTTATAGCGTGCTGATCATTCCAGTCTTAATTGCAGTCAGTTTAGCAACCAAACCGCAAGCAGCCGAAAGCAAAGGTTCTTTACAGATCGAATCTCCAACCTTTGCCCTGACTTTAATCGGGATTGTGTTGATTCTGACCTTGTTGCAATTCATGCCAGTGTTGGTGATTGGGCCAATTGCTGACTATTTATCGATAAAAGTTTAAGCGTGGAGCAAGCACAATGAAACATTCAAATGCGACACAACAGATGGATATCTTGAATAAAGAAATTATTCAGCAAACTTTCCATAAATTGTTGCCTCAACACGCGTTTAAAAATCCAGTGATGGCATGTGTGTGGGTGGGAACAGTTTTAAGTCTTGTTGCCACTTTGATGGGAAATGCCAGTTTAGGTTTTGGTTTAGTCCTAAGCTTGATTTTATTGGTCACGGTCTTATTTGCCAATTATGCCGAGGCGGTTGCAGAAGCCAAAGGTCGGGGACAAGCTGCATCTTTACGTCAGGCGCGTGAAAACCTAACTGCAAATCGTATTCTCGATTTAAATGCCGTACCTACAGTGATTTCTGCAAATCTACTCAAAAAAGATGATCTTGTCATTGTCAAAGCAGGTGAAATTGTTCCTGCGGATGGTGAGATTATTCAAGGCTTTGCAACCATCAATGAATCAGCCGTTACAGGTGAATCTGCGCCTGTACTACGTGAAGCCAATACCGACCGTTCAGGGGTGATTGGTGGAACTAAGGTCTTGTCCGATGAAATTATTATTCGAGTTAGTAATGAGGCAGGGCATAGCTTTTTAGACCGTATGATTGCCTTGGTGGAAGGTGCCAATCGTCAGAAAACGCCGAATGAGATCGCACTCAGTATTTTACTGAATATCATGACCATCACCTTTATTGTGGTGGTGCTGACTTTACCTGTTATTGGTTCAATGGTCGGGATCAAAATCAGTATGGTTTTGCTGATTGCCCTATTGGTCTGTTTAATTCCAACCACGATTGGCGGCTTGCTGCCTGCGATTGGAATTGCGGGGATGAACCGTGCTTTAAAAGCCAATGTCTTAGCAAAATCAGGTAAAGCGGTTGAAGTTGCGGGTGATATTGATGTGTTGTTGTTGGATAAAACAGGCACGATCACCTATGGAGATCGCCAAGCCACTGCTTTTTATCCATTGGCAGGTGTGACACCAAGTGAGTTACGCCAAGCGGCAATGCTCACTTCTTTTGCTGATCCAACGCCTGAAGGGAAGTCGATCATCAGCCTTGGGAAAGAATTAGGTGAAAGTATCCAAGAGCCGAAAGATGCAGAGTTCATTCAGTTTAGTGCCTCAACACGTTTATCGGGTGTGGACTTGGCTACGGGACAAACGATTCGTAAAGGTGCTGTCGATGCCATTCTTAAATTTACCCATCAAGAAATCAAAGACAACATTGAGCTTAAAACTCGTGTAGAGCAAGTCGCTTCTAAAGGTGCAACACCACTTGTGGTGGCTTCAAATCACAGTATTTTAGGCGTGATTGAACTGTCTGATGTGATTAAGCAAGGCATTAAAGAACGCTTTGCGCTACTACGTGAGATGGGCATCAAAACCATTATGGTCACGGGAGACAATCCGTTGACTGCGGCTGCGATTGCTGCCGAAGCAGGGGTGGATGACTATATTGCAGAAGCGAGACCTGAGGACAAATTGGCGTGCATTCGTAATGAGCAAGCAGCAGGAAAATTGGTCGCAATGGTCGGTGATGGTACCAATGATGCACCTGCGTTGGCTCAAGCTGATATTGGTTTAGCCATGAATTCGGGTACCCAAGCAGCCAAAGAAGCAGGCAACATGGTGGACTTGGATTCTGATCCGACCAAATTGCTGGATGTGGTCGAAATTGGTAAGCAGCAATTGATTACTCGTGGCGCATTAACCACTTTTTCGTTGGCAAATGATGTCTCTAAGTACTTTGTGATTTTACCTGCCTTATTCGCCGTGGCGATTCCACAACTTGGGGTACTGAATATTTTGCAATTGAGTAGTCCAAGCAGTGCCGTGATTTCAGCCTTGATCTTTAATGCGCTGATTATTCCAATGTTGATTCCATTGGCATTAAGAGGGGTACAGTTTAAACCTGCCAGTGCATTGCAATTGTTACGCCGTAATATGTTGATCTATGGGGTAGGTGGGGTGATCTTTCCGTTTATCGCGATCAAGTTAATTGACCTTGTTGTGTCCTTGTGGATTTAGGAGTTGGAAATGAATACTTTATTGAGTCATGAGCAATTGAATCAACAGGACTTAGCATTATCTAGCCAAGGACATTCAGTCCTACGTCCGAGTCTTGGTTTGGTTGCAGTTGGTTTTTTCATTGCAGGTATGTTGTACGCTACAGCAAGTGTCTCGATTGCGCAGTTGATCTTTCCCAAACAAGCCAATGGTAGTGTCATTGAACTGAATGGTAAAATTATTGGTTCAAGTTTGGTAGGGCAAAACTTTGTTAGTGAACAATATTTTCATGGACGACCAAGTGCGGTAAGTTACAATGTCGATGGCATGGCAGGCAGTAATTTAGCAATCTCAAATCCTGATTTGCAAAAACAGATCAAGGAACGAACCGCACAGTTTGCGCAAAATAATCAGATGATTGAGCAACACGTGCCGAATGAGATGGTGACAGCATCCGGCAGTGGGATTGATCCTGATATTTCACCTGAGAGTGCATTATTGCAGGTGAAACGTGTGGCACAGCAACGCCATTTACCTGAGCAGCGAGTGCGTGATTTGGTACAACAACAAATCCAGCCTGCACAATTCGGCATCTATGGGCAAGCGCGGGTCAATGTGCTACAGCTAAATTTAGCCTTAGATCAATTGTCATCGACCACACGTTGATAGAGCGTAATTATGCAGATCGACCGTAATAACAAAGCAGATGCATGGTTGGCACATAGTCAACGTGAACAATCTGGACGTTTGACCATTTTCTTGGGTGCAGCACCTGGGGTAGGGAAAACCTATGCCATGCTGACCCGAGCGCATGAGTTGATGCAGCAAGGACAGCATGTGGTGGTCGGAGTGGTGGAAACTCACGGTCGATCTGACACCGAAGCTTTGATTCAAGGGCTCAATGTGATTCCAAGGAAGCCTGTGGAATATCAGGGGCGAATGTTGGACGAGATGGATCTCGACCAAATTCTTAAATTAAAGCCTCAAATTGTGCTTGTTGATGAACTTGCCCATCGCAATGTACCCAATAGTCGGCATGAATATCGTTGGCAAGATGTCAATGAGTTGTTGGATGCAGGCATTGATGTCTATAGCACCTTAAATATTCAGCATTTGGAAAGCCTCAATGATGTGGTTTTTCAAATTACGGGGATTCGGGTAACTGAAACCGTCCCCGATGCATTACTTAAACGTTTGAAAGATATTCGACTGGTTGATTTACCTGTTCCTGAATTATTAGAACGGATGAATCATGGCAAGATTTATTTCGCCGATGTTGCCCCCCATGCATTACAAGGTTTTTTTAAAGCTGCGAATTTGACAGCGTTACGTGATCTGGCAATTCAAGCTGTTGCAGGGCAGGTTGATATTGATTATCGGGAAAAATTTGTTGCGCAAGGGCAGATTATTCCGATTCAAAATCATGTGATGTTGGCGATAGATGGTTCTGAGTTTTCAGAAGATTTGGTACGCCGTGCCCATCGGATTGCGGAAAGGCGCAATGCAACGTGGAGCGTCATTTCGATTCAAAAAAGTAAGGTTGAAACGACCCAAGCCTTTGCAGTGACTAAAGCCTTTAATCTAGCACGTAAGCTTGGTGCAGATACCTATTTGCTGTATAGTAATCATATTGCATCGACCATTTTACAAGCGGCTTATGATTATGGTGCATCTAATATTTTACTCGGCAAAAGCCCTCAAAAATCGTTATGGCAGCGGCTATTCTCAGATCATATTGCCGATCAACTGTTAGAGAAACAGCATCCTTTTGAAATCACCTTTGTTCAGCCTTTAAAAGCCAAAAATAATGAAAAGCGTTTGCAGACAGATGTGGCTTATTCATCTTGGCTGGAACAAGGCTTGGCGTTTAATCAACGTGAAGTGTTTGAAAGTATTATCATTGTATTGCTAGGATTGATTGTGGCTGCAATCAGTGATCATTTTATTGGGTATAGTGATTTAGCCTTAATTTTTATTGTGACTGTATTATTGGTTGCGATACGCGCACGCATGTTGATTACGATTATCAGCGTATTCGTCTGTTTTTTACTCTATAACTACTTTTTTATCGAGCCTCGCTTTACCTTTATGATTAGTGCTGAACGTGGGGTGATTACCATTATCACGTTCATTGTCTCAGCTTTACTGGTCGGGCGTTTAGCCAACCAATTACGCGCTCAGGTGCTTAGCCTACGTGCTGCAAATTCAGTGTCGTTACAGTTACAGGAATTAGAGCGCAAGCTATCGACCTGTGTAGATATTGAACAGGTGTTAAATGTCGCCAAACAACATTTGGAGACTTCATTAAATGCCACGGTTTGGTTAAAAGTTGAAAATCAGTCTTTAGGTGATCCATCCGTCTTAAATGAAAAAGATCAAATTGCCGCAGATTGGACGCAGAAGAATGCGAAACCCTGTGGACGTTTTACCAATACGTTGACCAATTCTGATTGGTGGTTCATTCCGCTGAATTTAGTGAAAGAATATGGCGTGATTGCAATTCGCTTTCATCAAAATGCTCAAACCATTAGCTTTGAATTGCAGCGTTTAACTGAGTTGATGATTGAAGATATTGCGCAAACTGTTGCTCGGGTTCAACTCTCGTTACAGTTGGAAAACTCTCGTGTGGTGGCTGAAACGGAAAAGCTCCGCTCCGCCTTGCTGTCTTCGGTATCGCATGATTTACGTTCACCTTTAGCCGCGATGATTGGCTCGGCAGATACGCTCAAATATTATGGTGAACAGATGCCTGAAAGCGATCGCCATGAATTATTAGACACCATTCATATCGAGGGCGAACGATTGGATCGTTATATTCAAAACCTGTTGGACATGACGCGATTAGGTCATCAGGGTTTGACTTTGAGTCGTGCTTGGATCGGTGTGGATGAACTGATTGGCTCGGCAACTCAACGGCTTAAACGCTATCAGCCTGAGGTAAAAATTGAGGTTGCTTTGGCGGAAGAACTTCCTCAATTGTATGTGCATCCTGCTTTGATTGAACAAGCCATTTTTAATGTCTTAGAAAATGCCGCCAAGTTTTCACCAGATAATGTTCCGATTGAAATAAAGATTCAGCAACAGGAACAATTTCTGCAAATTGACATTATCGATCAGGGGATTGGCATTCCCGAAGATGAACGTGAGCAAATCTTTGATATGTTCTACACCATGCAGCGTGGTGATCGCGGGAAAACAGGAACAGGTTTAGGGTTGGCGATTGTCAAAGCCATTATTGGCGCTCATATGGGCAGTATCGAAGCTTTTGCTGGAACAGATGGTCAAGGCACTTTAATTCGCATACGATTACCGTTACAGCAGGACTAAAAACATTTTTATGCCACAAACAATCCATCCGAATGCATCAATTCTGATTATTGATGATGAGCCTCAAATTCGAAAATTTTTAGACATTGCTTTACGTGCGCAAGGTTATCAGGTGCATGTGGCTGAAAATGGCATGAAAGGCTTAGAAATTTTGGCAACACGAGGTGCAGATTTACTGATTTTAGATTTGGGTTTGCCAGATATGGAAGGACAGCAGGTGTTGACTGAGATGAGACAGTGGTCAGATATTCCTGTGATTGTGTTGTCTGCACGTCCTGATGAAAATCAAAAAATTAAATTGCTCGATGCAGGTGCGAATGATTATGTCACCAAACCGTTTAGCATTCAGGAATTATGTGCTCGTATTCGAGTGTTGTTTCGCAATAAACCACAACAGTCTGAACAGAATATTGTATTTAATGATGGTCAATTATCTGTGGATGTGGCTGAGCATGTGGTGACGTTTGCTCAGGAAGAAATTGTTCTCACCAAAAAAGAATTTCAACTGTTAGCACTCTTGATTCGCCATCAAGGTAAGATCGTCACACAAAAACAAATCATGACCGAGTTATGGGGCATTAGTCATGAAGAAGATACGCATTATCTTCGAATCTTGGTGAAAAAACTCCGAACTAAAATCGGAGACTCAGCGATGAACCCAAAGTATATTTTTACTATTGCAGGGGTCGGGTTGCGTTTTGACGCAGTAAACCGAACATAGTAAAAAGCTCAACTTTTTAATAATCGATTTTGGCTAACTTAGAATTTCAAAAGATGCCTAATTTTATTCGTAATCATAGGGTTACAAGCCAAAATTGCGATTAAGATAATAGATATACCGAGAATACTGAACATGTCAGGAATCTCATGCCAAAAAATAAAGCCCCAAATCCCTGCAAATACAATCGCAATATAATTCATCGGCCCAATTTGCCCAGCAGGGGCTAAACTATAGGCATAAGACATAAACAGCTGACTAATGTTGGCTAACAGCCCTGCGGTAATCAGTAGGGCCAATTCTTTGAGTGTGAAGATACGCCAGTGCCAAAACATTGGAATAGATGAAATGAGCGTGCCAAAAATACAAAAATAGAAAACGATCCGTTCAGGTGGCTCAGTACTGGTCAGTGCACGTACAGTGACAAAGGCCATTGCGGATAAGAAGCAAGCACCTAGGCCAATCACAGACAATGCATTAAACATCCCTTGATCGGGTTTTGCCACCAACAGTACCCCGACTAAACCGACAACCGCCGCGATAATCATGCCGAGACTTATTTTTTCTTTGAGAAAGAAGTAGGCAATCAGTGGAATAAAAATCGGGGAGGAGTAGCTAAACACCATTGCATTGGATAGTTTTAGATGTGCAATGGCATAGAAAAAACCATACATTGCAGCTAAACCGACGACACTGCGCCAAGTATGCATCCACAATTTATCGGTTTTAATAAAACTTAAACCCTGCTTAAACAGCATAGGAATAAAAATAAATAATCCGACAGCATTCCTAAAAAAGACCACTGTCGGATTATCTACCGTTTCAGATGCAAAACGAATGCAAACGCCCATAATCGAAAACAGCAAGGCTGAAGTCATTAAACAGAGCAGTGCTTTACTCACAGCCGTGGAGGGCGATGATGTGTTTTGCATCATAAGATTGTGTTTCCGAGTACATAAACAGGTAAATAGAAGAATCAGCCGATTCCTCTACTTAGCTTATAAAGTTTAGGTCACAGGGGCAGGGTTAAAGACTGCAAGTGAATTATGAATTCCCCAGTGATCTGACCAAGTTTTCTTTTCACCGCTTGCAACTTGTAAAATGAGTTCAAATAATTCCCAACCCACTTGTTCAATGCTGCGTTTACCAATCGCGATATCACCCGCGCTAATATCAATCAGGTCATACCAACGGTTGGCAATGGTGTTACGGCTCGCCATTTTAATGACAGGAACTGCAGCTAAACCGTAAGGTGTGCCACGACCTGTGGTAAAGACTTGTACAGTAATACCAGACGCCATTTGTTGTGTACCACAAATAAAGTCGCTAGATGGCGTTGCAGCAAAAATAAGCCCTTTCTTGGTTGGTTTTTGCCCCGGTGCCAAGACTTCAACAATTGCGGAACTGCCAGACTTAGCAATCGAGCCCATGGCTTTTTCCACAATATTGTTTAACCCCCCCTTTTTGTTACCTGGGGTGGTATTGGCACTGCGGTCTACTTTACCTGCGGCGAGGTAGTCATCATACCATTGCATTTCACGAATGAGGTCTTTTGCAACTTGCTCATTTTCAGCACGAGGCGTCAGTAAATGAATGCCATCACGGACTTCAGTGACTTCTGAGAACATCACGGTTCCGCCGCAACGGACAATAAGGTCAGAAGCAAAGCCTACAGTAGGGTTAGAGGTCACACCTGAAAAGGCATCACTGCCACCACATTGCATGCCCACCACCAAATGTGATGCAGATACTTCTTCACGTTGACGTTGATTGAGTTTTTCTAAATGGTGTTCCGCCACCGCCAAAATGTGGTCAACCATACTCTGAAAGCCATTATGACGTTCATCTTGCAGTTGAATGATATCTTGGTCTTCAACAGGAATGCGTTTGTTTTCAGCAGGAATATTCAGCAAGCGTTCAGGTTGCATTTTTTCACAGCCCAAGCTGACCACCATCACTTCGCCACCAAAGTTTGGATTCAGCGCTAAGTTATGAATGGTACGAATCGGCACAATCGCCGCAGGTGCATCAATTGCGACACCACAGCCATATAAGTGGTTGAGTCCGACAATACCATCGACATTTGGATATTTATGCAGTAATTCACGCTCTACGATTTTCACCACATGATCGACAATCCCTTCAACGCAGTTCACGCTGGTGGTAATTGCCAATAAGTTTTTGGTTCCAACAGAACCATCTTTGTTTTTATAACCTTTAAAAGTGTAACCAGTGAGTGGTTCAAGTACTGGTGCAGGACGAGTCGCAAGTTCTAAAGAGTCTAGAGTTGGTGCTTCAGGCATCAGTGTAACCGCTTCATTGACCCATGAGCCTGCATTTAACGCTTTATTTGCATATCCAATAATTTCACCGTAGCGCACAATCGGATCATTTTCTTTCAATGTTGTTAATAAGACTTTATGCCCTTGAGGGACAGCTTCAACCAAAGTGATGTCTTGTGCTTCAACATAAGTTCCTTGTGCAAGACCACCATCGTTCACCACGATCGCGACGTTGTCTTGCGGATTAATTTTGATGAGTAGTGGTCTTTGTTGCATGATCGTTCCTTGTATTTAGTGGCAAACAGAGCTAGCTAGAAGCTAGCCAGCTCTGGTAAAGCATGAAGCGGATGAATTAAGGTGCAGTGGTTTTCAGTTGGAAGCGTTCGATTTTGCCAACCATAAATAGATAACACAGCAGTGCAATCACGGCATGGATACCCACAAAGACTAAAGCATTATTGAATGAACCTGTTGAGCTGATGATGTAACCAATTACGATTGGAATCACAATGCCTGCGGTATTACCAAAGGTATTGAACAAACCGCCCGATAAACCGATCATTTCTTTTGGTGCAACATCAGACATCACCGCCCAACCTAAAGAACCAAAGCCTTTGCCGAAGAAAGCCAATGACATAAAGAAGATGATGGCAGTATGTGATTCCACATAGTTACAGATCACAATACTGGTTGATAAGAACAGACCTAAAATAATTGGCAGCTTACGTGCGAAAGTCACGGAATGATTCATTTTGATAAGACGGTCTGAAACCAAACCACCTAAAATGCCGCCAATAAAACCACACAGCGCAGGTGCAACCGCAGCGAAACCGGCCTGTAAAATAGTCATATGACGTTCTTTTACAAGGTACACAGGGAACCAAGTTAAGAAGAAATAGGTTAAGCAGTTAATACAATACTGCGCGATGAAAATCCCCAGTAACATACGCGAAGAAAGAAGCTGTTTAATATCGGCAAAAGAGGTCTTTTTCTTTTGCTGAGTATTATTTTTATCTTCCCCCATAAGGACTAAACCACCACCTTGTTTGATGTAGTCAAGTTCTGAAGGGTTGATACTTGGGTGATTCACTGGGCTATAAATTACTTTTAACCAAATAAACGATACAACAATACCAAGACCACCCATAATCCAGAAAATAGATTGCCAGTGCACTTGAGCAACCAGCCAACCCATAAATGGTGCAAAGATCACGGTTGCAAAATACTGTGCAGAGTTAAAAATGGCTGCTGCTGTACCGCGTTCTTTGGTGGGGAACCATGCCGCCACAATTTGGCTATTGCCTGGAAAAGCAGGGCTTTCAGATAAGCCAACAAGGAAACGCAATAAAAACAGGACACTAATAACAGCGCCAGTACTGCCGAAAATATCCGAAAAACCAATTAAAATCGTGAAGAACGACCATAAAAAAATACTGGCAAAATAAACTTTTCGCGCACCGTATTTATCGAGTAGCCAGCCTCCAGGAATTTGACCAATCACATAGGCCCATGCGAATGCAGAAAAAATATAGCCCATGGTCACAGAGTCAATTCCCAACTCTTGTGTCATTGGTGAAGCAGCCATAGAAAGGGTGGCACGATCACCGTAGTTTAATGAGGTGACAATAAAGATCATCGCTAAAATTAAGTAGCGGGTCTTGGTATGTTTGGCCGTTGCAACTGTAGCGGCGCTTTGCGTTTGTAAGTTTTCCATACACAAACTCTTCTATCCGTAACCTAATTTGTGCGCAATCAAATTAGAGTGACTTCATGTCTATTTAACGAAATAGGTATTTTTTCATCATGAGTAAATACCTATTTCTTCCAAAATGCTCAAAGCAGTCTTTAAAGATGTATGACATCTTATGATTATTTCTAAATTGTTTGCAATTTGTTTTTTTGAAGTCTTAGCGAATTTTTATTTAAAATATTGAATATTAAAGGTTTAAATAATTTAAGAGATATGATGACTAGCTCATTTTCCTAAGGGCGACTTATTTATACGCATAAAACATCATATTTTATTCTTTTTAAAAGCGGAACTAAATCAGCAATTAGTTGAAAAAGTATAGGATTTTCTGCCTATTATTTAACTCTCGAGCAATTTTTTGGGCTTTTTGAGAAAAAAGATTGGATATTGAAAATTTATGTTATAGGATGTCAGACAACTTGTAGATAACTATGGAGAGTTACAATGGAAGCAGTTGAGTTAAAGAGCATTATTTCTGATGGTTTACTTTCTTTTCCAGTAACTGACTTTGATCAGAATGGTGATTTTAATAAAGCGACTTATCAAAAGCGCTTAGAATGGTTAGCGCCATATGGTGCAAGTGCACTCTTTGCGGCGGGTGGTACAGGTGAGTTTTTCTCATTAACGGGTAATGAATATTCTGAAGTGATTAAGACTGCAGTTGATACCTGTAAAGGTAGCGTGCCAATTATTGCGGGTGCAGGTGGTCCAACACGTCAAGCGATTGCACAAGCTCAAGAAGCAGAACGTCTAGGTGCTCAAGGTATTCTTTTAATGCCACACTATTTAACGGAAGCGAGCCAAGAAGGTTTGATCGAACACGTTAAACAAGTATGTAACTCTGTAGACTTCGGTGTCATTTTCTATAACCGTAGTGTATCTCTTCTGACTCTTGATTCATTACAACAGCTAACCGCTGCTTGCCCGAACTTGATCGGCTTTAAAGATAGTTCTGGTCAAATCGACATGATGACAGGCATTACCCAAACTGTCGGTGACCGTTTATCTTACTTAGGTGGTTTACCAACAGCTGAAGTATTTGCAGCTCCATACAAAGCACTTGGTTGCCCAGTGTATTCATCTGCAGTGTTTAACTTCATTCCAAAAACTGCCATGGAGTTCTACCACGCAATTCGTGCTAACGATACAGCAACGACTGATCGTTTAATCAAGGATTTCTTCTTGCCGTTAATCCAAATCCGTGACCGTAAAGCGGGTTATGGCGTAAGTATGATTAAAGCGGGTGCGAAGATTGTGGGTTATGATGCGGGTCCTGTTCGTCCACCATTAAGTGATTTAACTCCGAAAGACTTCGAAGATTTGGCTGCATTAATTGCAACTTTAGGTCCGCAATAAGTTTAGAAATTTAGGCATTGGAGTTTATTCATGGCATTGAATATAGGTAAGCAATTTATCAAGGGTCAGCGTGTAGCAGTACATGCAGCTGCACTTGAAAGTATTAATGCAACAGACTATCAACCTACGGGCTACCTTTTTAGTCAAGCGAGTATTGAAGAAGTTGATGCTGCAGCTCAAGCCGCAGAAGCCGCTTTTGTGTTGTACAGCCAAACTTCGCAAGAACAACGTGCCGGTTTCTTAGATGAAATTGCCGTTGAAATTGAAGCTTTAGGTGCATCACTACAAGAGGTTGCATCTTTAGAAACGGGCCTCCCTTTAGCACGTTTGCAAGGTGAAACAGGGCGTATTACAGGTCAGTTGCGTTTATTTGCTCAGTTGTTACGTCGTGGCGATTTCTATGGCGCACGTATTGATCCTGCATTGCCAGAGCGTAAGCCAATGCCTCGCGTAGACCTTCGCCAATGCAAAGTGGCTATAGGCCCTGTTGCCGTGTTTGGTGCAAGTAACTTCCCATTGGCGTTTTCTACTGCTGGCGGTGACACGGTTGCTGCTTTGGCAGCAGGCTGTTCGGTGGTATTTAAAGCACACTCAGGGCATATGGCAACGGCTGAATTGGTGGCTGAAGCCATTGAAAAAGCCGTCGTAAAATGTGGCATGCCAGCTGGTACCTTCAATATGATCTTTGGTGGACGTATTGGTGCGGATTTGGTGGCACATCCATTGATTCAAGCTGTGGGTTTTACTGGCTCTCTTGAAGGTGGTATGGCGCTGTACAATATTGCGCAAAACCGTCCACAACCGATTCCTGTATTTGCAGAAATGTCGAGTGTGAATCCATTGGTGGTGATGCCTCAGGCATTAGCTGCTCGTGGTGCGCAAATTGCACAAGAGACAGTGGCATCATTCAACATGGGCTGCGGTCAATTCTGTACCAAACCCGGTTTGATTTTAGGCGTGAAAAGCCCTGAATTTGATCGCTTTGTTGAAGGTTTGGTGGCTCATACCGAGCAAGCCGTTCCACAAGTGATGTTAAATCCGGGGACGTTGAAAAGCTATCAACAGGGTATAGCTGCTCTCAATGCAGAGGCGGGTTTTGAGCAAATTGCTCAGGGTCAAGCAGCGACGCTGGTTTCTCAAGCATCGGCGTATTTGTTCCAAGCTGACCAAAGCCTCTTGCTTTCGGGTAATGCTCAATTACAACACGAAGTGTTTGGTCCAATGTCGATTGTGATTGCAGTGGATGATGAAGCCACTTTATTGCAAGGCATTCATCAACTTGCAGGTCAGTTGACAGCCACCATCATTGGTGAAGAGGCTGAATTGGCGACGGCACAAGCATTATTAACATTGTTCACGCGTAAAGCAGGGCGTGTGTTATTTAATGGCTTCCCAACGGGGGTTGAAGTGTGTGATGCCATGGTGCATGGTGGTCCATTCCCAGCAACCAGCGATGCACGTGGAACTTCTGTAGGTACAGGGGCAATTGAACGTTTTATGCGTCCAGTGTGTTATCAAAATACCCCACAAGTTCTGTTGCCAGATGCACTTAAAAATGAAAACCCTTTGCAGATTAACCGCTTGATTAATGGTGAGTTGACCAAAGCAGCACTATAAGTCAATCTAATTTTTTCTGAGCCACGCTGTGCTTCGTCATCGCGTGGCTTTCTTAAGGATGGTAGGGTATGGAAAGTTTTAACTGTAGTAATGCCAAAGCGCTATTGTCTATGATTATGGATAAAGCAGTCGCGGGTGATCCCGTCGAAATCACCAGAAAAGGCCGAGAATCTGCGGTGATGATCAGCAAGGCCTCCTATGAGGCTTATAAAAAAGCAGAATTTGAGGCGAAATTTCCAAAACAGCCCGAATCTCGCTGAAGGTTTCGGGCTTCAATATCTAGTGTACGAGCATGTCAGGCGTGTATTTCCTTTTTTGAATAAACAGTGTTAGTTTGAATGACACGATCAGACTGATATGATGTATCCCCACTCCCGATAACAACTGAAGTCCAAACAACTTACTATAGGACTATTGGGTAGGGTTATAGTAAACTAAGTCTCTAATTTTCCAATATTTGGTGAGTCTCTTTCATTATGTCTAGTGCGATTAAATCTAGATCAACAAAAAAATTAAGCCAAATCATCGTCGCGCAATTGATTGAAAAAATTCAATCAGGAGACTTTACGGTTGGAGAAAAAATTCCGACAGAACTTGAACTGATTGAACAGTTTGAAGTGAGTCGTTCGGTTATTCGAGAGGCTATTACCGAATTACGTTCTCTCGGTTATGTCGAGACCCGCCATGGCATTGGTACTTTTGTCAAAGAACATTCCATCGAACAAAATTTTTTACTTTCGAATGCTAGTTTAGAAACCATCAATGACATTGTGGCATTACTGGAATTGCGGATCAGTTTAGAATCAGAAGCCGTATTTTTGGCATCTGAACGTCGTAAACAAGTACATATTGATCAGATGAAAGCGGCATTAAATGATTTTGAAGTGCATATTTCATCGGGTGAAAATGATGGCACCGTCAAAGCCGATTATGACTTTCATATTGCGATTGCAGAGGCCTCTGCCAACCAATATTTTGTGGACTTTTTGAAGTACTTGGGTGAGAAAATTATCCCGCGTGCACGGGTGAAGTCGATTGAACAAAGTCCAGAAAATCGTGAAGAATATTTAAAAGCGGTACATCATGACCATGTTAATATTTTCAATGCGATTGTGGATCAAGATGGACTTTTGGCGCGTCAAATGATGCGTGCTCATCTCTCAAAAAGCATTAAAAAGTTTAAGCAATAATTTTAGGCCTTAACGACCGTTAAAGTTCTGATATAAAAAAGCAGCATGACTTAATTCGAGTCTGCTGCTTTTTTATTGATGCAAAGTCTATTGAAGCATGATGTATTTAAACAATATTTTGTTCTACACCTTGCATATTTTGATTGATATTACTTTGTAAAATATCAAATAAACGTTGCTGTGCTTCATCCGTTCCCCAAGCAATATGTCCTGTAATCATGACATTTGCATGCTGGCGTTGTAGTTGGAGTAGCGGATGGTCATCGGCAGGCGGTTCCTGATTTAATACGTCAGCACCAAAGCCTGCAATTTTTTTGCTTTCAATTGCTGCAATCAGGTCGGCATCATGCACTAAGCCACCACGTCCAACATTAATCAGAATACTTTTTTCTTTCATGTGTTCAAAGACTGAAGCATCGATCATGTGTTGGGTTTCAGCATTTAACTCACAGTGCAAAGACAGAATGTCTGCTTGCTCAACTGCTTGTTCAAAAGGGACATAACCGTCACGGCAGACAGGTGCATTTTTACGCTCACTAAAGATCACGTTCATGCCAAAGGCTTGCGCCTTTTGTGCAAGTGATAAACCAATTTCACCTTTGCCAACAATGGTCAGTGTTTTATTTTTGAGTTCACCCATTGGAGCAGCTAAAAAGAATGAGCTGTTGCCCGTTGACCACAATCCTTGTTTAACACCATCAACCTGTTGAGGAAAATTTTTAATTAAATTAATCATTAAGGTAAACGCATGTTCGGCAACGGCATCGCCTGCATAGCCACGGATATTACAGACTTGAACGCCATGTTGTTTGAGCAGAGGCAGATTGACGTGGTTAAAGCCAGTTGAGCAGAGTGCGAGGAGCTTTAGATTGGGGTTGTTGGCTAAAACTTGTTCATTCACATTTAAATCACTAATGATAATGACGTCTTGATCATGGACTTGTGTTTGAAATTGCTCTTGATCGAGTTGCTGGAATTCGCTGTATTGCACAGGAAAATCGAATTGAAATGCTTGATCAATTAAGACATATTTTTCGGCACAGGTTACTTTGAGAGTCGACATAAGGAAGTATTCAACATAAAAATTGATATAAGACATCATATGTCATCTAAGTGCTGATTTCTATATCACATCATCATACGCAGGGCAGTTGCGCATTGTTCAATTCATATTTTGATTTCAATTCGGTGAGTTTCTAGGAAGGAGATGCATCTGATACTGCTCTAATCAAGGTACTCATCACGAAAAAATACCAAGAAATAGATGCACATTTCTTGGTATTTATCTTCGCTACATGAATGGTCTTGAATATGAAGCTAAACATCAAAAGCATGAACAACTCAGCTCAAACAAGTCCAGTTTCTAGTTAAGGATTTAAATGCTCTAAGGTTGAAATAAAGTCCGTAAATTTCTCACCTTGAATTACCACATGCGCTTTCAGCAAAGCCTCAGCTTCTTGTTCATCACCTGCAAAAATGGCCTCTAAAATTGCGCTATGTTCTGAAAATGAATGATTCATTCGATGGTTAACGCGGAGTTGTAGGCGACGGTACGGGTGTAAACGTTTGTGCAAGGTACACGCTTGTTCAATTAAAAAGGCATTATGACTGGCTTGATAAATGGCAAAGTGAAATAAACGGTTGGCTTCATAATAATTTTCTGAGTCGTTCTGATTTAAATAGTCCTGACATAACTGATGTAAGCGCTGTAATTCTTGCTTTTCTTCAGGTTGAATGCGCCGTGCTGCCAGTCGTCCACACATGGCTTCTAATTCAGCCATCACCTCGAACATTTCACAAAGGGTGAGTGAGTTAATAGCTGGAATAATTGCACCACGACGCGGGCGAATTTCAACCAAGCCTTCAGCGGCCAATAGCTTTAATGCCTCACGAATCGGGGTGCGTGAAGCACCATAGCGTTCGCAAAGCTCTTGTTCATCTAGCTTAGTCCCAGGCAGGAAAAAACCATAAATAATATCATCCTCTAACTTTTTACTAATTTGAATAGAAAGAGGAAGTTCCGCAATTGAAGTCATACATCACCAAAAATTGTATACAATTTATGTTTATTTGAGTACAAAACATTGTACACTGGATACAGATAAGCTATAACTATAGCAAATTATAAGTCAGATTATTAGAAGCGCTGCATGATCCAGGGAGGATTCAGCAATGATTATTTACGGAACAGCCATATTGGCAATCTGCCATTTACTTGGTGTTTATCTAGGCAATGTTCTCGGAGTTGCACTCGGTGTCCAAGCCAATGTAGGTGGTGTGGCTATCGCCATGATTTTATTAATTCTATCGAAGGAACTGTTAGCTAAACGCGGGCACTTACCGCAAGTGACTCAATTTGGTGTGTTGTACTGGTCAGGTATGTATATCCCAATTGTCGTTGCAATGTCGGCAGGCCAAAACGTCGTTGCTGCTATGTCAGGCGGGATGTTGGGTCTGATTGTTTCGGTTGCGTCTTTGATTGGTACCGTCTTGGTGATTCGTTGGTTAAATAAATCCAGTGGCGACTATGAAAGCTATGAATGGGCTGTAGAGCCAACTGAAAAAGCTGCTTAAGGACAAGGGTGTTGTCTTAACACGAAATAACAATCAGTTGTACGGTTACAAGGAAGAAACGCAATGGAAGAAATAATTACGGTTTTTACCAAAAATGCCCTCGTCGCGGCGCTCGCAGTGACTGGGTTGATGATGTATGTATCGCATCTTTTATCGAAATATCTTACCAAAGGGAAGTTACAAAGCTCAGCCATTGCCATCACTATGGGCCTAGTCTTGGCTTATTTCGCAGGGATTTATACTCAAGGTGAAAAGGGCATTTCAGATATCGCCATTTTCTCAGGTTTTGCTTTACTCGGTGGTGCCATGATTCGTGACTTGGCCATTGCATCAACGGCGTTTGAAGTCGACGTCAAAGAAGTGAAAAAAGCAGGAAAGGTGGGCTTGATCGCGCTTGCACTTGGCTGCGTGATTCCATTTTTGATTGGTGCAATGGTCGCGTGGTTGATGGGTTATAAAGATCCCGTTTCGATGACCACGATTGGCGCAGGTGCGATGACCTACATCGTTGGACCAGTAACGGGTTCAGCCATTGGTGCAAGCTCAGAAGTGATTGCATTATCGATTGCAATTGGTCTGATTAAAGCGGTGTTTTTCATGGTGGGTACGCCATTGTTCGCAAAATTTATGTATCTCAAAAGTCCACGTTCTGCCATGGTTTTTGGTGGAATGGCGGGGACGACCAGTGGTACAGCAGCAGGTTTAGCAGGAACTGATGTGCGTTTAGTACCCTATGGTGCATTGGTCGCAACCTTCTATACCGGTCTTGGTTGTTTACTTGGACCCTCTGTATTTTTTCTCACAATTAATGCCATCTTCGGCTAAGCACAGCATAAAGGTGACCCCCATGAACCAAATGGTTAAGACGCGCTTATGGGATAAGCAGCGCACCCGTAGACAAGAAAAGTTGAATCTTGCCAAAGAAAAAGGCTTTGAAAAACAAGTTGAGCATACTCGGGTGATTGAACTTTTGGAAACGGTAATTTCCAGTGGTGATCGCGTTTGTTTAGAAGGTAATAACCAAAAGCAGGCCGACTTTTTGTCAAAGAGTTTAAGTCAGTGTAATCCAGAGGTGGTTCATGACTTACATATCGTGCAGTCAGTATTGGCTTTACCGAGTCATATTGATGTCTTTGAAAAAGGCATTGCTTCTAAGGTCGATTTTTCCTTTGCAGGCCCACAAAGTTTACGTCTAGCACAATTGGTTCAGCAGCAAAAAATCAGTATTGGTTCGATCCATACTTACCTCGAGCTGTATGGGCGATACTTTATTGATCTGACGCCAAATGTCTGCCTGATTACGGCACATGCGGCTGACCGTGAGGGCAACCTTTATACAGGTGCGAATACGGAAGATACGCCCGCGATTATTGAAGCGACAGCATTTAAAAGCGGCATTGTGATTGCGCAGGTTAATGAAATTGTCGATAAGTTACCGCGTGTCGATGTACCTGCGGATTGGGTCGATTTTTATATCGAAAGTCCCAAGCACAACTATATAGAACCTTTGTTTACCCGTGATCCCGCACAAATTACTGAAGTGCAAATTTTAATGGCGATGATGGTGATTAAAGGGATCTATGCACCATATCAAATTCAACGTTTAAATCATGGTATTGGCTTTGATACCGCGGCAATTGAATTGTTACTACCTACGTATGGGGCATCCTTAGGACTAAAGGGGCAGATCTGTACCAATTGGGCTTTGAATCCGCACCCGACTTTAATTCCTGCGATTGAAAGTGGATTTGTCGAATCGATTCATAGCTTCGGTTCTGAAGTGGGGATGGAGGACTATATTAAAGAACGTCCAGATGTGTTCTTTACGGGGAGTGACGGCAGCATGCGTTCCAATCGTGCCTTTAGCCAAACCGCAGGTTTATATGCCTGCGATCTCTTCATTGGTTCGACTTTACAGATTGATTTACAAGGCAACAGTTCAACTGCAACTGTAGACCGTATTTCTGGTTTTGGCGGAGCGCCGAATATGGGTTCTGACCCGCATGGACGCCGTCATGCCAGTTATGCCTATACCAAAGCAGGGCGCGAAGCAGTCGACGGTAAACTGATTAAAGGTCGTAAACTGGTAGTGCAACTGGTCGAAACGTACCGTGAACATATGCATCCTGTTTTTGTTGAAGAGTTAGATGCGTGGCAGTTGCAGGACAAAATGGAGAGTGAACTCCCGCCCATCATGATTTATGGCGAAGATGTAACCCATATTGTGACGGAAGAAGGTATTGCCAACTTACTGTTATGTCGTACTCCAGAAGAACGTGAACAAGCCATTCGTGGTGTGGCTGGTTATACCCCAGTGGGGATGCAGCGTGATGAGGCCAAAGTGGAAGAGTTACGCCAGCGCGGCATTATTCAACGCCCAGAAGATTTGGGTATCGATCCAACACAGGTCAGTCGTGATTTGTTGGCGGCAAAATCGGTGAAAGATTTAGTTAAATGGTCGGGTGGTTTATATAGTCCCCCAAGTCGTTTTAGAAATTGGTGATCGACATGGAAAAGTTAAAATTTGAATTGCAATCAGCACCGCTGAGCGCTGAACAAGCGGCGGTCATTTGTGGTGTGGTCGGTTCTGGAAATTTAGAAGTATTGGTTTCACAGCATGATCAGGCTGATATTTGTCAGATTGAAGTCACGACATCAGCCGTCGGTTTTCAACATGTTTGGCAGTCTGTACTGAACGAGTTTGCACAACGTCATGCGGTAGCAGGGCTTAAATTTCAGTTAAATGATATGGGCGCGACCCCAGCGGTGGTGAATCTACGCTTAAGCCAAGCAATATCTATGTTTAAGGGAGTATAGAACATGGATCAAGTGATGCTCAAAAATAGTTTTTATGAAAAAACCGCACGTGCGCGTATTCAAGCGGTCGCCGATGCTCAGAGTTTTCATGAAATCTTAAAGCCAACTGAGGTTGAAGTCAGCCCGCATCTCTCTGCTTTGGATATTCCAGGAAGTTTTGATGATGGCGTGATTATTGGTACAGCGCGTTTAAACGGAACACCTGTACATATCATGGCCCAAGAAGGTCAATTCATGGGTGGGGCTGTGGGTGAAATCCACGGGGCGAAAATTGTCGGTCTTTTAAATAAAGCCATTCAAGATCAAGCGCAAGCGGTACTGTTTTTTGTTGACTCAGGTGGTGTGCGTTTACATGAAGCCAATGCCGGTCTCATCGCCATTTCCGAAATTATGCGTGCCATGTTGCAGGTAAGAAATGCGGGTATTCCCATTATTACCGTGATTGGCGGCACCTGTGGCGCTTTCGGTGGGATGGGCATCAGTGCGTGTTTAAGTAGTGCCATCATCATGACGGAAGAAGGGCGTTTGGCACTGTCTGGGCCAGAAGTGATTGAAACAGTGAAAGGCGTCGAAGAGTTTGACTCGAAAGACCGTGCTTTAGTGTGGCGCGTGACTGGCGGTAAACATCGTTATTTACTGAGCCATGTACAGGCTTTGGTTGAGGATGATATTGCCGATATTCGTGATGCGATTTTAACGCAGCTAGATGCTACGGCAGCTCCTTTAGAGTTAGAACAATTATTGCAACAGCAGCAACAGCTTGAGCAGCAGTACCAACGCTGGTTTGGTAAAAATGATGGTTTACAGATTTGGCATGACATGGGAATTTCACAGCCAGAAAAAATTCCAATGTTGTCTGCCCATGAAGTTGTGTTGTTAAAGCAAGGATGAGCTCATGAATACAGAATTACTTTTACAACAGTTGTTTCCGCGTCAACTGGATTATCAGATCGAAGGTTATGTGATTAAGGGCGATGCGCAGACGGACGCAGGTCCAGTACGGATTTTGGGTACAGTTAATGCAGCACCCATCAATCAAGACATTGCCATTCAATTATCCTCAGAAATTTTGAAATTGGTACAACAAGGCAATAAAACTCCCGTGGTCTTTATTGTGGATACGCAAGGCCAAGATCTTTCCCGTGCGGATGAGTTATTGTGCTTAAACCGTACCTTCGCGCATTTGGCATCTTGTGTTGATCTATTGCGTAGAAGTGGGCATGCCAACCTCGCGATTATTTTCGGTCAAGCGGTCAGTGGCGGCTTTCTCTCTTATGGCCTAATGGCAAACGAAGTTTATGCACTCAGTGATTCGCAAGTGAAAGTCATGGACTTAAACGCGATGGCACGGGTTACTAAAATTCCAGTCGAAAAGTTAAAAGAACTTTCCCAAAGCTCAGCTATTTTTGCCCCAGGGGCAGAAAACTTTTACAAAATGGGCGCAATCAATGCCATTTGGCCAGATTTGGAGACCGACTGGGTCAGCCAAGCACTGTTAAATCAACAACAACATCTTGAAGCTTATCGGACAGATCAACGCCGTGTGGTGGGGCAGCAGCGTCAAGGGCGTGTGTTGTGTAATAAGATCATCGAGAAAGTTGTCCACAGTTAAGGAAGCAGATATGGATCGTCATGACTTAGCTTATCTTCGTGATTCAGTAACCTTACATTTTTTAGATGTTTCTTTACCAGAAACGGTGAAACAAAAGGTGTATCAGTTGTTGAACCAACATATTCCAATGACCGTTTGTCGGCAGGAAGATGTGGATGTGGGACAAGTGAAGCTGGCGATCAACTGCTTGCTTGAGGGCTATAAATATCGTGTGGCGTGCTTAGTAGAGAAACACGAGATCGAACAGATCACTCGACCGCTTTCTCTACAGGCTTTGTTAGAAGCTGACTCGCAGCTCCTACAACCTAAAGTGTGGAGTGATTTTGCAGACAACTTAGAACAATTGGGCTGCAAAGTGTATGTCTATGGCTCCTATGCCTACCAGTCTCTTACGCAGGAGGCTTATGTCAGACCGACTTCAGACTTAGATCTGTTGTTGTATCCACAGCATCAACATGATGTACCAGAAATTTTACAGTTCATTCAACAAGTCCAAGCCCAGAGTTCTATCCGGTTAGATGGCGAGATTCAAATCCATCCAGACTGGCATGTGTCATTTAATGAACTAATTGCGGTTTTTCCTGAAATGAAACAGCAAGTGATCGTCAAAGGAATTCAGCGTGTTGAGATGCTGAGATTAGAACAATTATTCGAAGGGAAACTGGAATATGCAGATGCTACAACCACATGAAGTTTTATGTCCAAGCATTATCACTACTGCTGAAACTTTAGACCGTTTGGCATGTATGGCGTTATTGGATGAAGCCAGTTTAGAACATAAGCCCGGTTTGGTTTGTCCAAGTTCGCAGGGCAGTCATTATGACATGGACTTTAGCTTGTTCCAATGTAGTGTGGATGCTTTACAGGGCTATTTTCAGGCACAATGTTTGAATGGCTATCGTGATGTCGATTTTGAAGAGATTCGACAGTGTGGCATTTTAGCTGAGCAAAAAATGATGATTGCAACTCAGCAGATCAATACCCATAAAGGGGCGATTTTTAATTTAGGTTTTGCCAGTGCAGCAGTCGGGCAATGTCTAGCAGATAATAGTCCCTTGAATGCAGGCTCGATCAGTCAAAAAATTCAAAGCACTTGGCAGGATGAGCTGTTACATCATTTAGAGCGAAATCCCAACAGTCATGGGCAAAGTATGCGTAGTCAATATGGCATCACAGGGGCGATTGAAGAAGTGGCCTCAGGTTTTAAAACGGTGATGGATGTTGCCTTGCCAACGTATATCGACATTTATACCAAAACGGCCAATGCACAGCGGGCTGCAATTCAGACCTTATTCAGTCTTATGGCTTATGTACAAGATACCAATATTGTTTGGCGCGGTGGTTTATCCGCCTTGTATATTGTGCAGGATCTAGCTAAGCAGTTTTTGGGCCGTGGTGGTGTGTTACAACACAATTGGATGCAAGATGTGGCTAAAGTGGAAGATTATTTCGTTCAGCATCGCTTAAGTCCGGGAGGCAGTGCCGATTTATTGGGAGTGACTTTATTCATGCTGAAGGTGGAACATGAATTTCGCAATCATATTTAGTGGGCAAGGGCTCCAAAGCTTAGCGCATGTTCAAGAGCTGCTCACTCTGGCAGATGAGCTTCATGTATCACATATTTTAAAGCAGCATTTGCCGCAACTCTTTTGTTCAGATTTAACCGAAGCGGATCTGTATCCGAATGAGTTCGCGCAGCCTTTTATTTTTGCTTTGCAATGGTGTCGTTGGCAAAAATTAAAACCTGAGATTGAAGACCTTATGAGCTTCTCAGGTTATTCACTCGGCGAGTTAAGTGCACTCATTTGCGCAACGCAAACTGGTTTGGAGCAAGGCCTGTATTTAGCCCAGCAGCGTGCCTCGTTGATGTCTTCAGCCACTCAACACGCAAGTGGCTTAATGGCCGTTCAGGGTATCAATCTCAATACGCTTGAAGCGTTGTTGACTGAAACCTCAACTGCACTTTCCATCAAACTGAGTGATAGTAGTTTTGTCGTGGGTGGGGCCGATGCTAATTTACAGCAGCTTGCTCAGCAACTTGAATTGCGAGGAACACGTTTTGTTAAACGATTGAATGTTACTATTGCATCGCATACCGTATGTATGGATGCTGCGGTTCAGCCGTATCGGCAAGTTTTACAGCAGCAAGACTTTGTTGGTTTATGCACGGCTATGATTAGCGGTTCGGGCGGACATAAGTTTTTTAAGACTACAGATGCAGTGAATGCGTTGATTCACCAAATGAATCATGCGATTGATTGGGATGCTTGCTTAAGTGCTATACAAGAAAATCAGCCTGATGTTGTCTTAGAAATTGGGCCGGGCAATGCCTTAAGTAAAATGCTATTAGAGCGCAATCCAAATTGTATCGTACGTGCGGTGGATGATTTTAAAAGTTGGTCTGGGTTGCAGGCATGGTTAGAAAAAGTGCATGTAGAATAATGATGGTATTATAAAAATTAAAAATAATAGACGAATAGGTATTCAATAATTTTGAAGATAGATGCAATACAATATTTTAGATCGAGAGTATTTAAGTAACATTTTTATTTAAGAGTGAAGTTCACTCTATAAAGAGATGATGTGATATTAGCTGGTTATTAGGATAGAAATTATCCAAAGCCTAAATGTTTAATTGAACAGTATGATTTTTAAATGATCAAAGCCTAACCCTAGTATTGATTCTTGTTTTAGCAAAGATGAAGGGTTTTGCTGATATCTTAGTAGGAATTAAGAGAAAGCCTTTTTATAAAAGAATAAGTTTTTTGATTTATATCATTGATTATAAAAATATTTAAAGATTATCATGATCAGTATTTGGCAGCAATTTAAGATAACTTTCTGCTATAACAGACCATAATATTTATATACTAAAACACAAATGTGTGCATTTAACATGAATTTATAAATGTATTTTTTTGATATCGCTTTTATTGGAAATGTAAAAATTTGGTTTTTAAGCTTAATACAAATTACCCCACTTGCGACCTCTTATTTTAATAAAGAATGATATTTATAACAAAAAATACTAAAAAAAAGTAAAACCTCTTGAAAAATTAAAAAAATGTGATATTTTTCACACTTGCTTTTTTATATGTATGAAATTTCATCAAATTAAAAGAGTAAAGATTAAAAGCAATGTTGTTCATGACGATTGCTTTTTGGCTATCTGATTTAATACTTGGGGCGTTTATGAAAAACTTTATCACTACTGCATTATTGGCGACTACTGGCTTAGTCTTAGCAGGTCAATCGAATGCAGCTACAACTTCAAAAACAGCAAGCACAGACTTTAAGGTTAAAATCGAAGTCCTTTCTACATGTGCAATCAATGCGACTGATATTGATTTTGGCAGCGTAAATAGTGGTGTAGTTGCAAATGACAAGACAGGGACATTAAACGTAACTTGTACTAGTCAGACGCCTTATAGCGTAGGTTTATCTGGTAGTGGGAAAATGACTCACGAGACAGATTCATCATCTAGTATCGCGTACCAATTATTCCAAAATACAAGTGATAAAGATCAATGGAATAATAACAATAAACAATATTCGGGTATTGGCTCTGGTAGCGTACAAGCGATTCCAGTCGTTGCTAAAGTATCAGGTTCGACTAACGTTCGAGCAGGTAAATATAGTGACGTGGTTACTGCTATAGTAACGTATTAATTTTTGCTATCGAATAGATATTCTTAAAGAAAAGGGTATCGGCATGAAAAATACAACACGTTTGTCGAGTGTACTACGCAAGTGTAGCTTGGGTGTATTGGCAACGAGTATTTTTATGACACAGGCGCATGCTGCAAGCTTACAGGTTGCGCCTATTTTATTGGAATTTTCGCCTCAGGAAAAAGTTAAAGAGCTCTGGTTAACCAATACTGGAGATGAAGCTATCCGAGGTCAAGTTCGAGTAAATACGTGGACGCAAAGTAATCATCAAGATATTTTGACACCATCCAAAGACCTGATAGCGAGCCCTATGGTGCTTACGATTCCCGCAGGTCAGAGACAACTTGTCAGACTCATTCGTGCCAATCCAGGCAATAATTCATCTGAACAGGCTTATCGTTTAATCGTGGATGAATTACCAGATCCGCAACTAGAAAAGCAAAGTGGACTTCAACTTTTACTTAAATATTCGATTCCTGTTTTCTTTAAAGCTTCATCCTCTGAACCCGTTCAACAAGGTTTGACTTCATTAAAAGGGATGACTTTTAAATACAGCACAAACACCTTAACAGTGAGCAACCAGTCACAGCACTATAAACGTTTTAGCCAGTTTGCTTATGTGGATGCGCAAGGGCATAAAACACCGATACAAATGGGACTGATGGGTTATGTGTTGAGTGGTCAAACGATGCAGTGGTCTATTCCTACTCTAATAAATGTCAAACCCAATGGAAAATTTGTTGCTGTAGTGAATATGGATATTCGTGAACAAGAACTTCCTATATCTCCTTGATATAGAATATTTCTGGGAGTTCTATCATTGAGTGTTCGAATTGGTGACTTACTATGTGCAGGAGTAATCATCGCGGTAGCACCTTCAGCTTTTGCAGTGTCGAACTCCCCAGAGTTGGTGAACGAAGTTCAACAAGATTTGTATTTGGATGTAGAGCTGAATCAGTCCGTTCAGTCTCAAATTGGTCACTTCCTGCAACAGGGTCAGCAGCTGTATATTGATCAGTCATCTTTAGATAATTTTGCCATCCACACGAATGCACCGAAAACTGTCATTGATCAGGTAAATTATATTGCCCTAGATCAAATCAATGGTTTGAGTTATCAGTATGATGATCTAAATCAGAAAATATCGATACACGTCCCGATAGAGTTGTTGGCTGGACAGAACCAATACGGCTATCAAGCGTTACCTGCGGCCAGTATCAATCCATTACAAGAAACAAAAGGAGCATTGCTTAATTACACAGCATTTGCTCAACAAACGGATGATACGTTTTCCTTTAATGGCTGGAATGAATTACGTTATTTTGGCTTGTTTGATGGAGTGTTGAGTCTGTCAGGAAACTATCAATATCGGGATCATACTTTTACCGATAGCCAAATACTTGATACTTACTGGGAAAAAGACTTTCCGGATCAACTGCTTCGATTACGTCTGGGGGATGCTCAAACTGATGCGCTTACATGGACACGGTCTACACGTTTAAGTGGTTTAAGCATATCTAAAAATTTTGCATTACAGCCTTATATGGTGACAACGCCATTAATGAGTTTTAAAGGTCAGGTGGCTTTGCCTTCACAAATTGATCTGATTATTAACGGTATTAAGCAATCCTCACAAAATGTGGTACCAGGACAGTTCGATATACAAACGATACCGAGTATTACAGGAGCAGGTAATGCTCAAATGGTCATTACCGATATTAATGGTCAGCAGCAAGTCCAAAATTTTTCTTTGTATCGAGCCAATCATTTACTGGCACAGGGTTTAAATGATTGGTCTTTGAATTTAGGTTATCCGAAACTTAACTATGGCGTCTCTTCTTTTGATTATGCCGATGATCTAGCCTTTAATGGTAGTTATCGTTATGGCATGAGCAATACGTTTACGGTCGAGACACATGCTGAACTGACAGAACAGCTGCAACAAGTAGGTTTAGGCACGGTTTATCAATTAGGTAAACGCGCAGGGCAAATTAACCTTTCTTATGCTTATAGCCATACGCCTGAGCAACAAGGGCAGTTACTAGGTTTAGGCTATAGCTGGAACTCTGCGCTAATCAGTTTAAACTACAATGGTTTACGTCAATTTGGACAGTTCAATGATATTGCAAGTCTGAATGATGCGACATTTGCCAGTCAGTCTGATCAATTTTACATGGGGTTTAATACCCAGCTTGGTCAGTTTGGTGGAAGTTATATTCAGCAGGAGTATGTTGACCAAGCCAGTAGTCGTTTTGTTTTACTCAACTGGTCTTATATTTTACCGCGACGCATGAACTTAGGCTTAAGCTATAGCCGTGACCTTTTAAATAAAGAAAATAGCTATTATTTGTCTTTTAATTTTCCATGGGCAAAACGCAACTCTGCAACCATGACAGCACAGCGTAGCAATGATCAAAACCAAGTCGGACTCAATTTCCTACATGCAGTGGACCAAGACCAAGGTGGTTTAGGATGGCAAGCTTTAGCGAATCAGACTGAACAATACTCACAGTTTCAGGGACAACTTGATTATTTGGGACGTTATGGTTTAGCACAGTTGAATGTGCAACATACCGCATCAGATCAACAAAATAATACTAGTGCTTATGCTTCTGTAAATGGTGGAGTGGTCATTCTAAAAGATACATTCCTGCCTAAACGATTAAGTAATGGCTCATTTGCAATTGTCTCAACAGATCAAGTTGCAGATGTACCAGTACGTTTAGAAAATCGTTTAATAGGTAAAACAAATCGGAAAGGTTATTTATTACTTGACCATTTAAATCCATATCAACACAACAGTGTAGCGGTAGATACTTTGGATTTGCCTATCAACTTAAAAATTGAAACTACACAGCAAGATGCGGTACCTCGTCAGTCGAGTGGAGTATTTATTCGTTTCCCGATGTATCAAGTGAAAACCGTTCAATTTCAAGCGGTCGATTCCCAAGGGAAAAATTTAATTGTTGGCACTTCAGTTTGGCAAGAAAATCCGACACAGCAACCGACGACGATTGTAGCGCATGAGGGTATGGTGTATTTAGATAATGTAAAAAGTAATATGCTATATATAGGTGATCAACTCAATCAGTGTCGCGTGAAGTTACCCGATATTGAAACTTTGGATGGTTATAGTGATTTGGGAAAAATCGTATGCCAATGAATTTAAATGATGTTTTCAAAGTGAATAAATTAATGAAACGCCTTATTCCCGTCAGCTTTTTATTTATAGGCTGTAGTTTCTTTTATTCACCTGTTTATGCTGCCGAGAGTTGCTGGGTTGGAGGAACAACCTTAAGTCTAGGTACAGCGAATGCCCAAGGCTCTTCAACTGTTTCAACGGATGTAACGTTTACTTGTAATTCTAATTGGAGTCAGCCCATCACCTATAAAATGTGCTTGGTTGTAGATAACACGAGTCCAGCTGGAAATGATCCACGCAGCATGATTAGTTATGATATTTATCCAGCACCTTTGCTCAATTATCAGTTGTATTATGATGCTGCTCGTACACGGAAGCTACCAGCTTCTGACTTTAAAAATCAAGCTCAATGTCAGACTTTTCAAGTCAGTGCAAATGCAGGAAATCAAAGTGGTTTGATCAAAATCTATGGTCAGGTTTTAGCTGGGCAGAATGTACCCGCAGCTTTCTATAAAACTAACAATGCGACCTTAAAACTCTATTTTTCTTCTCGATACGGAATGCAAGCACCAACGGATTTGGAAGTGCTTGGAAGTCCAAACATGGCGACGAATCATATAGTCGTCAATTCTAACTATGAAAATAGCTGTTTGATTCAGTCTGCAACCGATATTGACTTTGGGGCAGTCGAACATTTGAAAAATCCACTATTCGGTTCAGGTCTCATACGACTGGCTTGCCCAGCGGGAACCAGTATGCAAGTTAGTTTGGATAATGGTATCAATGCCCTAGGTATTCAAAGACGAATGAGAAATGCTGTAGGAAGTTATATTCAATACAATTTATATAAAGATGCAAGCCGTTCTCAAACTTGGCAAGGCAATGTTTTTTATGTGGTAGATAGTCAAACTATTCCAGTATATGCAGCTGTTCCAGTGCAACCGATCAGTAGTGTTGGACAATATTCTGACACAATTACGGTAACCTTAACTTATTAAGCTTGTAGTGTCCTAATAGGTAATGGTTGCAGTCACTTTGTCACTATATTGACCTGCTGGAACATTGGTATTTGGTACTTTCCCCCAAATGGTAATATTTTGCGTTTGTCCTGTACCTTGTTGAGACAAACGATTGTTTGCAATATTGCCCCATTCTTTACTCATCGCGGCATCTTGATACAACTGGTAAGGGATTTGTATAGAAACATCATTGTTATGTCTTAAGCGGCCATTACTATTTAAAGCAATGTTATATGGCGTGCCATTAGTACAGTGTACGTTTAAACTTCCTGTAGCTTGTACATTTTGCGCGTTACGTGTCACTGTACCAAAATCGATATCTGACGTGGTTCCTGTTCCAATATCACAGATTTCAGTAACTTGCATTTTCACTTGAAACTGTGAGGATTGGCGGTCACTCATAGTGTAAGCCGAAACAGAAATGACGGCTAAAATTGCAAAAGAATATTTAAAAAGTTTCATGATTTTTTGTCTCCATGAGACTAGGATCATTATCAATAGTTATATGACTAATATAGGGAAATATAACGTTGATTACTATGATCTATATTACATAATGATCGGATAAATGAGTCATATTTAATCACTTGGTAAAATTAGCGCTACATAAGAATAAAAAAACCGTATAAAGATCAAAAATATGTAGATATCAGCAAGAATATTCTGTGCGTGTCACGAATTTTAAATGGTGTCCTTGCATGATGGTTGTTTAATAAATAAACATTGGGGACAGCTGTGATTATTCGAAATAAGCCCATTAAAACTTCAGGTCTGACCTGTGGTTTATTATTTTTCAGTGCATTACTTGTAGGGTGTAATGATGATGATAATAAAGACAATACTGCGCCCGTTGAGCAGAATAAAGCACTTGAGGTGAATCTCATCCACATTAACGATAGCCACTCACATTTAGATGAGGAGACGCTCAAATTAATGTTAGAAACCTCTGCAGGGAAGCGTGAAGAAATCCAAGTTGCGAATGGTGGTTTTGCGCGGGTGACTGCGTTGATCAATGAGTTGGCCAACCGTGAAAAAAATGCAATCAAAATTCACTCGGGAGATGCCATTACTGGTGATCTCTATTTTACCTTGAAAGAGGGTGAGGCCGAAGCAGATCTAATGAATACGGTGTGTTTTGATACACTGACTTTAGGCAATCATGAATTTGATAATACAGATACGGGCCTGCAAAAATTTATGGGTTTCTTAAACAACAAAGGCAGTTGTAAAACGAAAACTCAAGTACTCAGTGCAAATGTTGAGTTTGGTGCAGGTTCTCCACTGTATCGAACTGATCTAGTGAAGCCGTATATCATTATAGAAAAAGAAGGCCAAAAAATTGCATTGATTGGCTTAACCATTGCTAATAAAACTAAAAATGCATCACGCCCAAACTCAGATACCTTGTTTAAGGATGAAGTCACCACTGCACAAAAATATATTGATGAACTAAAGCAACAAGGGATCAATAAAATTATCGTGCAGTCTCATTTGGGTTATGGCGCAGAAAAAGAACTGGCTGCGCAGTTATCTGGCGTCGATGTAATTGTTGGTGGGGACTCGCATACTTTATTGGCTGATGCAAAATTAAAGAATTATGGCATTACCCCTGAGGGCGACTATCCAACCCTATTGAAAAATAAAGAGGGTGATCAGGTTTGTGTGGTTCAAGCATGGCAATATGCTTATGTCGTGGGTCAGTTAAAAGTCAATTTTGATGCCAATGGTAAAGTTGATGCTTGCGCAGGCAAGGCCAATATATTGATTGGCGATAATTTTAAACGTACTGTAAAAGATGCTGTCGCACTAACCAGTACTGAACTTGTACACATCAAACAGGATGTCGAAAATAGTAATGCTTTACGGATTATACAGCCTGATACGACGGCTTTAAGTATTTTAGAACCGTATAAAGTGGCTAAAAATCTATTGGGCAAAGAGATTGTGGCAAGAGCTGAAAGCAATCTTTGCTTACGTCGCGTTCCTGGAGCAACCAAAGATACTTCACGCTCAAGCCTCGGTGATATTTGTAATAAAGCCGACTTTACTAATCAACATGGTGGAGATGTGCAACAGTTGGTAGCAGAAGCCTTTTTACAGCAAGGCAAAAAGTATTTTAATGCAGATATTTCCATTCAAAACGGTGGTGGGGTCAGGGTTGATGTACCCCAAGGCGATATTACGGTTGAGAAAATTTATACCGTCTTGCCCTTTAAAAATACACTGGTGCAATTACAAGCCACTGGGCAGGAAATTAAGTCAACTTTAGAAGATGCGATTGATGCCGTAGCTTTGAATAACACTGGCAGTTATCCATATACAGGGGGCTTAAAGTGGGATGTTGATTTAACCCAAGCCAAAGGCCAGCGTGTATCGAACTTACAGGTGCGAAATGCTGATGGTCAGTATTTACCTTTAAACTTAAATCAGACCTATCAAGTGATTACCATTAATTTCCTTGCCGATGGTCAAGACTTTTATACCAGCTTAAAGGGCATTATTGGGGCACGTCGAATCGATGTGGGGCTAGATTATGCTGAAGCCTTTTTACAGTATGTAGAAGGTATGCCGGGTGCTAAAGGGCAAAAAGTGTTAACGCGTTTGCCTGTCGAACACTACAGTACGCAAAATTATAAAGAGTAGATTGAGTTTATTTTTAAAAAGTCAGCTGAACCCAGCTGACTTTTTAAAACACTAAGACCAAACCTTAATGCTGCAATTTAATGTATCTGATTTTTGGTTTAGCACCGTATGCGAGGTTGGATTTATGCAAGATGATTTAACGCATAAACATAAGCCTGTTGTATTTGCCCATTTTCTAAAGTGACTTCAGTTAAAACACGCTGATATTCACTTCCTTCAAATTCATCCAAGCTGTTCCACAGCGTATCTAATTGCTCTGAACTAAATATATATCCATCAACAGTTGGTCCATCTGGGCTTAGCATTAGCCCAGGAAAGCCAAGTTCTGCTCCCCAACCTGCTTCCTTAAGCAAACCTTTCACAGAACCTTTGCTCCATGTACCGGCAATCACTTCTAAAATATGAGCATTCGGTTTGTTTGGCCCTAAAGTACCGTAGACAAATAAGTGTTGTTGCATGATGTAGATGTTCCTAATGGGTAACAGATGGAGAACGAAGCGGTTTTATTGAAAAAATAACGATGAGTGCAATTAGAATCAGAAAAATATTTAATATAACGATGCCATTCCAGCCATGGCTTTGCCAGATATTTCCGCCATACGCACCCACAATGCTTGAACCTAAATAATAAAAAAGCAGATATAAAGAAGTGGCATGACCTTTATTAGATGTTGCGAGTTCTCCAACTCGACTGCTAGCAATGGCATGGGCAATAAAAAAGCCAGTGGTCACACAGCCAATCCCGAGAATAATCAAAAACAACGAGGCAGAAAGGGTAAGTAGCACGCCTAAGAGCATGCATGAAAAGCCCAGGATCATCATCTGCTTTTTGCCTATTCGGTCTGCAATATTGCCTGCAATCGAAGAGGAAATAATACCCAAACTATAAGATAAAAAGATCAGGCTTATTTGAGTTTGGCTTAAATGATAGGGTGCTGCAAAGAGTCTGAAGGTCACATAATTAAACAGCGTGACAAATACACTGGTGAGTAAAAAGCCAATCCCATAGATTTTTAGCAGGCGGATATGACTCAAGTGTGCATACCATGCATGTAGATGGAACTTAAAAGAGAGACCTTGCTGGGCAATGAAATTTCGTGAATTGGGTAAGAGTTTCAAAAAACCAAATGCACAGAACAGACAGATGCCGCCAAGAATGGCCATGGAAATACGCCATGAGAAAAACTCGGTCAAAATGCCCATGCCAACACGTCCCATCATGCCGCCAAATGCTGTACCTGCAATATACAGCCCCATGGTTTTACTTAAATTTTTAGGACTAATTTCTTCTGCAATCCAAGCCATTGCAACAGCGGGAACTCCACCTAGAACAAAACCCTCTAAGCTTCTTGAAACCATGAGCACATGCCAACTCGGTGAAACCGCGCATACCACATTGAGTATAGAAGCCAAAAGCATAGAGAAAAACATGAGGCCTTTTCTGCCCAATGTTTGTGAAAAAGCACTGGATAGCACGATTGACATGGCTAAAAAGCCTGTGGTTAAGGACAGTGCTAGAGCACTTGAACTGGGTGCAATATGGAAACTCTGACTTAAGTTGGGCAGTAAGGGTTGTACGCAATAGATCAGTGAAAAACTGGCAAAACCCAACAAAAATAGCGCCATGCCCGCTCTTTTATACTCAACTGTACCTTGGCTGATGGTCTGCGGAATCGGCTGTTGAGGGGTAGACCAATCTGCTTCTAATGAAGAGCTCAGTTTCATGACTTGGCTGATTTAAAATGGAGAGAAGCTTTATTTTAAGAACTATACTTGTATATGTATAATATATATAACTCAATAATGGTATAGCTTTAATATATGGAGCTGCGCAATATTCAATATTTTATTGCTATCGCGGAAGAGCAAAGTTTCTCTAAAGCTGCCTTGCGTCTTGGCATAAGTCAGCCGCCGTTGAGTATGCAAATTAAAAAAATGGAAAGGGAAATCGGTGTTGAACTTTTTTATCGCTACTCTCATGGTGTAACTCTGACACCAGCAGGAGAAACTTTTCTTAAAATGGTTTTGCCTGTTCAGAACCAACTGAAAAATGCGGTGAAATTGACCCAAAGTGCAGCAAATGGTGAATTGGGAGAACTACGGCTCGGTTTTACAGGCACCTCAATTCTAAACTCTTTAATTCCAACAGCCATTCAAGCATTTCAACAGCAATACCCTCAGGTGAATTTGGTATTAAAAGAAGCCAATTCTTTGATTTTGATTGAAAGTTTATTGAATAATGAATTAGACATTGCGATTGTCCGGCCACCTGCGCAGTATCCTAAAGCCATTACGATTCGTAATTTGATCGATGAAAAATTGATTGCAGCCTTGCCGATTCAATATTCCGCAGAAGATGAGGTGGTAGATTTGGCAGAATTTAAGTATGAAAGCTTTATTGTCTCACCACCAGAGGTGAGTGCCGGGCTGTATGCCGCGATTTTAAATAGCTGCCAACAGCATGGCTTCACGCCTAAAATTGGACAGCAAGCGCCTCAGATTGTTTCGATTTTATCGTTGGTTGCGGCGAATTTGGGCATTTCTTTGGTGCCTGAGTCCACCCAACAGCTCAAAATTGAAGGGATTAAATATAAATACCTGAAGAATAAGACCGCGACAATTGGACTCGGTATTGCCTTCAAGGCAGATTTGCATAGCCAACCTGCAATCAACTTTTCCAGTTTATTGAATAGTATTGTGAGACAGCATCATCATTTAAAAGGTTCACTGTAATTCACTCTATGTCGTTTTAAATATGAATTGTCAGCACGTCACTCGCGGAGTCAAATAGCCATTTAAATACAATCAGAAAGTCAGTTCTCGATTCAGTACCAAAACATGTCTAGACGTCTAAATTTGAGTAATCTAGAGGAAAATATGCATAAAAAATGCCTATGTCGCTAATTTACGATTCTTTTTAAAGCTGCGTAATCCTTCCAGCATGAGGGTAAAAACTGCGAGCCAAATGGCGATATAGGTTGGCCATTCTGCTGAAGTAATGCTTTCCCCTAAGGCGATTGAAACGGCCACTAACAATATCGGTTCAACATAAACCAACAGTCCAAACAGGCTTAAGTTTAAATGCGGGGCAGACAAGGACTGAAATGCCAAAGCCAGTGCACTGATTAGTCCAAGTCCTGAAATGAGCCAAAGCATATGTGAACTTTCAGATAGGCTTTCTGTGACGATACTGCCTTGCATGATAAAGAAAATACAGACAGGGAGACTCAGCATCATGTCAAACCAAAGTCCGCCTATATTGTTCGTCTCCGTTTTTTGTCTGAGCCAAAAATAGATCGGATAACCTAAGCAAATCAGTAGAGTGGGCCAACTCAGTGTTTGAGAAATCGCCAAGAGGTTCAAGATCCCCAGCACTGCAAAAATACAGGACAGTTGCTGAAAGCGTGACATTCGCTCTTTAAAGGCAATCCGACCGACAATCACCATGCTAATCGGCATCATAAAATAACCGAGTGAAACATCCAGTCCATAGCCGTGACTGGGTGCCCACATAAACAGCCATAATTGAATTCCAATTAAAAACGAAGATAAAATTCGCGTTAAAAAGAAAAAGCGCTCTTGGTAGAAGCGGCGATAAATAACAATCACTTGAGGCCAATTGCCTTTGAGCCAAATAAAAAGCGTCAGGCATGGAATAGTCAATACAATGCGCCAGCCGTAAATTTCTGTACCTGCCAGCGTGCCCAAAAGTGAGGTATAGGCAAACATTAAAGCAAATAATACCGAGGCCGTGACATTTAAGCTAATACCAAGTGCTGTATTGGGATGCGTAGACATAGGCGGTTCTAAAACTGTATGGATGGATGATATTTTATTGCAATCCTATTGATAAAATGGCTTGTAATCATTAGTTTGAATGAGAAAATTTCTCGCAGGAAGCTGCTCATGCAATTGGATAAATTTGATTTCGCTTTATTGGAGCATCTGCAAAAAGATTGCTTAACGCCACTCCGAGAATTGGCCGATTTAGTGCATTTATCAACTGCCTCGGTACAACGTCGCATTCAAAAATTAAGAGACAGTGGCTATATTATTGGCAATACCGCGGTACTTGATCCAGACAAATTGGGACAAGTGATTACGATTTTTGTCGAGGTTCGTGTCAACCAAACCCATGTGACTGACCTTGAGGCGTTGAAAACGAGTTTTTCAATTCCAGAAGTACAGCAGTGTTATTACGTAACCGGTGAGGCAGATTTTATGCTGGTACTCTTGGTGCCAAGTATGAGTCGGTTTCAAGCCTTATGTGATCAGCTTTTTCATCATAATGCCAATGTGCAATGGTTTAAAACCACTGTTGTGTTAGAACGGATCAAAACAACTTTAGAGGTGTCTTGTCAGCCATAACTTTTATTCTCCTTTCTAGATTCCACCTTATATTCAATGGCTAAAGGGGCTGCTTGAAATAGGAAAATAGAAAAGTAGTTTCTGAATTTTTAGGCACTCAAAATAACGCCATGATGGGATTGGCTTCTATTTAAATAGCGAATTTATTTTTCTAATTTTGATGGTTTTGTACCCATAAAACTTGAGAAGGAGGCACGCTGTTATAGTTTTTTCAAGCCTTACTGTAGCTACTCATTCGCACCAAACTAGCTGAAAATTTGATTCAAGAAGGGATCACAATCTTGATGGTGGCGTAATGTTTATAACACAGCAACTGAATACAATTTCTGAATTGGTTGAGGGGCAGAGTCTTTCAGATCAACTGCAACATCTACTTGCGCAGCAGTATTTAAACTTAGAAGCGACTTTGCTACGTGCTAAAGTTTTACGAGATTTTTCAAGCGCTAAAGTTCAGTATATCGTGCAGTCTGCCATTCAAGTAGAACACGCGGAGGTCGCATTTTTATTTGCGCCTTTTATCTTGGCAAATTTGAACCATCCTGTGATTTATAGCAGTCCTGCAACGCCAACCGTACTCAATATCCTCAATCGTTACTATCAAGCAGAGCAAAAACAAAACCTAAAAATAGATGATGTACTTGAGGCACTCAATGTTTATTTAGATTTGAGTGACAGCGTATTTAATGATGTCGATTTTTTCTATTTTTCATTGATCAAAGCACTATGTCGAACTGATGTCTCTCAGATTTTTTTGGTGACATCATTGGTGCTCAATACACAAAAACTCGCGGAGCTGGAACAGTTTTTTAAAGTCAAAATTAACTATATTTCTACCCATCCACAAGATGCCATCATCGACAGTAGTGAATGGAATATGCGGAAATTGTTCTTTAAAAACAAAGATCAGCAATATATCGATTTATGTGAAAAATTCGCCACATTGAATGCGCAGTTACTGTTGAGTTATGGCAGTTATAACCAGCAGCAAGCGACCCAGTTGGTTGAAGATATGTTCTATGCCGAGCATATTTATGAAAAGTTATCGGTCTATGCCGAGTATATGCAGACCTGTCTACAACATGGCGTGTCCCGAAAGCAGGCGACTTTTTTCGCCTAATTTGCATTTTTGATGCGCCATTCAAAACAGCTTTTCTTTCATATTGATGCATATACTTAGGTCATCCCCATGTTTTTATATACAGACTTTGATCAAAATTTATTAAATGAACGTGTCGCACAGTTTCGCAACCAAACGCAGCGTTATTTAGAGGGAAAACTGACTGAAGAAGAATACCGGCCCTTACGCTTACAAAATGGTTTATATGTTCAACGCTATGCACCCATGCTACGTTTGGCAGTGCCTTATGGCTTAATGAACTCATTGCAATTGCGTAAGGTGGCTGAGGTTGCGCAGAAGTATGATCGTGGTTATGCGCATATTTCTACGCGTCAAAATATTCAATTGAATTGGCCGCAACTTGAAGATGTTCCTGATATTTTGCAGGAACTCGCTACGGTACACATGCATTCTATTCAGACCAGTGGCAACTGTATTCGAAACACCACCACAGACCAGTATGCCGGTGTAGTTGCAGGGGAGCTCAAAGACCCACGTCCCACCTGTGAACTAATTCGCCAGTGGAGTACTTTCCATCCAGAGTTTTCATTCCTTCCGCGTAAATTTAAAATTGCGGTCTGTGCACACCCTGAACAAGACCGTGCTGCCACAACTTTCCATGATGTTGGTGTTTATCTGGTGGAAAATGAAGCGGGGGAGTTGGGTTATCAAATTAAAGTCGGCGGTGGGCTTGGACGCACCCCTTTAGCGGGACATGTCATTAAGCCATTTTTAGCCCGTGAAGATTTAATTGCTTATTTAGATGCCATCATGCGCGTATATAACTTGCATGGTCGCCGTGATAATAAATACAAAGCGCGTATTAAAATTTTAGTGAAAGCCCTCACTCCAGCGGGCTTTGCGGAAAAAGTTGAAGCTGAGTTTGCACATACTCAAACACTGCTCAAAGTTCAGCCTAGTGTTTTAGCGCAAATGGATGCAGTATTTCGACCGTTTGCCTATGAACCTTTAGATGCAGAAAATTTTGAAGCTTTGTTCCAACAGTATCCGAAGTTTAAACACTGGTTCAATATCAATACCCATGCACATAAAGTCGCGGGCTACCGCATAGTCACAATCAGCTTAAAACGGGCGGGTGTGGCTCCGGGGGATATGACTTCCGATGAAATGCGTTTAATTGCAGATTTGGCTGACCAATATACCTTTGGTGAGCTGCGAACCACGCATGAGCAAAATATTGCCTTAACCGATGTACGCCAAAAGGATCTGTTTGAACTGTGGCAAATCTTAGATCGTGGCAATTTGGCCCGAGCGCATATTGACTTTCTGACTGACATGATTTGCTGTCCGGGCGGCGATTTTTGCTCATTGGCAAATGCCAAATCCATTCCGGTGTATGAGGCGATTGCTCGCCGTTTTGATGATCTGGATGCTTTATATCATTTAGGCAGGGTCGATTTGAACATTTCAGGTTGTATGAATGCGTGTGGACACCACCATGTCGGTAATATTGGCATTCTAGGTGTCGATAAAAAAGGCGCTGAATATTACCAAATTAGTTTAGGCGGTAACTCAGATCATGATGCATCCATCGGTGATATTTTAGGGCCATCATTTCCTGTGGAAGATATTCCCGATGTGCTGGAAGAAATTCTAAATACTTATCTGGATCTTCGTTTAGCACATGAATCTTTTTTAGAAACCTACAAACGTGTCTCGATCCAGCCGTTTAAAGAGCGGGCATATGCGGACATAAATTGAGATGTTGCATGACCGAACTCGGCTGAAGAAGCTAAAAACAGCGAGCTACCAAATCATCATTATTTTGGCCGTTTGGAGCTGTGCTTATGTCTTACAAAAGTTATTGAATTTGCCTGTGGCATCAGGGGTATTAGGTTTTTTTCTGCTGTTGTTCTTACTTGAAATGAAGTGGTTGAAATTAGCCCACGTTGAACGCGGTGCAGAACTGTTACTGGCGGAATTACTGCTGTTTTTCATTCCGCCGGTGGTCGGCGTGATTCAATATCAGGATTTATTGATAGCCAGTGGTTGGAGAATTCTGCTGGTGATTTTAATCAGCACCGCTTTGGTGATGATGGTTTCTGTATATAGCGTACGGTTGTTGTTAAAGCAGCCAGTGCTAAATCTGGAACCAAAACAGGAAGAACAGTATGACTGAATGCTGGGGGCTTTTTTACTTGGTTTGGACCGTGCTGTGCTATTTCATGGCAAAGCAGCTTTTTGTTCGAACCCAAAAAATCTATTTATCCCCCATTATTGTTGTTCCTAGCTTGAGCATCGTACTGATCTTTCTTTTACAGCATCAGTTCCAAGACTATTACTTTTATACCCAATATTTGGTGGCCATGCTCGGTCCAATCACAGTGGCTTTTGCTATTCCTATTTTTCGTTATCGCCGCATGATTCAGCAACATTTTAAAGTGTTGCTCTTCAGTTCTAGCCTCGCCATGTTGGTGGGTATTTTCAGCAGTTGGTTTTTGGCGAGCCTATTGGATTTTGATGACATCGTTAAAAATAGCCTGTTGGCGCGTTCCATTTCGATTCCTTTCGCTTTAGTGCTTACCGAAAAAGTGGGGGGCTCTATCAGCCTGATTCCGCTATTTACTGTGATTACAGGTTTGGTCGGTATGTTGTTGGGAGACCTCCTTTTGCTTTGGATGAAATATAAAAATCATCTTGCTTCGGGCGCAGCACTAGGTAATGCCGCACATGCTATGGGCATAGCTCGGGCAAGACAGCGGCATGAATTGGAAGGCGTCATTGCCAGTCTCTCGATGATTATTTCAGGCATCATTATGGTGCTATTTGCGCCATCGCTGATTGCAGTGACGAAGTATTTACTTGGCTTTATATCGTTTTAAATCAATAAGGAATCGAATATGAATCCTATGTCACATGCAAAGACAATCTTAAGTCCCAAAAGTTATCTCGCGGCCTTTGTCTTTATAGGGCTTATGGTGGCGGCTGCCTATGGACTGAATGATCGTGAAATTATTCTGCCTGAAATGGCGGCTATGGCTGTTGGACTGTGGGTCTATCGAGATAAACATTGGCTGAATCAGCCAGATAAAATTTTTATTTTACCCAGTTTGACCGCTGTTATAGGCTTCTGTATTAATTTGATGCCGATTTCATATCTGTTCAAACTGGTTTTGGTTCTCTGTGCCATGTTGCTCGTGATGCGGATGTTTAACTATATATTACCGCCCGCACTGGCCACGGGTTTCTTGCCGATTGTGACCCAAGCCTATGAAATATCGTTTTTGATTTCGATTTTTGCCACCAGTTTTATCCTAATGTTGGGTGTTGTGCTCTTTAAACTGAACCAAGGTGTGGAGAGAAAAGGCAATTTTGATCGACGAAAAATAGGTGTGTATGCCAGTATTACTTTAATCGGTTTTGCACTCGCTGCTATTTTCAAGATTGAAGCGATGGCACTGATTCCACCGATTACAGTGGTGGTGTACGAATCATTAAATATGATGATGTATTCGTTGAAAATGTATCTTAAGCAGGTTGCTGTGTTGGCACTGTCGATTTCAATGGCCGTGCTTATGCAGTTGTGGATTCAAGATTGGATACTGCTCAGCCTCATATATATGCCCTTGATGTTTCTTTTGCTCAAGCTCTTTGATATGCGGATTCCAGCGGTATATGCCTTTCCATTTTTGGTTTTTGTCTTTCCTCAAGACAGTGTGATGCATTTACCCATGGCATCTGGCCTGATGGCTGGTTTTTCACTTGGCTGTGTCTATATCTATCGCACCTATTTTCAGAATATGAGTGCTGAGAAATCCTATACCTAGCTTGAGAGGAATGACATGATCCGATCTGATCATGTCATTTTATCTCTACGATGGTGATATTTGCAGTATGGGCAGTGAGTCTCTTAAAATAAAAACATGGTTTAAATCAGTCTGGATTTAAACCATTCAACTTTTATTCAAAGGCTTCTGGATAAATACATTGGATCAAGGCATCTAAGGCATTTTGAATACGTTCATTGATTTCAAATGAACAATTGATCCGAATATGATGTGGAATATTATCCGTTTGATAAAATAATGAGCCAGGCGCAATGCTGATATTTTTCTCTAAGAGCTGCTCATAAATTAAATTGCCATTGATCTGCTCGGGCAAAGTAATCCAAAGAAAATAGCCCGATGGATAATAATGAATTTGATAATCTTCAGACAAATGTTCAGATAAATAAGTGTAATACTGATTTTTGAGACGTTTTAAGGTGTTACGCAAAGTTTTTAAGTGCTTTTCATAGTGTCGATGCGATAAATAATCGACCAAGGCATTTTGAATAAATGAGTTAACGGAAAGCGTGCTCATCAGTTGTAAATGCTGAATATGCTCCGAAAATTTACCCGCATAGACCCAACCAATCCGAAAACCCGCACCTAAAGTTTTTGAAAAAGAAGAGCAGTGTAAAACCAAATTTTTCTGATCAAAGTATTTCATCGACAGCGGCTTTTTATGATCAAAATAAAGCTCTTCATAAACATCGTCTTCAATTAAATAAATATCGCGCTCATGCAGTAGCTTTGCCAGTTGGTATTTGATGTCATCACTGACCGTAAAACCAATAGGGTTGTGACTGTTGAGCATCAGCAGACAGACTTTAATTGGATAACGCTCAATCGCATCTTTAAAAGCTTCAAGGTCAATACCGTGTTCTTCATGTTCAGGAATACTAATGACTTTTAGGCCCAAATGTTCAGCCGCTTGCCATGCGCCATAAAATATAGTTTTTTGAAGTAAAATATAGTCACCCGGTTGGGTCATAGCTTGTAAGGAGAGGTTTAAAGCATCTAATCCGCCCGAGGTAATTACGATATCGGACGGGTCTGTTGGAATCCCTTGCATACAGTAGCGCTGTGCAATCAGTTTCCGCAGCTCAAAGTTTCCGGGAGGTAAACTTGGCATCTGTTCATAACTAAGACGGTGTTTGGCACGTTGTCCCAACGTTTGCATCAGCTTGGCAGAGTAGAGCAGTTGGCTGTTGGGAAAGGCAATGCCAAAGGGAACCATTTGTTCAGATTGGATCGATTTTAAATATCTGAAAATTTTAGAGTTGATTTCAATTTTTTCGTTGAGGATGACACTATTGGAGTTGTTTTCTGAGCGTGCATCGCCTGTCACAAAGTAACCGAGTTTTTCTTGTGAATAAATCAGCCCTTGCGCTTCGAGTTCCTGATAGGCATTCATCACGGTCATTAAGCTAAAACCCGATGTTTCAGCTTGTTGACGGAGTGAAGGTAGTTTATCGTTGGCTTTCCAAAAACCACTTTCGATCAAATGTTTCAGGCTGAGCGCAAGTTTTTCTGATTTATACATATAGGTTCGCTGCAATTAAAAGGCACAGGACATGTATTGAAAGTCCCGTGCCTAATTCATAAAAAATGCTTAGCTGGCTTTAGTAAGCAAAACTCAGTAACAGCTTAAAGAAACCCGCAATCAGTGCGAGAGAAATAAAGCCAAAGCACCACAATAAAATAAACCATAATCGTGGGCTGAGTCGATCAACAAATTTTTTCATGTCTATCTCCTCAATTAATGATAACCCTGATCCCCTATACGTACTTTGTCACGGAACACCCAATAGGACAAGAAGGTATAGGCAATGATGATTGGGATTAAAATTGCAGCTCCCACCAAAGTAAACTTTAAACTTGACTCAGGTGCAGCGGCCTGCCAAATAGTGACCGATGGCGGAATAATATTGGGCCATAAGCTGATGACGAAGCCAGTAAAAGCCAAAAAGACTAAAGCCAAAGTATAGATAAACGGTTTTAGTTCATGCTGCTTTTTGCACGCAGATAGAATCAAGCCAACAAACAGTAAGACTAAAATTGGCACTGGGCTAAAATAGTATAGATTCGGCAGAGAGAACCAACGCTGTGCAATTTCAGGATGGGTCAGCGGCGTATACAAACTCACGGCACCGAAGATGATGAGCAAAGCAATAATCAGCCTAGGCATGAGATGAAACATCCGCTGCTGTATCTCTTTTTCGGTTTTCCAAATGAGCCAACCACAACCTAAAGTGGCGTACATGACCACCACCCCTAGACCAGTAAAACATGTAAATGGTGTGAACCAGTCCCATCCACCACCGCTGTAAATACCATTGGTGGTCTGAATACCTTGGATATAAGCCCCTAAAATCACGCCTTGGAAAAAGCTCGATAAGATAGAGCCCCAAATAAACGCGAGATCCCAGAGGTATTTGGTGCGCGTGGCTTTGAAGCGGAACTCGAAGGCCACACCGCGGAAAATCAAGGCAACCACCATAAAGATAATGGGTAAATACAGTGCCGATAAAACAGTTGAATAGACCAAAGGAAATGCAGCGAATAAGCCAGCACCACCTAGTACCATCCATGTTTCATTGCCGTCCCAAACGGGTGCGACGGTATTCATCATCACATCGCGTTCTTGCGTTCCGTTCATAAAGGGAAACAGAATGCCAATGCCTAAGTCGAAACCATCCATGACCACATAGATGAGTACCCCGAGCCCGATAATACCGACCCAAACCAAAGCGAGATCAATCATGTGGTTTCTCCTTACTATTTTGAGCAGAAGGATCAGTGGTATCGATAGACTCTTCAACAGCACTGAGTGGACGTAGAGGGGTTTTAAAATGCCCCGGGCCAGTATCGTGCACGGCATCTACAGGCGTAGAAAAAGCAGGGCCTAATTTGATCAAGCGCAGCATGTAGTAAATACCCGCGCCAAAGACGACGGTATAGACCAGAACAAAAATAATCAGGCTCAAGCCGACTTGATCTGCGGTGACTGTATGCGATAAACCGTCTTTAGTGCGAATGACGCCATACACGACCCAAGGCTGACGACCAACTTCTGTGGTAACCCAACCTGCTAGGAGCGCGATATATCCTGTAGGTCCCATAATAATGGCAAATTTATGAAACCAACTGCTTTCGTATAGAGAGCCTTTTTTACGTAGCCACAGCGCTGTTAATGAGAGTAAAACCATTAACATGCCCAAGCCAACCATGACCCGGAAACTCCAGAATACAATCAGTGCATTCGGACGGTCTTCAGCTGCGAAGTCTTTTAAACCAGTGACCTGACCCTCTAGGGAATGCGTCAGAATCAAACTGCCCAGATTGGGAATACCAATCTCAAGATCATTCGACTCTGTTTCCATATTCGGTAAAGCGAACAGTAATAAAGGCATGCCATGATCACGATTGGTTTCCCAATGACCCTCAATGGCTGCCAATTTTGCAGGTTGGTGTTTTAAGGTATTTAAACCGTGGTTGTCCCCAATCACAACTTGTAAGCAAGACGTGACCAGTACCATCCATAAGCCCATGGAAAAAGACTTTTTCACCAATTCATCACGACGACCTTTCAGCAAATGCCATGCTGCGGTGCCAACCACCAAAAGTGATGAGACAAGGAAGGCCGCTGCTGCCATATGGGCAAATCGGTAGGGAAAGGATGGATTAAACACAATTGCCCACCAGTCTGTGGGGACAATAATGCCATTTTCGATGGCAAAACCTTGAGGTGTCTGCATCCAACTGTTGGAAGATAGAATCCAGAACATGGAAATACAAGTACCGATGGCAACCATTAAAGTGGCAAAAAAGTGGGCTTTGGGACTGACGCGTCCCCAACCAAATAGCATAATGCCCAAGAAACCTGCCTCTAAAAAGAAGGCGCTCATGACTTCATACGTGAGCAGTGGCCCTGTGACACTGCCTGCGATGCGTGAAAATTCACTCCAGTTGGTCCCGAACTGGTAGGCCATGACAATGCCCGAAACAACCCCCATAGCAAATGCCACGGCAAAAATCTTAATCCAGTACTTAAATAAGTCTTTATAAATTGGATTTTGGGTGCGCAGCCACTTCCATTCCAGCATCGCAAGAAAGCAGGCTAAACCAATAGAAGTTGCAGGAAAAATAATATGAAAAGAAACAGTAAAGGCAAATTGAATTCTTGCCAACTCAAGCGCGGTTAATCCGAGGCTCATTGCATCCTCCATGGCTGGCAGGAATATCGACAGTTCGATACCCAGTTGCTGTCTAGATCGGAATGATAAAAAAGCATAGATCGTTTCATTAAAAACTACCTACTTAAAATACTGATGATGATCTTGCATCAGGATGTCGAGAAGATGTAGGTACAAGAATTGGAGAGAAAAAATATAACAAAATAGAAAAACGCACTAAGGCTGTTATATTTTTTGAACTGTTTTTATGATCTATTCATTTTTATTACTTCATTAAAATATACAGAAAGTTTGGACGCTGAGTTAGTTAAAAAATGTTATTCAAAACCCGCATAACGTATGGTTTGAAATAGCGTCGTTTGAAGCGAAACTTTAACGAGGGAACTTCATTATGAAGGACAGCTTCAGTAGCAAAAGCTGAGGTTTTGCTGAAAGCAATCGAACCGAGTATGTGCGAATATTCACACCTATAGGATAATGATATTGCGCTATCTATTGTGATTTGAAGGTAGTTTGAGATCTAAAAATAGCTCTAAAAAAGGGAGTCATTAGACTCCCTTCAATATAGATAGTTTAACGCGCAAGGAAAGTTGCGGCTTCATCAATTAAATCAGCAACGGCTTTGGGTTGAGATGCAAGTGAAGCATGACTGGCATCTAAAGAAATGACTTTTTGAGCATTTAAGCGTGAAGACATCATGGCTTGGTTTTCAGGGTGAATCATGCGGTCTTCAGTTGAAATTTGGTACCAAGATGGCTTGGTTTTCCATGCTGGGTTTGAAATGGTATCGCCAAAGGTACTGGCAACAGGGGCTTTCTGGGTGATGCCCATGACCAGTCCTTCATCATTCGTTAAGTCCTGACAGAAGCTTTCATGGTATTTATCGGCTTTAACCCAAAGGTATCCGTCACTGTCGGGTTCTAAGTTGGGTGCACCCACAGGTAAATGTTGCTGCGTAATGCCACCTGGGCTTTCACCAGTATCGGGTGCAAAAGCTGCAATATAAACTAGACCTACAACATTAGGTTGGTTCCCCACTTCAGTAATGACCGCACCTCCATAGGAGTGGCCAACTAAAAGTACATCACCTTGTACTTGTGCAATCATTTTACGGGTTCGTTCGACATCATCCGCCAAAGAGGTGAGCGGCAGTTCAACTGCGCGTAGGGCTTCGTAACCTCGGTGAGATAGGTCAGTAATGACTTTCGACCAATGGGCAGCTCCGCCCCAAAATCCATGTACTAAAATAATTGTTGGCTTCTTATTCATCTTCTCATCCCTAGAGTAAAAATATGATCTTATCGTTAAAAATATGGCCGTGCTAGATTGGTTTTATGGATATCTGTAAAAGTTAATTTAACTAATTGTAAGTTAAAAAAATATAGATAAAAGACTTGGAAAAATGTCAATTACACTAAAAAATTGGCATTTTATGTGATTAATATTTTATTTTTTCTATAGATTTTATTGATGAAGTGAAGTTTTGGATGAACGCATTTTTATCGGTGAATTAGGTGCTTTAAAAGGCTACACTGTCGCCAGAGTAACCTCAATAAAATCAACTAGTAGATACTCAAATCTTAGAAACGGTAACCAATCCCTAAATACGTCACAATTGGGTTAATTTCAATTTTACTTTCACCTTTGAGAATGCTATCACGCGGACTGTTCGGATTAAATAATTGAGTATTACCGATGACGTTTAACTCAGCTTTAGTGGAAAGATGGGCATAACTTACAGAGGCTGTAGCAAACCAGTCTTGATTAATATTGTAATCTAAACCTGCAATCACAACGGGTGCAAAAGCATCGTCAACCTTAATTTTTCCAAGCTCAGGTTTTAATAATGCTAAGAGTGGATCGCTATTCAATTCAGCATTTACATTTGGATCTGCTTTAACATCACTAAAATGTGCATACATGACCCCAGCACCGACATAAGGACGGAGTTTATTGCTGATTGCCCCAAAATGATATTTGGCTAAAAAGGTCGGGGTATAGGCATCTGTGGTCGCAATTTTATCAAATTTATCTAAATTAGCAGCGGTACGTTCTGTACCTAAAATAGGAATGGTAATACGTCCTTTTCCAGAAAGTTCCATTTCAGGCGGCGCACCTAAAACCAATTCAAGAGACACATTATCATTCACAAAATAATCGAGCATCAAACCTGCGGTGTCGGCATCCTGTACCTCAAAACCAGCTTGAGGGGATGATGCAGCAGTATTGGGGATCAAGGGTGCTTTCTCTGTCGTACTGCCGTATACACCTTGTTTTTCACTTTGAGGCATTACATGTAACCAGCCTGCTGAAACACCCCATGTTTTTCCATCAGAAGTGGTAGCTTGAGTGGCTGGAACTGCGCAAATAAAAGCGATGGGTAACACAGTTTTTAAAACTAACTTCATAATATTACATTCCTTTCTTAATTTTTTTTCTAAATTTCCTAAAATCCTATAGGAAATCTGTTTTAGATATTATTTACTGTTTGGTATAAAATACATATCGAGATACAAAAAATAACATATTGATTTTAAAGCAGTGTTTTTGCTTTTTCTTACTTCTGTTTTTAGTTTTTATAAAGTATTTATTACTGATAATCATTTTTTGTGGTGTTCAGTTTTCAAAAAAAAGCAGAGCTGAATTTCCATAATGTTATAAGATGAGCAGGCTGCGCTGAAAGATTGATTTTGGGGAAAATTGATCTGTTATCAATAATTAAAGCAGCGTGTTTCATTGTTTCAAATGAAGCTTGTTTTTTAGGGTTTAAAAATTGAATTTGGCGATGTTCCACTGGTCACTCATCTCAACAAGAAATGGGTGAGGTGAGGTACATGGCTGATTTTGGGTGGGTATAAATAGAGTGCATTTGCATGAAAAAAATTAGATATTTTTTAGTTTTGACTACAGTTTTGGGGATGAGTGCTTGCGGGGGCGGTGAAGGTGACCAGTCAACAACAGCAACGGTAAAAGATGTTCAAAATGAAGTGCCTGTAGCCGTAATTCAGTCAACGCAAGAAAGTGCTATGGTTGGCGATAGTATACTTTTAGATGGTTCTGAAAGTACTGATGATAGTGCGACCACATTGAACTATCGTTGGGCGGTTGTTAAAAAGCCAGAAAATAGCTTTCCCAGTCTTGGTGCCAGTACAGATAAAACATTTCATTTTATTCCAGACCGTGCTGGAGATTATGAACTGAGTTTAATGGTGAATGATGGTCAACAAGACAGTCAAACCACCACGATTAAACTACAGGTCTTCGCAAGAAATACAGAACAAGTTGTCAATCCATCTGATGTGATACCAGACCCAGAAAATGATGATGAATTGGTCGACAATACGGAAGAAAAGGGCAAGGTTATTTTTCGTGATGGCTTTGAGACGGGGACGATTCGTGTCGACAAATACAGTAATGATCTGTCGACGTGGAATGCAATGGCTCTCCACTTTGAAAATCGTAGTTCAGCAACGATAGTTAAAGATCCAGCTGGTACAGGACAGAATGTTGCCAAATTTGTCGTGCCTGATGATGGTCAATGCTATCGCGCGGAAATACAACGAAAGCAATTTGGTTGGGGCCATTACAACTATTCTTTTTCTCATTATATTCCCTCAACATGGCCCGCATTTCAGTATGGAACAATATTGGCGCAGTGGCATGGCTTTAACCTAAATGGCAAGGATTTGAATCCTCCAATAGCCTTGGTGCTTTCAGGTCTAAAACCTGAATGGCAGTTACATGTATATGAGTTGAAGCCAATGACCTCACCATTAGCGGTTCCAGAAACGCTTTTGAAGCGTTATGTCTTAGATGTGCCTGTGGCGTATAACCAGTGGAATGATTGGAATTTTGATATTCAATGGTCAGAACTTGATGCAAACAATCAACTGATTCCCGGGAAAGTAGTGGTGAAACACAATGGAAAAGAAGTAGCCAACATCAGTGGGGTCAATAATTACCATCAAAAGTGGTCACCTTATTTCCAAATGGGCATTTACCGTTCAAGTTGGCGTGAAGGGGCACTGAAGAACCGTGTAATCGTGGGGCAGCCTGTCGAGGCTTACCATAAAAACGTGGTGATTAAAGATCTTAATTAAGATTTCGTTTTTATTTAAGTGATCATTTCTTATCACTAAAAAACCGACGGCTCTCACGTGAGAGCCGTCGGTCTAATCTGGTTTGAAGTTAGGTCATTACCACATTATTTTAAAATTAAAGGTTATTGCTCAAATCGGCTTGAGTGTTCATCGACTTATCTTGAGCATGCTTTCCCCAGTTAAACTTCTGTGCACAGATGCCTAATCCAACAATAAACAGAGCAAGTAAGCTGGTGTAAGTCACTTCTTTGAAGTAGGTGCCTTCCACAAGCATGGTAATGAGCGCGCCAATGATAAAGGCGATGGCAAGATAAGTGAGCCAAGGGAATAACCACATTTTAAAGTCAATCACTTGTCCTTCAGCTTCTAATTTCTTACGCATACGTAATTGTGAGAAGGCAATGGTCAGGTAGACATACAACGCTGCTGTACCTGTTGCTAACATGAAGATGTCATAGACATTCATACTTTCAGTTGCAGTAAGGTACGTCGCCACCAGAGCAAATAATGACGAGACCAGAACGCCCATCCATGGACTACCATTACGGTTGATTGAACCGAAGCTTTTCGGTGCATCGCCACGTTTTGACAGTGAAAATAACATCCGCGAACAGGTATAGAGCGCCGAGTTAAAGCAGCTACATACCGAGGTTAGGACCACAAAGTTTACAATGTGTTTTGCTTCTGGAATGCCAAGTGCTGACAAAGTCACACTATAGGTTCCCCAAGTTGGATCTTTTAACAGTGGATTATTATGTGGAATTAGGCAGACGGTAATAAACATTGAACCGACATAGAACAACATAATCCGCCAAACCACAGAGTTAGATGCTTTACGGATTTCACGGGCTGGATTTTCTGATTCTGCTGCCGCCACCGTAACAATTTCAGCACCGATATAGGCAAACATAACTCCAAGTAAGGCGGTGATGACTGCCGAGAAACCATTCGGCATGAAGCCATCAGCAGTTAAATGCGTGATTCCTGATGCACTTGCTTGACCCCATGGCCATAAATGCATGATAGCCAAGCTACCAATCACTAAGAAAATCACAATCGCAATTACTTTGATGAGTGCAAACCAAAACTCAAATTCACCATAGTTTTTGACATTTTGTAAGTTAACCAAAACTAAGGATACAATCACGACCAACATGTAACCCCAGATCGGGATAAAGGGAAACCAACTGTTGAGAATTTTACCTGCGACATAGGCTTCCCAGCCCATCAGCAAAGCCCAAGAACACCAATACAGCCAGCCAATGGTAAAACCAGCCCAACGCCCAATGGCACGATCTGCATAGGTTGAAAATGACCCACTGTCTGGATTGAGAACGGCCATTTCACCCAGCATACGCATGATTAATAGGATGAGTAATCCACCAAACGCATAGGCCAAAACTGCAGCAGGGCCTGCCGAATAGATAACATTTCCCGAGCCGATGAACAGTGAACCACCAATGACACCTGCAATCGAGATCATTGTAAGATGACGCGACTTAAGTCCATTTTTTAAGCCTTGAGATGCATCCGGCACAGCGCTTTGTTTAGGTGCTTCCATATAATTTTCCTTAATCTTAAGGAGGTAGTTTCAAAATGGGGCAAAGCCTTTTCGGACTACTTTTCCTTTAAAACTGTAACCGAGTGATCAGAGGCTTTATCATTATTAAGGCAAAAATGAATAAATCTGATATTCCTGCCAAAGTGTGAAAAATCACACTTTGGCTACAAAACGGTTACATGTTGTTTATGTATGCACCTAATCTCTCTTTTTTGTTCTCAGTAAACGAGAGCCATTTTTCAGCATTTCGAAGGAGCCAATTGCAGCTAAAATGTGAAAAGCTGGGGAGCCAATGTTTACTCTCATCTCAATAATTTATAGAATGAAGCAGCAAAAATCAGCTTTGTAACTGCGGCTTTAGTCGCAAGTCGAATGCTTGTAGAAAAGCTTAAGTATCTAATTTATAAAAATAATCAACTCAGCGTACGAATTCCTGCATTTCGCAGACATTTGAGTAACACACCAAAAGCCACCAATATTTCCTGTTCACGGACACAGGCAAAGCCCAATAGTAGTCCTTTCTGCCGTGTTGAATAATGCTTGGTATAGTATTGTGACAGCGCCCGAACTTTCACGCCTTGATCAAGTGCATTGCTGGCAATCAGCACATCATCCATGTTGCTAGGCAGCTTTAAAATCAAATGTAAACCAGCAGCGGTATTATATTCATGCAGGAAATCTGCCCCAAGATGACGTGTAATCAGGTCGATTAAAAAGGCGTGGCGCTTGCTATAGAGTAAACGCATACGACGAATATGGGCTTCATAATGGCCCTCACGGATAAACTCCGCCAAGACTTTTTGATCTAATAAATGCCCGCCTCGATACAACTCCGATGCCACAATACGCAGCGGTGAAAACAGCTTTTTAGGTACCACCAAATAGCCAATGCGCAATGCAGGGTAGATGGTTTTACTGAAGGTTCCCATATAAATGACAGGTGCATCTGGCTCCAAACCTTGCAAAGAAGGGAAGGGCTGACCCGAAAAACGGAACTCACTGTCATAGTCATCTTCCACAATCCAGCTTTTATGTTGCCGTGCGATGGCAATCAGTTGTTTACGACGTTCCAAACTTAAGTGCGAGCCTAAAGGGTACTGATGTGAAGGCGTCACAAAAATCAGTTTAGGTGGGATTTTAGGGTCTAGGTCAGGAATAATGCCTTCTTGATCGACAGGCAAGGAGCGTAGATTCACGCCATTAATGCGTAAAATATTACGTGCCCCCCAATAAGCAGGATCTTCAATCCAGACCTCATCGCCTGGGTCACTTAAAGTCCTTGAAACCAAATCAATCGCCTGATGTGTCCCTTCTGTAATAATGATTTGGTCTGCATCGCATTGCACCGAACGCGCAATTTTGAGGTATTCCGCCAGTTCTTGGCGCAGCTCTAAACAACCGCCCGCATTGCTATAAATGAGACTGTTGATTTCGGGTTCACGGCTGAGGCGGGTCTGAATACGGCTAAAAATATGGTGCGGAAACTCTGTGACATCGGGTGCACCAGGCACAAAAGCGCCCCATTGGTAAGGCGATGCAGCTGAATAGCCGATGAGATAGGAACCGCGTTGCGACAAATTGTAATTCTGCTGGGTCTTTTTTTCTTGAGCTTGGCTATTGGTATTTTCAGCTTTGACCAAAAAGGATTCAGGCAGTTTTTCAGCCACCCAAGTGCCTTGGCCTGTACGTGCTTCAACATAGCCTTGCGCTTGTAATTGTTCGTACGCACTGAGTACGGTGTTGCGTGAGACTTTAATTTCTTTGGCTAAGTCACGCGATGCAGGTAGGCGAGTTTTGGGTGCGAGCACACTGTCAATAATGGCGTTGCGTAAGCAGCGAAACAACCGCAATTGTAGGGTTCCGTCAATATCTTGCTGTAATCGTTGCAGTAAATAATCTCCAAGCAAGCTACGCAATTGGCTCTCTCCTACAATATTAAAATGGCTTTTCGTGAGCGATTACCATAAATGCAAAATTATCTCGTCAGGCAGCCGTTGTAAAGCATTTCGCTTGTAGACGTTGGAAGCAAATGCCCGAGACTAAGGGGCTGGAAATATACACAAGTCGCATCCAAAGCAAAAGTTTTTTTAGATGATTTACATAATCGAATACAACGGCTTGAAAATACAATTAGAAAAGCCTAAAGAAGGACATAAATGGTTTCTGGGTTGGCCTAGTCATTTGCTGAATTTTGGGCTTCTTTATCATTTTTGGTGATTCGATTGAATACCGTAATGGCTCTCTTGAATAAGTATGCTTTTTTTAATGGATATTTTTTAAGTTATTTATTTTTATCAAATAAATATTTTAGATGGAAAATAATTATAAAGGGGTAGGGTGAATTGGCTCCATCTGTCTGATGAAAAGTGGCTCTCGTCTAGTGCCAATAAAAGCGCAAAATGCAATAAACCCCACGTCCTTTGTATATCAGCAAAAAGCATGATCGGGACGCTGAAATTTTATAAATGTATGAATCAATAATGAGGATACAAAATGGACAGTAAACACTCTGCACTGAACGCACGTAAACTAAAAGCGACTCCTCGTGGCGTTGGTGTCATGTGTCAATGGTATGCGGAGAAAGCAGAAAATTCCACCATTTGGGATGCTGAAGGGAATCAATATACAGACTTCGCGGGTGGTATTGCGGTACTGAATACAGGTCACCGCCATCCTAAAATTATTGCTGCTGTTACTGAACAATTGACTAAATTCACCCATACAGCGTACCAAGTTGTACCGTATGAAAGCTATGTTTCTTTAGCTGAACGTATTAATGCACGTGCGCCAATTGCTGATGAAGCGAAAACAACATTCTTCTCTACTGGTGCTGAAGCTGTAGAAAATGCAGTGAAAATTGCACGTTCTTACACAGGTCGTCACGGCATTGTGACTTTTGGTAACGGTTTCCACGGTCGTTCATTTATGACGATGGCAATGACGGGTAAAACTGCACCGTACAAACGTGACTTTGGTGTGATGCCTTCAGGTGTTTTCCATGCACGCTACCCTGTAGAATCAAAAGGCATTACTGTAGATGCTGCGATTGAAAGCATTGAAGACATTTTTGCAGAAGATATTGCGGCACATGATGTAGCAGCTATTGTGCTTGAGCCTGTGCAAGGTGAAGGCGGTTTCAACGTTGTTCCTGCAGAATTCTTAAAACGTTTACGTGCACTGTGTGATCAACACGGTATTTTGATTATTGCAGATGAAGTACAGACAGGCTTTGCCCGTACTGGTAAGTTATTTGCCATGGATCACTATGAAACCAAAGCGGATTTAATCACGATGGCGAAAAGTCTTGGTGGTGGTTTCCCAATCTCTGGTGTAGTTGGCCGTGCTGAAGTGATGGATGCACCAAACCCAGGTGGTCTAGGTGGTACTTATGCAGGTAACCCCGTGGCTGTAGCTTCTGCGCATGCCGTACTGGATGTGATTGAAGAAGAAGGTCTTTGCGAACGTGCAAATGTATTAGGTGCAGAGTTGGTTGAGGTTCTGAATGAACTAAAACAGTCTTCGACTACAGTCCAAGAAATTCGTGCGTTGGGTTCAATGGTCGCGATTGAGTTGGAAACGGCGGATCAAGCGAAAGCAATTCAAAACTATGCAATGCAAAATGGCTTGCTTATTTTGACCTGTGGTCGTTATGGTAATGTGATCCGTTTCTTATATCCTTTAACGATTCCTGCAGAACAATTCCGTGCTGGCTTAAATATTTTAAAACAAGGTTTTGCACTTTCTGCTGCAGCATAATTGAAGAGTAATGATGATGCTTCAAGCGCAATATAAAGATTTATTACAGCATCCAGATATTCGTTTTGATGTGCCTGAAAATGGCGGTTACATCGAAGTCAAAGATGCGGCAACACACGATACCTTGGCATGGGTGAAATCCCATGACCGAGCGTCGGTTGAGCAAGTGATTGCTCGTTCTCAAAAGGCACAAACTGCGTGGAAAGCGCAAACAGCGCTACAACGTGCTGATGTGCTTTGGGCTTGGTTTGATTTGATGCAGGAAAATAAAGAGTCATTGGCTCAGATTTTGACTGCTGAACAAGGTAAGCCTTTAGCAGAAGCACGTGGTGAAATTGGCTATGCTGCTTCATTTATTCGTTGGTTTGCAGAACAAGCCCGCCGTATCGATGGTGAAGTTTTAACACCAACACTGCCGAACCAGCGTTTGTTGGTGATCAAACAGGCGATTGGGGTTACGGCCGCAATTACACCGTGGAATTTCCCAGCAGCAATGATCACACGTAAGGCCGCACCTGCAATTGCCGCAGGGTGTTCAATGATCGTGAAGCCTGCTGAGCAAACGCCTTTAACGGCTTATGCTTTAGAAGTGTTAGCACTGCGTGCGGGTTTGCCACAAGATGTGTTATTACACATCAGTGGTGATTCAAGCGAAGTGGGTAAAACACTGTGTGAAAGCGACACGGTGAAAAAGTTGAGCTTCACAGGTTCAACTCAAGTTGGTCGTATCTTGATGCAACAATGTGCGCCAACCATCAAAAAACTGTCTTTAGAATTAGGCGGTAATGCACCTGTTTTGGTGTTTGATGATGCCAATCTTGAGCAAGCGGTACAAGGCATTATGGCCAGCAAGTTCCGTAATAGCGGACAGACTTGTGTATGTGCCAACCGTATTTATGTACAAGACGGTATTTACGATGCCTTGGTTGAAAAACTGGCAGTTGCTGTCGCGAACCTAAAAGTGGGCGATGGCCGAGTTGAGACTTCAACCCAAGGCCCGCTGATCGATGAAGCCGCGATTGAAAAAGTACAGTCGCATATTGCTGATGCCATCAGTAAAGGTGCGCAGGTTAAAACCGGTGGTCAACGCTCAAGCCTAGGTGGAACTTTCTTTGAACCGACACTTTTAACGGAAGTGACGCAAGAGATGAAAGTCGCGAAAGAAGAAACTTTTGGTCCATTGGCACCGCTATTCCGTTTTAAAACGGAAGAAGAAGCAGTGCAAATGGCCAATGACACTGAGTTTGGTCTTGCAACTTACTTGTTCACTCAAAACACAGCACGTCAGTGGCGTGTTGGTGAAGCACTTGAGTACGGTATGGTCGGTATCAACACGGGTGCGATTTCAAATGAAGTAGCTCCCTTTGGTGGTGTGAAGCAGTCTGGCTTAGGTCGTGAAGGCTCTAAATTTGGTATCGACGAATATCTCGAAATGAAATATTTGTGCGTGGACTTATCTGTTTAAGTCAGTCCAGTAACCATCAGTTAAAGAATCAGCCTTGCCCATTCAAGGCTGATTCTTTATGGGTGTATATTGGGGAAGAGTCGATCTATTTTAATATATTGTATGGTCTAGTCATAATCTTCTTATAATTCGAAGCTATGAGAGGTGAGGGTTGATAAATCTAATAAGATCACTTTTTGATTTATGAAAGAGGTTTAAAAATTATCTCCTAAATTAAGCTTTCATGTTGGTTGATTTAAGATCAAAAGAATTGACCACTTTTTGATTTATGAAGGAGATTTACTATTTGTTCTTTGGCGAAACCCACATTTTTGGCATTCCTATGACTAAGTTCCAAAAAATATAAGTAATCGCGTAAAACATTAATGCACCTAGTATCCATAAACCCAACATAGAATTCGTGAATAATATATAAAATGCTCCTCCACGACCTATACTATCCCCACCTTCTAACATAACAATAAAGGGTAAAATAATTGCTACAGGTGATAGACACACATTCAATATTGAAACTAAAAACCTCTTAGGAATTGGGTGGTTTAGCATTTTATGGTCATAAAGCAAATACGACACTATTAAAAATAGAGTAGGAAAAGAAAAGAAATACATTAAAAGTATGTAAATCCAAGCTCTAACCTCAATAATATTTAACAATGAAAAATCAATATAAAATGGAAAAAATCTTAATATTAATTCTAAATTAATCAACACTATATCTTTATCAAAAAAAACAAGAAGAAACTCAGATGACAATACCATAACTCCACTAAATAAAAATGAAGCCTTTAAATCAAAACCTACCTTACTCGTTTATCAGCATAATAACCAAACCACAATAAAAAAATATTTGAATATTGATATTTTATTTATTAAGCCTGCTCTGTACATTAAATAGACTTATTTTTAAATATAATTAAATTCAATATTATTTAAATTAATATACCCAAAAAATAATAAAAACCTCTGATTCTCATACTCCACTACACCTGAAATCTGTTCCATGTATTGCATGAGTTCTGGTGTTTTTTCTGCTTGAATCATTTTTACAGTTCGAGATGGATCAACCCCATCAAACTGACTATAAAATAAAGGCTCATCACGCTTTAAAATGAGAACATTTGAAGTGTCATGCCATTCAAACCAGCACAGACCAAATCAGTGGTCTAGACTAAGTATGGGTGGAGAAACGACCGCCAAGTGTCGAGCCTATCAAAGGATTTTTATAATAGCCAAATGCATCTAGTGGGATAGTGCACACTATTTTATTTTAGATAAAACAATAAGATAACTTGGATTAATAATGTTAAAGATTCACACTAACCGCTCAAACAAAGAAAAATTTGATCCTTATGAATTATATATTTTTAGTTCAGCATCCAATTTACAACGTCTTTTGATCTTTAAGGCAACAGGCTAGAGAGAAGTATAAATTTTCCAGATTGTCTTTATCTACTTTAAACTTTATAGGTAGAAAGCAAAATACTGGTTTCAGTGTTATAAATACCTGAAATATTTCGAATTCGTTCTAAAATTCGATCAAAGTTTTCTAAACTGTCGGACTTTAACTCTACCAACAGATCCCACTTACCATTGGTGCTATGCAAGGTATGCACGGCAGGGTCGATTCTGAGCTCTTTGACCACCGCACTCGTCTTGGTGCCTTCGACCATAATATTCATCCAAGCACGGATACTATTTTTCTCAGTCCCCGGTTTAATCCGCACCGTATAGCCTGTAATGACGCCACTAGTTTCCAAATATTCAATACGCTTTTGTACCGTATTTCGAGAGATACGAAGCTTGTTAGCAATCTCGGTAATCGAGATACGTGCATTGTCTTGCAGTAAGCCGAGGATTTGGCTGTCCGTATCATTCATTTTGATTTTTCCTATTATCAATTTGATGAAATTTATTTCATTTTAATCAAAATTACAACTTTTTCGGCGCAATTTGATTTTTCATACTATGTGTATTGAGAAGCACTCACATGAGCGTTACATCGAGCTGAGGCGATGTGTTCTGCGGGTGATGTCTCATATCTATTTAATGGATTTGATTCACCAAATTTTCAAAGGGAAACATCATGTCTTTGTCATATGAAATGGACAATAGTGGCGCTTGGCAGACCTATCTTGCACAGATTAACCGTGTTGCGCCATATCTGGAAGACGACTTAATTCCATTCATCGATACGTTAAAGCGTCCAAAGCGCGCTTTGATTGTTGATGTACCAATCGTGATGGACGATGGTTCGATCCAGCACTTCGAAGGTTATCGTGTACAGCACAATTTGTCGCGTGGACCGGGTAAAGGTGGTATTCGTTATCATCCAGACGTAGAACTCAATGAAGTCATGGCACTCTCAGCGTGGATGACGATTAAAACTGCGGTATTAAACTTACCGTATGGCGGCGCCAAAGGTGGTGTTCGTGTAGACCCCCGCAAATTGTCTCCACGTGAACTTGAACGCTTAACTCGCCGTTTTACCAGCGAAATTAGCCTAGTGATTGGCCCACAAGTCGATATTCCAGCTCCAGATGTAGGCACCAATGCAGACATTATGGGTTGGATGATGGATACCTATTCAAGTATCAAAGGTCATACCGTAACAGGTGTTGTGACCGGTAAGCCTGTGCACTTGGGTGGTTCTTTAGGCCGTGTACGTGCAACAGGTCGTGGCGTATTTGTGACTGGTTTAGAAGTTGCTAAGAAAATCAATCTCGCGCTTGAAGGCAGCCGTGTAGCGATCCAAGGTTTCGGTAACGTGGGTAGCGAAGCGGGTTACTTATTCCATAAAGCCAATGCGAAAGTGGTGTGTGTACAAGACCATACAGGCACGATCTTTAATGCTGAAGGCATGGACGTTAAACAGTTACAAGACTACGTTGCGATTCATAAAGGTGTAGCAGGCTTCCCAGATGCCACTTTAATTGAAGACGAAGCGTTCTGGTCAGTTGAAATGGATATTTTAATTCCAGCGGCTTTAGAAGGTCAGATTACTGCTGAACGTGCACAAAAATTGACTGCAAAATTAGTCTTAGAAGGTGCGAACGGTCCAACGTATCCAGATGCAGAAGACATTCTGCTAGAACGTCAAATCACGATTGTACCTGACGTACTGTGTAACGCAGGCGGTGTAACCGTGAGTTACTTCGAATGGGTTCAAGACATGGCGAGCTACTTCTGGACAGAAGAAGAAATTAATCAACGTTTAGACAAACTCATGGTGTCAGCAGTTGAAGACGTTTGGTTCACTGCAAGCGAAAAGCAGTGCAGCCTACGTACAGCAGCATACATCTTGGCGTGTAAACGTATCTTAAAAGCACGTAAAGAACGAGGAATTTTCCCAGGTTAAGGGGAAGTTCCGTGCCCTTCGGGGCACACCACATTATTAGAAAGAACAACATCAGATTTATTAAGGACGAACAAACCATGAACCAGAATAGTCAACCCGCTCGCCAAGATTTTAATCAGTACATGGTGCCAGTTTTTGCACCCGCTCAGTTTATTCCTGTGCGTGGCGAAGGTTCTCGTTTATGGGATCAGCAAGGTAAGGAATATATTGATTTTGCAGGTGGTATTGCGGTCAATGCGCTTGGACATGCTCACCCTGTGGCGGTTAAAGCTTTGGTCGAACAAGGTCAAAAGCTATGGCACATTGGCAATGGTTATACCAATGAGCCTGTACTTGAGCTTGCAAAACAATTAGTTGATAACACCTTTGCAGATAAAGTGTTCTTCTGTAACTCTGGTGCAGAAGCCAATGAAGCGGCTTTGAAACTTGCGCGCAAAGTGGGCCTACTTTCAGGCTCTACACGCAAAAATAAAATTATTGCATTTAAAAATGCTTTCCACGGTCGTACTTTATTTACTGTTACGGCAGGTGGTCAACCGAAATATTCACAAGATTTTGCACCGCTTCCAGAAGGTATCAATCACTTACCATTCAATGATTTAGACGCAGTATGTGAAGCGATTGATGCGGATACGTGTGCTGTGATTGTTGAGCCAATTCAAGGTGAAGGTGGTGTAATTACGGCAAGCCCTGAATTTTTAAAAGGCTTACGTGAACTGTGTGACCAACATGGTGCGGTACTTATTTTTGATGAAGTACAAACAGGTGTCGGTCGTACAGGTGCTTTATATGCGTATATGAACACGGATGTGACCCCAGACATTTTAACTACAGCCAAAGCACTTGGCGGTGGGTTCCCAATTGGTGCCATGATCACAACAGATAAGTTTGCCAACATGTTTGTGGTGGGTGACCATGGTACGACTTATGGTGGTAACCCATTGGCGTCTGCTGTCGCCAATGCCGTATTTGGTTTGATCAATACCCCAGAAGTGTTGAATGGTGTACGTACACGTGCGCAAATTTTTGCCGATGGTTTAAATCAGTTAAATGCACGCTATGGCCTATTTGAAGAAATTCGTGGTCAAGGTTTATTAATTGGCTGTGTACTGAAAGCTGAATATGCAGGTAAAGCCAAAGACATTGTGACTTTAGCGGGCGAAGAAGGCTTATTGGCACTGGTTGCAGGTCCAAATGTCGTTCGTTTCACGCCATCATTAATTATTCCAGAAGCAGATATCGAAGCAGGTTTACAACGCTTTGAACGTGCGCTCGTGCGCTTTGTTGGCGCGTGATAGGCCACTGGTTATGATGATTGTTAGACATGCAGAGCATCGAGATTTAGATGATATCTACATTCTGGCGGGGAAGTCTGGCATTGGCCTGACTTCTTTACCCCAAAATAAAGAGATCTTATCGGCTCGTATTGCACGCACGCAAAAGACCTTAGCCGGTCAGGCAACACCGAGTGAGCAGGGTTATTTATTTGTCCTAGAGGACACCTTGTTACAACGAGTGGTTGGCGTCAGTGCAATTGAAGTTTCAGTGGGTTTAACTGAGCCTTTCTATAACTACCATGTGGGCAAACAAGTCCATGCCTCACAAACTCTGAATGTTTATAAAACCTTAAATACGCTGTTTTTAAGCAATGACCATACTGGTTGTAGCGAACTCTGCACGCTGTTTTTAGACCCAGAGTACCGCAAAGATCAAAATGGAAAACTGCTGTCGAAGATCCGTTTTCTGTTTATCGCAGCTTTCAAACAGGCTTTTCAAAATAAGCTGATTGCAGAAATGCGTGGTTATTCGGATGAAAATGGTCGTTCGCCATTTTGGGATGCCTTAGGCCATCACTTTTTTAATATGGATTTCTCGACTGCGGATTATCTCAGCGGTATTGGACAAAAAGTCTTTATTGCGGAGTTGATGCCACGTTTTCCTGTGTATATCGACTTACTGCCGATGGCCGCGCAACAAGTGATTGCACAGGTGCATCCTCAGACTGTTCCTGCCTCTCGTGTGTTGGAGTCGGAAGGGCTGTGTTACCAAGGTTATGTCGATATTTTTGATGCAGGCCCGACGCTTGAAGCGGAAGTCAGTAGCTTGCGTGCAGTCAAAGAAAGTCACACTTGTGCCGTCAAAATCGTCGACAGCGTTCCAGAAGGTGTAGGGCGTTATTTGGTGGCGAATGATCGCTATCAAGACTATCGCGCGATTTTAATTCAGCATGCGGCTGAGACAGACAGTTTAAGTTTAACGGTAGAACAAGCGCATGCCCTTGGTGTGCAAGCAGGGCAAAGCATTCGTATGTTGCCTTTAGATAAGATGGAGCAAAAATAATGTCACAAGGGAATTTATATATAAACGGGACATGGTCTCCAGCGCAAGGTACAGCATGGGACAAACTCGATCCTGTTACGCAAGAAACAATTTGGCACGGTGCAGAAGCAACAGCTGAGCAAGTTGAACAGGCTTGTCAGTCTGCACGCGCAGCATTTGCTGCTTGGGCACGCCGTCCTTTAGTTGAGCGCCTTGAAATTATTCAACGATTTGCCAGCTTGTTAGAACAAAACAAACAACAGCTTGCAACGATTATTAGTCGTGAAACCAGTAAGCCGATTTGGGAAACGTTGACTGAAGTCCAGTCAATGATTGGCAAAGTGGCGATTTCAGTACGTGCTTATCACGAACGTACAGGTGAAAGTCTGACGGAAATGCCAGATGGTGCTGCGTCTTTACGTCACCGTCCGCATGGGGTGTTGGCTGTATTTGGCCCGTATAACTTCCCAGGTCACTTACCCAATGGTCACATTGTCCCTGCGCTGATTGCGGGCAACACTTTAGTATTTAAACCAAGTGAATTGACGCCGTGGACTGCGGAAGAAACCGTGAAGTTATGGCATGAGGCAGGCTTGCCTGCGGGTGTGTTGAACTTGGTGCAAGGTGGTCGTAGCACAGGTGAGGCACTTGCGCAGTCGCATGAAATTGATGGTTTGTTGTTCACAGGCAGTGCTAATACCGGTTACCACCTGCATAAACAATTGGCTGGTGCTCCAGAAAAAATTCTCGCTCTAGAAATGGGCGGTAACAACGCATTAATTATCGACGAGATTACCGACATTGATGCAGTGGTGAACTTAACCGTCCAATCTGCCTTTATTTCTGCAGGTCAGCGCTGTACCTGCGCACGCCGTTTAATCATCAAAAATGGTGCTGTAGGCGATGCCTTCATTCAACGTTTGGTTGAAGTCAGCCGTAACTTGGTGGTGGGTCAGTGGGATGCTCAGCCACAACCATTTATGGGTGGCGTGATTTCACTGCATGCTGCACAGCAAATTTTACAAGCACAACAACGCCTGATCGATTTAGGGGCCCAAGTTTTGCTCCCTGTGACTCAAGCAGATGCCAACAGCAGCTTGTTAAGTCCGGGTCTTTTAGATGTGACCCATGTTAATGACGTACCCGATGAAGAATATTTTGGCCCATTGAGCTGTATCTATCGTTATGACCATTTCGATGAGGCTTTGGCACTCGCGAATGCCACTCGATTCGGTTTATCGGTGGGCCTAGTTTCACCTGACCGTGAGCTGTTTGATCGTTTATTGATTGAAGCGCGTGCAGGCATTGTGAACTGGAATAAACCGTTAACAGGCGCGTCAAGTGCTGCACCCTTTGGTGGTGTAGGTGCATCAGGAAACCATCGTGCCAGTGCTTTCTATGCAGCAGATTATTGCGCATGGCCAATGGCATCATTGGAAAGTCAACAGGTAAGCCTACCTGAAAAATTATCGCCAGGCATTGTGCTGTAAGTCGACAAAAGGGAGTTTAGAAATGTCAGGCTATGAAATTAATTTTGATGGTTTAGTCGGTCCAACGCATCACTATGCGGGATTGTCATTCGGAAACGAAGCATCCACCAAAAACCAAAATAATCTTTCCAACCCGAAGTTGGCTGCCAAGCAAGGTCTGTTAAAGATGAAAGCTTTGGCCGACATGGGCTTAAAGCAAGGTGTATTTGCACCGCAAGAACGCCCACATGTCCCGACTTTGCGCAAATTGGGTTTCCGTGGTGATGATCACAGTGTCATCGAACAAGCGATGAGAACTTCGCCTGCGTTATTGTCAGCGTTGAGTTCAGCATCCTGTATGTGGACTGCCAATGCGGCAACGGTTTCACCGTCGGCGGACAGTGCAGATGGTCGTGTGCATTTTACTGCGGCAAACTTGAACAATAAGTTCCACCGTTCGATTGAGCATGAAACGACATCACGCGTGATGGCAGCTATGTTTAAGGATGAACGCCACTTCGCCCATCACGAAGCACTGCCACCTGTGGCATTGTTTGGTGATGAAGGTGCGGCAAACCATAACCGTTTAGGCGGTGCTTATGATCAAGCCAGCGTGCAAGTGTTTGTCTATGGTCAGCAGTTCCTCGGTGGTGGCATTGGTCCGAAACACTATCCTGCACGTCAGTCGCGTGAGGCAAGTGAAGCAGTCGTACGTTTACATCAACTCAAAGCGGAACAAACGGTATTTGTCCAACAACATCCCGATGTGATTGACCAAGGCGTCTTCCACAACGACGTGATTGCGGTGAGTAACCAAAACGTACTGTTCCACCATCAGCATGCATTTTTGAATCAATCTGAAGCGTTGTCAGAAATTCGCGAAAAAATGGCGCGCTTGGGTCAAGAATTTGTGTCCATTGAAGTGCCTGATCAGCGTGTTTCAGTCAAAGATGCGGTCAATACTTATTTGTTCAATAGCCAATTGCTCACGCGTGCCGATGGCGGGATGAGCATTGTGGTGCCTGAAGAATCGCGTCAAAACCCAGCAGTGTGGGGCTATTTAAACGACATGATCCAAATGGGCACGCCGATTGATGACATCAAGGTGTTTGACCTGCGTGAAAGTATGCGCAATGGCGGTGGCCCTGCATGTTTACGTTTACGTGTAGCAGTGAATGAAGCAGAACTGAATGCGATCAATCCAAATCTATTCATGAATGATGCCTTGTTTACCCGTTTAAATACGTGGGTGGATCAGTACTACCGTGACCAGTTGGCGCAGCAAGATTTGGCTGATCCGCAATTATTGATTGAAAGCCGCACTGCGTTAGATGAACTGACGCAAATTTTGAACTTAGGTTCGGTGTATCACTTCCAACGTTAAGCAATCGTGCAGGGAAAGCAGATGATAGATTTTCTAGGTGATGTTTTAGCACAACGTGTCCCGACTGTATCGCATGGCGTACAGCATGGTTTTCGTTGGGAATGGTTGGCTGAAGGTGTTTTATCTTTTACGCCGAAACAGGCTTATGAAAAAGCGGTCGTGCTTTCCGCGGGTGTGCATGGCAATGAAACTGCGCCAATCGAGTTGTTGGCGCAGCTGAGTCAAGATTTGTTTGCAGGGGCATTAGAGCTCAAGGTTAAGTTATTACTGATTTTAGGTAACCCTATTGCGATTCGCACAGGGCAACGTTATGTTGAAAATGATATGAACCGCATGTTCTGCGGAGCTTATCAACAATTTACCGATACAGTTGAAGCGCAGCGGGTGGCGGTCTTAGAACAGATCGTCACCGCTTTTTTTAATGATAGTCCTGCTCAAGTGCGACGCTATCATTACGATTTGCACACTGCGATTCGCCCATCTTTGTTGCCGACTTTTGCCTTATTTCCTTATCAAACCCATGACTATGATGTGGTGATGCTGGACAGCCTAAAAGCTGCGGATTTGGATGCCGTGGTGTATCACAATGCAGTAGGCCGTACCTTTACGCACTTTAGTAGCGCTCAGTTTCAAGCAGCCAGTTCGACCCTCGAACTTGGTCATGCCAAACCCTTTGGACAAAATGATTTGGCAGCTTTCGCCGCGATTAATCATGTGCTTCGCGCCGTGGTGAGTGAACAGTCCTTACCTATACGTCAAAAACAAGCAATTCAAACTTTTCGAGTCGTTGATTCGATCATCAAAACTGAAGATGACTTCCAGCTTAATTTGGCAAATTCTGCGCCTAATTTTTCCGTGTTCGAAACCGATGCCGTGATTGCTCTGCAACAGGGCAAACCGTATGTGACTGCACCTGAGCAGGTTCGAATTTTATTTCCGAATACTCAAGTGAAAAAGGGGTTAAGAGCAGGGCTGATATTAACTGAGGTTCATCCTTGATGATTTCAGTCAATTTATTAAATGTGATGATGGTGGTTTATCGAACTTAAGTCGTTAAATTAATTTTCAATGGAATTGAATATATGGATATTGAGAAAAATATTAATTCAATATTTTCATCTGTCGATCATAAGGGTAGTTATAATCGATGGATGATTTTGCGTTGTGTTTTTATTAAGTTATTGTTTTTTAATATAAAATAATTAAATTTGGCATGGGTTTTGCAACCTGTGTGAGTATTATTTTGCCGCCATAAAGAGATGAATAGTGTGGTGCTGAATAATAAAAATTAATGTTATTGAAAAATAATATGTAGCTTAATTTTGGACTGAGATGAAATAAGGAATTATCTAAATCTGAGTCCCATATTTACACCCATTGGGTTGTAAATTGGAGTAAAAACATGATGAATGGAAAACAGACCCATCAACAAAAAGAGCCTTTAGACGGTGATTTACTGGGTGGACATCATTACGAGTCAGTTGAGGAAGAACAACTGCAACGCTCACTGACCAATCGTCATATTCAGATGATTGCGATTGGTGGTGCCATTGGTACAGGTCTTTTTATGGGGTCGGGCAAGACACTCGCTGTGTCGGGTACTTCGATCATCTTAACTTACCTTATTATTGGCTTCTTCTTCTTCTTCGTCATGCGTGCGATGGGGGAACTACTGCTTTCTAATACCAATTACAAATCTTTTGCAGACTTTGCAACAGCTTATTTGGGGCCGTGGGCAGGGTTCTTTTTGGGTTGGTCGTACTGGCTCAGTTGGATTGTCACAGCAATCGCGGATGTGATTGTGATTGGAGGTTATGCACAGTTTTGGTATCCCGATCTCCCCGCATGGATACCCGCCTTCACCTCCATTGCCATTTTGACTTTATTGAACTTTGTTGCGGTAAAACTGTTTGGTGAAGTGGAGTTCTGGTTTGCTTTAATTAAAATTATCGCGATCATTATGTTCCTCTTGGTCGGTGTCTATCTGATTACGATTGGTTTTGTCTCTCCAGATGGTGTGAAAGCATCTTTAGCCCATGTGGTCGAGAAAGAGTCACTGTTCCCTTATGGTCTAACGGGCTTCTTGGCCGGTTTCCAAATTGCGGTATTTGCCTTTGTCGGTATTGAATTGGTGGGAACTACAGCAGCAGAAACCAAAGACCCGCATCAGGCTTTACCACGCGCGATTAACTCAATTCCATTACGTATTTTATTGTTTTATATCGGTGCTTTGGTTTGTATTATCGCAGTCACTTCTTGGTCGCAGATTTCTCCAGACAAGAGTCCATTTGTTGAAATGTTTACGTTGATTGGCTTGCCCGCAGCAGCCAGTATTGTCAATTTTGTCGTGGCTACTTCTGCCATGTCTTCAGCGAACAGTGGGGTGTTTGCCACCAGTCGTATGTTGTTCGGTTTAGCGGTAGAAAAAGATGCACCGAAAAGCTTTGCTCGACTGTCGAAAAGCAAAGTACCTGTATTGAGTTTAATGTTCTCGATGTTCTGTGTGGTGGTAGGTACTTCTATTTTGTTCATTGTGCCTGATGTCATGACGGCATTTATCATCATTTCAGCCTTCACCTCGATTTTGTGTATTTTCACCTTTGCTATGATTATTTTGTCGTACTTGGCTTATCGCAAAAAAGCGCCTGAACTGCATGAACAGTCGGCGTATAAAATGCCAGGTGGACGTTTTATGGCATGGTTTACCTTGTTGTTCTTAATCTTTGTGGTCGCGATTTTGGCGCTCGATCATGACACCATGATTTCGTTGGCGTTCTCTCCACTTTGGTTTATTGGATTGGGGATTGCTTATTATTATAAAACGAAAAAATATGCAGAGCGTAACTGGATTTTGACCCATGGTCGCCGCATTGAACAGGATGAAATGCCAGAAAATAATTAAGGAACAGAGGGGGAATATTCCCCCTTTATTTTTATCGCAAAACAGAGGGATTTATTTTGAAAAAAGCGACACTTTGGGCATGCATGTTGGGTGCAGGATTACTCCATATACAGAGCAGTTTTGCCGCACCGTTATTGACGCCACATCTTTCAGCGACACAGGTGGCAGCACCACAGGCCAATGCCTGGGTCGAAATTAATGTACAGACCTTTGAGCAGAATATTCAGACCTTACAACAGCAACTACAGGACAAAAGCCAGATTTGCGCGGTCATGAAAGCCGATGCTTATGGTCACGGGATTGAACTGTTGATGCCGAGTATTATTAAGCTCAATGTGCCCTGTGTTGGTATCACCAGTAATGCTGAAGCCGCGATGGTACGTAAGTCTGGTTATCAGGGACGGCTGTTAAGATTACGTGCAGCGACTGACCAAGAAATCCAAAATGCTGCTTCCTTAAACATGGAAGAGTTGTTGGGGAACTATGAACAAGCACAGCACCTGTCAGAATGGGCAAAACAACAAGGTTTAACCCTTGCGTATCATTTGGGTTTAAATGCAGGGGGTATGGACCGAAACGGTTTAGAGCTGGACAGTACAATAGGTAAACAGGAAGCGCTACGCATGACCAAACTGCCAAATTTAAAGCTGGTGGGCATCATGACGCATTATGCTGTGGAAGATGAAAAATATGTGCGTGAACGTTTGGCTGTCTTTAACCAGCAAACGGATTGGATAATTAAAAAAGCCAAATTAAAGCGAGAAGCACTGACTTTACATACCGCAAATTCTTTTGCGACCTTGACGGTTCCAGAGTCACACCTAGATATGGTACGTGCAGGCGGTGTGATTTATGGTGACAGCCTTCCAGATCGAGTTGAATATAAAAAGCTGATGACCTTTAAAACTCAAGTGGCAACAGTCAATGCCTATTTGAAAGGCACAACAGTCGGCTATGATCAAACGTATACCTTGAAGCGTGATTCACTATTGGCAAATTTGCCGCTTGGTTATTCAGATGGTTATCGACGGGCGTTTAGTAATAAAGCCTATGTACTGATTCGTGGGCATAAAGTGCCTGTAGTCGGGCGTACCTCCATGAATACTACCATGGTGGATGTCACTGATTTTCCAGATATTCGTGCCAATGATGAAGTGGTCCTGTTTGGCGAACAAGGGGGCGCAATAGTGAAGCAAAGTGATTTGGAAGAATACAATGGTGCTTTGCTAGCAGATGTCTACACCATGTGGGGTAACTCTAATCCGAAAGTTGTGGTTCGGTAGAGTAAAGGGGGGACTCTGTTGTTTTGACCTCCTCACTGACAAAACCATTACTTGCTTCATGCAGCATTTCAGTGATCAGTTCATTATTAAAATATTGTTTTTAAGAATGAACTGACGGTTTTATTCGAGGCAGTGTATATGTGGATATGCACTGCTTTTTCATATCTCGCATCGATGATTTGCAGTTTAAGGATGGAGTTGAACTGTGTTGGTATTCTCCGAATTAGTTATAGCGTCACGTCATTTTTCGCTTAAAACGCTTGATAGGTGATTTAAATTTTGACGATTTTTTTGCATGCAAATTGATCAAAAAGCTAGTCAGCTTGAGTTAAGTATTGAAATCAAAAACTATTTTTTGAACAGTCTGGTTCGCTGAAAAAATAAAATAAAAGCAAATATTATTTGTAAATAATAATCTAATTGATTATGATTCGCATCCACAAAGTATCCCTATATCAATTATCTTTCCTAGCCGCCGTCCTTGAGGGCATGGAAAAGTAATTTGAATTATATGTAATGATTATCAATATCATTTAAGAGGTGGGTTTAACCGCATGAGTATGAAGCAATATCAGTCGCAATTTTCGGGCGACGAAGTTAAAAGTTTGAACCTCCGACCTTGCTATTTATCATTATGTTTGGCTGTGCTCATGACCACAGCTTTGAGTTCTAAGAGCTTTGCACAAGACAATGTTTTAGTTTCAGCCTCACTTCCAAAGATTACGGTTTATGCTGAACATGAAGATCAAGCCGCAGTTTCTAAGACAACGATTAATCGGGAAAATTTAGATAAAACTGGGGTGACCGATATGGCAAGTATCGTGAAGTACTTGCCTTTGGTACAAGCGCCATTTTCAGTTGCGGGCAGTGGTACCTTTTTCGATGGAACTGGAACGAGTGGTTATAACATTCGTGGGATTGATGCCAACCGTATTGGCTTAGATATTGATGGGGTTGATATTGCTGAAGCGACGGTCAGCTCTTATGTTCCGCCTAACAGTATGAGTCAACGTGGTGCAGGTCGTGATTATATCGAGCCTGAAATGTTTAGCTCGGTAGATATTGTTTCCGGAACAACAGATGCATCTACTGACGGAATCGGTGGACGCGTTTCATTTAAAAACAAATCTCCCGAAGATTATTTGGTAGATGGAAAAACCATTGCGGGTACTGCCAAAGCAGGCTATAGCTCTGCGGATGAAGCATGGTTAAGTTCGGTAACAGGGGCGGTAGGCAATGATGAGGTGAAAGCCTTAGTTGCTTATGCTCATCGTGATGGACATGAAACAAAACCTAACTCGAAAACCAAAGCGTTCCCAACGGATTGGAGCTCTGATGCCGTATTGAGCCGAGTTATATGGGCGCTCTCCGATCAGCATCAGTTTAATTTGACAGGAGATTTCTATCGTAAAAGTGCCGATACCACAGACATTAGTGCCAGTTTATTTAGTAATTATAAAAGCGATGCCACCCAGCAGCAGGACATAGATCGTACCCAATTTAGTCTTGAACATATTTATAAACCTGAGTCATTGGCACTATTTGATCAGTTGAAAAGCAAAATTTGGTATCAGGAATCAAATAACGAAACCGCGACTTCATTTATGAATAATGCGAATACGAAACGTGATTTCTCAACCACTTATAAAGAAAAAAATACAGGGATTAAGTTTGATGCATCGAAGAACTTAGAGCAGCAGACTTTAAAATATGGTCTTGCGGTCGACCAAAAAGATTATTCCAGTACCAAAGTCGATTTACGCAATGGTGCAACACTACCAACACTCTACCAAGATGGTTACTTACTGGATTCTGAGTTAAAGCGTTATGCAGCCTATTTCTCAGATGAAATTCGTTTGGGGCTCTTTGGTCGTGACTTAACCCTAACACCATCGCTTCGTTTTGAACGACAGGAGTATCGACCAGATTCTTCGAGCTATAGTGATGTCCAAGCACGTGACTTTAGTTATGTTTCGCCGGGTTTTGCGGCCAGTTATCAATTCACTCCTGAAAACTACAGTTATTTTAAATACACACGCGGTACACGTATCCCATCACCTACTGAGATGGGTGGCATCTATCAAACCACCGCAGGCAATCCAAGTTATATCGTGATTGGTAACACGAATCTTGATGAAGAAACCAGTGATGCATTTGAAATTGGACTGAGAAATACTTCAATTGATGGTATCAAGTTTGATGTCACAGGTTTTTATACCAAATACAGTGACTTCATCGATTACCACAACTATGACACCACACCACAATATCCTTATGGTTACTACCGTGCAGAAAACCTAGCCAATGCCGAAATTTGGGGCGGTGAGCTGTCTACACGTATTGATTTGGGTCAATTTATTCCATACTCGGATGGATTTAGCCTCGCTTTAGTGGCAGGTAAAACCAAAGGCACCGCAGAAAATAAAGATGGCCTGAAAAGTGGGGTGAATTCAGTACAACCTGAAAAGGGCAGCCTCACCTTTGCTTATGACCACCCAGATAAAGTCTTTGGTTTAGGTTTAACTGCAACTGCGGTCGGGGACAAAATTGCATCTAAAGATGTGAGTACCTACCAAGATGACGTGGAGTATCAACATGTTGCAGGTTATGCCGTGTTTGATCTCTCAGCTTACTGGAATATGAATAAGTTCACTAAGTTGAACGTGGCGGTGAATAACATCTTTGATAAGACGTATTGGGACTATGCCGCAGTGGGCACCATTACAGGAACGAACCAAGCCAGTCTGATCGATCGTGCCGCAGAACCAGGTCGTAATATTGTCGCAAGTGTCGAATTTAAATACTAATTTCAAAGCTAGATAGAACTGAGATTCCGTCTAGCAAACTTAACCTTCAGGAAATGAAATCACCATGAAAATCATGACTACATTGGCAACGGGCATCGTTATGCTAAGTGCTTCAGCGAGTATTTTAGCTGCAGACAAAACAGCACAAACGGATAGTTACCAACAAGCTTATGCCATTCATGCGCTTTATCACCCAGAAAATAAACAACCGAGTGCTGCACTGGTAACACAGCAATATACGCAGGATTATGCCGCACTTTTTGCGAACACTAAAAAAGTGACAGCCGAACAGTTTGCACAATTTGAACAGGAACGCTTAGACCCTGTACTTAAGCAACGACGTGAAATGTCTTTAAAACAGGCACATGTCCGTTATGGTATTTTAGATAAAACTAAAGATCAAAAGTTGACGTTGAAAGAGTTCCAAGCCTCTGGTGAAAAGACTTTTGATGGTTTTGATCAGAACCAAGATGGTTTGATTAATGCTGAAGATGCAAAGTTGGCTGGGGCAAATACAGGGACACATGATGGTTTCCGTGCCAAATTACCCATTTCAATGCCGATGCCAAGTAATGTGAATGAGTTTATCGCGCAATATGGTCAGGGTAAAAATTATGTGACGTTGGGCGACTATTTAACAGCGCGCGATAAACAATATTTTGAGACCGACACCAATCAAGATTTGATTGTGACTGAACAAGAATATGTCGACGAGTTTATGCAACGTTTTGACCATAATTTGGCGACTGGTACAACTCAAATGCAGGAGATTGCTGCACAGCAATTCAAAGCCATTGCAAAGGGTAAAACCACCATTCAAGCAAACGATATTAAACAGTATGCAAAAAAAGTAGGGCAAGCCTCAGCTCAATAAACAGGCCATACCTTTAAGCCATCTATGAATGGCTTAAAGGGGAAACTGATTTGGTTGACGATGGACAACGATACATAAATGGAATATCAACGATGAAAAAAATAGGTTTGGCTTGCTTACTGAGTATCTTGGTCGCAAATGGTTGGGCACATGCACCTTTTGTTGCACCAAGCAATTATGTGATAGAAGGTGGGAACACTGCAATCTTGGCAGGATTTGCAGAGCAACCCTTCGACTCAGAAGTGGCGATTAAAGGCTTTAACTTTAAAGTACTCACGCCGAAGGGAGAAACTCAAGAGTTAACCCTGAGTCATAGCAAAGCTTTAAGTCTAGCCGAAGTGAAAACGGATCAAGTGGGAACTTATGCAGTTACTGGACTCCGAACAGGTGAGCTTAAATATGCAAAAGTGGGGCAGCGTTGGTTACGTATCTTAGATGCAAAAGCTGAAGATTTAGCGCCACTGGCTGAACGTCACTTTATGACTCCAAGTGAAGTACAAGCGAAAACCCAGCAGTTTACTGTGCAACGTGTTGATCAGTTGCTGAGTTATTTTTCTAAGCAACAATATAGTGCGGTGAAGCAAGAGCACGCCCAACAAGGTTTAAGATTAGAGTTTTCAGGACATCCAAATCAAATTTCATTAAAAACACCATTCAGAGTGAAGTTGAATTTGGGCAATAAAGCTGCGTCAGGTTTTCAGGTCACACTAGAGAAACAAGCCACCACATTGGATGAGCCTGAAAAAACGATCCAGTTGGAGACCAATGGTTTAGGTGAAGTCACTTTGCCATTTTCAGCGGTCGGGCAGTACCTTGTCATCATCACCTCACCAGAACAGTCTGAAAAGATTAGACCCAATGCTCAAACCTATAGAACGATTTTGAGTTTATACGTCAACCCTTAAACTTAAGCTAAGACAAAGAGGAAATTCACAGAAAGCTGTTCTAGTTGCTCTCGGCTGAATCATAGACCTATAGATGATAAGCGCTGCGTGATTTTCTTTTGAGCATTAAAGAATATTACGTAGTTCGCGTGCGGTTTCTTGTAGTAATGGCAGTATGTGTTGAATCAAATACTCTTTAGTTGTGCGCATGGTAGGGGAAACAATATTTAAGGCTGCCACCACTTTTAACTGTTGCCCATAAATCGGAACGGCAAGGGCATGTACGCCCAATTCATGTTCCTCACATGAATAACACCAACCTTGCTCTCGAATTTCATGCAATAAAGCCAGAAATGTTTCATTGTTGGTATGGGTGTATTTGGTTAGGCGTTGTAGCGGATACTGATTCAGCCATTCATATTGTTCCTGATCATCTAGATAGGCCAGTAAAATTTTGCCTGCCGATGTCGCATGTGCAGGTAAACGATTTCCCAAATGTAGACCATAAGGATTGACACGATCCGTTTGTTGGTGCGCGGCACTGCGTGCAATGGTAATGGCTTCATAGCCATCTAGAACCATCACGGAAAAAATGAGTGAGGTTTGATTGGTGAGCAGGTTCAGCAAAGGCTGTGAAATTTTAGGAAGATGTGCTCCACCCAAGTAAGACCCTGAAAACTTAAGAATTTTAGGAGTTAAATAAAAATAATGGCCATCAGATTCTAAATAGCCTAAATATTCAAGAGTGAGTAAATGGCGTCGTGCCGCGGCACGGGTCATGCCTGTGCGTTCTGCTGCCATAGTGATATTTAAACGATGTCGGTCAGTACCAAAGCTGTCGAGAATGGCCATACCTTTACTGATCCCTGCGACAAAATCTTCATGTCGAATGGTTTTTTTATTGTCTTTGTGTTGAAGACACTTTTCTCTTGTCTCAGTTGCTTCTTCCATCGTGTTCCCTTTATCCATTTTTATTTCTTCATTATTTTTACTATAACGTGAAATCAGAGTGAAATAATCAGGTTTTGTTCGATATATAGGTATTTTGTTCGATCATCGAACAAAACCTGTGGTCACTATCTATCCCAAAGCGGAGAAATTATAAAAAATGAACAGATAAGGAAATCGAACTAAAAAACTAGGGAATGTGGTTTTAGCTGAATCATACCTCCAGTATAAGTTAGTTTTCCGCGCCTTTTCAAATTTGCATGATGCACAATGGAGTTATCTAATGATAGATAAAAGCGCGGCATCCCTCGCGGAAGTGCTCTCCCAAATCACCGACGGCTCAACCATCATGATTGGTGGTTTTGGTACAGCAGGACAACCTGCTGAACTGATCGATGGCTTAATTCAACTCGGCATTAAAGACCTCACCAT